>NZ_CAXBGF010000035.1:0-3752 GCF_963975365.1 uncultured Maribacter sp. | reverse complement strand
GTTGTTGGTTGTTGGTTGTTGGTTGTTGGTTGTTGGTTGTTGGTTGTTGGTTGTTAAAATCTAAAAAATGAAAATTCTCGCGATTAGTGGCCTCGGTGCAGATGAAAGAATTTTCAATTACTTAACCCTAGATCATGAAATTGTTCCTATAAAATGGATCGCACCATCAAAAAAGGAAACAATTATAGCATACTCCAAAAGGTTGATACAAGAATACAACATATTAAAAGAGAATGATTATGCTATTCTTGGGGTTAGTTTTGGTGGTCTTATAGCGGTTGAAATCAGTAAAATAGTAAAGCCAAAATGGACAATATTAATATCATCGGTTGAAACTAGAAGTGAGTTACCTAGTATCATTAAACTAATAGGAAAATCTAAATTACTTAATTTGATTCCTAAAGAAATATTAAAACCTTCCATTTTCTTTGCTCAATTTATGTTTGGCACAAATAAAAAGAAACTTTTAAAAACTATATTAAAAGATACAGATTTGACTTTCAACAAATGGGCGCTTAAAGAACTGACCAATTGGAAAAACGAAACTCAATTACCTAATTTAATAAAAATAGGAGGTTTTAACGATAAATTACTACCACCGAAAGGAACCAATACTATTTTAATTGAGCACGGTGCACATTTTATGATAGTTGATAAAGCGGTAGAAATTAGCAACCTAATAAATAAAAAACTAAAAAATGAACATATCCTTAAAAAATAAAAAAGCATTGGTTGGTGGCAGTAGCGGTGGTATCGGCAAAGCTATTGCGCAACAGTTGGCAGCAAGTGGCGCAAGTGTAACCCTTATGTCACATAGCGAAGAAAAACTACAGCGAATTGTAGCCGAGCTATCGAAAGACCACGGGCAACAGCATCAATATATAGTAGTCGATTTTAATGATTTTCAGGGATATCGTAACATTATAACCGATTATTTCGAACATAACTCCGTTGATATTTTGGTGAACAATACCCAAGGTCCGGCAGCAGGTAGCGCTCTCGAAAAAAATGTAAGCGATTATCAAGAAGCGTTCGATCTACTCTTTAAAACCGTTGTTTTTACGACAGAATTGGCTCTAAAGTCAATGATTCAAAAAAATTGGGGTAGAATTATTAATGTAGCATCAGTTTCGGTAAAAGAGCCACTTTCATACTTAGCATTATCTAACTCAATACGTGCTGCAGTAGTGACATGGGGAAAATCGTTGGCGACAGATGTCGGCAAACACAATATCACAGTGAATAATGTTCTTACCGGTTATTTCGATACCGACCGCATTGGGCAACTCAATGCAAAAAAAGCCGAGCAGTTAGGTATAGAACAAAGTGATGTTAGAAAAGAAATGGAATCGAGAGTGGCGTTACAGCGTATAGGAGACCCAAAAGAATATGGCTTCTTAGCAGCTTTTTTAGCCTCTGATAATGCGGCGTATATTACAGGGACAAACATACCTATTGATGGCGGACTCTTAAAGTCGCTTTGATCACACAATTAAATTATACGTAGTGATTTTATCGGTCTAGCATGTAATTAAGTCCTAGATTTTAAACGTTTACAACCGCATATTATACGAATAATATATCAGTACCCTACTGTAAAGCTTAACCTTATCCATATTTTACCTAAATTGGGTCTAAAATAGATATATGTGTAATTCTACACATATACATACGTTAGGCACAAGCTGAAAAATGAAACGCACAATAATATTTATAGTTTTAATTTTAAACATTTTTAGTGTTAAAGCACAAATGGAAAACACATATTTTACTTGGGAACAATATTCAGAAAATTGGCGAACCGAATTAATAAACGCAGTTGAACTTTATGAAAATATAGAAAAAGGGAAATTCCCTGAATTCGGACTTAATTATTTGGATTTTACTTTCAAAAGCGACAAAAAAGAAAATTTGGAAAATCTATCAAATGGACTATCTGAAATCTTCAATTGCTCATCTTTAAAAATAGAAAAAAGCAATGGAATTTATGAACTGAATGGAAATACAGAAAAATTCCCAATAACAAAAGATAATATTATATTTTGGGAACTAACGTTTTATAAAGAAGGTTACCAATTTGATTCAAAACTTGCAGGTTATGGAGCTTATTCCGAAAATGACAAGGTTGAATTTCTTGATTATTCAGCAGAAAAGGAAAATGTTTACTATAAAAAAGCAGTTGAACTTTATGAAAACCAAAACTTATTTGGAGCAATCGTAAATTGGAATAATACGATTAAAGTTAATCCAAAAGATTACTATTCATATTACGATTTAGGATTTGCGAAAAACGAATTAAATATGTTTAAAGACGCAATGAAAGATTTAGATAAATGTATTGAAATTAATCCTAAATTTTATGGCGGAATTGTTGCGAGAGGAACTTTGAGCGATGAAAATGGAGAATTTGAATTGGCAATTGAATACTATAACAGAGCAATTGAATTAGAACCAGAAAATCCGCAAGCCTATTTTAATAAAGGAAACACATATTTTAATAAAAAAGAATTGAAAAAAGCTTGTGAACTTTGGACAAAAGCAAAAGAATTTGGAGCTGAATACGCTCAAGAAAGAATAGATAAAGAATGTGAAAAATAAAAGCCAGTGCCTAACACCGTATAAAATTAATGGCTAGTTTTTGCCTACTTACGAAAATCCTCGCGGATTTTCTATCTGGTGTTTATTTGCTAAATTAGGTGCTTAAATACGCCACTAATCTTATACAACAACGTTGCCAGTAATTAGAAAATGAAGAACGTAATAGATAAATTAAAGGAATTTAGTGAGCAAATTGACCTCAAAGAAAGGTTCGATTTCAACTTTGATATTACCGATAAAATTTTCAGTTCTATTGAAAGTGAACAACTTTCGACTGACAAAAATCCTTTTGACCAAAACGTGAGATTAAAATGGATTTTAAGCGAAAAATATAAAACAAAGACGGAGCAAAACTATCTCGACTTTTGGATAGTAAATAATTGGGGCGGAATTAGAGGATTTAAACCAGTCGAACGGAATATTGAAAAAGTTCAGAGGTTTAAAAAGCAATTATCTAAACGAAAATTATCTTTAGACTGTTTTAGTACAATTTCTTCACTTTCTAAAATATCTTCTTTTATTGACCCTGAAAATTTCGTGATTTATGACTCAAGAGTAATTTATACTTTGAACTGGCTGATTTTGACCTGTGAAAATCAAGATGGATTTAAGAAAAAGTATTTTCCAATGCCAAGTGGACGAAATAAAATAATTGCTGACTTTGATATGAATACGATTGTGAATATTTCTCACATTTCAGAATATAGTCAAGGCGAAGACTTATACATTACACAGCAAAAAGCATATTTTGAGTTCTGCGACTTTATTAAAACAAATACAAAATTGATTTACGGGGAAGATTCTAAACCATATGAACTTGAAATGCTTTTGTTCACCTTGGCGGACAAAGAAATATTTAAGAATTTAAAAGAAAAAATAAAAATAACTACTGGCAACAAGGGTAACCGTGGCACAAGCCCCTAATCATCAATAAACGGGTCATTATAAGCCTCTTCAAGAGTCTTTTTTCTTTCCGTATCAGTATTGAAAGGTCAATTTTCGAAGCTTTACAGATGGGCCAAATAGAAATTGGGCGGTACTTTTCACCAATGCTGCCAAATCAAGCTGTCCCGCCCCGCTTTTTACCCGTTTTTGTTCGAATTTCAGGTACTTTTTCAGGTTGTAGGCGATGGCCGAGAGGTGCATCACCTTGT
>NZ_CAXBGF010000034.1:0-4982 GCF_963975365.1 uncultured Maribacter sp. | reverse complement strand
TAGCGCACTCGGCTGGGGGTCGAGTGGTCGCAGGTTCAAATCCTGTCATCCCGACAAAGTTGTATATCAAGGCGGACAAAAACCCTACTAATCGTATGATTAACAGGGTTTTTTTATTTTCAATGTGTTTATTTGTATCGTTTTGAAACTATCTTTTTGGTGTGTAATTCGGTGTGCATAGCGGGACGCAATTTGTAATAAATTTAATTAGCATTTAGCCCATTTAGAGATTCCCTTGTTCTCAAGCTTATGGTTAGTTAAATTCATTTGTTAAATGGTTGTTTACAATTTTCTTCCCTATCTGCTCTGTTACGTCTCCAAAAACAAAAAAACCAGCGAAGATCGCTGGTTAATTTTTAGAAAAAAGAATTATTCAATAAATAATAGTGCCAGCCCCAGTGTGCGAAGTGGTCCCCTGGAACCCACCAATATCATTTGGGCCAATGATGGTGTATACTCCGTTGTCAATTTGCATGAATCCACCATTTTCTTCAGGAACTCCCGCAAACCTCCCAGTTCCACCTACAAAGCTAATAGTACCGGTATAGGAAAAGCTAGTTGATGATACTGGTACGAAAATCAGCGATGATCTTGAAAATAATTGATCACCGTTAGCAGCAATAACCACATCATCCTCTGTTGAGGTGAACGTAAAAGTACCATCCCCATTCGGTAGAAAGGTTCCGGCACCCACCGTGCCATGAATTTTGCCGAGATGTGTCATACGACCAGTAAAGGTGCCTCCTATTCCGTCTAAATCATCGATACCTTCAAGTACAATGGAAATTGGACGTTCAACTTTTTTGCCACTTTTTAATTCAACAGAGGTCAAATCGCTTTCTGAGAGGTCAGATATGCTTTCCGTTGAACAGGAAACCACCGATACAATACATGTTGTTAATAAAATCAATTTTAAAATCGACTTCATACTCTTGTTACGCTTTGTTCTCATATTTATTTAATTTAATGGGTTATACAATAATTCAATCTAGAATCGCAAAAGCATATGAACCATGCTACATTAATTAAATCTTAACAATGTTGTAGGTTCTTGCTATAAGGGGAATTTTAAATGATGTCGGTAAAATCAGAAGTAGGGAGAATTTGATATTAAATGACTTCTGAAGTATATTAAAAATAGTTAATTTAGAAGAGTCAAGTAATGTAATAGGACGAATATGCATTTTTATTGTCCGAAAGCACCTAATTTGTTTTCAAACGCTTTAAGTTCAAATCGATAAGGCCAAAACTGCCGACGTAATACCTGAATACTATTTTTGGGATGGTTTTAAAAACTAGGTAAAGACGGATGTCTTTATTAATGATAAAGTATCTGAAAAGCAAACTGCTGGTTTAAAAAGTACATAGGCCATTACACTTAAAAAATTAAGTATTCATTTTATGGCTCAATATTGTTATTGAAGAGAACGGTCTTACACCAATTTACGTACGGGTCAAGCTATCTAGGGTTCTTGTTTGGGCCTTACCATCTGTAATTTGGCATCGAAAATGTAGATATAAAAACCTTCCTGGCGATTTAGACACTTTCACCAGAAAGAAGATTTGACTTAAACAGGTAAAGCCTTTCTTACTAAAATATATTTTATAGGGGTAAGGTCATAGTTGATTCTTAATCATCCAATTTTTGTATTATGGTATTCAGAATGCAGAGAATCTTTAAATCAGTTGGCATGAAGTAGTATAAAACAAAGCCATAAGTGGAAGTAACTATTATCTAAAAATTCCTATCTTGAAATTCTTTCCTTGTTAAACGATAACCTTTGAAAGCAAAAATAGAAACAACACATCTTGAGAATCTGAAACAAAAGATTTTGTCTTATACTCAGGTAGATGATCAGATGTTACAAGAGCAGTTGCAATGCTACCAAAGAATGAACTTGAAAAAAGGCGATACTTTGATAACACCAGGGCAATTGGTTAATCACTTTTTTTATGTAGCAACGGGTTGTATTTACTATTATAAGCTAGACCAAGGTGAGCAAAAAGTATTGGAATTTTATACTGAAGATGTCTTTTTTACCGATTTACCTGCCTATGTAAAGGGCAATCCTTCCAATTACTATTTAAAAGCTTCAGAGGCAACTGTAGTTTATGCCATAAAAAGATCTGATGCAGAGAACTCCTTTAAAAAGTCACATCAATTGGAGCGTTTTGGACGATTATCGATGCAAGAAGCATTTATAAAAATTTTCACGAGAGTCGAGCGTATTAATAGTCGAACCAACGAGGAACGTTATTTACGATTGATGAAAAAACGACCAGACCTTTTTCAACGTGTTCCTCAATATCTTATTGCTTCATATTTAGGACTAACCCCAGTGGGTTTTTCAAAACTTAGAAAACGATTGGGAAAAGGATAGTTTCTTAACTATTAGGATCAAATTAGCAATTGGTTTTACATGTAGCCGATATACTTTAAAAAAAATCTTATGCTAACCGGCTAATTACGGAAAAAAAAAGTATAACAAAATTAAATGATTAATATATATAGCGTTATGATACGTTTTGTTCTATTAAAGTTCTTTAAGATATAGGTTACCGTATTATTTACATCCTAACCTTGCCTTTTTATTAATGAAAACGTGATACTTATGTGGGCTAGATAATAGGTTGGTAAAATCAAAAAATCCAACTTATTATAGCCTAAAAATTCTGTTAGAGAGATAATTGTGTCTGAAAAAAGGATTAAAAAAATACCAAAGACATAGGTCCATTTTACTTTAGAGTCACCCTTCATTCCAACAGATGCGCCTAAGGAAAAACAAGAAATAAATAAATAAAGTAATGCAGCAAGCATAAGTATGGTATCGTTAATGCTAGGGAATAATACCAAGAAATAAAACAATAAAAATAATGCCAGTAAAATGCTGGTAAACCGCCACTTTATTTGCCCATTAAGTTTGGCAAAGAAGAGGTAGCCTAAATGAGCAAGGAAGAATAATGCAATACCCTTTGTAAACATTGTACTATCTCCATTCATGTTAGACATAAACCAATCACCAGCAATTGAAAACAAAAAAGCACCGATGATGAGCCATGTATCTTTGGAAGGTTTTTCTTTTTTGAAATTGAGAATTAGAATGATTAAAATTCCTATACCAGCTGATCCCGATTTAAAAATAAAGTTTGAAGTTATTAACGCAAATATTACTGATACAACCGATAATAATAAAACGCCATAGATCCAATTGTTTTTTATCCACATACTATTCATTTATTGCTTTTAAACAATCCAAAGCCTTAAATACATGAATTTAAGCATTATTTGTTATTAGTAAGGTTATTATTAGTGCTTTGCCGTCCATATAGTTTCAAATTTTACGCAAACTACTAGCATTTCTTCGTTCGGTTTCTCTCCGCTTTCTTCCAAAATGCCCTCAAAAAAATCCCAATGTGCTTTTTTCCATTTTTCTAATGGCTCAATATCCGTTCCCATATCCAATGCAGCATAATCTTTGGAAATTTTATTAAAAGAAATTGTGTCTACACTTTTATTTTCTATTATCGCCTGTGCTTTATCATCAAAATCCGTAATTATCTGTTTTGTTCCAACTTTTGACAAATCAATGTTATCATGTTTATACAAACTATATAATCCTGAAGAAGCTTTCTTTTTTCCATTCAGTGTTAATATCACCAGTCGATTCGCATTTTATTTATTATTATGAAATAAATCGGATTCTGGTATTTCTTCGTCTTTAAGTTCTGGATTTGATTCAATATAACCACTCCACATTTCATAGACAGATTGGTCAATTCTGTTTTTAGTTTCCGTTGCTGTTTTTGTTTTAGATTTGTTTTTACAGCTTATAAAAATCATAAATAAAAGAGCCCTAATTGTTTCATAGTTACTTATTGTATTAATACCAGCGATTTGTGTATAAAAGGTAGCGCGTAATAGGACACTAAATTATCGGATTACGCAAACCAAATTTTTATATTTTGTTTTAATATCTCTAATCTAATAGCCAAAATTAAAAATTAGGAAATCATCATAAATTAGCATTAATCTATAGGTATAAAACTAATTAGCTATGTTTTATACACGATGTAAGCCTTTCGTTATTCTGTTAATTGTTTTTCTATTTTATCAATGATTTTAGCAGTTTGTTCTTTTAATTTTTCAAACCTATCAATTGCATCTGAATTAATCCAATGATGAGAAGCAATATTATTTATATAAGCTAATTTATTGTCTCTTAATTCACTAGCGAGTACTTTAATAGATGTATTTGGATAAAGAAATGCCGTTGAAGTTTCAAAGTTCATTGCATTATTTTCAGTGTATAATGATCCATCTAATGGAATTGTCCATTCAGTTGAAATCTGAATTCTTTGTTGCATGTAATCATGTTGTGCATAATGATTTACAATTTGGTCACGTAAGTTGAAATCTTTAATAACGGATAAATTCCCTGTACTTGATAAATCAATGAAAGTCGATTTTGAGGATGAGAATATTGGAAAAATACTTCCATATTCAATAAATTCATTAGCTCTAACAACTAATAAAGAATCATTTATAGTAGTATTAAGGGCTTTAGACAACTGTTCAATTGTCTCGTTTCCTTTTTTTAAATCACGTATAAAATTTGAGAAAGTAATATAATCTTGTTTGTTGTCAGATAACAATCTTTTTAGATATAATGTTTCTTGATCTGCTATTTTCCGATCATCATTCCAATTATTAATAGATAATGCAATCAAAATTCCAATTACCACGAGAACAATTTCTCCGATTGTATATAGTAGATATTTACTGAACTTATTTTCAGTCAGCAACTTTTGGCGAATTTTTCTAAAGAATTTTATCATTGGTTAGCGGTTTCTGATAATGAAGCACAACGGTAAAGGCTATGGAAAGTAGGGCAGACAAGGAAAGTTTTCGTTTCCGTCTGCGCTCGTAGCCAAAGCTTTTTGTTTTGTTTTTATCTTTTTCATTTTAAAAGCCAAATCCAAAA
>NZ_CAXBGF010000033.1:0-16478 GCF_963975365.1 uncultured Maribacter sp. | reverse complement strand
TTTTTTACAAAAATAACAAGTATTTTTAAATTATGAGTGCTTGCGGACAATCAGAAAATCTTTGACCAAGTCTAGTTGTAACATCTTATGTTGCAAAACTTCTGAACTAAAATGGCAATAGAAACCTTCGGCATCTTTACTCACATAAGTTAGTGACGTAATCTGATCTGCCGGTAAAAAGTAAAAATGATTTTCAAGAATTTCATACTGCTTTAACCCTTTGCTCCTAATGGCCTTACCCTTTGTTAGAAAGATAAAAAAGTTGACCGCTCTTCTATGCGGTAGCACCGGTACTTTTAAATGATTTACGTACTGTTCTATTCTGGTTATATGAAAATGGTGATAGGAAGAATAATTGGGTGGTTTCCAGCCTGGAAAGAGAAACTCATCAAACTGGGATGTATGTAAACTCGGTATGTTCGATTCGTTTTTCATGAATAAACGATCTCTTATTTAAATTAAAATCTCTTTGTCGGTATCGAAAATATTCAAAAAAGAAGGATTTAAGAGACTCTTGGCCAAACCTTTTAATTTAGGCATTTCATAACTATAAAAGAATTGCATGGTCTTTAATTTAGATTCATAAAAGAGTGTTTCACCTTCATTGACTTCTAATTGCTGTTGTGCGGCCACCCCTTGTTTTAACCATTGCCAAGCCATATTTAATGTCCCAAAATAATCCATGTATAATGTCGCGTCTGAAAGGTATTCTTCAGGTGACAGTTCGGTACTCAATTTCTGTATAAAAGTCGTAATTGTTTTAAAGTTGGTAAGCTCTTCTTGAAGCAATAGTGCATGCTTTAGTACATTAGGGACGTTGGTTGCACTTGCAATGACTGCTAGAACTTCAGTATACCATATTTCTAAATTTTCTCCATTGTTCGCCAATACTTGCCTGCCCAGTAGACCTAAAGAATGAATGCCCGTGGTGCCCTCATAAATGGGAAGAATACGAATATCCCTTGCCAATTGCTCCAAGGGAAAATCTTTTGTATAGCCGTAGCCACCCAACACTTGTAACGCCTGGTTTACCGAAGCAACCCCATACTCTGCACAATATGTTTTCGCCACAGGGGTCAATAGGTTTAATAATTGTGTGTATTTCTCTTTCTCTTTTATATCTTCCGTTGCTTTTTGAATATCCAAATAGGTATAACATTGCAGTACAAAGCACAGGGCACCTTCAACAAAGGCTTTTTGTTGCAACAACATTCTGCGTACATCAGGATGCTGTAGTATAGGTACGGGTTCTTTTATTGCATTTGCTTTAAGGCTATTGCCCTGTTTTCTTTCGCTGGCATATTGTAATGCCAATACATAGGCTGCAGAAGACATACTGGCGCCCATAAGACCAACACTTAAGCGTGCCCCATCCATCATTACGAACATTTGATGTAGCCCTTTATTTGCCTCGCCTAATAAATAACCCTTACACGTTTCTTTTTCGCCAAAAGATAGGTGCATGGCAGGCGTCGCTTTTTGTCCCATTTTATGATAAATGGCAATGGGCAATACACCATTGCTTTCGCCATTTTCATTTTTTTTGGGTACAATAAAAAGTGAAATTCCTTTTACTCCCTTTGGCGCACCCTCTATTCGTGCTAGGACCAAATGAATAATATTTTCTGAAATATTCTGATCACCGGCGGATATAAAGATTTTTTGTCCTACTATATTAAAACCGCCATCGTCATTGGGTGTCGCTTTAGTCCTAATACCGGCCAAGGAACTGCCGGAATCTGCTTCTGTAAGGCACATGGTGCCTAAATAGTTACCCGAAAAAATATGAGGTAAGTAGGTTTGTTTCTGAGCTTCAGTTCCAAATTTGTCTATTAAATTTGCGATTCCTTTAGCCAAATCCGTATACATTATAAAACTATTGGAAGAGGCGCATAAAACAAATTCTAAAGCCGCTCCTATAGTTTTGGGGAGTTGTATGCCACCATTAACAGAAGAAAACGTTGCTCCGGTTAGTCCTGCTTCACTATATGCTTTTACATAATCACCTATGGATTTGTGTACAGATACATTTCCATTTTCTAAAACCGGAGGATTTTGATCAGATGCTGAAAATACAGGCCACAAAATTCGGTCCGCTATTTCCGATGCAACATCGATAACCATATCAAGAGAATCTTTAGAATGATCTTGGTAATAAGAATATCTTTTCAAGTTCTCTACATTCAAAACCCTGTAAAGAACAAAATCCAAATTAAATCTTGAAAACAATGCTGTTTTTGAGCTCATATGACAAATTTAAAACAGTTAATTTAAGGCACCTAAAGCTATTGTAACTTCCGCTTTACAGGACTGATCTTGGTTATTATTTTTTAAATTACGAATAAAAAAAGGGGGTTTTTAAGCGAAAAAAGCAAAATCAAATGACTTTATTAGAACAAAAGAGAATATTGGCTCTCAAGTATTGAAAATGATTGATTTTGACTAGTTCTATTTTATAAATGATTCTCAATTATCAGTACGTATTGCCAATTTTGCAAGGAATACGATTAAAATGAAAACTTATCACTAGAAGATGATATTCAAGTTCCATTTATGACGTTTGGTGGTTTTATTTTTAAGTTTTCTATCGCATCATTTTCAGTTGAACAGCTTATAAAAACTATCAAATATGGAAGTATTAAATAAAATTGCTTCATACAAAGTAATTTAATGATAGGTTTTTCTTTTGCTTTTAATTCAGTTGTGTTTATATAATTTTCATCAACATTTAGTATTTTTTTCTTGTTGAATTTAGCAATCAATAGGATTCTATAGTGAGGATAAAGTGCTAACAATGGTATTAAATAACAAGTTTCTGTTTCATTTGAAAATTAACTAAGAAATAGACGACACCTTAATCCCTAATAGCAATAAGAACAAGTATACTTTAGAACTTACTAACAAGATAAAGCTATTTTTAAACGCATAATTACGGGAAAAGTTATCCGCAACTTCTTCTCAACCCATGAATATTTTCAGCACTTCTACTTTTATTATGGCAATGCAAATGCCATAATAGACCCTGAAGGGTTTTCTTTTGTGCCACCAACGGAGAGGGCAATATACTGTTTGCCATCTACGGAATACGAACATACATTCGCATTATTGGCTGCGGGTAAATCTGTTTCCCAAACCAATTTACCCGTTTTTTTGTCAAATGCCCATAGTTTTTGATCTGCCGCACCGCTAATGAATACCAAGCCCCCAGCAGTAACCATAGGGCCAGAGCGCGCTAATAAACCTGTATGGGGGGCGCCTTCTTCCTGTAATTTTTCATCATTGCCCAACGGTACTTGCCATTCATATTCACCTGTGGAAAGGTTTAAGGCGCTCAAGGTATTCCAGGGAGCTTTTAGGGCCGGGTTTCCACTAGGGTCGCTCCAAGTTCTGTAAGCTGTTGTATTCATATACCGTACGGGTACTTCCTCACTAGCAGTTTCTTGCGGCACTTCTATAACCGGCTCTTCCTTGTCATATAAAAAAGCAATAATTCCCCGTTCTTCCCGTGGCGTAAGTACCCCTTTAAAGCCGGGCATTTGTCCGCCTCCTTGCCGAATTTTTAATAGTGTTTCATGTTCTTCTACCTTTTCTTTAAGCCTAACCAGAGTAGGAAAAGTTGGCAGCACCCCTTTTAATTCGGGACCATGGCAGATGGCACAGTATTTCTGATAAGCGGTTCGTCCAAACTCGTACCGAGTGCTATTATCGGCCGCAAAAAATTTATTGGCATCTACAATAGTTTGTATTTCGGGTAGGTTGTTACCTCTGATGTACATGTAGGATGAATTTGGGTCAAATGCAGCCCCACCCCAGTTTACACCACCTCTCGTTGCTGGTAATGATAACGTACCTTTTAAATCCGGTGGTGTAAACAAACCTTCGTACCTAACCGTTCTAAAGGTCTTTAAAATAGAATCGTAATCTTGTTGCGTAAAATGATTTAAATCATCTTCGGTCATCGATTGTCTTACAAATGGTTTGGGTTTGGTGGGGAAGGGTTGTGTTTTATACGCCACTTCTCCCGGAAGGTGGGATTCCGGAACTTCACGCTCTTCTATCGGGAAAAGGGATTCGCCTGTATCACGGTTCAATACAAAAATAAATCCATGTTTGGTTGCCTGTGCCACGGCATCGATTTGTTTGCCGTCTTTTTCAAGGGTAACCAAATTTGGAGGGCAAGGAAGATCATAATCCCAAATATCATGGTGAACGGTCTGAAAATGCCATTTATAATGACCGGTAGCGGCATCCAATGCCAATACGCTATTACCGTACAAATTTGCGCCAACCCTATCTGCCCCGTAATAATCAAACGTAGGTGAACCCAAAGCTAAAAATACCATTCCGCGTTGGTTATCAATACTCATCCCTGCCCAGCAATTTGCGCCACCGGCATATTTATACGCATCCGGGGGCCAAGTTTCATATCCAGGTTCCCCAGGATGTGGAATGGTATGGAAGGTCCAAGCCAATTCGCCCGTTTTTACATTATAGGCACGAATATATCCTGGTGGCGCCCCATAGAAATCAGGTAATCTAGACCCAACGATAATCAAGTCTTTATAGATACTTCCGGGCGTAGTTAAAGAGACTGAAATTTTGTTGGGGTCATCGCGTACACCAACGTTTAAATTCACTTTTCCATTTACCCCAAATGTGGTAATCAGTTGTCCTGTGGTGGCATCAATGGCCAATAAGAAATTACCTGCAGAATATAAAATACGCTTGTCATCGCCACTTTCCCAGTACGTAACTCCTCTACTAGTAGCACTAGGTTCACCTTCTCCCAATGGATTGAACGACCATATTTTTTTACCCGTTTTGGCATTTATTGCATATATAGTTTGTTTAGCGGAATTGGCGTATAACACGCCATCCACGATAATTGGGTTACTTTGGCTAGTAACAGGGTCGGATCCTTCGGGTAAATCAGTAGTTTGAAAAGTCCATACATTTTGCAATTCGCCTACATTCGAGGTATTTATTTGATCCAAGGGAGTGTAACTGGAGCTTGCCGGATCACCTTGGTAGGTCATCCAGGTTCGGGCTTCATCAACAATGTTACCTGAATCGGAACAACCAACCAATCCTAATAAACCTATTAAAAAGAATAAGCGATTCTTAAAATAATATCTTTTCATAGTCCTGAAAGTAATAAAGAAAGTGTGGTTTTCTTTGAGGCTATAAATTTTGTTAGCTGTTATTTATAGGATTTTTAAAATAAGGCTGATGATATTGTCGTTTCCCCGTTGCTTTATACAGGGCATTTGCGACTGCAGCAAATGTGGGAGGAAAAGAGGGTTCTCCTAATCCTGTGGGATCAATTACATTTTCTACAAAATGAATTTCGATTTCCTTGGGAGCTTCGCTCATTCGTATCATGCGATAGCTATCGAAATTACTTTTTTGTGGTACACCATCCTTAAAGGTCTGTTCGCCATATAGTGCATTTCCCATGCCGTCTACAATGCCCCCTTCGCATAAGTTTATGGCGGCATCCGGATTGATTATAATACCACAATCAATGGCACAGGTCACTTTCTCAACCACAGGTTTGTCGTTTTCCCATTTCATATCCAACACTTGGGCTGCAT
Organism: uncultured Maribacter sp.; assembly: GCF_963975365.1. Classification (GTDB taxonomy): domain Bacteria; phylum Bacteroidota; class Bacteroidia; order Flavobacteriales; family Flavobacteriaceae; genus Maribacter. The sequence continues at coordinate 10,884 of NZ_CAXBGF010000033.1, read as the reverse complement.
ATGAATTATGGCAAAAGTAAGCGGAGACACCTCTAGAAATTCCGTCGGAATTAGTTCCCCAGTTCGATTTTTCTTTTACCATTTTAAGAACACCGGCATACCGTTCGGCATCATAATCGTTTCGTTCGCCAACCGGATTATTTTTTGCTTTTTCCAGCAACTCCAACCTAAAATCGATAGGATCCTTTCCTGCAGCCTCGGCCAATTCATCTAAAAAAGACTGTTCTGCACTGGCCATAAAATTAGAGCGTGGTGCCCTAAACGAACCAATGGAAATGTTGGAATTTATTTCCCAACTTTCGGCCAAATAATTTGGGATGGCACCCGCAGGAAATCTATCCGCATACAAAGGGCTTTCTGGAATACCACCTGCATTAACATGAAAAGCGGTTACATTATTTTCTGCATCGAGCGCAGCTTTATAGGTTACTTGATAAGCAGCGCGATAAATACCACCGGTCATATCATCTTCACGGGAATAGACCAATTTTACCGGAGCTTTCACTTTTTGGGAAATAAGTGCCGCCTCAATTAACCAATGTGCATAGGACCTACGGCCATAGCCGCCGCCTAAACGGGTCATTTGAATGTCTATGTTCTCAATGGGCATGCCCAATCGTTCGGAAATGGCATGTTCTGTAAGTTCTGGTTTTTGTAAGGGTCCTTTCAATTCTGCCTTGTTAGCGGTAACATTGGCGAAAAAGTTCATAGGTTCCATACAGTTGTGTACCAAAAATGGAGCTGTATAAGTTCGTTCCACAACTTTCGAAGCATTCTTAAATGCCTTTTCCGGATTACCGTCTTTACGTACCTCTTTTGCTTTTTTTGAAAGCATAGCAGCCATTAAAGCTTTATGGTCTTCCGAGTTTTCTAACCCGGCCGGTATGGTCAATACTTCCTTGGGCCCACTATAAGGCTTCCTATCTTCCTTATAGGTTTCAAAAGGTTCCCATGCAATTTTTATTTCTTTTTTGGCGTTCATTACTTGCCACGTGGTTTCACCAACAATGGCAACTACTTCTAAAAAAGTACAGGTATCAAAATGTTGCCTTTCATAATCGTCTTCTAGCACCTTCACCGGAAAAACATCGCGAATACCGGGCATCGATTTAATGGCAGCGGCATCTACCGATTTAAATTTTAGACCAAATGCCGGTGGGTGTACGATCATTGCGGTTAGCATACCATCTATATAGGTATCGATACTGAATAAAGGTTTGCCGCTAACTATATTTCGGCCGTCTACATTCTTTTTGGACGTGCCTATTATTTTGAAATCACTAATTTCTTTCAGCACTACTTCTTCGGGAACGGCTATGGTTGCGGCAGCTGAAGCAATTTCTCCATAACCTATGGATTTATCGCTTGCAGTATGTTTTATTGTCCCAGCTGCTGTAGTTAATTCTGAAATAGGAACTTGCCATTTCTCGGCGGCGGCGGCCATAAGCATGTATCTTGCAGATGCCCCGGCCATGCGTAAGCCTTCCCAACCTCTGCGTATGGCCTGACTTCCCCCTAAAAACTGAAAGCTAAAGGAATCGGTATCCAATGGTGCCTGTTCAACAATAACATCTTCCCAAGCCACATCCAGTTCTTCTGCCACGATCATGGGCATGGAGGTTTTTACATTCTGACCCCCTTCAGGGTTGGGGGACATAATGGTTATTTGACCATTGTCCGCAATTTTTAGATAACCGTTAATTTTAAACCATTCCTTGGGCAGATTGTTGACCTCATCGGGTGTCATTTTACAAGAAGCCAGCCAACTAAAACCAAGCACCATTCCGCCGCCGGCCATTGCTGTATTCTTTAAAAATGAACGTCTTCCTATTTTGGTTTTTACAATCGACATAATCGTTATAAATGATTACCCTACTATATCAGGTTTATCTGTATTAAAAGGCTGATGGTAATGTCTTTTACTTGTTGCTTTGTATAATGCATTGGCCAATGCTCCTAAAACAGGCGGGAATGGCGGCTCGCCTAAACCGGTTGGGTCTATCTCGTTTTCCACAAAATGAACTTCAATGTTTTTTGGTGCTTCGCTATGACGAATCATTTTATAAGTATCAAAATTATTCTGCTCGGTTTTGCCATCTATAAAAGTAAGGCCGCCATACATGGCATTACCTACGCCATCTACAATGGCACCTTCGGCCATGTTAATAGCTGCATCAGGATTTACCACAACACCGCAATCAATAGCACAAACTACATTTTCTACTATTGGTTTATCACCGTCCATCACAAGATCCAATACATGTGCAGCATAACTGTTATGACAGAAATAAGCGGAAACCCCTCTATGTTTGCCTTCGGGAGTATTATTCCAATCCGATTTCTCTCTTGCCAATTTCAATACCCCGGCGTAACGATCAGCTTCGTATTCATTATTCTCTCCTACAGGATTTTCCTTTGCTCTTTGAAGTAATTCTAACCGGAAATCTATCGGATCTTTTCCAGCGGCTTCCGCTACTTCGTCTAAAAAGGAGTTTTCTACTCCGGCCATGAAATTAGAACGTGGCGCCCTAAAAGCACCGACCGTTATATTTGAGTTGATTTCCCATGATTCCGCTAAATAATTATCTACCGCACCGGCAGGGAACCTGTTTGCAAAAAGCGGTGTTTCTGGTATTCCACCGGCTTTTACATGAAAGGCAACTAGAATGTTATTTTCATCCAAGGCCGCTTTATACGTTGCATGGTATGAAGGTCGGTATATTCCAAAAGTCATATCATCTTCTCGTTTATAGACTAATTTTACCGGAGCCTTTACCTGTTTGGATATCAATGCAGCTTCTACGGCATAGTGCGCATAGGCCCTACGACCAAATCCTCCTCCCATCCGGGTCATTTCAATTTCTATTTTTTCCGCTGGCAATCCTAATCTGGCCGCCAACGTACCTTCAATAAAACCAGGTGCCTGTAGTGGTCCTGCCAATTTTGCCGAGTCTTCGGTTACATTGGCAAAAAAGTTCATAGGTTCCATACAATTATGTGCCAAAAAGGGACAACTATACGAACGTTCAATAACCTTTGCCGCATTTTTAAAAAAAGCTTCTGGATTACCATCCTTACGTACTTGTTTACCAGGTTTAGCGGATAATTCTTCCATTCTTGCATAATGAACCGTAGTACTTTCAAGTCCGCTAGGAATTTGTACTTCTCTTTTATTACCAAACATGTTCATCGTAAACGTACTATCCGAAATTGGCTCCCATTCTACTTGTAAAGCCTTTTTGGCGTTCATTACTTCCCAAGTGGTTTTACCTACGATAACCACCAAATTTGGAAAAGTGTTGGTATCAAAATAGGCTTGTTCGTAACCCTCATTATAGGTAGTTATATCAAATACATCAACAATTCCGGGCATACTTTTTATGGAAGATGCGTCAAAAGATTTTAATTTCATGCCAAATGCAGGAGGATGAGTAGCCATGGCAATCAAAGCTCCTTCAAATTGATAATCTACACCAAAAAGAGGTTTTCCCGTAACAATCTTATTACCGTCGACATTCTTCTTGGATTGACTTATAATCTTAAAGTCCTTTACTTCTTTTAAAAGTACTTCTTCTGGAACAGGAATTTGTGCGGCCACAGCTGCCATTTCCCCATATCCGGCCGACTTGCCCGAAGCCTCATGGCTTAAAACTCCTTCCGAAGTGGTAATTTCACTTACAGGAACTTGCCAAGCTTTTGCAGCCGCTTCCTTAAGCATTTGTTTTGCTGTGGCACCTGCCATGCGCAATCCATTCCATCTGGAACGGATACCCTGGCTACCTCCAGTAAATTGTCTTCCGTACAATTCTGCATTAAAAGGTGCTTGTTCAACTAGTACATCTTTCCATGCAATATCCAATTCCTCAGCCAAAATCATGGGCATTGACGTCATTACCCCTTGACCAAATTCCGGGTTTGGGCATTGGATGGTCACCAATCCATTGTCACCAATTTTTAGATAGGCATTGATATCAAACCATTCCTTTGGCATTTCAATGGCTGCTATTTCCTTTGCCTTATTAGGTTTACATGAATTGAACCAACTAAAACCAAGTACCAGACCACCTCCGGCAAGACTAGTATTTCTTATAAAAGCGCGACGACCAATCTGTGTCTTTATCTTTGACATTTTTGTTTATTTTTATTAAACATTTTCTGTTCTAGCAGCTGTTTTTATTGCTTTTTTAATACGAGTGTAGGTGCCACATCTACAGATGTTTCCGTTCATGGCGCTTTCAATTTCCGAATCCGAAGGATTTGGGTTTCTTTTCAACAAGGCGGAAGCTGACATGATCTGTCCTGCCTGGCAATACCCACATTGAGGTACGTCTATTTCCAACCAAGCCTTTTGCACTGGATGGTTACCATTCTCCGAAAGTCCTTCAATCGTGGTTATTTGTTGTTCACCTACCGCTGAAACAGGTAACTGACAAGAACGTACTGCATTATCTCCTAAGTGTACGGTACATGCACCGCATTGGGCTATACCACAACCGTATTTGGTACCCACCAAGTTTACATGATCACGTAACACCCATAAAATTGGGGTGTTTGGATCAACATCTACTTTGTGTTCCGCTCCGTTTATGTTTATGTTGAATGTTGCCATTATATAATTTAATTTAAAGTTTTAATAAATATCATTTTTTGTTATCAGGTGGATTATACCTTAACCTACCACTTGTTTTTCCGTAATAAATGGCTGATGGTAATGTCTTTGTCCTGTAGCTTTATATAAAGCATTTGCCAAAGCTCCCATTATAGGAGGAAAAGGCGGTTCTCCCATTCCTGTAGGATCAATATCGCTTTGCACGAAATGTGTTTCTATAGATTTTGGAGCCTCCTTATGTCTAATTAATCGGTAACTATCATAATTACTTTGTTGGGGCATTCCATCTTTAAAAGTTAGCCCACTGTACATTGCATGCCCAATTCCGTCTATCGCTCCTCCTTCGGATAAATTGGAGGCAGCATCAGGATTCACTACTATACCACAATCGATTGCAGCCGTAACTTTTTGAACAATAGGTTTATTGTTTTCCATAACAATATCCAAAACCTGGGCTACATAACTTTGATGACAGAAATAGGCTGAAACGCCTCTATGTACACCAGTTTCTGTTTGTTTCCAATTCGATTTTTCACGCACCAATTCTAAAACCCCAGCATAACGGGCTGCATCATAATCGTTGGATTCTTTTTCTCCTACTGGATTTTCCTGAGCACGTTTCAATAGTTCCAATCTAAAATCGATAGGGTCTTTGCCCATTTCCTCGGCCACCTCATCTAAAAAGGATTGTTCTGCACCTGCTATAAAATTAGATCTCGGCGCACGAAATGCTCCGGTTGTAATATTCGATTCAACAGTAAAATCCTCTGCCAAATAATTATCAATAGCACCTGCAGGAAAACGATTTGCAAAAAGTGGGCTCTCTGGTATACCACCAGCTTTTACATGAAAGGCAGTTAGATTATTATCTACATCAAAGGCAGCCCTATACGTCGCATAATATGCAGGGCGATAAATACCTTGGGTCATATCATCTTCACGACTATATACCAATTTTACGGGAGCCTTCATGCGTTTCGAAATAGCGGCTACCTCTACCATAAAATGACCATATAACCTTCGCCCAAACCCACCTCCTTGGCGTGTCATTTGAATATCTATTTTTTCCAATGGAAGTCCCAAAACTTCTGAAACCGCAGTCTCCATCCATTCTGGCGTTTGGGTAGGACCGAGTAACTCTGCATGATTCTCTGTAACATTGGCAAAGAAATTCATGGGTTCCATGGTATTGTGTGCCAAGAAAGGACAACTATAGCTTCTCTCAATTATTTTAGCTGCATTTTTAAAAGCAGCTTCAGGATTACCATCTTTACGCGCTACTTTGGCATTGCGACTGATCAGTTCCTTTAATTTAGCGGTGTGGGTTTCAGAATCTTCCATTCCGGCCGGGTACGTAACTTTCATTTCGTTACCGAACATGGTCATGGTCTCCGTAATATCCTTATTATTTTCCCACTTGATATTCAAAGCTTTTTTAGCTTGAAATACTTGCCAAGTACTGTCTCCTACAACTACGACCAATTCATTATAGGCAGTAAAGTGGAAAGCATTTTTTTTGTATTCGTCATCATATAGTTTTATGGAAAAAACATCACGTATACCAGGCATTTGTTTAGCAGTTTCCCCATCAAAGGACTTTAGTTTCATGCCAAAGGCTGGTGGATGTACTAACGATGCAATCAACATTCCTTCGCGTTGAACGTCCAATCCAAATAAAGGTTTACCTGTAACTATTTTTTTACCATCTACATTCTTTCGGGAGGTCCCTATAATGGAGAAATCAGATATTTCCTTCAATTTTACTTCTTCGGGCACTTCTATTTCAGATGCTGCTGATGCCATTTCGCCGTAGCCAGCAGAATTTCCACTTGCTTCATGAGCTAGAACCCCAGCTACTGCGGTAATTTCTTCAACAGGTACTTGCCAAGCCTTAGCAGCTGCCTCTTTTAGCATTTGGCGAGCGGTAGCACCCGCCATACGAAGGTTTTCCCAAGAACTACTGATCGACCTACTACCACCTGCAACCTGCCAACTATAAAGGCCGGTATTGAGCGGAGCTTGTTCAACTACTACATTCTTCCAATCAACCTCCAATTCATCTGCCACGATCATGGGCATGGATGTCTTAACGTTCTGGCCAATTTCGGGATTGGGCGACATTATGGTAACCACCCCGTTATCCCCAATTTTTAAATATCCATTGATTTCATACCATTCTTTCGGCATTTCTATTTCTATAGCCAGTGCCTCGGCTACTTTTGGTTTACATGAATTTAACCAACTAAACCCAAGCACAAGTCCTCCACCTGCAAAACTGGTATTCTTAATAAAAGCGCGTCTTCCTAATTTTGTTTTTATATGAGTCATGACTATTACTTGTTTTGGTTAACATTGGCTGCCATTTTAACGGCTTTCTTAATTCGTGTATAGGTACCACATCGACAAATATTTCCGTTCATGGCACTTTCAATTTCCGAGTCCGATGGACTCGGGTTTCTTTTTAATAATGCGGAAGCTGACATAATCTGCCCTGCCTGACAATATCCGCATTGAGGCACATCTATTTCTAACCAGGCCTCTTGCACCGGATGATCACCATTTTCAGAAAGACCCTCGATGGTTGTTATTTGTTGTTCGCCTACAGCCGAAACCGGTAACTGACAAGAGCGTACTGCATTGTCTTCTAAATGTACTGTGCAGGCTCCACATTGGGCAATACCGCAACCGTATTTTGTACCCACCAAGTTTATGTGGTCACGCAGTACCCATAGCATTGGTGTATTTGGATCAACGTCCACTTCGTGTTGTGTTCCATTGATATTTAAGTTGAATATTGCCATTTTCGAAAGATTTACTTAAAAATATAGTTATTATTTTAGATCTAGACTACAAAATTCAAACAGTTTATAACTTACTTTGCCAAAATCCTGCCTATTTTTAGTTTTTGAGAGTCAAGGGCTTAAGATTTTCAAGCCATTCCATAAGTAATTCCTTAACTTCTACTTTTCGGTTCCCTTTTATCGCCAAATAAATTCCATCTCGCTCTTTACCTCCCGTTACAGAAAATCCTTCTAAAATGTTGCAATTATCGCAAAGATATTTTACTTTTTGAAAGCTACTGCCAATTCCATAACCAGCGTTAGTATTGAAAGGAATTATCGTTTTGTTTTTAAAATCATACTGGGTTAAAAAACTTTTTATGGGAGGTGGCAATTGCATTCCCCATGTAGGGAATCCTACAAAAACTGTATCATATTTGACCATATCCACTTGTGTTTTCAGGGGCGGAAGAAAGCCGGTACGATTTTCTTCCGCCACTTGTGCCACAATGGACTTATAGTTTTCGGGATAGGGATTTTTTAATTCCAATGCCACTAGATCACCTCCCACTTTTTCATGTATCATTTCGGCCACAACTTTAGTGTTATTCGTTCTTGATAAATAGACGATTAATATGTTGCTCGATTCATCCACGGACCCTTGGGCACTACATAATCGCGATACCAAGAAAATAATAAATATCAAACGGGTTACCATTATTTTTTGATCTTTAATGTCCTGTAATTTGTTGGCGTATAACCTCCATGTTTTTTGAAAAAAGCACTGAAATGATTTGCTTCCCTAAAACCAAAGACCATAGCTATGGCAGTAATTGGCCAGTCGGTACTTTTGAGCAGTCCTTTTGATTCCTTAATAAAACATTCGTTAATATTTTGGGTAGTCGTTTTACCCGTATATAGTTTGATGGCCCGATTCAAGTGATTTACATGAATATTTAATATATCCGCAAAATCTGAAGCTTTTCGCAACTTTATGATTTGTGTTGCTTGGGTAATAGGGAATTGCCCTCTCAATTGCATCAAAAAATTTTGGGCTATGTGAATATAGGTTTTTTGATTTTTTGAAAGGGAAGAATCCATATTTATAGTATTGGCAAAATCGATAAAAACAGTGTTTTAATAAACTTATCAATTATTGGTCTACCAGGGCTGTTTCTGGTCCACGGACGCCTACAAGTTTTATCTGCTCCAGAGCACTCCTGAATTCTTTTAATTCCGCATCTGAAAAAGTAATGTTAAGTGCTCCTTGGTTCTGTTTTACATGATGCAATTTCGTAGTTCCGGGAATTGGCACAATAAAGGGTTTTTGTGCCATTACCCAAGCCAAAGCTATTTGGGCCGGAGTGGCATCCTTTTTTCGTCCCCATTCTCGCACCAGCGTGAGCATCTCCATGTGTGCCACAATAGCTTCCGGTGTAAAATAAGGGACTTGGGATAAGCGGGAGTCACTTGAAAAACGGCTATGCTCGTTGAACTTATCGCCTAAAAATCCTCGACAAACCGGTCCCCATGGTACAAAACCGATTCCTAATTCGCCACAAGTATCTATTACTTCATTTTCAAGGGCACGCTGAATAATGGAGTATTCGCTCTGAAGGGCAGCAACGGGCTGCTCTGCATGGGCCTTTCGTATGGTCGTTGGTGATACTTCGGAAAGTCCAAAATGGAGCGCCTTGCCTTCCTTGATCAAATCCTTGACCGTTCCGGCAACGTCCTCAATCGGTACGTTTGGGTCCAAACGATGTAGGTACAACAAATCGATACGATCGGTACGAAGGCGTTTTAACATACCTTCAACTGCGTTTCTTATATTTTCCGGCCTGCTATTTCTTCCCCCACGACTTCCGGTCGAAAGCTCAAACCCGAATTTGCTGGCAATGACCACTTTGTCCCTAATGGGTTGCAGTGCCTCACCCACTAATTCCTCGTCAGTAAATGGTCCGTATACTTCGGCGGTATCGAAAAAGGTAACGCCCAAATCAAAAGCACCACGGATTACGGGAATCATATCCTTGGTATCTCTTGGTGGATTGTAGCTGCCACTTTTCATGCTCATACAACCCAATCCAATTGGCGAGACTTCCAATGCGCCCAGCATTCGCTTCTCAGGGCTGGAAGCTGTTTTTAAACCCTCAATTTTATCAGGTGCATTTTTCCCATTGGCAAAAGCCATTGGGCTTGCCACTATACCCGCTCCCAGAAGGGCGGATTTCGATATAAAATTTCTTCTATCTAAATTGTTTTCCTTCGCTTTCATACACATTTACTTTACTAATTAGTACTCATTTCTATAGATGTCTTTGCAAAAAAGCAATAACCTTTGTCCGTATAGGTCCCACATCGAACATCTCTCCAAAATGTGGGGCATCCTTAACCACGATCAATTCGTTTTCAACACCATTAACCGTCAACCATGAACTCAAAAGTTGGGATTGCCTAGGCGAAACCAAATCATCCTTTTCCCCATGAACAATCAGAAAAGGAGGATCCTTTTCATCCACATAGGTTACCGGACTAGCCATCTTGGCCAAGTCAGGTCTATCAAGGGGAGGAGCACCAATCAATAAAGCTTCAGGCGATTTGGCATCATTGGCCCCTGGGAATAAAATAAGTTCGGCGGGGCCGTAGAAATCCACCACGGCCTTAAAATCAAACGCTTTAGTGGTTTCTGGAACAAAGAAATCGGGAATATCGTTATTTTTTGAAAGTCCCATCAAGGAGGCCAAATGCCCGCCTGCTGAAAATCCCATTACGGCGATTCGGTCTTTATCGAAACCATACGTATCGGCATTATCGACCAAGAAGGAAACCGCACGGTTACAATCCTGTATTTGGGCAGGAAAAACACCTTGGGTCGCAAAACGGTAATCGATGGAGGCCAAGGCAAAACCTTTGGAAATGATTTCAGCAACGGTTTTTTTCATATAACCGATATCGGCGTATTTGTCATTGACCAACCAACCGCCGCCATGCACAAAAACGACCAAGGGTATTTTACCGGATACTTTTGGAGGTAAATAGATATCCAACAAATGCTTTTGCAGTGTGTCGTTGGCATAATTGATATTGCCATGCAAAACGGTGCCTTCAGGAAATACCTCAATAACCCGATTGGTTTGTGAAAAACCTTGACCTAGAAATGTTAAAAACAAAACGGTTGTTGAAAGTATGTTGTTGATTTTATTCATGGAATGCACAACTGATTTATATACCACGTGATTGTAGTTCGTTTCTGAGTTTAACCCCCTTTTCAATGACATCCAATCTCGCTTTTCTTGGATCTGGCTTTCCAACGGCTTCACCATCTAACTGTATATCCATAATTTCACCTTCATTTTTAGTATAGACAGGCCAGTTTGGTAATCCATCTCCATTCGGATTTCCGGTCTTGGCGAAATTTACCCAGTATCCGTTCATAAGTTCCGCCACCTTCTTGTCCTCTGGAGTGGTCTCGGGATTGCCCCAACGTGCATC
>NZ_CAXBGF010000032.1:0-17006 GCF_963975365.1 uncultured Maribacter sp. | reverse complement strand
CCTTTTTCGAAGGCCCCTTACAGAATTGTAAGGGGCCTTTTTTATTTGCATAAATCAAGGTTAAATTTTGAAATTCTTCATTCTCAAACCTGATAATTTCTTTGGTTCATTGTATAATTTTGGAAATGAACACTACCTTTTAAAAGGTAGTAGGTTAGTGAAAATATTTATACGTTTTTGAAATAATCAGTTTTGTAAAATATTATCTTTTTAATTTTAAAATAGAGTGGAAGAGGTATTTTACTTATGATGGGTTTTACTGAGATTTGAATTATTAAGAAATTAAGGTTATGTCAAATTATGGTTTGTTAGATAAAGAAGAAAAACTTAATGTAATTTCTCATGGTATAGGAGCAATACTTGCTATTATAGGCATGATAGTATTAATGCAAAAGAATAGTTATAAATCTACTTATGCTCTTCTGAGCATAACAATATATAGTCTTACTTTGATAAGTATGTTTGCTATTTCAACCATGTATCATGCTGTAATTAATCCTGATAAGAAGAAAGGTATAAGAATTCTTGACCATATCAATATATATTATTTAATAGCTGGCACATATACACCTGTGGCTTTAATATCTCTTGTTCAAGAAAATGGTTGGTACATTTTCTTTATCGTTTGGGGCATAGCTATCCTTGGTACTATTTTAAAGGTTTTTTTTACCGGTAAGTATGAAATTCTTTCATTATTACTCTATTTAATAATGGGCTGGTTAATTTTAACTGACTTTCAGAATCTAGTAAGTAATACTTCAGAAATCGGTATTCAACTTCTTATGCTCGGAGGTGCCTTTTACACCGTAGGTATTTTATTTTACGCTATAAAAAAGATTCCTTATAATCACTTCATTTGGCACTTATTTGTTCTAATTGGCGCAGTGAGCCATTGGTATTTTATATACTTAGATGTCGTATGAAATCAAAAATGTTGACTAGTTGTAGCAAATATTTATCTCTAGGAGTCAAGAATATCTTTATACTCATCAAAAAAAATCTCAAACTGGAGCATGGATTGATTTAAAAACTCCATTGTTTCTCTCCAGGTGTTTTTGTTATGTATAGATACATTTTTTAATTCTACATAGATTCTTGAAATCTCTTTTTTATTTTCTAGTAAAAAGAAATCCTCATAAATAGCTTCTTGAAGATATTCCTCTAATAAAATAGGCTTAAGGGCTACTAACTTATCCCATACTTTTATTCGTTGCTCAAAATCGGTATCAACATCTATGGATACCATTGCCATTCTTAAATCGTAATGAAACTTAAAGGATAACCCTTTTATTTTGGTTTTGTATAATATCCATTTGTTAGGGAATGACTTACCGAAGGCAATCCAAAATTCCTCCCGTAATTTTCTAGAATCTTCTTTACTAAACATTTATAAAAAGTAAGCTATAGTTATTCCAAAAATAATGACTAATAGTTTTCTTAAGTTAAACTTATGGCCTTCAGAACTTTCAAATAAAATCACAGTAGAAATATGCAAAAAGACACCTATAACCAAAGCATTTAAATAGATAGCATAAGTAGATAATATTTCGACAGTGTGCGCTAAAAAAGTACCAATAGGTGTCATAACTGAAAAAAGGACCATAAATAAACCTGCATGAATTGGTTTTATATTAGAACCAAGTAAAAAGATACTCAGGATAATAGCTATCGGAATTTTATGAATTAAAATGCCATAAATTATAATATCGTTCGAGCCAATTGGTAAACCTTCTAATAAAGAATGTATACAGAGACTAATGAAAAGTAACCATGGGAAATTTGTGCTTTCTTTTGAAATATGTACATGTCCATGTTCTGCACCCTTAGAAAAGAACTCAAGAAATATTTGAAATAATATTCCCAACATAATTAATATTCCAATTGTTTTTGGGTCACTGTGAATATAAATCTCCGGTAGTAATTCAAATATGGTTAGAGCTAATAAAAATGCGCCACTAAACGCTAATAGAAGTTTGAAATATTCATTTTTTTGAGGTTTGGTTATAACCACAAAAAGAAAACTCACAAGCACTCCCAGAACTGGTAAAATATAAATCATGTAAATTCTGCTTAGGCTTAAATAAAAGGAAATAGGTCTTAAATTAATCTAGCGTCAAAATTAGCGTATTTTTGCGGTACGAGAAAAAATGGATATGGGTAATAATTTTAAAATGGTCGCTAAGACCCTATTTGGTTTTGAGGAGCTACTAGCTAAAGAGCTTAGAAATCTTGGTGCTAGTAATGTTGTTGAGGGTGTTCGTAATGTATCTTTCGAAGGGGATATAGGGTTTATGTATAAGGCCAATTTATGTCTTAGAACAGCTATAAAGATAATTAAACCAATACATTCATTTCGGGTTAGAGATGAGAACGATTTGTATAAAAAGATTTATGCAATGGATTGGACAGAATATCTTTCTGTTAGTGAAACCTTTGCAATAGATACTACGGTCAATTCTGACGAGTTTACCCATTCTTTATATGTGTCTCAAAAAACCAAGGATGCAATAGTTGACAAATTTCGTGATACCGATGGTACACGACCAGATGTAGATATTAAAGACCCAGACTTACGTATCAATATACATATCCATAATAATGAGTGTAATGTTGCTATAGATAGTTCTGGTAGCTCTTTACATCGCAGGGGTTATCGTACTGCCACCAATATAGCACCTATTAACGAGGTTTTGGCTTCTGGATTATTGCTTTTAAGTGGATGGGATGGACAATGTGATTTTCTTGATCCCATGTGTGGTAGTGGTACTATGTTGACAGAGGCGGCTATGATTGCATGTAATATTCCGGCGAATATTAATAGAAAAGGATTCGCTTTTGAAAAGTGGTCGGACTTCGATGCTGAATTATATGAGAAAATTGTTGATTCGAGTTTAAAGAAAACTAGAGAGTTTCATCATAAAATCATTGGATACGATAAGGCGCCTTCTGCGGTAAGAAAAGCATTGGATAACATTGAAAATGCAAACTTGACAGATTATATAACCGTAGAAAGAAAAGATTTTTTCAAAACTGAAAAGGAATCTAAAGGTACTTTACATATGTGCTTTAACCCTCCATACGGAGAACGATTAGATATAGAGATGGAAAATTTCTATAGTTCAATTGGTGATACCTTAAAACAGGGATATCCGGGTACCAATGCATGGTTTATTACCAGCAATCTTCCTGCTTTAAAGTTTGTGGGCCTTAGACCTTCCCGTAAAATAAAAGTATTTAATAGCCATTTAGAATCGCGTTTGGTTAAATACGAAATGTATGAGGGAAGCAAAAAAGCTAAGTATAAAAATAATAATGACGAATGAAATCTCAACATAAAGTTTTTGTCTTTAATTTTTTAGGGTTTGCAACTCTATTTGTTGTGTTTCGATTTGGATTAAGTTTATTTCTGCAGCTAGATTCTATCTATATGTCTTTAATTGCAGCAATAGCAGCATCTTTTTTGGCTCCTAAGTTTGCGGTAATTAAAAAAGAAGGAATAGAAAAAATTGTTATGAAGTGGATATTCTTGAAAGGATTTAAAGAACTATAGTTCTCTGTTTTCTTCTTCAGCTTCCTTAATTTTTTTAGCAACCTTATTTTTCTTTTTGTATAATGGTAGAAAATAGGAAATACTATAATTATATCCTACGCCGAAACGGCTATCATCGGTGACTTTATTAAATCCAGGTACCCACAAATTTGGAAAACGGTCATCTTCCTTTTGTGCTAAAATTATTCCTAACCGAATGCTGGCTCCCATATAAATATTGGAGAATAGCTCAACCTTAGTCCCAAAAACGGCTTCTAGCCATGTGGCAGAAAGTCCTGAAAATTTATCAGGATTATCCGAGCCATTTGCAAAATTTTCTGGGTTCCAATAACGGTTCGTGTCAAAGTATTGGTAATTATTTAAAGTGTTTTCAAAAGTGCTAAATGCGAGTCTTCCTCCTAAATATATTAGATTGCGCTCACCATACCAATTTGCGTAATTGTTTTTGTTTACTCCTACTTTTAGATAACTACCCGTTGTAGTGAAATTGAATAAATCTTCTTGCTTTGTCTTTTCTTCGTTACCTAATTCTGCGGCTATATATAAATTTTGGGTGAGTCTATAATCTGCAACTATTTCAAAACCACTATAATTATCGGCCAAAGAAGTTGTTATAATTCGGCTTAGGTCTAACCCTAGACTTATGCCATAAGACTGTTTGTATTCAACAGTATCTTTTGGATTAAGGTCTATAGGTTTACTTTGGCCAATTGCCAAGAATACGAAACATAAAAAATAAAGATTAATGAAAAATCTTGACATGTGTAGAATCTGAATTGATGACTTGTGATCTTATTATTTCTATATCTTTAATCCAATTATTGGTGTCAGCCGATACATTTGCTTGCAAACTATCATAGTTAACAACAAAACCACATCCGCGAGATAAAAAATCTTCTAACCTTTTATAAGAGAAATTAACGGTATCTATATTGCCTGTTTCTGAACCGTTTTCTGCTGAAACTGAACCTGAGATTACTATAAAACTTGTAACGTCGACATCTGTCTTTAATGGAATAGATATAGTATTCAACGTAGTTCTATCGGCAACGGTATTTACGGTTACATTTTTACCAACACCAACAACTCTTATTGTAGGTACTGTTTTTAATGCCGATGTATCATTGATATCATAAAATTCTATTACCAATAAAGGTGTATCGCCTTCTACACAAATATCATCTTTCTCACAAGAAGCTGCAGCTAAGATGCCAATAAATAATAATACACCAATTCGAAAACTTCTCATTTTAAACTTTCTTTTCTAAAAGTACAACATTTTCGACGTGATGGGTTTGTGGAAACATATCTACTGGTTGTACTTTTGTAACCAAGTACATATCTTTCATCATTTCTAAATCTCTTGCTTGGGTTGCACTATTACAACTAACATATACTACTTTATTAGGTGCAATATTTAGTATTTGTTGAACTACATCTTTATGCATTCCATCCCGTGGTGGGTCTGTAATAATGATATCTGGAACACCATTCTGGGAAATAAACTGTTCATTGAAGACATTTTTCATA
The DNA here is from genome assembly GCF_963975365.1 of uncultured Maribacter sp. Lineage (GTDB taxonomy): Bacteria > Bacteroidota > Bacteroidia > Flavobacteriales > Flavobacteriaceae > Maribacter. Next base: position 11,926 of record NZ_CAXBGF010000032.1, on the reverse strand, counting down.
TCCCCAACAAAGAAGTCTACATTGTTGATATTATTTCTTATAGCATTTGCTTTAGCGTCTAAAATTGCTTCAGGAACAGATTCAATGCCTACCACTTTTTTTGCTTTTTTAGATACGAATTGGGCAATGGTGCCAGTACCTGTATAAAGGTCATAAACAAGTTCATCGCCTTTTAAATCAGCAAAACTTCTTGTTATTTTATACAATTCATATGCTTGTTCTGAATTTGTTTGGTAGAAAGACTTAGCGTTGATCTTGAATTTAAGCCCTTCCATCTCTTCAAAAATATGGTCTCTACCTGCGAAACAAATTATTTCTTGATCATAAATAGTATCATTCTGTTTCGGATTGATAACATATAATAATGACGTTATTTCAGGAAATGTGATTGAAAGATGATTTAAAAGTAACTCTCTTTTCTCTTTATCATTCTCAAAGAATTGAATTAGAACCATAATTTCACCATTTGAAGAGGTGCGAATCATTAAGGTGCGTAACATACCATATTGATTTCTAGGATTAAAAAAAGTTAATTCATTTTCAATAGCGAATTTTTTTGTTTCTAATCGAATTGCATTTGATGGGTCTTTTTGAAGATGACATTTTTTAATATCCAATATTTTATCCCACATACCCGGGATATGAAAACCTAAGGCATTTTTATCTTCAATTTGGTTATCTGATTGTATTTCATCTAATGTTAACCATCGGCTATCCGAAAAAGAAAACTCCATTTTATTTCTGTAGAAATATTGTTCTTTAGAGCCAAGAATGGGTGTTAGTTTTGGTAATTCTAGATGACCAATTCTTTTTAAGTTATTTTCTACCTCTTTTTGTTTATAGAAAAGTTGGTGCTCATAACCCATATCTTGCCATTTACATCCACCACAAACTCCAAAATGCTGGCATACCGGGTCAACTCTTTTATCTGAAAAAGAATGAAATTTAATAGCTTTTCCTTCGAAATAAGCTTTGCGCTTTTTTGTGGTCTGAACATCAACTATATCTCCTGGTACGGTGTTGGTTAAAAAAATAACCCTACCATCGGGTGCTTTTCCAATGGTTTTGCCTTTGGCTGCTGCATCTACTACCGTAACATTTTCAAAAATCTCTCGCTTTGTCTTTTTTCGCATGCCGCAAAAATAAATGGTTTCTTTGAAATGAGAATACTGTTGTTGATAGTATTAACAAGATATTGAAACCATTGGCCGTAATTTTTATTTTTGATGTCAATTATTTGTATTTTTGAATTTCTACAAGGATGATTTCTCTCCCACGCTGAATTTTCGACTCTTCGAAAGGAAAAAGGTATAGAAGGAATTGCTAAAGTTTTATTTAAAGTAATTTTTATCATGTCAATTTTAGAAAACATCACTTCTAAGGATGCTATTGCATTAGAAGAAAAACACGGAGCACACAATTATCACCCATTGCCTGTAGTATTAAGTAAAGGTGAAGGTGTATTTGTTTGGGATGTGGAAGGAAAAAAATATTATGATTTCCTTTCTGCCTATTCTGCGGTAAATCAAGGTCATTGCCATCCGAAAATCGTAAATGCGATGACAGAACAGGCTAAAACATTATCGTTGACGTCAAGAGCGTTTTATAATGATATGTTGGGGAAATATGAAAAGTATGTAACCGAAACTTTTCATTTCGATAAGCTTTTACCTATGAATACGGGTGCAGAAGCTGTTGAAACAGCTCTTAAAATTTGTAGAAAGTGGGCTTATGAAAAGAAAGGTATTGCTGAGAATTCGGCAGAAATAATTGTTTGTGAAAATAATTTTCATGGTCGTACAACTACCATTATTTCTTTTTCAAACGATGCTGTTGCACGCAAAAATTTTGGCCCTTATACAGCAGGGTTCATAAAAATAGAATATGATAATCTAAACGCCTTAGAAGAGGTGTTAAAAGCAAATAAAAATATTGCAGGGTTTTTGGTTGAACCTATACAAGGTGAAGCAGGAGTTTATGTGCCTTCCCCTGGTTATTTAAGTGGCGCAAAAGCACTATGTAAAAAGTACAATGTGCTTTTTATAGCCGATGAAGTACAAACGGGTATTGCAAGAACAGGACGTCTACTGGCTACTTGTGGAAATTGCTCTTGTGCTGATAAGCATTGTAGTGGTACACCAGAAACAAAACCAGATATATTAATTTTAGGAAAAGCGCTATCTGGTGGTGCTTACCCAGTTTCTGCGGTATTGGCGAACGATGCAGTTATGAATGTAATTCAGCCAGGTAATCATGGAAGTACTTTTGGTGGTAACCCTATTGCTGCCGCTGTAGGTATGGCAGCCTTAGAAGTCGTAAAGGATGAAAAACTAGCTGAGAATGCCTTTGTATTGGGTGAGCTTTTTAGAGATGAACTTAATAAATTTATAGTAACTACCGATTTGGTGAAAAGTGTTCGTGGTAAAGGTCTTTTAAATGCGATATTAATTAATGATACCGAAGAAAGTAGTACAGCATGGGATATTTGTATGGCGTTAAAAGAAAACGGATTACTTGCTAAACCTACTCATGGTAATATCATTCGTTTTGCGCCTCCATTGGTAATGACGAAAGAAGAACTTCTAGATTGTGTTTCCATCATTATTAAAACACTTAAAGAGTTTAAAAAATAGAAATAAAAAAATCCCCGATTTTCATCGGGGATTTTTTTTGATTATAATTTAATTATTGGAAATCTGCAGTCGCAAAAAATGCGATAATCAATCCAAAATAAATAATTGTAAATATTAATAGAATTACGGCTAATGCAAGGCCAATATAAGATAGAATCTTACCGGTATTTACATTTTCATAACCTCTATAATTTCCAGGATTTGCTTCATAAAAGTTCTTAGCTTTTTTCACATTGCTTAAACCAATTATACTAAAAATAGCTCCGAAGGGTCCACAACAGAATAAGGTTAAAACGATAGATAATATTCCAAAAGTTAGTGCATTACTTGCACCTGGTATTGATTTGTATTCTACAGAATTGTCCATTCAATTATTCTATTTCAATTCCCATTTGTTCGTATATCTCTTTTTGTTGTTCTAAATAAGCGTCCCATCCGCCCATTGATACTATTGAGTAGATTACCCATAACAATGTAATCGCTCCAAGTGCAAGTCCAATAATTGCAACAATCTTTGTAGATTTTAATGTGCTAAAGTTTGAATAATTCTCAGGATTTTCGCTATATAATTTAGTGTCTTTGTTTACTAAAAAGAGTGCTATACCAGAAAGTAATATACCACCGATGCCAATACTAAAGCAGCAACATATAAAGGAAAGTATACTAAGAACTAGAGCAATAGTTACATTGGGTAATTTTTGTTGTTCCATAATTAAAAGGTTTAGTTAAATAAATTTTAAAATATAATTGGTCAATATAAAGCCTACGGTGCTAATCATAAGTGTAATTGTAATGGTGTTAGAATATTTTATTGGCGATAATTTATTGATACCTAAAAAGGCAAATAACAATAACATAGGATAAATAGCCGGATACATATGAAAAGCCGCCCAAAATTCTCCTTTTAGTAAAAATAATGCTGAACGCTGTAAACCACAACCAGGACAGTCAACTCCTAATAATTGTTTAGTAAAACAAGGCAGCATATAATTTTCTATTCCCAAAAAGATAAATAATGCTTTAAAGCGCATCTGTTATTCAATAATTAGTCGGAAAATTACCATTATTTTTGTGTTTACAAAACAAAATCATGTCTCAATTTCAGATAGGTGATACGGTAGAAACTATTGACGACGTAATAAAGGGCGTTATAGAATCTATCAATGGAGAAGTAATAACAATAGTAAGTGATGATGGATTTTCGTTAGATTTCATGGCTAAAGAATTGGTTTATATCTCAAATGAGATTCGAGTATCGAATTCTGAAATTACTGATATTAAAAAGGAAAAAGAACAACCAAAGCGTAAAAAGCATACTGTTCTTAAAATAAAAGAAAGAACTGCCCCTAAAATGGAGGTAGACCTTCATATAAATCAGTTAATGAAAAACCCTAAGCAGATAGGGAAGTTCGAAATGCTGAACCTACAATTAGATACGGCCAAAAGACAATTGGATTTCGCTATTAGCAAGCGAATTCAAAAGATTGTATTTATACATGGGGTAGGTGAAGGGGTGCTCAAAGAAGAGCTGGGTTATTTGTTTAGAAAATATGACAACATTAAATTCTACGATGCCGATTATCAAAAATATGGCCTAGGTGCAACTGAGGTTTATATTTTTCAAAACTTCTAAATTAACTTCCTGTAGTTACTGTACCGAATTCATTTATTTGTAAGTCAGTGATTCTACTCCCATCTTCATTTAAAAATGTAATACCGCTTAATTTAATAGTGTGTGTAAACGTTATATTATCGGTAGAACTTGTAGTAATTAGAACGCTTCCACTTTGAGCTTCAATTTCTTCCATAACCGTTGGTGATAGTGGTGGCGGAGAATCACAGAAATATGCACTAGTTACATTGTCTGAAAATATTCGATAGCTGACCTGCGAGTTTCCGGGTATCGAACTTTCTAAATCCGTTGTGGTAACGGTATTTTTCAAAAGTCCACTTGGTATTGTTACAATTAAAGCTTCATCACCATTTATTTTGAACAAAACATTCGAAGTTGAAACAGACACCGCGTCACAGTTTTGAACAGTATCAATAGTATTAAAATCAACAGTTTCTATTTGTAAATCACCGTCATTACAACCAAAAAATAAAATTGAACAACCAATCAGGAGATATTTTTTCATAATTCAAATTTAATTTAAAATTTGGAAATCCCTTTGTAGCATGGCTGTCATTTATGGGTTAATTAACTTTAATTGAGCTATTTTTGTACTTTATATACTAAAGAGTACGCTTATATGAAACATGTTTATTTAGACAACGCGGCAACTACACAATTGCATACAACGGTTATCGCCAAAATGCAAGATGCTTTGGCAAATTCGTATGGTAATCCATCTTCTACACATAGTTTTGGTAGAACTGCGAAAACTGCAATTGAAAGTGCTAGAAAAACTATTGCGAAATATATAAACGCTCAGCCTTCTGAAATCATATTTACCTCTGGGGGTACTGAGGCTGATAACATGATTATTAGATGTGCGGTACGTGATTTAGATGTTAAAACGATTATAACTTCGAAAATTGAGCATCATGCCGTATTACACACCGTTGAAGAACTAAAAAAAAATGGATCTGTTCAATTGCTATTCGTGAATTTAGATGCTTTTGGCAATCCTGATATGGCTCATTTAGAAACCTTATTAAAAAGCGATGATTCTAAAAAGCTGGTAAGCTTGATGCATGTAAATAATGAAATTGGAAATAAAATAGATTTAGAGGCTATTACTCTTTTATCGAAAAAATATGGTGCATTAGTACATTCTGATACAGTACAGTCTTTGGGTCATTATAACTGGGATGTTAAGGCGTTTCCTATTGATTTTTTAGCTGCTGCTGCTCATAAATTTCACGGACCAAAAGGAATAGGTTTTGCTTTTATTCGTAAAAATTCAGGAATGAGCTGTATGATTTCGGGTGGTTCTCAGGAACGTGGTCTTAGAGCGGGTACCGAATCTTTTCATAATATAGTAGGACTAGAGGAGGCTTTTATACATGCTTATGAAAACTTGGATAAAGAAAAGAAATACGTTGAAGAACTTAAATCTTACTTTATTGAAGAAATAAAAAAAGAAATCCCCAAAGCTAAATTTAATGGATATTCAGATGATTTAGAAAAGAGCACCTATACTTTGGTGAATGTGTGCTTACCCATTACGGAAGATAAAGCAATGATGCTTCTATTCAATTTGGATATTAAAGGTATTGCTTGTTCTAAGGGTAGTGCTTGCCAATCTGGCAGTGATACAGGGTCACATGTATTAACTGAAATTTTATCTAAAGAAGATATGAAAAAACCTTCTGTTCGGTTTTCATTCTCAATCTATAATACCAAAGAGGAAATTGATTATACGATCAGTGTATTAAAAGATATTATTGAGGCTTAATTAATTTTTAATTCGGTCACGTTTACGTTCTCTTTCATAAGGAAATTTACGAATAGCCAATTTCATCATACGGTCAATAAGATCATTGGTATTTTTCCCTGTCTTTTTATTGATTTCCTTTTCGTATTTCCACAATAATTTACCTGATTTGCCATCACTGATTTTTATTCCAATGCGTCCGTAATTAGCACCACCAGAGAAATAATCTGTAAAACTAAACTCTGTTGGTATACCACTAGATAATAAGATGTTTAAATCTAAGGTGCCACTAATAATACCATCAACTCCTAAAATTTCGCTTAACTGTTTGGTGGTGTAAACATCAATATTTTCATAGGTAATATTGTTCTGTGCCAATATAGCTGTTGTATTCTTTATATTTTGAAATTGAATAGGTAGCTTTTTCTTTTTGCTTCGTTTAGAAAAATAGGTTTCTAAAGCATTCTGTACCGCATAGCCCTCATTCTGTTCCAGTTTTTTCTGTTCTGATTTAGTCACTTTTTCATTAAGGTCCAAATTGGTTAGAAAAGGAATAATAGCCAAAAGGTTATGGTCAGCACTTAAATCATCAAAATTAGGGCTTTCATAAATGTTCTTTTGAGCCATAACAGTATAGCAAGAAAGTAATGTTATAAAAAAAAGTATTTTTTTCATTTGATTTTTTTAAAGGCGTATTCCTAATCTTAAATTTAATACTCTTGAAGTTAAGTAGTTTGGAACAGCATATTCAATCTTACTGTCTGCATCTCTCACCCAAGTATTCGTAATTGAATTTTGATTGTTGAATAAATTGAATATTTCAAAACCAAAACTTATCTCCTTAAAAGAATGTAGCCAATGTGTTGCTGGATATTGTTTATCCTTATTTGCAAAAATATAGGAAATTCCTAAATCTGCACGTTTATAATCTCTTAATCTATTCTGAAAAATGTATGGATCTGCATAACTTGGAGATCCACCAGTAACCCCTGTTTGGTATACTAGGTTCAAATACATTTTTAAATCAGGAATTGTAGGGATATAATCTTGAAAAAGAATACCCAGTTTTAAGCGTTGATCTGTAGGTCTAGGTATGTACCCCCGGTTATTTCTATTCTCTTCAGTTTTTAAATATCCAATACTTATCCAAGATTCCGTGCCTGGTACAAATGCCCCGTTCATTCTTATTTCAGCTCCATATACAAAGGCTTCTGTATCGTTGTCAGCAGAATAGCGAATACGTACATCTTCTAAAGTATACGGATTTACATTTTCTAATTTTTTATAATAGGCTTCACTTATTAATGTAAATGGACGTTCCCATAATAGAAAACTGTATTCATTACCAGCCACTAAATGAAAGGCTTTCTGTGCTTTTACATTGGGTTGTATAGTTCCAGAACTATCTCTTAATTCTCTATAAAAAGGAGGTTGATGATAGATACCTGAAGATAAACGAAATAGCATATCCTTATCCCAGTTAGGTTTTATGGCAATCTGCCCCCGAGGGCTAATCACAGTTTGTGATACTTTTTCAACATCGGTACCACTAACTGTCCAATGATGAGAACGTACTCCTATATTATAATAGATATCTGTGTCGTTCCAAGTTTTTTGGGTACCTAATTGAACAAAACCAGAAAATCTATTCGTTTTCACGAAGTTTAATGCATTAATGCCTTTAAAAGCTATTATAGGAGCGTCAAATGATTCCGCTGGCTGATTATTAATGAATTCCGCTCTTGGTGGTCTAATAGAGAATCCTGCGGAATCTATAAATTCAGATTCTCTTAATTGATCTCTTATATCTTCATGAGTATATTTTGCACCCCATTCTAAAATTGAATTTTTAAAAGTATTTGAGCCATTATGTTCTACATTAAATATAAGTGCATCTAAGTCATTTCTAGAGCGATTAAATTGAGAGCCAATACCTCGTGATGTAAGAACTTCACCTGCCGAATCACTACTTAGATTACTATCTACCTCTCCTAGTTCATATGATGCAATTACGTCTGAATATTCTTCTTCGATAGTATGGTATATAGATGATATTAGTTTTAGCGTAGTATTTTCATTTAGAAAATAACTCCCTTTTATGGCTCCAAGCGCTGTTGTATATCTGTTTTTTTCCTGCCCTTGGTAATAAACTACTAATGCTTGAGGATTTTCTAAGGTGCCAAAATTGGTTTGCCTGTTTAAAGGTTTATTGTTATAATCATTGACAGCCAAGTTGCCTAAAAAATTCAGTTGTAATTTTGATGAGACAGTATAGGTCAAGAAACTCTGCATATCAGTAAAAGACGGAGTAAAATTGCTTTGTGTTTGCTTACTATTTACCAGCAAAGAATTGTTTCGATAACGAATGCCGGAAACAGAGCTAAATTTGTTTTTTCTGGAAACCGTTTCAAGGCTTGCACTAGCCCCAAGAAAACTCAGGTCTGCTCGAAGCGAAAATAGGGTAGGAGTCTTATATTTAATATCTAAAACGGAGGCTAATTTATCACCGTATTTTGCTTGAAAACCACCCGCTGAAAATTTTACGTCTTTAACTAAATCACTATTAACAAAGCTGAGCCCTTCTTGTTGGGCTGATCGTATTAAAAATGGTCTGTATACTTCTATATCATTTACGTAAACCAGATTTTCATCATAATTACCACCCCTAACTGCATATTGTGTACTTAATTCGTTATTTGATGAAACACCAGGTAGCAATTTTAAGACTGTTTCAACCCCTGAATTTGCACCAGGAATTTTTCGAATGGTCTCTGGTGTAATATTTAAAATGTTTTCTAAGGTTCGTTCTCCAGTAGCAGATACCGATACTTCGTCCATTTGAATGACATCTACTTTTAAAATAGGGTTAAATTCAAAAGTTTCATTAGTTGTCAGTAGTAAATTATGCAATATCACATCCTTATGTGCTATATGAGAGAAGGTAATAGTATTTTCTTTATCCGCAGTTATTTCTAAAATATAGAATCCGTTAGACAAGGTAGTGGTACCAAGCCCTTCGGTTGAAATATTTACATCGGCCAAAGGTTGGTTGTTCTCATTTAGAACAATACCTGTAATAGTAGCGTTTTGAGCAAAACTTATAGCATTGCACAGCAATAATAAAAGACCCAGAATGCTATAATGTTTCAAGTATACTATTTTCTATAAAAAGAGGTGGTAAGGGAATTCTCATTACCTACATTATCAGTAACGGTAACTTTAAGGACACATTGCGTCTGGTCAGCTATCTTATCGTCGAAATTATAGGTTAATGTTTTTCGCTTAGGTTCGTATTCCATTAATATCCATTCACCGTTTAAAGTTGCTGAATACGTATCAACGCCACTAAGATCATCCGCTATTTGTACACTTAAATATTTATAATTGTTCAACCATTGTTTTTCTTTGAAGTTTTTAGTTCGAATGGTTGGGGCTACCGAATCTCTAACAATGGTGTAAGTTCCTAAATTTCTAGTACGGGTTGTAAATACATCGCCTCGTTTATAGGTATTTGTATGATTCGGTTGAAGTTTAGAATCTAGTCTTGCAATGAATAATTGTTTTTGTATTTCTTTTGGATATTTTGAAGCATCAAAAGTAATAGTGAAATTTCTATGTGCTGGTACTGTATTATTATGAATGGTAACAGTATCATTTCCTTTTTTTAAATCGATGTAGAAATCTTTGTAAAAGGTATTAGTAGGAAAATATACTTTGGCGCTGCCTAAATCAAAATTATTAGGCTTGTTGGCAATTATGTAATTATCTGTGGTTTCTTTTTCTCGACTTCTAGTTTCATAGTTTTTCACTCCTTCAATTGGTATGTTGAGTACTGTTTTATTACCTGAGTAATCTTTAATTAATAACTTTGCCGTATAACTCAACCCTTCGTTAATGTCAATTTCCCCGTTATTATATAATTCTTTATAGATACCTAAATTATTGCCGGCAGACTTAAAGCTTTTCTGTATACGTTGTCTATTTCTGCCCAAATATTCATAATCGACAAGAGTGTTTATATATCTGGTTTCTCCAAAAGAGAAAGATTCGAAATCATAAAGGGAATATATTTTACCGTTAACACTAAGCTCTACTGAATAAACTCCATTTTTATTCGCAGCCATATCTAAACGGTCAAAACCTATAAACCCTATTCCTAGGTTGCCTAGAGCAGTAATCTTATCTGTTAAATAGGTTCCATCACTTTCTTTGCTGAAATTAACTTGTGTTCTTTCGTCATTACCATTCACATGCGATTTATCTGTTAGAGGATAAACAAAAAGCTTCTCTAAGATAGGGTTGGTAGCATCGGCCACATCAATTCCATATAATAATGGATTGGTTGGTTTTTCTGATATACTACTTCTTATTTCAAAATGTAAATGAGGCCCTGCAGAGCCACCAGTATTGCCGCTATAAGCTATAAGCTCGCCTTTTTCGACCTTTAAATCGCCATAATCAGGAAAAACTTCAATCTCAAAAGATTTTTTATCGTACTGTAACTTTTTAATATATTCTTCTATGGAAGGGGAAAATTTTTGAAGATGGCCATATACCGATGTATAACCATTTGGGTGCGCTATGTACAATACTTTTCCATAACCCCATAACGAAACTTTAATTCTGGTTATAGTGCCATCGCCGATAGAAATAACCGGTATGCCTTCCCGTTGTTGTGTTTTAATATCAATGCCAGAATGAAAGTGATTTGAGCGAAGTTCACCAAAGGTTCCTGCTAATATGATAGGAATATCCATTGGAGCTCTAAACGCATCTTTAGGATACTTTTCTTGTGCAACTAGGGTTAAACAAAATAATAACAAAAAGGTAAAGGATATTTTTTTCATAAGTAGATAGCAATAGTGCTAAAATAATTAATCAATAACAATTCTCTAGAGTTGCGCACGCTAAAATTATAATAAAGAGCTGTACCATATTGGTTTATCAAGTTAAGTTGTGTCGATTTAGGAATATTTCACAAAACTATTGCTAAGTCATCTAATCTATGTTAACTTTGTGTAAATCGCATTGACTTTGATGTATGAGCGAGTTGATTAAAATTGTTGATTCTTTAGAAAATAAAATGAGCAAATTGTTGCATAATCTTGAGGTTGTGAACAATGCCAATTTGGAGTTGGAAAAAGAATTGTACCATATTAAATCTTCTCAAGAAAACGCAAGTAAAACGGTTTCTGAGTGGGAAGAGAAATATAATTCTCTCAAACTTGCAAATTCAATGCTAGGCAGTAATACTAATAAAACAGAAGCTAAGCTTAAAATAAATACATTGATACGAGAGTTGGACCATTGTATAGCTCAATTGTCGGAATAATGTTAATATAATATGTCAGATAAGCTCAAAATAAAACTTTCGATTGCTGATAGGGTGTACCCTTTGACTATTGATCCTGCGCAAGAAGAAGGTTTGCGAAAGGCAGCTAAGAATATAGAACAGCTGGCTAAGAAATTTGAGCAAAATTATGCAGTTAGAGATAAACAAGATGTTTTGGCCATGTGTGCCTTGCAGTTTGCCTCTAAATTTGAGCAAAATGGCATAGAGCAATCAGAAGGAACCAAAGAAGCTGTAGAGCGTTTAAAAGCGCTTGAAGAGTTGGTGAGTTCTAAATTAGCTATGAAATAAAAACGTTCTTTTAAATACATTAAGTTACTGCCCACATTGGTAATACCTTTTGACAAACTCAACATTTATTTTTTTTAAAAAGGGTGAGTTTAGATTGTAAAAGCAGGCCCTACTTGTATAGGGATCCTTGATCAGTCTGTTAGCCCTAAACCTGTTTACCGGAGTTTGATCAAAACTTCTCCAATGTGGGCTTTTTTTTTATTAATAAATTACACTATGGATAGTACAATGATAATTATTGCCGCAATAGTTGGGCTGGCAATCGGTTTTGC
>NZ_CAXBGF010000031.1:0-19732 GCF_963975365.1 uncultured Maribacter sp. | reverse complement strand
ATATCCATTCTATGTCTTTCCAATTTCTCAATGTTGCTCTTAAATGTGTGGTAACGGTACTGGTATATGATTTTGTAAGCCACGTACCGAACCATTGGATTAAAACACAAGCTTTAATTGGCTTATAAATTATATACCGTGTTAACTACTGGCACGGGATTTTAGAACAAAACTTAATTAAAACTAAAATATTATGGCAAAAAAAACATTTACCTATTCGGATTTAATAGATGGATTGGGGAAAATAGTTGATGATGGTGAAATGCTCTTACGAGTTGAAAATGACATCATTTATATAGATAGAAACGAATTTTATCTACAACAAATAAACAAAATTCAAAGACTACTTCAATTATATAGCGAATGTGATTGGTACATAACACCATCTAACACTTTAAAAGATGGTGTTATGTACAAAATTTACATTTTAACCTATAAGTAGTGCTTGTAGTTAACAATTGTATATAGTAACAAGTTACTATATTTCTATTTTAGAAATACTAATCTAATGGATTTTTAATTTTCTTAAAAGTATTGGTCGCCACATGGGTGTATATTTCGGTCGTCTTGCTGGAGCCATGACCTAAAAGCACTTGAATCTGTCTAAGATCTGTACCTGATTCCAAAAGATGTGTTGCAAAACTGTGCCGTAATACATGTGGGGTAACGGTATCTCTTATACCTGCTTTTGCTGCTGATTTTTTAACGATGTTCAATACACTTTCTGCGGTATATTTTGATGCCTTTCTTCCCTCGAATAAGTAATCTTGCGGCTTCCACTCTCTGTAATAAAGACGAAGATCATCCAAAGCGGATTTTGACAATAAGGTGTACCTGTCCTTATTGCCCTTGCCGTCCTTTACCCTTACAAGCATTCGCTTACTGTCAACATCCGAAATTTTCAGGTTCAAAAGCTCACTCGGTCTTAGACCTGAACTGTACAAAAGCTTTACAATGCACCTATGCTTGATATTATTGGTGTTCTCGATAATTGAAATGATCTCCTCCTTTGATATTACCTTGGGTAGCTTGGACTCCTTTCTTGGACGTTCTATTTCATAAAATCGGTTCGGCATGCCCAATACTACCTCATAATAGAATTTAATGGAATTAATTGCCTGGTTTAGATAAGAATTGGATACGTTACGATGAATAAGCTTTTGAAGAAACGCTCTAATATCACTTTCGTTAATGGCGTTCAGTTCCTTATGTTTATAATGATTTATAAACATTTCAAAGAACGAAACATAGGTGCGCACGGTGTTATTGGCATATTTTTTTAGTTCAAGTTTTAGAAGGTACTCTTCGGGACAACATCTAAATTGGGGTATGGGTTTTCTCTTGCGGTACCATTCCACATCTATTGACTCATTGGTCGTCTTTAATGGTTTGTTGGTCAAGAATCGGTTATAGTTTATCCAAACTTCACCTTTAAATGTGTTAAAGATAATACCAAGGTTAGCTTTAGTATTCTCAATATAGGCCATATTGTACCGTTTACTCCATCTGGGGTCAGGTAGCCCTTTGATTAAATTTTGTATCAACCTATCCGGAGAAAATTTGATGCCTATCATCTGTTGACCCTTGATCATAAGATGATATAAGGTTATGGATTTTATATGCGGTGTATAAGAGGAAGCCATACTATTGAATTAATGGATAAAAGGGCAATTTATAGGACCCTTTATTTGAACTTTCATGCCTCAGTTCTTTATTACCTACTGGCTATTTCCATTATTTCACCATCTTCCGGAATTAAAACTTTATTTATCAATTGTTTATCTGTCAATATCTTTTTTAATTCCTTTCGAGTTAATGGACAATGATTTATAGATTCCATATGATTAGCAATGACTTTACCTGGTGTGTTTTTAACAAACTTTAGAATATCGTCAATATTCATAATAAGTTGTTTAAATATATCGAATTGAGCAGTTCCGCAAGCCAAAACACTGATATCAGGTTTGTAACTCTTAAGAACCCTATCGACCGAATCTGTGTAAATAGTATCAGAACTAAGATAAATAGATTTTTGTTCGGGTAATTTTATATAAAACCCAATTACGTTTCCCATTGGTCTGGACACAAATCCATAACCGTGTTTTGCTGGAATACCTTCAATAGTTCCTCCTAAAAATTCTTGTTGTTCCCAATATTTAAGTGTTTGAATAACATTTAAACCTCTTTTTGAGAAATTTTTTTCATCTTTAAAACTACAGGTTACAGGGATTTTATTTTTTATTAAAAATTGAACTCCTGTGCTATCAATATGGTCCGGATGTTGATGTGTAATTAGGCAATGTGTAACTTTATCTAATATCAGTTCTACATTTTTAGGCAAGGGAACTGTTGGATTTTTTCTTGCTTTGTGTCTGAATAATGTGAAAGAAGGCATAACACCTATATCTCCTAACATTGGGTCAACTAAAATTACATCTTTTTCTGTTTCCAGAATCATAGTTGCATTTCTTATATGATGAATCTTTAGCATTTTGTTTGATTTTAATGTTTATACAAAAGTCCAATTATGATTAACCATTTTCATTGATTCAAATCAAGAAGTACGTTTTCTAATACGACTTAATGTTTCGGGAGTTATATTTAAATAAGAAGCAATATGGTATTGTGGAATAGACTGAAGCCATTCAAGTTTATAAATGAATAGTTCGTTATATAATTCCTCTGGAGTTTTGGTAATTCGATTAAACTCCAGCATTTCTTTTTGTTTCAATAATTTTTGAAACGATAATTCTACAAAAGATTTTCCGCACTGATATTTTTCCAGTAAATCAAAAAAAGGTTTTCTTTCGATACTCAAAACTTCCACTGAAGAAAGACATTCTTGATTTTTATTAGTTTTAGAGTTTTGACTAAAGGTTAATAAATCAGAAATAAACTGTGGTTTTACGTAAAAATTAATATTAATTTCTTTTTCTTGATTCGAATAGTATTCTCTCACTATACCTTTATTTAAAAATCGAAGCTGTTTTTCTTTAGTTTGGGCCTCAATCAATAAACTTCCTTTCTTGTGCTTTCTAACTCTAAATAATGAGAATAGTTCCTCTAATCCATCTCGATCTAATGAATATTCAGATTTAAAAAACTTAGATATTTCAGAGAAATTTGTCATTTTTGAGCTGTCACATCCTAAAATACGGCTAAATGTTAAAATAAGTTTTAAGCGGCATATCGATGCACGTGATTGGCTGATTTATAATCTAAAGATAAATGCAATCTTTTGGTTTTGTATTAACTGATTGCATTTTTGGCTGTTTTTTAGCATGGACCACTCTGGTAAATGTTTGGCCAAGATAGAATTCATTCTTTATTTGACCTTACGAATTACGACAAGGTGCCCAGTCATACTCCTAATTCGAACTATACAAACTTTTAAATTTATAATTACTATACTTCAATAATTCCGATAACCTGTTTAAAATTGACTATGAGCAAAGTTCCAATATCAAAAACTGAAGGGATACTGCAAAATATTGATCTTTTATAAAAAGTTAGAAACATTGCATTCACTGATTACGATAAAACACGTAGAGAATATGACCGAGTTTGTTGATACTGTTAAATTCTTATTTGAGATTTCGTTTATAACAAATTAAAATTTATCTTATTTAGGCAAAGAAAAACGTAGTATTGACACGTTTCACCAAATTAACACAGAAGTTTAATTAGGTAGTCTTTACCATTAATATGTTATCCTCTGGTATAAATTTACTATAAATATAATTTAAAACTAAATAGTTTGAGAGTTAAAATTTTGATTATAGATGATGATCTAGTTTCGCAGTTTGCTACAAGGTATGCGGTTGAACAGGCAATATCCAATACAGAGATAATGGTTTCCGATAATTCAATAGGAGCTCTGGCATTACTGTCCGATATGGTAACATCTGGAAAAGGTTTCCCCGATATCATTTTTGTCGACCTAATCATGCCAAAGATGAGCGGCTGGGAGTTTATAGATATTACTCAAAAAACGTTTGCTAATATGGGACAGACAAGAATTTACATTTTGTCTGCTTTTAACAACTCCCTTGATAGAAAAAGGGCAATGGACCACGTGGCAATTGAAGGATATTTTAATAAGCCAATAACAAAGACGAACATAGATTCGATATTTACTTGAGGCTACAACAAATTTTCATTGGTTTTTTGTTTATACCATTTCCATACGATAAACTCTGTTTCTTTTACAATAACTCTCATCAAGGTTACCGGAATTTGTGTGTTTAACGGAAACATTTTGGATATAATCCCATCCAAAGGTTAAATAATCCGTTACCGTTCAAAATTCGAAAATTCATTGGGCTATTCTTTAAACTTCTTGGTAAATTGAATTACCGTGGCTTTAATATCAAATTTTTAACTCTTTGATATTATTTACAGGTTCTATTAAAACAAATCTAGTTTTTTGATAAAAGATTCCTCCTAAGTAAAAAAAAACCTTTGTAAAGTCGCTAACCATTATTTAAAATGAACTCACCCCACTTAAAATAAAATAGCACATATTTTTTTCTTTATTTCTTATAAAATTTCCCTAATATTGTTCAAACATAGCCCCCCGTAAATCTTTTTTATCGACTATATTATCAAGAGGACCATTTGGGTCCTTTTGATTTTATTTTTGTTGAACTATTCTGCTCTGCCCAAAGCTCTTGGTAATTGTCAGGGAACAACCTACAGTAGTTCAACAGTTACCTTAATAATCGATACCTTTCCATGTATTATTTTTATTTGTCCCTGAATCTGTTCATGGGTTTCGAAAATAGCATTGGATATTTGAGTTTTTTTTATGTGTTGGAATTGTTAGAAAAATGATATCAAGATTTTATTTATGATAATGAGTAAAGTGTAAAGATCGAATTATACTTCGAATCATTAAGATCGTCGTCCCCCTGGTAAGAATCGCTTCTTTTTTTACTTAGACCGTTTAAAAGGAAATTGAAGATAACAGTAGTTAACAATATTAAACCATAAATAAGCCGGACGAATCAACTCTTTTTAAACTTTAAAATTAACGTGCTCTTTGATCTTAGCCCCGTTCGATCATAATGAACCTTAATAATTACTTTACAACAAAAAAATCACTAACTTGACTATATGGCATGGAATAAATAAAATGCCATTTAATCCGTTAGCCTTTAAAAACTTCCTTCAAATTTTCAGGCAATCGTCGGATTGGTCGACTTGTGGTAAAAGCAAAGCTCCCCGCGATAATTCGATTTATCTCCACAATATTTAATGGGCCTTATTGTTTTTCGTTGTATCCTTTCCTTTAATCGGCAACGAAATAATGAACTTACTTCCGCTTCCCAGTTTGCTACTGACTTCGATTCCACCGCAATGAAGATCGATGAAATCCTTACAGAGCCTAAGGCCCAGTCCCGATCCGGGTTCCCCGTTTGTACCGTATCGCGATACGGCATTGGTGTCAATAAATAGATTGGCGCACATTTCATCGTCCATACCGATTCCATTGTCCTTGATACTGATTCGGCAAGAACCATCCGCTATCCATATCCTAATTGTTATGAGCCCCCCAGAATATGTGAATTTTATACTGTTGGAGAGTAGGTTATAAAGTATAACCTTAAGCATCGATTCATCCGCCATTAATCTGGCACTATTGGTTTGGTCAACCTGGATAACGATTTTCTTTAAAAGTGCGGTCGCCGATACTATTTCCACACTTTCATATATTAAAGGAATGATCTCGATTTCTTTAGGGGAAAAGATTATTTTTCCACCTTGAAGTCTGGCCCAATTCAAAAGATTGTCAAGCAGATGCTTCATCGAATATGCGGACCTTGACAACAGTTCGATAGGTCTGGACATTTTAGAATAACCGTTATTTTCAATACTTTCTCCAAGTGTATCGACAATACATACGATATTATTGGCTGGACCCCTCAGATCATGGGCGATGATTGAAAAAAGTCTATCCCTATTTTCCAAAATTTTCTTAAAGTCAGACAAGGTTCGTTCGGCTAGCGCCAATTCTTCCCTTAACGCCAGATTTTCAATTAGAACGGATTTCATCTGACCAGTTTGAACGCAACTGGCAAAACCTGAACCCACACCTCGCTTTAAATCCCCTAATTCATGATTGATATTTTCAGTAATATCTTCGGTCAATCTATCCTTCGTTAACAGTAGAGCGAAAAGGTCATTGATCAATGATTGGTTATCCTCTATTCGATCTGTTATCTTTCTGTCGTTGTTTTTATCCATAGAATTCATGATTGTTGTTATTTTTTAAAACTGAAACCAGGTTTTTGGCCAAACGATGTAAACTCATACTTAATCTAGACTTTAAGTTTGATAAATAATAACGAGTGTAACAACCATAGAACATTTGTTGCATAAAGTTACAATTTAATTGTAAATCTCTGACATCATGACAATTGATCCTTTTTTTATAGACCAATATGTCATAAATCCTTCTATTACTTCTTTTTATAGTAAGAGAATATATCTATATTCAAAAGTCAGTAGATCAAAAATTACAGTATTCATGGATTGCGGGCACTTTTTAATAAAGTTTCCAAACAACTTTACCGTTATCTTAGCGGATTATATCCAATACGTAAAATTTGCTTCGCCAATATGTTCAAATAACAACAAAAAATTTGTAATAAATTTTTAATAGAAAGTATGGTTCTCAATATGTTGACGGCTCAGACAGGAGTTCGATAGTACTGATAAGATTCAAACTAGTAGAGGCGCTGACCAAAGCGGAACTATCTCGAATTTCTTCATTGTTGGAGTTATGTTATGGAAAACCTTTAAGAAAATTTAGGGGTGAAGATAGAAATGCGTTCATTTGGGAATAGCCTCAAGAAACGGGATAACTACTCTTCGGAAATTTGGTACATAGTATGTTTCCAACTTAAGCACAGGGCAAGCCAACCACATTTTCAAATCATATGGTAACCTGAGCGAAATTGCCCGTCATTCGGTGTACGAGTTTAGCCCATTTTTCTTTGTTGTTTGATATTTTGCATAGGACCGAGCGGATACCGAAAATCAAGCAAACCGGATTATGGGGAGAAATAATGTTATGCGGATTTCGTCTGTAACATGAATTTTCAATTGTAATAACCAAGTGAAAGCTTCCTTCCATGATTTGCTTAAAAAGCTTCGATTGTGGTCTTAAAAACTTTATCATACTCTACATATTATACCTGACAAAAATCCAGACTGGTGTGTAATGGCGAAATTATATAAAATAGATACAATCATTTCAATAAGGTAAATGTGGATAATTCGAAGGTACAGGACTTTTTTTTAATTAATTAGGTTAACATTATGAAAAATTCGACCCACTAAAAAGAAATTATTTGTAATTATTAAATTTAAATTTAACTTTAACTAAAATTTTGCTGTTCACTGTTCGTCTACGTTCTATGAATGGAAGATCTGATTGGGAATTAGTTCTTTAGATAGGCTAATCCAGTCTCGGCTTCGATTGTTTTAAATACGAATTTATCCAATGCGATTATTTATAATTAAGAATGGGCCGTGAAACATTTTCACGATACAAAATTGAAATTTAGGAATACTAACATATTTAAACAATTTATAGTATGGTTTCAGCAAAACTAATTATTGCCTTGACGGATGACGACCAAGACGATTGTGAGTTTTTTATAGATGCACTCGGTAGCCTGGATACCTCCTTACAAGTCCTACAATTTGAAAATGGTGCAGATTTAATTGAACATCTGGATAGCTGCGAGAAGGAATCACCGGATCTTATTTTCCTGGATTTGAACATGCCGGTTATGAACGGTAAAGAATGCTTACGAAAACTTAGGTTATCCTATACGGCTAATAAGCTTCCTGTAATTATCCTTTCCACCTCTGATAGCGAGCGCGATGTTATTGATACTTATAACTTAGGTGCTAATCTCTATTTAAAAAAACCAAATGATATGAAGACTCTTAGACAAAGTCTATCAGAAATTTTGTGTAAGCCTTGGAGAAGCGATATTACCAAAACCGATAGGAATGAATTTATATTTAAGCCGGATCGTAGAAAAATCTCTCGTTCTTAGTGACGACTCTTTTGGAATTTAAAAATTGACGTTCAACTACTAACAGGCTATAATAAAGCCCTTTTAAGAGGCTTATATCGATCGTATTTGTTGCTGATCAATGGCTTGTGCAACGCTTACCAGTGTTGTACATAGTTTTTTATATTTCCCCTTTTATCTCTTCAAATAATTCAGGTTCCTTTTTGGCTTCCTCAAGCAAAATAAACTCAGCTTCTTCAATAACATTTTTTTCAGCAGTTGAATAATTTCCAGATTTGTAAATCGGTTTAGGGTCATATTCAATAAAGAGCTGAATAGCCTTGGTCTTGGCTTCGCCAACAATTTTATTACATAAATACAAAGCCATATCAATACCCGTTGAAACTCCTGCGGCTGTAATATACTTGTCTTGTTCTACAAATCTTTCCGCTTTTGGAACAGCCCCAAACTTTTTCAATAATTCCATAGGTTTCCAATGTGAAGTAGCTTCTAATCCGTTCAATAGTCCAGTTGAAGCAAGAATTATTGAGCCTGAACATACAGAAGTTGTCCAAAGTGTAGTTTGGTTAATTTTTTTTATCCACTCCATCACTTTTACATTGTTGATTTCTCTTAAAAAGGTTATGGCTGAACCTGGAATAACTAAAATATCTGCCTCATTAATCTCGTCTATTCCAAATTTTGCATTGAGATGAACAAATTTAGAATCAGCTGTAATTTCACCTTTTTTTTCAGCAACAAAT
Organism: uncultured Maribacter sp.; assembly: GCF_963975365.1. Classification (GTDB taxonomy): domain Bacteria; phylum Bacteroidota; class Bacteroidia; order Flavobacteriales; family Flavobacteriaceae; genus Maribacter. The sequence goes on along the minus strand of NZ_CAXBGF010000031.1, from coordinate 10,938 downwards.
AGTACCTCGGCATTTGAAATATTCCTTAAAACTTCATAAGGTCCAATTGCATCTAGCATCGTTAAACCATCCTTTATTTGAACTTTGATAACGTTAAATATATGGCAAGTTGGGGAGAAAATAAGCGATTACTTTTGGTTTAGCCACAAGGCAAATCTTTTTATTTTGTTTTAATTTTTCTCATTTAATACCAAATCAAAAAATTTGGCGACTTTTTAAATAGACACCGACCTTTCTGCTAAACACTAATCGCCCAATTTGCTATATATAGTGTGTGTGCCCAGCATGGGCATCTTTTTAACTACAGAAAAGTAGTTGATTAATCTAGAGGGTGCAAGTCCCTTATGGACAGGGGTAACGCCTTTAACCATTAGTAAGTTGCAAGGTTGCTAGTTGCGAAGCTAGGACTGAAGGAAGCGAGCCTACAAACTCTGGTACTGACGAATAGGAACCTGATATGAGGCTATAAGGTCGGGTAAGCAGGCACATAACTGTGACGCCCCAAACTCCAAGCAATTGGAAGCAGACCAAAGTAGTAGATTGGGCAGCGATCAGAGGAAAGAAGATGCCCTTACCTGGGGAGGTCTCCCAAGCTACGAGTAGCTATATGGAGAAGTCAGCAGAGGTCATAGTAGTTCAGTTGTGATACTGAATGAAGGACCGAACGTTAATGGTCTTTAATGAACTAAGGAGTTTAGCTGTGTTACAGATAGTTTTCCAGCAGTTAAATAGCCTTAAATCAAGCGAGACACCTAAACAATTTTATAGTACCGATGATTAAGGAATTAATCAACAAAGAAAACCTAAACCGCGCCTATTTAAAGGTCTACCGAAACCGTGGAGCAAGCGGTGTAGATGGCATGGAAGTCCATGAACTGTCTCGCCACTTTGCGCACTATGGCGAACAGTACGCCTTGCAAATAGCAAGTGGCACGTATTATCCCTCAGCGATAAAGGGCATAGAGATACCGAAATCAAACGGAAAGACGCGCCTTTTAGGCGTACCTACCGTAGTAGACAGGGTATTTCAACAAGCACTACATCAAGTGTTAGAACCTTTGTTCGAGAAAGATTTTCATGCTTATAGTTTTGGTTTTCGTCCTCAGCGTAACACGCATCAAGCGTTAGCGAAGAGCCTATCAGAAATCAACTCGGGCAGAAAGTATATTGTGGACATCGACTTAAAGAGCTTCTTTGACGAGGTAAGACATGATGTGCTTCTCAACTTGATACATGACAAAGTAAGGTGTCCACTAACGCTAAAGTTGCTACGCAAATTCTTACGTGCACCTATTGAAATCAATGGCAGCTTGCACAAACGCAGTAAAGGGGTACCGCAAGGTTCGCCCTTAAGCCCACTTCTGTCGAATATCTTGCTCAATGAGCTAGATAAAGAGTTAGAAAAGCGTGGTCACGAGTTTGTACGCTATGCCGATGATTTCAGTATTTACCTGCGCAGTAAGCCAGCCGCCAAAAGGGTAGGGAATAGCATTTTCAAGTTTTTGCGAGACAAGCTGGACTTACCCATCAACCGAGAAAAGAGCGGATTACGCACCCCTTACAACTTCAATTTATTAGGCTACGGATTTGTTCCTACCTATAAGAAAGGAGAACGGGGCAGGTATCAATTTGTGGTAGAAAAGTCGAAATGGCAAGTGCTGAAACAAAAGTTAAAGTACCTGACCAAGAAGACGGTTCCTGCCAGTTTTGATGAGCGTATACAGCGCATAAATAGGTTGATACGTGGTTGGACAAACTACTTTAAACTAGCGAACATTCAAGCAAAGCTAAAGCAGCTGGATGAATGGTTGCGAAACCGATTACGGTACTGTATTTGGCATTACTGGAAGAAACCCGAGCGCAAGCGTAAAAACCTTATCCGTTTAGGTATTGAACAAGGACAAGCCTATGCATGGAGCAGAACCAATATGGGAGGATGGGCAGTAGCCCAGAGTCCTATTCTGGGTACCACCATAACCGTATCACGCTTAAAGCAGCGAGGATATCTAAGTCTATTGGATTACTATAAGAAAGTAAAGCATCATTAACGAACCGCCCAGTACGAGACCCGTACGCTGGGTGGTGTGAGAGGCGCAGTCCGTTCCTAACTAGGGGCGGACCCGTCTACTCGATTACCTGCTGGCTTTATTTTTTCGTCCGTCTTTCAGCGTTGGCAAAGACATACTCTTTTGCAATTTTTGGCTTTAGCGTTGGCTGGTGCGAATTGCAAATGTGTATGGCTTTTAGCGTTGGCATTTAGTTATTCAGTTTTCAAAAGTCCGTTATCTTCAAGTTCTTTGTATGTGCCTTTTAATTCTGCGTTAAGTTGCGTTATATATTCTTTGCAAATATGAAAATACAAGTCTTCCTTTGCGTCAGACAAATTAAATTCAAATTCACCGCTTTTTAGTTGCTCTAATAGCTTATTGAAAACAGTTTTTACATCATTGGGTTTGTCTTCTGTCAGCACAATGTCAAATACAGTTTCACCAAGTACAAGTTTTAATGTTGCACTACTATCTTTTCTCTCAATTGTTGCGTTATGTGTTTCCATATATTTTCCCTCTTTCTCCAAAAGCAGATTTTCCGCCTTCTAATGTTTTCATACTAATAGATTTCCAATCCAAATTATCTTTTTTGTCGGAACTACAAACTAAATTGTTAGAAAATGGATTTCCTGAATACGTGTAATAACCGTTAATGTCGTGTTGGCGGTAAATAGAATTATATGGCAAGGTCCTAACTGCAATATTTGCATCGTGTGTTGCTATAATTACTCTTTTACCGCTTTTAGCTTTTTCTTTAATCAAAGGAACAATTATGTCACTTATGTAATCGTTTCCTAAACTTTTTTCTGGTTCGTCAATGAGATAAATTTCTTTGTCTTTCATCAATTCATTGTGCAAAAGAACCATTGATGATTCACCGTTTGAAGGTGTGTAAAATTCATCATCTAATGTGAAATGTTTATGAAAAAGCAATAAATCATTAATGGATGTAACAGATTCTGAACTTTCAATTTTTTTGAGTTCATCAATTTTTTCAAACAATGTATTTGCGTAAATATGCTTTGAAATAAGTTCGATTTTATCTGATACTGATTTTTGTGGGATTTTTGTTGTTCTATTAATGTGTTTATATTTAGCATCAGAAATTTTTCCGTTTTGTATTATTAAAATAGTTTTACAGTACAATTTCCCTTTGTCCCCTAAATCACCAACTTCTTCAACAATCGGCTCTATTGTTTTTGAAATGTTTTCAAGAATTTTCTTGACATCTTTTTCAATAGCAATTCGATTACTTGCGTATTCAGCGAAGCCTGTTTTTGTTGGTTTTTCTGGCTGTCCGGTTTTCTTGGAAATTTCTGAAACAAACAGTTTTACTAATTTATTAAAGAAACTAATACTTTTATAGTCTATAAATCGCTCACTTGATTCAGAGTTTATCTTTTCAATAATTCTATCTACAGCGTTCTCTAAATCATCCAAAAGGTCATTACCTATAATTTCTTTTAGCTTTGTATCTGCGGTATAATAGTTCTTAAACTCCTGAAATTTTTTCAAATTATTTTTGACATCCTCAAAACTTCTTTTAGGTGAATTTTCATCAAGAGTAGTGAATTTATCAATTTTTATATTCTTTGAGATTTTGTTCGTTGCATCTACGGAGTAATAATCTTTATATTTTGATAAACTCGTTATTTCTTTTTCGGTGGCATTTCTCAAGGAAACTAATTCTGCGGAGCAATCGTCAATTCCCAATTGCTCAATGTCAATTGTTAGTTGTGTGCCTTTTAGGTCAAAAACATCATCAATTTTTTTTGAATTTGACTCATATACTTCAGTTTTGAAACCTTTACCATTATAATATTTGGAGAGGGCTTTTAAAATATCTGTTTTTCCTGTTCCTTTAGAGCCAAACAGAATATTTATGTCATTGTAAATATCAATGTCCATAAGTTCAGCCACATTATTAAATGGGTTTAACTGGATAGTTTCTTTCGTCTTTTTATCAAGAATGGTTTTGATAGTTGTATCGTCTTTATCCAACAACAAACAAAATTGCTCAAAACTTTCTACGGGTAATCTTAATTCAGGTAAACTTGTTGAATCTTTTACGTAATCGTTCCAATTCTGAACATCTGAACCGTGTATAGAGTTGTGTCCGTGATTGATGTAGATTCCTGCTGAAATAGAATTTGAAGCCTCTTTTAAAACTCTTTTAGAATTGGAAACCAAACTTTCAAGTTTAGATAAATCTTTGTCTGTAAGGCTTGGTTTTTTTGAGTGATAGTGAGCAATAAAGATTGCATCAAGTCCATCAAAATTACTAACGACATCCTCAAGGCTAATCGTAAAAGTATCGGCAGAAGTAATGCCAATAACTTCATTTACCTTTTCACTAAATGCTTGTGCGTTTTTCGGATTTACTATCGTAATCAAATGAGCTCTTCGACCCTCTTCAAGTATATCAAATTCTACACCTGCCCATATTTGACAAATCCCGTCAACGCTGGTTTTAAATTCTGTGTATTGTTTGAGGTCAAAGTGATTATGATTTGTTATTGCTAAAATTTTTACGTCAGTTTCTCTAATAATTTCCGTGAACTTTTCAACGTCAATATTACGATTTTCAGAATCGCCCTGCTTTACTTTTTTTGTATGTGTATGTATATCAATCTTCATTCTGACGTTGGTTATAAAAACTCTACATTATTTAGTTCCTTTTAAGCTACATTACAAATTCTTGTTAATTCTCTTTGTATGTTTTAGTTGGCTTTAGCCAAATAACTCATTAAATGGTTTCCAATTTTCGGTTAATTTCCCTGGCGTATAATCGTAGTCAAATTTCACTCCGTATTCCGCTTTCGGTTCTTCAACTCCGTTTACTGTCGGTTCTAATAAATACTTTTCGTTATTGAAATAATACCATTGGTTATTTTCCAACACTACAAGTCCGCCAATATATTTACCACCGTTTTCATTTAATTCTTTCAGTTTGTTGGCGAGTCCTTCAGCTCGTCCTTCTGGATTTTGAGCTGTTTGTCCGCTTTTCGTGTCAAATATTCCAATTCGCCCATCTTTGAATTTTAAAATCCAATCAGGATAAAAAAGTGCTTCTTCTTTTTTTGCTGTGTTGTAATATTTTAAGCAATAGAATTCTTTACCTGAATCTCCATTTTTAAACCACCAATCCAACTTATCTTTTTTCTGTTCGAGGTAATTCAAGAATTTCAATTCGTTATCTCTTCCTTTATATTCCTTTTTTAAGTAGAAAGGTTGAATTGCACTTAATTCTGAAGTTCCTTCTTGAGCGGTTAATTCTGCATAATCTTCTGTAAAAGTGTATTCTTCTTTAATTTCAAAAAGTGGTGCTTCTCGTTTTTCTATGTCTTTTTTACGCTTTTCAAGATATTCCTTTTTAACAGGATAATATTCTTTCAAAGTTTTGGTCAACGCTTGTCTGAAAATACTTGATTGCTCTTCGTTTAAATCATTAATTAAAATGCGATAGTACAAATTACTGTCTTGGTCAAAAATACTCTTGAACCAAACTCTAAATGCTGATTTCAAAGGCGACCAAGAACGAGAAACGTTTGAAACCTTCGCTTCTGCTTCTGTTTGTTCAGATAATAGTTGAAAGCAATACCAATTAAATATCTTCTCGACATCATTTCTTGATATTTCGTAATCTTCTTCGTGTCCTTTCTTTGCAAAGTCCAAATTGATTTTGTCGTAGTCCGTAAATTCCGCATCAACAATTAACTTATTTGTCAAAGTCGGATTTATGTCAATTCCCTTTGCTTCAATTTTTTCACGCATTATGGCTGGATGGTCTTGCTCGTCAAAGCCAAAGTAATTATCAAATGATTTTAAAAAGCCATTTTGAAATTTTACTGCGTGACCTAAATCGCCATAATCCACACGAGAAACAAAGTCAGAAAACAATCCTTCTATATTTTCTAAATCTTCTTTTCGTTTTGAAGTGTAGATAAACGGTTTGTTTTTAGCTCCTTGGTCTGGAATTTCTACATCATTTCGTTTGTAGTTAGTGTATAAATATCCTGTTCTTAAATTCGGATTGTTTTTGAAATCATCTTTACGATTAGGTTCTGCCATTCGTAATATCCTACCAATAGTTTGAACATAAAAAGAAGCCGAATTAATCTCTCTGAACATTACTAAAATATGTGCTCTTGGACAGTCCCAACCTGTTCCTGCTGCTTGTTTGAAAAGCATAAAATCTACATCACTTTCATTGTGGGTAATGAAGTCCATATTTTTTTGCTTTCCGTCAAACCATAGAGCAACTTTTCTATCAATGTCTATTTTCTTTTTTCGTAAATAGTCCGTGACAATTTCCTCTTTGGTTTTTTGTCCTGCGTCTTTCAAACGACTATCGTCATTCGGTAATTGGATTAAAACCAAAGGATTTATGTCTTTGCCTAAAGTTTTATATTCTGCTTTGAGTTCTTGTTGGCGTTCAATTGCTAAATCTAAAAGTAACTCGTCTAAATCTTTATTCTTGTATTTAGCTAAATCTTCCTCTGTTTGAACTGCAATTTTTTCTTTGATTAATCCTTCTTCTACAACATCCTCACGTTTTACGCCAACATAACCTGCTGTTCCTTCTTCTATTTCATCAATGCTTGGAATGTTTTTCGGTGTTGCCGAAACATTAAGAATTACTTTTGGATTAATAACGTCTATAACCTCTTGTGCTAAATCCGTATCTCGATTTTTGTGGCTTTCGTCAATGATTAATACAAATTCTCTATTTTCCTTGTGTGTGTTTTCGATTAAGTCCTCAAAGTAATAACCTTGTTCTTTTAAAAATTCTTCTTCATCTGGTCGTCTTAACAAACGACTTTCTTTTTTTGAAGCAACCAATTTTTGCCAATTGATAAAAAGAATATCGTTTTTATACAGTTTCCCTTGCTTAAAATCATTTACAGTTAATAAACCGTTTTCAAGATTAGTATCAAAATATTCTTGAAACTTGTCTTTGCTTTGCATTGCCAAGTCTTCTGAAAATGTAATCCAAATAAAAGCTTTATCATAATCCCAAGTTGGCATATTGTTCAAACTATGCACAAAGTTGGCAACCATAAAAGTCTTACCACTTCCTGTGGGCGATTTAAACGCCAAAAGTCTTTGCGATTCTGTATTTCCCCACAATTTTGTGAATGTGGAAACTAATTTATCTATGGCTTTCGTTTGAAAGTTTAATGGACTATATCTGCTCATACGGTTACTATATTGTATATCCTTTTGTAAATTTCTAAAATGGGTTGCGGAATGGTTTTGATGGTTATATGTTCCAAATGGTCAAACAAAGCCTCAAACTCACTTCTATTTCCCCAACTAAAAAGATACAATGCGATCGGTTTTTCTATATTTTCTACTTTCTCTAAAAAAGCTTCCATTTCTGTCATTTCTTCTTTAAAATAAATAGCAGTTACTTTTTTATCATTTTCAAACAATTGATAGCAACTGCTTAATTCTATTTCTTCTAATGTATTTTCTGCAATGGAAAGCAAATAGCCTGCTTTATGAGCCAATGAAGATTTATCTTCATCTGTTGCTGAAAGGATATTGTTTGAACCAACAAAATCAGTCTTGTAGTATTTTAAAGAGTTACCAAGACCTTGTATAACTTCTTCCTTTCTATTAGTATAACCTGAAATAACTTTTGAAACTCTCGGATAACATACATCATCAATGATTTTGCCGTCTCCATTATTGTTTTCATTGTTTGTTGCAATGATAAATTTAATTTGCTTTTTATCTTCTTCATTAAGTTCTATAACTGCTTGTGCAGTTGTTCCTGAACCCGCAAAAAAGTCAAGTACAGTAAAACTATCTTTAAAAAATGAAACAGATTTTATTAGCTTTTTTATTAAATTCACAGGTTTTGAATAACTAAAAGGTCTGTCTTTATCAAATATATCTTTTAGTAAACCATAAGCATCTTCATTTGTGGCTTTAAAATCCCTACCATCAAGAAATGAAGGCATTGCTTTAAATGAATTATTATTTGTTCTAATAACTCGTGGTTGGAAACTGGAAGTATTTATCAATACTTTAGTCTCATCCTTAATTTCTTCGTCTAAAAACTCTTGACTCCAAGTAAAAGGTGCTTCTAAAGAAAATCCTGTCGTGATAATATTGTCTTTTACGACAATATCGTTTTGCAATATTGTGGAAGTAGTTCCTTTACCATATTTCCCTGCTTTGTAAACTCCATCTTTTAATTTTGTCTGAACAAAATTTTCAGGAAACACAAGGGTTTTTACAGCATTTGTTCTTTTGACAATAGGTTGAGATTCTGTTTTGTCTGTTTCTCCACCAAATAGTTTTACTCCATCTTTTTTGCAATAGACCAAAACATACTCGGTTAGACTGACAAGTTTGTTTGAGAGAAAAGAACCTTTTCTTTTTTTAAACCAAACTATGTTTCCGATAAAGTTTCTTTCTCCAAATATTCTATCACAAAGAAGTTTTAATTGTGCTAATTCATTGTCATCAATTGATATAAAAATTAAGCCTGAATCAGATAGTAAATCTTTCGCTAATTCCAATCTTTTATTCATAAATGAAAGCCAATAACTATGTCGTAAAGGATGGTCTTTTGGAACTTCTGAACCATCAGGATATTTGTCTAAAACACGTTTGTCTTTATATGTAAACCCATCAGAACCTGTGTTGTAAGGTGGGTCAATATAAATAAGGTCAATTTTATTTTTGTGTGTGTAGTTTAGGCAAGTAAGTGAATGGTAGTTGTCGCCCTCAATTAAAATATGGGTCGGTTTTCCGTCCTTATTTTTTACGGCTTTTTCTTTTACCTCTGTCAAAATAGGTAGTTGGTTTTCACTTTCTTCCTCAAATGCTTCGGGAACGTCCAACCAAGTAATTCCGTATTTCTCTGTCTTAATTCGGTTGTTGGCAATTTCCAATTTCTTTTTTAATGCCTCTATTTCAGCATATAGTTCCTTTTCTGTTGCCATTAGTTGTTCTCTTTGTTAGATATTATCAATTCTTTCACATCAATGTCCAAAATGTTTGCAATCTCCATTAAGGTCTCCAATCGTGGTTGTTGTCGGTTTTGTGCATAAGCATTTACCATATTGTAACTCTTTCCAAGTTTTTCAGCCAACCAAGTTTGCTTAATCCCTTTCTGTTCCAACACTTCCTTAATTCTGTTCATTTCAGACGTTGTTTATTCAGTCGCTAAAATAGTCAGTTTATTTTAAATATCTCATAAAACTGTGTATAAAATGTAATTATTCTGTACGGGTGGCGGTGGGGAAGGGCAAGCTCTTTTATTTTTTAGTGCGGTGGCTTTGAGCGTTGGCAAAAAATAAATGTGCTTGACCGTGCGGTGGATTTTTTTTTCAGCTGTCACGTCCTAAAATACGGCTACAGATTAATATTAGTTTTAAGCGGCATATTGATGCACGTAATTAGGTGTTCTATAATCTAAAGATAAATGCAATCTTTTAGAGTTGTATAATTTGATTGCGTTTTTGGCTGCTTTTTTAGCATGGGCCACGCTGGTAAAGGTTTGGTCAAGATAGAATTCATCTTTTAGAATACCGTTTACCCTTTCGGCTAAAGCGTTTTCATAGCAATGGTTTTCTTCTGTCATACTGATTTTAATTTTCTTTCTTTTCAATATTTGAGTATACACATTACTGCAATATTGAATACCCCTGTCGGAGTGATGAATAAGCCGTTCAATGTTCTTGGCATTGTAAATGGCTTTATTAAGAGCCCTTACACAGCCTTTTAGTTCTAAACTATCACTTAGGTCATACCCAACTATTTTGCGTGAGTACATGTCGGTAATCAAGGCTAGGTAACAGAATCCTTTAATAGTTCTGATATAGGTTATATCCGAGGCCCAAACTTGATTAGGTCTATTGATTTCAAGGTCTTTTATGATATTGTCATATTTATAAAACCTGTGGTATGAATTGGTGGTTCTAGAAGAGTATTTTTTTCTTCTAATGAGTAACCTGTTCTCTCTTAAGATACGGAATAGCTGGTCCCTGCCCACTTTGAGGTCGTACTTATGGAACTCATCTTTTAATGATCGCATGAGTTTTCTGGTACCTTCCCTAGGCAGTGTTCTTCTACTTTTTCGAACAAGTTCGATTACATCTTGTTCTATCTGTTTTTTGATAACAAAACGTTTTTGGTATTTGTAATAGGCGTCTCTTTCCAGATCAAATGCATTACAGATAGTACCAATGGAGAACAGCCTTTCATTCCGATGAATAGGAGCTACTTTCATTAAGGCTTTATGTTTAAGTTTTTTTTTAATTCCTCAACATCTCTATAGCCCAGGTTCTCGGCAGCCACCTCGAGATAGCTATCGGTCACCAGTTTGTCCAGGTCCTTTTTAATAAGAAGGTCCTTAAGTTGTTTAAGCTCTTTTTGAAGGGCTTTGATACGGGAAAGTTCGTCGTCTGTTTGCACGGTTACACGGGTGTTCATTAAATCTTTACGATCATACTTTTTGATCCATACGTTTATAGTACTGGATTGTATACCGTAAGTTAATGCAATTTGTCTTTTGGAATGGTTTCCTTTGGTAAGTTCTGCCAAGACTTTGAGCTTAAAGCTCTCACTATAGCGTTTTACATATCCATCATTTTTATACATATACTTGAAGTGTTTTGTATACATATTTCAGGACGGGTCAAGCTTGCAGGTAACGGTTGAGCTAAGCGTAGTGCGGTAGTAAGGAAACCTTTCGTTTCCTTCTGCGCACGAAGCTAAAGCTTATTGTTTTGCTTTTTCTTTTTTGTTCCAAAGCTAAATCCATAAGATTTAGCGACTTTATAAATATGCACAGACCTTTCGGTTAAGCCCTAAAGCCCGCATTACGTTTAGCATCGATGAAAAAGCAGCAAGTCGAGTATCTTTAAAGTTC
>NZ_CAXBGF010000030.1:0-20693 GCF_963975365.1 uncultured Maribacter sp. | reverse complement strand
ATAGGCTGGTGATTGCCAATATTACGGGATTATGATACTAAACGGATAATCAGTATAGAATATAAATGGTAGAAATGCAAAACTACAAGAATGTTTTAATCATAGTATAGATATATGACTTAAACCAAACGTTTAGCAATTCCTTGTTCAATTAAAAAATCTAATTTTAGAATTAAGTTAATAGGTTTTTCAGATTTATTATTTTTTGAAAAATACAGATAACCCTCAGTTCTAGTATTTAACTCCTTTATTTTTAATTTACCATGGCGCTCTATATTGGCGTCACAATAACCTTTCAAGACTTTTTGGGATATAGCTTTTTTATCTAGAAAACCAAGCAACATTTTTCGGTTAACCAATGTTATTTTACACGACGTAAATATGTTGGGTTCATCTTCATATATAGCAGTTGCCAAAGAGTAGAAATCTGTCTTCTTATTTTTGTCAAAAAGCCAGCCTTCTTTATAGTTTTCTACTTTATAGTAACCTAATTCAAAAGCGAATGTGGGTAGATCTTCATTTATATAATCTAATTGTGCTTTTTCGTCAATATTAAAAACGGCTTTTGTTTGCTTATGGCTAAACAAAATGTCAATACCTGCCATTTGACTTTTCATATCATGAACTCGGCAAGTATCATAATGGATTATTTTTTTTTTATAATACACATCTAAAAGATGAGAAAGTTTTTTCTCTTTTCTTAAATCAGATGTGAATTTACTTTTCACGTCTTACTAATTTTATCTGCAAGAACAGTTGCTATTTTTTGAACAACTCCCACCACTAAAGCATTACCCATAAAGAAAGCTCTTTTAGTATCAGAAATTCCTTCAAGGGAAGTATGGTTGTCTGGGAACATGTTCAATCGTTCTAGTTCTAAAGGGGTTAATCTTCTCAGTCCTTTTTTGGTCTGAACCACATGTTTAAAACGAGAAGGACTTTTACCGCCTTCACCTGTTATTATTGTTCTAGAAGCATTGTCTAAAGCATCTGGAAAAACCATACTTCCTTCGCTATAGTTATATGAATACCCGGTCTTGGCGGTTCGTATTTCTTTTTTTGAACCTTTTAAATATTCCCATTTTTCATACTCATCTTCAGCTATATAAAACTCATCGGGTATTATACTTTTTTCTAGAATGTCACTTAAAACAGTTCTTTTTCCATCAAAATTAGGTAAGGTTTTAGTAGTATGAACTTGTCCACTTATGAATACACCTGTATTTTGAAAAGGAGATAACTTTCCTGCGACATTAAAATTTTCTGATAGTGAGACTAAATCTTCATCAATTGTAAATGCGTCTATTTTTGAGGAGGTATTTGTAATAGGAAAAGCAGATGAAATTGTTCCAGAGTCAAAAATCCATTCTGTTGGTGTTATACTTTTAAATTGTTTGTAGAGTGGGGTTGATTTGTGATAACCCAAGAAGAAAATACGTCTGCGACGTTGGGGCATACCATAATCTGCTGCATTAATAACCCTCCATTCTACAGCATAACCTAAATCATCAAGACTCTTTAGCATTATGGCAAAATCTCTACCTCTTTGGTTCGAGGGTGATTTTAGTAAACGATCTACATTTTCTAAAAAAAGGTACTTTGGTGGATTTTTCTTTTCTGACAGAATTCTATGAATGCTCCACCATAACACCCCTTTTTTACCAATTAGACCTTTAGAATTTTGCAGGGTAGTAGCTACAGAATAATCTTGGCATGGAAAACCACCTACTAGAATATCTGCATCTGGTATTACTTTGCTTTCTACTTCAGAAATATCCATATTGCTATGGTTCTGTTTTCCAAACCGGGCTTCGTAAACTAACGATGCATGCTGTGTTTTTGTGCTAGGTTCCCATTGGTTGCTCCAGACTACCTTATAGCTGTCAGTTTCCTCTAATCCCAAGCGAAATCCACCAACACCAGCAAAAAGTTCTATGACCTTAAGTTTCTTCATTTGCGATAAATTTACATAAATTCACAAGGCTAATACTATTTGAAATATTTTTAGATATGAAGAAAACGCTGTTCCAAAAAGCTTTTGCATTGATTTTGATAGCATTGAATATATCCTGCAGTACCAATTTAGAAGAAAAGAAAATTTCTATAAGAGAGATTGATAGCATAAAAGATTTTTTTGCTCCTGATAAACGTACAGCTCTTTTCAATGTAGAAGCTTTAGATGATCCTTCTGGCATAAAATTGGTAGGGGAAAGCAATCTACCAAAGGCAGTAGATTCTCTTAAAGCAATTTTAGAGGAAAAAGGAATTCAGTTTGTAGACGAAATTAAAATACTACCATCGTTGGATTTAAAAGGTAAAACGAAGGCAGTAATAAATATTTCTGTGGCCAATCTAAGAAGCAACCCCAAACACGCTGCAGAATTAGCAACACAAGCTATTCTTGGTACAGAAGTTAATGTTTTAAAAAAGGATTCAGATTGGTATTTGATACAAACACCAGATGAATATTTGGCATGGGTAGATACTGGCGGTATTCAATTAATGGATGATAAAGGTATATCGCAGTGGGAAACCTCAAACAAGATCATTTATACGAATACTTACGGTCATGCATATGACTTGACAGATACAACCATAAGAATATCTGACCTTGTTGCCGGTAGTCTTTTGAAGGTTTTAGGGGAAGAAGGAGGTTATTATAAAGTTGAATTTCCAGATGGAAGACAAGCTTTGGTTTCTAAAGAAGAAGCAGCAGATTATACATCTTGGCTATCAAGTTTAAGCTATGATGCTAATGCGTTAATTGAAACCTCAAAAACCTTAATGGGAGTGCCTTATTTATGGGGTGGGACATCAACGAAGGGAGTGGATTGTAGCGGTTTTACCAAAACCATTTATTACATGAATGGTATAGTGATACCACGAGATGCTTCACAACAGATACACGCAGGAAAACCGATAGACTCCATTGCTGATTTTAGTAAATTAGATAAAGGTGATTTGTTGTTTTTTGGTAGAAAAGCGACCGATTCGACTGCAGAAAAAGTAGTACATGTGGGCATGTGGATTGGCAACAATCAATTTATACATTCTTCAAACATGGTGCGGGTAAGTAGTGTAGATAAGAATGCTTCAAATTATGATTCATATAATGTAAATCGTTATTTACGAACCAAAAGATTACTTAAAGAGGAAGATAAAAACATAATTAAATCAAAGAAGGCTGAGGAAATTAAGGGTTAGGCAATGCAAATGAAATTATTTGATTTCCTTTTTCAGTTCCTAATTTTTCACCTCCACATGCAAGAACGATATACTGCTTCCCATTATATTGATATGTGCTTGGTGTAGCAAACGAAGCAGCAGGTAGCTTATATTCCCATAAAAGTTCACCAGTTGTTTTATTAAATGCCCTAAAAAAACCATCCTTTGTAGCAGCAATAAATAATAATCCGTTTTTAGTTATTATTGGTCCCCCATAGTTTTCGGTTCCCGTGGCGGGAAACCCTTTTTCTTTAAGGGACAATGTTTCTCCAAAGGGTATAGACCATAAAAAACCACCTGAATTTAAATCTATAGCGTTTAGTGTTCCCCAAGGTGGCGAAATAGCAGGTAGGCCATTACTATCTAAAAACTTATTATAGCCACCATGTAAGTATGGGTTTTCTTCTATAGCGTTTGCAATTTCCATTTTTTCTTGTAGCGCTATAGTTTGCTCCTCATTGAACAGAAATTGAATCAAAGCATCTTTTTCTGAATCGGATAATGTCGGAAAACCGGTCATCATACCTTTGCCTTGCGTAACAATAGAGACTACTTCTTCTTTACTTCTCTTAAGATTAATATCTACTAGAGAAGGAAAACCACTAGCCACCAAACCTTTTCTATCCAACCGATGACAAGTAGCACATTTGCTATTGTAAATTCGCTCACCTAAGGGCATTTCTTGAGCATAAGCTTCATTGGCCTTCATCTTTAGATTCCAAGCCATTTCGTTAGAATTCACGTATAAAATCCCATCTTCTGGATCAACACCTGCACCGCCCCATTCAGCCGCTCCATCATAACCGGGCAGCAATAATGTAGACTCAAGACTAGGCGGACTATACACTTCTTTTTCTGCAAATTCAAAAAACGCTAAAAGTTCCTCCTTATTTTCGGCATAAGGGCTAATATCCTTTTTGGTTAGCTCATTCGATTGTCGAGCAAAAGGTTTTGGTTTTGTGGGAATAGGTTGTGTTGGCCAAGCAATTTCACCTGTTAATGTTGAAGTCGGAACAGGCACTTCTTCAATATCAAAAAGTGGCTTTCCTGTAATTCTGTCAAAAACAAAAACATACCCTTGTTTGGTAATTTGTGCCACAGCCTTAATTTTTTGATCATTATGTTCTACAGTTAAAAGGTTTGGTGGTGCAGGCGGATCGCGGTCCCAAATATCATGATGTGTAAATTGAAAATGCCATATGCGCTTTCCTGTATTTGCATTTAAAGCCACCAATGAATTAGCGTAGAGGTTGCTTCCTAAACGGTCACCACCATAAAAATCTGGTGCAGCAGACCCTGTTGGCACATAAATTATTTCTGCTTCTTCATCTAATGCCATACCTGCCCAGTTATTGGCAGCACCGACCATTGGACTTTTGTAGGCATTGGGGTCTTCCCAAGTCTCATACCCTAATTCTCCTGGGTGAGGTATCGTATGAAACACCCATTCTGGTTTACCGGTAATTATATTAAAGGCCATAACATCACCTGGTGCTGCATCAGATCCTTCAGATATTCTTAATGGCATTACAATAATGTCTTTAAAAACAGTACCGGGTGTATTTGAAATAACAAACTTTTCTTTTGCTGACTTTGGCATTCCCGAACGCATATCTATTTTTCCATCTATACCAAATGAAGGGATAGGTATTCCGGTGAGAGCATCAAGAGCATAAAGATCAGCCCCCCGCGTACAGAGAATTCGTTTATCATTACCTTTCTCCCAGTAGGAAACACCTCTACTTGTAGAATGCCATACTTGAACAGAGTCACCAAATTGCCATAATTCTTTCCCTGTTTCTGCATGAAGTGCTACAATGCGTAACGCTGCGGTTACCCCATAAACAATGCTATCAACAACCAAAGGATTCATTTGCATTTGTCCCCAGTCTGGCGCTTCGTATCGCCAAGCTATTTCTAATCGAGCTACATTTTTAGGTGTAATTTGGTTAAGGGTCGTAAAATGACTTCTACTAGGGTCTCCTAAATATGATGACCACGTAGTATATATTTTATCATCCTTTTTTGAAGCCTCTTCATTGCAACTCATAAGAATGCAAAGCGATAGAATAAAAAATGTGATAAAATAGGATTTAGCCCTCATAATATGATGTTTTTAATATCTAATTAGTAGTTATAAACTTTCGAATATCTTTACCCAACTGAATTAAATCTGGTTCATGGGTGTACATCATATGTCCCGCTTCATAATATTTCATTTGTACTCGTTCTTTCACAATTCCGTTTCTAGCAAAAGTATATTCAGCATCAAAAAACGGAGTAATTAAATCATAATAACCACTTGCTATCATAACTTTCATCGCGGTGTTTCTACGCATGGTTTCACCTAGGTCTGGTGCCGTATTTACTGGCATTGGCTCCCAATATTGAGTGTCAGGTACGGTTCTCCAACGCCAATTGGTACCACCACCAGAAGTAATGTATGGTCTATCCATTTTTACCTTCAAATCAGAAGCAAAATAATGGTTAATACTCGCTGTATATGCAGCACTTATTTGGTAACTAGCGGCATCGCCCAGATGAGGCCTTTCAGAGACCTTATCTTCTTCGTCCCCCATAAAACGACCGTCAAGTCGACCAATAGCCAACCCTTTATCTAATAATAATTGTTTTTGAAAGCGACCCATTAAAATTCTTAGGTTTGAACGAAGTATATAAGTTTTGTCCAGCCCAGTAAAATATGCAAGCTTTTCTGCTATTGCATCTTTTTCTTCATCGGTAAGTAAATTGCCCTTATAAAGTGAAGGAACATAGGTGTTATAGGTAAAATCACGACATTCTTGAGTGAAACTTTCCAATGTTTTGCCTAGTCCAGCTTTTTTATGATACCAAGCCGTGGCAGCCATACTGGGTAAATAGGTGATAAATGAAGTTATATTATTTGGTTCTGATGTAGAGCCGGCATAATCTAAGGCTTGAGAAATCAAGATCATACCGTTTAATGCCATATTCTGTCCTGACCCTTCTAATGCTTTTCCCAAAGCTGCGGCACGTGTAGTTCCATAACTTTCACCTGCCAAATATTTTGGAGAAAACCAACGTTCGTTTTCAGTTACCCATTTTCGAATAAATTGGGCAAAAGAATTTACATCTTCTTTTAATCCGTAAAAATCTTTTCCTTCTCCTTTACCAACTAATCTGCTATATCCAGTTCCTACAGGATCAATAAAAACCAAATCGGTAATATCTAATAGACCATGTTCATTGTTTACTAAATTATAGGGTGCAGCCCCATCATCATTTTTGGCATCAGAATCTACTTTTACAATTTTTGGTCCAAAAAAACCGAGATGCAACCACATTGAAGCGGAACCTGGCCCACCATTAAAAACAAAAGTAACAGGCCGTTTTGTGACATCGTCTATCGATGTTTTAGTATAAGCAACAGACCAAAAAGTTGCTATTGAATCACCCTCTTTATTTGTTAGGAAAGTTTCTTTCGCTGTCGTGGTGTAATCAAGTGTTTTACCTCCAAAAATGCCTTGATGTTTTGTGATGAAAGTTTTGGCTTCTGGAATTGCTTTAGGGGTTGAATCTTTTTTGGTTTCTTGAGCTTGAGTGAATAGGCACAAAAACAATCCGATGGTTATTAAAAAATGGGTTCGCATAATCTGATTTATTGAATGGTAGAGATTTTAGTTTGTCAATTTAAAAGTAGGGATAAAATACGAACAGTAACTTTTTCAATTTAAATCTATTACATTTAAGAGCAAGTTCAAACAAGTATAAACCAATGGCTCAATTATCTGCTCCAATTTCTGAACGCCTTTATTCTCTAGATGTATTTAGAGGAATGATTATGTTTTTATTAATTGCTGAAGCAGCAGGGTTTCACCATCATTTTTTCGAACTAACCCAAGGCACTTTTTTAGAACCTTTTGCATTACAGTTACATCACCATCCATGGAACGGATTGCGATTTTGGGATTTAATTCAGCCTTTTTTTATGTTCATTGTGGGTGTAGCCATGCCTTTTTCGCTACGAAAACGTCTAGCTACAAGTAATAGAAAGAATGTAACTAAGCATATTTTAAAACGAAGCTTTATTTTGTTCAGCTTTGGTGTCTTATTGCATTGTGTTTATAACCATGCCTTGGTTTGGGAATTATGGAATGTTTTAGTGCAATTGGCTTTTACCATTTTAATAGCCTACGCCATTATGGACTTATCACACAAAAATCAAATAATTATATCTGTCGCACTTTTGATTTTGACAGAGTTGATATATAGAAGCTATAACCCCGAAGCACCTTATATAGAAGGGCATGATAGTTTCGGGTCTTATGTTGACATGTTGGTTATGGGTAAGGTAAATAATGGGTATTGGGTTTTTATAAACTTTATCCCTACAGCTGCTCACACTATATGGGGCGTAATATGTGGACAACTATTATTACAGAATAGATTGGCATCGCACAAACTAAAAACTTTTATAGTTTGGGGAATTTCGATATTGATTTTTGGGCTTGCCTTAGATATTTTAAGCATTACACCTATAATCAAGCGTATTGCAACCTCCTCTTTTACCCTAGCTTCAGGTGGTTTTGCCATCTTAACCCTTGCCTTTTTCTACTGGGCTATAGATGTAAAGGACAAGCATAAAAAATGTGGTAAAGTTTTTTCGGTAGTGGGTACTAATGCTATATTTATATATCTTTTTGCTGAAACAATAGGTGTACAATGGTTTAGGGGTTTCGGGTTAATATGGACGGAAGGGCTATTAGCACCTTTGGGCGTGTCAGAGGCACTGATTTTAGTATTGAACTCACTAGTTGTATTATTTATTTTTTGGTACATCACCTACTTTTTAGACAAGAAAAAAATCTATTTTAAAATTTGAAGTTTTTAGTATAAGAAAGCACAATACTTAAATTCTTCATCTAATTATATAGTTATGGCATTAACAATACCGATTTGTTATACTACGATATAAAATGGGCAAATCAAGCAACATGTGTTATCTTTAAATATGAACTTTTGGGAATGTCTTTTTGAAACATTCAAAAGTAAAAGGAAGTATTATGAACCATAAAAAAGCTACATTTTTATTTCTTTTAAGACACCGCTCTTTAGTTCTTATTTTTCTTACGTTACTAATTCTTTTTAAAACAGTTGGGCTACGAGGTCAAAATCCATACGAAGGCAAGACAATCTTAGCAATATTTGCACATCCAGATGATGAAAGTACAATTGCACCAATTTTAGCAAGGTACACAAGAGAAGGCGCTAAAGTTTATTTGGTGATAGTTACTGATGGCAGATATGGTACAAATGATTTTCATGATCATAAAGCGGGCGAAACATTGGTTGCTACTCGTAGAGAAGAAATGAAGTGTGCCGCTAATCAATTAGGTGCAGAATTAATACACTTAGATTATCACGACCAGTTAAAAGCCGATGAAGGCTATGATGGTCACGTACCCCATGCTAGGGCTATTGTTTTAGAATTAAAAGACATTATAGAAATGGTTCGGCCAGATGTTCTAATCACTTGGGGACCCGATGGTGGCTCAACACATATGGATCATAGGTTGGTAGGGGCATCGGTAACCCAGGTATATTTGAGTAAGCAATGGGAGAAACCAATGGCGTTGTTCTTTTATGGCACCCCTACAGAAACAATAACTGATGCTGACAACAAAACACTGAGAGGACAACATAAGAAATATTTAAGGACTAAAATTTCATATTCAGAGGTAGATCTTAGTACAGCATTTGATTCCTACAAATGTCATTATAGTCAAATTGATCCGAAACTAACAAAAGAAGAATTTATCAATAGAAGAAATAAAAATGAACGAATCGTTTATTTGAGAAAGTTCGAAGCACCATCAAATGATGCTGATTCTGTCTTTGAATAATTAAGTTTTGCATTACATGAAAATTATCCGATTAAACATAAAAACCAAAAAATGAAAACACTATTTCTTAAAATAAGTTTATTTATTACAGCATTATTTTACTTAGTAGGATGCGGCGTAACAAAATCTCAACAAACAGAAAACGATTGGGAAAACATGTTTAATGGAGAAGACCTAAAAGGTTGGACAACAAAAATTCATCATTATGAAGTTGGTAATAATTATGGGGAAACTTTTAGAGCTGAGAATGGTATGGTAAAAGTGCGCTATGATCAGTATGAAGGTGAGTTTAACGAGCGTTTTTCACATCTATATTATGACAAACCCTTTTCGGATTTTCATTTAACGTTGCAATATAGATTTGTTGGTGAACTTTATAAAGGAGCACCAGATTACACTTTGAAAAATAGTGGCATTATGTTTCATTCACAAGATCCAAAGACAATGCTCAAGGAGCAAGACTGGCCTATCTCAGTAGAAATGCAATTTCTGGCAGGCATAAAAGAAGGTGAAGAGCGTTCAACAGGCAATATGTGTTCTCCAGGCACAGATGTTGTCTATGAAGGTAAAATAGACCCCAGACACTGTATAAATTCGAGTTCAGACACCTATTTTGGCGATCAATGGGTAACAGCCGAATTAATTGTATTACACGATTCGCTAATTACACACATAATTAATGGAAAAACGGTATTGCAATACACGAAGCCACAAATTGGTGGAGAAGTAGCGAATGGGTATGACCCTAAAATTAAGCAAGACGGCAAGCCTTTAACAGAAGGTTTAATAGCATTGCAAAGCGAAGGCCAACCAATTGATTTTAGGGATATAAAAATAAGGAATTTAAAAGGGTGTACAGATCCTAAGGCTAAAAACTATAAAGAGTATTACGTAATTTCGGATGCTAAATCCTGCACTTATAATTAGATTATTTTTATTTCAAAATAGAACTATACTTAGAAGTATTTCCTAATAATTCTGTTGCAGCTAAAATAGCTTCATCGTTATTTAAATAATACTGGTATAAACCATCTCTGTAGAAGTATCGTTTTACGATTTCATCCTCTAGGTTTTTTTGAATCTCACTTTGGTACTTGTCAAGGGCACTGATTTTGCCTTTTTCTATATTCGCCAAAAGTGTTTTATAACTATCCTTAACATCGCTTCCTAAAAAATCATTCTCATCTCCTGAGAGTGCATTTTTAATAGCATTCTCCGCTTTGGTCTCAAAAGAGAAACTACTTTTCTTTACATCATTTTTAAAAGCACTAAAATCGGCATCTGTAAATTTAAAATCTGTAACCGCGTTATATTTATGTGCATAATAGTAATTGGTGGCATAATCAAAAATAACGTTGCTTTGAAGTAAGGCCAATGTAAGGTCATTTGTTTTAGAGGTAGCCACTTCAATGTCAGGTAGAATTCCCCCTCCATCTTGTACCTTTCTGCCGTTACGAGTAGCAAAATCGGTATATGTTGTGTTTCTTATTGCATTGCCACTTTCGTCTCTATTCCAATAATCCAAGGCTTGAATACATCGACCAGAAGCAGTGTAGTATCTTGAAATGGTTACTTTTAACTGGGTACCGTACGTTAATTTTAAGGGACGTTGAACTAGACCTTTTCCAAAACTACGTGCACCCATAATTACCGCCCTATCTAAATCTTGTAAGCTGCCCGATACAATTTCACTTGCCGAAGCACTGCTGCCATTTACTAAAACCACTAAAGGTATATCTTCATCTACAGGTTGATTATTAGTATGATATTCACGATTAAATTTTTTGACTTTAGATTTAGTTGTTACCACTAATTCCCCTTTGGGTACGAAAAGGTTAGTAACATTAATAGCTTCAGAAAGCAACCCACCAGGATTATCCCTGAGGTCAAGTATTATTTTTTCGGCACCTTTTCCTTTTAAATCCAGCAAGGCGGCTTTTGTTTGTTCAGATGCTTTTGCATTGAATTTTGCTAATACAATATAACCTGTTTTATCATCGATCATATTGAAGTAAGGTACCGCATCAACCTCTATACCTTCACGAGTAATGGTTGTTGTATTGGTTTTCCCCTGCCTCTTATAAGTTACCGTCACTGTCGAGCCGTTTGCCCCTTTTAAGAGCTCACTGGCATTTTCTTCGAAATCAGCTACTTTGACATCTCCTATTTGTATAATCTCGTCTCCTGCTTTTAAACCAGCCTTATCTGCCGGATATCCTTGGTGTGGTTCTATAATTAACAACTTGTCTTTAAAGGAGCGAACCATTGCACCAATACCAGAATATTCACCTGCATTATTTATGCGATAGGTTTCAACATCTTGTTCGTTTAAAAATTTGGTATAAGGGTCCAATTCCTCTAACATGTTTTTAATGGCGGTATCCATTAATTCTGCAGGGTTGGTTTCATCCACATAATTCATGTTCAACTCTTTGAACAGGGTGGTAAAAATTTCAATCTGCTTAGCTATTTCAAAAAAGTCACTTTTATAACTACTTCCAATAAATAGAAATACTACAGCTATAATAGGAACAAGAACTTTTTTATGGATTATTTTTTTCATTAATCTGCAGCTTAAACTTATTTAATACGAGCTTCATTTTCTGGTCTAATAGCTCAAAGGTGGGCATATCTTTACCAAGATATAAAAATAGAAACGCAAACTTGGCCTCTGTATTGTTAAAAACCAGAGCTTTATTAAGTCTGTAAGACTCTCGCAGTAAGCGTTTAATTCTATTCCTGTCTACAGCACTTTTGAAATTCCGCTTAGATACGGTAACGCCTGTCTTTATTGAAACCGAACTATGCTGAATTGGTAAATAAATCAACTTCAGTGGAAAACTGGAAATACCTTTACCCTCATCAAACAATTGAGTAATGAGCATTTTACTTTTAAGTTTTTCCTTTTTACCGAAAGATACATCCATTCCGAAATAATTATTAGAAAGATTTGGCCCCCTTAAAAAGGAGGCGTTGTTATCTTAAATAGTACAATATCCAATTACTCGGCTTGCCAAACATTGTTTTCCAAATTAATGTCTGCCATTAACTGAGAGGGATCAATTACGATAGCCTTAATGGTAGATATTGGTTTACCAATCATAAAATCGTAAGTAGGGTAAGCCCAGGGCCAATCATCAATTACTGTTCTTTCAATACCTGAATATGGATTATCCTTTTCTCCTCGCATCATTCGTAATGGAGCATAAAAAGTTTCTCGGGTGTCATCATTATATACCACCAAAATATCTAAAGGCATAGGCATTAACCCAATACGCTCTAGAGTAACATTAGTAGAACTATCTGAAGCTACAACGTCTTTTATACCATAATCAATAGTGTTTGTTGTTTGGGTCCAATCGGTTAAATACCAATCAAGTTCAAAACCAGATACCTTTTCGGCAACTCGTTTAATATCATTAGGAACCGGATGTTTAAACTTAAAATCAGCGTAGTATTTACGAATGGTCTCCATTAATTTATCTTGACCGATTACATACCCCAATTGAGATAAGAAAATAGAACCTTTGCTATAAGCGGATATACCGTAAGCGAAATTAAGGTCATAGCGATCTGCATGGGTAGTTTGTGGTTGTTCTTTACCTGAAAGCACTAAATTTCTATATCCTTTGTAGGTGCCCTCAAAAGGATTGTCTTTATCCATGTCCATTATTTCACTCATACAAAGTTTAGAGATAAAAGAAGTAAACCCTTCATCCATCCACTCGTGTTTTGCTTCATTGGTAGCCAATATATGCTGAAACCAAGAATGTGCCATTTCATGTGCCATTACCCCAACTAAACTACCAAACTTACGGTCACCGGTTATTAGTGTAGACATAGCATATTCCATACCCCCATCTCCACCCTGTATTACAGAGTATTGGTCGTAAGGATATTCACCGATGTTTCTACTAAAAAATTCCATTGCCTCAACTGTTTTTGGCTGAAGGTTTTTCCAGTTTTCTAAGATTTTAGGATTGTTTTTATATAGAAAATGTAGTACCGGCCCATTTGGAACTTGTTGAATATCGTGAATGTATTCTGGGTCTGCCGCCCACATAAAATCATGAACCATTGGTGCTTTAAAATGCCAGGTTAATGTTTTCCCTTTTTGCTTTTTAATTTTTGTTCCTGGTGTTTCATAACCGTGTCCTATTTCATCTGGGTTTTGAAGATAGCCAGTACCACCAACCGTATAATTTTTATCTAAAGTTAATTTTACATCAAAATCACCCCAAACACCTTGAAATTCACGTGCTATATAAGGGTCTGCATGCCAACCTTCAAAATCATATTCTGCAAGTTTAGGATACCATTGGCTCATGGACAATGCAACACCTTCTTCGTTATTTCTACCAGAACGTCTAATTTGAAGTGGAACCTGACCATTAAAAGCCATGTTGAAAGTAGATTTACTGCCTGGTGCTATTGGTGAAGCTAGGTCAACGACCAATACAGTGCCTTCTTCAGAATACGTTACTTTCTTACCATCTTGTGTTAAAGAAGTAGTATGTAGATATCCCATTTCACTTTCAGAAAGGGTAGAAATTCTACTCTTCTTTTCTTTGGATATCATACGGTCGTCAGGGTCAGCAATGGTTTGTAAACGAATATCCATTTCACTGCCTGGTTGAAAGGCATTGAAATATAAATGGAAGTAAACCCTTATTAATTCATCTGGTGAATTATTAGTGTAGACCAATGTTTGGGTTCCGGTGTATTGAAAACTATCAACATCCATATCAACATTCATGGTATAGTCTACATGTTGTTGCCAGTAGTCAGTTTTATTCTGTGCTGTTAACCCAATAGTGAATAATGCGATAAATAAACTTAAAATTGATTTAATCATGTGTGTTTAGTAATTATTATAATTGAACCTTTTTGGCAGCTACTTTACTTGCTAATACCAAAGCATTATAAGCATTTGCGATTTTACCGGATGTGGAAATTTCATTAAGAGAACCGCTCTTTCTTCCTTCGCTTCCTAAAACTACGGTAGTTTTAATTGGTAATCCAGATTGTAAAATTATTTTTTTTACCTGTGCGGCAGTAAGTGATGGATATTGTGACATTACCAAGGCTGCTATTCCTGCTACTGCGGGTGCAGCCATTGAGGTGCCTGGTGAGTATTCATATTCATTGTTTGGGTAGGTAGAATAGATGTCGGTACCTGGGGCAAAAACATCAACATTTACTTTACCGTAATTAGAATAGCTTGCCACCAATTCTGAACCATATTCAGAGTTTAAAGCACCAACTGTTATTACATTATCTGCAATTTCGGGTCCGTTTTTTACTTGGTCGTTCGGAAAGTTTGCGTTGGTGTGATCGTCTAAATTAGCACCATCATTACCTGCAGCATGCACAAAAAGAACATTTTTTTCTGCTGCGTATTTAATTGCCTCATATACCCATTCGGCTTTTGGAGAATATGATTTTCCAAAACTACCATTAATGATCCTTGCGCCATTGTCAACAGCATAACGAATGCCACGAGCAATATCCTTATCATACTCATCACCATTGGGTACAGCTCTAATACTCATTATGGCAACATTATTGGCTACACCATTTACTCCTTTACCATTATTGCGCTCAGCAGCAATAATACCAGCAACATGAGTTCCGTGACTTTCGTCATCAACTCTGTTTTTTGGATTTCCATTTCCGTAATTTGTATCGGTAATATCATAACCATCATCACCTACAAGCGCTCTACCATTAAAATCTTTATTTAAGTTATAATTAACCTGTTCTGTATAGTACTTAATTCCACTTTCTAGTTCTTTAAGAACTTCTGGTATAGAATCTTTTATACTGAACATTTGATTTAGAATGGCAATATTTCTCTGCGTGGTTTCATCAGTAGCCACTATATCCACCAAATCTTCTTTAGTATATGTATCTTTTTTTAAATATTTTTTTATATCTGAATCTGCATTTTTTACTGCCTGTAGAATTTGTTCATATTGTTGTTTTCCTTGTAATGCTTCATTATACTTTTTGTCTAATTCTGTTTTCGCTTTAGATAATGTTGCCGCATCACCAATATTTAAGCGCAACATACGAACATACTCTAATTGTTCATTGTAAGATTCTCCTAAGAAATTATATCCATGAATATCATCTATATAGCCATTACCATCATCATCTATGTTGTTTCCGGCTTTTTCTTTTGTATTTGTCCAAAGAACACCGTCAAGATCTTCATGATCTAGATCTATACCTGAATCTAGTACTGCTACTACAGTTTTTGTTCCTTTTCTGTTTTTAATGATTTCAGCATAAGCTTTGTCAACACTCATTCCAGGTATGGTGTCTGTTACTAAATCTAAATGCCCCCAATTCTTCTTTTCACTTATCGTGAGATCGGCTATTTTTAAAGGGGTGGTATCAATATTCTCAACGGGAGTAAGAATTAGTCCGCCCCCACCTGTTGCCGAACCTGTACTACCACAACTGGTCAATAAAGCAATAATTGAAAGAGCGAATAACAATTTAAAATATGTATTTGTCATAAATGGGAAACTTTATTTTATATGATTTATTAATTAATGTTTAGTACCGTAAAGTTAATTGAAGATTTCATCAAAAGAGTAAACTTGATTTAATCGAACACCTTTTTCGGTATGTTTTAAGGTACATAGTTGATTGTGTGCATCATGTTCAAAAAATAGAAAGAAGTTGTTTTCCACAGCATCATTTAAGAACAATTCTTTTTCTGTCATGGTAATTAACGGCCTTGTGTCATAACCCATTACGTAGGGTAATGGAATATGCCCAACAGTTGGTATAAGGTCTGCCACGTAAGCAATAGTTTTTCCTTTAAAAGATAATTGAGGTATCATTTGTTTTTCGGTATGACCGTCTACAAAACGGATGTCAAAACCTAACGGACTATTATTCAGGAAACTTTCATCTTTATGATCAATAAATGTTAATTGACCGCTCTCTTGCATGGGTATGAGGTTTTCTTTTAAAAATGAAGCTTTTTCTCTTGGGTTTGGTTCTGTTGCCCATTTCCAATGTTTCTCATTTGTCCAGAAACGGGCATTTTTAAAAGCAGGTTCATAACCAGTTTTATCCTTGTTCCACTGAATGGCACCGCCACAGTGGTCGAAATGCAAGTGGGTTAAAAAAACATCTGTAATATCATCGCTGTGAAAACCTTGTTTTTTGAGAGAGGTTTCTAAAGTAAAATCTCCCCAACGATAATAATAACCAAAGAATTTATCTGATTGTTTATCACCCATGCCCGTATCAATTAGTATAAGTCGATTACCATCTTCAATTAGTAAACTACGGGCGGCTATGTCAATTAAATTATTGCTGTCTGCTGGGTTTGTTCTCTGCCAAATGGTCTTTGGAACAACGCCGAACATGGCACCACCATCCAATTTAAAATTACCAGTTTCAACAGGATAAATTTTCATAAGGGGCAAAATAATAAAAGCGTATGAAACCGTGGGTTTATTAAGAATATATTATCATTTATGTTAGGGGATGATAACTCTAATTGTTTTAAAATAGACCTGGTTATTAGGTATGAAAAAGCCTTTCTTTTCTTTATTTAAAAGTTTACTGATCTTCTAAAAGTAATTTAGTAAGGTTATTATGTGCGAGGGGTTTGGTTAAGTGTCCTTTAACAACGGTATAGCTTTTGCCCTTTTCAATATCTAAAGGGTCGATTGAAGAACTTAAAATATATATTTTAGAATAACTTTTTATAGCTTCTGACAGTTTTTTGTATTCCTCTAAAAATTCAAATCCGGTCATTTCAGGCATTTTAATATCTAGAAAAATAAAATCTGGATAAGCTTCGGGCTGATCTATAATGCTATTCAAATACGCTAAAGCTTCAAAGCCAGAATTTTTGACTATAATTTGTTCAACACTCTCTTCTTTCGAAACAATAGCTTTATTTATAAAGTTGTCAATATCAGAATCGTCTATTAACAGTACTTTAATCCACCCATTCATTTTATTATTTATTTGATTCATTTGGTATTTTTAATATAAACATTGAACCTTCACCTAATTCGGATTCTACCTCTATTGTGCCATTTAATTTGGCCAACACTTCTTTAACGATATACAAACCAATCCCAGACCCCATTATTTGGGAAGATATTCTATAGAACATATTAAATATTTTATCTAATTGTTCTTCGGCTATTCCTAGACCATTGTCTTTTATCTCTATTATTGCTTCTTTTTTAGTGGTTTTAATATTGACCCAAACCGTAGGTATATTTTTGTTTAAATCATGATACTTAATCGCATTCGATATAAAATTGTTCAATAAAATTGAAATTCTTTTGGAATCAGAAACAAATTCAATTTTATCATCAACGATAATATTGAATTTTAATTGGCTCATGTTTTCTAAATACCAAAAATTCTCTAAGGAGCTTTCAATTAAATTAGTAAAATTTATAGTTTCTAAATGAATTTTTAGATGTTTATTTCGCGAATATTCAATGATATCCATAATAAAGCTGTCTAATCTTTTAATCGATTTCTCCATCATAGTAAGATTAGTAACCAAACCAGGCTCATTTTCTTCTATTAAAATAAGGTTTATAAGTCCTAAAACCGATGCTAACGGAGCTCTCAGCTCATGAGAGGCACTGTACACAAAACTATCAAGTTCAGAATTTGCTTTCTTAAGTTGGATGTTTTGCAGCTCTAAAGCCTCTTCAGCTTCTTTTCTCTTGGTATCATCAATTAAATTGACCAAATAATTTTGCTTGTTTTTAAAAAACAACGATTCCATAGATACTGAAAGGGATATTTTTTGACCGTTTTTTAAATTTATTTTAAATTTTTGATTTATTACTTTCCCATGTTTTAGAAAGTGTTTCCAAAACTTTTCTCTTTCATTGTCATCATAATTTTCCATAACAGCAAGGGCAGATTCTTTAATTGTTTTTCCAATTAAACCTTCTCGTGTAACTCCTAATAAATTATATACAACATTATTGGCTTCGATAACTTTTCTTTCGTTATCAAGTATAATCATGCCCATTAAATTGGTTTGAAATGCTTTTGTAAATTTCTCCTTATTTTCTTTAAGCGCTTCTTCTGCTAAAACTCTTTTGGTAATATCCATAGCAGTACCAAGCACTTGTATGGGTTTACCTTGAGTATTATAAACATTTTCAGAAAAACTTAGAATATGTTTTATACTCTTGTCATTAAGGAAAATTTTATAAACCGTTGGCAATGTTTGGTCATCGTCTGGTTTTCTGCTCAAAACCTCTGTTAATACATTAGAGCTGTCTGGATGAATAAATTCCATTGCTTCTTCTAGAGTTATAGTTGTCTTTTCACTAATACCATATATTTCAAACATCTCATTAGACCAATCTACTTGATTACTCTCTAAGTCCCAGCTCCAATATCCAATCTTTCCAATTCTAATTGCCGCGTCCATCTTTGATTTTAAATCAATAATTTCATTATCAGCTTCTTTTTGTTCTGTAATATCAACGGCCGTACCTCTATAACGTATTGGTACGCCCTTCTCATCTACTACAACCTCCATTTGTACAAGAACATATTTTATTGAACCATTTCTATGTTTAATTTTATAGGAAAACGGATTATTATCTTTTGTGGAAGATTTAAGCTGTAGTATTTTATTATGATACTCCCAATCATCTGGATGAACTAATTTTTTTGTAAACGGTACAGTTATTATTGTGCCTGGATCTACATCGTAGATCTCATACATAACATTGGACCATTCTATAATTTCGGTCTTTAGGTTCCAGTCCCAATAGCCTATTTTTCCAATTCGTATGGCAGCGTCCATTTTTGACTGTAGGTCAAGAAGTTTATGGGTTGTTTTTTTTGCCTCTGTTTGATCAATAAAAGTACAAAGGCTTATTTTTTTGTTTTCATAGTCAATTCGCTCTACCGATGTCAATAAATGTAAAACCTTACCAGACGTTGTAGTTAGGTCAACTTCCATTTTGTTTATAGACGAATTATTGGCAGATGATAAAGTATCATTTATAACATTTTCCGAATAAAATTCCCAAAGTTCGGCACTGGTTCTTCCCTTAATTTCTTCAAGGGAAAAACCGATTAAATTTAAAAAATAGGCGTTGGCATCTATAAAACGTTTGTTTTCGTCTTTAATGGCCATGCCAATGGTGCTATTATTAAAAGCTTTGCTAAATTTTTGCAGATTATTGTTAGCAATTTGCTCTAATTCTTTTCTTTTGGTAATATCTCTTAGAATACCTAATAGATTTCCATTGGGAGTCATTTTCGCATTAATTTCTCCATAAAAAAAAGAACCGTCCTTTCTAATCATTTTCCTTTCATGTAGAATAATATTTCCTGCTTTCAATTCTTTAAACTTAATAGGGTTATGCTTTAGCTCTTCGGGATCATAAATGTCCCTTAGGCTTAAACCTGTTAATTCATTTATAGCATAACCCAACATTTTTGCCCCTGCGATGTTTACATCTGTAATGACACCAGTTGAACTTGTAAGGAATATGCCGTCTGAAGCTTGCTCTACTAAGTTTTGGTAATTCTTTTGACTCTCATTAAGCAAAGTTGTTTGTTCTTCTACCAATTGTTTTAATCTAGAAGGTTGTCTTGTAAGAAAGAAAACTAACATGCCACAAAGAACGGCAAGTAGAAATCCTAAAATTAAAAAGAGTAAAATTGAAGAGAATGGGGATTTATGGTTAGAAATTACATATAACTTCCATTCGCCATGACTGGTAGTCAATGGAATTTTTATGGCTTCGTTGGTCACCATATTTTCGGAGGCATAAAAAATCTCTTCTGTTTGGTCAGATTTAACTTTTGCCAGTTGATAAGAGAAAATGGAATTTTCCTGTGTATCTAACTTAGCTGCCTTTATAATTGTGGACAAGCGAACCACTGCCGCAGTAAAGCCATTAAAGGTATCTGCTTGGTATATGGGTTTTCTGGTTACAAACCCAACATCTCCTTGTTTTAAGCGAATAGGACCGGCAGTAAAATAATCCTTTCTTTTAAGTGTTGTAAGCGCACCATCTTTACCAATGGAATCATTTAGAATATTAAAACCGATGACATCATTATTCTCTTTGGGATAAACGTGGGTTATTATTCCTTCACCATTTACAAGTTCCAACGCATCTATGTTGTTATTGCTATCTAATAATAATTGGGCAATACTATCAAAATTTTCAGGTATACCATAGTGTTCTATAATAAAGGATAATGTTTGGGTTGCGGTAAAGCTTTGTCCCATTATTTCCTGTAAGTCTTCCTTAAGTTTTAATGCTCTTTCGTTAACTTCTTCCTGTTGGGTGTTTTTAAGAAGTTGAAATCTTTGGTAGTTAAAAATCTGTGTTATGATGAATAACAAAATAAAAACCAGAAAGCCAAATACTAATGGTTTTATAAATACTGGATGCCTTTGTGATTTAAGCATTTAGAAAAATTTTCTAAAAAAGTTATTTTAAATCTAAATTTTTGTTAAAACCTAGATTAGAATTAAAATAACCTTTTTTTTTCTGATTATCCGTTTAGTATCATAATCCCGTAATATTGGCAATCACCAGCCTATCG
>NZ_CAXBGF010000029.1:0-20839 GCF_963975365.1 uncultured Maribacter sp. | reverse complement strand
GCTCCGTCTAAACCGTCAATACCATCTATACCGTCTAATCCTGTAGAACCTTGTGTGCCTTGTGGGCCAGTAGCTCCGTCCAAGCCGTCACTGCCATAGATACCGTCTAAACCTTGTGGGCCCTGTGGGCCTGTGGCTCCGTCCAAGCCGTCACTGCCATCGATACCGTCTAAACCTTGTGGGCCTTGCGGGCCTGTGGCTCCGTCGATTCCATCAATACCATCTAATCCAGCTACTCCTTGTGGACCTGTGGCTCCATCCAAACCGTCAACACCATCTATTCCATCTAAACCTGCAGAACCTTGTGGGCCTTGTGGGCCTGTTGCTCCGTCTATTCCGTCAACACCAGCTAATCCAGCTATTCCTTGTGGGCCTGTGGTTCCATCCAAACCGTCAACACCATCTAAACCTGCAGAACCTTGTGGGCCTGTTGCTCCGTCTATTCCGTCTATTCCATTCGTTCCATTAGTTCCTGCTGCTCCTGTTAAGCCTGTATCTCCTTGTGGACCTACTTCACCTTGAATACCTTGGGCTCCTGGTGCACCATCTGCACCATCTAATCCAGCTATTCCTTGTGGGCCTTGTGGGCCTGTGGCTCCATCCAAACCGTCAATACCATCTATACCGTCTAATCCTGTAGAACCTTGTGGGCCTTGTGGGCCGGTTGCGCCGTCCAAACCATCAATACCTTCTGCTCCTTCGGGGCCTGTTAATCCGGTGGGACCTTGCGGACCTGTGGCTCCATCCAAACCGTCAACACCATCTGCTCCATCCAAACCTGCAGGGCCGGTTAAGCCTGTAGGGCCTTGTGGACCTGTGGCTCCCGTATCCCCTTTTAGAGAAACCAACCAATCGGCTTCACTTAGATCCGGGTCTACATTATTTGTTGCATACACTTCATAGGCACTTAGGCCATCTGCACCTTGTGTTTCGGAAGTTCCCGTTAAAGAGGCCAACCAAGCGGTCTCGTCACCGATCGTATTATCGCGCTCAAAGGCGAGTTCGTACGCCGATCTGCCATCTGCACCTGCAGGACCCTGAATACCGGGCTCCCCTTGTGGACCAGGCAACTGGCTACCACTGGTCTTGGCATAGAGCGCATAGGGTACGCTCATGACCTGGCTCGTATCGCTAATACTATAATCGGTACCGCCGTTGGGATCGGTCTCCGTTTTTACATAATACGGGCCGTCGCCCCAGTCTAACATCGAAAAATCATCGGTTGAGCTACCCGTACCTATCTCGAGGCTTACCAGTCCGTTGGCATTGGTAATGGCTTCATGCCTTTCGGTATAGACCGCCGTACCACTATCAGAACCCTTAAGGATACTTACCTGAACGGCTATGGCGGTATTGGAGAGCAGGTCGGAGTTTGCATCTCGCAATACCGCTTGGTAGCTCATCTTTTCTGGCGATTGGGCAAGGGCATTAAAACCGCTTACCAATAAAATCAATAATACGATACTCTTTTTCATAATGGGGGAACTTGAATTTTTGTAAGCTTTTGACCGCCTATTTCTTTATAATATTGAATGTCTTTAGAATCCTTGTGCGGTTTCTTATTTTTATATAGTATACCGCAATGGAAAGATCGCCCACATAAACGGGCGTATCGTTGCTTAAAAGTTTGTCCGTCTTGAGTAACCGGCCACTAGAATCAAAAACTTCATAGACCAGACCATCCAGTTCGGTTGCCTGTATGATAACGTTAAGGTAATCGACCACAGGATTGGGGTAATAGTACAGTTGTATGGCACTATCGGTTTTTGGATCCGTAAATACCACCGAAACCTCATAGGTGTGCTGTACGCCTTGCGCAGAAGACATACCATTACCGTAGGCCGTTCTATAGAACACTTGACCGTAGGTGTGGCTAGAAGTACCGCCGGATCCTTTGGCCTGCTTACCGGAAACTGCAATGGCTTGCTGGGCAATGCCCAAAAGCGGGCACATGAACAATAGGGCCAGTATAAGTATTTTCATAAATCGAAATTTTCCCACAAACTAACATGTAATTAAAACCAGCTCAAAATACCGTCTTTAAATTTTGCAGGATTTGACACATATTTATTAGATTTGACCCATGTTTTTAAACCTACTATCTTTCTTTCTAGGATTTATACTGCTGCTTTTGACCCCCATTCTGATCTATAACCACAGGATAGGAAGCAAACTTAATGGCTATTTCTTCATGCTTCTGGCCTTTAACGGCATCTTAAGAATTATGCAAGGTCTAGAAACTTTTGGATTTGTACGCCCCTTCATCAATCTAACGAGCAAACTACTATTGTTCTCATTCTTCATTCCTCCAATCTATTTTCTATTCTTTAAGCATCTACTTTCAAAAAACAACGGTTTTAAAAAAGAGATAAAATACTTTATGGTCGCCGCCGTAATTGTAATGGTTTCAAAAGCATTTGATTTAAACAAGAACATCAACCAATTAATTTTCTTCATCTATTCTACTGGTTATTTAACTGGTTTGATCTTTATGATAAGGAAGTATGTTTTTATGCGTAAAAATGCAAAAGACCAGAGGTATTTCAGTTCTATCAAAACATTTTCATTGATTATGTTTGCCGTATTTTTTATGATATATCTGTTTGCCAATTATATATTCAATAAACACTTATATGCGACCCAAACTGAAGTATTACATCAGTTTTATAACAGAACTACTTTTATATGGCTATTCATTGTCATCTATGTATTACTGAACCCAGTTATTTTTTATGACAAACAAGTTTTAATGAAAAACCTGAATACTAGCTTAAAAGAGAAAATAAAGGTTTGGAATAGTACTAAAGTAGGGGCTACAGATAAACAGGACCTCAAACTTGAAAAAAAGATAAGACCTAATATGGAAGGTCTACTTTTTTCACTTAATAATTTTGAAAATGATTTATTGCTAGACTTTAAGGAAATACCCACTTTAAAAGAACTGAGCTTTACTTTGCAGTTCCCTCAGAGCCATATTAAATACGTTTTCAAATACTACAACCATTTTTCTTATTCGGAATACAGAAACGTTATTAAAATAAAATATGCTCTTCAACTAATACATGAAGGATACCTTAAAACCCAGACAATCGAATCGCTTGGAATAAAATGCTATTTTTCAGATAGAAGTACTTTTTTTAAAAACTTTAAAAAATATGTAGGCCGCTCCCCTTCAGATTACCTGTTGACACTAATTATGAAATAGATAAAAATTCTTCTATAGGAAGTAAACGGGCATAAACCTTAAATGAAAACCAGATGCATAGGTTGCTGCCATTTACAAATAATCGATAGCCATGGCCATATTTTAATACGCAGGTAAAAACGAACTGTTTACATGTAACCAAAACTTTCTTCGCCACCCTCTTACACCTATATACAAGGCTTTACTAAAAAAAACTATTTAACTTATAACCATAATCAATTGTAGATTCCGCAATTTTCAACTCTTTGTAGTTAGTGATTAGTTCATTTATAGGTCAATTTTGCACTTATTTTTTTCAACTCAATATCATTAAAGAAACAACTGGCCAAAAGAAATCTATTTATTTAATACTATAACCTATTTTACATCGTTATCATTTTCATAGACCCTATTGGCGCTTTCGCAGGTTTTACCGGCTTAAATAAAAATTTTAAATTCAATGAAATATTATAACGAAATCATCGTTTTATATGCCGGATGAAATACGAAATTAAACAAAATACAATTTTTACGAACTACCTTTATATGGTAGTTTAACCATTTGAACTCAAGTCCTAATTATGAAAAAACATTTAATAAAAGTTGTACTCTCATGCACTGTTATAGTAGGAGGTTTCACAGTTAATAGCTGTTCTAAATCTTCATCTTCAAAAAACACGTCTAGAGCTACAGGTTGGAAAATAAATGCCAACGAAGGTGGTTTTCAATACAATACTGACTTTAAAGAGCAAGAGACTGCTCCAGGATTGGTGTTTGTTGAAGGCGGTACGTTTACCAAAGGTAAGGTACAAGATGATGTTATGCATGATTGGAACAACACACCTACCTCTCAACATGTTCAATCTTTTTATATGGACGAGACCGAGGTTACCAACGTAATGTATTTAGAATACTTAGATTATCTTAAGAGTGTTTATCCTCCAGAAAATCCGAAGTACACAAATATTTATGTAGGTGCATTACCTGATACTTTAGTGTGGAGAAATAGATTAGGTTTCAATGAAACCATGACAAATAACTATTTAAGACACCCAGCATATGCAGAATATCCTGTAGTTGGTGTTAACTGGATCCAAGCTAATCAATTTGCCAAATGGAGAACCGACCGTGTAAATGAGGTGATGTTAGAAAGAGAAGGTTATTTATCTGAAGATGCAAAATACCAAGCAGCAACTGGAGAAGTACAAGGAACTTTTAGCACTGAAGCATACTTAAACAGACCAGAATCGGTTTATAACGGACAAATTGATTCTCTTCAAGGGAAAATGAAGAAAGATAGCACTTCTGCTTTCGCAAAAAGAAGTAGTGGTATCATTATGCCAGAATATAGACTTCCTACAGAAACTGAATGGGAATATGCTGCTCAGGCCCAAGTAGGCCAAAGAGAGTACAATAACTACCGCGGTAGAAAAAAATATCCTTGGGAAGGTGATTATACCCGTAACGGACAACGTGTAGGTAGAGGTGACCAATTAGCCAACTTTAAACAAGCAAAAGGTGATTATGGTGGTATTGCAGGTTGGTCTGATGATGGTGCCGATATTACAGCTGAAGTTATGTCTTACAAGCCAAATGATTTAGGTCTTTATGACATGGCTGGTAACGTTGCAGAATGGGTTGCCGATGTATACCGACCAATAGTTGATGATGAAGTTAGTGATTTCAACTACTACAGAGGTAATATTTATATGAAGAGTGCAATTGGCGAAGATGGTAAAGTAAACATCTTAAGAGATTCTATTGTTTACGATACGTTACCTAACGGAAAGGTAGTTGCCGTTAACTTACCAGGTGAAATAAAAATGGTTCCTGTTGATGAAGAAGAGACTTATTTAAGAACAAATTTCTCATCAAGCGACAATAGAGGCTATAGAGATGGTGATGCTGGCTCTTCTAGATTCTATGACAGATTCAGTGATGACGAAGAAGAAGACCCAAGTAAAAAGATGTACAATTCCCCTAAGCATTCAGTTGAAAGAGATTCTTTAGGAAACCTTATTAAAGGATACGATATTTCAAACAACAGAACAACTCTAATTAACGACGAAGTTAGGGTTTACAAGGGTGGTTCTTGGAGAGATAGAGCATACTGGTTAGATCCAGCTCAAAGAAGATACCTACCACAGTATATGGCTACAGATTACATAGGCTTTAGATGTGCAATGTCAAGAGTAGGTTCAAAATCTAAAACCAAAAATAAAACTGTTAGAGGAAAAAAAGCGAAATAATTTTTCCACATACGAATTTAAAAAAGCCCTTTTCTTAAAGGGCTTTTTTTTATCTTCGATTTCATGAACGTTCAAGACTTACATTCCATTTTTTTAGAATTTCCATCCGTTAACACAGACACCAGAAAAATTAAGGAAAATGATATATTTTTCGCATTAAAAGGTGACAATTTTAATGGAAACACTTACACCCAACATGCTATTAACAATGGAGCTAGCTATGTTATTATCGACCAGGAAGAATACTACATAAACGATAAAACTATTCTTGTAGACAACACCTTGGTCATGCTACAAAAACTAGCGAACTACCATCGAAATTTCTGCAATGCAAAAGTGTTAAGCATAACCGGAAGTAATGGCAAGACAACCACGAAGGAATTAATAAATACTGTACTTTCAAGAAAGTATAAAACAATTGCAACTGTTGGCAATCTAAATAACCACATTGGGGTTCCTTTAACCCTTTTATCCATACTACCCGACACCGAAATTGCCATCGTTGAAATGGGCGCAAATCATCAAAAAGAAATACAGTTTTTATGTGAGATTGCAGAGCCCGATTTTGGATATATTACCAACTTTGGCAAAGCACATTTAGAAGGTTTTGGCGGCGTTGATGGTGTAATTAAAGGCAAGAGTGAATTATATGATTATCTTACAAAAAACAAAAAGTCCATTTTTTTTAATGCAGATGACTCAATTCAGATAAACAAACTGAAAAACTATTCCAAAAAATATGGTTTTAGTTCTATAAATTCAAAGTACTATAGAATTGAACTTGAGGAAGTCCAACCCTTTGTCATCATCAAAGTTGAAGATTCCATAATACATTCTAATCTTATTGGTGCGTATAATTTTCATAATTGCTGTGCAGCGATTATAGTTGGAAAATATTTCAATGTCGAATTAACAGAAATTAAAATTGCACTAGAAAAATATACTCCAGAAAATAATAGATCACAGATTATCCAAAAAAATGATCATTATATTATTTTAGACGCATATAATGCCAACCCATCAAGCATGAAAGTTGCATTAGAAAATTTCAAGGCATTGAAAAAAACAAATAAGGTTTTAATTTTAGGGGATATGTTCGAATTGGGCAATTCAGCCGAAGCAGAGCATCAAACAATTACAGATTTGACGAAAACGTTACAGTTTGAAAATGTCTTATTCGTAGGTGAAAACTTTTACCGTACCCACACTAACTCAATGAAGTTGAAAAACTTTGAAGAGCTAAAAAATCACCTAACCGAACATAAATTAAAGGACTTTTCAACAGTACTTATAAAAGGATCAAGAGGCATGGCTCTAGAAAGAGTTTTGGATTGCCTATAAGTACACACTCACACCTTTGATTGTGGGATATACTGGATTCGAACCGGTGACCTCTGCCCTGTCAAGGCAGCGCTCTAAACCAACTGAGCTAATATCCCAATAAATCGAAGATAAGATAAAAGATATTATCTACCTATAACCAAAAACATATTAAAATCAAAAAAGGCCCCCATTTTCATGGAAGCCTTTTAACCTGTGGGCCCTACTGGATTCGAACCAGTGACCCCCTGCTTGTAAGGCAGGTGCTCTGAACCAACTGAGCTAAGAGCCCTAAAAGGAGTGCAAATATATAATAGTTTTACAATCTGCAAAAGAAAAATCAATAAAAAATTAAATAACTTCTGCCACCACAAAATTACTCCCACCAACATAAATGAAATCGTTTTTAGCAGCTTGTTTTTTCGCTGCTTTAAAAGCCTTATTAACAGACTTATATGTTTTCCCATTCAGGTTAAACTGAACACATCTTTCTGACAATACCTTTTCATCAAGACCTCTAGAAATTTTAGGTTTGCAAAAATAATAGGTGGCATTTGATGGAAACAACGGCAAAATTGCACTGATATCTTTATCCTTTACAAAACCAATTACCACATGAAGCTTTTCATATTTTTGCTCTTGTAATTGATTCAATACAATTACCAAACCATCTTTATTATGCGCTGTATCACAAATAATTGTAGGATTAGCACCAATTTGCTGCCAACGCCCCATTAGATGGGTGTTTTCAACAACCTTTTCTAATCCTTTAATAATATGTTCCTCATCAATTTTAAAACTCACTAGCTCACTTAATGTAGCTAAAACCCCTTTTATGTTTTTTTGCTGATAAGACCCTAGCAATCCTATTTTATATGTAGAAAATGTTTTCTCTTGAGCAAAAACGATTTTAGCATTCAACGCGCTAGCTCTCTCCTTAAAAACAGGAGCTGTTTCTTCATTAAATTCACTAATTACTACAGGTATATTCCTTTTAATTATACCTGCCTTTTCATAAGCTATCTTCGCAAGAGTATCTCCTAACATATCGGTATGATCAAACCCTATATTCGTAATTAGACTTACTTCTGGTGTAATTATATTAGTAGAATCTAATCTACCGCCTAAACCTACCTCTATGACCGCTATATCAACATTTTCAGTTGCAAAATATAAAAAAGCCATACCTACCGTCATTTCAAAAAAGGATAATTTATTTCTTTCGAAGAAGGGTTTATTTTCATCAATAAAATCGACGACCCACTTTTTTTCTACTTTTTTTCCATTAACCCTAATACGCTCCCTAAAATCTTTTAAATGCGGTGAAGTATACAAACCAACTTTATAGCCGGCCTCTTGCAATACAGACGCTAACATATGACTACTGGAACCTTTTCCATTGGTTCCTGCCACATGAATAGTCCTTATTTTTTTGTGTGGATTATTTAAATGGGCAGCTAACGAATTGATGCCATCCATTTTTGAATTAAAAGCGACCTTTCCTTTATTTTGATACATTGGAAGTTGTAAAAACATCCAATCTAGCGTTTGCTTATAGGTCACTCTCCTAGTTTGAAGTTTACAACGACAAATCCAACTTGTTGGCTAGGGGCTTGAGAATCCGGTTGCCATCTATGAGAAAGTGCAATTTCTTTTGCTGGTTTTAACAAGCAAGGACTTAAATTCTCAGAACCTTTAACACCAGGTTCAGCCAAGATAACTTTTCCGCTTCTATCTACAACTATTCTCACGACTACCTTACCAGCTTCATTGCATTCTTGCTCAACTTTG
Organism: uncultured Maribacter sp.; assembly: GCF_963975365.1. Classification (GTDB taxonomy): domain Bacteria; phylum Bacteroidota; class Bacteroidia; order Flavobacteriales; family Flavobacteriaceae; genus Maribacter. The sequence goes on along the minus strand of NZ_CAXBGF010000029.1, from coordinate 12,295 downwards.
ATATTTCCTATAAAGTTTCTACCACCTAAACCTGTTCCACCAACTCCACTACCCGAACCTTTAGCTCCATAATAACTTGCAGCATAGGGGTCACCATCTGGCTGACCTTTATCACCGGCTTTATTATCATCACCTTCACTACCTGTAGCAGTTCTATCTGATTTATTAAGACCGCCCATCATCTCATCTAAGCGTTTCTTTTTAGCTTCTTGCTCTTGTCTAGCTCTATCTTCAGCATCTTTCTTTTGTTGAGCGATTTTTGCCGCTTCTACCTTTTCCCTATTTTCCGCTTCTTCAGCCTTTTTTTTAGCATCGGCTACAGCTTCATCAGCTTTTCGCTTTATTTCTTTTGCCTGTTTAATTTTTATAGCCTCCTCGCTTTCCTTTGTCAAAAGTTTTTCAGCAGGCGCTTCTCTCCCCTCAGCAGCCTCCTCAACCTCTTCAGATTCTTCAATAGCCTCGGCAACCTCTTGCTTTGTTGGCTCTACTGATGGAGCATCTAATGGTTCTGATTGAATTTTTTCTTTCGGCTGCACTTGTCCGCTACCAAAATCCATAGCTCCAAAGTTTACAGAAATTCCGTTCTCTTCAGGTGGATCCATATACGTTAAACCTATATAAAATAAGACCAACAAAAGAGCACTTAGCAACAGCGTTGTAAGTGTTAATGAATTTTTCTTATGTTTTGTGTCTAAAAATGCCATCTAATTGGGTCGTACTGCCAAAATAACTTTGTAGTTATTTTTATTAGCGATATCCATAACATTAACAGCTTCTTTAATCGCCACACTCTCTTCTGCTCTTAGAATAATGGTAGGATTATCTTGACCTGCTAAAGCTTTCTTTAATTCAATCTCAATATACGCTCCATTAATCCTTTGATCATTCACAAAGTATTGAAGATTCTTATCGATACTTACCGATACATTTTGAGTATTCGTAGACTTACCTTTGGCCTTTGGCAACAATAAATCTAAAGCATTAGGTGAGTTGGCTGTTAGCATGAAAAATATCAACAACAAAAATACAATATCTGTCATTGAAGACATGCTAAAGTCAGGACTGACTTTATTTCTTCCTTTTAATTTCATAGTATAAAATTAAAGAGGTTCGTTTAATAAATCTAAAAAATCAACAGCGTTTGCCTCCATTTTATGAATCACCTTATCGGTACGGTTCACTAAATGATTATAACCTACATATGCAATAATACCAACAATAAGTCCTGCCACTGTTGTAGTCATTGCAGTGTAAATACCTGATGCCAATGACCCCATTTCTGCCTGGCCGCCACTACTCGCCATTTCATGAAAGGCAAGAATCATACCGATTACAGTTCCTAAGAACCCAATCATAGGCGCAGCACCAGCAACAGTCGCCAAAATACTTACGTTTTTCTCAAGCTTATAAACCTCAAGAGTTCCTGCATTTTCGATAGCCGTGTTGATATCATCAAGTGGCTTTCCTATGCGAGATATACCCTTTTCAGTTAACCTGGCAACAGGAGAATCTGTCTGAGCACAAAGTAACTTTGCCGCTTCTAATTTACCTGAAGTTACATGATCCCGTATTTGGTTCATGAAATTCTTATCTATTTTAGATGCCGCATTTACCGCCAAAAGACGTTCAAAGTATATATACAATGCAACACCCAACATTATGAAGAGTACCGAAATAATAATTACACTACCCGTACCTCCATTAAAGATTAAATCTATAACAGAAAGGGTTTTTTCTTCTGACATTAATTCATCGCTCGCATTTTGAGCCAAATCCTGGTTTAATAACATAATGTTCTTTAAGTATTGAATTTGCCTTTATAACGATGAATAGTGAATTAAATTATACGTTAAGCACAAAATCTCTCAACAAAATAAATACTATGGCACCACTAATAAAACCTGCAAATGCCAACCATGCAATCTTCTTAAGATACCAGAAAAAATCTATCTTTTCCATGCCCATTGCAACAACTCCTGCAGCAGAACCTATTATTAGCATACTACCCCCTGTACCAGCAGAATAAGCGATAAAATGCCATAACGGACTATCTAAAGGCTCACTGAACATACCCATACTGGCAGCAACCAATGGCACATTATCTATAACCGCAGAGCCTAAACCAAATAGCAAAACTACAATATCGGTATTGGGTATGGCTTCGTTAAGAGCTCCGGCTGCGTTAAATAGAATGCCTAAAGACTCCATAGCAGCAACCCCTAGTAAAATACCTAAGAAAAACAAAATACTTGGTAATTCAATCTTAGATAAAGAATGATGAACAGGACTATGATGCCCTTCGCTATCTTGCCCTTCTTGATCTACAGAAGAAATACTAAACTTCTTATTACTATATATTTCAGCAAAAGTAGCTACAACGGCTAATGATAACATCATACCTACATAAGGAGGTAAATGAGTTATGGTTTTGAAAATTGGAACGAATAAAATAGCTCCAAGCCCTAAATACAGCATAACACTACTATATTTCGATTTTGAAATATCATCTTCCAAATCTCCATCAACTAAACCTTTAAAAATTTTGAATCTACTTGCAATCACAACAGGAACAACCATACAAACCAATGACGGAAGAAGCACATGAAGCACCAACTGACCAGCACTCACCCTATTTGCAATCCATAACATTGTTGTTGTAACATCTCCGATTGGCGACCAAGCACCACCTGCATTTGCTGTGATAACGATTATACCCGCAAACCAAAGCTTTGTTTCTCTATCCTTAATAACCTTTTGTAGAATTGTTATCAACACAATAGTTGCGGTAAGGTTATCAATTATTGCCGATAGCACGAAAGCCAATATCGAAAACAACCATAGTAATTTTCCTTTTTTCTTGGTTTTAATAAATCCTTTTATAGTAGCAAAACCATCGAAATAATCAATGATTTCAACTATAGTCATAGCACCTAATAAGAAAAATAATATTTCAGCCGTCTTACCCAAGTGATGCAAAAGCGATTCTTCCATCAAATGCATCCTACCATCATGGCTCAACTTGTCAAAACCTTCCACTAAACCTTGTTTGGCTGTATCGAACCAATTGGTAAAACCATCTATATCCAATGCAATTAAAGCCCAAAGAATGGCCATCATGGCCAAAGCAGGAATAAGCTTATCTATTTTAAGGTTGTGTTCTAGGGTAATGGCAAGATATCCTGCCAAAAAAACAATAATAATGATGGTTTCCATTTTCGTTGGTTTATTTAATATCTACTAAAGTGTCAAATATAAGTTCAAATTCCAAAAAATTAAATCATCTAAAGATATTTAAAATTGTACGTGAATTCCTAATGATATGACAATAATACCAAAGTTGCCTGACATCCAAATACTTAAATGACCCAATTATATATTTAACAGGATTTTATTGTCCCTATTTTAACGTTTAGCATGACAATAAATATTCATTTATCATCGCAATATCTATTAAGTGTTCATTCAAAATATAACAAAAGTGAAGATTTAAGTTTATAATTCCATTGGTATATCTCTATCTTTGTTACCATAACCTATTACACTAGTACATGGATTTTTCTTTAACTGAGGAACAAAAACTTATTCAACAAGCAGCACGTGATTTTGCACAAACAGAACTACTTCCTGAAGTAATTGAACGTGACGATACTCAACGTTTTCCAAAGGAAGAAGTAAAAAAACTAGGCGAATTAGGGTTTTTAGGGATGATGGTTGACCCAAAATACGGAGGAAGTGGACTTGATACCCTATCCTACGTTTTAGCTATGGAAGAATTATCCAAAATAGATGCTTCCGCTTCGGTCATTGTATCGGTTAACAACTCATTAGTCTGTTGGGGATTGGAACAATATGGAACTGAGGAACAAAAAGAAAAATACTTGACAAAATTAAGTACGGGTGAAATTATTGGAGCATTTTGCCTATCTGAACCTGAAGCAGGAAGTGACGCAACCTCTCAAAGAACGACAGCCATTGATAAAGGTGACCATTATATATTGAACGGAACCAAAAATTGGATAACCAATGGAAGCACTGCATCAGTATATCTCATTATTGCACAAACCCATATAAAAGAGAAACACAGAGGCATTAACGCCCTTATTGTGGAGAAAGGAGCGAAAGGCTTTGAAATTGGCCCCAAAGAAAATAAGTTGGGCATTCGCGGCAGCGATACGCATTCCTTAATCTTTAATGATGTAAGGGTGCCTAAAGAAAATAGAATTGGAGAAGATGGCTTTGGTTTTAAATTTGCCATGAAAACCTTGGCAGGTGGCCGTATAGGGATTGCAGCACAAGCCTTGGGCATCGCAGCAGGCGCCTATGAACTCGCCTTAAAATATTCAAAAGAGAGAAAGACATTTGGCACAGAAATTAGCAATCACCAAGCCATAGCCTTCAAATTAGCGGATATGCATACAGAAATACAAGCGGCCCGCCTATTAGTTTATCAAGCAGCATTGGATAAGGACAATGGCAAAGACTATGACCTTTCTGGTGCAATGGCAAAACTATATGCCTCCAAAGTAGCTATGGAAACTACGGTAGAAGCGGTTCAAATACATGGCGGAAATGGTTTTGTAAAAGAATATCATGTAGAACGATTGATGCGTGATGCAAAGATTACACAGATTTATGAAGGGACTTCGGAGATACAAAAGATCGTAATTTCCAGAAGTATCCTAAGATAAAAAAAAATATACTCCAAATCACCCCTAAAAACTTAGGGTCATCAAGCGCATTGGATACATATAAATTGTTATTCCTCCTATAAAGTAGGGTGTAATTGTTACAAAGCTACATTTACACCATTTTACCCCTGTCAATTCTATTGTACTTAAATCATTATATCCTAAATTTATCAATCTGATAAATTGAACCATTTAAAAATTCGAAATTGATGATTTTTTAGCATTTTATTTAAAACGTTAAGTTTTTTATTTGAATAACACCGATTCATTAAATATAATTCAATATAATTGATATTTTTGAAGAAATACCACAAAAAATGACACTGAAGAAGCAAGGATTATATCTACCGGAATTTGAACACGATAACTGTGGGGCTGGTTTTATTTGCAGCCTTAAAGGAAAAAAATCTAACGACATTATTCATAAAGCGTTAGAAATACTTGAACGCTTAGAACATAGAGGTGCTGTAAGTGCCGACGGTAAAACTGGAGATGGAGCAGGTATTTTGATAGATATTCCTCATGATTTTTTTCAAGCTGTTTGCAATTTTGAATTACCTAAAGTCGGTGATTATGCTGTTGGTAATATTTTCTTTCCTAGAAAAGCCAATCAGCGTGATTATTGCATCTCGGTATTTGAAGAGAACATAAAAAAACAAGGTTTAAAATTATTGGGTTGGCGCGATGTTCCCGTAAATCGTTCCATACCGGGTAGAATTGCTGCAGAAACCGAACCTTTTGTAAAACAAATATTTGTTGCCAAAGAAAATTCAGAACAAGATTATTTTGAATTCAATTTAAAACTTTACATTGCTAGAAAAGTAACTGAGCACACCATAATAAAATCAAAACTATCTGAAAGTAAGTTTTTCTACGTACCAAGCCTATCTACGAAAATAATCATCTTCAAAGGCTTACTAATGCCTTTAGACATAAGCCTTTATTATTCAGATTTAATGGATTCTAGAGTGGTTACAAGATTAGCATTGGTACACCAAAGATTCTCAACAAATACATTCCCTACTTGGGATTTGGCACAACCTTTTAGATATATGTGTCATAATGGGGAAATAAATACATTAAGAGGAAATGTAACACGTATGTTCTCTAGAGAAGAATTGCTAAAGAATAATATGTTCGGTGATGAGATAAAAAACATACTGCCAATAATTCTGCCTGGAAAATCCGATTCTGCAACAATGGATATGGTGGTAGAATTATTATTAATGACCGGTAGATCTTTACCAGAAGTTATGATGATTCTTGTTCCTGAAGCTTGGGAGAAAAATACAGAAATGTCAGATGCTAAAAGAGCCTTCTATGAATATCATTCATGTATGATGGAACCATGGGACGGACCTGCGTCGATACCATTTACAGATGGAAACTTTATTGGGGCCGTATTGGACAGAAACGGACTTAGACCCTCAAGATATACAGTTACCAAAGATGATTACGTAGTTATGTCTTCAGAAACAGGCGTGGTTGACATTACTCCTGAGAACGTAGAATTTCACGGAAGGTTACAACCAGGAAAAATGTTCTTGGTTAATATGGAAGAAGGTAGAATTATTAACGATGAAGAAATAAAGGATAAAATAGCAAAACAATATCCTTATAGTAAATGGTTAAAGGATAATCTGGTTCATTTAAAGGATATACCATACAATGATTGCCCTCTATTTCTTGGCGAAGAGACATTAGAAAAAAGAAAATCTGTTTTTGGATATACTCTTGAGGATATAAACACCATTGTACTTCCAATGGCAAAAGCAGGCAAGGAGCCAATAGGATCTATGGGTTCAGATACGCCAATTGCTGTTCTATCTCAAAGACCTCAATTAATTTACAATTACTTCAAGCAATTGTTTGCACAAGTAACTAACCCACCATTAGATGGTATTCGTGAAGAATTGATTACTGACATTAGTTTAACACTAGGCAGTGATCATAATATTTTTGAATTTTCAGAATTACATTGTAGAAAATTGAAAATTCAAAATCCCGTTATTTCTAAGGAAGATTTAGATAAAATTAAAAATTACGATGTAAGTCCAGATTATAAGGTAGTTTCCATTTCAATATTATACTCCATTAAACAAGGCCATAATGGATTAGAAGATGCATTACAATCTGTTTTAGACCAAGCATCTAAAGCAGTTGATGAAGGCGCTAATATTATAATACTATCCGACAGAAGCATAAATGAAGAAATGGCTCCTATTCCTGCACTTCTAGCATGTTCTTTTGTAAACAGTGGTTTACAAAAACTCGGTAAACGTTCAAAATTAAGTGTAATCATCGAATCTGCAGAACCTAGAGAGGTACATCATTTCGCCCTTCTATTCGGATTTGGAGCAAGTGCAATAAATCCTTACTTGGTAAATGAAATAATTGCTGAGCAGATTGAAGAACACGATATTACAGATATTACTTTTGATGAGGCTATTAAAAATTATAACAAGGCAGTTGGCAAGGGTATTTTAAAAGTGATGAATAAGATTGGCATTTCTACACTTAACTCTTACCGTGGCTCTCAGCTTTTTGAATGTATTGGAATAAACACTAAAGTTGTAGAAAAATACTTCCCCAATACCCCTACACGTATACAAGGTATTGGACTATATCAAATTGAAAAAGAAATTGCATTACGTCATCATAAAACATTTAGCAAAAAAGAAATAGCTGGTAATTTAGATTTAGAAATTGGTGGTGAATATAGATGGCGAAGAGATGGAGAAAAACATATGTTTAATCCGTTGTCAATTGCTAAACTTCAAAAAGCGGTGCGCAATAATGAACCTGAAACTTATAAGGAGTATTCAAAATTAGTCAATGAGCAGTCTCATAATTTGATGACCATAAGAGGTCTATTTGAATTCTCTAACTATGACCCTATCCCATTAGATGAAGTTGAACCGTGGACAGAAATTGTAAAAAGATTTAAAACCGGTGCCATGTCTTACGGATCTATAAGCAAAGAAGCCCACGAAAACTTGGCTATTGCAATGAATAGAATTGGTGGGAAAAGTAACTCTGGAGAAGGTGGAGAAGATGAAAATAGATTTTACAAAAACTCGACTGGAGATTGGAGAAACAGTGCTATCAAACAAGTTGCATCTGGTAGATTCGGAGTAACCTCAAATTATTTGACCAATGCAAAAGAAATACAAATTAAAATGGCCCAGGGTGCAAAACCAGGAGAGGGTGGCCAATTACCTGGACCAAAAGTAAACCCTGAAATTGCTAAGACCCGTAATTCTACTCCTTATGTAGGATTAATTTCTCCACCACCCCATCACGATATATATTCTATTGAAGATTTATCTCAACTTATTTACGATTTAAAATCAGCGAATAGAAAAGCGAGAATAAATGTGAAATTAGTCTCTGAAGTTGGTGTAGGCACTGTTGCTGCAGGTGTATCAAAAGCAAAAGCTGATGTTATCTTAGTTTCTGGTTTTGACGGCGGTACAGGGGCATCACCTCTAACTTCATTAAAACACGCCGGCTTACCATGGGAACTTGGTATTGCAGAGGCACAACAGACCTTGGTACTTAATGATTTAAGAAATAGAATCGTATTAGAATGTGACGGACAATTAAAAACAGGAAGAGATGTTGCTGTAGCATGTCTTTTAGGAGCTGAAGAGTTTGGTTTTGCAACGGCACCATTAGTAGCTTCGGGCTGTATAATGATGCGGGTTTGCCATCTCAACACTTGCCCAGTAGGTATCGCAACTCAGAATCCAGAACTTAGAAAGAAATTTAAAGGAAAGCCAGAGCACGTTGTCAACTACATGTATTTCGTAGCCCAAGAATTACGTGAAATAATGGCACAATTAGGATTCAGAACCATTAATGAAATGGTAGGTCAAGTTCAAAAATTAGATCGTAAAAAAGCTATAGACCATTATAAGTCTGCTGGAATCGACTTAACTCCAATCCTACATCAGGTTGATGTGCCAAAAGGAACAAAATTTTATAATACGGAAAAGCAAAATCATGATATTTATAAATCTATTGAGTTTGATATCATCGAAAAAGCTAATCCTTCGCTATTTAGAAAAGAAAAACTAACTCTAGATTATCCAATTTGTAACACTGATCGTGCTGTTGGTGCAATAATTAGCAATGAAATTTCAAAAACCTACGGTGCGGAAGGCTTACCTATTAATACGTTGAGACTTAATTTTACGGGATCCGCTGGTCAAAGCTTTGGTGCTTTTGCAACAAGAGGACTTACCATGGTAGTTAATGGAAATACAAATGATTATTTAGGAAAAGGATTATCAGGAGCAAAACTTGTTATTAAAGTTCCAGAAAAATCAACTATTATTCCTGAGGACAATGTTATCACTGGTAACGTTACCCTTTATGGCGCCACTGCCGGTAGAGCCTACATAAATGGAAAAGCCGGTGAACGATTCTGTGTACGTAATTCAGGTGCAAAAGCTGTTGTGGAAGGAATCGGAGATCATGGTTGTGAATATATGACAGGCGGTGTAGCTGTTATCTTAGGAGAAGTTGGGAGAAACTTTGGGGCTGGAATGAGTGGTGGTATCGCCTTCGTTCTTGATAACAATAACACATTCAAAAAACGATGTAGTCTTGAAGGATTAAACCTATTAGAAGTTACCGAGGATAACGATATAAAACAATTAAAAGATTTAATCGAAAGTCACTATAGTTCAACCTCAAGTCCGTTAGCACAACGTATTTTAGAGAATTGGGAATCTTATCTACCCAAATTCATTAAGGTGTTACCTGAAGAATACAGGCAGGCTTTAATCAGATTAGAAGAAGAAAATTTACAAACTATTTAAAATCGGAATATGGGAAAGATAACAGGATTTTTGGAATTCGATAGAAAAATTGAAAATTATAAACCGGTTGAAGACCGCTTAAAAAATTATAAAGAATTTACCGTACCGATGCCTGAAAAAGAGCTGAAGGACCAAGGCGCACGTTGTATGGATTGTGGAATTCCATTTTGCCATAGTGGTTGCCCTTTAGGGAATTTAATCCCTGATTTTAATGATGCTGTTTATCGTGGGAAATGGGAAAAGGCAAGTGAAATATTACATTCTACAAATAATTTTCCGGAATTTACCGGTAGATTATGTCCTGCACCTTGTGAAGAAGCATGTGTATTAGGAATAAATGAAGATCCTGTTACTATTGAGAATATTGAAAAAAATATAGTTGAAACAGCTTTCTCCAAAGGATGGATAACTGCAAACCCTCCTGCATCAAGAACAGGTAAGAAAATTGCCGTTATAGGCTCAGGACCAGCAGGCCTTGCTACAGCTCAACAATTGAATAGAGCAGGACATCTAGTAACTGTTTTTGAACGTGATGAAAAACCAGGTGGATTAATGCGTTATGGTATTCCAGATTTTAAAATGGAGAAAAATGTTATCGATAGACGATTAGATGTATTAAAAGAAGAAGGGATTACTTTTTCATGTGGAGTCCATATTGGTGTAGATATTAAAGCCGATGTGCTTAAAGAAGATTTCGATGCAGTTGTATTAACCGGTGGAGCTACCATAAGAAGAAATTTACCGATAGAAGGTTCCAACTTAAAAGGAGTAGTGCAAGCCATGGATTTTTTAGGCCAAAATAATAGACGAGTTGATGGAATTAAAGACCTTGGCGAAGAAATTAAAGCAACAGACAAAGATGTAATTGTTATTGGAGGTGGCGACACTGGTTCCGATTGTATAGGCACTTCTTTTCGTCACGGAGCCACATCAGTTTCTAACTTTGAGATAATGCCAATGGCAACCACTGAAAGACCTGAAGGTCAACCTTGGCCTTTTTGGCCTATGAGACTTCGAACTAGTTCATCTCATAAAGAAGGAGCTGAACGATTCTTTAGCATTTCCACCAAAAAATTCATCGGTGATGCCTCTGGTAATTTAAAAGGTCTTATTACAACCGAAGTAGAATGGGTTAAAACGCCAGGACAACGTCCACAATTAAAAGAAGTAGAAGGAACACAGAAAGAATGGAAATGCGATTTGGCATTATTAGCATTAGGTTTTACAGGGTCTGAAAATACCGTTGCGAACCAACTTGGTATAGAAATGGATGCTAGAACAAATATTAAAGCATCAGAAAGTAATTATAAAACTAATGTGCCCGGTGTATTTGTTGCTGGCGACCAAAGAAGAGGCCAGTCTCTAATAGTTTGGGCAATTTCAGAAGGTAGGCAAGCTGCTCATCATGTAGATAAGTATCTAATGGGTAAAACTGCATTACCTTTAAAAGGAGATGGAGATTTGCCACGCATATAAACCATTCATATTAAAATTTTAAAAACACACAACATATGTTGTGTGTTTTTTTATACCACAAACTTAAAACATACAGTATTCTATACTGATGGTATAATTCTTGAGATAAAAAAAACAAAGTACTAACGTATGAAAAGAAGAACTATCGTACTTATCTTAAGTGTATTTATATTATTAACTTCATGTATACCTATACGTATAGCCCCGAAAATTCAAGATCACAAAACAATTAAAGCAAAAAAAATTAAGAGAAGTCTTCCAAAACGACAAATGTTCATCTTTGAAGACACTAAAGATGAATATGAATTCTATAAATATATTAATACTAAATTCGAATTACAAGAAGTAAATGTACATAATGATGCGCCCTTCACATTGGAAGAAAAACAATATTATTTTTCATTTTATGAGGTTGATATACCAAACAAATCAATTAACCTAGTTCCTATTGCGGCAGATGCTTTATTAGAAAGGGCTAATATTAATTCATCTATGGAAAATCTATACAGCATCCGAAAAGAAAACTATTACATTGCCATAGAAGCTAACAGTGATGATGAACATGACTGCCTTCTAAATTCTTCACCTTCTAATAAAATTATTACTACCTATTTAAAAGAACTAAAAGATGAATATTTTTCTACCCATAACTACAACGAAGTTCTATTTAAAAAATAAATTTTTACATTACTAAAAAAGATTAAATCACACTACAGCTCAAAGTTGGTGCAAATAAAAAAGGCCCCTTACAATTCTGTAAGGGGCCTTCGAAAAAGGCGGCTACCTACTCTCCCACTTGGTATAGCAGTACCATCGGCGCAAACGGTCTTAACTTCCCTGTTCGGAATGGTAAGGGGTGGGCCCCGTCGCCATGGCCACCTAAGTTTTGGACCGGGAGATACCCGATCGCGGCCTCCGCCGCAATATCGTTGACATGAATGGAACAGGATCCTATAAAGGAAAAAAGCACGTATAGTATTTTAGCAACGTACCATAAAAAGAAAGAGGTAAAGATCGTCGTCCGTCCCTCCCCTAAAAGAGGGACGGGCGTGTGCGCAAGCCTGACGGGCAATTAGTACTACTCGGCTACGGACGTTACCGCCCTTCCACCTATAGCCTATCAACGTGGTCATCTCCCACGGCCCTTTAAAGAAATCTCATCTTGTGGCCGGTTTCGCGCTTATATGCTTTCAGCGCTTATCCGATCCCGACATAGCTACCCAGCAATGCTCCTGGCGGAACAACTGGTGCACCAGCGGTCAGTCCAACTCGGTCCTCTCGTACTAGAGTCAGATCCACTCAAAT
>NZ_CAXBGF010000028.1:0-21551 GCF_963975365.1 uncultured Maribacter sp. | reverse complement strand
AAAAAGTGACCGGGCTGGGGCTCGAACCCAGGACCCTCTCCTTAAAAGGGAGATGCTCTACCAACTGAGCTACCAGGTCAAAAATGTAAAGAACGATTACGTAAGTAATCTAAAAAAATAATCAGCTCACGAATTTAAATAAAAAAGCCTCTTGTTTTTTCGAAGAGGCTTTTAATAAAATGGTGACCGGGCTGGGGCTCGAACCCAGGACCCTCTCCTTAAAAGGGAGATGCTCTACCAACTGAGCTACCAGGTCAAAAGCATATTCAGAAGTAATATTCCCTCAATGCGGGTGCAAATATAAGTCGATTACTTTATTATCCAAACCCTTTTTAAGATAAATTTCTTTTTTTTTGAATTCCTTTAATTTTAGTTCAATTTTGCACAAATGAAAGATGTGAAAATTGTATTGTTAGGTTACATGGGTAGTGGTAAAACAACAATTGGTAAAATTGTTGCTAATCATTTAAATATTAAATTTTTAGACTTAGACGATTATATAGAACAACAAGAAAATATGTCTGTTGGTTTAATTTTCGAAAAAAGGGGAGAGCTCTATTTTCGAAAAAAAGAACGTGAATATCTTTCGCAAATTTTCTTAACTGAAACCAATTTTGTCCTTTCGTTAGGTGGGGGGACTCCGTGTTTTGGAGACAATATGGAGCTGGTAAATGAAAAAACTGTTAATTCATTTTATTTAAACATAAGTATTGATGAACTATCAAAACGGTTAAAGCTCGAAAAGAATCAAAGACCAATAATTGCTCATATTAAAGATAATGAAATGCAAGAGTTTATTGGTAAACACTTATTTGAAAGAAGCTTCTTTTATAATAAAGCACACCAAAAAATAAAAGTTAATAATAATACACCTGCTGAAATTGCAAATATGATTATTACTACATTAGTCTAAAAAGACTCTATCATTTTTAGTTTCAAAACGAACGTTTACATGTTCTTGCAAAGAAGTAGATAAAGAAATTCCTTTATAATCAGCCTTTACTGGATACTTTTTGTGATTACGATTAACCAGTACAGCCGTTTTAAGCTGCTTTAAAGGGGTTTTAAGAAAATGGTGAACACCATATATTAAAGTGGTCCCTGAGTTTAGAACATCATCAACAATTACCACCGATTTATTAATAAACTCTTCTTCTGAAATTGAGGTAGAAACACCGCTTTTTAAAGGATTGGTTTTATCCATCGATAATTTACACAAAGTAATTTTTGCTTCGGTTATTTTTTTAAGCTTCGAAACAATTTTTTTCGCGAACTGTAATCCACCACCCTCTATACCCGCAATGATAATTTCGTCTTCATTAACATTAGCTTCATAGATTTGATAGGCAATACGTTCTATCTTATGCTGAATTTGTAAGTGTGAGAGTATGGTCTGTTCCATGTATTTTTCTTAAACGAATAAAGATAGTTATGTTTTTAAAAGTTAGCCTTATTCCTCTACTTTATTGTTATTGTCAGAAGATGAGGTATCTAAATCTTTATTTTCAGTTGGGGCTTCTAAATAGTCATCTATATCACGCCTATCTTTTTTGGTAGGTCTGCCGATACCTTTTTTACGATAGTAGTCTTTAGAATATTGTAAAAGTTCGTTGTGCTCGAATGCTTCTTTTGGGGTCGTATCTTTTCGATAGATATCTACTAATTTAGCTCCTACACGATTGATCGGAATATCTAGTACGGTAAACGTGTAATCTATCTGGTTTTTGCGAATAATCACTTCATCCATAGGATAAACCTCTCGGCTAGGCTTTGCTGTTTGGCCATTGATTTTTGCATGACCTTTTTTACATGCCGTAGAAGCAATGTTTCTAGTTTTAAAATAACGTGTGCTCCACAAGAATTTATCTATGCGCATTACGGGTACAATTCTTTGTTAACTTCCAAGACAAAAATAGGGGAAAATTGTATCTTGCGCGCTTAAAATAGATTTTTGATGAAATTGAAATATGCCTATTTATTAATAGCAGGATTAATTATAATAAATTCATGTAAGAAGGATGATGATCCAATCGGAGAAGTTGTGCCTCCAAGATTATTAAGTGAAGTTGCTTTAGAAGATGATGCTGAGATAGTAGAATTTCTTAAAACGCATTTTTATAATAAAGAAGAATTTGATGCCGCTGTAGAAGGATTTGATTTTAAAATCAAATTCGATACCATTGCTGGGGCTAACAGTACCAAGCCGGCAATTTTTGATAGTCCTTTTTTAATTACGGAAACGATTTCAGTTGAGTCGTCAACTTTCGGTAGAGATGATAGCGAAGTTATTAATCATAAATTATATACTTTGGTTGTAAGGCAAGGTGTTGAGGAAGGTAAGCCGACTATAGGTGATTTTTCGATTCTTAGGTATGAGGGCTCATTGTTGAGCAATAAACTATTTGATGCATCTTCTAATCAACCAGTACGTTTCAATCTTTCATCGGTTGTTAGAGGTTTTGGTAATGGGGTGAAAAATTTTCAAACAGGAGTAGGTCCAATAGATAATGCGAATGGAACAGTTAGCTATGAAGATTATGGTATTGGCGCGATTTTTATCCCCTCTGGTTTAGGTTATTTTGATAGTTCATCAAGTTCAGCAATTCCAGCATATTCACCTTTGGTTTTTAAAATTGACGCTTTTGATTATGAACCAGATTCAGATTTTGATGGTGACGGTATTCCTTCAATTTTAGAAGATTTAAATGGAAATGGAAATCTTAATGATGATAATACAGATAGTGAATCAGAAAGATTTGGTGTTTATTTGGCTAATTTTAATGATACTGACGATGATAATGACGGTATTTTAACTATTGATGAAATAGAGTTAGATGCAGAAGGTAATTTTGTTGGGTTTAAAGACACTGATGGTGATGGAACTCCTGATCATCTTGACAATGATTTATAAGTCGTAATTTTGACAAAAGAAAAAACCTCTTAAGAATTCTTAAGAGGTTTTTTCTTTTTAGGATTCTCTTTAAAGAGCCAAAGACAAACTTATAATTATTTGATCTGGTCTTGTATCAATTCTGCTAGGCCCAACAGTAGTAATATCAGTATTTATAAAAGTAGCTTCATTATTACTAAAGCCACGCTCATATCTTAAATCAACACCTAACTTACCAAAATTTACACCTGTACCTATGTTCAATCCTACAGTAAAGTCATTTTCAACATCATCTATTTTAATACCTTCAAACTTGGTCTCTAAAATATATTGAAAAGCTGGTCCTGCAAATACATGTAATGGGCCTACAACCTTTAAACCTAATAGTAATGGTAGATCTAACTTACTCATATCAAATTCACTGTTCTCATAGTCAGATTTGGTGTTGGTGTAAACAAGCTCTGGTCTAACATAAACTTTCGATGCTCCAATTTTTCCAAAAATACCTATGTGATACCCTATATTACGATCTGGATTTTCGGCAATATCACCTGCAGATTCAAAATAATCACCATTAGCATTATAGTTTAATCCTCCTTTGATTCCAAAACTGGAATTGCCCTGGGCTGCACAATAAAGCCCTGAGAGTGCCATAAAGGCTACTAAAATTGTTTTTTTCATATCTGTTTTGTTTAAAATGGAACATTCTGTTTTACCAAACTAAAGGTTCCATTTCTCGTTATACCATCAAAACGTAGGGGTTGTACCTTTATTGTTTAGGTATACTTTTGGGCTAATCTTCATTTTATTGAGTTATGATAATGAAAATTAGGTTTAATTATTTAAGTAACATCTTTGGTTTTTATTAAGTTTTTCCCACAAGCAGTTCATTATATTTGCATCTAGATTTAGAAAATTTGAAGTTTACATTACACACTACCGACGCACAATCAAAAGCTAGAGCTGGAACCGTGGTTACTGATCATGGAAGTATAGAAACACCGATTTTTATGCCTGTGGGTACGGTTGCATCTGTTAAAGGAGTGCATCAGAAAGAATTGAAAGAAGAAGTTAATCCTGATATTATTCTAGGCAATACCTACCATCTCTTTCTTCGGCCAAAAACCGATATATTAAGAAAAGCAGGCGGACTCCATAAATTTATGGGTTGGGATAGAAATATTCTTACCGATAGTGGTGGTTATCAAGTGTATTCATTATCCGCAAATAGAAAGATAAAAGAGGAGGGTGTAAAGTTCAAATCTCATATCGATGGTTCTATGTATTTATTTACACCAGAGAATGTAATGGAAATACAGCGAGTTATTGGCGCTGATATCATTATGGCTTTTGATGAATGTACACCTTATCCATGTGATTATAACTATGCGAAAAGGTCTATGCACATGACCCATAGGTGGTTGGACAGATGTATTAACCATCTAGATAAAACACCTTTTACTTATGATTATGAGCAAACGTTCTTTCCCATTGTACAAGGGTCTACCTATAAAGATTTAAGAAGACAATCGGCAGAGTACATTGCAAATGCAGGAGCAGAAGGTAATGCCATTGGCGGACTTTCAGTTGGTGAACCAGCAGAAGAAATGTATGGTATGACCGAAGTTGTTTGTGAAATTTTACCTGAAGACAAGCCAAGATATTTAATGGGTGTTGGTACACCGATTAATATTTTAGAGAATATTGCCTTAGGAATCGATATGTTCGATTGTGTAATGCCTACTAGAAATGCTAGAAACGGTATGTTGTTTACCGCTCATGGCACTATTAATATTAAGAATAAAAAGTGGGAAGATGATTTTTCTCAGTTAGATGAAATGGGAACTACTTTTGTAGATCGTGAATATTCAAAAGCATATTTAAGACATTTATTTGCTGCCAATGAATATTTGGGTAAACAAATTGCTACAATTCATAATTTAGGATTTTATATGTGGCTAGTTCGTGAGGCACGAAAGCATATTTTAGCTGGAGATTTTAGGCAATGGAAAGATATCATGGTTAAACAAATGGATAAAAGGCTATAATGCTTTCAATAATAGATAAATATATATTAAAACGGTATCTAGCGACATTTTCGTTAATGCTATTGTTATTCATTCCCATTGGTATCATGGTGAATTTAGCGGAGCAAATCGGTAAAATGATCGATAATGAAGCACCGTTAAATGAAATAGTAATGTATTATGTAAATTTTACGATTTACATAGGCAACTTGTTATTTCCTATTTTTCTATTTTTATCTGTAATATTCTTTACCTCCAAATTAGCTAATAACACCGAAATTGTTGCGATATTAAGCTCAGGGGTTTCATATGGTCGATTTCTAAGGCCATATATTATCGGGGCAACAATGATTGCAATACTCATGTTTTTCATGACTATGTTCATAGTGCCTAATGCTAGTGTGGGCTTCAATGAATTCAAGTACAAATACTTAAAGAGAGGAAAACAAGATAGGGTCACCAATAATATTTTCAACCAGTTAAATGAAACAGATTTCATTTATGTAAGCAGTTTTGATCCCGCAAGACAATTGGGTCATAATTTCACATTCGAACGATTTAATGAAAATAATGAATTAGACTTTAAAATCTCTGCAGCAAATATTCGTTGGGTCGAAAAGGATTCTAATTATAGATTAACATCGTATAAAAAGAGAAAAATAATTGGCGATACTGCAATTTTGGAAAGTAAAAGAAGATTGGATACTATTTTTGCCTTTGATATAGGTGATTTAACACCTGTTTCCTATGTAGCGGAGACCAAGAACCTTTTTGAGTTGGATACTTTTATTAAAGACCAAAAAAGAAAAGGAGCCTCTAATATTAATACCTATGTATTAGTAAAATATAAGCGATGGGCATTACCATTAACTGCCTTTATTTTAACCATAATAGCAGTTTCAGTATCTTCAGTAAAAAGAAGAGGGGGTATGGGGGCAAACTTAGCTTTTGGTGTTTTAATTGCCTTTATATTCATCTTTTTTGATAAAGTTTTTGGGGTGTTGGCAGAGCAATCGGGTTTTTCTCCTTTGCTTGCAGTAATTATTCCTAATGTTGTTTTTGGGTGTTTGGCATTTTATCTACTTCAAAATGCAAAAAGATAGAATCCTTAATTTACTACACTTACATTTTATAGTCTTTATTTGGGGTTTTACAGCTATTTTAGGAAAGCTGATAACCATAGATTCATTACCCTTGGTATGGATAAGAATGGGATTAGCTACGGTATTTATTTCAATATATATCTACTTTTCGAAATTCAGTTTAAAAGTTTCTAAAAAAACCTTTCTTTGGCTATTGGGTGGTGGTATCGTTGTAGCGTTACATTGGGTAACATTTTTCTTGGCCATAAAGGTATCTACGGTTTCTGTAGCTTTAGCTATGATGTCTACTGGCGCATTTTTTACAGCACTGATGGAGCCATTTTGGTATGGTCGAAAGGTAATAGGCTACGAAATAGTTTTCGGTTTGTTGGTGGTTGCAGGTCTCTATCTAATTTTTAAAGTAGAAACCCAATATGTTTTTGGTATGGGCATAGCCTTAATATCAGCTTTTTTAGCTGCTGTTTTTTCTTTGATTAATGGAAAACTGGTTCAAAATTATAGACCATCTATGATATCTTTTTATGAATTAGGTGTAGGAGTGATTTTTTTATCCATTATTTTAATCTTTAAAGGAGATTGGAATATGTCTTTAGTAACACTACCTACCATGGATTGGGTTTATTTACTAATTCTGGCAATAGTTTGCACGGCCTATGCATTTATTGCTTCGGTAAAAATAATGAGGGTATTAACTCCTTATACCGTTATGCTTACTACAAATTTAGAGCCAATTTATGGAATTCTATTGGCGTGGTTCATATTCGGCTCAGAAGAAAAAATGAAACCTATGTTTTATGTAGGAGCCTTAATTATACTCACCACGGTTATTGCCAACGGTATTTTAAAACAAAGAGAGAATATTAAAAAAAGGGTACCCAAGATTTAGGTATTAAAGTTTTATCTTTGACCAGCAACTAATGAAACTTTATTGAAATATGGAATATTTGGATTTTGAACTTCCTATTAAAGAATTGGAAGAGCAATTGGACAAGTGTATGGTAATTGGTGAGGAAAGTGATGTAGACGTTACAGAGACTTGTAAGCAGATTGAGAAAAAACTAACCGATACTAGAAAGGAAATTTATAAGAACCTTACTGCTTGGCAGAGAGTTCAGCTTTCAAGACATCCAAATAGACCATATACTTTAGATTATATAAAAGCTATATGTGGTGATACATTTTTAGAATTACATGGTGATCGCACGGTAAAAGATGACAAAGCCATGATTGGTGGTTTGGGCAAGATTGGAGACCAGAGCTACATGTTCATAGGCCAACAAAAAGGATACAATACTAAGACGAGACAGTATAGAAATTTTGGTATGGCCAACCCAGAGGGGTATAGAAAGGCTTTGCGATTAATGAAATCTGCAGAAAAATTCCAAGTACCTGTGGTTTGTTTAATCGATACACCTGGCGCATACCCAGGTATTGAGGCTGAAGAACGTGGACAAGGGGAAGCGATTGCTCGTAATATTTTAGAAATGACTCGTCTTAAAGTACCTATTATTGTAGTAATCATCGGTGAGGGTGCATCAGGTGGTGCCTTAGGTATAGGTGTAGGTGATAAAGTACTAATGTTGGAAAATACATGGTATTCTGTGATTTCTCCAGAATCTTGTTCATCAATTTTATGGAGAAGCTGGGAGTATAAAGAAAAAGCAGCTGAAGCGCTTAAATTGACCGCTACAGATATGAAGAAGTTGAAACTTATCGATGAAATAGTTCGTGAGCCTTTAGGTGGAGCGCATGCCAATCGTGAGAAGACTTTTGAAATAGTTAAAAATAAAATCATCTCTCATTTTGAAGAATTACAAAAGTTATCACCAAAACAATTAGTAAATCAACGTATGGATAAGTATGCCCAAATGGGTGTATTCAACGGCTAATCTACATTTTAGGCAAATTTTAAATACACCGAGGTTTTTATTCCTCGGTTTTTTTATCTTATCAACATAAAATTGTAATTTATTAACAAGTAATTTTGGTCAACTGTGAACATCGTGGACGATGTTTTTGAGGTTAACTAACGGTTAATTGTATACTTTCGTATTATGGAGAACACGAAACCTTTTGTCGGTCGTAAGATTGATAATTCTACTATTATAAACCTTGAAAGAGGTAAAATACCACCTCAAGCAACTGATTTAGAGGAGGTTGTGTTGGGTGCGATGATGATAGATAAGAAAGGTGTAGATGAGGTTATCGATATCTTGCATCCAGATGTTTTTTATAAGGATGCCCACAGGTTCATTTATGAAGCGATATTTATTCTTTTCGAAGAGTCACAACCAGTAGATTTATTAACCGTTTCATCGCAATTAAAGAAATCAGGTAAATTAGAGCTTAGTGGCGGTGATTTTTATTTAATAAAACTTACTCAGAAAGTAGCCTCATCTGCTCATATTGAGTTTCACGCACGTATAATTCTTCAAAAATATATACAACGAAGTTTAATCAAAATTTCAGGTGAAATTATTGAGGAAGCCTATGATGAAGCAACAGATGTTTTCGATTTGTTAGATGCTGCTGAAGCTAAATTATACGATGTAACTCAAGGAAACCTAAAACGTTCTGCAGAGACAGCTCAAGATTTGGTGATACAGGCCAAAAAGCGTATTGAAGAAATTGCCGGTAAAGAAGGTATGAGTGGTATTCCTTCCGGATTTGATAAATTGGATAAACTTACTTCGGGTTGGCAACCAAGTGATTTAATTATTGTTGCAGCTCGTCCTGGTATGGGTAAAACAGCTTTAACCTTATCTATGGCCAGAAACATGGCCGTGAATTCTAATATTCCTGTTGCATTCTTCTCTTTGGAGATGTCATCAGTTCAATTGATAACGAGATTAATTTCATCGGAAACCGGTTTGTCTTCTGAGAAATTAAGAACGGGTAAGCTTGAAAAACATGAATGGGAGCAATTGAACGTTAAGGTAAAATCTTTAGAGAAAGCACCTTTGTTCATAGATGATACACCGTCACTTTCTATTTTCGATTTGCGTGCAAAAGCAAGAAGACTTGCCTCACAGCATGGTATTAAAATGATTATGATCGATTATTTACAGTTGATGACGGCAGGGGGTAGTCAAAAAGGAGGAAATAGGGAACAAGAAATTTCTACAATTTCTAGAAACTTAAAGGCATTGGCAAAAGAATTAGGTGTTCCTGTAATTGCATTATCTCAGCTTTCCCGTGCGGTTGAAACCCGTGGAGGTAGTAAGCGGCCTATTCTTTCAGATTTAAGGGAGTCCGGAGCAATTGAGCAAGATGCAGATATTGTATCATTTATCTATAGGCCAGAGTATTATAAGATTGAGGAGTGGGATGATGAAGAACGCACTCCAACGCAAGGGCAAGCAGAATTTATTGTAGCAAAGCATAGAAATGGTGGTTTGGAGAATATACGATTAAAGTTTATCGGAAACCAAGGTAAGTTCGATAACTTGGACGATTTCGATTCCCCTTTCGAATTCCAATCAAAAATGAATGCAAATGAAGAAAACCCTTTTATTACTAAAAATCTACCAAGTGCAGATGATGCCTTTGGTAGTAGTATGAATAATAGTCCAGATTTTGAAGAGGATAATGATGTTCCTTTTTAAAGATACAATGAATTTAAATGAATTAAAAGTCTCCTTTAAGGAGACTTTTTTTGATTATAAACTATCGATTTCTTGTGTTTATCGTTATTTACGTTACCATAGCTTTAACGATTACATAAATCATGCACCGAAGATTTTACTTTATCTTTGATTTAGTGCCTTGAATTAAATATATGTCAAAAATTATAACTTCATTTTTATTTCTATTTTGCTCAATGCAGATTTTGGCATCCTCTATTCTTATACCGATGGATGCGGATACGCAAAAAAATCATTTGAAAGCATATGGAATGACCTATTGGGTTTTGGCAAAACAACAAAAGGTACAATGGCTTCTTAATTATCGAGGGGGCTCATTTTTATTTCCGGATGGAGAAAGTATTCGAAAGGAATGTCAGATAAGAGGGGTCAGTTTTGAAATATTATCGGATGCACATGCAAATTCAATTTTAGATGATATCAGTAGTCCGTCTAAAAATCAGGATGCTGTAATATTGGAGAAAGCACCAAGAATTGCTGTGTACTCTCCAAATGACAAACAGCCTTGGGACGATGCTGTAACTATGGCATTAACGTATGCTGAAATTCCTTATACAACCATTTATGATGAGGAGGTTTTAGGAGATAAGTTGGCATTATATGATTGGTTGCATTTGCACCATGAAGATTTTACGGGTCAATATGGTAAGTTTTATGGTGCATATAGAGCAACACCTTGGTATATTGAAGGTAAGAAAAATGCAGAGAAGCTGGCAAAAAAGTTAGGATTCGATAAGGTTTCAGATGAAAAGAGAGCAGTGGCATTAAAAATCAGGAACTATGTTATTGGTGGCGGTTTTATGTTTGCCATGTGTTCTGCAACAGATAGTTTTGATATTGCCTTGGCTGCTGACGGAGTAGATATTGTAGAACCTATGTTTGATGGAGATGCATCCGACCCTAATTATCAAGCAAGTTTAGATTTTGGAAAAACTTTTGCTTTTACTGATTTTGTTTTAGAAAGAAGTCCTTTGAAATATGAGTTTTCTTCTATTGATATGACCAATAAGAGAGGAAACGTAGCCAAAGAATCAGATTATTTTTCCCTTATGGATTTTTCTGCAAAATGGGACCCTATACCTACCATGTTGTGTCAAAACCATACGTCTTTGGTAAAAGGTTTCATGGGGCAGACAACAGCCTTTACACGCTCTGAAATTAAGCCGACAGTTTTGATATTGGGTGAAAATAAAATCAATGAAGAGGCTAGGTATATACATGGTATAAAAGGAAAAGGATTCTTTACATTTTATGGAGGGCACGATCCAGAAGATTATCAGCATAGAGTAGGAGACCCTAAAACGGAATTAGAGTTGCATCCTACATCACCTGGTTATCGATTAATTCTTAATAATGTATTGTTTCCTGCAGCGAGAAAGAAGAAACAAAAAACTTGATATTTTTAAATTTTGGATTAAATTTTAAATACCGTTATCAAAATACTTTTTTGATAACGGTATTTAATTAATATGATTATGTTGAGTCCTGATTAATGATTTTTTTGGTGTTTAAAAAACACCTATGAAGTGACTTCCTGCAACGTTTATTAGTTCGGCACCTTTTGTAACAGCTCCAGTTTCGGTATCGACCACGTAGATATTTCCATTTTGTCCTACAGTACCATGGGTAAGGTATATTTCAGTTCCTTCAACTACAAACCCTTGGTATTGAAATAAGTAGAAATCTGGGTCGTAAGGAATATCATTGATCTGTACAGCTGTTTTAGCATTTAAATCTACCAAAGCAAAGAAACCTTGAGCGCCAGCTACACCTTCCGCAGAACCCTTATGACGGTAAGCCAATATTGCTTTACCATTAGCCGCTGGTCTCCATGCAAGAATATAAGTACCTTCAAGCCCTAATGCATCATCTAGGTTAAAATCATATGTGTCATCATATTCGTTATCAGCATCGATTTTTAAAATGTAAGAACCTTCAGGATCATTTTGATTTGCTTGGTAAATACTACCGTTGTATTCAAATGAATTTATGCTGCGATAACCGTTGGTGTTTCCATGGCCTACAGTAGATGTAATTACGGTTGGGTTTAATAAAGAAGGATAGTCTAATATAATAGTTTTAGAACCTAATATTTCAAAATCACTATCACTTTCTGTAGTAGTTGGGTCAACTTTACTTAAACGTGTACCAATATATAATTTATCACCGTTCGCATTTAAGGTTGGCATGTCAATTCTAGAAATATAATAGCCGTTCGCTTCTTCTTCTGCATTTAACGCTACACTATGTTCCTGAAATTCTTTTATTGAAGAATTTACTAAATCTAATGTAACTACGCCAATGGTAGCTTCTGTACGGGTATACTTATCATTTTCGTCAAATTCATTTTCTGTGCTAACATATACGGCAGCACCTGTTTGATCACCGTCAAACAATTTTATCCATCTTGGAGCTGTACCCACATATGGAGCAATACTTACTTCTGATCCTGTTGGAGTAAAAGTTTGTCCACCTTCTACGGTATATTTTGTATAGTTACCACCGGTATCACCTGCATAACTTATATTGAATATAGTGTTTCCATCTTCGGAGGATTGTAGTCTAGCTGTTCTGTTAGAAGGTGCTATAAATCCATTTTCAAAAGGTGCTATAGAAACAGTTGGGTCTTTTGCATCATCACTGGTTACAGCATATATTAAAGTGCCTCCATTACCATCACCAGGGTTATCTCCCATCTTAGCTCCAGCGACTGTAATCCATCTTGTTTCTTTGGGTTCTTCCGTATCCGGTTCTTCTGTATCTGGATCAGGGGTAACAACTGTATCATCTGAACTGCTACAAGCTGTTATTAGACTAACTGTTAGTATTAGGGCAGCAAAGGCTTTAAAATTTAGAAATTTTCTGTTCATTTTTAGTAATATTTAAAAGATTAAAATTTATTTAATGTGTAATTCATTTTTAGATAAAAGGCTCTTCCTGGTTTCTGTACGGATAAATTATCATAAACGGGTTCGTCAAGTATATTTTTGATGTCAAAACTCATCACAAACATATTGTTTGGAAAGGTGTAACTAAGCCCGAAATCTTGCATTAATTGTTCCGGTATGTCAAAAAACTCATTGCCAACAGTATTGGACCCTTGTGCTGTTAAGAATGAAAATTTATCTGTGAAATAGATATTATAGAATATGTTTAAATGTGATTTTTTTTGAATTACATTTTTAAGTGAGTACCGTAAACCACCGTTCATTGTAAAAAATGGTGTGTTAGGTACATTTATTTCTATGCCTTGATTTATAATTTTTAAATCGAATCGAGAAATATTAAAGTTGAGTCCAAAATTATTGTTGTAGGAATAGGTCAATTGTGCGTCGATTCCTTTAGATGTTCCACTTCCTTGGTTTACATAAACAATTAATTCATCATCCACATTTAAAGATGTTTCTATAGGTAAGCCAATTCTATCTTTTATATTTCGTGTGAATACATTTGTAGAAATAGTGAAATCATGTTTTTTGATAGTGAAGTTTCCCAACCTGAAACCTAGGTTATAGTTGTTACTACTTTCCGGATTAATGCTTGAATTGGCTACAACATTATCTCCATCATTACCAAATACTTCTGTTTCGTTCGGTAATCTAATAGCTTTTTCGGCAGATGCTAAAAGAGTAATATTCGGAACTATTGAGTATGAAGATGCAAAACCATATCCATCATAATTTTTGTTGCTACTAACAACTTCATCAACTATTACGTTACTGCCGTTACTTTCTGTCTCTATAGTGGGATCAACGCTGGTTGTTTTTTGCTGGTAATATTTTCCAAATACACTTGTCTTTAGCTTTTTTTCAAAAGCTGTTAATTCATAGGTTAAAGAATATATGTTTTTATGTAAATCCCTGGTTCCAAGAAATGTATTTTCCAACACTGATCGTAAAGCATCACTATCTTCCCGGTCTATACCACTGTATACGTGATTTACCAATATTTTATGGTGTTCATTAATTGTGTAGGATAGTCCAGTTCTAATAGAAGCAACATTTCTTTTGATTTTTGCAAGAGTAGGTTCACCTTCTTGTTGAGAGCCCCATGTGTATTGATATTCATTTCCTCTAAAATCAATAGCGCGTTCTCCGTTCCAGCCATAGGCCCAAGAAACTGTATCGTTAACAGCACGATTTCTTTTACCGTACAAACCGTTTATATTTGCATCAAGTCCTTCTGTGAAAAGGTTTTTCTTATGATAGTTTAAACTTGCAAGCAATGCATCAGATGCTAAAAACCTGTCTTTGTACGGAGTAATGGTCATAAATGCTCCGTGTTGTACCTCTTTGTAGTCGTCAGAGCCTGTAACACCAATAAAGAACTGGTCTGTCCATTTTACATCTGTGAAGCCAATTTGTGCCATACCACCGGTTGACCTATAGGCATCGTTAAATCTTCTCGCGGTAATAGGTGTTTGTACGCCTCCTAATCCTGTAACGACCACACTTCTACCTGATATTTTATAATCATTATCTGAATAATTATGAAAAAGAGATGCTTTAACTGTAAATCCTGATTCTTTAAATCGATAAAGTCCATTTACACTTGCTTGTAAAGTATTGAAGGATCCATAGGAAATTGAAGCATTGAAGTTGGTTTTTGCATCCTTTTGTAATAAGATATTTATAGCGCCGCCTAATGCATCGTCTGCTAAATGCCCTGGTACAACCCCTTTGTAAACTTCAATATGTTTAATCATTGAAGGGGGAATACTATTAAGGTTAAAAGAATTACCATAAGTTGATATTGGAATTCCATCGATAAATATTCGTACAGAGTTTCCAGATAATCCATTTAAACTATAAGTTACATCAGAACCTAAGCCGCCATTTTGGCGAATTTTAACTCCGACAGCGGTGTTTAATAATTCGTTTGTCTGGATATTTCTTAGACTGGCCTCTTTCGTTTTTATGGCGCTTACCGCAAAACCTTTTGTCTCTAGTTCGGTTTGTTTGGATTTGCCACTTACCATTACTTCATCTAGGTTTTCTATATTTTCATGTAACCTATAATCGATTTTGAGTTCTTTAGTGTCTTGTGTTACTTCAATTGTTTTAGTACTTGTTATATATCCGATGTAGGAAACAACTAGTTTGTGTTTTCCTTTAGGAACATTGTTTAGAATGAAATTGCCTCTATCGTTAGTAAGTACTCCAAGGTTTAGACTTTTCACCAAAACATTTGCAAATGGTAAAGGGTTACCGTTCTCGTCATTCACCGTACCTGAAATTGTACTTATACCTTCCTGGCCTTGTATAAATATGTATAGTAAAAGAAATATTGAGGTAAAGTAGTTTTTCATATGTGTTTAAAATAGGTGCTTATTTTAATTAAGATTTAGTCTAAATAAATTAGTTTTGCAAATCTAAAGCAGTAATGAAAAAGGGGTTACCGAGAAAGGAATTTAAACATACGCAAAAGGAAGTATTCATTTGCTGAATTAGAAACATATGAATAAAGGGGTATTACGTAAAGAAATACAGGTAAATAAATTATTTGAAAATGGTTTTATGAATAACTCCGTACAGTATAACGAAGTTGAAGTAACCACTAAGGATAATAATTCATTTATAAAAGGGGTAGATTTTTCAAACACCAAATTAATTCATGAGTTTGATTCAGATATTTGTGTTATAAGTGATGAGCATTTAATAAAGCTTCATTTTTCATTAGAAGGAACATATTGTTATCAACCACTAAGCCATATTAAGTATTTGGTTCAAATACCCGAGAATCACTGCAATATGTTTTATTATCCAACAAAAGTAGGTAAGGATATTTTTTTTAAGGGTAATGCTAGACTTTTCGAAATTTATGTGAAGCCAATTTTATTGCAAAATCTTTTAGGCGACGAATTTGAAAAATCATTTATAAAATTGATGGAAGCTATTTCAAATCAAAATTCATTTGTCTTATGGGATAAAAGTAAGTTTATACCTCCAAGTATTCGTAGTAAAATTAATGAGATAATACAATGTCCATATAACGGTGAAATCAGAAAAACATATTTAGAAAGTAAATTGACAGTTCTTTTGATCGATTTTCTTCTTGATAGGCAAACATCAAAACTTTCTAAAAACAATATAAAATTATTGAATTCAGATTATTTGGCTCTGGTAAAAGTGGAAGACCATATTAGAAAAAATTTAAAGAAACCATTAAAAATTTTAGATTTAGCCGATTTAGCCGGATTCAATGCTACTAAACTAAAAAGAGATTTTAAAAAGTTATATGGTGTTACTGTGTTTAAATACATAACAGCATTACGTATGGAGGCAGCAAAAAGTTTAATAACACAAGAGGGAGTAACAATTGCTCATGCAGCTTATGATGTAGGGTATTCTAATCCACAACATTTTACAACAGCATTTAAAAGAACAATGGGGTATGTGCCAAGCGAATTAAAACCTGCTGTTCGGTAGTTGCTTTATTATTTTTAACTGATGATTCTATAAATAAAGAAATAATAAAAGAGTAAAAAAATTATTTTATTAGCATGTTTAGAATGTGCTCAACACCATTTTCATCGTTACTTAATGTACTATATTTTGCTGCTTTTTTTACATTAGGATGAGCATTTTCCATAGCAAAACCATAATCGGATAAAGCCAACATTTC
Source organism: uncultured Maribacter sp. (assembly GCF_963975365.1). Classification (GTDB taxonomy): domain Bacteria; phylum Bacteroidota; class Bacteroidia; order Flavobacteriales; family Flavobacteriaceae; genus Maribacter. The sequence goes on along the minus strand of NZ_CAXBGF010000028.1, from coordinate 5,263 downwards.
AAGATCATTGTTATAATCCCCAAAAACCATTACTTCATCAGACTTAAGATTATAGCTTTTCATAACTTTCTCTAAGGCATACCCTTTGTGAGCATTCATATTTGAAATGTCTAACCAATTCTCCCCTGATACCTTTACTTTTAGATGGTTTTCAAATTGTTTTACATACGGGTAAATATGTTGCTCTGAACTTTCAAAATGATAAATGGCTATTTTGATAACTTCAGATTCATAGGAGGTCAAGTCATCTATAATTTCAAATTCAGTATAGTATTCAGCCAATTTGCTTACAAACTCATTTGACTTGCCCGTTAAGTAAGCTTTATGCTTTCCACAAAGTACAGGATGAATATTTGGAATATGATTTAACGTTTTTAGAATTTCTACAACATGATGTTTATCAAGTGGTGTAGCTAAAATTTCAGTTTTCTGCTTCATTGCAAAACCACCATTCTCTGCAATTACTATTATATCATCTTTTATAGAATCTAGTTTATCTATGATGCTATTATATTGTCTACCGCTTGCAGCAACAAAAATAATACCTTGGGACTTCAAGCATTTAAAAAGGTTAAAGAAATGATCACTAACTTCATGGTTGGAGTTTAGAAGTGTTCCATCCATATCTGTTACTACCATTTTTATCTTTGATAAATCCATATTATTTTTATTTATCTGCAAAGATATTTCAATGACACCTAGTAAAGTAAGGATTGTTAAAATTTTACCTTTATATAGTATATTTATATCATGATTTTATTTCAAAAAGAACTTACTTTAAAACCCTATAGTAGAGGATATCATATTATCACTGATTGTGTATTAGAAGCAATTCCGGAACTAAAGGAAATACAGAGGGGATTTATGCAGGTTTTTATTAAACATACATCGGCAAGTTTAACTATAAATGAAAATGCTGATGCTACGGTAAGGGAAGATTTCGAATCTCATATTAATATCATGGTTCCAGAAAATGCTGCATATTATAAGCATGACTATGAAGGGGCTGATGATATGCCAGCTCATATTAAAGCTTCAATAATGGGTGCTTCAGTGCAAATACCTATTACCAACGGTAAATTGAATATAGGTATATGGCAGGGTATTTACTTTTGTGAGCATAGAAATTATGCATCGGGTAGAAACTTGGTTTTGACTGCGTGGGGAGTATGAAATTTTCAGTTAAATTGAGTAAGTCGATAGAATATAAGTATAACGACCGAAGAATCTATTTTAAATTAAACACAGATATTAATTACCAATCTTATTGAAACTCCTCAAAAAGGCATTTAATTTTTGCGATGTGGTAAATCACCAGAAACGAACCAAAGGAGAAATTTTTAAGCTCCTGAAAGAAGCTGAGGTAAATGGTTTTATAAAGGGTATTGAATCTTCTAAGGGTATAGGGGCTTAGATAAAAATACTGATAAACTTATGGACTGGGAAGAATTTAAACTAACAATTCCTAAAATTAAAAAAATCCGATTCGTAAGAATCGGATTTTTCAAAAGTGAGATTGTTATTAATTTATTTTACCTGATCTACAACCGCCTTAAAGGCATCTGGGTGGTTCATCGCTAAATCTGCAAGAACTTTTCTATTTAGTTCTATATTTCCAGCTTTTACTTTTCCCATAAATTGAGAGTAGGACATTCCGTGCTGTCTGGCACCTGCATTAATACGGGTAATCCATAAAGAACGGAAAGTTCTTTTCTTGTTTCTACGGTCTCTGTAAGCATATAACATTGCTTTTTCAACCGCATTCTTGGCTACTGTCCAAACGTTTTTACGTCTTCCAAAGTAACCCTTGGCTTGCTTCATCACCTTTTTTCTTCTGGCTCTAGAAGCTACTGCATTTACTGATCTTGGCATTTTTTCTAATTTTTTGTAGTAGGCGCCCTATTTATTTTAAGGAACTTTTTTGGCCTAACTCCATGGTTAATAATTTTACCTTGTTAAAGAGTTGGTTACTTTAAACGTAACTGTTCTTTAATACTGTTAACATCTGCTTGATGAACTAAACCATCATGTGTTAACTTAAGCTTACGCTTTTTAGACTTTTTGGTCAAGATGTGACTCTTAAAAGCGTGCTTTCTTTTAATTTTACCTGTGCCTGTAAGCTTAAAACGCTTTTTAGCACTGGATTTTGTTTTCTGTTTAGGCATTTTCCTAATTTATTTGATTATCTCACTTTGCATGCTAAACGCTGCTCACAAATGTAAACAGCGTTTAGTGTTTTATAAATTGATTTGGTCGCTCTGCGCAACCAAATCTTTATTTTCCTTTAGTTTTAGGCGCAATGAACATCGTCATACGTTTTCCTTCTAACTTAGGCATTTGTTCTACTTTTCCTAGTTCCTCTAATTCTGAAGCTAATTTTAATAATAAAATTTCGCCTTGATCTTTGTAAACTATTGATCGTCCTTTGAAAAATACATATGCTTTTAATTTCGCTCCTTCTTGAAGAAATTTTTCAGCATGTTTCTTTTTAAAATCATAATCATGATCATCGGTATTAGGCCCAAACCTAATTTCCTTAACGACAACTTTAGAAGCTTTCGCTTTCATTGCCTTGTCCCTTTTTTTCTGTTCGTATAAAAACTTTTTATACTCCATTATTTTACAAACAGGGGGGTCTGCCTTTGGGGAAATCTCCACCAAATCCAAACCTAATTCTTCTGCTTTCTCAAGAGCCTGAGGAAAAGGATATACACCTACTTCAACATTGTCACCTACCAACCTAACATTTGGGGCTGTTATCTTTTCATTGATATTATGGGGATTCTTATTTTCCCTTCTAGGTTGTGGTCTAAATCTTTTACGTATTGCTATGACTTAATATTTTATGTTAAACTTTATTCTTTAAACGACTTTAAGGTACTATTTATTTCTTTGTTAACCAAGTCCGTAAACGTTGTAACGCTTATCGCTCCCAAATCTTCACCTCCGTGTTTACGCACAGAAATGGTGTTAGAAGCTTCGTCGCTTTCCCCTACGATTAGCATGAACGGTATTTTGTTCATTTCTGCTTCACGTATTTTTTTACCTATAGTCTCGTTTCTACTATCGATAAGGGCGCGAATTTCGTTATTTTCTAGGGATTTTAAAACTTTTTTGGCATATTTTTCATGTTTCTCACTAACAGGAAGAATTATGACCTGTTCTGGAGTAAGCCAAAGTGGAAAATTACCACCTGTATGTTCTAATAATAAAGCTATGAATCGTTCCATACTTCCAAAAGGAGCACGGTGAATCATAACTGGTCTATGAAGTTCATTATCACTGCCTTTATAGGTCAGGTCAAACCTTTCTGGTAAGTTGTAATCTACCTGTATAGTTCCTAGTTGCCATTGTCTTCCGAGTGCGTCCTTAACCATGAAATCCAACTTAGGACCATAAAATGCAGCTTCGCCACTTTCTATAACATAATCTAAACCTTTTTCTTCAGCGGCATTGATAATTGCTTGTTCAGCTTTTTCCCAATTTTCAACAGTACCTATGTATTTGTCTGGATTTTCTAAATCGCGAACAGAAACTTGTGCCGTAAAATTATCGAAACCTAAAGAACTTAATACATATAAGGATAAATCAATTACGTTCTTAAACTCCTCATCTAGTTGGTCTGGAGTACAAAATATGTGTGCATCATCTTGTGTAAAACCTCGTACTCTAGTCAGTCCGTGTAATTCTCCACTTTGTTCGTACCTATAGACTGTTCCAAATTCTGCAAAGCGCTTAGGTAATTCACGGTAGCTAAATGGTTTTGAATTATATATTTCACAATGATGTGGACAGTTCATTGGTTTTAATAGAAACTCTTCGCCTTCTTTTGGTGTTTGTATAGGTTGAAAACTATCTGCACCATACTTATCATAATGTCCAGAGGTAACATATAGTTCCTTTTGGCCAATATGTGGTGTTATTACCATTTCATAGCCAGCCTTTTTCTGTGCTTTTTTAAGAAATTGCTCCAAACGTTCTCTTAGTGCTGCTCCCTTAGGTAGCCAAAGAGGTAAGCCTTGGCCTACTTTTTGTGAAAAGGTAAAAAGTTCTAATTCTTTACCTAGCTTTCTATGGTCGCGTTTTTTAGCTTCTTCTAAAAGTTCAAGGTATTCGGTTAATTCTTTCTGCTTTGGAAATGAAATGCCATAAATACGGGTTAGTTGTGCATTGTTTTCGTTTCCTCGCCAATAGGCACCTGCAACACTTAATATTTTAATTGCCTTGACAATTCCCGTATTTGGTATATGTCCGCCTCGGCAAAGATCTGTAAACGTGTCATGGTCACAAAATGTTATCGTACCATCATCAAGGTTTTCTATTAACTCAACCTTATATTCATTGCCTTGGTCCTTATAAAATTTTAAAGCGTCTGCTTTTGATACATCTCTAAGGGTATAATCATGTTTGCCTCTAGCAATTTCTAAAGCTCTCTTTTCTATAGTTGGAAAATCTTTATCAGAAATAGAGCCATTAGGCAATTCAATATCATAATAGAATCCATTATCTATTGCAGGACCTATCGTTAATTTAACACCAGGATAAAGTTCCTCTATAGCTTGAGCTACAATATGTGAAGTGGAATGCCAAAAGGCTGTTTTTCCTTCCTTGTCATTCCATGTATAAAGTATTAAACTTCCGTCAGTCTCTAAAGGGGTGACAGTTTCAACGGTTGTTTTATTGAATTTTGCTGATATAACATTTCGGGCTAAACCTTCACTAATGCTTTTTGCAACCATTATTGGTGTTGTCCCTTTCTCAAATTCCTTAATCGAGCCATCAGGTAATGTAATCTTGATCATATACTGTAAATCTTATTGGGAGCCAAAGATACTATGTTGTATTCATGTCCGCAATAGTATAGTGTTATGTTTTAGCGATAGTGTTGATGTGTGTGTCTAAGATGATACCTATTGCTTCTTATATTTTAAAATATAAATCTAGGTAAGTGAATTCTTGTATGAGTTTTTCTATACCTATTATAGGTATAGAAATGGACGCAGATTATTGATAGCAGTTCCATAAAAACTTATTTGGAATTGTGTACTACTATTTATTGGTTTTATGGAAACGTGTGTTAAGTAGATTATTGCTTATAATTTCATGGAAATGTAGTTGAATGTCTTTGATATATGTACTCTATTTCATTTGAATTTATAATTGTACGGTCGTAATTGGGTGCGTTGTTTAGTGTGGTTTGAAATAATAAGTCTGGAATTTCTTTTCCTAGTGGAGGTATAAGTTACTGATAGTGTGTTATTTG
>NZ_CAXBGF010000027.1:0-21852 GCF_963975365.1 uncultured Maribacter sp. | reverse complement strand
GTGAGTTGTTCGCTAGTTTTTCCAAATCTTCGTTCTCTGTTCTGGTAATTTTTAATGGCCTCTACCAAATGATGTTCCCTAAAATCGGGCCAAAATACATCAATAAAATATAACTCTGCATATGCTATCTGCCATAATAAAAAATTGCTGATCCGATGTTCTCCACTAGTACGGATAAGCAAGTCTACATCTGGCAAATTATGCGTGTAAAGATGGTTATTAATAATGGTTTCGTCAATATTTTCAATTGAAATTATATTATTTTTAACTTTGGTGCTTATTGCTTTTACTGCAGATTGTATCTCTTCGCGAGAGCCATAGCTTAACGCTAAAGTAATTGTCATGCCTGTATTTTGCTTAGTTTGATCCATTACATCAATTAACTCTTTGTAGGCTTTTGATGGCAAGGCAGAAATATTACCGATGGTATTTAATCTTATATTATTTTTGTTAAAAGTTATAAGTTCTTTCTTTAAGGAAGATACTAATAAACGCATAAGCGTTTGTACTTCAACCTTAGGGCGGTTCCAATTTTCAGTAGAAAATGTATACAAAGTTAAAAAATCGATTCCCAATTGAGCACACTGCTCAACCACAATCTTTACGGTTTTAACCCCATGTTCGTGACCAAAAACCCTTAATTTACCTCTTTCTTTAGCCCACCTGCCATTACCGTCCATAATAATAGCAAGATGCTTAGGAACATTTGTTTTATCAATACCGTTTATATCGTCCATTTTTCTTTTACTCAAAACAATCCATACAAGGCTTTCGGCCAAATGTATAGGTTAATGTTAATCCAGAAAAAACATACCAATCATCACTAAAAATATTTCCAAATTGGAATTCTTCAAAGTTCGACCCCAAAGGGTTGCTGGCGTCTAAGTTATCGGTGAAGGTATACCTAGCACCTATTTCAGCTCCAAAAATAAGAAACTGATTGATACGATACTTAAAACCTGCTGTCATTGGTATTGCAAATGCACCATCTTTTTGTCCGATTTCTTGCAAAACACCTCCATTAAAATATTCATAATCGTATCTAAAATAAGTGACACCAGTATATAAATAGGGCGTAAAAGCAGAACCCAATTTATGTAAATTGTAATCTACAAAATTAAATTCTAGACCGACAGAACCTTCTAAAATAGAATTGTCAACCACATAACCTCTTTGTTGTCGTGCTGTTGAACTTGATTTATAGTCATCTGCCGTAAATTTACCGTACATTAAACTTCCTCGCCATGCATATCTTTTACTAATATTCCATTTAAACAAACCACCAAAAGCAATATCGGAAGGTAAAATATAATTTGTTCTTCCTACATCGCTAATGGTATTGGCCCCACCTAAAAAAATACCTGCTTCATAGGTCTGTGCTTTAAGTCCGATAACTGAAAAAAGCAACATTAACAACGTTATGTAACGCATAAATTATTTTTTACAATTATTACCGATTTCCTATTAAAAATAGAAAGTGGTAAATTTTTCTTATTCTCAAAAGATAAACAACGATTAAGGTCATTTATTGTTTAAAACAAGGCTCAATTTCGCCTATCCTCGCCCCAAAGCAGTTTATTTCTTAAGGTCTTTAAAAAGCTTTCTGAAGTATACTCTATCATTTTAATAGTAAAGGGCGCCTTACTAATTGTAATTTCCTGCCCATTTTCTAATGAGGCAATTCTAGAATCCAAAGACACCAAATGATTTTCTTCTCGACCAGATACTTTTAACCTTATTACAGTATCATCTGAAATAACTAGTGGTCGAGCGTTAAGATTATGTGGTGCAATTGGCGTTAAAACCAATGATTTTGCAGTCGGCACAATTACAGGACCACCACAACTTAATGAATAGCCGGTAGAACCTGTTGGTGTTGAAATGATTAATCCGTCTGCCCAATACGAAGTTAAATATTCATTGTTTAAATACGTTTCTACGGTTATCATCGAAGTGGTATCTTTTCTGCTCACCGTAATTTCGTTAAGTGCAAAATTGAGATCACCAAATTCAACGTCTAACTCTATAGTATTTAATTGAACTAAACTTCGCTCAACAACGGTATAAGCCCCTTCTTTAAATTCCTGAACTACTTTTCTAACATCTTCTTTTTTAAAAGTGGAAAGAAAGCCTAATCTACCGGTATTTACCCCAACTATAGGTATTCCCAAATCTTTAACAAAAGTTGTTGCTCTTAAAATTGTACCGTCACCACCAAAACTAACGAACATATCGAAAGTTGAATTCAGCCCATCAGTCATTGTAAAGGTTGGAAAGGATTTTGAAGATTCTAATTTACGATACAGCCTATAAAATTCCTTTTCTATAAATACTTCTGAAGGTTCTTTATGCAATTCATCTAATAATTCAACTAGATACTCTATCGCATTGTCTTGATATGTTTGACCATAAATAGCTACTTTCATACTACACATTAAGGTATTTATCTAAATAATCTGAACGCTCCTTAAGATCTTCAAGAAACTGATCATCACTATTACCAAAAAGAATATGATAATTATACCTCCTAAAGGTCTGAACAACCTTATTATAGTTTTCTGTAGTAATCTTTAGTGTTACTTGAATAATATCATTCTGTGTATCAGTAATAAAACCACCTATAAGCTTAGCATTATTACTTTCCACTATTTGAGCAATTTCACTAAATGAATAGTCTTTTATACCCGTCGCTACTACTAGAATACTACCCGGATCTGTAAAAAACGGAGTATCAATAAAAACAGCAACTATATCGGTAAGATCATAATAACCTACAACTTCTTCTTTTTCATTTAAAATAGGCAAAAGATTAGCCTCATTTCTAGCAAATGCCTCTAAAACATCAAGCCAATTGGTTTCGCCTCTAACAAAAAAGCTTTGAAGCTCAAATCTAAACTTCTCAATTTTAGTCTCTGGCAGCAATGCCTCTGCATCATTTTCTGAGAAAACACCTAAAAACCGCCCTTCCTCTACAATTGCCACATGTGAGTAGGTTGTATCTTTAAAAAACTCCAATACTTTTTCAAAAGTATCCTTTATCTCAAATACAGGAATAGTAGTAATGATATGTTCTTGAATATACATAGGCTTGATTATAACGCAAAATAACAATTAATAATATCAAAAGGCGTGCCTTATTTGTATTTTTGAAGCACTTAAAAGGTAAATAAGACATAATGACAAAACTTAGCGTTAACGTAAACAAAATAGCGACCCTTAGGAATGCCCGTGGAGGAAATGTTCCTGATTTACTGAAGGTTTCAAGCGACTTAGAAAGTTTTGGAGCACAAGGCATCACCATACACCCAAGACCAGACGAACGACATATTCGTTACCAAGATGCCAGGGATTTAAAAAAAATCGTGAAAACCGAGTTTAATATAGAAGGTAATCCAATTCAAAAATTCATAGATTTAGTACTTGAAGTAAAGCCGGAGCAAGTAACTTTAGTGCCCGACACTATTGATGCAATTACTTCGAATGCTGGTTGGAACACCATTAAGTATAAAGATTTTTTAACAGATGTTATCAAAACATTTAAGCAAGCTGGCATACGCACCTCTATTTTTGTAGATCCCGATCCAATAATGATTCGCGGTGCTGCGTTGGTAGGTACGGATCGTATAGAATTGTACACCGAAAGCTATGCCGTAAATTATGAGCTAAATAAAGAAAAAGCAATACAACCTTTCATTGAAGCCGCTAACAGTGCTACCGAATTAGGCATCGGAATTAATGCTGGGCATGATCTAAACTTAGATAATATTCAATATTTCGCAAAAAACATCCCTAATTTACTAGAGGTATCAATAGGCCATGCGCTTATTAGTGAAGCCCTATATTTAGGACTTGACAATGTTGTGAACATGTATTTACATAGATTAAAATGAAGCAAATTTTACATTCATTAATTTTAGGTGAAGGCAAACCCTTATGCATTCTACATGGGTTTTTAGGAATGCTCGACAATTGGAAAACATTAGGCACCTCATATGCTGAAAACGGATTTCAAGTTCATTTGATTGATCAACGCAATCATGGCAAAAGCTTTCATTCGCCCGATTTTGATTATGATATTCTTTCAAATGACTTACTTAATTATATGAATTATCATAAAATTGAAAGCACTATGCTTATCGGTCATTCCATGGGAGGAAAAACGGCAATGCAATTCGCATGCTCCCACCCCGAAAGAATCAGTAAATTATTAATTGCCGACATTGCCCCAAAATTTTACCCACCACATCATCAAACGATTATAGATGCCTTAAATGCTATTGACACCAATAATTTGAAATCGCGAAAAGATGCAGACGACCAACTAACAAAATATATTTCAGATTTTGGAACAAGACAATTCTTACTAAAAAACCTCTATAGAAATGAAGATAAAAAATTGTGCTTCAGGTTCAATCTAGAGGTTTTAAGCAAAAAAATGGAAGAGATAGGCGACAATATTAATAGCACCGATCTTTACATTGGACCAACACTTTTCTTAAGAGGTGACCGATCTGAGTATGTATCAAAAAATGATATTGAAATAATTAACAGGCACTTTCCAAAGGCCACAATAGAAACCATTAGTAATGCTGGCCATTGGCTACATGCAGAAAATCCTGAAGAATTTCTTGAAAAATCATTAACCTTTTTCAATCAAACAAAAAATTAAAACAATTGTTCACACTTTAAATTAATAGATATGAAACTAATTATAAGAATACTTTTAAGCGCTTTATCCGTAATCATTTTAGCAAATGTTTTACCCAATGTTTCTGTAGATAGTTTTATGACTGCTGTTATCGTAGCCGTTGTTCTAAGTTTACTGAATTTTTTGGTAAAACCAATATTGGTAATTTTGACCTTACCTGTAACCATAGTTACCTTCGGCCTTTTTTTACTAATTATAAACGCCATAATCATTCTGCTTGTCGATAAGCTAATTGACGGTTTTGCGGTAAGTAATATTTGGTGGGCATTAATTTTTAGCCTACTGCTATCCTTTTTACAATCCATCTTTTTTTCATTATTAAAAGAAGACAAGTCATAGTTGCTTTTGATTTAAAATTCAATACTTTAAAAAATTGGTTGACTTTGCAAAATATAGTATTTTTGCATCCCAATTTATACATGCAAATAGATAATAAGGAATGAATATTACGAAAGAGCAGATAGACGATTTAAATGCAGTTGTTAAAGTTGCTATCACAAAAGACGATTACCAAGATAAGGTAGACACCATATTAAAAGATTATAAAAAACAAGCCAATATACCTGGTTTTAGAAAGGGTCAAGTACCTATGGGGCTTATTAAAAAACAATATGGCAAAGCAGTATTGGTAGATGAAGTAAATAAATTGTTGCAAGACAATCTTAACAAATACCTTACAGAAGAAAAATTAGATGTCCTTGGAAATCCACTCCCTAAACAACAAGATAACTTTGACTGGGACCAAGATGAGTTAGCCTTTGAATTTGAACTAGGATTGGCTCCAAATTTTGAGGTTGCATTGAAAACCAAAAAAGCAATAACACAATACAAAATTGTTGCCGACAAGAAAATGATTGATGAGCAAGTAGAACGTATTCAAAAGCAATACGGTAAGCTTGTAAGCAAAGATGTGGTCAGTAAGAATGACGAAGTTAGTGGTACTTTCTTTAACCAAGCTGAAGAAATTGACAACAAGACCATGTTGGAAATCGATAAACTTAAAAGCAAAAAAGCGATAGATACATTGAAGGGTAAGAAGGTTGGTGATGTTATCACTTTAAAAACCAAAGGATTATTCAATGAAGACTATATGTTATCTAGTGCTTTAGGCATTGACAAGAAGAAAGCTGAATCTTTAGATACTGAGGTAACTTTTACAATTTCGGAAATAAATGAAAGAGAAGCTGCAGAGCTGAACCAAGAGTTATTCGATAAATTATTTGGACCTGACAGTGTAAAATCTGAAAAGGAATTAAAAGAGCGTATTAAGGAAGATTCTGAAAAACAATTCGAACAACAATCTGATCAAAAATTATTGAACGACGTTACAGAATACTTTATTGATAACACCAAATTTGAACTGCCAAGCGGTTTCCTAACCAAATGGATACAAATGACAGGCGAAGAGCCGTTATCTGAAGAGCAAGCGGTTGAAGAGTATGCAAAATCTGAAAAAGGTTTACGCTACCAACTTATAGAAGGCAAAATTATTCGTGACAATGAATTACAGGTCAAATTCGATGAGTTAAAAGAATTTTCTAAAGGATTTATTCGTTCGCAAATGGCTCAATTTGGTCAATTAGACCCAAAAGAAGAGGAATTAGATAACATTGCTGCTCGAGTTCTAGGTAACCAAGATGAAGTAAAAAGACTTTCAGAACAATTGATGAGTCAAAAACTATTGAATCTTTATAAGGAAAAAGCAAACCTTAAGACAAAGGAAGTTACCTATGAAAATTTCGTGAAAGAAGTTTACGGATAATTCCAAACAATAAATTAAGTATCTTTACGGTGCCGGAAATGAAATTTTCGGCACCTTTTTTTACTCTAAAAAATAGACATACAATTTATGGACTACGGAAAAGAATTCAAGAATTTCGCAATAAACGATCAAGGTATTAGCAGTACATATTATGACACAATAATGAGCAGCATGTACCCAACAAACATGACGCCTAACATTATTGAAGAAAGGTCTATGAATGTAGTTGCCATGGATGTTTATTCGCGTTTAATGATGGATCGTATCATTTTCATGGGTACGGGTATCAATGATCAAGTTGCAAATATCATTCAAGCCCAATTATTGTTTCTAGCAAGTGTTGACGCTAAAAAAGATATTCAAATTTACATCAACTCTCCCGGAGGTAGTGTATATGCAGGTTTGGGTATTTATGATACTATGCAATTTATTACCCCTGATGTCGCTACTATTTGCACAGGAATGGCAGCTTCAATGGGTGCTGTTTTGTTATGTGCTGGTGAAAAAGGAAAACGTAGTGGCTTACAACATTCTCGTGTTATGATCCACCAACCAATGGGCGGTGCTCAAGGTCAAGCAAGTGATATTGAGATTACCGCAAGAGAAATCTTAAAGTTAAAAGATGAATTATATCAAATCATAGCTGAACACTCTAATACTGATATTGAAAAAGTACGTGACGATAGTGATCGTGATTACTGGATGAAAGCTGATGAAGCTCTTAAATATGGTATGATTGATGAAATTTTGGTAAGGGATAAGAAATAATTTCGACAACTTGAATCAAATAAAATAAATGATTTTTAAACCAAAAACGATTTTCATTCGTTTTTGGTTAGAATAGAGAAGTAAGATAATGGCAAAGGAAAATTTAGAATGTTCATTCTGCGGTAGAAAAAAACCAGAAACCAATTTGTTGATTGCAGGTCTAGACGCACACATTTGTGACCGTTGTATAGAGCAGGCTCACGGTATTGTTGCTGAAGAATCAAAACAGACAAAGACAAATGATCTTTCTTCCGAACTAGTCTTAAAAAAGCCACAAGAGATAAAGGAATTTTTAGACACATTCATTATTGGGCAAGAACGAACAAAAAAAGTGATGTCCGTAGCAGTTTATAATCATTACAAAAGATTACTTCAACCATCTTCTAAAGAGGATGAAATTGAGATTCAAAAAAGTAATATTATAATGGTAGGACAAACTGGCACAGGTAAAACATTAATGGCAAAAACTATTGCGAAATTACTTAATGTACCTTTGGCTATAGTTGATGCGACAGTATTGACCGAGGCTGGTTATGTCGGTGAAGATGTAGAAAGTATTCTAACTCGTCTATTACAAGCAGCAGATTATAATCTTGAAAAAGCAGAAAGAGGTATTGTATTTATTGATGAAATAGACAAGATAGCTCGCAAGGGGGATAACCCATCAATAACTAGAGATGTATCTGGTGAAGGAGTACAACAAGGACTACTAAAATTATTAGAAGGTACTGTTGTCAATGTTCCACCTAAAGGTGGAAGAAAGCATCCTGATCAAAAATTTATCGAAGTCAATACTGAAAACATACTATTCATTGCTGGTGGAGCTTTTGACGGAATTGAACGTGCAATTACAAAACGTTTGAATATGCAAGCTGTAGGCTATAGTGCTTCAAAATCTGATAACTTTTTGGATACTAGCAATATGTTACAATATATAATACCTAGAGATTTAAAAGAATTCGGACTTATACCTGAAATTATTGGTAGGCTACCCGTTCTTACGCATATGAATCCGTTAGATAAAAAGACATTAAGAGCAATCTTGACAGAACCTAAAAATGCAATTATTAAACAGTACGAGAAACTGTTTGCAATGGATGATATTACTTTTACCATCACTGAGCAAGCACTAGACTATATTGTAGACAAGGCAATCGAGTACAAGCTAGGTGCTAGAGGCTTAAGATCTTTATGTGAAGCAATCTTTACAGATGCAATGTTCGAGATGCCAAGTACAGGAGATACAACGTTCAAAGTAACAAAACCCTATGCTGAAGAAAAATTATCTTACGACACCATAAAAAAGTTAAAAGCAGTTTCTTAAATAACACCTGAATGTTATATATAAAAAAAGCGTGGATAGAATCCACGCTTTTTTATGTTCTATTTCATTTATTTTATACTAGACCACTCTCTTAATTTGTGGTGCTATTTGTGTTACCTCTTGTAACAAATCTAAACATACTTTCTGTATGATTTTCTCATCAGAATAAAGTGTATGCCCATAATTGGGAACGACTTCCATATCAATACCTAGTCTATCAGCCCATTCATAACTCGGCTTAAATACGTCATTTTCACCATATACCAATTGAAATGGTACATTTGGCCCCTCATTTTTCAAACGAATTCTAGTTGCTGAAACACTATAAAACGACTTGACAGGCAATCCTTTTTTTGCAGCTTCCCAAACAATAGTTGCACCCGTACTAAAAGCCAGGTAATAACAAGATTCTTTCTCTTTTTTTAGCAAATGGGAAACAGCTGTATCTATACCACCATTAACAAAAGCACTATGAACATTCTCTTCTGACTGTACTAATATATCGAGATTGGCCAATTGTTGACTATCATAAAAAGTAATATCAAAATACTGCTGAAGATATCCTAAATATGAAGTAATCCATAAGCCCTTTTTAGTGCCCCACATGTCTGAAACAATCACTAATTTTTGTGCCATAATAATAGTATTTAAAAGTTTGGTTAAGTTTTCCTACAGCAAGTTGGATTTTAAGCTTCACTTATCACTATTTAATTGTTTACTAGCACAAAATTATCGATGTAGTCCCTTTTATTGAGAATACTAATAATAAAAAGTAATAATTGAAATAGCTCTTAACCAGCTTATTAACTATTATAAAGGTAATTCAACTATCCAGCCATAATAAAAGTTTGTTGTGATTAGGCTAAAAAATAGTGTATATAGAGCAAATTACCTGTTCATTCGCAAAAGCTCTTCTAAATAATCACGTTTATTAGAAAGTCGTGGAATTTTATGCTGACCACCAAGTTTATCATTTGCCTTTAACCAATCATAAAATAAGTTTTCACGGGCAATATGAACCAAGGGTAGGTTTAAGGTAGTATTATTAAGCCGTTTTGCCTCGTAATCTGAATTGAGTGATTTCAATGCATTGTCAAATACATTAACAAACGAATTAAAATCTTTTGGCAAGGTTCTAAATTCCATTATCCATTCATGAGCTCCTTTTTCTTTATCGACCATAAAAACCGGTCCGGCAGTATAATCGATAATTTCAGCCTCGGTTTTAGCACAAGCTATTTTCAATGCTTCCTCGGCATTTTCAATAATCAACTCCTCACCAAAAACATTGATATGATGTTTAGTGCGCCCAGTTACCTTTATTCGATATGGATTTTTAGAAGTGAACCTAACTGTATCTCCTATTTTATAGCGCCATAGGCCAGAGTTGGTCGTAATGATAATTGCATAATTTTTACCTAGTTCAATTTCCCATAATGGTATGGCTTCTTGCTCTACTGTTCCATAAACATCCATTGGTATAAACTCATAAAAAATACCATAGTCTAACATGAGTAAAAGATCTTCCTCATTATTTCTATCTTGAATAGCAAAAAATCCTTCCGAAGCATTATATATTTCATAATACCTGAAATTATCATTTGGAAGTATTTTTTTATATTGTTCTTTGTAAGGATTGAAGTTTACACCGCCATGAAAGTAAACCTCTAAATTTCCCCATACTTGAAATAAACTCTCGTTTCCTGTTTCTTCTAAAACTTTATTCATCAAGACCAACATCCACGATGGAACACCCGCAAGGCTAGTTACATTTTCTTGTACACTTTCATGAATAATGGCCATCAGCTTACTTTCCCATTCACTCATCAAGGAAACCTTATTACTGGGCGTACTACTATATTCTGCCCACAAAGGCATGTTATCTATAAGAATGGCAGACAGATCACCAAATAAAGAGCCATTGTCCTCGTAAAGCTCTTTACTACCCCCTAGTCGTAAACTTTTACCCGTAAACAATTGTGAATTTTCATTATTGTTTAAATAAAGGCATAGTAAATCTTTGCTTGATTTATAATGGCAGTCTTCTAATGCTTCACTACTAACAGGGATAAACTTACTTTTTGCATTAGTAGTTCCGCTACTTTTCGCAAACAACTTCACCTTGGTAGGCCAAAAAAGATTTTGTTCACCTTTTCGAGTACGTTCAATTATAGGTTCAATTTCTTCATAAGATACTATAGGTAAACGTTCTTTAAATGTGTTATATGATCCAATTGAATCGAATTCATATTTTCTTCCAACTTCAGTGTCCTCTGCAAACTCGAGCAATTGCAACAAAACTTCTTCTTGAACCTCTTCTGGGTACTTTAAAAAAAGTTCTATCTGATGATAACGCTTCTTCAACAGCCAAGAGGCAATGGAATTAAATAAAGTAATTGGCATTTATAGGTATCTTTGTGTTGCTAAAAATAGCGTATATAAGCATCATTTTCAAATTGACTATACAATAAGCAGCCTAAACATGCAATACGAAGGAGTACTAAAAAAAATGCAAACAGAAATAGGTCGTCCAATACAATATTATATGTTGTTTGATTCTGATTTTCTAAATGTAAATCAAGTTCTCGATAAAAATTTAAAAATAGAATTTATAAAATTCCAATGTCTTAACTGTGGAAACGATAGACCTATTTATAGACAAGGTTTTTGTAAAACGTGTTTTTTTGAAATACCCTCTGCAGGAGATTGGATTATGCGCCCAGAATTGAGCACAGCCCATTTAGATCAAGAAGATAGAGATCTAGAATATGAAAAAAAGGTGCAATTACAACCACACATTGTATATTTAGCCAATTCAAGCAATGTTAAAGTTGGCGTTACTAGAAAAGGACAAATACCCACAAGATGGATTGACCAAGGTGCGCATGAAGCTATTGAAATTGTAGAGTTACCCAATAGATATCTTGCAGGGATTACCGAAGTTGCCTTAAAAAATCATGTTGGTGACAAAACCAATTGGCGCACTATGCTAACCAACAAGGTTGTAGATGAGAACCTTTTAGAATGGCGTGAAAAATTAAAGCAATACATTCCAAAAGAAGCACTTACTTATTATTTAGACGATAAAAGTGAAACCCAGATGGAGTTCCCAGTATTGAAATATCCTACTAAAGTTAAAAGCCTCAACCTTGATAAAACACCTTTATTTGAAGGTAAATTAAAAGGAATTAAAGGACAGTATCTTATTTTCGAAGATAACACCGTATTTAATGTTAGAGGTAGTGAAGGCTATTATGTTGGATTAACAGTTAATTAACCGTATCCTTTTTCTTTTTACCTAGCAGACCACCTAAGATATCTTTCGCCTTTTCTTTCACTACTTCCTTTTCGCTTTTAACCGGAGCCGAGTCTTTCTTAACCGTTGTACCATCATTTGGTTTTTTAGAAGCAAGTATTCCGTCTAAAATATCCTTAGCCTTTTGTTTATTCGAAGTTGTATCCTTTTTAATTGAATCTGCTTTAGATTGGTTACCACTTAAAATACCCCCTATTAAATCCTTAGCCTTATCTGTCCCTTTATCGATAAGCTTCTGTTTTTCTACTTCAATCAACTTTGTCGTTAGTTGTTTTACTCCTGAAGTTAAATCTGTAGTTACCTGCGGGTTATTATATAAACCTCCAATGTTAGCAATGACAGGTATTTTTAAATCTGTTAAAGCCGTGTCGTCAATTTTAGCTATTAACTTAGTAATTTCAGGACCAAGGTATTTAGCAGGCACCTGCATTGTAGCCTTATAATTTAATTTTTTATCAAATGTATGGCTACCATCAATATCTATGGAAATATCCTTATATCTAATCGTAAATGGCTTTACAACAACTATACCGTCTTTAAATGAAAGTGAGGTTTTTAACTCTTTCAGATTTAGTTCCTTTAAATCAATAAAATTCAATTTAGATACCAGTGCATTTAATACTGGTGCTGATTCCGTACTAATTTCATCAGTCATAATATCTGCGAACAAATCTCCACTGAGCGACAAAAGGTTTGGCAGCAAATCATCAGTCAAATTACCAGATAGTGAAATGTCTGACGTTAATTTACCTTTCAATATTTGTGCAATAGGCGCAATTGTTTTGAACAATTCAATTGATTTAAAGGTCTCTTCTATACCCAGTTGATTCAAGTTTAATTTCATTGCAAAGGTGGGATTCTCATTCTTAGTAGACACTGCTCCATTGAAAGACATTTTTCCGCCGAGCAAACCAGATGACATGTTACTTAATGTAGCCGTTTCATCTTTTATCTTTAGAACACCAGTTACATCACTTAAAACAATATCATCATAAATCACTTGTTTAGCGTTGGCATTTATGGTGGCATCGAGAAATGATGGAATTTTAATTTTTTCCGTTTGAACTGTTCCACCGCTTTCTCCTTCATTAGTTGTAGATATGGTTTCCGATTCAGCGACCATAAAATCGTTTAATGCAAATCGCTCAGATTTTAAATTAAAATTACCTTCAACCTTTTCATCATTGAACATAAAACCTAAAAGGTTATTAATTGTCCCTGTAACGTCAAAATCAGTTTTACCTGTTGTACCATTTAAACTATTTAAGGTAACCGTTTTGGGGTTGAAGGTTAAACTAGCGCTAGTGAATTTAATGGGGTTCGCGAGTTCTACAGAATTATATTCAAAATTGGCTACACTTAAATTACCGGTAGTATTCGTTTTTTCATATTGCTTTCTTTCAACGGAAGCCATATCGAATGCTGTTGTAACGTCGGCTTTTAAAAGACCTTTTAAATTATAACCAGCGGGTATGGGGTATGCTTTTGAAATATTAGCCAAGTTCATAGACCCGTCTACATGAGCCTTTACTTTAGTATTACCCATAAGCTCGGTAATATTAGAAGTAAGATTAAACCTATCTTCATCGATCATAAATGAAGCTTTATTTATATCTACATAGGTATCTTCTGCAATACCGGTTTTGTTATTCAATTGAATATCAAAAAACACATTACGTACCGCTTTAGGCAAATCTGGATATTTGAAAGATGCATTATCCGATTTTATCTCAATATTAAATTTAGGAATATGAGTATCGTCCACAATACCGTTAAAATTACCATTTACAATAAAATCACCCGTAGTAGTAACATTTTCAATATTCTTGGAATAGATTTCTGGTATTACACCCAAAAAGTTTTTAAAATCTGAGGAAGGTGTTTTAAATGTTAAATCTATTTCTTGATTTGCATCATTTACAATAACAAAACCGTCAAATACTAAAGGAAGTTGGTTAACTAAAGCTTCGTTCTTTAAAAAAGAATATTTATTTTGATTTAAATCTATGCCTATTAATGCATCTAATTTTAACTTGTTTTTATTCAAATAATTTACACTATCCATTTCAAACGAAACCAAAGCATCGGTATGTGTGTCTAACTCTGAAGTTGCCAAAGATAAATCACCTGTTCCTTTGTGCTGAAAATCATCTAACTTAAAAGTTATACCCGTAGACTTATCTATATAGTAAATTCTAGAGTCTGAAATCTCATATGTTTGTAAATCAAAAGAAAAACCATCGGCACTAGTAGTTTCTTCAACCGTTGTATTTTCAGGAACTACTGTGATATCATAATTAGCGTTCTCATCTTTATCAACGACCACATTCAATAATGCACCGTCTAAATAAATATTATTAATTGCAATAGCATCTTCAGTGCCCTTAAACAATTGCATAATGCCCATAGTTAAATCCAGCGTGTTGGCCTTAAACAACGTATCGCCCTCGAAAGGAGCTTTATTGATTAAAACTAGATCTTTAAATTTCACCTCAGCATTAGGAAAACTGCTGAATAAACTCAAATCTGCTTCTGAAAAATCGAGTATAGCATTGACATTCTTATTGACATTATTCTTTATAATATTACCAATTTTTGCCTCTAAAAAAAAAGGTGCAGCAATTAGGATTGCTATTATCAACAATAGAATTACACTTACAATTTTCAATATTTTCTTACCCATAGTATATTTTTACACTGTTTTATTTCCGCTATTGTTCCAATATATCTAAGTCCAGTTCTTCATTTGGTTTTAGATCAAAACGTTTTCTCATTATATATACGAAGAAATAGAGAAAAGGAGTGTCAAAGAATGCTATAAAAATCTTAAAAATAAATCCGCTTACCACGAGTCCGAAAAAAAGTTCCCAAGGGAGAACATTAAAAACACATAACAGTCCCACAACGGTAAACGTGTCAAGAAATTGTGATAGAAATGTAGAAAAATTATTACGTAACCATAAATACTTTCCTTTGGTTAATTTTTTCCAAAAATGATAGATGGCAACATCTACGTATTGGGCCAACAAATAGGCCATCATTGATGCCAATACCGCAATTGGTGACAAAGCGAAAACTTGAGTAAAAGTTTGGTCATTTATTGGTGAAGTGGGTATTGCAGGTGCTACCTCCGCCAACAAGATAATGCCCATTGAAAAAAAAGAGGCAAAAATACCGGCAGTCACTATCTGATTTGCCATTTTTTTACCATATATCTCAGATATAAGATCAGTAATTAAAAAGGTTATGGGATAAGGCAAAATACCCACGGAAACCTCAAAAAGCGAAACTCCGAAAACAGTAAATTCACCAAACGGATTCCAATAGAAAAATTTTTGAAAAATAAGATTCGAAACTACCAAGGAGGTAATAAACAATGCCCCTAAATACAAATAAATACGTTGTGCTAGTTTCCTATCCTTTAACGTCATAAATCTATCTAATATCTAAAGCAAAGGGCATTCTAGCCTGTATGCCCTTTTGTTCTTTAAAAGACTGTAGTTCTTTAAGAACCTTATATGCCTCATCTCCTATTTCTTCTTTTAAAAGGCTTTCTTTAAATTGAATGCTGGCACCTTCTAAGTCTTCCATAAAACGTTCAAAACCACTTTTATATTTAGGTAATTTTTTAACTCCATAAGATTCTAAAGAAGCCATTTCGGCAGCTGCTTCAATAGCATCGTCCAAATTACCCAACTCATCGACCAAGCCAATTTCTAAAGCCTCAGAGCCACTCCAAACGCGACCTTGAGCAACACTATCTACTTGTGCCATGGTCATATTACGACCTTCAGATACACGTTGTAAAAATGTTTGATATGTATCTTCAATACTCTCCTGAATTTGATTTTTAAAACTCTCTTGTATCGGTTCGAACAAAGAATAATCAATCGCATTTTTATTAGTGCCTACCTGCTCTGCATTGATTCCAATAGTATTAGCCAACTCTGTCATATTCGGCACAGTACCAAAAACACCAATTGAACCAGTTATTGTAGTTGGTTCGGCATAAATCTTATCTGCTCCTGCCGCTATATAATAACCGCCAGATGCCGCTACGTTACCCATAGAAACAATAACTGGCTTTACTTTTTTAGTAAGTGCGACTTCTCTCCAAATAATATCTGAAGTTAAAGCACTACCACCAGGTGAATTAACTCTTAAAACAATAGCTTTAACACTTTCATCTTCACGTGCTTTTATTAAAGCATCATTAACAATACCTTGTCCAATAATATTTGGCCCACCTTCCCCGTAAAAAATTTCTCCTTGAGCAAAAACAACCGCAATCTTATCATCCCCAATTTTCATGGTCTTTTTATTGGAATATTTCACATATTCATCTAAAGTGCTAATATTAACCTTATCCTCTTTTTTAACAGCTAGGGCATCAAACAATTTTTTTTCATACTCATCATAAAAAACAATACCATCTACAAGTCCAGATTTTTTTGCATATTCAGGAGTTCTACCACCTAAGGTATCAGCAATAATATTTAAATCAGATTCTGAAATGCCTCTCGTATTTGAAATATCGGTCACCATAGAATTCCAAAGCGATTGAAGCAATGAAGTCAATTGACTTCTATTTGCCTCACTCATATTATTCTCTAGATACGGTTCTACAGCACTCTTATATTTACCATGGCGAATCACTTCCATTTTAACACCCGATTTTTCCTGTAGTTCTTTAAAATAAAGTACTTCGGTCGAGAGTCCTTTAAAATCTAACACGCCTACAGGATTCATGAAAATTGAATCTGCCACACTGGCTAAATAATAATCGCGCTGCATATAAAAATCGGCATATGCATAAATAAACTTACCATTAGACTTAAAGTCTACCAATGCCCCTCTTATTGCCTGTGTTTGGGCCAGGCCAGCAACAATAAAGTTATTATTTATACTAATACCCTTAATACGATCGTCATTTTTAGCCACTTCAATAGCATGCAAAATTTCATCTAACCCTTGCGATTGTTCAAAAATACCCGCAAATGGGTCAAGCTCATTGGTACCGGTATAATCAGAAATAGAATACTGTAACTGAAGCTCTAATATTGAATTATCTTTAACTGCAACGGTATCTTCCCCACTACTTACCAGCGTTACAAATATTAAAAACATAACGAATAGAATCCCAAAAGCGAACAAGGAACCAAAAATAGAAGCTAAAAAATTTCTCAAAAAATTCATGCAAATCTTTCTTTTAAATAGTTAACAAAGATAACCAATGTGAATATGTTTTAGTTATTTTGTTCCAATATTATGGGAGTATACAAAACAGCATATTTATCTATTGGCAGTAATTTAGGAAACAGAGAAATTCTGTTACAAAAGGCTATTTTCGAAATTGGAAATAAAGCCGGAGAAATTAGGCAGGTCTCAGCTATTTACGAAACACCTTCATGGGGTTTTGAAGCAGAAGATTTCTTAAATGCCTGCATAGAAGTTCAAACCCTTCTTTCACCGGAAGACTTATTATATGAACTTTTAAGGATTGAAACAGATTTCGGCAGAGAAAGAACCAACAGTACAAGTTACCAAAGTAGAACCTTAGATATTGATATTATCTATTATGAGAATAAAATAATTGAATCAAATACACTTACGATACCGCACCCTAAAATGCAAGAACGTAAATTTATTCTTAAACCATTAGCTGATATTACGCCTCAATTCTATCATCCTATATTAAACAAGGATACAAGAAACTTGCTACAAGGATGCAAAGATAAAAGCATCATCATTAAGCTACCTAAAAAACTTTTTAAGAATCGACATTCGCTTTTTGCCAGTTTCGAATATATGGCTATTGAAGGTAATATTGGCGCCGGAAAAACAACATTGGCTACTAAAATCTCAGATGACTTTAATGCCAAATTAATACTGGAACGATTTGCCGAGAACCCTTTTCTCCCAAGTTTTTACGAGGATCAGTCGAGGTATGCTTTTCCGCTAGAGATGTCTTTTTTGGCTGATCGATATCAACAATTCAGAGAAGACACAAATCAGCTTGATCTCTTCAAAAGTTTCATGGTGAGCGATTATGACATTTACAAATCACTAATTTTTGCAAAGGTCACCTTACAGCAAAACGAATTTGAACTTTACCGAAAAGTTTTTAATTTCATGTACAAGGAGGTTAAAAAACCAAAAATATACGTTTATCTGTATCAAACCACAGAAAGGTTATTACAGCAAATAAAGAAGCGTGGTAGAGATTATGAACAAAATATTGAACTCTCTTACCTAGAACGAATAAATAGAGGCTATTTTGACTTTCTAAAGACCTATCCTAAAGAAAATCAAATAGTTATAGATGTTAGTGATTTAGATTTCGTGAGTCATAATAGTGATTATGAAGCTATTTTATCTAAGATTGAAGATTTCGCGTTATCATAATTACAACAGAATATATTGTATTATTTCTTGTGTAAATGAAAAGGATTCACTTTATTGCAACAGCACAAGTGCAACTAACTAACTCAAACTATACATGAAAACCTGGTCATTGACCAGGTTTTTTTATACGTTAAGTTTACTCCAACAATCCCAAACCACAACGCCCACACTTACTGAAATGTTTAAAGAATGCTTAGTCCCAAATTGAGGGATTTCTAAAATTTCATCACTTGCAGAAACAACACTTTGAGCAACTCCTTTCACTTCATTCCCAAAAATAAAAATCTGTTTTTCACCCTTCGTCGGTACATAATTATTTAACTGAGTAGCATTCTCTGCCTGTTCAACCGATACTACATGGCAGCCTTCTTTTTTTAACTTTGATACTAAATCGATCGTTTCAGGCACATACTCCCAATCAACACTTTCCGTAGCGCCTAAAGCGGTCTTATGAATATCTTTATGAGGAGGCGTGGCAGTTATACCACACAAGTATATTTTTTCTATCAAGAAAGCATCTGCTGTTCTAAATACCGAACCCACATTATTTAAACTACGAATATTGTCCAAAACAATAATTATCGGAGTCTTGCCCGCAAGTTTAAATTCTTCTAGATCCTTTCTAACTAACTCCTCATTTCGTAGTTTTCTCATGTTTTTTTTTAATTTTCAATTGATTAATTAATGTGATAAACTTATCCGCAAATATTAACAATGATTCAAAATTCATGGATAAAATCATACTTTCGTGAAGGTGCAAAATTAATGAGATAAAGATAAAGTGGCGGATAAAGGCAATACAAAAAAGGTGACCCCTTTAATGAAGCAGTACAATACCATCAAGACCAAATATCCTGATGCTTTATTGCTATTTCGAGTTGGTGATTTTTACGAAACTTTTGGTGAAGATGCCGTTAAGGCTTCACGTATTTTAGGTATCATTCTAACCCATAGAAACAATGGCGGTGAACGAACAGAATTAGCTGGTTTCCCACATCATTCATTAAACACGTATTTACCAAAATTAGTTAAGGCAGGACTTCGTGTTGCGATTTGTGACCAGCTAGAAGACCCTAAGCAAACCAAAACGATTGTTAAACGAGGTGTTACTGAATTGGTAACCCCAGGAGTTGCTATGAATGATGATATTCTACATTCAAAGACTAATAATTTTCTTTGCGCTATTCATTTTGGAAGAAAAAAAATTGGAATTTCTTTAGTTGACATATCCACAGGCGAATTTTTGACATCGGAAGGTAGCGAAGAACAAATCGATAAATTACTACAGAATTTTTCCCCGAATGAAATTTTAATTTCTAAAGCGCATAAAAAAGAATTTATCGAAGTATTTGGTAAAAACCATCATTTATTTTATTTAGAAGATTGGGTATTTCAAGAGGATTATGCATTAGAGAACCTTACCTCACACTTCAATACCAAAACATTAAAAGGATTTGGTGTCGATCATTTAACATGTGGGGTTATTGCATCTGGTGTTATATTACATTATTTAGGAGAAACGCAGCATCGCCAATTACAGCACATTTCAAAATTACAGCGAATCGCCGAAGATGATTACATATGGATGGATAGGTTCACTATAAAAAATTTAGAACTATACCATTCAACAAATATCAACGCTGTTACTCTTTTAGATGTAATTGATAAGACCATTTCGCCAATGGGTGGCCGTATGATTAAACGATGGCTCGCCTTACCCTTAAAAAATCTCGAGAAAATAAAAAGAAGACAACAAATAGTTACTTTTTTATATAATGAAGATGTAGTTCTAGAAAAATTTCAGCACCATATTAAACAAATGGGCGATTTAGAACGCTTAATCTCTAAAGTGGCCACAGGTAAAGTTAACCCTAAAGAAGTTGTACAGCTTAAAAACTCACTTGCAGCATTAATACCAATTAAGCAATTAGCTACAGCTTCTAAAAATGAATCTTTAGCATTAACAGGTGACCAAATTCAATCTTGTGACTTGTTAAGAGAAAAAATTAAAGAAATGCTTAGCGAAGAGGCACCTGTAAATATTTTAAAGGGCAGTACCATTGCAAAAGGCTTTTCTGAAGAATTAGATGAACTTAGAGGATTAGCCACGTCTGGAAAAAATTATTTGAATAACATGCTTGAAAGAGAGACTGCCGCAACTGGCATAACCTCTCTCAAAATAGCCTCCAACAATGTTTTTGGGTATTACATTGAAGTAAGAAATACACATAAAGACAAAGTACCAGATACTTGGACCCGTAAACAGACTTTAGTTAATGCAGAACGTTATATAACAGAAGAGTTAAAAGAATATGAGGCAAAAATTCTAGGAGCAGAAGATCGTATCTCAACATTAGAGCAACAACTATTTTCTCAGTTGGTCGTTTGGATGCAGGAATATATAGCCCCTGTTCAAAACAATGCTTATCTAATAGCACAACTTGATTGCCTTTGTGGATTTGCTCAATTGGCTAAAGAGAATGCATATCACTGTCCGGAACTAAATGACTCTACTAATTTACAAATTACCGATGGTAGGCATCCGGTCATTGAGAAACAACTGCCTTTAGGTGAACAATATATCACCAATGACCTACAGTTAGATAGATCCAATCAACAGTTTATAATGATTACTGGACCGAACATGAGTGGTAAATCGGCATTATTGAGACAGACAGCATTAATTGTGCTTCTTGCACAAATGGGAAGTTTTGTACCTGCTACGAGTGCTAAAATTGGGGTAATTGATAAAATATTCACCCGTGTTGGCGCAAGCGATAATATTTCGATGGGCGAATCGACCTTTATGGTTGAAATGAACGAAACCGCATCTATTCTTAACAACCTTTCTGAACGCAGTTTGGTTTTATTAGATGAAATAGGAAGAGGAACCAGTACTTACGATGGTATTTCAATTGCTTGGGCCATTTCGGAATATCTACATGAGCACCCTGCTAGGGCAAAAACTATGTTTGCCACCCATTACCACGAACTTAACGAAATGACGAACACGTTTAATCGTATTAAGAATTATAATGTTGCAATAAAGGAATTGAAGGATACCGTCCTATTTCTTAGAAAATTAATTCCTGGCGGTAGTGAACATAGTTTTGGTATTCATGTAGCAAAAATGGCAGGTATGCCACAACAAGTAATTCAAAAGGCGAATAAGATTTTAAAAAAGCTTGAAAATAAGCATGTGAATCAAGAAATTGGTGATCAACTTAAAAACACTTCCAACGAAATGCAGTTGAGTTTTTTCAACTTAGATGATCCCCTATTAGAAGAAATTAAGGAAGAAATTACGCATTTAGACATTGACACCCTTACTCCGGTAGAGGCATTAATGAAGTTAAATGAAATTAAAAGGCTGTTAACCAAGGACAAGAAGGCGACATCATAATTTTTTTTATTCTTTTGCTTATTTTTACTTTGGTTTTTACAGAATTGTATTAAATTTGCACCCGCGTCTTTTAAGAGATGCACGTTCATTAACTTGCGAAAATAGCTCAGTTGGTAGAGCGCCACCTTGCCAAGGTGGAGGTCGCGGGTTCGAATCCCGTTTTTCG
>NZ_CAXBGF010000026.1:0-26597 GCF_963975365.1 uncultured Maribacter sp. | reverse complement strand
TGTATAAGAGTGGTCGAAAAATGCACAGTAATTATTATCAATTTACAGACCAAATCTATGAACGTGACATACTGGATTTGCAAAACATGGCGGGGTAAAACTGCACACAACAATGCTAAACGTAATGCGGACTTAAGAGCAAAACCGAAAGGTCTGTGTATATTTATAAAGTCGCTAAATCTTTGGGATTTAGCTTTGGAACAAAAAAATAAAACTAAACCAAAAGCTTTAGCTTCGTGCGCAGCCGGAAACAAAAATGTTTCCTTACTACCGCACTACGCTTAGCCGCAACGTTGGCAAACATTTGAACGAAATGCAGTATTATATATTTATCATTGATGATTCTGGAGCAATTGAGGAAATTGATTATAAAAAAATCGATGAAAAAAAATGAGTTATAATCATTAATTTATTTACATTAATTGTATTTTAATTACATATTATGTAAATTTTTTAATACATTTGTGTAGATTACAAATCGCCCTATGAGAATTATATCATTTCGTAAACTTAGAGAGTATTTCGATAAAGAAACAAATGCAAAAGTAGGATTACAGGACTGGTATAAAAAAGCAGCAAAAAGTGATTGGACGAATTTTTCCGATTTAAAGAACACCTTTAATTCTGCGGATAATGTTGGCAATGGTAGAATTGTCTTTAATATAAAAGGTAATCATTACAGGGTTATCGCTATTGTACGATTTAAGTTTAAATTAGTTCTAATTCGTTGGGTCGGTAATCACAAGGATTATGATAAATTAAAGAATATAGATAAATTATAAGTCATGGAGTACATTGAACACCAAACGTATATAAACGCTAATCTTCGCTTGGAAGAACTTATTGATGTTGTTACGGACGACACACCCGATAATGACCCTTTAGCAATGGAATTTTTAAATCTAACAAAGATTATTGAAAACTATGAAGCTATACATTTCCCTATGGGATTGCCTACTTTAAAAGAGGTTATTGAATTACGTATGTTTGAAATGAAGCTAAATCAAAAAAAGTTAGCAGCCCTTTTAGAAACTACTTCTTCAAGAATAAGTGAGTATTTAGGAGGAAAAAGAGAAATGCCATTAGAAGTTGCTAAAAAGCTGCATGTTAAATTAAATATTGATAGTGATATTATTTTACAATCTTAAAAGTCTAAATAAAGGATAACTATTAATCGATTAGGATTAAAACGGATTTTTGGCTTTTGTGGCATTGATTTTAGCCTCCTCCAAAAGTTCATCCAGTTTGTTCCTGTCCAAATAACGTCCTCTTAGAAAAACCGAGCTGATTCGCTCTGTATTGGTTATATTCTCCAATGGATTTCCGTCCAACAATATCAGACTAGCTTTTTTACCGACCTCTACTGTACCAAATTCGTCTTCCTTGCCCATAAACAGAGCTGGATTGTAAGTTGCGCATTTTAATGTTGCTGCATTGGTTAGGCCCGCTTTGACCATTAATTGCATTTCATCATGTAAACTGAAGCCTGGAAAACAATATGGATTGGGGTAGTCCGTACCTACGATCATCTTCACACCAGCTTTTTCTAATGCCTTAATGAAAGATAATTGTAGCTGGAATTTTTTACGCCCAATCTCAAAATATTCTGTTTTGTTATTTTTAAACCGAAAGTCATTTACCGGATTCCACCTTTCCCGAATAAATTCTGGTATATAGGCTAACCTTGGGTCTTTTATTAGATCAGGGTCATCCAAATTTGCTGTGTTCCTTAAAACGATTAAAGTCGGAGACAACCAAGTTTCGCTTTTTGCCAAGTAATTTGCTAATGAATCAAGCAAAGCAGGTTCAAATGAATCCAACAGCGTGTTTGTCCATTTAATATTAAACCTTTCTTTCAATGGAGCGCTCAATATTTTATCGTTTGTACTGCAACCCTCCAGAATACCATCGAGATGTTCTATACTTTGCTGCCCAGCAGCCACAGCATCCCAAATGCTTATTGAAATAGGGACATGGCCAGCAAAGGGTATGTTTCGTTCCTTACTTCTTTCTGCGATGGCAATGTATGCCTCTCTAGTCAACAGGCTATAGACCTTTATGAAATCAACCCCTTCAAATACCTGTTGGTCCACTTCGTCCTTTGCCATTTCAGCATCTTTCACGCCCGAGGAATTAGGCCAGAATGGTGGGTCTCCATCAATGATGGCCCCGGCCGAGTAAATATCCGGGGCGATTAGATCGTCGACCAATACCCGTTTTCGCACTTCCTTTATCCGGTCCATTACTCCCCACATTTCCCGTACACCGGTCACGCCATTCGCCACTAGCATTGGCGATGAGAACTTAAAGTTCCAATTAAAATGTGTGTGCATATCCCATAATCCGGGAATTAGATATTTTCCCTTACCGTCTATTACTAGAGCCGAATTGGACGGAACAATCTCTTTTTCCTCGTAAATGGCTACTATCTTTTCTCCTTGAATGGCCACATGTTTTGCAGGTAGCAGAACACCGTTTTCTACATCAACTATGTTTACATTCTTTAAAAGAATATTTGTTTCCGAGATGACATTTTCCTCGCAACCACTTAAAAAAAAGACCGAAATAAGTATCAGAAAAATGTTTTTCATGAGCCGATTGTTCTCAGTTTGAATGGAACTTTTAAGCCATACAATAGAAATATGAATCATGAAGGTATTAAATTATGTGAGGATTGTATTAAATTGTTCTTTCTAACATCTTCTTATCTTTAATGTCAAAGTTCAAATAAAGGTAACAATACAATATGGAGAAGTACAAAGTAGAAATAAAGACAGAATTAGGCCAAGGGCAACTAACAGGAATAGAGTTATTGACCGCATTTGTGTTTGCCGATTCAGAGGAAATTGCAAAAGATATGGCTGATAAAATTATGACTAATTATACGGATAGTAGTAACGTATTTAAGCATTTACCCTTGTATACAACAATTGGAATTAAAACAACCAAAGTTTAAACAAAGAATGATTAACAACTTCGATGATCAGGTTCAAAGAAATTTATTGGGAAAACAATTAGAGAAAGAAGGCCAGATAGTCAAGGCTATGTCTCTTTATGAAGCAAATGTTTCAGAGAATTTCGAAGGGAGTTTTCCTTATAGAAGATTGGCTATTTTATATCGTAAAAGAAAATTACCTTCCGAAGAGATTAGAATTCTTGAGAAAGCCATTTCTATATTCAGCGTTTTAAATTCACTAAATAGGAATGATGTTGAGCCAAAATTATATGAGTTCCAAGAAAGGTTAAATAGAATAAATGACAAAAAATAAAGTTTAAATAAAGGATACTATGAAAAATGTTTTAACTAAATCTGTGTTTGGCGTGTTACTTTTCTTTCTTAGTTGTGAAAGCTATGCGCAAAGTAATTCAGATAAAGGAATAATTCTAAATGGACTTTATCATTTGGAGTTAGTAGATGATGTCGATGACTTTCGGGATACCTATGTTTATGTATTCGAGGGTAATAAACAATATATATTTTATCCTCAATCTGAAAACGCTATAGGTTATGAAGCCCCAGGATACTATTACATAAGTAATGACGGTAAATTTTATAGTTGCGGAATTGATGCACCACTAGATCAAAAGTGTAAAAGTGGAAATCCTAAATATATAGTGGTAAGTATGGAACATACCGTTGATCAGTTCAATGCCAAAATACATCAATTAAAACTGAAAAGTTATAATAGAATATTTACATTAACAAAGTACGAATAAAGGATAGATTAAACCTTAATATTATGTCCAAATATATCTTATTTGGACATTTTTTATTAATTTAGTAGTAAATGATTTAAGCATGAATGTTAGTTTCACTAAAAAACAGGAAGAATATATAAATGCGCAGGTTGCTTCAGGCGAGTATCAGAACAATAGCGAAGTGATACGAGATGCCTTAAGGTTGCACGGTATTTATAGAGAAAAAGTTATTCGGGATCTAAGGAAGGAAATTGAAAAAGGATGGGATGGCCCAGACAGTAATTTGTCAATGAGCCAGATAATAGCATCCAAGAAAATTTCATGAAATACCTATATGTTCTTTCAGAAGAAACTAAATCCGATATAGATGAAATCTATGAATTCGGTGAAGGTAAGTTCGGGCAGGACCAAGCCATTAAATATTTAGTAGGACTTGAAGAGCACTTTGATAAGTTGAGTGCTAATTATCACATAGGTCGGGCACGGAATGACATCAAAAAAGGTCTATATAGTCTTCCTTACATTTCACATATCATCTTTTACCGAATTTTAAAAGACCGAATAAGAATTGTAAGAGTTTTATATGGAGGGAGAGATATTATTAGATTTCTAGACTAAAGCTCTAATGAAGGATAAGTTAGGACACCACGTCGTTAATCATAACCATCAAATTAAAGAATGCAAAACTTAAAGAAAGAACAAATTCGATTAAAACAATACGGCGAATCAGTTTTCGAGGATAAATCTAACTTTGAAAAGTGGTTAAAGACAAAGTCAAAAGCCTTGGGCGGGATAACCCCTGAATCACTTTTAAAGAGTGTAAGAGGCATACAAAAGGTAATGTATGCTTTAGGAAGAATTGAACACGGTATCATGGCTTAAAGTTCAAATAAAGCAAGAGTTAGGACACCATGTCGTAATTCGTAAAGTTCAAATAAACGATTATCTTATTTTGCTGTAGTTGTATCCTGGGCCATCACATGGCACGGAACCGCCATTAGAAATAGATTTTTCATTTGGGATTACATAATATTCAATCAATGAATTATTACAATTTTCAATTAATCCATCATTATTGACATAGGTGAATTTGAAAAATTTTTGTCCGTCATCTTCTCGCATAAATAGTTCAAAATCCCCTGTTGAAGATATAGTACTATCCGAATAGACCCTCTCCTTGAAAAACGTACTATCCTTTTGAATTATTATCATTTCATTGAAATCTAAATCTTGAGCCAATATTGTTTGACCGGATAAGCCACCATATATAGATTCAAGTTTATAAACCGTAAAACCAATTGGAGTTTCAATACCACTTTTTTCACATGAAATATGGGCCAGAAGAAATAGTAAAAGCAAAATGTATTTCATGATTCTTAAATTTTAAGTATTTATTTATTCCGTCAGCCTTATTTCGATTATTTCAAAAAAATCTGCACATATATCCTCTGTATCGAAAGATTCATAAATATAGCCACTGAAGACTACCTGTATTCCTTCTACCTTGAAATCATCGTTTAGATTACAAGGAAAGAAAGAGCCAACTGGGTTATTACTAACTTTTTCATTTGGAATTATTATAAAATTTTCTGAACATTGTTGTGAAATAGTGCCTTCTATATTATTTATTGTGGCCAATATTTTTCTATTATCTTCTTGAAAACAACCAGGCTTGCTATCATCATTAGAGCAGCCTGAAAAAATAGCCGTAATTATAAATAGTAAGCTGAGCATTCTAAAAATTTTCATTAACCGTTTTATTTTAAGATGAGATTTCTGCCCATTAGTTGCGTTGAATAGTAAGATAAAACCTTCTTGCGATTTTTCTTATATTCATGTTATTAATAAAACACTAACAGCTAAGTTTAAGTCCAAATAAAGGATACGATATGGATGTGAAATTTGATGTAGTTAGGATTGGGGAGAGACGAAAGAACCATTTGTCTGAAATTCTTCTTGAAGAGAATACCATTATGTTGAAGAATACTTTAGTCGATTTTCTTTTTGATTTAAAAAATTCTGACGGGAAGAACAGTGAGCAAGTCACAATTGTAGTACCAGCAAAAGGATATAATCCAAAAATTAGACTACAAGACTTTAGAGACAAAAGAGTAAGAGATCTGGTGAAAATAAAATTTTCAGGGTTTATTTATAAAGGTTCAGATGATTCCTTCTTAATCAACATTAATAATCGAGTATTTAGGTAACCCTATAGTTCAAATAAAGGATGAAAAAAATATTGGTAGTTGCTTTAAGTGCTTTTCTTTTTATTGCCTGTGAAAAGGAGACTGAAATCCCTTTGGAGGTTGACGCAGATGTTGTTGGATGGTGGGTTTTACATTCAATTATAATTGATGATGTTGAACAAGATCTTAATAGATGTCAAGCGGAAACCTATTTACTATTGGATGCAGATGAACGAGTAATAAATTACATAGTTAATGTTGATTCGCAATTTGGTTGTTTTCCAAACGATGGTGGTAATGGCTGGTATGTAGTTAGTGGTAATGAAATTACTATTAACTACGATGAAGGAAACGCATATAATGAAACTGATACATATACATTTGAATTAAAGGATGATAAGTTGTTTTTACATATATCAAATAATGAAATCTATATTTATAAAAGGAAATAGGTAAAACGATTAAAGTATAAATAAACGATACTTGAAGTAACCAAAAAATATTTTTTAAGAATTCTTAATGTATTCATCCGTTCTTTTTGTGAGAATTTAAAATTATCTAGATGTCAAAATGGCTTGAAAATCAAGTATTTCCCACACTTTGTTTAACATAAAATATAATTAAAAACTATCAATCAGTCATTTATAATCCAATATTTCAAAATTCTGTATACATTATAAATTATTTGGGGTAACATTTTAAATTATCAGTCACAAAATGCCCTATTGCGTGAATAATGTATAAAAATACTAGAATGTTCCACGTTATTGTAACTTGAGCTTTGGTTAAAAGGGAAAGTCGATTCTATATTTTATTGAAAAAATTCTTCTCCAAAAATTCTTTAAAATGGTAAAGGAACACTTTTTTATCTGCCCGAAAGGGTAGAGGAATGGGTATGGAATAATGTTAATTATGCATTATTTTCTTACAGACTATAAAAATAAACTACGAATTAAGTAAGATAAAAGTTAATTATTAGTAATTTTAAGGTATTAATAATAAAAAACCAATTATAATGAGAAAAATCCTATTTGTTTCTTTGTTTCTAATTGCAGGGAATGTTTTTGGAAACACAGTTAAGCCTTCTGAGAAAATTATATCTGTAGAAGAGAATAATTTGACCATATTTGCCGAATCAACGCTTAATAGAACGATTTCTGATTTGGATATCTGGTATAATTATCCAAATTATAATTATACAATTGAATTTCTTTCATGTTCATGGAATATTTCAGTTTATAATGGCAATGGAGAATTAGTTGCGGCTTCAGTTGGTAGTGCAGAAGTAAGTTCAACAGGTGCATGTGACAATCTTGTTAGGGCAATTGAAGATGCGCTAATCAATGGAATTCAATAACATCTAAGTTTATTAATTTATTTGAGGTCATTTTATTATTTTTAAGATGACCTTTTTTATTAAGCAGTCATGAGAACGATTTTGGTTTTTATAATATCTTGTATTATTACAATACCCTCTTTTAGTCAGGACATCTATATAATTGATTACGATATAATTCTGAATACAGAACGCCCTTTGAAAAAAACTGGAAAACTTATTTTTGACTCCCAAAATGGCAGATCAATTTTTGTTGAGAGTAGTCCCCTTAAAAAAAGTAAAATCATTAAAAAGGAGTCAATTGAGTCTGGAAATGAAATTGAACTTAATATAGCGGAAGATAATCCGCAATTTAATTTTATCAACTTCGCCAAAGACACTCTTATTAGTGCAGAAATGATGGCATTCAATATATACAATATTGCAGAAACGCTCCCAAAAATTAAGTGGGAGATAACGGATAACGAAAAAAAAATAGGCAAACATAGCGTATTACTTGCCAAGACATTTTTTAGGGGCAGGCATTATGAAGCTTGGTTTGCCCTAGATTATCCAATACGCACAGGGCCTTGGAAATTACATGGTT
This sequence comes from uncultured Maribacter sp., assembly GCF_963975365.1. GTDB lineage: Bacteria > Bacteroidota > Bacteroidia > Flavobacteriales > Flavobacteriaceae > Maribacter. Next base: position 18,790 of record NZ_CAXBGF010000026.1, on the reverse strand, counting down.
TGCCTGGACTAATTCTTGAGGCTTATGATGAAAGTAAACGTTACATGTGGGTTGCTAAGGAAATAAAATCAAATCAACAGAGTGAAAATTTCAATGGATATTTTGAGCTTACTGTCAATAAAAACAAGACAATTAATATCAAAACTTATGCTGAAAAAAGATATAACAATTCTATCAGTTCTATGATACAAGCTCGCTTGCCTAGAGAAGTGAAAGTAGAAGACAGGTTAATAAACACCAGGAATGGTAAAGAAATATTATTTGAATGGGAAATTCAAGATTAGCACGGAATGACCGCGTCTTTAAATTTTTAGTGACCTTCCTTTTTTCATTCCAACTTGTTGGTCAAATTCCTCTATCAGGAACGGTTTTAGATGATGAAAGAAAACCAATTCAAAATGTTTCTGTTATCGCTAAAGGATTACAAACAGAATCCATTATTTCATATGGATTTACAAATCATAGGGGTGAATTTTCTATATCAATTGATATGCCCTCTGATGTGGTAATTGAGTTTTCTTTCATAGGTTTTAAAAAAAAAAAATTCTTTTAAAGAATGATTTAACAAACTTATCGTTACTTGATAATGTCATACTGGCAAAAGAAGAAATTATTTTAGAAGAAGTTATTTTAGAAGGGACAATTCCGATAAAAATAAAGGGAGACACCATAGTTTTTCGTGTTTCAGCCTTCTCAGATAACAATGAAAAAAATATTGAGGAACTAATAGATAAATTACCGGGGTTAGTTGTTGGACAAGATGGATCAATAATGTTAGGCAACCAAGAAATTCAGAAATTAATGGTGGACGGCGATGATCTTTTTGATAAAGGTTATAAAATATTGTCGAAAAACATGCCGGCATATCCAATTGAAGAAGTTGAAGTCATCAAGAACTACTCCAACAATCCATTATTAAAAGGTGTGGAAGAAAGCAATAAAGTAGCCATAAACCTAAAATTGAATGAAAACTCCAAAAGGGTTTGGTTTGGGAATGCGGAAACTAATGTTGGCAATGATAGTTTTTATCAATTCAAGGGAAATTTGATGAACTTTGGCAATAAGAATAAGTATTATTTTTTAACCAATTTAAATAATATTGGCTATGATGCCACTGGGGATATTGAGAATTTAGTTAGACCAATTCGAATTAAGGAACCTGCTAGTATTGGAGACAACCAAAGTTCAAATTCACTAGTAAGCCTATCGCCAAACAGATTGAGTTTTAAACAAAGTAGAACAAATTTCAATAATGCAGGATTGGTATCTCTCAACGCTATTTTTAATCCAATTGAGAAACTAAAAATCAAAACACTTGGCTTTTTCAATTTAGACGAAACGGACTTTTTTAGAAATAGCATTGACATTGTAGATGTCAGCGATACAAACTTTAACAATACAGAAGATTACGAATTAAGAAACAAACAAACGATAGCCTTTGGTAAATTAGATATTATCTACAATATCTCAAAAACCAAAATGCTAAAGGCCATTACAAAATACAATAATGGCGATTTCGATGATGGTTCCAGTCTGGTCTTCAATGAAAATTCAACCTTAGAAAACCTTCAACGTCAAAACACGCTTTTAGACCAAAAAATAAACTATACAAATAAATTCAAGGATAAGAAAGTATTCTTGCTAACAGGACGTTTTATTGATGAAAAGACACCGCAGTACTATAGGCTTAATAACTTTTTATATCAAGATTTATTTCCTGAAAATGTAGATGCGAATAACGTTTCACAATTCAGCGAAAACCAAATGCAATTTGCAGGTATCAATGTTCATTTGTTAGACCGTAAGGAGAACGGACATTTACTGGAATTGCAATTAGGCAACGAGTTCAGAAAAGATAAATTATGGACAAAATTTTCACTCTTAGAAGATGACACGGTTTTAGAGCAACCGATTAGATACCAAAATCAGACCATTTATCAAGTGAATGATTTGTTCTTAAAAAGCAAATACCGCTTAAAAATTCAGGATTATGGATTAATTGGTAATTTGAACTTCCACCAGCTTTTTAATTTGTTAGAGAACAATGGAAATATTTCCTCACAAAATCCTTTTTTTATAAATCTGGGTATTGGCTTTGATATGAAGATAAACGAAAAGAACAAGATTATATCATCCTATTCATATAACACCACAAATGCAAAAATCTTGGATGTTTACAGCGATTTTGCATTAACTGGTTTTCGGTCATTTGCAAAAGGTAGAGGAGATTTTAACCAATTGGACGCATCCAGTGTTATTTTCAATTACCAACTTGGTAATTGGAGTGATAGGTTTTTTGCCAACACATTTATTCTATACAACAAAAACCACGATTTCATTTCGACTAACACTTTATTAACCCAAAACTTTACTCAAACCGAAAAAATATTAGTACAAAATAGAGCCTTTACAAATGTTACTTCAAAACTTGATTATTATTTTAAGTTCATTTTATCTAACTTAAAACTGGATTTGGGCTACACGAAAAGCGAATTTAAAAACATAGTCAACAATTCTGACCTTCGTGAAGTGACATCAATCAATTACTTTTATGGTTTGGAGTTACGTTCAGGTTTTAAAGGTATTTTTAACTATAACATTGGTACGAAGTGGACAGCTACTAAAATTCAAACTACTATTAATAATTCATTTACTGATAATATAAGTTTCTTGGATTTGTCCTTTGTGTTTAATAATAAGTTTGATTTTCAATTACATTCGGAACGTTATTATTTTGGGAATTTGCAAAACGACAATACTTATTATTTTTTGGATTTTGAAACCCGATACAAGCTCAATGAAAACAAACTGACTTTAGGAGTTACGGGTAAAAACCTTTTTAATACGGAAAGGTTTAGGAATTTTTCAGCTAGTGATATTGGTACATCTACAACCGAATATAGACTATTGCCAAGGTTTGTGCTTTTAAAGGCGGAATATAGATTTTGAAACTTATTGAAACATACAAAATGCAGAAGAATTTGATGGCAAGAAGAAAATACTGGCCGGCGTTGGCATGAATTTGTTGGCTTTTGAGTACAACCAGATATGCGGGTTCGCACAAAGCTTGGGGATTTATTGACAGGTGAGGATTCGGCATTGAACAGAGCTTTAGAACATTTGATAGAGCAGTATAGTTGATGGTAGTAATAAAAAAACCAAAGTTCAATAAAACGATACATTTCAAATACTCGAATCACACTTTTGCCTTGATAAAAGTCTAAGTTTATTGAAGTACCTTTCCCAAAGCTCAGTTTCATTTTTTAGATGGTTTGATGGATTCGTGGCATCATCATATAAAAATACTTTTTTGATGATATTGTTTTCATCCATCTGAATAGCGGTAGGGTCATCAGCTAAACCCATTAAAAATCTATCGGAAAATTTCCCATAATTGGTATGGATAAATTCTTCCTGACCAATATGTTCAAAAGGGTCGTTATTTCCTAAAGGTTTATATTCTCTATTGAATGCGGCCCAATGCCCGTTGCGGTCTCGCTTAATGCCATAGGGCAGATTAATTCTAAAAAAATTGTTCAGTGCCATTATTTAAAAGTTTAAGGATTTTATGTTCTAGTTTTATTCCAGTCATTTAAGGTTCCCATTAATCAGGATTATTGATAAACCGATGTGGTATCTTCAGTTCAACGGATCGCTCCCCGTTTTCTTCGTACAGTTCCATAACCACCCTCCGGTCGTTTGAAAGCGAGAATTTGGGCAGGACATAAACAAAACGCACCGTTTCGTTTTTTAGAATTTTTGAAGGCAGGTTGTAGGTGTAAAGTGGTTCTTGAAACAACCGTTGTGCCGATTTCTTTTTCCCTTTTTGTCGGGTCTCGATAGAAAGATCCAAGAAATTCACATCATAGTCCAAGGTGGAATTGTTCCTGATCTCTAGAACAAAGTAAAGGGCCGCCTTATCAAAGACGATACGTTCCACGCTTAATACAATCCCCTCGTTCCGTCTTTTAAGGATACTGTTTTGTGGCTTTCGTTTTAAAAGGGCGCTGCAGAATTTTCGGTAGTCGTATTTTGTCTTAACGATATCAAGGGATTGGGAACGAACCGAATCTTGTACTATAGGTCTTTCGTTACCGATGCTGTTGGTCAAGGGAATAAAGTAATTGAGTTTTGACAGCTGTTTTTTATAGCGGAGGATATAGGAAAAAACAGATCCGTCTCCATTGATGACCAATAGATTGCTTTCTACCCCAGGTGTGGCCTGTAGCAGTCCGAAATACTGTTCTTTTTCACGATTGTAGGTAAAGACAAAATTATCTGCGCCAGTAACCCCTTGCCGTATGGGTTCTGGGAAGAATAGTGCCACATTCTTGGTGTCATTGGCATAAATGGTGTCAAGGAGTTGATTTGTGGTCTGTGCCGAGCAATGTGGAGGTGCAAAGGCGAAAATAATAAGCGTCGAAATAAGAATATACTTTTTCATAAGAGTGAATAATTAGTGCCGATTATCGGCTTTTAGAATTAATTTGTAATTGTTCAATACCGTTACTTTTACGTTCCGATTGCCGCGTCTAAGCACTTGCGTAATTCCGCCTACCTGCGGAACAGACGGTATATTAATGTCTCCTATAATGTCGTCCAGTAGTTCTGTGGTGGCTTCCGCTCTAAAATTGTTCTCTATATAAATACCTTCGCTACCATCTTGTAAATCGAATGCTTTGAGCTTTGTAGGATGATGATTGATATTTTCGATTTCAATGAGTGCTCGATTTGGTTTAAAACTAATAAACCCAAAAACTGTTGCATTCTTTGGCATTAGCTTGCCATTGATAGTTTCCGATTTAGTAAGGCGCATTCTTAATCTAGTATTTGCCGTTACGATTTGGTCGCCATCGACTACTGCATAGATACTTTCATCTGTGTTACCAATACTAGAAAATGTATTAGGTTTAGGCGAAGCTGCAAAGAATAGTTGATGTTCCAGACCCAATTCTTTGGTTTCAATTTTTTGTTCTCGCCTTATTTCAGCAGAATCAATTTGCTCGATATTATTTTGAGTAACTTTCTTTTGTCCAAGGTTTCGGTACTTCTTTTCGGAGTATTTGATTTTTCCAGCATCATAAATACTATCTACAATACGTTCTTTTTCCCGTTCCGGAAGGTCTGGGTCGTAAAAGCCCAAGGAATCAATCAGTTTTTCATCATAAATGCTAGGTGCGTTATTCTCACGCACTTCTTTCAAATCATTTATGGCATCCAATCTAGAATCATATTTCTTTTGATTTTCTTCTAAATCGGGTATCAGGGTCTGTTCAAGGTTTTCATTTTCACTTTCATCATCGCCCATTACCATCACGGAATATGAAATCAGGAATATGAAAATCACAGCCAATACTGCTGCAAATACTATTTTATTTTTTTCTATTTTCATCTGTGGATATTTATCTGTTTTTCAAAGGTCATATGTAATTCGCTTATCAACTTTTCGATACGTTTCTAAAACCGTTTAAGCTCATTTCATAAGATTTACTTTTTAATGTCGATTATCGACTCAATTTTCATCATTTAGTTTTTTTAAAGTGTTCTCGAAGTAATCGGTAATCAATAATCCGTGCGGATTATTAGGGAAGTTGCGATCAACCATTATAAGGTTTCCCGTGGAAATCAATTCGTAGGTGTCGATTATAGTACCTCGATTAATTTCAAATATGGTGGTAGTGGTGAAGCTATATGAATCATTGTTTTCCGTTATCCTCGAATCGATACTCAAAACTTTTTGAACCAATGAATACTGTAATAAGCGGTTGTAAACACCAACTGCCTTTTTCTGGCGATATAGATTATCAATTGTACTATTGCCCAACCAAAGGGCTTTTTCCAAGTTTCGTTCATAGTTGCTGGCATCAATGTTATAGAAGTAGTTGTGGAACAGTTCTAAATGTGACAAAGCTTCAACCCTAAAATTCTCTTTTTGGGTAACGAGCTTTAGAGGAATAATGCTACCATCAGTATTAATGGCAAATGCACTATTGAGTGCATTTTTATTGGTAGTGAACGTCATCCAAACGGAAAAAGTGCTGGATAACAATGCACAGATAATGACTGCTAAAACGATGAATCGATTTAATTTTAGGACATTATAAATATTTTTATAGGGTGTTTTCATAGTTGCATTTTTAATCTGCCTTAGGCAGTAAATAATCTGAGTGTGAAAGATGTGGCACGTCTATAGAGCTTGAATTTTAGGAAGACAATAAAACCTACCGAACCTAATTGTACAACTGGTGCAAAAAAGCCTTGCCCCACATCTGTTCCAAACAGATTCGTCCAGAAATTTGTGTTTATTTCTGTGTATAGTGCGTTTACAAACACATTGACCAAAAAGAATGCAGGTACCAACATATAAACAGCTGCGTACAATTTGAAAAATGTATAGGCGAGTGACCGGAATTTTTCAAAAACTGCTAGACTTATAACCAATGGAAAAAAGGCTTGCATTATGCCCAATAAAAAATAGCGTTCTGCAAGAAATAGGGGGTAGATGAATAAATCTAAAATCCAAAGAAATAGACTAATAATGAAGGCAAATATTTTAAAACCGTAAAGTGGTGTTATTAAGGCTTCATATAGGAGCGTCATTGCTGCTTGTGCTACTTCAATTATACTTACGTCTTCTTCAATGGGAATGTCCTGCATCTGCAAGGGCAACAACGCTGGTGCCGTGCCGCGATATTGTGCTTCTATGGAAACCAGTATACTATCAAAGAAGCCTAGTGCTTGCGTCGAAAAAATGACTAGAATTACAATAGCAAAATTCTTGGCCAATTCCCCTGGACTTAATCCCCAAGTGTAGCCATCTTTATCAGCGATACCTTCATTATACTTTTTAAGGATATTGACCAGGAAGAACAATACAGCAAGCGTTTTCATTCCAGTAATGGTATACTGTGAAAAACTGCTGTTCTGTATGGTCTGGAAAACAATATCAATATATTCCAGTCCGATTCCTAAAAGAATGGTCGCTGTCATTTTTTAATAATTTGTTTCGCGGTTATTGATTTTATCCTGCATTTTTCTGAAGGAAATAACATCCTTATATCGTCTAGTCTTAGTTTTGATGTTGGATACCATTTCCTTTGATTCCAGTTCTTTTTCTTTTAGAATTTCCGCACGTTCGGAATCAGTCATTTTGAGATAATCACTCGAAAGAATTTCGTCAATAAAATCCATTGTATCCAAGGAATTCTCGACAATAGCAGTAAAGGATTCAGAAACTCTTGAAACTTCATCTGGTTTTATATATGGGCTATCGAGGATGTCTCTTAAATCATTTTGCATCATTTGGATAAGACGTTGATTGTTGCGTCCTATTTCACGGACAGCTTTTAATTGCCTAACCACATTATTGACTTTTTCAATGTTCTCTTTTTGTGTTTTTAAGAACTGTACGGTCTTTATGATGTTAGCGGTTTGCTTTCCTGATTCTATTAGTTGTTTTACCAAGCTTATAAAATTGGTATTGTCATAAGTAGGCATTCCCTGGGCGGTAGCACCGCTAGGCAATAGAAGGGAGGTCGTAAGAATTAACCCGAACATGATTGTTTTAATTTTTGTCTTCATACTATTATGTTTTAGATGTGAATTGAATTATTGCTTTTTCCATATCCTGATGCTCATCGTAGAGCTTCATTATGGCCTCGTTTTCTTGTCCATCGGTCAAGTATGCTGCATACACTTCCTTCGGAACTTCAAGGCGAAAAATATTACTTTCCTTTCCTATCTTGATGAACATTTCGGTGTACTTCCGTGGTCCCGAAAGATTATTCTTAATAGATTTCAATTGATTTAAATCGTGGCTAGACAGGTTGAGCCTTTTAACCAATTCATCATATCCCTTTTCGTTGTTCAGACTGTAAATGACCTGTGTGTTTTCTAATATGCTGGCAGAAGTCGAATTATTAGGAAGCTGATTGATGGATTGCAGAATAATCCCAATTGCTCCGTTCTGTTTACGTATGGCTTGGTAATAGAATTCTACGCTTTCCAATACGTTTTCAAACTTCAGTTGCTTTGCAAACTCATCGAAAAGGATAATGCCTTTTTCAGCACGGTTCTTCCAAATAGTTCTTTGGATGGCTGACTTTATCAGCTTCAACATCACGGACAGAATTTCCTTATTATCCTTCACTTCATCGAGTTCAAAAACAATCAATCGTTTGTCTTCAATTTTATAGGTTTGGTCTTCGCTGACTTCGAACAGAAAACTATATAGACCATCGCCGACGTATTCTGACATTACGTGCAAAAAACTCGTGACATTGAAATAGTCGGGATGGATTTTTAGGTTATCAAGAAGATCCTCTTGATTCCTTTCTATAAAGCTGTAGAAGCCTTCCAAAGAATGATTGTCGAAAGTGCTATCGTAATAGTGCCGAAGTATTTTCTTGACGGAAACCGATTGTGCCTTGGTCACTTTTAAATCCGAAGCAAACAGCTCAAAGAGAAATACGGATAAATCTTCAAGACGTTCCGGTGTCAGGTCATTTACATCGCTGATGTAAAATGGATTAATACCTAAGTTCTTTCCGCTTTCATAACGAAGTACGGTATATTGTTCAGGATAAAGCTTGGCAAATTTGGTGTATGAACCACCCAAATCGATAATGACCAAGCGAACGCCACTTTCGAAATACTGGCGCAAAATGTTATTGGCCAAAAAAGATTTGCCCTCACCGGTTGGTGCGAAAATGGCAAAATTTCGTGCTTTTATACGTTTCTTCCGTTCGTCCCAAACATCTTTTAAAACTGGAATATTGTTTTCACGGTCATTAAAGATGATGCCGGTAGTATCCGATTTGTAATTGGTGTTATTGATAAACAAGCAAAGTGCGTGTTTTAAATCGGTAACGTATAAATCGTAATTCGAGAAATTTGAAGAGAAGCAGCAGTAACTATTCAATATATAATTCTTGCGTTCTTCGCCTCTAGGGTAATAGGGTATAATATCTAGCTCTTTAAATACAGTCTTTATTTTAGAAGTAATCTTTTCTAGCTCTCGGGCTTCCCGAGACCAATAGACAATATTGAGATGACCTCGGACAATCCGAGCATTATCGTCTGCATTGATTTGGTCGAGAATGTGTTGAATTTTTCCAAGCACCACTTTATTCTGTGAACCGAAATTGGAACTCTTGTTCAATTCCTCGATTTTCTTATCAAGCAGCTTTCGCCACTTTTGTTTGTCGTCTAGATATAGAATCTGATTAACAATATGGTTTTCTTTAAGCGTAAGCCCTAGACCATCAATGAACCCTTGATGAAACACAAAATCGTCAGATGTGAATTTCTCATTGGTCTTGCTACTCTGTACACTTTCGCCAAAGCACAGTTCGCTATTGATGGCAAGGGCATCAAAATGGTTTTCGCCAATAGTGACGCTTTTTTTATCCAGTATAATGTCGGTGTCGAAGCCTTCGTTGAATCCATTGAAATATCCATTAGTGAGTTGATGAATCTCTTCCGCTTTAGACGGAAGGAATGCCATTTTTCGACTATTGTTTATAAAGGAAACCGAATCGTTTACGGAGTTGGCGAAGCTTTTAATGTTATCATCCAATTCCTGAACGATACCTTTGGAAACCTTACGGAAGGGATTGACATATTTTGGATTGTTGAGCGCCTTATTTTTAGTCAAAATGAAGAACAAATAGCACTTGTGCTCAATATGACCGCGACCTTTGAAATGTTCATGTGTGGCTTTTTCTAAAAACGTTTTATTCGGAAGTTGTTCTGAAGAATAAGACTTCTTCAAGTAGATATCCTGTTTATGAACCACAGTTCCGACAGGCAAGGATTTCAAAGCTTGAAACCAGGCACCGTGCATATCCTCAAAATCGGATGCCGAAAGGGAATAGATTTCAGGTAGGTTACCTTCATAGCACAAGACCACATTGCCATTATTGGCAAACACGATATTGTCTTGAATATCTGCTATTGGTTGATATGCCGAAAGGTTAATCTTGTTCATAATCAAATCCGGAATTTCTTTTGTTACTTATGATTCTTGGGAAGGCCTTGGCCATCTGAAAAAGTTGTGGGTTTTGGTTGATTCTTGTTAATGCGATATATAATCCAGCATTGAAAATCAGTATGGCGATAATCAGTATAAAGCTGAAGGAGAATATGATGATCAACAGCGAGGCAAGAATGGAAACCATCATTAAAGCAAATAGAGAAATGGGCAGGCCAAATATGACTGCCCGCTTCCTAATATTTTTATAGACCTCGAATTTTTTCATAGTGCTTGGAAATTAAATCCCTCTTAGAGGGTTAGACTACGATTCCGATCAGGTAAGTAAAGATTCCAACGACAGCACCTGCAATAAGCACGAAGACAAGAACCCTGGTAATTCCTTTTTTTAGGTCTGCGTTTTCCCCAAAGAAGTGTCCTGCGTTAAATAGGAAACCTATAAGGAATATGACCCCTAAAATGATGGGGAAAATTGTTCTAATGGTATCAGAAACATCATTTACAGAATCTTCGATTCCACCAATTTGAGCAAAAAGCGAAGTGGAAAGAAGCGAAAGAAATGTTGCCAAATAGATTGATTTTTTCATAACAGAAAAGTTTAGATTTTTGATTCGTTTTCGTTGTTGGAAATTTACATATATTTGGTTATAATATATTGATAATCAAATATTTGTGAATAAAATATTATTTGTATTCAATTGAATTCAGATGCTATTATTTTGCATCAAATTCTATGAAATTTTAAGTCCAAGTTGTTAATAACCTGAAAAATAGAAATGAAAAAAGCACTCAAAAACGTCAATTTTGTCTTTTTGCTCCTGCAACTATGCATCGTTTTTGGTCAGGAAACTGCAACGCAAAAAAGAATACTAATTGACGTCGGACATGGAGGAAAAGATTCCGGTGCCATCGGAATAAATAAAATTCAAGAAAAAGATGTTGTACTCGATATTGCTTTGGAAATTTTGAGCTTAAACAAACAATCTAAAACGCCATTGGATATTTACTTGACGAGATATAGTGACACACTTATTTCGTTATCGGATAGAACCAAGTTGGCCAAGGTTCTAAAAGCTGATGTGTTTATCTCTTTACATTGCAATCATTCGGATAATCCAAATGCAAGAGGTATTGAAGTTTATGTGACTAATGTAAAATCACAATATTCTGAGAATGCCGCTTGGTTGGCTTTTGAGTTGCAAGCTTCCTTCAAAAAGCAGTTGGGATTTGAAAGCAGAGGTGTCAAATTTGCAAATTTTCAGGTGCTACGAGAAACTCTGGATTATTTTCCAGCAGTGCTTTTGGAATTGGGTTTTTTGAGTAATCGAGACGAAAATAATTATTTTTCAAATCGCTCTAATATACGATTGTCGGCATTGTCAATTTTACTAATTATTCAAAAGTATTGAAACTATGAAAGATATATTTGTAGAACTAACTAAAAGTCTTAAGGCTATAATTGAACATGTTATTTCAGAAGTGATTTTGTTATATAAATCTTTTCGAAGTTGATTACTTTCTTTTATCCCCAGCGCCATCATCAAAAGACACCAAATTGAACAATTCTCGCATTCGACTGCGTACACGGTTACCATAGCGTTCTTCCAGTTCCTCTGCATTAAGGTTTGTAGTGGCGTGCGTTTTAATTTTGTGTTTGGTTTGAAGATACAGTTCGTAACGCGATAAGAGGACTTCTCCCATCACATTAAGATCCTTACCATAAAATCTTCCAGTAGGCTCAATTCCTAAATCATCGAAACAGAAAAATTTAGTGTTCCCATAGTCTTCAATGGTTTTAAAACCGAGGTGGTTAAAACTGAAGGCAACGTTTCTACAAGGGATAATTTCGTAAGGCCTTTGCTGTGGAACGATATGTCGCAGTAATTTCATTAATGTAGTTTTTCCGCATCCTACTGGTCCAGAAAGTAGAATTCCCTTGTCAATATCAATTCCGTTATTTTCACAGTTTTCTTTGTCCTTAATGAAATAGTGGCAGAGCTTTCGAATAATAACCGTGTCTTCGTCATAGATTCTGAACTCTCTACCAAAAAGTAATTTCCCTTTCGCATTCAAATAAATTAGAATCTTATCGAAATCATAGAGAACGCTATTTCCATCAAACTCCCCAAGAGAATATTCCATTGCACCTTCGGTAATTTTAGAGGGGTTGTCCATAGTTTTTATTTTTAGTGGTTCGCAAGTTGTCCTTGATTCGGGACACTTGTTTTTTGTTTGGTTTGTTTTCCTCTTCAAATAATTCGGCTCTGTCCATCCAATTTGTTGCCAGGGCACGCCAATCTCGAATTTCATTTCCATTGCTTGTCTGCCAATTCCGGGTTTCATAATACTCGAAGTATTTTTTTCCTTCATCAGCATTAAAACCTTTTTCCATAAAAAAATTAATAACGGCCTGCCAGCCCTTTGGTTGTTTTATATTGTTTACTTGTTTGGTATTGTTTATAGTAGGTCCCAAAGTAAGTCCCCCAGTGGGACGGTACTGTTCCGCGACCTGTTCCAATATGGGATTGTACTGTCCCTTTATCGGTCCATTTTTGGGACGGTACCGTTCCTCCACCTGTTCCAATATGGGATTGTACCGTCCCATAGCAGGTTCATCACTTGTACCTATAATGGACATCTTGATCTTACTTCCTTTGTAAGGACTGTTGGAAGGAAAATAGGAAAGATATCCCCAAGAATCAAGATCGGTAACGCACCTGTGATAAGAGGATTTTGAGCCTATTTTTGACACAAGCATCAGATCCCTTCGGTTCACATAGAATTCATCCGCAAAGCGGCTACTGTTCCATTCCTGGAACAGCGCCATATACAAACTGATATGTGTGGGATTTAAACGATCATCCAAAAAGAACTTTTCAAAAGCCGCATTAAGTAGCTTTATATAGTTCATCGCTCAAGAATTTAGACCGTGTTGCACACGATTGGAATCCATTACATTTTGAATTTCCTCGGAATCGTAATATATGATTCCGCCAACCTTCGAGTAGGGCAGGGTACCATTGATTCGAAGATTCTGTAATGTACCAGGACTTACTTGAAGTAAGTCCATTACTTCGGATGATTTTAGATACTTCTTCAGTTTTCCTGTTGCTTGCTTCGCAAGAAGATTTTTAATGTCATCGAGCAATTCCATTTTGAAATCACGAAGATCGTCGGTAGTAATAATACTTGTCGGCATAATAGAAGGGTTTTAATAGAAAGGGGCTATCTGATTTTTAATTTTAGTTGATAGCCCCTGACTTGATTTGACTTTCGTTCCACAAAACTGAGAAGTCGTCACCGATATATTTCCATAGTTATGATAGAGGTGGGGAAGTTTTTTAGACATTTTTTTTGGCGATTTTTGGTTCATTTTATTCCCTACGCCACTGTCCGGACGCACCAAATATGCTCAATTATCATCCCCAAAGGCCCTAAAACAAAATCTCCCACCTTGGGATAGAGGTGGGAGATTTAGATTCAGTCATCCAAGGCCTCCATCCGCTGCTTGAGCATCTCGATAAGCTTGTTTAGAAACTTGGTCCTCCCGGTCTTTCTTGAGCGAATCTCGATAAAGGTGTGGTAGTAGTTCCCAAGGTCCACATTATAAAAATGTTCGAAGTGTGCCGCCAGTTCTTTGATGTCCAGAGTCCCACTATTTATCGTGTTACTGGAATGTAGGGCATAGATGAGCTCGATTAGGTCGGTCTTGCTCCCGGTCCAAAATAGTTTTGATGGTTTTTGCATAAGGATAGCTTCGGGGTTTTCTAGGAGATCGTTCAAATTGTCTACTTCGCCCTGTAGGTAAACGATAAGCATATCATAAGCTAATATGGTGGCTACGGTACTATCCTGACAGGTAGAGAATTCATTATCCGTCAAAAAATGAAAAGAGTCTGCAGGAAGTCTTATGTTTCTATTTCCCCTGACAAAATATTGTTCATCTAAGGAAATGGCACCGCGATGGTAGTAATTATAGAATTCTAGGTTATCATTAAAAAAGGACTGGAGTCTATCAATTTGGAATTTAAGATATTTGGTTTGGGCCTTATGATTACCTATAGGTCGTTTACACTCAATTTTGAATAACCTTACGTAATAAATAAGCTTACTGAAAATCTTTGGTTTGACATGTTTAAAAAAGTAGATTTCATCGGCTTGTGAATCAAATTTTTTGTGGATGATATTCTTTTGTAGTTTTTTGATACAATTTTCTACCAATTCAATACCTTTTTCTGCTCTATAGAGTATGTCCTTCCCATTATGCTCCAATGTTTCCAATTGGGTCTCAAATTCCGTTAGCAGCCTTAAGTATTCCATGATGATCAAAATTTATCATTTACCGTATATAATTCTAGACCTTTTTAATGTATGATTTTCTTCAATTTGGAGATAGGCACACTTGTCATATTGTTTGAAATGATATAGCAATATTATCATAATGTAACAGCCTTGCAATAATTCATGTTACGCATTTTATAAGATCATTTGCATTTTACGTATTGAGGAGTTAATCCCATATTTCATACCTTTTAAAGTAATATTTTGATAATTACATAACATTTTAACATTAATTTTTATGTTTAATTAGAATATTATGAAAAAATTTCCTAATTATAAACAACTGGATTCCTGGGATTGTGGCCCCACAAGCCTAAAAATTATAGCGCAACATTTTGGAAACAAAATCGATATTGAAAAAATAAGAAGGGAAATAGATTTTGAAAGAATTGGTGTTTCACTTAATTCTTTGGAACCGAATACGCTTACAGGTACTCGCTATAAAAGCGATGGTAAAAAATACCATAATCACATTTATAATTTTTTTTGAGGAGATTATTTTATTAAACGAATTAAGTCTCTTCCAACGCGTCATGTTCAATTTAAGAAAAACATTCCTGCAATAATGAGCAAAGTCTTGTATCATAGTAAATACGTTCAGCTGATTGTAATTCTCCTAATTTCCTGTGATTTAATTTCTCAGCAATTTCAGAATAACGATTGTGAAAGATTATTTGTGGAAATGATTTCATTGCCACTTTCTGAAAGAATTTATAAGTTGAACGATTTTGAAGGAACTTCCGAATGTGCGGAAAATGCTGCAAACCTATTATCTAAACAAGCCAAAATCGAAAGAGATAGTCTTACCTTATCCAAGGTTTATGCAATCATGGCTTATCGAACGAATCCTAAGTATAGTCTTTCTTACGCAGATTCTTTAATTAGTATTAGCAGTAAGCCAAGTGATTATTATTTTCTTGAAAAACATATTATAAAAGGATATGTATACTATTTCCTCGAAAATCCATTAGCCGCTTCCCATGAATTTGCAAAATCATACAATCTAGCAAAGGAATATGATGATTTTGATGTTGAGGCAAGGTCACAGATATGGATTGCCACAACTAAAGAAGCTCAAGGAGGAAGCGCCCAAGCTTTAGAAATTTATTTCAATACTCTAGAGGATATTGAAAATTGGAAAACAACTGACATCCAAACTAAATCGGAATTAAGATCATCGGTTTTACAAAGTATCATAGTGCTAGAATTAAATAGAAAAAATCCTGATAATGCTGAGTATTATTTGACCCAATTCAAAAATATTCTTCAATTGTTACCTAATGAATATCAAGAGCAAAAATCCCGCATGTGGGACGGAAAATTAGCGTATTTGAAAGAAGATTACAACACAGCTTATGACATTTTAAAAAGAGAACTAAATACGGCACACGGCTCGGAAAAATTGGATTTACTATTTACAATGGGAGAAATTCAAGGTAAAAAGAGTAATCACCTTTTAATGAAACAAAATTTTAACCGTTTCGATTCGGTTTCCGTGGCGTTCAATTTACCGCCAATACCGGAGAGCAAAAATGTATATCACTTTCTTTTGAATGAGGCTATAAAAAATAATAGTAAAGACAAGCAATTGGAATATTATGATAAACTCATCTCAATTGACAGTTTTCTAACTGCTAACAAAAATGCATCCGATTTAATTGAACTACCTGGGTATTCCATAAAGGATATCCAGAATGAGAGAGATAAGCTAATCAATAGGTCTAATAAAAAGGATTATGGTCTTATTTTTTTAGGGATAACCACATTTGTAATCATAGTATTACTTATATTTTATTTTAGAAAATATATTAATGCGCAAAAATCGTTGTCCGATTATTTGGATAATGGACCCATTGAAGTAAAAACTAGCTCGAAAGGAATAAAACCGTCTGGAAAATCTACCGCAAAAAAAATAGATAAGGAAATAGAAGCTTCTGTAAAGATTGCACTTCATAAACTTAATATTTGGGAAGCAAACAAGGGGTTTACGGATAAGGATATCGATATGAATATTTTAGCCAAAATATTTAAAACCAATAGGACCTACATATCAAAGGCAGTTAATGTATATAAGAATAAAAAATTCAGGGTATACATAACTGATTTAAGAATGGAGCATTTTGTTCAAACAACCAAAAAGGACTACGACTATAAGAACAAAAACCTTAATACAATTTTGGAGGAATTCGGTTTCAACTCAATCGACACTTTTAATCGTGCCCTCAAAGCTAAGCTCAACAATAACAATATTACACCTGCTATGTACATGAAAGAAATTATCAAACGCAATACGTAAAAGGTGTATTCTATCAAATAAAATAAATTTCATGGAAAGACCTTTTATCATGTTATCAATACTTAGAGGATTCTAGATATGTCAATACAGATAAACTAGGGGTGTATTTCGCTAGTGCTGGCGGTGTGACAGCCGCTATGGCGATTAATGAAAATATTGATATGTATAAAGCTGCCGTTGGTAAAGCTCCTATGTTGAACCCATTAAGATTAGGTTATCAACCGAATTTCAATGCAAGTGACAACGATTATGATTTTAGAACCAAATCTACCTTAGAGGGGTTTAAATCCCTTTTGAAACTTGACCCCATATTAAACCTGAAGAAAAATAGAAACTACCCCAATACGCATATAATAAGTGGAGGACAAGATGAATTGATGCCAATATATGATGGAGCAAAATATATAGCATTTTTACAAAGTCAGAAAATAAAAACGAATAATGCTTACCTACTGGACATTGTTAAAGATGAGGGACACAATTTATCTCCTTTGGAAACAACCAGGAAAGCACTGTTCTTTTTTAATAATGAGCTCTAGACATAATTTATACTTCCTATTCTTTAAAGGGAAAGAATGTTTTTCAGCCGTAAAAATTATTTAATTTTCAATTATGCCCTTGCATAAATTTGGATAGCAGCTAATTTCATTTGCCCTTAAGTTTTGAAACTTATGCCTTTTTTCAAAAGTTTAAAACACTGTCCAAGGCCAAATCTGCATCTCGATGAATAAAGTTTGATTGATAATTTAAAGTTGTTTTAAGGTCGCTATGTCTATACAGTTTTTGAAGCATTAAGGGGTGAATAGTATCACCAGCGATATTTCCAAAACTATGTCTAGCAATATGCATGGTGATTTTCTTAGTAATACCGGCTTTCTTACCTATCGATTTGAGGCAGTCATTAAATTTTTTATTGGCCGTTTTCAATTTATTGAAAACATCTTTGGCATTTTTTAAATCTGCTTTTTTTAACTCTGGAAAGATGAAGTCGTCTTCATTTTTTTTGTCTATGATATACTGTTCTAGAATTGGTATTATTTTTTCTGGAATTTTTAAGGATAATATTTTTGAGTTTTTACCCATTCTATAATGAAAGCGATTATCGTAGATATCTGACCAACGTGTTTTTAGAACGTCAGAAACTCGCATTCCTGCAAAATTGAAGCTGAAAAGCCATACATTTCTTGTGTGTATTTCTCGAAAAGTTAGGTCTTGGACCGATTCAATATTCTGTACTTCTAAAGTTGTGAGTCCAACCTTAGTAGTTTCCGGAAATTTGATTTTTATTTTATCGGAACCAAAGGGATAAAGTTCTTTATTTACTATTTTTTGTTTAACAGCCCTATTGTATAATAATCGAATTAATACAAGAATATTCATAATTGATGTTTCTGATAGGGAATGTTTTGATTTGAGATACACTATCAGTTTTTTCAGAAAGCGTTCATCGATTTCTTGAAAGGTAAGTTGTTTTGATTTGTGGAATTTAAAGATAAATCCAATCCAAGCTTTATCGCAAGAAAGCCGATTCAGTTTTTCAGCTAGTTTCAGATCGTCTAAATGTTCTTGGGAAATCTCAAAAAAGGTGAATTGGTTATTTGAACTAAAAATTTCCTTTTTTATTTGATTGGCGGAGGCATCCCTTTTTTCGGATTGCAGATGAATAAGTGCTTTGTTAGCTTCTGAAAGTTTTTGTGATAGTAGACTATTTAAACTATCCGAATTGTAATGTGATTTTTTTACACGAATATTCTTTTCATCCCAATCTTCTAACTCAATATAATGGCCGATATACTGATATGTCGATCGACGATTTTTTGTAATACGAATAGTAAGAGGGTATAAGCCTTCTTTATTAGGCTTTTTACGAAGAACGATTTTAGCATTTGATGACATAATTGACCTGTTTTGTTTGTGAAAGTCAAATCAGGTACAACATTTGGTCTAAAAGACGATATAAAGATACGTTTTTATTACCTTCTCTAGGTACAACATAGGTACAACAAATGATGAAATCAATTGATATTAGATGATATCAAAGAAAATGAAATATCACGTAATCAATTGAAAATGAATGACTTTTGTATTGATGGGTCAAATATACGCTAGACTTAGGATCTAGTGCCGCAAGGTGTGAGAGTTCGAGTCTCTCCGCCTGTACA
>NZ_CAXBGF010000025.1:0-27402 GCF_963975365.1 uncultured Maribacter sp. | reverse complement strand
TAATATCAATTGTGTTTCCATCAGCAATGGTTAAATCAGTTCCGGTCAAACTCAAGGTTTGGTCATCGGTATCGGTATCGATTCCGCTAATATCAATTGTGTTTCCATCAGCGATAGTTAAATCGTTTCCAATCAAACTCAAGGTCTGGTCGTCCGTATCGGTATCAACGTATGCACTCAAGTCAACCGAGTTACCATCGGCAATAGCTAAAATGTTACCGGTCAAACTCAAGGTCTGATCATCGGTATCTGTATCGATTCCGCTAATATCAATTGTGTTTCCATCAGCAATGGTTAAATCAGTTCCGGTCAAACTCAATGTCTGGTCATCGGTATCGGTGTCAACATATCCACTCAAGTCCACTGTCGTATCCGCTGCTGTTCCATTCCCTAAAGTAAGGATGTTAGTCGTATTGTTCAAGGCAATGGTCTGGGCATCCGTGTTGTCCAGGTAAGAACTCAAGTCCACTGTTACCGCTGCACCGTTCTCGATCGCTATCGTTAAAACATTACTGACATCGATACTCGCTCCGGTCAGATCCTGAACATCGGTATTGTCCAGGTAACCACTTAAATCCACCGTTACAGGGTCACCGTTCTCGATCGCTATCGTCAGGATATTGCTACCGTCGATCGTAGCACCGGTCAGGTTCTGATCGTCCGTACTTACATATCCGCTCAAGTCCACTGTCGTATACCCTGCTGTTCCATTCCCTAAAGTAAGGATGTTAGTCGTATTGTTCAAGGCGATGGTCTGGGCATCCGTGTTAATGCTACTCAAAGGAACATCAAAATCAGTACCGGCTTCTGTAATACGAAGATTCGAACCAACTACACTAAATGAACTTATCAATTCGTTAGTATCACTAGCGTCACCAGGTATCGCACTCCCACCAACCTTTTGCCACGTTGTTCCATCCCAAGCATATAATTGCCCAGTATCCGTATCTATATATGTATCTCCTGAATTTGTACCATTTGTACTTGGCGCTCCTGAAGCTAAAACAGCTAATTCATTGGTCTCATCTGTATCTTGATCAGCACTAATATGATTATTAATTAGTGTTGTATTACTTGTTATTGCATTACCGGCATCTATTTTTTCTTGATCCAAATCTGCTTGAACTTCTTCTATAGCTGCTTGAGTGTTAGAACTTGCTATATTTCCCGATGGAGAAAAAGCAACTTCACTTGCATTCTGGTCGTCCGTTCCATCGAAACTTGTTGTGGTGTTGTCCTCAGACACAAAATCAAATATACCATCTGAATTTGCATCGCTTAATGTCGTAACTGTCTCGTTGATATCGGAAATGGTACCGTCCGCCTCCGTTAAGGTCGCGATCCGGTTACCTGCAACAAGGTTGCTGATTACTAATCCGTTCGTATCTATCGTGACATCACTACCGTCATTATTCGTGAACGTATAGGTCCCATCAAGATTTGCCGTGATATCCGATTTTGAAATGGTAACACTTGCCCCGGCCTCGTTGACCAAAGTAACGTTACCGTCATTGTTGTCCACTATCGAGATTATCGTTTCTTGAATGGATACCGTTGTACCGTCTTCTTTTTCATAAAGACCGATTTCATTACCAGTGGTCGATGTACCGGTAATATCGGTAATCGTTTCGTTGATATCGGAAACAGTTCCATCGGCCTCGGTCAAGGTCGCGATCCGGTTACCCGCAACAAGGTTGCTGATCACCAAACCGTTGGTGTCGATAGTAACATCACTACCGTCATTGTTCGTGAACGTATAGGTCCCGTCAGGATTTGCCGTGATATCCGATTTTGAAATGGTAACACTTGCCCCGGCCTCGTTGACCAAAGTAACGTTACCGTCATTATTGTCCACTATCGAGGTTATCGTTTCGTTGATAACAACTAAATCTGCATTTTCATTTTCATAAACACCAATAGTATTACCCGTTGCCAAAGTACCTGACATGGTAGTAATGACCTCTGAAGGTAGCGCAATGAAAGTTTGTCCACCAGTTTCATCAAAATAAACCAACTCCCTTGTTGCAGGATTAAAAGTCAAGGCACCAACATTTAAAGCTATATTGGTCGTAACATTATTTTCATTGGTATAATCTAACGAGTTGCCGTCTGCTCCCAATGCCAAACTACCCGTATTAAGTGGTATGATATTGGTATTGTTATCCTCATCTAGGTATTCCAAAGAATTACCATTTAAAGTAAGTGTAGTCAAAGACTCTGCCGGAAGAACTGCCGTTATGGGTGCTCCACCATCCTCCAGCTCCAAAGTAAGTGTACGTGTAGCCGTATCATAACTAAAATCCAACACCTGTTGGTTATCCTTATCTGTAGCTGATGTCAACTCCCAAGAATCCCCATCCCAAAAATAAATGGTTCCCGTTGTAGTGTTTACATACAAATCTCCCAAATCGGCACCTGCCGGAGTTGCAACACCTGGCGCAGATACATCTGTTCCTTGTAGAACTTCACAATTACATTGATCTTCTAGGGTTACTGTGGTTTGTGCTATAGAAATGCCTGACAACAGTAAAGCAATGATTACAATTAAAGATTTAATGGTATTAGTTAGGGTTGTAGTAGTTTGACTGTTCATACTTTTATTATTCAATTCCACCTTCAATAATTTTTTGGTCATATAGATTTTTCAAATTGTGGTTACTTTATAGTTCAGATTATTTTTAAACAAGGGGGAATCACTACTAATCACAATACACAAATATTAATTATAAGTAGTACACGCTAAAACAAATGTTGTGTAGAGATATATTTACACCATATGGGTAGACAAACATGAGGTAAGGATTATCAAAATAAGAGAAAATTACATGTATGCTTTATCGAACAGCTATTGATTTTAATGCCCTTATACGAGTCAATACATAAAAAATAAAATTGAAAAAATACTAACTAGTGGGTAGTAAATAATCCTCAGGGCAAGCCCCGAGGCATTATGTTAGAATAAGTTTAGCTGGTTGGTTTTAGGTAATATTCCATACTCCTCCTTTTTTCCTTGATTCTTTACATACTGAGCAATTACCTTTTCATTACTATGCCTAGCAATCGTATTAATATAATATCCGCTTCCCCAAAAAGCACCACCCCAAAGCGCTCTTTTAACCCCGGGAGCTTCTGCGAATATCTCTTTGGCCGTAATACTCTTTATTGTCCGTGCTATCTTGGTAGGACTATAGGAAGGAACACTTTGAAGTAGAAAATGAATATGATCCATATCAGAACCAATTTCCAGATAATGAATCTCATACCTATCTTCAATATCCAAACAGGTACGTTTCAAAATACGATCAACTTTTGGACTCAAAACAAATCGAAGATACTTTGTTGAACAAACCAAATGGCATAACAACAATGAAACATTATGGCTTTTATGAATATGGGTGCTTGAGCTAAAGCTCAAGATTACTATTTTTCCCCGTGCGAGGCAAGCCTCGGGGTATTAAAAAACCCTCTTAGAATAAAAAAAACAAGCGAAAATTCAAATAAGGCTGTCTTATAAGTTTTAATTCAATTTCTAAGAATTTACAAGGATTTTTAATCGTTAAAACACAGAATAAAAATCTATATCTTAATACAAAAAAGAAGTGATTCTAATTTTTCTTTGTTCTATAAGTTATTCTTCTATTGGTAATAACAGAATCCACTAAAGTTGTCAAAACGACCTCATTTGATACAACAGGTGTACATGAAACAGCCCCAGAATTTGACATAATCACTCTAAACATATAGCCGTTTTTATCTACATTCGGCTTAATAGTTGTCAATGTTGTTGTCTGGGTTCCAGAATATTCAGAACCTTCTGTTAAATTATTGTAACTGAGACCACCATTTGTGCTCAACTGCCATTGGTAGGTATTTACGTTATTAGCGCTAACAGAAAAAACACCATCATTTCCTACTATAACACTTAAATCAAACGGTTGCCCTGTAATTGTGGCAGGACTAACCGTTATTGTTTGGGTAACATCAGTACTGTTACCTCCATCATCGGTAATTCTATATGTTCTAGTTATTATTTCAGGATTGGTACCACCATCACTTACATTACTTATAAAAGTTACTGTTGGATTTACTGTACAATTATCAGCCTCATCAGTTACAACCGTTATATCAGCAGCTGGTACATCACTCGTACAAAAAACTGTTATTGAATTTGGATTGCTAGCAGTGGGTGCTACATTATCTACTGTAATAGTAGCTACATCTGTAATATTAAGTGAAGGGTCACCCGGTGTACCACCATATTCGACTACATATCCTTGTGGTTGATAGTCACCACCTCCACCTGCATTTGGTAAATCGTTCCATGATCCATTCGGATTGATGTTAGGATGAGTAATATGTGCATAATCTTCACCACCAGAATCATTAGGTTCCCCAGCATTCCAAAAAGCATAGGTTATCTCTGTTCCTGCAGCAGCTCCATTCCAAAAAAGAGTTCCTGCCTCTGGTCCAGTCACCCATCGCCATTCACCCTCAACAGCTGTATCAGTTGCTCCGATCCAACCGGTTCCTATTGCCTGTGTTCCAGAAAAATCTGCCTCATCTTGAGATGTTAAAGTTGCCAAATAACCTTGAAGACCATAATATGTGCTTGCATTGGCAGCTGCATTGGCATCTGTCCAGGTAATTCCCAAATTCGAAACATATTCATAATAGTGGCCTGTACTGGGTAAATAATTTGGCACACCAACAGTAATAGAAAATTGCCTTGTACCCGAAGGTACTCCAGAACTTGAGTATTCTACAGCCAAAACTGCAGTTTCAAATTCTGTATAAGTTGCGGGCCCAGAGAGTGTTATTTTACCTTGTGTAGCATCCCAAGTAGAGGTAATATTGGGGTGTGTGCCAGTAAGCGTTAAAAGATCTTCTCCATTTACATAACCATTGGAAATTTGTATATAAACAGCATTGGTCGTTGTGTCGTCTGAATCGCTAATACTGATAGTTTCTACCACAGGAATTGAGTCACCAGGGCAAAATATTTGATTACCCGTCGCTATTAAGACTGGAGGTTCATCTCCAACCACAGGATCAAATGATACTGTAAACAGCACATCGTCTATTCGTATTCTATCACCATTACCCCAATTCCCACTAGAACTTTCAAAATAAATTGCAGGATTTGATGCAATCTCAGCAGCTGTAAGATTATAAGTTAATGTTCCTGTATTATTAGAATTGACATTGAAAATCTGATTGAAAGTTGCTGTATCTGTATTATATATATAAATACCTAATGACTCACCACCTCTTGCTGTACCATCATAGTTTAAAGTTAATATAGCACTACTCGCCCCAGTCAATGGTACAAATCGATACATATCCGCTCCATCTAGGTTGTTAAATGTTAATTGATTGGAATTAATTGAAATCTTTCCACTATTCGCACTATTGTTATCGTAACGTTCCGTCCAGTTACCTGAAAAATTTTGAGTCCCGTTGTTATTCGAATACGAACTATTATTAAAATTATCATAATAGGTCTGTTGTCCATTTATAACGGATGAACAAACTACGATAAACAAAAGACTAAATATGTATTTTAAATTCATAAGTTTTAGGCCTAAGATTTTTGCGTTTGATCAAAATGATAGGTATAGCATAAATCATTAGCTAAAATAAACATAGTACTGAATTAGCGCTAAAAATTGTTGTGAAGTATTGTTATTACTAAGTGAATGAATGGAATACTGCTGTTTACCTTTAATACAAATCAATGCTTTGCAATGGTATTTCATCTATTAAGGTCTAAAAAATATATGGGTTTCAGAGTGTCAAAAAAGCATTTCTAATGTAAAGAACAAGTAATATTTCATCTTCCAAAACGAAAAAAGCAACTATATAATTGGTTGCTTTTTTAAATTTTAATTATGAGATTATTCTAGAATAATAAACTCTGACCTTCTATTAACATCGTGTTTTTCAGCCCTACATTTTACACCGTCGGCACATTCATTTAGTAGTTTGGTTTCACCAAAACCTTCACTAACTAGCCTGTCTGTTGAAATACCTTTTTTAATCATATAGTTCACTGTAGACTCAGCCCTTTTTTGCGAAAGCCAAAGATTATAAGCAGCTGGTCCTCTACTATCTGTATGTGAATTAACCTTTAATTTAAGACTAGGATATTTCTCCATAGCAGCTATAACTTTTTCAATTTCTACTTCTGAATCTTTTCTAATATTATACTTATTGAAATCAAAATAAATTGTGCTTAATTGTAATAATTTTGCCAAATCATCGCCAAAACCTGCTGTTATTTGGTCTCTCTCAAGGTAAAAATCAATAATTTTTGGTTTACCATCAGAAACACCTATATATTCCTCGAACGGTATATACCCTTCCATTAAAGCCCTTACAAAATTACCTTTATTGCAATCTAATTCTAAATTATAGTGTCCGTCAGAATCTGTAATTGTTAAAAAAAGCTCATCGTTATTTTCATTAATAACTTTTATTGTTGCACCTACCAGAACTTCATTTGTGATTTTATCCCTTACTGTTCCTGTTACTTTTTGAATACAATCAAATTCTAGTGGTCGAGTCTCTGTAAAACTATAAATATCATCATACCCTAAGCCATCTGCCCTATTTGAGGCTACATATCCCGTCCTTAATTCTTCATTAAAAATAAACGTAAAATCATCGCTATTACTATTTACCGGTTGGCCAACATTCAATACTTTACCTGTAAAATCTTTTCTTTTGATCTTGGTTGCAAAGACATCTAATCCTCCTAAACCAGGATGACCATCTGAAGAAAAATACAAGATTTCCTCACTTGTTATATAAGGGAATGTTTCACGTGCTTCTGTATTAATATTAGGTCCCAAATTTTGTGGTGGTCCAAATGAATAATCTTCGTTTATAGATACCATAAACAAATCTGATGCACCAACCGCTCCAGGCATATCTGAAACAAAGTACAATGTCTTCTCATCTGGACTTAAAGCTGGGTTAGCAACTGAATAAGAATCACTATTAAAAGGAAGTTCTTCAACTTCGCCCCATACCCCCTCATCATTTAATTTTGCTCGTAATATTTTTAACCTGACAATTCCCTTATCATCTTTTACCGTTCTCCTCTTTTCAGAATTGTTTCGAGTAAAATATAACGTTTGACCATCTTTGGTAACTACTGATGTTGACTCATGAAATCGGGTATTTACATTTTCATCTAATTTCTTAACACTATTTAAAGAAGAGCTATCTGCATTTACCTCATATAGATCTAAAAAATCTTTGGCATTCCAAGTATGTCGATATTTCGCAAAGTTACCAGTATCTCGATCCGAAGAAAATATTAATCCCTCTTTATGGTATGAAGGTGCAAAATCTGAGTATGGTGAGTTGTATTCAAAAGTTCCAAGATTATATCTATCTGAATTTTCTTTAATTTCCTTCATATAATCACGAACCTTAGTGAAGGCGTTTGCACGGCCGTCGCTTTTCGTAATTTCTGTAAATTTGGACATCACCGAATTCGAAGTATCATAATCTCCCAAAGTTTTCAATGTCTGGGCATATTTAAAATAATCTTCAGCCGTAACTTCTACTGAATATTCCGCTACTAATCTTTTAAAGGTATCAGCAGCATCTTTATAATCTGCATTATAGTAATAAGAATTACCTAATTTTCTTAACAAATCTGCAGATACATAACCCTTATCCAATACTTTTTTATAAATATCAATTGCAGGACTAAATGAATAAGCTTCAAATTTCTCATTTCCCTTCTCAATTAACCGTTCTTGAGCGTAGGTTAAACCATGTAATAAAAATAAGATTACTAAAATAAACTTTACGCTATGTTTCATATATAAGTTTGCCAATTAGAAAAAACGAGGTGATACCAATCTTTGAAAAGATTTAACCAATTCATATCTCAAAAGTACCTCAAATGATCCATCGTTAAATTGTGTCCCCCCTAAATCTGTAGTTTCTCTATCATAAGCCAAACCAATCATAAACTGATTCGAGATTTGAAAACCTGCCATAGCACTTAGCGCAGCGTCCCATCGGTAAGCTGCGCCGAATGTAAATTTTTCATTAAACATAAAGTTTGCTGAAAAATCAACCTGTAATGGTGCTCCACCAACAACTTTGGTCAACAAAGCGGGTTTGAATTTCATATTCCCGTTTAAATCGAAAACATAACCCGTAATTAAATAAAAATTTATTCTTTCCTTGGAAAGAAATTGAACACTGTTGGCATTTCTTTGAGAATTATCAAAATGTTCTGTTTGTAAAAGATTTGGGGCAGAAAGACCGGCATAAAATCTTTCAGCATGATAATATAAACCAACTCCCATATTTGGTGAGAATCTATTTTCAATATTATCGGCAGTTACAGTTTCCATATCAAAATTACGCAACTTTGTAAAATCTAGATTTAACAGATTACCACCAGCTTTTAAACCAAATGATAATTTCCCTTCCGCCGATACATCAATAGTATATGAGATTACTGCATCAAAATATGTCTCCTGTACTGCTCCATTACCAATTTCGTCATTCACAATAGAAACACCATAACCTAATTTGCTATTTCTAATTGGAGATTGAATGTTTAACGTTTGTGTTTTGGGGGCACCTTCTAAACCAACCCATTGCGATCTATATAATGCTCCAATACTTAATTGTCCTCTGGATCCGGCATATGCTGGGTTGACACTCATGGTATTAAACATATACTGTGTATACTGAGCATCTTGCTGTGCAACTGCGGTTCCACAAATAAGCAATAAACCACCTAGTAGAATTATAACCTTATTTCTAATATTCATATTTTACAAACTATTATCTACTTATATAAAGGTATTCACTATCTACTATTTTCTCACCCTCTAAAGTGGTGTAGTCAAATATATAGAAATATATTCCAGCAGGTAGATAATCGTTGACACCTAAAGTCGACCTACCTCTTGACCTACCGTCAAATACATTATTTTGATTATTATAATTTTCGCCTTCATAAACAGTAACTCCCCATCTGTTAAAGATTTTTAATGTACTGCTACGAATTTGATCTACACCTCTTATAAACAAGAATTCATTTCTACCATCACCATTTGGTGTAACCATCTGATTTACTTCAATTACAAACTCTTCTGGGAGATTAGGATTATCATTAGTTACTGTTATATCAACCGAAGCCGCATCGCAATTGACCATTTTATCACAAACCGTGTAATTTAAACTATCTGACCCCTCAAAGCCGTCATTCGGAGTGTAAGTAATTGTGTCGTCGGATATATCGTCAGGTGTTCCTCCATTATTAATTGTTATGGTTCCGTTCGATGGTTCTGTCAATGTCATTATACCATCGCTTGGGATTCCAAAATCATTATCTAAAATATCTACATCTATTGGTGTATCTATAGGTGTTGTTACAACATCATCTATAACATCCAACGCAACTGGCTCCCCTACCATAATGGTAATTGTTGCCGTATCACAATTACCCAGTGAATCGCAAACCGTATAATCGACACTTTCAGTCCCTTCGAAGCTATCGTTTGGAGTATAAGTAATTGTGTCGTCCAAAATATCCTCAGGTGTTCCACCATTATTAATTGTTATGGTTCCGTTAATTGGTTCTGTCAACGTCAATGTACCATCGCTAGGAATTCCAAAATCATTATCCAAAATGGCAATATCAATTTGTGTATCTATAGGTGTTGTTACAACATCATCATTTACATCTAAATCTTCAATATTACCATTGTCTGGATCAAGATAGTCTGGAGTTCCGTCATTGTCCGTATCGTCGTTGGTTGGATCACTATCATTATCGGCATCCTCGTCTGGGGTATCGATACCGTCACCGTCATCGTCAAGATCTCTGTAGTTAACGTCCTCGGCACCATCGGTATCAGGAAGGTCGTTGGCAGGGTCGTCGATTTCATCGTTTACATCGAAGCCATCGTTAACATCAGAACCTTCATAACCATCATCTAGTCCATCGTTGTCCGTATCGATTCCAGTATAGTTCTGATCAGGAATACCGTCATAGTTGAAATCGTTGCCCTCGTTATTATCAGGAACCGAATCATTGTCACTGTCATCGTCAAGGTAATCGACATTGTCGGTACCATCGATGTTCACTGGTATAAGTCCTATTGGGTATGCACTATTGACTCCATCATTCACAGCATAGGTTGCAGCATCATCTTCGTTCGGAGCTATATAACCCAAAGTAGTTTGGGCTTCAACATTATCAGGAATACCGTCATTGTCACTGTCAATATCAAGGTGGTTTGGCTTGCCATCATTATCAGTGTCCGTAGGGTCAGTCAATGGGTCATTGTCTCCATCAATATTCGGGTCTTCTGTAGTATCCAAAATACCATCATTATCATCATCATGGTCGGCAGTGTCAGTCACACCATCTCCATCGGTATCAGGACCTTGGTCTGGATCAAGATAATCAGGAGTTCCGTCATTGTCCGTATCGTCGTTGGTTGGATCACCATCATTATCGGCATCCTCGTCTGGGGTATCGATGCCATCACCGTCATCGTCAAGATCTCTGTAGTTAACGTCCTCGGTACCATCGGTATCAGGAAGGTCGTTGGCAGGGTCGTCGATTTCATCGTTTACATCGAAGCCATCGTTAACATCAGAACCTTCATAACCATCATCTAGTCCATCGTTGTCCGTATCGATTCCAGTATAGTTCTGATCAGGAATACCGTCATAGTTGAAATCGTTGCCCTCGTTATTATCAGGAACCGAATCATTGTCACTGTCATCGTCAAGGTAATCGACATTGTCGGTACCATCGATGTTCACTGGTATAAGTCCTATTGGGTATGCACTATTGACTCCATCATTCACAGCATAGGTTGCAGCATCATCTTCGTTCGGAGCTATATAACCCAAAGTAGTTTGGGCTTCAACATTATCAGGAATACCGTCATTGTCACTGTCAATATCAAGGTGGTTTGGCTTGCCATCATTATCAGTGTCCGTAGGGTCAGTCAATGGGTCATTGTCTCCATCAATATTCGGGTCTTCTGTAGTATCCAAAATACCATCATTATCATCATCATGGTCGGCAGTGTCAGTCACACCATCTCCATCGGTATCAGGACCTTGGTCTGGATCAAGATAATCAGGAGTTCCGTCATTGTCCGTATCGTCGTTGGTTGGATCACCATCATTATCGGCATCCTCGTCTGGGGTATCGATGCCATCACCGTCATCGTCAAGATCTCTGTAGTTAACGTCCTCGGTACCATCGGTATCAGGAAGGTCGTTGGCAGGGTCGTCGATTTCATCGTTTACATCGAAGCCATCGTTAACATCAGAACCTTCATAACCATCATCTAGTCCATCGTTGTCCGTATCGATTCCAGTATAGTTCTGATCAGGAATACCGTCATAGTTGAAATCGTTGCCCTCGTTATTATCGAGTACAAAATCATCATCACTGTCATAATCTAAATAATCAGGTTTATTTGGTCGTGGTGTACCATCAGTATTTACAGGTTCTAATCCACCTAAATATGCACTGTTCACACCATGGTTTATTGCATAGGTCCCCGCATCATCTTCGTTCGGTGCTTTATAACCCGAAGTAGTCTGTGCCTCCACGTTATCTGGTATTCCATCATTATCGCTATCGATATCTAGGTGGTCCGATTTTCCATCTCCATCCCTGTCATAAAAGGCAAAACCCTCTCCAGCTCCTGGCAAGCTTTCATAAATATCATCTAAACCATTTCCATCAGAATCTATTTCAGATTTAGGTTTATAGTTATGGAAATTTTGTCCTTCCAAATTATCTAAGAGACCATCGTTATCCGAATCTAAATCTAAATAATCAGGTATCCCATCACCATCTGTATCTGAAGAATTTGTTGTATGGTTATTATCACCATCTAAATTCTTATCCTCTTTAGAATCTATTATTCCATCACCATCATCATCAATATCAATTGAATCTATAACCCCATCGCCATCTGTATCTATAGTATTCAGACTCGATAAATCGGATTCTAAATGATTAATTGTAGTAAAAGAAAACGTTAAAAATAGTGCTGCCAAAAGGGCATAGCCTTTGAACGAAAAAAAATAACGTAAAGTCAAAGTAATTTTACCCATAAGTGTTTAGTGTTTTACTAATCACCATGGCACGGTAGTATAAGATTCTTATAAGAAAGTGGGGCTATCTTAATAAAAACTATGCTAAGATATATTATAAAATATTGAACTCAAATGGTTTTTCGTTCAACCATCAAATTCACAAGACAAATAGCTTAATTATTGGTTCAATTACTAATAATTGGCAAAATTCATATTCTATCTACGTTGATATTGAATTAAAAGACTATTCAAAATAATTTATCTACTAGGAAAATTTTGAAACCAATATCAAAAAAACAAAGCTCCATTCTTATAAAATAAACTACGCATTTTGGATTTTCATTAATTAAACTTAACAACTAAGAATCCATTTTATCTTACTTTTGCACAAATATTCTACATGACTTTTAAGCAAGAAATAGCGCGAAGAAGAACCTTTGGCATAATATCTCACCCTGATGCCGGAAAAACTACATTAACCGAGAAATTGTTACTTTTTGGAGGTGCAATTCAGGAAGCTGGAGCCGTTAAAAACAATAAAATAAAAAAAACGGCTACAAGTGACTTTATGGAGATTGAGAGACAGAGAGGTATATCTGTAGCTACTTCTGTACTTGCATTTATTTATAAGAATAAAAAAATAAATATTCTAGATACGCCTGGGCATAAAGATTTTGCAGAAGATACTTTTAGAACACTAACTGCAGTTGATAGTGTTATTGTAGTTATAGATGTAGCTAAAGGTGTCGAAGAACAGACTGTTAAATTGGTAGAGGTCTGTAGAATGCGAAAAATTCCTATGTTGGTGTTCATCAATAAAATGGATAGAGAAGGTCAAGACGCCTTTGACCTTTTAGATGAGTTAGAACAAAAACTTGGTCTTTCAGTTACACCATTAAGTTTCCCTATTGGTATGGGGTATGATTTTAAGGGTATTTACAACATATTTGAAAAAAATATCAACCTTTTTAGTGGTGACAGTAAGAAGAACATAGAACAAACCATTGCTTTTGATGATGTAACCAATCCTGAATTGGATAAAATAATAGGCAGCAAGGCAGCAACTGAATTGAGAGACAATCTAGAATTGGTTTGGGGTGTCTATCCAGAATTCAACAAAGAACTATATTTAAAAGGTGACCAACAACCTGTTTTCTTTGGATCTGCATTGAACAATTTTGGAGTTAGAGAACTGTTAGATTGTTTTATACAAATTGCCCCTACCCCACGCTCCAAAAATGCAGAAGAACGTTTGGTAGAAGCTAGTGAAAAAGACATGACTGGCTTTGTATTTAAGATTCATGCGAACATGGATCCAAAACATCGAGATCGTTTAGCATTTATAAAAATTGTATCAGGAACTTTTGAGCGTAACAAACCTTATCTACATGTACGTCAAGGAAAAAATCTAAAATTCTCTAGTCCGAATGCATTTTTTGCCGAAAAGAAAGAAATCGTTGATATTTCATATCCTGGTGACATTGTAGGCCTACACGATACTGGCAACTTTAAAATCGGTGATACTCTTACCGAAGGAGAAATTTTACATTATAAAGGCATACCAAGTTTCTCGCCTGAACACTTTAGGTATATCAATAATGCAGACCCAATGAAATCGAAACAGCTGAACAAAGGTATTGACCAGTTAATGGATGAGGGTGTTGCACAATTATTTACTTTAGAATTAAATGGCAGAAAGGTTATCGGTACTGTAGGTGCCTTGCAATTTGAGGTTATACAATATAGACTTGAACATGAATATGGAGCGAAGTGTAGTTATGAAAATTTCAACGTTTATAAAGCTTGTTGGGTAGGTAACGAAAATAGAAAAACCGAGGAATTCAAAGAATTTGAACGCGTTAAACAAAAATTCTTAGCGAAAGATAAAAGAGGACAATTAGTGTTTTTGGCAGATTCTCAATTCTCACTACAAATGACTCAACAAAAATATCCTTCAGTAAAACTTCATTTTACTTCTGAGTTTGAATAAAAAAAGCCCAACTTTTAAAAGTTGGGCTTTTTTTAAGCTTCTCCTGTAGGACCAAAATTCATTGGAATGGAGGGTTGCTCATAATCCTTTATTGCACCATGCGCTTTCTCAAAACGTTGAACATTATCGTTCAGTGCTTTCAAAAATTTCTTAGCGTGTTGTGGAGTCAAAATTATCCTACTCTTCACTTTTGCTTTCGGGGCACCAGGCATCATACTTATAAAATCAACTACAAATTCAGAAACTGAATGATTAATTATAGCAAGATTAGAATAAATTCCCTCCGCTATTTTTTCATCCAATTCAATGTTAATTTGCTTTTGATTCGGATTTTTATTGTCACTCATATTATATCAATTAAAAAAATAACCCTCAAATAAAATTTGAGGGTTATAATAATATTAAAATCTTAAGGCCTCTTTTCTGGCCATTATCTCATCATATTCTTCTTTGGACCCAACGATAATGTTATCATAGTCTCTCATACCGGTACCAGCCGGAATCTTATGACCAACAATTACATTCTCTTTAAGACCTTCTAATGTATCAATTTTACCACTTACAGCAGCTTCGTTCAACACTTTTGTCGTTTCTTGGAACGATGCAGCAGAAATAAATGACTTCGTCTGTAAAGATGCTCGTGTAATACCCTGTAATATTGGGGTCGCAGTTGCAGATACCGCATCACGTGCATCTACTAAAGCTTTATCACCACGTCTCAATAAAGAATTTTCATCTCTAAGTTCACGAGGAGTAACAATTTGTCCTGGTTTAAGATTATCAGAATCACCGGCTTCCATCACTACTTTCTTTCCGAAAATATCATCATTCTCTTTAATGAAATCATCTTTATGAATGAGTTGATTTTCTAAGAAGATAGTATCCCCTGGATCCTGAATTCTTACCTTTCTCATCATTTGCCTTACAACAACTTCAAAATGCTTATCATTAATCTTAACACCTTGTAATCGATACACTTCTTGAACCTCATTTACTAAGTACTGTTGTACAGCCGATGGGCCTTTAATGGATAAGATATCTTCTGGAGTAATTGAACCATCAGATAAAGGCATTCCTGCCCTAACATAATCGTTCTCTTGAACTAGAATCTGGTTAGAAAGTTTTACAAGATATTTTTTCACTTCACCTAACTTAGATTCAATGATAATTTCTCTATTACCTCTCTTAATTTTACCAAAAGAAACTACACCATCAATCTCAGACACAACTGCCGGGTTAGAAGGATTTCTAGCCTCGAATAATTCGGTAACTCTTGGAAGACCACCAGTAATATCACCCGCTTTCGCAGATTTACGTGGTATTTTCACCAAAATTTTACCTTCCTTAATCTTATCACCATCATCTACCATGATGTGCGAACCAACAGGTAAGTTATAAGAACGTAATGTTTCACCTTTTGAATCTTGAATTAATAAAGTTGGAATCAACTTTTTGTTTCTAGATTCTGAAATTACTTTTTCTTGGAAACCAGTTTGCTCATCAATTTCAACTTGGTAAGTTACACCTTGTTCAATATTTTCATAAGCAATTTTACCTGGGAATTCAGAAACAATAACACCGTTATATGGATCCCAAGAACAGATTACATCTCCCTTTGTAACCTTAGCTCCGTTCTCTACAAATAATTGGGAACCATAAGGAATATTATTCGTACTTAAGGTAATTCCTGTTTTAGCATCTACTACCTTAATTTCACTTGTTCTTGAAATAACAATCTCAGCAGTTTTACCATCTGATCCTTCACCTGAAACAGTTCTTAAATCTTCAATTTCAGCAACACCTGAGAATTTAACCTCTAATTTGTTATCTTCTGAAATGTTACCTGCAATACCACCCACGTGGAATGTTCTTAATGTAAGTTGCGTACCTGGTTCACCAATTGACTGAGCAGCTACAACACCAACAGCTTCACCTCTTTGTACCATTTTATTGGTAGAAAGGTTTCTTCCGTAACATTTAGCACATATTCCTTTTTCAGCCTCACATGTAAGAGCAGAACGAACTTCTACTTTTTCAATTGGAGAAGCTTCAATCTTCTTCACATCAGCTTCCATTATCTGTTGACCTGAAGTAAGAATTAATTCTTCTGTCATTGGGTTATAAACATCATGTAACGCCACACGACCTAATATTCTTTCCCCAAGACTTTCAACAATCTCTTCATTCTTCTTAAGCGCCTGTACTTCTACTCCTCTTAGTGTTTCACAATCTTCTGTATTAATTATTACATCTTGAGAAACATCAACCAATCTTCTAGTTAAGTAACCTGCATCTGCCGTTTTTAAGGCAGTATCCGCAAGTCCTTTACGAGCACCGTGTGTTGAAATAAAGTACTCCAAAATGGATAAACCTTCCTTAAAGTTAGAAAGGATAGGGTTTTCTATAATTTCCCCACCACCTGCAGTAGACTTTTTAGGCTTAGCCATTAAACCACGCATACCTGTTAACTGACGAATTTGTTCTTTAGAACCCCTTGCACCAGAATCAAGCATCATATATACCGAGTTGAAACCCTGTTGATCCTCACGTATACGCTTCATTGCCAATTCAGTCAACTGTGCGTTCGTAGAAGTCCAAACATCAATTACTTGATTATAACGTTCATTGTTTGTAATAAGACCCATGTTATAATTGGCCTTAATCCCATCAACTTGTACGTTAGCTTCAGCAATCATCTCATGCTTTTCCTGTGGAATAATAATATCTCCTAAACTAAAGGATAATCCGCCTTTAAAAGCGAAATCATAACCCATTGTTTTAATCTTATCCAAGAAGTCAGCAGTGGTAGGCACATCGGTTACACTTAATATACCACCAATAATATCACGAAGTGATTTCTTGTTCAATACATCGTTAATGTAACCAGCAGCTTCAGGCACTTCCATGTTAAACAATACCCTTCCAACTGTAGTTGGAATAATTTTGTAAACTAATTCTCCTTCTTCATTAAAATCTTTTGCTCGTACTTTTATACCAGCATTCAAATCAACCATTCCTTCATTGAAAGCTATTTCTACCTCCTCATATGAATAAAATGTAATTCCTTCACCTTTAACAATTAGTTCTGGAGTTGATTTTCTTTCTTTGGTCATATAATACAGACCCAAAACCATATCCTGAGAAGGTACAGTAATCGGTGAACCGTTGGCAGGGTTCAAAATATTATGAGAGGCCAACATTAATAATTGGCATTCTAGAATTGCTTCTGGTCCTAAAGGAAGGTGAACCGCCATCTGGTCACCATCAAAATCCGCGTTAAATGCAGTACATACTAATGGGTGTAAACGTATTGCCTTACCTTCAATTAGTTTTGGCTGGAACGCTTGAATACCCAAACGGTGTAATGTAGGAGCTCTGTTCAACATTACAGGATGTCCTTTCAAAACATTCTCTAAAATATCCCAAACAACAGGCTCTTTTTTATCTATTATTTTCTTAGCAGATTTTACCGTTTTAACAATACCTCTTTCTATCAATTTTCTGATTACAAAAGGCTTGTACAATTCAGCTGCCATGTCTTTTGGAAGTCCACATTCGAACAACCTCATTTCTGGTCCTACAACAATAACAGAACGTGCTGAATAATCTACACGCTTTCCTAATAAGTTTTGACGGAAACGACCTTGTTTACCTTTCAATGAATCAGAAAGTGATTTCAATGGCCTATTTGATTCAGTCTTAACAGCGGATGCTTTTCTTGTATTATCAAATAAAGAATCTACAGCTTCTTGAAGCATACGTTTTTCATTACGTAAAATTACTTCTGGAGCTTTTATTTCTACTAATCTCTTAAGACGGTTATTTCTAATAATCACCCTTCTGTAAAGATCATTTAAATCTGATGTTGCAAAACGACCACCATCTAAAGGAACTAACGGACGTAATTCTGGTGGTATAACCGGAATTACCTTCATAATCATCCACTCTGGTTCGTTTTCTCTATTCTCTTGAGATTCTCTAAGAGCTTCAACTACCTGTAAACGCTTTAAAGCTTCAGTTTTACGTTGCTTTGAAGTTTCAGTATTTGCTTTATGCCTTAGTTCAAAGGAAAGCTCTTTTAGATTAATTCTTCCCAATAAGTCAATTAAGCATTCTGCTCCCATCTTAGCGATGAACTTATTTGGATCAGAATCCTCTAGATATTGATTTTCTTGAGGTATAGTTTCTAAAATATTCAAGTATTCTTCTTCAGTTAAGAAATCCATTTTTTGAATTTCCTCCCCTTCAGGACCTTTAGCTACACCTGGTTGTATTACTACATAACGTTCGTAGTAAATAATCATATCCAATTTTTTGGATGGTAAGCCCAATAGGTATCCAATCTTGTTAGGCAAAGAACGGAAATACCAAATATGGGCAACCGGTACAACCAAATTAATATGACCTACACGATCTCTTCTTACTTTTTTCTCAGTAACCTCTACACCACAACGGTCACAAACGATACCTCGGTAACGTATACGTTTATATTTACCACAAGCACATTCATAATCCTTTACAGGACCAAAAATTCGCTCACAGAACAAACCATCACGTTCTGGCTTGTGAGTTCTATAGTTTATTGTTTCCGGCTTTAAAACTTCTCCTCTAGATTCTGCCAAAATTGATTCTGGTGAAGCTAATCCTATTGAAATTTTATCGAACCTTTTTACTGGGTTATTATCTTTTATTCTTGCCATAATAGCGTGCTGATAATGTTTTAATTTGTTTTACTTAATAGTCTTCAATATTAACTATTGAACTATTCCTCAAGTCTAATATCCAAACCTAATCCTTTAAGTTCGTGCATTAAAACGTTGAAAGATTCTGGTAAACCAGGCTCTGGCATAGTCTCACCTTTAACGATAGATTCATAAGTTTTAGCCCTTCCAATAACATCATCAGATTTGACCGTTAAAATCTCACGTAAAGTTGCCGATGCACCATATGCTTCAAGTGCCCAAACTTCCATCTCTCCAAAACGTTGACCACCAAATTGAGCTTTACCACCCAATGGTTGTTGTGTAATTAAAGAATATGGTCCTATTGAACGAGCGTGCATCTTATCATCTACCATGTGACCAAGTTTCAACATATAAATTACACCAACAGTAGCTGGTTGATCAAAACGCTGTCCTGTTCCACCATCAAATAAGTATGTATGTCCAAATCTTGGAATACCTGCTTCATCCGTATAGGCATTAATTTGATCTAAAGTTGCACCATCAAAAATTGGCGTTGCGAATTTTTTACCTAATTTAAGACCTGCCCAACCTAATACAGTTTCATAAATCTGCCCAATGTTCATACGAGATGGTACACCTAATGGATTTAACACAATATCTACAGGAGTTCCATCTGCCAAGAACGGCATATCTTCATGACGTACTATTCTAGAAACAATACCCTTGTTTCCGTGTCTACCGGCCATTTTATCACCAACTTTAAGTTTACGCTTTTTAGCTACATAAACTTTAGCAAGTTTCATTATACCAGCTGGCAATTCATCTCCTACTGAGATTGTAAACTTATCTCTTCTCAAGTTACCTTGTAAATCGTTAAGTTTAATTTTATAGTTGTGAAGTAAATCAGCAACCAATGTATTTGTGTCGTTATCTGTAGTCCAACTTCCGCCTACCAAGTGTGCGAAATCATCAACAGAATTTAACATTTTCATGGTATATTTTTTACCTTTAGGTAAAACTTCTTCTCCTAAATCATTAAGTACACCTTGCGAAGTCTTACCATTAACTATAGTGAATAATTTTTCAACAAGTACATCTTTTAATTCTTGGAACTTAACTTCGTATTCCAATTCAAGTTTAGAAAGCTCTTCTTTATCTTCAGAACGCTTTCTCTTATCCTTAACAGATCTAGAGAACAATTTCTTCTCAATTACAACACCCCTTAAAGAAGGTGAAGCTTTTAAAGATGCATCCTTAACATCACCAGCTTTGTCACCAAAAATGGCACGTAATAATTTTTCTTCAGGTGTAGGATCAGATTCACCTTTTGGTGTAATCTTACCAATAAGAATATCACCTGGTTTAACCTCGGCACCAATTCTAATCATACCATTCTCATCAAGGTCTTTAGTTGCCTCTTCAGAAACGTTTGGTATATCATGGGTAAGCTCTTCTGCACCTAATTTTGTATCTCTTACTTCCAAAGAATACTCATCAACATGAATAGATGTGAAAATATCTTCACGAACAACTTTTTCAGAAATTACGATTGCATCCTCAAAGTTATATCCTTTCCATGGCATAAATGCCACTGTTAAGTTTCTACCTAATGCCAATTCACCTTTCTCAGTTGCATAACCTTCACATAATACCTGTCCTTTTTTAACTCTATCCCCTTTTTGTACAATTGGTTTTAAGTTAATATTCGTTCCTTGGTTGGTTTTTCTAAATTTAACTAAGAAATAAGTTTTCTCGTCTTCCTCGAAACTAATTAATCTCTCTTCATCAGTCCTATCATACTTGATGGTAACCTTTTGAGCATCTACATACTCAACAACCCCATCTCCTTCAGCATTTATCAATACTCTTGAGTCTGAAGCAACTTGACGTTCCAAGCCAGTACCAACAATTGGTGATTGTGGTTTCAATAAAGGTACAGCCTGACGCATCATGTTAGAACCCATCAATGCTCTGTTCGCATCATCATGTTCCAAGAATGGAATTAATGAAGCAGAAATAGAAGCTATTTGGTTCGGAGCAACATCAGTATATTGAATATCAGATGGATTTACCACGGGGAAATCACCTTCTTCTCTAGCAATAACTTTTTCAGCACTTATTTTACCATTTTCATCCATTGGAATGTTTGCTTGCGCAATCTTCATTCCTTCCTCCTCTTCAGCACTTAGGTAAGTAAAATTATTGATATCCACAACTGAATCAGCAACCTTTCTATACGGTGTTTCCAAGAAGCCCATAGGATTCACTTTTGCAAAAACAGAAAGTGAAGAAATAAGTCCAATATTCGGACCCTCTGGAGTTTCAATAGGACATAAACGACCATAATGTGTATAGTGAACATCACGAACTTCGAAACCAGCACGCTCTCTAGAAAGACCACCTGGACCTAGAGCCGAAAGTCTTCTTTTGTGCGTAATCTCTGCCAATGGATTCGTTTGATCCATAAACTGAGATAATTGATTTGTACCAAAGAAAGAATTTATGACAGAAGACAATGTCTTCGCATTAATCAAATCTATAGGTGTAAATACCTCATTATCACGAACATTCATACGCTCACGTATTGTTCTTGCCATACGAGCTAAACCAACACCGAACTGCGATGACAATTGTTCACCTACTGTTCTAACACGACGGTTAGAAAGGTGATCAATATCATCAATCTCTGCTTTTGAGTTTATTAACTCAATCAAATATTTTATAA
This sequence comes from uncultured Maribacter sp., assembly GCF_963975365.1. Lineage (GTDB taxonomy): Bacteria > Bacteroidota > Bacteroidia > Flavobacteriales > Flavobacteriaceae > Maribacter. Next base: position 5,894 of record NZ_CAXBGF010000025.1, on the reverse strand, counting down.
TCGTTATGATATCTTCTTTAGTCAAGACTTGCTTGTCCATTCCAATATCCAACTGTAATTTTTTATTCATTCTGTAACGACCAACTTCACCTAAGTTGTATCGTTGATCAGAAAAGAATAATTTATCAATTATTCCACGAGCCGTTTCCTCATCTGGCGGCTCAGCATTACGTAATTGACGGTAGATATGCTCAACTGCTTCCTTTTCAGAATTCGTTGGATCCTTTTGCAAGGTATTATGAATAATAGCGTAATCTGATTGCGCGTTATTCTCCTTATGCAAAAGAATTGTTTTTACATCAGCATCTATAATTTCATTGATATGCTCTTTTTCAAGAATAGTATCACGGTCAAGAACTATTTCATTACGTTCAATAGAAACAACCTCACCTGTATCTTCATCCACAAAATCCTCATGCCAGGTATTCAATACCCTTGCAGCCAATTTTCGACCTAGTACTTTCTTAAGTCCGGCATTAGAAACCTTAACCTCTTCAGAAAGGTCAAATATCTCTAATATATCTTTATCACGTTCAAAACCAATTGCTCTGAACAAAGTAGTAACCGGTAATTTTTTCTTTCTATCGATATAAGCATACATTACGCCATTAATATCGGTAGCAAATTCAATCCAAGAACCTTTAAAAGGAATTACCCTTGCTGAATATAACTTTGTCCCATTTGCATGAAAAGACTGACCAAAGAAAACCCCTGGAGATCTATGCAACTGAGAAACCACAACTCTCTCGGCACCATTAATTACGAAAGTACCACTTGGAGTCATGTAAGGTATAGTACCCAAATACACATCTTGAACTATCGTCTCAAAATCCTCGTGTTCCGGATCTGTACAATACAACTTTAAACGTGCTTTTAACGGTACGCTATAGGTAAGACCACGCTCGATACATTCTTGGATAGAATATCGCGGTGGATCTATAAAATAATCTAAGAATTCCAATACGAACTGATTTCTAGTATCAGTTATTGGGAAATTTTCCATGAAGGTATTATAAAGACCTTCATTACCTCTTTCATCTGATTTAGTCTCTAGTTGAAAAAAGTCTTGAAAAGATTTAATCTGAATATCTAAGAAATCCGGATAATCCGGTGTATTTCTTGCGGAAGCAAAGCTTATTCTTTCAGTCTGATTTGTGAACATCTACGGACAGTGTTTTGATCGTGAGTACTAAATGGGTGGTACACCTCTAAATATACCTAATTCTATAAAAAGGCTTAGGTCTAACCGCAAAAAGCGAAAAGACCTAAACCAAAAATAATATGGTTGTTGCTATTATTTAAGCTCAACTTCTGCTCCAGCTTCTTCCAATGATTTTTTGATACCTTCTGCCTCATCTTTAGAAACAGCTTCTTTAACAGCTTTTGGTGCGCTATCAACAATATCCTTTGCATCCTTCAAACCTAAACCAGTTAATTCTTTAACCAATTTAACCACTGCTAATTTAGAAGCACCAGCTGCTTTCAAAATTACGTCAAATTCTGTTTTTTCTTCAGCTGCTTCACCAGCTTCAGCACCACCACCAACAGCTACTGCTACTGCTGCCGCTGCAGGCTCAATACCGTATTCATCTTTTAATATACCAGCTAACTCATTTACTTCTTTTACCGTAAGGTTAACTAATTGCTCTGCGAAATCTTTTAAATCTGCCATTTTCTATCGTTTAATAAAATTTTAAAATATACTTAGTTTATAGTGCGTACTTATCTTTCAGATAATGTTTTAAGGATACCAGCCAGTTTACCACCGCCAGATTTAAGTCCAGAAATAACATTTTTAGCAGGAGATTGTAATAATCCAATAACCTCGCCAATCATTTCTTCTTTAGACTTAATGCTTACTAATGCATCCAAGTTTTCATCACCTATGTAAACTGCTTCTTCAACAAAAGCTCCTTTTAATAAAGGTTTTTTAGATTTTTTTCTAAAATTCTTTATCAATTTCGCAGGACCATTGGCAACTTCCGAAAACATTAAAGAGGTATTCCCCTTCAATACTTCAGGTAATTCACCAAAATCTTTTTCAGAAGCATCCATTGCTTTAGAAAGCAATGTATTCTTAACTACAGCCAGTTTAATATTTGCCTTAAAACAAGCTCTTCTTAAATCAGAAGTTGTACCAGCATCTAAGCCAGAAATATCTGCCAAATAGATGGTTGTACTTTCTGCCAACTGCGTAGTCAAATCTTTTATAACCGTTGCTTTTTCCTCTCTTGTCATACTTATAATTTTTAACTAGCAGCTTGTTAAACTGATTTTGGATCTAATTGCAAACTTGGACTCATTGTGCTTGACATAAAAATACTTTTCATGTAAACACCTTTTGCCGCAGTTGGCTTCAATTTATTCAAAGTATCCAACAGCTCTTTAGTATTATCTGCTAATTTATCTGCAGAAAAAGAAGCTTTACCTATCGCAGCATGTACGATACCAGTTTTATCAACTTTAAAATCTATTTTACCTGCCTTTACTTCCGCAACAGCTTTAGCCACATCCATAGTTACAGTTCCTGTTTTTGGATTGGGCATTAAACCTCTTGGTCCTAATACACGACCTAAAGGACCTAATTTCCCCATAACGCTTGGCATAGTGATAATTACATCAACATCTGTCCAACCATTTTTAATTTTTTCCAAATACTCATCTAACCCAACATAATCAGCACCAGCTTCTTGCGCCTCTTCCTCTTTGTCTGGGGTTACCAAAGCTAAAACCTTAACATCTTTACCAGTTCCGTGAGGTAGTGTAACTACACCACGAACCATTTGATTTGCCTTTCTTGGATCCACACCCAAACGAACAGCTAAATCAACTGATGCATCAAATTTTGTATTGGTTATCTCTTTTATTAAAGCTGAAGCTTCCATTAGAGAGTATAATTTATCTTTCTCTATTTTGGAGTGCGCTTCCTTTTGCTTCTTAGTTAACTTTGCCATTTAATTACTTTTAAGATTTTAAAAAGGTTTCTTTCCTGCCACCTTCATACCCATAGAACGTGCAGTACCCGCTATCATACTCATAGCCGATTCTACCGTAAATGCGTTAAGGTCAACCATTTTATCTTCGGCTATTGCCTTGATTTGGTCCCAGGTAACACTACCTAATTTTACTCTGTTAGGTTCGCCAGATCCTTTCTTAATCTTAGCCGCTTCCAATAGCTGTATTGCCGCCGGTGGTGTTTTTACAACGAAGTCGAAAGACTTATCCTTGTAAACGGTGATAACAACCGGTAATATTTTACCTGGCTTATCCTGCGTACGAGCATTAAACTGCTTACAGAACTCCATAATGTTAACACCAGCAGCACCTAAGGCAGGTCCAACCGGTGGCGACGGATTCGCTGCACCTCCCTTAACTTGTAGTTTAACTACTTTACCTATTTCTTTTGCCATTGTTTAAAATTAAATTGAAAGTGTGTTTACGGAAGCAACACTACTTTAATATATGTATGTAACACTTATTCTTATACTTTTTCAACTTGCATGTAACTAAGCTCTAAAGGTGTCTTTCTACCGAAAATCTTCACCATTACCTCAAGCTTACGTTTTTCTTCGTTAATCTTCTCGACAGTCCCGTTAAAACCATTAAAAGGACCATCAATAACCTTAACTGTCTCACCAAATACAAATGGAATCGCAACACTATCAGTATTAACAGCAAGCTCATCTACTTTACCTAGCATCCTATTCACTTCATTCTTCCTCAAAGGAACTGGATCACCACCTTTAGTCTCCCCTAAAAAGCCTATAACATTAGTAATTGAACGGATAATGTGAACCATTTCACCTCCCAAGTTCGCTTTTATCATTATATAGCCAGGGAAATAAACTCTTTCTTTGTTTATCTTCTTGCCATTTCTAATCTGAACTACCTTTTCAGTAGGAACAAGAACATCTTCTAGATAGTCAGAAAAACCATGACGCTCTACCTCACTTTCAATGTATCCTTTGATTTTATTCTCTTGACCACTGACAGCCCTTACAACGTACCATTTTTTTTCTAATACTTCTGACATAGGACCTACTAGTTTAAAACAGTGTTAAAATATAATTTTATCACCTTACTAAAGACCGTATCCACACCCCAAGTTGCCAATGCAAAAAGGATAGAAAACACAGCTACAATAACCATCAAATTTGATGATTCTGCACGTGAAGGAAGAGTAACATTATTCCTTAACTCTTCAACGGATTCTTTTATATATGTGAACATCTATATTATGTTTTACAATTTCAACTAAAGGATATCTCTTCCAAATAATATTGTGCACGGGAGGAGAGACTCGAACTCCCGACACCTGGTTTTGGAGACCAGTGCTCTACCAACTGAGCTACACCCGTATGAATGGTGATATAAAAACCACCTATTCTTTTATTTGCATGTAAAGGTGTCCCGCTTGAGCAAGACACCCTTAAATACAATACTCTTTAGACTAAATTAATCTATAATCTTAGTTACCTGACCAGCACCTACAGTTCTACCACCTTCACGGATAGCGAAACGTAGACCTACGCTCAATGCGATTGGCTGAATCAACTCAACTGTAATAGTCAAGTTATCACCTGGCATAACCATTTCAACTCCTGCAGGAAGTGCAATGTTACCAGTAACGTCAGTAGTTCTTACATAGAACTGAGGACGGTAGTTATTATGAAATGGTGTGTGACGACCACCTTCTTCTTTTTTCAACACATAAACCTCAGCTTCAAATTTAGCATGCGGCTTAACAGAACCTGGTTTACAGATTACCATTCCACGGCTAATTTGCGACTTTTCAATACCTCTTAACAAGATACCTACATTATCACCAGCTTCACCTCTATCCAATATCTTACGGAACATCTCAACCCCAGTAATTGTAGAGTTTAATTTTTCAGCACCCATACCAATAATCTCAACAGGATCACCAGTGTTCGCAATACCCGTTTCTATACGACCGGTAGCAACAGTACCACGACCAGTAATAGTAAACACATCTTCAACAGGCATTAAGAAAGGCTTCTCAACATCTCTTACAGGCAATTCGATCCAGCTATCAACAGCTTCCATCAATTCCATTACCGTATCAACCCATTTTTGCTCACCGTTCAATGCACCTAATGCAGAACCAGCAATTACAGGTCCATTATCCCCATCATACTCATAAAAAGAAAGCAATTCTCTCACTTCCATTTCAACAAGCTCGATCAATTCCTCATCATCAACCATATCCACTTTATTCATGAATACAACCATTCTAGGAATACCAACCTGGCGACCTAAAAGGATATGCTCACGAGTTTGAGGCATAGGACCATCTGTAGCGGCAACAACTAAAATAGCACCATCCATTTGAGCAGCACCTGTAACCATGTTCTTTACATAATCCGCGTGACCAGGACAGTCTACGTGAGCGTAATGACGGTTCGCTGTAGAGTACTCTACGTGTGAAGTGTTAATAGTAATACCTCTTTCTTTTTCTTCAGGAGCGTTATCGATAGAATCGAAACTTCTCATTTCAGAAAGACCTGCATTTGCCAAAACAGTTGTAATAGCAGCAGTTAATGTAGTTTTACCGTGATCCACGTGTCCAATAGTACCTATATTTAAGTGCGGTTTGGAACGATCGAAAGTTTCCTTTGCCATGTTTAATGAATTTTAATCTTAGTTTATATTAGTGTACAAATTTATACCTTAATTGAGCCAATGACGAGAATTGAACTCGTGACCTCTTCCTTACCAAGGAAACGCTCTACCCCTGAGCTACACCGGCGTAAAGTGTCGAATCTAACTTCTCAGAATAGATTCCTGCCTTCGCAGGGATGACATTACTGTCAAATTATAGAGCGGGAGACCGGGTTCGAACCGGCGACATTCAGCTTGGAAGGCTGACGCTC
>NZ_CAXBGF010000024.1:0-36554 GCF_963975365.1 uncultured Maribacter sp. | reverse complement strand
AACTAAAGTTAAGCATATTCGCTATTTTTAGCAAGTGACTTGCGCAACAGGCACATTGGCTATAATTAATACGGGTTTGGTGCTTAAATTTAAGTTTAATGCTTTTAGCTAAGTCCGCCAAATCTTTTTGATTTGGCTTTGAAATAGAAAAATTAAAACAAAATAAAAAGTTTTGGCTAAGTGCTTAATCGGAAATTAATAGCTTTTTAATTTCCGTACTAACCATAGCCTAGACGTTGGCGGTAATAGAACAGAACCCGAAAAATCGACACAAATAGAAAAAATTGGAGCAGATTAGACAAATAATGAAACAGATGATTTCTATTTCGGAAGACGAACTCAACGACTTCCTTGGTCAATCTATTACCAAAACTTTTAAACGAAATGAAACGGTTAGCCGAACAAATGCTGTACCTAACGAAATTTTCTTCATCAATAAAGGTTTGATACGTGTTATGATTACTGACAATGAAGGAACTGAACACACTGTTCACTTTGCATTGGAGAATCAATTTATTTCAGATTATTCCAATTTTATGCAAAAGCAACCTTCATTTTACACCTTACAAGCACTCGAAGAAACACAGGTAGTTGTTTTGCCACGGTCGGCAATTGAATGGGGTTACAAAAATTTACAAGAAGGCGAAAAAATGGGTCGACTTATCGCAGAATATTATTTTATCTATCAAGACAATCGCATTAAAAACACATTTTCAAGAACGCCAAAACAACGTTACGACAATATTACAGACGTATTTCCAAACATTCATAATCGAGTTCCTCAACATATGATTGCATCTTATTTGGGTATAACGCCAGTCCATTTAAGTCGACTAAAAAAAACTGACAATTCGAAAGTCTAAACAAATGTTATCGTTTAGTACACCATAGTCTGCTGAAATTTGCATTATAATTTTAAATCAAATTGTAATGACAAAATTCATTTTCGCATTGGCCTTATTTACTACAACATTTTCCTTGCTTGCTCAGGAAAACAGAACGGGCTCCATTGAATGGCCAGAAAAATATAAGCCCAACAACAGCAAATTCTACGTTGAAAACGAAGTAGAAATAAACGCTTCGCCCGAAATAGTTTGGGGAATACTAATTGATGCTCTAAAATGGGAATCTTGGTACGAAGGTGCAAAAGATGTTTCCCTGAAAGACAAAACGGAAACAACTCTAAAAAGTAATACTGTTTTTGAATGGAAAACAATGGGTTTAAAATTTGAATCCACCATTGAGCAATATGAACCCAACAGACTTTTGGCTTGGGAATCAAAAAAGAAAAGCATTCAAGGTTTTCACGTTTGGTTAATTATTCCAACTGAAAAAGGGTGTAAAGTCATCACTGCTGAATCTCAAAATGGTTGGCTCACATTTTTTGAAAAGACTTTTCAACCAAAAAAACTAAAAAAACTGCACGATATATGGCTTGCTGAACTCAAAACAAAAAGTGAAAATCTATGATAGCATTTATTCAAGAACTCAAAACAAGAAACGAAACCTTATTTTACTACGGTTTAGTTTGCTTTGGAATTGCTCTACTATTTTTGGTCTTGACTAAAACAACTACCACACAAGTGTATGGCGTGAACGCATACTTTAAGCCGTTTAAATTTGCCTTTTCCACTTTCTTATTTGCTTGGGCAATGGCTTGGTATTGTTACTATCTTCCCAGTTTTAATGTTGGCTTTTTCAATTGGACGGTCATTTTATTGTTGGGTTTTGAGATAGTATATATCGCCATAATGGCAAGTAAAGGACTAACCTCACATTATAATTTATCGACCCCATTTTACGCTACAATGTTTTCAGTAATGGCATTAGCGGCTACTTTGGTGACGCTATATACCGCTTATGTCGGGTTTCTATTTTTCAGCCAGTCCTTTCCGGAATTGCCCAATTACTATGTTTGGGCAATTCGTTTGGGTATTTTAATTTTTGTGGTTTTTTCCTTTGAAGGTTTTGCAATGGGCTCAAAATTGAGTCATACAGTTGGGGCAATCAACGACAATTCAAATTGGTTTATAGTGGGTTGGAGCAAGACGGCAGGCGATTTAAGAGTTTCCCATTTTATTGGTATGCACGCCTTACAAGTTTTGCCTATTCTTTCATTTTATGTTTTAAAAAATACAAAAGCCACCATTTTAGTATCGATTATATATGGATTACTTGCATTGGTTACGCTTGTTCAAGCCTTGCAAGGCAAACCATTATTTACATCAAAACAAGAAAAAAATGAAATTATCAGATAAAGAAAAAGCAAGGCTAAAAACGAAATATGGCGAATGGGCAGTTATTACGGGAGCTTCGTCAGGTATAGGTTTAGAATTAGCAACACAATTGGCAAGTGCAGGTTTTAATCTTGTGCTTATTGCAAGGCATTTAGAAAAATTGCGAGAAGCAGAAAACCGCTTGAAAGCAAACACAACTATTGAAATTAAAATTGTGAACGTTGATGTTTCAGAAACGGAAGGAATCGACCAAATAATTGAAGCTACAAAAGGTTTAAAAGTTGGACTTTTAATTGCTTCGGCAGGTTATGGCACTTCGGGCACTTTTATTGATAACTCACTTCATTCGGAAACCAATATGCTTCGAGTAAATTGTGAAGCCTTACTTTCATTGACTCATTATTTCGGTCAACAATTCGCTATACAAAACCGTGGCGGTATTATTTTAATGAGTTCAATGGTGGCTTTTCAAGGCACACCTTATTCTGCAAACTATGCAGCAACGAAAGCATACGTACAAACATTAGCAGAAGGAATTGCTGTTGAGTTAAAACCAAAGGGAGTTGACGTTTTAGCCGCAGCACCCGGTCCAGTTGAAAGTGGATTTAGTAAGCGTGCAAATATGAAAATGTCAATGTCGCTTACACCTTCACAAGTTGGTGTTCCAATTTTGAAAGCATTAGGAAGAAAGACAACCGTCTTGCCAGGATTCTTGACTAAATTGTTAGTATATTCACTTCGGACAGTTCCACGATGGGGAAAAGTGAAAATAATGGAAAAGGTAATGGTTGGAATGACAGAACACCAGAGAAAATAACTACTACCGCCAACAAAGTGTATAAGCAATAGCGGTTTGAGTGCATACTTGAACCGTTTTTGCATTTTAATAAGTATCTTGCTACCTGACAATTTAGTGAGATTAAATCCGCTACTGCTCATACACAAACCGTTGGCAACAATATCACGAAAATTTGAATTTGGTTCGTTTTTGGTGTATTTTTACATCAAAATCTATTTCTTATGGCTAGACAGAGCATATCTTTCACGCGACCAAATGATGAATGGTTAAAAACACAGGTTGATAATCAAGAGTACTCAAGTAAAAGTGAACTTGTTAATGACTTAATTCGTCAGGCTAGAAATCAACAAATCGAAATTGACTGGATAAGAGCTAAATTGGAAAAATCTGAAAATAGCGGATTTACCAATGATAGCAAGGAACAAATCTTAGCACAATCCAAGTCAAAACTTAATGGCTAAGTATCGATTAAGTAATACGGCTAAAAATGACCTGATACGAATTCATCGTTACGGAGTCGAAAAATTTGGAGTGCAACAAGCCGATATATACTTCGAAACGTTTTTTGAATATTTTGACATTATAGCCAAAAGACCATATTCATTTGAATCTATCGAATACATTAAGAAAGGGTATCGGAGATGTGTCTGCGGTTCGGACAGTATTTACTACAAAATCAATAATGAGATGGTAGACATAATGGCGATTGTCGGAAAGCAGGATTTGAAAAATATACTCTAAACTGCACGCAAAATACTGTTGCTAGTCGAGTGGATGGCTCCGCCATCAGATGACGGAGTGCACCCCTCACACTAAAGTACGTAAGGGTCTCGTATACGGCGGTTCCTAATCTATCACTCCAAGGCTCTTTTCACCCTTGAAACTATCCTCTAGTTTAAGCATAGGCCATGAATCGTCATTCCTATGCGAATTTTAAAGAGAATTACGTTCGGCCCTTCGTCGCTTGTGAGACCTCTGATTTTGCTATCAGCTCATTTCCAACTACTCCTATGACCTCTGCTGACTTCTCCATATAGCTATACGTAACTTGGTAGCCATCATTGATGTACCCTTGACTTTTAACTAATTCATTGTTCTAAATATCTTATCTTCAAACTTTAGAAACAAACATACGAGCCAAGACCGTTGACATTAATATATTATGAAAAACGTAATTACCATTCTACTTTTGATTTTGACCAATTATATTTTTGGACAACAAATTCAGCACGTTAATGCTGACAATGGATTAATTGTGAGAGAAAAGCCCGAGACAGGTTCTGAAAGAATTGGGAAACTTGAATACGGCACAAGAGTTAATATTATAAAAGAAACTGAATTCGAATTAACAATTAAAGACGAAGGTAAAAATATCAGTGGGAAATGGGTTGAGATTCAAGAAATCGATGGAAACCAAAAAGGGTATGTATTTAATGGTTTTTTGACATCAACTCGATTGAGCAAAAGAATCGAAATCAAATTTTCAGATTTTTCACTACAAATGGAATTAGAGGATTGGGACGAAAATGGAATACTAAAAAAAGTTCAAAATGATACTGCAAAAGTTTATGTAGAACTTGGGGAAACACCAGAAGGAAAAAAAATAAAAATCCAACAATCTAAATTTAAAAAAGTTGAGGTTTTCCAACGCCACGAAAATAGTATAACTATAATGAACGAAGGTCCACATTGTGATTTAACAGAATGGAAACACTATTATTCGGATTGGAAAAAATTAGATTTTGATTTAACGTCAAACACATTTGTTTCGGATTCTTATGAACGTAAAGATTGGGAAAAGTTCATAGAAATAGACATAAATGAATTTAAAAAAGCTGTCGAAGAAGAGTGCGGCGGATATTGGACAGAACTCATAAAAGATATAAAAACCGTTAATGAATATCCCAGTGGTGTTTCGATAAGTAGGATTTTTTTCAAAATACTATTTACAGACGAAAATGGTTCGGTTATTGAAAAAACTATCGAATTTGAGATTCCAATGGGATGCTAAAAACACTACTACCAACAACGGTAACCGTTGCACAAACCTTTAATTTAGCTAAAAATGAATCCGTTTAAGCCTCTTCAAGATGCTTTTTCATTTCCATTTCTGCATTGGACTTACCATATTTAACTGGACACAAAGTTAAGAGCGTGTTGGCCGTTTAAATTAACTTTAAGACATGTCAAGAGAAAAAAGAAATTACACTGTAGAGTTCAAAGAAAAGGCCGTGGAACTTAGTTAGGCACGTGGTAGCGTTGTGGAAATATGCGGGGAATTGGATATCCCTACATCGGTTTTGAGCCGCTGGCGTAGAACATCGGACACCTATGGCAAGAACAGTTTTCCTGGAAAGGGAAACCCGAAACTGACGGACGAGCAACGTGAGATTGCCGAGTTGAAGAAAAGGTTAAGGAATGCCGAACTGGAACTCGATATCCTAAAATATTGCCCTTGCATCGGCTGGCCCCTCGCTAAAAAGGTATGCAATACCTTTTCTTAACACGCCGTCCTCTCCTAGGGCGACAGGAAAAATATAGGTCTATAAAACACCATAAGTTTAAATTTCCGGTTGGGAAGATGTGCAAAATGTTCAAGGCAAGTAAAAGTGGGCATTATCATTGGTTGGTCAGGTGGCCGTCCAAACGTTGGTCCGAAAATCAGGCCATAACATCACTCATCCATGATGTTTTCAAGGATATTTTTGGGCGTTATGGGGACACCAAGGACCAAAGCGGAGCTCTCAAAAAAGGGATATCGAGTTTCCAGGCCCAGGGTCGCCAGGATAATGAGATCCAATAATCTGTTTGCCAGAAGAAAGCGCAGGTTCAAGATTACAACGGACAGCGAACACAACTATCCAGTGGCCCGCAATATTTTGAACAGGAACTTTACGGTCTTTAGAAAGAACCAAGTCTGGGTGTATCTGACCGTAATCATCGATCTGTTCCATAGAAAGGTCGTGGGGTGATCGATGGGCGAAACCTTAAGTACGGACGATACAATAATACCTGCGTGGAGTATGGCCGTCAGATCGAACGATATCACAAAAGAACTCATATTCCATTCCGATAGGGGATCTCAATATGCCAGTCATGGATGTACCGATATGCTGAAAAACCACAACAGCCTTATAGAACAATGTATGAGCGGAAAAGGTAATTGCTGGCACAATGCGGTGGCCGGATTATTTTTTACGAGCTTAAAGGTAGAATGGGTCTACAAACATAGCTATAGCCTTAGGTTGGAAGCCGAGCTATCTGTTTTTCAATGGATAGAAACTTGGTACAACAGAAGAAGAATGCACTCCACTTTAGGGTATAAAACTATAAAAGAATTTGAATTGGAAATGTATGATCAAAGACAGCAGCATGACTCTTATCTAATTGTCCACTTTTTGTTGCAATTCCAAATTACCGCGAGAATAGTTAATAGACATTTATTACTTTTAAAACAGCTAATAACTTTACTATATTCTATGAAAGAACATAATTACGAAGTAATAACAGAATGGACAGGTAATATGGGCAATGGTACCCTAGACTACAAATCTTACAACCGAAATCATAAAATTATTGCAGACGGAAAATATAGCGAAATACATGGTTCATCTGACCCCTCTTTTCTTGGGGATAAAACAAGATATAATCCCGAAGACCTTTTTCTTTCATCGTTATCGGCTTGCCATATGTTATGGTATTTACATTTATGTTCTGTGCATAAAATAATAGTTACGCAGTATATAGACCACGCATCGGGTGTTATGGAAGAAACAGTCAATGGAAGTGGAAAATTCACTAGAGTTATACTGCATCCTAAAGTAGTCATCTCAAATTTAAATATGATGACAAAAGCAAATCAATTACACCAAGAAGCAAATAAAATGTGTTTTATCGCGAATTCTTGCAACTTCAATATTGAACATAGGCCTAACATTTTGGTAGAATAAGAAGTCTCTGGCTATATCTGCAATTATTGCACTATTTGGTTATTCATTTTTAAAATAAAGCATTCTTACGAATTTGTCGAAATACCTGTAGATTAACTTACCGATCACTAACCGAAAAGTGCCATTTCCTAATTTTTGATTGTTTCAAATATTTAATTGGCACAGTTTTGTATTGTAATTTTACTACTATGAAAAAGCTACATTTAATTCTCGGTATATTCATGTTTGCACAATTCGGCAATGCACAACAGGACGATTCATATATATCGCTTTGGGAACAAGTTGAAAAATTTGAGGCCGAAGATTTATCTAAATCAGCATTAAAGCTAATTGAAACCATATCAAAAAAAGCGCATCTCGAAAAAAACGAAACCCAAATTATTAAGTCACTTCTTTATAAATCAAAATTTGTCTTGGTTTTAGAAGAAGATGCGGAGTTAAATATTGTTAATGATTTTAAAGCTGAGATAACGAATGCCGATGGTTCAACGAAAAACATACTACACAGTTACTTGGCTAATATCTATTGGCAATACTTTCAGCAAAACAGATATACATTTTATAACCGTACAACCACTGAAACAAAAGTAGACACCGTTGATTTCAGGACTTGGGACTTAAACACAATTTTTCAAGAAATTGATTTTCATTTTCAAGCATCGCTAAAAAACCCAGGTGTATTACAGAAGTTACCAATTTCTAATTTTAAAGGAATCTTAAATGAAGTAAAGGAATCTTCAGAATTTAGGCCTACGTTATTCGACATTTTAGCTCATAATGCCCTGAGCTTTTATACTACTAGCGAGAATAGTATACAAAAACCTGCAGATGCCTTTGAAATAAACAACCCAGAGGTATTATGTGAAGCATATTCCTTTAGTTTTATAAATTCTGAAACCAACATTACCACATCATTGCAATCAAAAGCATTGAAGATTTATCAGCAGTTAGTTTCTTTTCACTTTGGCAATGCAGATATACGACCATTTGTGTTAGTAGATATTGAACGATTACTTTTTATACATCAATTTGCAACGTTTTCTGACAAGGATAACGTATTAATTGAAGTGCTACAAAACTCCGCTGAAAACATTAAAAACAATCCGCTTTCAGGTTTATACACCTATGAAATAGCTAACCTTTACCAACAAATGGGTGGAACATACAACCCACAAAGCAGTAAAGAGCATCAATGGAAACTAAAAGAAGCCATTGCATTGTGTGATAATGTAATTACAACATTCCCTAAAAGTAGAGCTGCAGAAAAGTGCCAGGCATTAAAATCCCAAATTAAAACACCTTTTATTCAATTATTGACGGAGAAGCACATCCCCAATAATACTATAGGCAGATTATTAGTTACCTATAAGAACTATGAAAATATTCAGTTAACGGCCTATAGAATTTCTAAAAAACAGTTAGAAGAACTTAATGAATTATACCCCGAAGCGAAAAAACTAACTTTCCTTAAAAATCTTCCTGTTGAAACCACATGGAATTCTACGCTTAAAACGGAAAACGATTTTCAAACGCATAGTACCGAAATTTCTATGCCTGCACTGGCAAATGGTTATTATGCCATTGTAGTACAGTCAAAAGATAAGAGCGATTCAATTTTCAGTTATCAAAGTATACAAGCAACTAATTTTGCACTAAGCGAAACCCAAACAGATACACATCAAATCTTTCAAGTAATCGACCGCAACAATGGTAAGCCAATTATAGGTGCGAAAGTAATTTTCAACTATCGTGAAAATTATAACTCCCCTGCAAAAGATGAAAATTTTACTACCGGTTCAGATGGTAAATTTTCAATTAAAAAAAATGAGGATAGTAGAAGTAGTATTTGTATCACTATAAAAAAGGATAAAGAGATAGCCTATTTTGGCGATTACTATATCAATAGAACCTATCCTCAGAATACTGCAACAGTAAATAATTCTTGTTTTCTTTTTACCGACCGTAGTATTTATAGACCAGGGCAGCCTGTATATTTTAAAGGTATTGCGGTACAACAGGAAAATGAAAAATCAAGTTTATTGAAGAAGACCATTGTACAAGTGGAACTTAAAGATGTAAATGGACAAGAGATAGGAACCCAAGAGCTAGTCACCAATGAATTTGGTTCATTTTCTGGGGAATTTATTCTTCCATCAAACGGTCTTACAGGCATGTTCTCCATTAATGTAGAATCAGATGAAATAGAATTGAATGGACATACGAGCTTTTCGGTCGAAGAATATAAACGTCCGAAATTTGAGACGTCATTTGGCCAAATAACGGGAACTTACAAAGTCAATGATAGTATTAAAGTTTCTGGCAAAGCAACAGCATATGCAGGTAGTTCTATTTCTGATGCCAAAGTAGTATACCGCGTAAAAAGAATAGTGAATTTCCCTATATGGTATTATTGGCATCACCGCTATTTTAATAGCACTCCTCAAGAAATAACACATGGAGAAACTACCACTGATACATCAGGAAAATATGAAATTGTATTTAAGGCGTTGCCAGATACAAGTATCGAGAAAAGCGATTTACCAACGTTCAATTATGAAATAACTGCAGATGTAACCGATATTAATGGAGAAACACAAAGTAGTACAACAAATGTATATGTAGGGTATCATTCGCTAAATATAAATTTGATGATATCCTCTGTTCTTGACAAACAAACAAAAGATGCCAAGTTCAACATTTTCAGCACCAATTTAAATGGTGCATCTGTAGTTGCCACTGGTATTATAAAATTATATAATTTACAAGCACCCGATAATGTATTACGCCCAAGAACATGGCCTGCTCCAGATTATGCCGGATTTACAAAGCAGGAATTTAAAGATTTATATCCGCATGATGCTTATAAAAATGAAGACGACCCGATGAACTGGGAGAAAGGTAAAATGGTTTGGAAAACGTCTTTTGACACTGGTAAATCTTCAGAAATTCTTCTTGGGAAGTTGAAAAACTGGGATGCTGGAAAATATATGATGGAACTAGAATCTAAAGATTTATTCGGGCAAGCTGTAAAAGATGTTGCGCTTATTACCTTAACAGGAGATGAGGATGTATTGGCAGATAATCAGTTGTTTCAGGTTAAAACGGATAAGAGCGAGTATTCAATTGGTGATAAAGCCATGATTACATTTTTATCGAATGCCAAAGACCTCAACATTATGGTCAATATTGAAAAGAACCATGAAGTAGTTGATTCTATGCTGATTAACCTGCACTGCAATTCAAAAACCATAACCGTACACGTTACTGAAAAAGATCTAGGCGGATTTGCCATTAACTACAGCTATGCATTCCACAATTCATTTAAAGCACAAAGTCAGCAAATACAGGTACCCTACCCAGATAGCGATTTAGAAATTGAAACCCTTACATTCAGAGACAAATTAGCACCTGGAACAGATGAAACATGGTCATTTAAAATAAAGGGACCCAAAGGCGATAAAGTATCAGCAGAACTTTTGGCAAGCATGTATGATGCTTCTTTAGACCAGTTCGCTTATCATAATTGGAATTTTAATCCGCTATATCGTACAACTTATTATACCTCTAATAGAACAAGTGGTTCTAATAGCTTCTCGAAGAGCAACTTCAATACCTATCAAAGTTATGGCGGTTATAGCTATTCGGAATTAGGATTTGATACGTTCGATTGGTTTGGATTTCATTTTGGCTCTTATGGAAGATTCTATGATTCGAGATCAAGAAAATTCAAGTCTGCTGCTCCTATGGCCACTGGGATAATGGAAAATTCTGTTTCTTTAGAGGATTTTGATACTGTTGATTATTCAGATTCGGTAATTGAAGGTGAACTTCAAGGTAAAGTCGCAGGTGTAGCCATTAGTTCTTCGGAAGAGCCAGAATCTAAAAAAGGAAAAACAGACTTTGATCCGGTGACTATTCGTAAAAACCTTCAAGAAACGGCATTTTTCTTTCCTCATTTACGAACAGATCAAGAAGGAAATGTATCGTTTAGTTTCACAACACCAGAAGCATTAACACGATGGAATTTGCAACTTCTAGCGCATACTAAAAACATAGAAAGTACAACAAAAAATCTGAGTACAATAACACAAAAAGAGTTGATGGTTATACCCAATACACCTCGTTTTTTACGTGAAGGAGATGAAATTATCATCAGTACAAAGATTGCCAATTTAACCGAAAAGGCACTTTCTGGACAAGCCAAACTAGAGGTGGTAGATGCGCAAACGGGCTTGGATATTTTGACCCGATTGATTAAAACTCCCCCAAGAGAAATGTTATCTCCTATTGATGAGAGACCTTTTGAAGTAGATTCTTTGGGGAATACACAAGTGTCTTGGCAATTAAAAATACCCGAAGGCCTACAAACTGTTCAATATAGGATTATTGCCAAAGCAGGAGATTTTGGCGATGGCGAGCAAAATATACTGCCGGTATTAACAAACCGCACTTTAGTAACCGAGTCGATGCCAATGTGGGTTCGTAGCAGCCAAACGAAGACATTTAACTTAGACAAATTGAAGAATGTATCTTCAACTACGCTCAAACACCACAAACTGACTTTGGAAATGACTTCCAATCCGGCATGGTATGCAGTACAGGCACTACCTTATTTGATGGAGTATCCATACGAATGCAACGAACAAACATTTGCGAAATATTATGCAAATACCTTGGCTAGCCATATTGCTACAAGTAATCCTAGAATCAAGGAAGTTTTCGAGCAATGGGCCACTACAGATGCCTTGCTAAGTAATCTAGAAAAAAACGAGGAATTAAAATCTCTATTAATTCAAGAAACACCTTGGTTACGTGATGCCCAATCTGAAAGTGAACAAAAGAAACGAATTGGATTATTGTTCAACATGAACAAAATGCGGAGTGAGGAAGAACTGGCATTAAACAAATTGATGCAAAATCAAAAAGTAAGTGGTGCTTGGCCTTGGTTTAATGGCGGACCAGATAATAGATATATTACCCAACATATCATTACTGGCTTAGGTCATTTGAATCATTTAAATGTTACTTCTTCCATAACCAGCAACCACTATGAAATGATCGATAAGGCAATTGGTTATTTAGATAGCGAATTCGTGAAGGAGTATGAGGAAATGAAGAAACGAGACACGAACATTAATGATGATCATTTGAGCGCCACCCAGGTTCATTATTTATATATGAGGAGCTTTTTCAAGGAAATTAAAACTTCTAAAAAAGTTGATGAAGTAACTGTATACTACCAGAAGCAAGCGCAAAAATACTGGATGAACAAAGGTTTATATTCTCAAGGTATGTTGGCATTGACCTTAAATAGAGCGGGCAATTCAAAAATAGCACAAAAGATTCTTCGCTCACTTGATGAAAACAGTATTACCAATGATGAGCTAGGTATGTACTGGAAGAAAAATACAAGCACTTGGTTTTGGCACCAAGCCCCTATTGAAACCCAAGCATTGTTAATAGAGGCATTTTCTGAAATTCGCCCAACGGGTATAGAAACCATTGACAATCTTAAAATTTGGTTGTTAAAAAACAAGCAGACTAATCAATGGAGTACCACCAAGGCAACCACCGAAGCCGTATATGCACTTTTATTACAAGGCCATGATTGGTTATCGTTAACGAATGCCGTAGATATTCTGGTAGGAGGACAATCTATTGACCCTTCAATAGTAGAGGAAGTTAAAGTGGAAGCAGGGACAGGGTATTTTAAAACCTCCTGGAATACAAATGAAGTTGAACCAAAAATGGGCGAAGTGCAAATTTCAAAAAAAGGAAATGGTATGGCTTGGGGAGCTTTACACTGGCAATATTTTGAGGATTTAGACAAGATTACATCTGCTGAAACACCTCTACAACTAACGAAAAAATTGTTCTTGAAAAAAAACACGGCTACAGGTGAAGTAATTTCAGAAATCACAGAAGGTTCTGATTTAAAAGTAGGTGACCTTGTTCGAGTTCGCATCGAATTAAAGTCTGACAGAGATATGGAATTCATTCACATGAAAGATATGCGCGCGGCAGGGTTTGAACCTGTAAATGTTATCTCCAGATATAAATGGCAAGATGGTTTGGGGTATTATGAAAGCACGAAAGATGCAAGTACCAATTTCTTTTTTGACTATTTACCTAAAGGAGTTTATGTATTTGAATACGATGTTCGTGTAAACAATGCTGGTAATTTCAGTAATGGTATCACTACCATACAAAGCATGTATGCGCCAGAATTTAGCAGTCATAGTGAAGGGGTTCGTGTAACCGTGGAAGGTCAATAGAATAAACGCCGTTATGAGCCTTAGTCGAGAATAGTATTACTCCATATTTTTAGGCATTTCGACAACGCTCAATGTGATACTAGGCAATTAAAAAAAGAGCATAAAAAAAGGCGCTACTCTGTAGCGCCTTTTTTATACTTTGTACTAAGATTTACCAAATATGAACTCTCTTTTCAGGAGCAAGGTACATGGCATCACCTTCTTTAATTCCAAAAGCATCATAAAACTCTTGAATATTTAAAAGTGGTTGCGTTGCTCTGACCATTCCTGGAGAATGTGGATCCGTCTTAATTTGTGTTCTTAAAGCTTCATCTCTGGTCTTCGTTCTCCAAACGGTCGCCCAAGACATAAAGAAACGTTGTTCTGCAGTAAAACCATCAATATCTTCAGGATGACCATTTTCCTCATAATATTTCTGAAGTCCGTCATAAGCACCAAGCAAACCTCCTAGATCACCAATATTCTCACCAAGGGTGAATTTTCCATTTACATAAACCTCTGGTAATACCATAACACTATCATACTGTACAGCCAAAGCATCGGCTCTTTCGGTAAAAGCCTTTAAATCTTGCTCTGTCCACCAGTTTTTAAGATTTCCATCAGCATCGAAACGAGAACCGCTATCATCGAAAGCATGTGAAATTTCGTGACCGATAACTGCACCGATTCCACCATAATTTACTGCTTCATCTGCAGTATAGTTATAAAAAGGAGGTTGTAAAATAGCCGCTGGGAATACAATCTCGTTATTTAAAGGATTGAAATATGCATTAACCGTTTGTGGAGACATTCCCCATTCAGTTTTATCTACTGGCTCACCGATTTCTGCAAAATTCTTTAATTCTCCCCATTTGTCAACAGCGGTCATATTCTCAAAATATGATTTATCGGCAGAAACATCCATCGTAGAATAATCTTCCCATTTATCTGGATATGCAATTTTCACGGTAAACTTATCCAACTTTTCAATAGCTTTTGTTTTGGTTGAATCGCTCATCCAGTCTAAAACCGAAATACGTTCTTTAAATGCATCGATTACATTGGCAATCATTAATTCTGCCTTGGCCTTAGCCTCTGGTGGAAATTTAGCATCAACATACAATTGACCCAAAGCCTCGCCAACAGTCCCATTTACGGTTGACAATGCACGTTCATTTGCTGGGCGTTGTTCTTTTGCCCCACTTAAATATTTACTATAGAATTCCCAATTCGCTGTTTCTATATCGGTGGTTAATCTACCTGCAGCATTATTAAAGGTGTCCCATCTTACCAAGGTTTTAATATCTTCTAGTGAAGTTTTCTTCAAAAACTGATCCAATGTTTCTGTATACCTCAATTGAGTTACCAATAAGGTATCGAACTTTTTAGTAATACCTAAATCAGTAATAAATTTTTTAACATCAACTGTAGTCAACATTTTATCGACTTCTGCAATTGTTCTCGGGTTGTTATAATTTCTAGCATCTCTTCGCTCTACTTTATTCAATCTAGGCTCAGCAAGTTCAGTTTCCATCGCTAGAATTTTATCGGCAGCTTTAGTCGCTTCTTCTTCAGAATCTCCGAGTTTTTGTAACATTTTTGAAATATGTTTTTTATATTCCTCACGAATTTCGACGGACTTATCATCTTGGTCTAAATAAAAATCTCGATCAGGCAACCCTAATCCGTTAGCACCAAAATATACAGTATTCATGCTACTGTTATTTAAATCAGCACCAGCTCCGATACCAAAAAATGGAGAAGAAACAGCAGGATTGGTAGCTAAAATGGTTTGGAGTTCTTTTAAATTTTTCACGGAAGCAATGTCTTCTAAAGCAGGTTGTAAAGGAGAAATACCAGCTTTATTTCTAGATGCAGAATCTAACTTCGTGTCAAAAATAGCCAAAGCTTTTGCCTGATCGGTAGAAGCGGCATAATTGCCACTTTCCTTTGCAGTAGCCAAAATTTTCAATACATCGTCATCGGTAGATTTACGTAGTACACTAAAACCGCCCCAACTAGTTCTATCATCAGGTATTTCAGTAAACTTCATCCAATTTCCATTAACATAATTATAGAAATCTGAACTCGGGTTTTGGGTAGTATCCATATTCGCAAGAACGATACCAGGTATCTTTTCTACTTCAGCAATAGTTTTGGCTTCCTCTTTACAAGAAGCTAGGGCCACCAAACCGGCAGCTAGAAAATAAATTTTTTTCATCTTTTGACTTCGTTTTAAACCAAATAATTTATATGACGTTTTATTTGAGTATTGTTACAAAAATAACCGATTTTAATTATGCAAACCTTTAATTGGCATACCAAATATTGATGTTGACACTATAAACTTAATAAGATATAAGAGTCTTTTTTTTAAAATAAAATTACAAAGAGCATTTAACTCACTGAGAACAGCATTACACTCATTGCTTATTTCTTACGAGAATGATTCATGATAATTTAGAAGTATCCTAAAAAAACAAATCATGAAAAACAATTTAACAATTTCGGTAAAAGAACCTTGCAAAGAAAAATTCACTAATTTTAGTAAAACCGAAAAGGGAGGTTTCTGCAAGAGTTGCGAAAAAGAGGTTATAGATTTTACCAATTTTTCAGACAAAGAACTTATAAACCACCTAAGTTCAACAAATAAAAAAACTTGTGGCAAGTTCAAATCTTCACAACTAAAATCATACGAAAACAATACATTACACACGATGAGCAATTCGATACTAACTAGAGGAATAGGCATGATTGGTTTGTCATTATTAACTCTTTGCGCCACTGAAATGAATGCCCAAGAATCCGCAAGTATTGAGCCACCTATTGAAATTGTTTCTAATCAATTAAGTGGTTTAGTGGGTATGGTTGTAATAAATCAAGAAAATTATACATTGACCGGAACCATTTTAGATGAAGCAAACGAACCTCTACCAGGTGTAAATGTTATACTTAAAGGCACTACGGTCGGTACACAGACAGATTTTGATGGTCAGTTTGAATTTCCCCAACTAGTAAGAGAAAATGACATTCTGGTTTTCAGCTTCATTGGCTACGAAACCAAAACATACAAGGTAGAGTATAACGATTCTTCAGCAATAACCATAAATATTACTTTTGATACTTATGATGTAGAACTTATGGGCGATGTTGTAATTGGTGGAGCATATACCAGTAAAAAAAATATTTTCCAAAAATTAATTTCTATCTTCAAATAATGAGGATAGCTTTTATCTTATTTTTTCTATTCTCTTTATCGGTTTACACCCAACGTTCAGATTTTAGGGATATCGATTTTAAGAAAGCCGATAGTATTGCTCAAAATTACAAAGGCGCCAGTTTAAAAAACCTACCTGTGCTTACTCACCATTTAACAGTAGCATTAGAAACAGAAGTAGAAAAGTTCAGGGCAATTTACACTTGGGTCAGTACTAATATTGAAAATGACTATAACTCATATTTAAAAATAAGCCATAAACGAAAAAGGCTTGCCAATGACAGACAAGCCTTTTTAAATTGGAATACCGGCATAACCCCAAAAGTCTTTGAGAAACTGTTGAAAGAGAATAAAACAGCTTGTACCGGCTACGCTTATCTGGTTAAGGAAATGGCCACATTAGCAGGTTTAAAATGTGTTATTGTTGATGGTTATGCCCGTACACCTACATTACTTTTAAAAGAAAACAATTCACCCAACCATTCTTGGAACAAGATTGAAATAAATAACAAATGGTATGTATGCGATGCTACCTGGTCTGCCGGAGAAACTATGCTCATAAATGGATCACCTTTCTTTAATCCTGACTATTTTGATGGATATTTTCTTGCAGATCCAGTTTTATTTGTAAAAAATCACTTTGCTATAGATAAGAATCAAATAGAACAAACGAATGAAAATCGTTTTACCTCATTTCTTTCTGGGCCAGTTATTTACAAAGAAGCTTTTCATGCGCCTATTATTCCCGTATTTCCATTAGAAATGCATCAGAATATTAATAGGGAAGATATTGTTACTTTTAAACTGAATGTACCTAATAACTACTTTGGTGATATTCAACTACTATTGCACAAAGGCGGGGTTAAAAAATTATCAAACCCACATATTTTACGCAATGATAATGAGATTAGTATAGTTCAAAAATTTGAAAAGAAAGGTCTATACGACGTTCACATTTCCGTAGAAAATGAGCTAATCGCAACCTATGTAGTTAAAGTAAAGTAAACTATTTAGGTGGATACTTATTAAATATCTTATCGACAACCGCTTGTAGTTTTTCTGATTTTTGTATAGGTGTATCACCTTCGCGAAACGGGCTTTCGCTAATAGCTTGCCAAATAAGTATATCTTTATTTGCGTCTACAATATCTATTTGAAGTTCACGAGTAAGTTTTGGACCTCCAACAGGTATACCTATAGATACTCCACCTCCAATATTACCTCCGCCACCGCCAAGTCCTACCCCAACATTATTGGCTGGTTGAGACCTAAAAACAGAACTTTTAATGTTGATAAAAACATCTGGTTCTTCAGCGAAGATATACCCTTTCTCGCCAAGAGTTGCATCCATAGCGTCCATTAATCTTTTCTCGTCCAATTCACTTAGACCAGTTTCCATATCAGAAAAATAATTATACGTGGAGTATGAAGTGAAATCTGTTTTGTTATCATAGTCATAATTAACCCTTGCTACACCGCAAGAAACCATAACTAATAATATAGCATTAAAAAAAAAGATTCTCATAATATTATCTTTCTTTAAAATTAAAGAAAATAAAAGAGCAAAATAGATTTTATAGAAGGTATTCGACTAAGCGTTGAGCATTTCCCAAAGCTTATCTTTTAATTCGACAATACCCATTTGAGCTACAGAAGAAATAAACATAAAAGGAGTGCCTTTTAAATCTTTATTAAGTTCTTCCCTCATTTCATTCATAAGTTCCTCATCTAGCATATCACTCTTTGAGATACAGATAAGTCGTTCTTTATCTAACAGTTCTGGATTGTACCGACGTAATTCATCAAGCAGTATTTCATATTCCTTAGTGATATCCTTACTATCCGCAGGAATTAAAAACAATAAGTTTGCATTTCGCTCAATATGTCTTAAAAAATAATGCCCTAAACCTTTACCTTCGGCAGCACCTTCGATAATACCGGGTATATCTGCCATTACGAAACTTTTAAAATCTCGGTATTCTACTATGCCTAAGTTTGGTTTTAACGTGGTAAACTCGTAGTCTGCAATTTTAGGTTTTGCCGAAGTTATAACCGATAATAAAGTAGACTTACCTGCATTAGGAAAACCTACAAGACCTACATCTGCCAATACTTTTAGTTCCAGCAAAAATTCACCCTCTAACCCATCAACACCTGGTTGTGCATATCTAGGTGTTTGGTTCGTAGCAGTTCTAAAGTGCCAATTACCACGGCCTCCCATACCGCCTTTTAAAAGAATTTTCTCTTCGCCATGTTCAGTGATTTCAAACAAAACATCTTTGGTCTCAAAATCCTTTACAACGGTACCTAACGGAACGTCTAAATAAACATCTTCGCCGTCTGCTCCTGTACTACGGCTTTTACTTCCGTGTTCACCATGACCAGCCTTAAAATGTTTTTTATATTTAAAATTTACCAATGTCCATAGGTTTTCATTACCACGAACAATGATATGACCGCCACGACCACCATCGCCACCATCAGGACCACCTTTGGTAATAAATTTTTCACGGTGCAAATGCACGGACCCCTTGCCTCCTTTACCAGAAGTCAAACCCACTTTTACATAATCTACAAAATTACCTTCTGTCATGGTATACTATTAATTTTTCAAAAAACTCCTTTATAAAGAATTACAAAGTGTTATATATTTTCACAAAACTACATTGCAAATGAAAATTTCTTGTTGCTGTGTTAAAGGCCGAAATCTAGAGAGTCATCTATGTAAAACACATAAATTAAATATACTATGGCAATAATTATAAATGTCAATATTGCAAAACCTACTGTAAACATGCAACTTTTTAAACCGTCTTTTGGTCTTATTACTTCATCTGGCATTTACGTGTATTTTGTAATCAGTTGAATAAGTAATAATTATAAAGACTCGATCACTTTCGTTAAACGCTCGGTTATTTCTGCGATAGAACCGATACCATTAACACTATGGAATTTATCTTGTGCTTCATAAAACTCTTTTACTGGAGTTGTTTTCTCATTATACTCGTCGAAACGGTTTCTAATTTTGGCAACATCTTGATCATCGGTACGACCACTAACTTTACCACGCTCTAAAAGACGTTCTATTAAAATATCGTCATTTGCTTCTAAAGCAATAGTAGCATTTATTTGCATATCTTTTGATTCTAGAAAATTATCCAAAGCTTCTGCCTGGGCTGCAGTTCTTGGGAAACCGTCAAAAATAAATCCGTCAGCATCAGGGTTTTTCTCCACCTCTTCCTGTAGCATTTTAATAGTAACCTCATCGGGTACCAATTCACCTTTATCAATATATGATTTCGCTAAAGTCCCTAAATCGGTTCCATTCTTAATATTATATCTAAAAACATCTCCAGTTGAAATATGTTTAAGATTGTATTTTTCCTTTAAGAATTCCGCTTGTGTGCCCTTGCCGGCTCCTGGTTTACCAAAGAGTACAAGATTGATCATATGTTTCTGGTTTAGTTGGTATATTTCTTTTAAATTTCTTCCTTGTTCTTTATAGTCAAGACCGTAGCCTACTATAAAATTATCTGGTATGGCCAAACCAAAATAATCAATGGCATATTCTCCTTTATACACATTAGGTTTATAAAAAAGACTGGCTATTTTAAATTCCTTGACATTGGTTTTTGAAAACAAATGAACCAATTTTTGAAGTGTTCGCCCTGTATCGATAATATCTTCTACGATAATCACACTACGCCCTTCGATATTCTCTGGCACATCTAGCAAAGTTTCGACAATACCTGTTGAAGTTAAGCCTTGGTATGAACTTAACCTCACAAAAGAAACCTCACAAGGGTGTTGGTAAGCCTTCATTAAATCAGAAACGAACATAAATGCACCGTTCAACACACCTACAAAAATAGGAGTATCGTCTTTATAGTCAGCAGCAATTTTATCAGCAACGGTTTTAACGGCCTGTTGTATTTCTGATTCACTGAGATAACGCTTAAAAAACTTGTCGTGAATTTGTATCAATTTTCTTAAATTATCAAGGTTGGCAAAGATAAGCTATTGGCTTGTGTTTTTAATTAGAAAGGAATTGGTTTCTATTATTTAACCGTATTTTTGTGGCACTTAAGGCGTTTTTTCATCTGCTAAAAGCAACATTTATATGGATTACTTTTCTTCAAAATTTAAATTAGGCATCTTAGGCGGCGGTCAATTAGGCAAAATGATGCTTTATGAAACTCGAAAATGGGATATTTATACCAAAGTTTTAGATAGTTCTTCTGAGGCTCCAAGCCGCATTTCGTGTAATGAATTTGTAGAAGGCAGCCTTTTAGATTTTGAAACAGTTTATAAATTCGGCAAAGACGTTGATGTACTGACCATTGAAATAGAAAATGTAAACCTTGATGCCTTAGATAAATTAGAAGAAGAAGGTGTAAAAGTATACCCGCAGCCAAAGGCGTTGCGTATCATTCAGAACAAGGCGAAACAAAAACTGTTTTATATAGACCATGAAATACCCACAGCAGATTTTCAGCGTTTTGCCTACTTAAGTGAAATAGAAGATAGCATTGCAAATGGTGGCCTAAAATTACCTTTTGTTTGGAAGGTTGCACAATTTGGATATGACGGACAAGGAGTTAAGGTCGTTAGAAGTTTAGCCGATTTAAAAGATTTGCCTTCAGGGGAATGCATCGCAGAAACTATGATTCCTTTTAAAAATGAATTGGCGGTTATTGTTTCAAGAAATTCTAAAGGAGAAATAAAAACCTACCCGGTGGTGGAAATGGAATTTCACCCAGAAGCCAACCAAGTAGAATATGTTATTTGCCCCGCACGTATCGATGAAAAGGTGGCAGAAAAAGCACGTTCATTAGCTTTAAAAGTAGCAGAAAAAATAGGACTTACAGGTTTATTGGCCGTTGAGATGTTCCAAACTGAAGATGATAAAATTTTAGTGAACGAAGTAGCGCCAAGACCGCACAATAGCGGACATTACAGCATAGAAGCTAGCTACACCAACCAGTTCGAGCAACATATACGAAGTATACTTGGCTTACCACTAGGTAATACAGAAAGTAAAGTAGCGGGAGTTATGGTTAATTTGGTAGGTGCCGAAGGTTATACAGGTGATGTAGTATACGAAAATATTGAAGAAATATTAGGCATGGAAGGTGTTACACCGCATATTTATGGAAAAGCACAAACAAGGCCTTTTCGTAAAATGGGGCATGTTACCATAGTTAATAATGATTTAGGGAAAGCTAGAGCTATTGCCCAAAGAGTAAAGGAAACAATTAAAGTGATTTCAAAATAAAAAAAATGAGTAAAGTAGCCGTAGTAATGGGTAGTACCAGCGACCTACCAGTAATGCAAGAAGCCATAGATATTTTAAAAGGATTTGATATAGAAGTAGATGTCGATATTGTGTCTGCTCACAGAACACCGGAAAAGCTTTTCGATTTCAGTAAAAACGCACACATCAATGGCTATTCTGTTATTATTGCAGGTGCTGGTGGGGCCGCGCATTTACCGGGTATGGTGGCTTCTATGTCTCCCCTACCTGTTATTGGAGTACCCGTAAAAAGCAGTAATTCTATTGATGGCTGGGATTCTATTCTCTCAATTCTTCAAATGCCTGGCGGTGTGCCGGTTGCAACAGTTGCGCTTAACGGTGCAAAGAATGCCGGAATTTTAGCAGCGCAAATCATTGGAAGCTCTGACAAGTGTGTACTTGATAAAATCATTTTTTACAAAGAAGGTTTGAAACAAAAAGTTATTGAAGGTGCTAAAGAAGTGAACGGTAAAAAATAGAAATACGGACAAAATTGTAATATGAATGCACCAACAATAGTTTGTATTTCTTTAGCAATTTTCTCTATCGGTATTCTCTTATATTTAAAAAAAAATTCCACAAAATACTCAAAAGGTCTATTTCGTTTTTTGTATTTTTTTTTAATTTTATATGTATTAATTCAAATCATTGTATACCTACGTTGGGGTTTTTCATCCCTTCCAATAGAACAAACGATACAGCAAGAAATTTCGCTTTTATAACTAGCGCAGTAATATCATTTATATTTTCACTAATTGATTTTCTTATCATATTTCTAAGAAAACAAAATTCAAAAACTTAATGAATCCGTTATTATCCAAATTCGATACAGCACCTTTTTCAAAAATAAAAAATGAGCATTTTAAGCCTGCATTCTTACAATCAATTGAAGATGCTAGAACAGAAATTGATGCAATTACCATTAATACCGATGCCCCTACTTTTGAGAATACCATAGAGGCACTAGAGTTTTCTGGCCAGCAATTAGACCGTATTTCGAGTGTTTTTTTTAATTTGAATTCAGCAGAAACAAATGAAGAAATTCAAAAAATAGCCCAAGAAGTATCTCCATTGCTTTCAGAATTTGGCAATGACATTACCTTAAACGAAGCACTTTTTAAAAGGGTAAAAGCAGTTTACGAACAAAAGGACTCATTAGACCTTACTGCAGAGCAAGACACACTTTTAGATAAGAAATACAAAAGTTTTAGTAGAAACGGTGCTAATTTATCTGAAGAGAAAAAAACACGTTTACGTGCTATTGATGCTCAGCTTGCTAAACTGAAATTGACTTTTGGGGAGAACGTTCTTGCAGAAACTAACAAGTATCAATTACACCTTACAAATGAAGTTGATTTGGACGGATTACCGGAAGGTGAAAAAGAAGCCGCTGCACAATTGGCAATTTCAAAAGGTAAAGAAGATGGGTGGATGGTAACTTTAGATTACCCTAGCTATATCCCATTCATGAAATATGCTAAAAATAGGGCTTTAAGAAAAAAACTTTCATTGGATTTTGGCAGTAAAGGTTTTCATAATGATAAATTGGACAACCAAGGTAATGTACTAGAAATTGCCAAATTACGTTTTGAAAGAGCCAACCTTTTAGGTTACAGAGCCCATGCACATTTTGTGCTTGAAGAGCGTATGGCCGAGACACCAGAAAAAGTACATTCTTTCTTGAATGAAATGCTTGAAAAGGCAAAACCTGCTGCAGAACGTGAGTTTTATCAATTAGAAGAATTTGCAAAAAAACTAGATGGAATAGACCGTTTAGAGAAATGGGACAGTAGTTATTATTCAGAAAAATTAAAGCAAGAATTATTCAACTTAGATGATGAAAAATTAAAACCTTATTTCAAGCTTGAAAATGTAATCAACGGAGTTTTTAAAGTTGCAGAAAACCTATTTGACCTGCAGTTTGAAGAGGTACATGATATTGAAAAATATCATGACGAGGTTAAAACATATAAGGTATACGATACTGATAAAAATTTCATTTCACTCTTTTATGCAGATTTTCACCCTCGAGCAGGTAAGCGTGGTGGTGCATGGATGACATCTTTTAAATCTCAATGGAAAAGAAACGGCGAAAATGTGCGCCCACATATTTCGAACGTATGTAACTTTACCCCATCAACTAAAAGTAAACCGTCGTTATTAACTTTTAACGAGGTAACTACCCTTTTCCATGAATTCGGTCATGGCTTACACGGCATGCTTGCAAACACAACCTACCCTAGCCTATCTGGCACATCAGTATTTTGGGATTTTGTAGAATTACCAAGTCAGGTTTTAGAAAACTGGTGTTATGAGAAAGAAGCATTAGAATTATTCGCAAAACATTATGAAACTAGTGAAACCATACCAATGGAGCTGGTTCAAAAAATAAAAGAATCTGCAACTTTTCAAGAAGGAATGCAAACACTTCGTCAATTAAGTTTTGGTTTATTAGATATGTCTTGGCATGGGGTTGACCCAACCGGTATCACAAATGTGAAGCAACATGAAGACGAGGTATTTAAAAACACAAATCTTTATCCTGAAACTCCAGAAACTTGTATGAGTACAGCATTTTCCCATATTTTTCAGGGCGGATATTCTTCTGGGTATTACAGTTACAAATGGGCAGAAGTTTTAGATGCAGATGCTTTCGCCTATTTTAAGGAAAAGGGTATTTTCAATAAAGAGGTGGCCACGAAGTTTAAAGACAATGTTTTATCTAAAGGAGGCACAGAAAACCCAATGGTACTTTACAAACGTTTTAGAGGCGCCGAACCAAAGGTAGAGGCCTTATTGGAAAGAGCAGGGCTTCTATAGTTCTTTAGCCTTTTTAACAATTTAACTTACGAGCAATGATAATCAAAGACGAATTAGCATTGCTCGTATTTATAATTAAAATATAAAAAAGAAAACCTAGTCCTATTTTACGTATTGATCATAACCCCCTTCAAGATT
Source organism: uncultured Maribacter sp. (assembly GCF_963975365.1). GTDB lineage: Bacteria > Bacteroidota > Bacteroidia > Flavobacteriales > Flavobacteriaceae > Maribacter. The sequence goes on along the minus strand of NZ_CAXBGF010000024.1, from coordinate 11,846 downwards.
AATCACGTGCAAAAACCCAAGTTCCTTTAATCTAATTTGAGATTTCAAACTTCTACCCCCTTTTTTGCAATATACGTATATGGTTTCATCCTTATCAATTTCAGCAACTTGTGCGTTAAAGTCATCTGAAAACCAATCGATATTAATTGCTCCATTAATATGTCCTTGAGCGAACTCTTGCGGTGTTCTAACATCTAAAAGGATTACCTTTGATATTTCTTCTTGTGTGATTTCAGTAATAGGTTTTGAGTCGATTTGACCGCAAGCCAAGTTCAACAATAATACTAGTAATACAAATAGCCTAAGTTTCATACATAAGATTTACTTCAAATATAAAAATAATGCCCTCAAAATAATCCATCTATTTATCGTTTTATTCATAATTTAATCAAATTCAGTTACATTTGAAACGCAGAAAAAGAATATGACAGCACATCAACTTCATCCTGATAATTGGGTAGATCTCTATGCAGATTATTTATTCAATTATGCTGTTACAAGGGTAAATGATTCTGAAATCGCAAAAGACCTTGTGCAAGACACTTTTATAGCAGGCCTTAAATCAGCTAAAAATTTCAAAGGTGAGGCCGCAGAACGCACGTGGCTTATCGCTATTTTAAAGAGAAAAGTCATAGATCATTATCGTAAAATAAATTCTAAAAAAGGAAAAGCAGAGGTACGTATGAGCTTTAGCTCTCAAACTGATTCGGAGGGCGCTTGGCTAGAAGAACGCATCGCCGACCCTAACAGCAATTTCGAAAATGATGCCTTAGTGAATGAAGAATTAGGAATCGCCATTCAAAATTGTATTTCTAAATTACCTAAGAAACAAGCTCAGGTTTTTATTATGAAAACCATAGAAGGAATGGAAACTGAAGATATATGTAATGCTCTTGGAATAAATGCGTCTAATCTCTGGGTAATGATTCATAGAGCCAGAACAGGTTTAATGGGTTGTTTAAATCAAAATTGGTTTTAATTATGGTGATTTCATGTGAAAAAGCAGCAAATATTTGCGATAAAGCTCAATACAAAGAAGCTTCTTCCTGGGAGAAAATAAAATTAAAGTTTCATTTACTTATGTGCAAGACTTGCGCAAAACATAGTGTGAAAAATAAAAAATTGACCTCGCTATGTAATCAAGCGAGACTTGCTGTATTATCAGAAGAAGATAAAAGGAAAATGAAAGATACTTGCGCTAAAGCAAAATAAGATACTTCTTACCAATCATTAATAGTACCCACCATAATAAAGGAATTGACTCTACCCAAAATGAAGAAAAATATTTCTTTTGATTCAATTTTGTTTTAAATATCACGGTTAATAAAATCACAAACAGAATAGACTTAACGACCACATTGATTACATCTAAATCTGTTTTTAAAAATGTAACTGCAAAAAAAATAATAGACCAACCCAAACCTATTAATTTCGTTGCCTTTACCCCTACCCGCTGTGGTAAAGTTTTCAATGCTACACTATCATACTTTAAATCTCTAATCTCAAAAGGAACCAATACTATCAGTACTAGCATAAAACGTTGAAACGTTTCAACTTTAACATTCCAGCTGATTACTCCTAATTGTGAAATGACAGGCAATATAACAGTAGTGCCAGCCCATACCATTGCCACTATTAATATTTTCAATCCACTTAAACTTCGAAAATTCTTATGTCTAGGCAATACAGGCAAAGCATAAAGACCTGTAATTGCAACCAAGAAAAATAGGGCAACTATAACTCTCTCTGATAAAAAAAACAGTTGATAAAAAGAGATTAGCAAACATCCAAAGCTAAATAACTGGATATTCTTATGATATCTACTGGCAACAAGAATATACTTTTTAGCCTCTACTCCGTATTTTACAAAGTTATAACAGCCAATGGATCCGAAAAATATGAAAATATAAAGTTCTTGAGGTACATTTATGTTTAAGGTTAGTGCGGTTACATGAACCAAACTAACGATAGCTAAAGCCACATGAATGCTAGCATCTAGATAAAAATCAAAAATCCTACTCATAAAGGTCATTGAACAAAAGTAGGCAAAGTGTTTATAACCCCTTATTTTGGTTAAAAACTTTCACCTTGAAGACCGCTTACAACCACAATTAACACACATAAAAGTGGTAATTTTGTACTTTATATAACAATAGCATCTATGAAGACTGACGTGTTTGCTCTGCGCCATATCGGCATTAGGGAAGAAGATTTAAACTCTATGTTCAATACGGTGGGTGTTGAAAATCTGGAACAGCTTATATACGAGACCATTCCAGAAGACATTCGACTTAAAGAACCTTTAAAGTTAGATGCTCCGATGAGTGAGCATAGATTTTTAGCCCATATTGAAGAGCTATCAAAAAAGAATAAAGTATTTAGATCATATATCGGTTTAGGATACCATGAAAGCTTAATTCCTTCAGTAATCAAGCGAAATATTTTAGAAAATCCGGGATGGTACACCGCCTACACACCTTACCAAGCCGAAATTGCCCAGGGTAGATTAGAGGCACTTCTTAACTTTCAAACTATCGTCACGGACCTTACGGGCATGGAACTTGCCAATGCCTCATTATTGGACGAAAGCACAGCAGCTGCAGAAGCAATGACCATGTTATATGATGTTCGAAACCGAGACCAAAAGAAAAATGATGTTCTAAAATTCTTCGTTTCCGAAGAAATATTACCACAAACACTTTCGCTATTAAAAACGCGCTCCATTCCTCTAGGAATAGAATTGGTGGTTGGTAATCATGAAGAGTTTGAATTTAGCAATGACTTTTATGGTGCTTTATTACAATACCCAGGTAAATATGGTCAAGTAAACGATTACTCAGGTTTTGTTGCTAAGGCAAAAGAGAATGAAATTAAAGTAGCCGTTGCTGCAGATATTATGAGTTTGGTTTTACTGACGCCACCTGGAGAATTTGGTGTTGATGTTGTAGTAGGAACAACTCAACGTTTTGGTATTCCATTAGGTTATGGAGGACCACATGCCGCATTTTTTGCTACAAAAGAAGCGTATAAAAGAAGCATACCTGGTCGAATAATAGGGGTGACTAAAGATACCGATGGCAAACCAGCATTACGAATGGCTTTGCAGACCAGAGAACAGCACATAAAAAGAGACAAGGCAACTTCGAATATTTGTACTGCACAAGTATTATTGGCGGTAATGGCTGGCATGTATGGTGTTTATCATGGACCGAATGGCTTAAAATATATCGCAACAAAAATTCATACAACGGCAGTTACTTTAGTAGATGCTTTGGAAAATATAGGCATTTACCAAATAAACACTGCCTTTTTTGACACTATCACCATCAAAGCCGATGTTAAAAAAATAAAACCGATCGCTAAAAAAAATGAGGTAAACTTTCTTTATATAGACAACAATACAATTTCTATCGCAATAAACGAGGCTACATCATTAAAAGACCTCAATCAAATTGTTTCTATATTTTCTGAAGCACTAAACAAAAAAACAATAGCGATTACAAGTCTATTAAATGAAACTTCAGTTCCTGAGAACATCCAACGAACTAGTTCATTTATGGAAAATAAAGTATTCAACTCCTATCATTCAGAAACGGAGTTAATGCGTTATATCAAAAAATTAGAACGCAAAGATTTAGCGTTAAATCACAGTATGATTTCATTAGGAAGTTGTACCATGAAACTGAATGCTGCAACAGAAATGTTACCTTTAAGCATGACGAATTGGGGTAACATTCATCCGTTTGTGCCTATTGAGCAAGCTGAAGGCTACCAAACAGTACTAAAAGAACTTGCAAAAGATTTGTCTACAATAACAGGATTCGCAGATACATCGCTTCAGCCAAACTCAGGAGCACAAGGCGAATATGCTGGCTTAATGGTTATAAGAGCTTATCACGAATCGAGAGGTGATTCTGAACGTAATATTTGCTTAATACCTTCTTCTGCCCATGGCACAAACCCGGCGTCGGCAGTAATGGCAGGCATGAAAGTTATTGTTACAAAAACTGACGAAAAAGGAAATATAGATGTTGCTGACCTTGAAGAAAAAGCTGAACTATATTCTGATAATTTAGCCGCATTAATGGTTACCTATCCTTCCACTCATGGTGTTTTTGAGTCTTCGATAAAGCAGATTACAAAATTAATTCATGATCATGGCGGTCAGGTTTATATGGATGGCGCGAATATGAATGCGCAAGTTGGTTTAACCAACCCAGCAACCATTGGTGCTGATGTTTGCCATTTGAATTTACATAAAACTTTCGCTATACCCCATGGAGGTGGCGGACCAGGAGTTGGACCAATATGTGTTGCCCCACAATTAGTTTCCTTCTTACCAAGTAATCCTGTAATTGCCACAGGTGGTGAAAAAGCAATAACGGCTATTTCCGCAGCACCATGGGGTAGCTCGTTAGCTTGTTTAATTTCATATAGTTATATTAAAATGCTTGGCGAACAGGGTTTGACACAATCAACCAAAATCGCAATTTTAAATGCAAATTATATTAAGCATAGGCTAGAAGGTAAATTTGAGGTTTTATATACTGGAGAAAAAGGTAGAGCAGCACATGAAATGATTTTAGACTGTCGACCATTTAAGAATAATGGAATTGAAGTTACTGATATTGCAAAACGATTAATGGATTATGGATTTCATGCACCAACAGTTTCATTTCCGGTAGCGGGAACTGTAATGATTGAACCTACAGAAAGTGAAAGTTTGGCAGAGCTCGATAGATTTTGTGAAGCTATGATTTCTATTCGTGCAGAGATTGATGAATCTTTTATAGATGCACCTAACAACGTTCTTAAAAATGCCCCACATACTTTAGAAATGGTTACCTCAGATGAATGGCAATTTCCATATTCAAGGCAAAAGGCATCTTTTCCACTTCCTTATATTAGAGAAAATAAATTTTGGCCAGCTGTTCGAAGAGTAGACGATGCATATGGAGACCGTAATTTGATATGTACATGCGCACCTATAGAAGCTTACATGGAAACGAATTAACGGCCAAAAGCACGTACGGCAAAGCCTTTTCAGTAAATTGAGAAGGCTTTTTCAATACTATTTGTCTGAAGGAATTAGGCTTGAACATCGTAATATTTATTATGCATGCATACAAAAGTTCAACTAGATGATTAAATTTATTTGCAATTCAATACATTAAAATGAGCATAGCAATTACTGGTACAGGAAGCTATATTCCTACCTTGACCATTACCAATAAGGATTTTAATAAACATGAATTCCTCAATCTAGATGGCTCTACCTTCAATCATACCAATGAAGTCATCATCGAAAAATTCAAAGCCATAACCGGTATTGAAGAAAGAAGATATGCTTCAAAAGAGTTTACAACCTCTAACCTTGCCTTCTTTGCTGCCAAAAATGCGATTGAAAGCGCTCAAATAGATAAAGAAACCCTAGACTATATAATCGTTGCTCATAATTTTGGAGACATTGATCATGGCAAAACCCAAGGAGATACACTACCAAGTTTAGCCACAAGAGTAAAACATCAACTTCAAATTAAAAATCCGAAATGTGTTGCTTATGACTTAATCTTTGGCTGCCCAGGTTGGCTAGAAGGTATGATACAGGCTAATGCATTCATTAAAAGCGGAATCGCTAATAAGTGCTTAGTTATCGGAGCAGAAACACTTTCTAGGGTTGTTGATGATTATGATCGTGACTCCATGATCTATTCTGATGGTGCAGGAGCCGCAATAATAGAGAAAACAGATAAAGGTGGTGAAATTATCGCTCATGAGTCTGGCACCTACGCAATGGATGAAGCCAATTATCTTTTTTTTGGCAATACCTATAATAAAAACAAAGAAGATAATACCTACTATATAAAAATGCTTGGTCGTAAAATATATGAGTTTGCCGTAACTCATGTACCTAAAGCGATGGCCTCTTGTTTAGATAAAAGCGGAATTGAAATCGATGAGGTAAAAAAAATATTTATTCATCAGGCAAACGAGAAAATGGATGAAGCCATTGTCAAGCGCTTTTACAAACTATATGGTAAAGAAATGCCCGAAGGTATAATGCCCATGAGCATTGCTAAATTAGGAAATAGCTCTGTTGCAACTATACCTACCTTATTCGACCTCATAAAACAAGGTAAATTAGAAAATCAAGAAATTAAAAAGGGAGATGTTGTTATCTTTGCAAGTGTTGGCGCCGGAATGAACGTCAATGCAATGATTTACAGAATCTAACATGTACGAAAATAGCTTTCCTAATAAACGCTACGAACACACCCTGCATTTTTTGCGAAAACATATTAACACAAAAGAATCTATTCTAGATTTAGGCGTTAAAAATCCTTTTACAGAAATAATGGTAAAAGATGGATATGAGGTTGAAAACACCACTGGTGAAGATTTAGATTTTGATTTTTCCTCAGTTCTAAATTCGAATGCAGAGGTGGTTACAGCTTTTGAGATTTTTGAACACCTCTTAAGTCCTTTGCACATCTTATCTAATGTGAAGTCGAAAAAATTAGTTGCCAGTATACCTCTAAAATTATGGTTTTCGCCAGCATATAGAAGTAAAACCGATAAATGGGATAGACATTATCATGAATTTGAAGATTGGCAATTCGATTGGCTTTTAGAAAAGGCAGGCTGGGAAATACAAGATTCGCAAAAATGGACCAATCCGGTTAATAAATTTGGCCTACGACCTTTATTGAGATTGTTTACTCCGAGATATTATATAGTTTACGCTACACGAAAGCAATAAACGGCACTTAAAATGGATTACTATATTGTTATCCCTATACATAACGAAGAGGCTTTCTTAGAAAGTACTTTAAATTCTATTTTGAATCAAACTTTACTACCAAAAAAGGTTATACTGGTTAATGACAACTCTTCCGATAATACCGAAACTATAATAGATAGTTTTTCCTCAAAACATACTATTTTTCAAAAATTGAACATTATTTCTTCTACACAGCATATGCCAGGAAGTAAAGTAATCAATGCGTTCAATAAGGGTTTTAATCTATTAGATGAATCTTTTGATTTTATTGTAAAATTAGATGCAGATATTATTCTGCCAAAAAACTATTTTGAAGTAATTAGTACGCATTTTAAGAAAGAACCAAATCTTGGAATTTGTGGTGGTTTTATATATGAGCAAAATGAATCTGGTGACTGGATTCTGAATCACCCGATGGATAAAAATCATGTTAGAGGAGCATTTAAAGCCTACACTAGAGTATGTTTTAAAGCTATTGGTGGATTAAAAAACGCTATGGGCTGGGATACTGTAGATGAGCTATTAGCAAGGTTTCATAGCTTTCTTATACAAACAGACCCTACACTTAAGATAAAGCATTTAAGACCCACTGGCAAGGCGTATAACAAGAATGCTAAAAGACTTCAGGGAAAAGCAATGTACAGCATGCGCTATGGTTTTTTAATTACCTGTATAGCTTCTCTTAAAATGGCAACTAAGAATAACTCGATTAATACTTTCTGGAACAATATAATGGGTTTCGTCACCGCAGCTGAAAAAAATGACCCCTATTTAGTAAATGAGGAAGAAGGAAAATTTATAAGACAATTACGCTGGACAAATATTAAACGGAAATTATATGTACAAAAAAAGCCATCTAATTAGATGGCTTTTTTTGTAATGTATTTGTTTCTATTTAGAAACCTAATTGTTTTTTAACATCAGCTAAAAGGTCCTTCCCTTTTGCAACGATTAAACCACCACCCGCTTGCGCATCGATTACGTAGTCAAATCCTTGTGCAGCCGCAACCTTCTCAATAGCCGCTTTCGCTTTTTCTGATATCGGAGCGAACAACTCAGCCTGCTTCTTCTGAAATTCTTGTTGTGCAGCCTGTTGCGCCTCACCTATGTTCTTCTCATAACCTTGTAATTCAACAGCTCTTTTATCGTTCTCTTCTTTAGATTTTGATGCTGCTTCATTTTGATACTGAGTAAACTTGTTACGCAATTCAGTCATTGATGCCTGAATATCTGCGTTATAAGTTTCTTGCAATTTTTTAAGTTCAGCTTCTGCAGCCTTCATTTCGGGCATAGCCGATAATAATTGAGTAACATCTATATGAGCTACCTTACTTTGGGCATTTACAAAACTTGTCGTTGCTACAAACAACAATAAGGCTACCACAATTTGTTTTACTTGTTTCATGAGTTAAAATTTAATTCTAATTTGAGTGTTAATTTTATGGTTTTTAAACCTATTTAAATAGTACCGTTATTATCTTTATTATCGGTATCGCTATTTCTCTCTTTTAATTTTTCTTGTTTTTTAGCTTCACGCTCTTCTAACAATTTTTTTCTTCGCTCCTCGTAGGCCTTCTTTCTTTCCTCTCTTAATTTCAACTGCTCAGACCTGGTTTCCGCAGCACTTTTCTCTCTGGCATCAGCTGCCTCGGTTGCCTTGTCCAAACGATCCTGTAACGCCTCACTAACTTCCTCAGACTGCTCTTCTCCTTCAAAATCATCTAAGTTACTCCGATTATCTTCTTTCTTACTTGGCGCACTTACTTTTCTTGTTCGTGCAATACCCCTTAATATCAAATCGCTGATGTCATGTCTTTTTTCGGAATACAACATTACAACATCCGCAGATTTATCAAAAATAAAATCATACTTTTTATTCACACCTATTTTCTGCACCTCATTAAACACTTGATCCTGTATAGGCTGAATAAGCCTTCTTTTTTGAAGGACTAAGTCTCCTTGTGGTCCAAAACGATCTTGCTGATATTCAATCATCTCCTTTTCAAGTATCTGTATCTCCTCTTCTCGCTCCGCAATAAGTTCAGGCGTCAATAATACTTTTTCAGCCATTAAATCTTTCTTCATTTGCTCCACAATACTTTGCTTCTGCTCTATCTCAACTTTCCAACGTTGTACTTTCGCTTCCAACTGATCGGTAGCATCTCGGTATTCGTCAACATTTTCCAAGATATACTCCATATCTACATAAGCCATTCGTACTCCCCTTTGGGCAAAACTCCCTACAGTCATAAAGATGACCGAAACTAATAAAAGAACTTTTGTTTTTGAACTCATTGTTGATATCGTTTAATCCTATAGAAAATATCGTGCCAAATTTACTAAAACTTTTAAAATGAAAGGATTAGCATATAGCACGATTATTAAATTTCAATTAAAATTAAAACTGTTGACCAATTATGAAGTGTGTTTGCCATCCACTAGGGCCTTGTCCTACAGATTGTGGTTTTAGATCTTCATCAAACCCGTAACCAAAATCAATACCCAACAGACCAAATGCTGGCATAAAGATTCGCAGCCCCACTCCGGCCGATCGTTTTAATTGAAACGGATTAAAGTCTTGAAAATTGTTGAAGGCATTACCTGCTTCTAAAAATGCTAGACCATAGATAGATGCCGAAGGCTTTAAAGTTAACGGATAACGAAGTTCTAATGAGAATTTATTATATATCAGGGCACCATCTGGTGTATTTGCCCCTTCCGCGTATGGAGTAATAGATTGATTATCATATCCTCTTAAAGCAACTACATCACGACCATCTAGAGTAAAGTTCCCTAGTCCGTCACCACCAACATAAAAACGCTCAAAAGGAACATTACCAACTGCACTATTGTAACTACCTAAGAATCCAAATTCAGCATTACTTCGCAATACCAATTTATCAACTAACGTGGTATACCAGTCACCTTTAAATTTAATTTTATAATATTCCAATAATCTAAATCGTTCTTGGTCAATATCTTCAAGCTCAACATTTTCAGCAGGAGTGAGCCCTTGAATATTTTTCTTTTCATCTAACTCTTTTGACCTATTCTGCAACGCTCTATAATCTTTATTACTAAATACCGACCATGGAGGCGTAAATTTTGCGGTAACTTCAAAATTAGAACCACCTCTTGGAAATATTCGACCACCATCGGTTGCATTCCTAGAAATACCAAAGGTATATGCCAACGAATTTGCCTTACCATTACCAAAATTAAAAAGACCAATATTATAATTTCTAAAATCATATAACTGATAGCCAAGCGAATGAGAAATCGTAAAGAAATCATCAGGCCATTGTACACGTTTAGCCAAACCAGCTGTAACACCTGTAATAGAAAATTGTTGATCTTTATTTACATCAATATTGCCCCTTGAACCATAAGAAGCTGCAAATTGCTGCGTTCTAGAAACGCTAAAATTAAAACGTACCGGTTTTTTGCCCCCCAACCATGGCTCTGAGAAATTCAAACTATACACTCTAAACGTTCTACTGGCCTGTAACCTTAGTGCAAAAGTTTGCCCATCACCCATAGGAACCGGCTTATATTTTTCACCTTTAAATAAATTTTGAATAGAGAAATTACTAAACGACAAGCCTAATGTACCGATAAAACCACCGCCACCATAACCACCTTGCAATTCTATTTGACTCGATCCAGATTCAACTAAATTCCATGCTAAATCAACCGTACCCTCATTTGGGTTAGCATTCAATACATCTGGTGTAATTTGTTCTGCATCGAAAAAGCCCAACTGACCTAATTCACGAATACTTCTAATAATATCAGACTTGTTATACTTTTGACCGGGCCTAGTGCGTAGCTCACGATAAATAACATGGTCATTGGTTTTATCGTTACCTGAAACAGTAACATGATTTAAGAATGTTTCTTTACCTTCTATTATTCTAATTTCAAAATCGATAGTATCATTGGCTGCAGAAATCTCAACAGGATTTATAGTTGAAAATAGATAACCGTTATTCTGATACAAACTAGTAACATCATTAGGATCTGGTTTCGAATTGTCTGCAATTCGTTCTCTCAACAATACACCATTATAGGTATCACCCTTTTTAATACCCAATACTTGATTTAATTGACGATCAGTGTACACCGTATTACCAACAAAATCGATATTACCGAAATAATATTTATCACCTTCTTCAACCTTTATGCGTAAATCAATATTATTCTCATCTACCTTAATAACAGAATCAGAAATAACCCTAGCATCTCGAAAACCATTTTCAGCAAACTTATCCACCAAAAGGCCTAAATCATCTTCGTAATCTTTTTGAATGAATTTAGATTTTTTCCAGAACCTACCGATTTTTTTCTGTTTTGTACTCTTTAATGCTTTCCGAAGTTTCTTATCGCCTAATTGCTCGTTACCTTCAAAAATTATATTACTAATTTTAACTTTATCACCCTTCTTTACATTGACCACCATACTTTGGGTATTGGTATCAGAAGTATCTTTAGCGGTAGCAATATTTACCTGAGCATTTAAATATCCTTGCTTTTTGTATTTATTGGCTATATAATTTTTAGAGTTTGAAATAAGGCTTTCCGTAATTTTCTTCCCCTTTTTAAGGTCAGTATCTTTAGTAAGACCTTCAATTTTACCTTTCTTTACACCATAAAAGGTAACATTACTTAAGGTAGGACGCTCAATAATGTTCAATTCTAAAAAGACAGTGTTATCTTCTATATTGTTGATATAGAAATCAATTTTACTAAAAAGCTCAAGTCCCCATAATTTTTTGATGACTTCACTAATTTGTTCACCAGGCAAAGTAATAGGTTGACCTACCCTAAGACCTGTATAAGTTTTTACCGTTTGTTCATTATAACTTTGCAGCCCGGTAACATCTAAGCCACCAAGAATGTAGCTTTTTCCATCCTCATAGGTTGTATCCTGTGCGGTGGCAATAAGGGTAGTTAATAATAAAAAGGTAGTTAAAATGTGGTTCAAGGATATGAACCTGGTCATATCTTTAAGTGAGTTGTTCGCTAGTTTTTCCAAATCTTCGTTCTCTGTTCTGGTAATTTTTAA
>NZ_CAXBGF010000023.1:0-41309 GCF_963975365.1 uncultured Maribacter sp. | reverse complement strand
GTGGATCCGCAAGATCTTTGGGAGGCTTTTTTTCATAACTTGTGCAACAAGCACAGCGTGTATAAGAAATAGCGAGTTCAGTGATATACCAAAGTTCAATGCACTTCATAAAAGTCAGTGCCAAACTGAAAGTGTAGTACTTTTAAATCCACTACTTCTCATACACGCAAAACCGTTAGGTGCAATTAGAAAAAAAAATGAGAGGAGTTACAACTTTAATTTTATGCTGTCTATTATCGATGAGTTCATTAAGTCAGACCAAATGGGAAAAGGCTGATAAAGAGCTTTCTGAAAAATTGAATAATGGAGACATTAGCTATGAGGAATATTTTCCCCTATCAATGACATTGACAGGAAAATTATCTGACAGAATAAGTGCTTATCATAAGAATAAATCTAAAATTTTGAATCCAAAAAATGAGGGATTAACTATTCGCTTTATACCGAATGAATTCAGAGTGAATGAGTATGGCGGAATTTACAGAAAAGCTATCTTGAAAAATGATTCAAACTCAACATATATAATTCCGCGAATTGATGCTACTATTGGAAATTTAAATGGTTTCATATTAATAAATGACAAATGGCTTCCCCACGGAGAATATGGTACATCATCCTGTGGAAATAGTTATTATGATGAAACTTTAGGTTCATACGAACAAATTGAATTTGAATTGGCTAATGGTATAAATGTAGAAGGAAAGATAGAGACAAAATACAAGGTCACAATAACTATCGAAGGTAAAGTGTACGAATCGAATGAAGTGACTATTAATCTATACGAAAATCAATATAAACGATTAACAGAATAAAATAACTGCACCTAATCGAGTAGGCGGGTCCGCCCCTAGTTAGGAACGGACTGCACCCCTCACACCACCGTACGTACGGGTCTCGTATACGGCGGTTCGCAATCCATCACTCCAAGGCTCTTTTCACCCTTGAAACTATCCTCTAATTTTAGTATAGGCCATGAATCGTCATTCCTATGCGAATTTTAAAGAGAATTACGTTCGGCCCTTCGTCGCTTGTGAGACCTCTGATTTTGCTATCAGCTCATTTCCAGCAACTACTATGACCTCTGCTGACTTCTCCATATAGCTACACGTAACTTTGGAGACCTCCCCAGGTAAGAACATCTTCTTTCACCCAATGCCCGCCGTATCTACATAGCTACCCTTTTGGTAATCGTTGGGCGTTACAATGATGTGCTTGCTTACCCAAGTAACCATGCCTCTATATACGGTTCCTGTTCGTCGGTACCGGGTTTTGTAGTCTCGCTTCCTTCAGATGTAACCTCGCGGTCACCACCCTTGCGACTTACTAATGCTTCCAGACGTTACCCCAGCGCATAAGGGACTTGCACCCTCTAGATTAATTAACTACATTTCTGTAGTTAAAAGATGCCCATGCTGGGCACACACACCGTATATAATTTATTGCTTCCGACTTTTCTCTCGGAAAGTCGGAAGCAAATTTGCTATCTTCGGTTTACGGCGGAAAATTCTCTCGGATTTTCACGCAACGAAACCATAGCCAAACAAGTTGTGCGCAAGCTTGACCCCTCTTTAATAAAGGCTACAGGTTAATAATTGATTTACGCTGTTTTTAAATAAAGCATATTTCAGGACTAGACAGCTGAAAAAAATGAAATAATTACCATATTGGTAACTTTCTTGCTATATTTGCGACAAACAATTATAATGTGCGAGTAATAGCGAAACGAACATTACGAGATTTTTGGGAAAAACACGCTGATTGCGAACAACAATTAAAATCGTGGTATAGAGAAACCGAAAAATCTGAATGGAAAAACATTAACGATTTAAAGAATGAATATCCAAGTGCAAGTATTTTAAAAGACAACCGAATTGTTTATAACATCAAAGGCAATAATTATCGCTTAATTGTAAAATTCAACTTTGAATACGGAATATGCTGGATACGGTTTATTGGAACTCACGCAGAATATGACAAAATTGACACAAATAACATCTGATTATGAAAATATCACCTATTAGAAACGAAAAAGACTATCAAAAAGCGCTCGACAGACTTGAGGATATTTTTGATGCAAAAAAAGGAACGGAAGAAGGAGACGAATTGGAAATCCTTTCAATCTTGATTGACCGATACGAAAATGAGAATTTCCCAATCGGTATGCCCGACCCTATCGAGGCAATTAAGTTCCGAATGGAACAAATGGGAATGAATCAAAATGATTTAGCAGAAGTTGTTGGCTTTAAAAGTAGAGTTAGTGAAATACTAAATAAAAAAAGAAAACTGACTTTGAATATGATAAGAAAACTTAACACTAATCTACACATTCCAACTGAAGTTTTAGTTCAAGATTATTAAAATAAAGCCAGTGGTTAGTCGAGTAGACGGCTCTCCCCATAAATGACGGAGTGCACCCCTCACACCAAAGTACGTACGGGTCTCGTATACGGCGGTTCGCAATCCATCACTCCAAGGCTCTTTTCACCCTTGAAACTATCCTCTAATTTTAGTATAGGCCATGAATCGTCATTCCTATGCGAATTTTAAAGAGAATTACGTTCGGCCCTTCGTCGCTTGTGAGACCTCTGATTTTGCTATCAGCTCATTTCCAGCAACTACTATGACCTCTGCTGACTTCTCCATATAGCTACACGTAGCTTGGGAGACCTCCCCAGGTAAGAACATCTTCTTTCCCCCGATCCCTGCCGTATCTACATTAATGCATCTTTTGTACTCGTTGGGCGTTACAATGATGTGCTTGCTTACCCAACTAACCATGCCTCTATATACGGTTCCTGTTCGTCGTTACCGGGTTTTGTAGTCTCGCTTTCTTCAGATGTAACCTCGCGGTTACCACCCTTGCGACTTACTAATGCTTCCAGACGTTACTACAGCGCATAAGGGACTTACACCCTCTAAAAAAATCCTTATATTGCTATAAGGTAAAGATGCCCATACTGGGCACACACAACGTATAAAATTAATTGCTTGTTCTCGCTTACTTGGAAAGTTAACCGCTAACCCACACAACTACTCATACAAGCTGAGACGTTATAAGCAATTTTGAAAAATGAACGAAATACCACATTATAAAATGGAAAATCAAGATATTGAGAATACTGACAATAAAAACTTTAATATATTAAGTAAACTAAATATATCATCCATCTTTGAGAATACAACAGATAGTGTTTGGGCAATAAATTCGGCTTATGAAATTATATATGCTAATAGCGTATTTGTTTCTGCTTTTTATGAGAGTTTCGGAATTAATCTTAAGACAGGTATAAACCTTCTTTTGTCACTTCCTAAACCTCTTAGAGAAGTCTGGAAATTACAATATGACAGATCACTGAGTAATGAATCGTTTTCATTTATCGACAATGTTAATACACAGAATGCTTCACTATATATTGAAGTATTTATGAACCCGATAGTTATAAACAAAAAAGTAATTGGAGTATTGCTTTTCGGAAAAGACATCACTAAACGCAAGCAAGATGAACAGGCATTGATAGATTCACAATTGTTACTAAAGTCCAGTTTAGAAAGCCAAAGTGACACAATGCTTTTCTCAATCAATAATGATTATCACTATCTGTATTTCAATTCGGCTCATGCCAAAATTATGAAATATGCATATGGGAAGGAAATCGAAGCAGGAATGAATATTTTGGATTGTATAACTTCTGATGAAGATAGAGCAGTTGCAAAGAACAATTACGACCGAGCGTTAAGGGGCGAAACTCATACAAATGTTAGGATATTTGGAAAATAAAATCTTGCTTATTACGAAAGTTTTTTTAATCCGATATTAAATGACAGGAATGAGATTATCGGAGCAACAGGCTTAGCGAGAGATATAAGTGAAAGGAAGAAATCAGAATTAGCCTTAATAAAAAGTCAAAAGCAATTAAAAGAACTTAATACCACAAAGGAAAAATTATTTTCTATCATCGCTCATGATTTAAGAAGTCCATTTAATAACATAATAGGTCTTTCTGAATTACTCTTAGAAAATGTAAATGAAATAGACCAAGTGGAATCTGAAAAGTATATTGAGATGATAAATTCAACAGCAAAAAAAACACTCATTTTACTTGACAATTTATTAGATTGGGCAAAATCACAAACTAGTGAATTTAGCTACAAACCAGAAAAAATCATTTTGTCGGAAATTATACTTGAAATAATAGGACTTGAAAAATCAATTGCAAAGGCTAAAAACATTTCTCTTCATTACACCCCAACAATTGAAATCGAATTATACACTGATGAAAATATTTTAAAAACAATTTTACGAAATCTAATTTCGAATGCTATAAAATTTACAAACGAAGGAGGGCATATTAATATATCAGCTATTACAAATCAACAGCAAGTTGAAATTTCTATTTCTGACAATGGAGTTGGTATGCGCGAAGAAACAATACACAAACTTTTCGATTTATCGACTAATACGACATTACCAGGTACTGCGAATGAAAAGGGTTCTGGATTAGGATTAGTGTTTTGTAAAGAGTTTGTAGGGAAACTGGGTGGGAAAATTTGGGTTGTAAGTGAAGAAGGAAAAGGAAGTGATTTCAGATTTACATTGCCTGTCAATAAATTAAATGAGTGAGTACAAAAACTGCTTATAACAAAAGTAACCGTTGCACAAGCCTTTAATTTGGCTAAAAATGAATCCGTTTAAGCCTCTTCAAGAGGCTTTTTCATTTCCATTTCAGCAGTGTAAAGTGAGTTTCGGGTAGTGCGGAATAGCTGAAAAAAGGTCATGGAGGTTACTTTTCGCCAAGGCCTTGAAAGCAATGACCCCCGCCCCACTTTTCGAACATTTTTCGATGAATTTCAGGTATTTCTTGAGATTATAAGAAATTGTCGAGAGGTGCATCACCTTGTTGGCCTGCTTTATACCGATGGTACTTTTGTTGCAAGTCCACTCCGGTACACGCTCGCTCAACTGGAAATTGTTGAAGAGCTTTTCCTGATCGTTCTTTTTTCCCTGCATACCTAAAGTTACGATCCATCTTCAGATCGGTAATGACCACGACCGATTTTTTTTTCATAACTTGTGCAAAAGACACAAAACCTATAAACAATAAGGGCATAACTGCTTAAGTTATAAACCTGGAATATCAATGAACACCGCCAAATCTTTTGGATTTAGCATTAAATAAAAAAAAGAAAAAGCAAAACAAAAAGGTTTGGCTACGAGCGCAAACGGAAATAAAAACTTTCCCTGTCTCCGCAGCCCTCATAGCTCTGGCGTTACCTCACATACTAAAAATGAACATATTGAATCATTCAAGGAATTAATATATGTATACCAACCAAGTAAATTTTAAAAATCTTTTTAATGCCATAAATGATTTTATATTCATTTTGGACTTAAATGGAAATATTATAGAAGTAAATAATCCTGTATTGGCCTTGCTTGGCTATCTGAAAGGTGAACTTATTGGGAGCAATATATACGCAGTGCACCCTCCAGAATTTAAGGATAAGGTAAAAGAGCTTATAGGAAAATTGTCAATTGAAACACTTGAAACCAGCTCTATTCCATTACTATCCAAAAATGGAATGCAAATACCCGTCGAGTCAATAATTTTCCATGGAAATTGGAACAATGAAAGTGCTTTGATTTTTATAAGTAGGAATCTTTGTGAAAATTCTATTTCAGAGGAAAAATTTCACCATGTCTTTGATAGTAACCAAGCTTTAATGGCTATATCAGACATGAATACGGGAGTTTTTATAAATGTCAATAAAACATTTTTAACCAGTCTTGGTTATGAAAGATCAGAAATTATTGGGCATAATTCAAAAGAATTGAATTTATTTTACAATTATGATAGACGAATTGAATTAGCAGAAAAAGTAAAATTAAATTCGCATATTGAAAATGAATATGTAATTATCAGAACCAAGGACGGTAAACCAATTCATTGTCTTTTCTCAATCAGCTTTATTAAAATTCAGGCCAACAATTATTTACTTACTTCTGCAATTAATATTTCCCCGCTAAAGGAAGCGGAAGAAAAATTGAAAAGGAGTTTGCACCAACAAACCCTACTTGCTGACATTTCTCAAAATTTTTTATCCTTAACTAATTTAAGTGAAAAGATCAACCACACTTTGGGCTTATTGGGTAATGAAACTGGAGTAAGTCGAGTTTATATTTTTGAGGATGATGTTACGGGGTCTAAATCCAGTAATACTTATGAATGGTGTAATGTTGGTATAAGCTCACAAATTCATGAACTGCAAGACATTCCCTATAAAAATTTTCCATCATGGAAAAAAATACTCGATAAAAATGGAAAAATATTTTCAACAAACATAAAAAATTTACCGTCTGATATAGTGGATATCCTTGATCGTCAAGAAATAAAATCTATTTTGGTTTTTCCCCTTATAGTTCAAAATCACTTTTTCGGTTTCATTGGTTTCGATGAATGTACCGGTGAAAAGGAATGGGAACATGAGGAAATTGATCTTCTGCGAACCATCTCCGGTATAATTTCCAATTCCTTTGAGCGACATATATTTCAAAAGCAACTTCTCGAAAGTGAAATTCGCCAAAAATTGGCAATTGAAAATACGGAGGCAGGTTTATGGGATTGGAATATGCAAACTGATGATGTCTTTTTTAATGATTTTTGGTGTAAAATGTTAGGGTATGAAAAAGATGAGATTGAGCCAAATGTATCGACCTGGGAGAAACTTGTTCATCCAGATGATATGCCCAAAGTTATGAAAGATTTAAATGAACATATTGACGGTAAAAGTGATTATTATGAAAATACACATCGTCTTCTTTCAAAATCAGGTAAATGGAAATGGGTTATAGACAAGGGTAAAATTATAGAGTTTGATGCTGATAAAAAACCCAAAAGAGCTATTGGGACACATATTGATATTGACAATCAAAAAAAGATAGAGGAAGAACTGCGAAATCTTAATAAAACAAAGGATAAATTCTTTTCGATCATAGCACATGACCTTAGGGGGCCAATAAGTTCTATGATGCAAATATCGGAAATGGTTTCGGACAACGATGGGCTAGATGAAGAAACGTTTCAAAAGTTTTTAAATTCTCAAAAGGAACTTTCAAAAAGCACATTTCAACTTTTGGAGAATTTGTTAAATTGGGCAAGATATAATAGTGAGCAAGTATATTTTAATCCCAAAAAAATTGACCTTAATGCAATTATAGATGAAAATATTATAAATATTAAATATAGTGCAAAGCAAAAGGGTATTTCAATTATCACTGACTATTCGGAAGCATTTATGGCGTATGCAGATGAAGATATGGTTCAACTTATTATCCGAAATCTATTATCAAACGCTATTAAATTTACTGGTAATGATGGTGTTATACGAATTGAACTCGAGAAAAAAGTTAATGTTATAAAGATAAATATTGTGGATTCAGGCCAAGGCATATCCGAAGAAAATATTAATAAAATAATATCAGAAAATGAATTTTATTCAACTTACGGTACAGCCAAGGAAAAAGGAACAGGTTTGGGTCTTAAATTGTGTAAAAGTTATATTGAAGAGAATAATGGTACATTAAAAATTGAGAGTAAGTTAAATATTGGGTCAAGCTTTTCGTTTACATTACCAATAGTTAAAATTTAAATCTTTTGTGTACAATATGGACAAAATAACTTGTTGATTGAATTGTAAGTACTTGCCCTAACAATGGTAACCGTTGCAAAAGCCTTTAATTTAGCTAAAAAAAGGTCGTGGAGGTTACTTTTCACCAAGTTCTTGAAAGCAAAGACCGCCGCCCCATTTTTCGAACGTTTTTCGATAAATTCCAGGTATTTCATAAGATTATGTGCAATTGCCGAGAGGTGCATCACCTTGTTGGCCTGCCTTATACCGATGGTGTTTATCTTCCTTAGGCCCATGAATTTCGTGAGCGTTACGAATACTGGATGTGCAATATAAAAGTATAGAAAGACATCATATTTCTATAGAAAATAACAAAGTAAGAACCAAAATTAAAACTGGTGAGATAAAATTTGAAAATTTATGGTATGTTAAATTGTAAATCGGGCTTTCGAATTAAAAGAGAAAACAGCTTATTTTTCTCATTGAAAGAAGATGCTTATGAAAGTAATTTTCGACCTTGCGGACATTGTATGAAAGAAGCTTATAAAAAATGAAATTGTTTGATATAAAAGTAGACTCTAGAAAAAACTTGCTTCCACAGGGTGGAACCGTAAATTATTATGGTAAGATTCTTATTCATTCAGAAGCAAATGATTTTTTAGACAAGCTGCTAAATCACATTAAATGGAAAAATGACGAGGCAATAATATTTGGAAAGAAAATAATTACTAAAAGAAAGGTTGCTTGGTACGGCGAAAAACCGTTTGAATACACCTATTCAAAAACTACCAAATTGGCATTACCTTGGACTACCGAATTAGTCTGCTTAAAAAATAAAGTAGAGCAAGAAACTGGTGAGACTTTTAACTCATGCCTACTAAATCTTTATCACGACGGAAACGAAGGTATGGCCTGGCATAGCGATGGTGAAAAAGATTTAAAAAAGAACGGTGCAATTGCCTCTTTAAGTTTTGGTTCGGAACGAAAATTCGCATTTAAACATAAAGAAACCAAAGAAAAAGTTGAATTGATTTTAGAACATGGCAGCTTATTGGTAATGAAAGATGAAACACAAACTAATTGGTTGCACCGGCTACCGCCTACAAAACGAAGTACGCAGCCCAGGGTAAATTTGACTTTTAGAACTATTGTTGAAAAATAAGCCCCAAATAGATAATAACTATAACTACTTCCTTTAGATCAATTTCTCAGCAAATTTAAAACTCTTGAAATAACATCGTGTATTTTACTTTAATTTTGCAGCATGGTCAGAAATGTACAGTTACGATTAACGTTAAAGGAAGAAGCTACTCCTAATGGTTTAGAAATACGTACGGCAAATTATCTCGGACTTGCTGAAGGCACCTTTAAAATAAGGGTACTTCGAAAATCTATTGATGCACGTAAACCTAAAATCGTATTCAATTATAAACTGGCCGTTTATATCAATGAACCTGCACCAAGCAATGAAATATCTTTCAAATACAAAGATGTTTCTAAGGCAAAACCGATTCATATTATAGGTTTCGGACCAGCAGGAATGTGGGCGGCACTTCGTTGTTTAGAAATGGGTTACAAACCCATTGTACTAGAACGAGGCAACAATGTAAAAGACCGTAGACGCGATTTAAAGGCGATAAACCAAGACCATATTGTTAACCCAGAAAGTAACTATTGCTTTGGTGAAGGAGGTGCTGGTACGTATTCTGACGGAAAACTATATACCCGAAGCCTAAAACGGGGCGATGTACGTCGCATATTTGAAAGCTTGGTGTTTCATGGTGCAACAGACCAAATATTGGTAGATGCACATCCGCATATTGGAACAAACAAACTCCCGAAAATTGTTCAGAACATAAGGGAAGTTATACAACATTATGGTGGCGAAATTCATTTTAATACTAAAGTGACTGATTTCGTTATCAAGAATAACACGCTAAAAGCTATTATTCTAAATGAAAAGGATGAAATGGCCGTAGACCGAGTCATTCTGGCTACGGGACATTCCGCTCGTGATATATTCGACTTGTTGCACAAAAAGGATATTGCGTTGGCAGCAAAATCTTTTGCAATGGGTGTTCGCGTTGAGCATCCACAGCATATTATTGACAGTATTCAATACCATTGTTCTGGTGAGCGAAGCGAATTATTACCTGCAGCATCGTATAGTTTGGTCGAACAAGTGAAAGAACGTGGCGTCTATTCTTTTTGTATGTGTCCTGGCGGATTCATCGTACCTGCGGCAACAGCTCCCGGAGAAGTGGTGGTTAATGGGATGTCACCATCGAAACGTAATAACTTGTATGCAAATTCTGGTATCGTAGTAGAAATTAATGTAGATACCGATATACCTAAGTACGAAAAATTTGGAGCCTTAAAAGGATTGGAATACCAAAAAGATTTAGAACGTTTGGCATTCACATCAGGTGGCCGCACACAAACTGCACCTGCACAACGGTTAACTGATTTTGTAGAAGGAAACTTATCTGTAGACTTAAACCCTACCTCCTATCAGCCAGGTTTAAAGTCCGCTCCGCTACACTCGCTATTGCCAAAACTTATTGGAGGAAGACTACGCCAAGGGTTTAAAGCATTTGGTGATAAAATGCATGGGTATTACACTGCTGAAGCAAATATAGTTGGAGTAGAATCACGTACCTCATCACCAGTAAGCATTCCAAGAAACGAACATTTAGAACACCCAGTCATTAAAGGCCTTTTTCCATGTGGGGAAGGCGGCGGTTATGCCGGTGGAATTGTTTCAGCGGCCATGGATGGAGAACGCTGTGCGGAAGCGGCTATGAAGGGGCTTTAAAAGTTTAAGAAGCATATTCAAGTTCGTATAACTAAGGAGTAGTTTAGTTTTTGAATTTGGCTTAGCTCTTTATTTTCTCAGAACTCAGTTATACTACCTAACCTAGACACTCTTTCT
This sequence comes from uncultured Maribacter sp., assembly GCF_963975365.1. GTDB lineage: Bacteria > Bacteroidota > Bacteroidia > Flavobacteriales > Flavobacteriaceae > Maribacter. The sequence continues at coordinate 30,751 of NZ_CAXBGF010000023.1, read as the reverse complement.
TTATGCATTACACTTCAAACTGAATACTGAATACTGAATACTGAATACTGAATACTGAATACTGAATACTGAAGTTTAAGCCATTTTAGGCTTGTTTTCTTTAGTAATGAAGTTTAACTCTTTTTTAATTTTTGAATTTTTGAATTTGTACAAACGAGCTACATCAGTTTTAGACCCAAGGTTTAACTCATTAGTGGTTTCAGTAACGATTGTCATTTCAATAGTTTCAACCTTAACTTCATAAGTAGCGTTTTGAGCTTGCGCAGCAAAGCTTAAGAAGAGGATAAAGATGATTGTAAATATTGCTTTCATGACTTGCGCTTATTAGACTAATAGAACGCAGCAGACCTTGTTTCACTAGGTAGTGAGTCGCTGAAAAGCACATATTACTCGTTAGTTTACATGTGTTAAGTTGAAGTGTAAAATCTTGTCGATAAACGACACCGTACCCAAAATTACCTTATCGATAATTGATGTCGTTAATCGACTATTAACGCTCTCCAGAAAGCCTTTTAATCATTATTAAAGTATCAATTTTTACCTTTATATATTCTGGTCTTGCATCATATAGGAATACTTTGCGCTAATTACTTTCTAATAAACACTTAAAACTAGTTTTAATCCTTATTGCCAATCTACTTAATACTTTAAAATTACTTCCACATTAAAGCGTACCTTTGCCGCTTATTAAAAATTATGACATTTAAAGAACTCGGCATAGCCGAACCTATCCTAAAAGCCTTAGAAGCTGAAGGTTATACTCACCCTACTCCAATTCAAGAACAATCTATTCCTATACTACTTAAAGGCAAAGACCTTTTAGGTGTTGCACAAACAGGTACTGGTAAAACGGCTGCCTTTGGTATTCCAATTCTTCATCATTTGTATGAAGGAATTAGTTTAAGTCAGACAAAAAGAAAAGTAAAAGCGTTGGTCGTTACACCTACCCGTGAACTTGCCATTCAAATTGGTGAAAGTTTTACTGCATATGGTAAGCATACAGGACTTCGTAATACAGTTATTTTTGGAGGAGTTAAGCAAGGCAAACAAGTTAATGCCTTAAGAGGAGGTGTTGATATATTGATTGCAACTCCTGGGCGCTTATTAGATCTAATGAACCAAGGATTTATTTCTTTTAGAGATCTAGAGTATGTTGTTTTAGATGAAGCAGACCAAATGTTGGATATGGGTTTCATTCATGACATTAAAAAAATCATTGCAAAACTTCCTCCAAAAAGACAGTCACTTTTCTTTTCGGCAACCATGCCAAAAGATATTGTAGAGCTTTCTCGAAAGATGCTGGGTGATTTTGAACGCATTACCATTAAACCAGAACAAGCTACCGCAGAGAAGGTAGAACAAGGTGTTTTCTTTGTAAGCAAGGGTAATAAACCAAAGTTGTTGGTTCATTTGCTGGAACAACAGCCACAAGCTTCTGTATTGGTATTTTCACGCACAAAACATGGTGCCAATAAAATAGTAAAGAAATTGGCGCAGGCCGATATTCGTTCTGCAGCCATTCACGGTAATAAATCGCAAACGGCACGACAAAAAGCTTTGGGTGATTTTAAAGATGGTAAATTAAAGGTATTGGTTGCCACTGATATTGCCGCGAGAGGTATCGATGTTGAAGATTTATCATTGGTGGTAAATTATGACTTGCCAAATGTATCTGAAACCTATGTACACCGAATCGGTAGAACAGGTCGTGCCAGTGCAAGTGGTACTGCCCTATCTTTCTGTGATAAAGAAGAAAGAACTTATCTACGTGATATTGAAAAACTCATAAAGCAGCCTGTTCCTCGTATGCCAGAGCATCAGTTTATAGATGATACTCCTGAAGAGAACGATGATAGACCACCGCGTAGCCCAAGAGGACCAGGAAAATCTAGTAATAAAAACAGACCTGGTGGAAACAACTTTCGTGGAAAAAATAATAGGAATATTAGTAGGCCTAAAAAGAGAAACGATTCAAGTAGTAGAGACTAGTTTAAATTGAAAAATTTCTAAATAAAAAACCCTCATGACCATAATCAAGGGGGTTTTTAGCTAAAAAAATAAAAAAAAAACGAATCTCCTTTATTAACGCACCATTCTAATTAGTTGGGCCATATACACATATTTCAAATCTCTTGCTGCAATACCTTCTTGCATCTGCTTGGTATTAGCAGGTGTAGCTCCCTCACTGTAGTTTATATTTTGATTTAAGGCCTGGTCATAATCTTTAAACATACTTACCGTCATATGCGATGCATAGGTATCACTACCTATAGGATTCATAAACCTGATCAACCCCCAATTTAGCTTCTTATCTGAATCTACCTCTTTTTGATGTAAAGACTGAAATACCTCTTTCTCTGCATTTTCATAGATATTATAATTCATAAGGTCAACTTTCATCATATCTATTTCAGCAATTGTGCCCAAAACCATTTCTGTTGGTGAAAACCCTGCTGTTGTTGCAATTTGTTGGGCATATATTCGTACTGCCAAATCCCTTGTTCTTGCCGAACCATTAATTTTTTCGGTAAGTTCGGTTTCTGTCATATTAGGATATGCGGCCTTTACCCTATCCATTATATTACTCCAACTACTGCCATTCATCATTTTTACCGGATCACTATAAAGTGACACCGTTAGGTATTGAAACCCTTGCATTTCTCCTCCAGGTTGTAAACTCCATAAATCCCAACCAAGTATATCACCTGATTTTACCCGCTGTTGTTGAATTTTTTCCCAGAATGATTCCGTTTCGTCGTATGCAGTAGATTGTTCATTATCTACCTTCATAAATTCAAAAACCAGATATAATGTTTCTTGTGCATTGGTCATAAAACCAAATAGCATTAGTGCGATAATTAATACTCCTTTTTTCATGTTCTTATAATTTAGTGGTTATAGTAACTATGATTCCCATGAACCATTTGTAATAGTACCCGATTATTTTTAAGAAGAAAATGAGAACAGGACGAACCTATATAAAAAGTGTCCTAATTAAGGTTTTAAACTATCAAAAGATTTTTAGGGAGAACACAACGAGTTAAACAGTACGTATACGATTCAACAACAGTTCTTTATGCGATTTCCCAATAGGAATCACGTTTCTACCAATTTCTAAATGACCATCGGCCAAAACGTCTAATTTTGAGATATTAATAATAAAGGAACGGTGTACACGAACAAAACTGGATTTTGGAAGCTTTTCTTCCATTACCTTTAGTGTGCATGTAAGAATATGCTTGATTTTAGGTGTAATTAGAATGCAGTAATTGCGATCTGCCTCAATATAAAGTATGTCTTCTAAAAGCAATTTTTCCATTCTTCCATTATGACGTACAAAAATCCGGTCTTCAAGAACTTCAATATGCTGCGCATTCTTACTCGATTCTTTCTCATCTTTCATTTGCTCTACGACTAAAGCAATAGTACGTTGTAAAACTAATTTGTTGAAGGGTTTTGTGATAAATGCCTTAGGATGGGTTTCTTTGGCCTTATTAAAAGTAGCATCGTCACTATTAGCAGTAAGGTATATAAGGGAAATGTTATTATTTTTTTGAATTGCTTTGGCCGTTTCTATACCGCTTAACTCACCTTTTAGATTAATATCCATTAGCAATATGTGTGGCCTATTCTCTATGACATGGATAATGGCCTCTTCTCCCCTAGGTAAAATACCGGTAACCTCATAGCCTAGACTTGTTAATTGAATAGACAAATTGGCCGCAATGATCATATCATCCTCAACTATTAATATACTCACCTTATCTTTTTCCATTAAGCAGCTTTTGTATTTTGAAATTGTATACATACCGATGTACCTTGATCCGTTACCAAAATCATTTTTCCATCCAATTGTTTTACCAACAAATCAACTAAATGGGTCCCAAAACCGGTACCATCGACTAGTTTGTCCGATGCAATACCAATACCATTATCACTTACCTCCAAAACAAATAAATCTGCTTTCTCTTTTAATGCTAAATGTATACTACCCTTTCTATCATCTGGAAAAGCATATTTTAGTGAATTTGTAATCAACTCATTAACAATAAGACCTATAGATATTGCCATATCGACATCAAGTTCAAGCTCATTCATTTCCAAATTAACGGTTACCAGGTCGTTTTTACCATAGGAATGGATGATATAATCGGTTAGATCAATAAAATAATCTTTCATTTCTACAGTCGCCAGTTTTTCGCCTAGATATAATTTTTGATGAATCATACCCATACTATGAACACGTTGCTGACTTTGCTCCATGGCATCCAAAATTTTAGGATCTACAATTCGTGCTGCCTGAAGGGATAGTAAGCTAGAAACAATCTCAAGATTGTTTTTTACCCGATGGTGTATTTCCTTTAGCAAAAATTCCTTTTCGGCATTTTTATTTTGCAACAGTTTATTCTTTTTTATATTGTTTGAAATAGCTTTATATGCCAATAGCAGTAACAATAACAACAATACCGTAATAATGATAATAAGATGTTGACGTGTCTGCTGCTTTTTTATCTGTGTTTGTTGCAATACTATCATACCCTCCTTTTGTGCCACATCAAATTCTGTTCTTAACTGTGAGATACGAAGATCGGCCTCGGCTGTAAATACTTCTTTTTTTAGTGAATCATATACAGAAAATGCCTTATATGCATTCTCATACTCCATCTTTTTAGCATAAGCTCTTCCTAATTCATAATATACATCACTTAAATAATAGGCATCTCCAAAATCCACCGTGGCAACATTTATAGATTTTCTGAGCCCCTTAATTGCTTCTGCACAGTTACCCCTTTTATTGTGCATTTTTCCTATGGAAAGCCAAGCACGCATAACCATGAAGTTATTTTCCAAAAGCTCGGCATATTTAACAGCATTACGACCAGCTTCTAAGGCATTTTCATATTCATTTAAATAGGAATAGAGATCAACCAGAGATATATAGACATCACTCAAATTATTGTAAAACCCATAACGCTCACCAATGATGATAGAATGCTCATAGTATTTTCGTGCCTTTTCATAATCCCCTAAAGCCAGGTAATTATTACCGGTTACATATAATGTAAAGTCGTAGTCTAGATCTGTAATGCCCAAAGCTTCAAATAATTTTAAGGAACGTAGACCATATTCTAATCCCGATTCAAATTTTGCCTGTTTCCAAAAAAGATTACTTAAATCGCTATAAGCCATTGCTTTAGCCTTATCACTATTAAGCTTTTCACCTAAATTAAGTGTTTTTAGTGCATAGTCTGCGGCTTTATCTAGTTGCCCTCTTCGTTCAAATACATAGCCCATCTGAGTGTTTAAAAAGGGTAGATCAGACAGATGAACTTTGGTTTTTGCTAATTCTAAAACATTTTGGGCACTATCTAATTTCTCCATTCGTAGAAGAATGGCGCCTTGGGTAAGTTGAAATCTACCATGCCAGACAAGGTCTTTTTTAATAGAGGTAAGCTCTAGACCCTTTTTGGTAAAGGCCATGGCCGTGTTTAAGTTTCTGGTATGCCAATAATATGCCAAATCATTGAGTATCGAGAATTGAACTGAATCTGTTTTAACCTTATGATACCCCTGCTCTAAAGTATCTAGATAAGAGGCTCCAAAATTATCGGTATCAACAAATACCCTTTTATAAGGGTGGTCACTATTCAAGTCAACTAATTGACCATAGCTAAAGCTTAGTCCCAAAAAAGACAGAATAAAAGCGTGTCCAAATTTTTTATATAACGCAATCATTTTACAAGTTGATTCTTATTAATCGAAAATGACCTTTCACTAAATGTACAACATTCTATTCATTAACCTCCCGATCAGTAAATGGGATTCTTCGGACAAAATATGTGTAGACTCATCCTCTATCCTTGTTTAATTCAATAGTTTATCCTTTCTTTTGGAGTAATGGCGTATTTGGTAATTGTCCATCATGGAAAAACTCAATTTTAACTTGTTGGTACTACTGTTCATTCTAGCTTTTTCATGCAAGGATGCAAACCCTCGTGAAAATAAGGAGAGTTTACCAAAAATTAGTACGACCGAAACAATATTAAAAAAAGCTACAAAAGACTATTTAAATGCATGGAGTGATACTGATACCGTTTTACTTAAATTGATTACCATAAACAAATTAATACGTAATGTAAACGGTAAAATACAATCGAGAAATCAGAACGAACTTTTCAAATCGATGCGTTTTTGGCATAGGGCAATGCCCGATTTTAAAATGGTTGACAAGGAAATAAACGTTTTTGAAAATAGAACCTATGTTAATTGGAAAGTTGTTGGCACTAACACAGGAATGTATGGAACTATATCCCCTACCGGAAAAATAGGGCATACCGAGGGCATAAGTATTCTAACTTTTGATGATGAGGGTCATATTGTACATGAGTCTGTTTTCTTTGACCATTTAGGCCTATTGGAGGAGTGGGGCTATTCGATATCTTCCCCAATTATGGAATAAAATAATATGTCTATTCAAAAATTTTTAAAAAATTAGGAACTCTATCCCTTCCTTTTAGATTTAGAATCGATTAATTTGTCTTTATGAAAAGACAACTTTTAATTTATGGTAGCGGTAGACATACTGTGCCTTTTTTAAAATATATGGCCGAGGCTACAGGTAAAGACAACCCGAACCTATGTTTTATTCCTACTGCCAGCGGTGAAAATCAGGAATACATCGACTCTTTTTATGAGGTATGTTCGCAAATTAATGTGGTTCCGCATGTGTTAAGTGTTTGGATAAATTCTTATGACCAAAAAGAATCGTTCGAAGAAATCATTTCAAAAATGGATGCTATTATCGTTGGCGGTGGAAACACCCTAAATATGTTGGCGATATGGAAAGTGCAAGAAATTGATATTGCGCTAAAAAAAGCATATGAGAATGGGGTTATTATGGGTGGTGGTAGCGCTGGTTCCCTTTGTTGGTTCAATGGTGGCACTACAGATTCTAGACCAAAAGAATTAAGTATTGTAGAAGGAATGAAATTTATTGATAAAAGCCATTGTCCACATTACAATTCTGAAACATTTAGAAGACCACTGTACCATACTAATATCCTTTCTGGAAAACTAACTGATGGGTATGCCTGTGATGACCGTTCTGCAATTCATTTTATCGACGAAGAAGTTTTTACTTCTATTTCTTTAGACGATAAAAACCATTCTTACTACGTGCATATCAACAGAGATGGCAAAATCATTGAACAACTTTTACCAAGCACAATTACAACTTAAGGTAATGCACGATTAAGAAAATCTAAAATAATTTATAGGAATAGTAAACCTCGGGGCAAGCCCATGAGGCATTAAAAGGAAATTGAAGTTATAGTTCTACGAAAGTGTCGTGGCATTTAAATCTCGATTATCGGGTAAATCATGTTACAATGCCAGAACCATCGATGAGCTTCTGGTACACGCCCCTATTGTTTGTGCTTATTAATTTACGTTGCTCTATGCTAGTAGATAAAATTATCATTTGAGTATTTTACATCATAATCCATTTCCCAATAGCTTCGATAAATAAAAAGAGCTATTCGGACAGTTTAAAATCATATCCGTCCAAAACCAATTGCATTTCAATCGAAATATTGATTTCTTTAAAATAGCTCCTCTAATTAGAATTTCAAAAAGTAGTATTAATAAGTAAATCAATAAATTATGAAAAGATTAAATATCATATTTCTTTTTGTCACCTTAATGTTTGCAGTCACAATATGTAAAGCTCAAGAGCCTATAGTGACCTTAGACTTCGATAACGGGAAAGCTGCTACTGAAACACTAAAAAAGTACGTGACAGCACTACAAAATGCCGATGTCGAAGGTATAGCGGCTTTAATGACCAAAGATGCCATGGTTTATGGTCTTGGTGGTGGCTTAGACTCTTTAAATACAACGCAACACAAGGCATACTGGGTCAATAGCCTTGCCAATTATAAACATAATATTTCTAATGACCTGTATTTACCTGTAAAGGTTGAAAATAATTGGAACGAAGGAGAATGGTTGCTTACCTGGGGCGTAAATAACCTTAAGAATAACAAAACCGGAATTATAACACCCGTACCTTACCATATTGCATCATTAGTAGTCGACGGTAAAATTACGACCATGCGTTATTATTTAGATTATATCAATTTATTGACAAAACAAGGGTATACGTTAACACCACCTACTGAATAACTTAAACTACCCTAACTTTTATAAACAATCAAACTTTAGCCTACGTACCATCAATTTTTTACCAGCAGTAATATAGGTATTACCAATTCACCTGCTGCTAGTAAAAACTGATGAATAAAAACACAAAAATAATAACAGGCAGACCTAATTCGGGGGGATCTATTTTATTAATAGTTGAATTTCAATTTTTAGTGTTATTGAAAATAAATTATTTAACTGTTGATAAATAAAGTCTGTCTGTTTTTAAAACATTCAAAAAGATAACATGCCGGTCGCACTTAATTTAAAAAATGAAAAATTGGTTTGGAACATAGCAGAGGGTAGTACGCTATTAGATGACAATCTTCACCTAGGCACAAATTCCGTATTGAATGGCCTCTATGCTAAACATAGTAAAGAAAACAATACTTTAATCCTAAAGCTATCTAACCACCATATATGCAAAATAAAAAAGTGGTCGCAACCTTAATATATAATGATTACAGAAATGGTAATATGACGCTCAATTCGCTCATTTTTCTGACCTTGAAAAATGGGAAAGAAATGGCATTTCAGCAATATGTTGACACCAAGTAAATGACAAATTCTTATAATAAATATACTACAATCATAAAAGACCAAACTAATGGCCTTGGGCAGCTTGTTTCGACCTAATACCACCGAACATACTTTTAATCATAAAATATTCCTATTCAATTAATTTCAAAGACACCATCCAAACCATGAAAACCAAAAAACGAGCAGTAGCTTTTGAAAAGAGTGGTTATTATTTTATAGGTCTTTTTCTACTTGCCATGGCCGGATTTTGGCCTTCCTATTTTGCCAAGTTTTTTGATGGTACCGCCGATTTTACGTTCTATTTTCATTTCCATGCTTTCCTTGCAGTACTTTGGATTTTTATGCTGATAGCCCAACCTATTCTAATTTTTCAAAAGAAATTTGAACTTCATAAAAAAATTGGAAAACTATCGTACATCCTTGTTCCGCTTATTTTTATTTCGATTATCCTACTGGCCCATAGCACACTACGAGACCCTCAAGAAAACTTGGGTCTAGAACTATGGGTTCCTGCAAAAGACCTTTTGATTTTTTCATTCGGATATGGAATTGCCATAAAATATAGACATACCATGACCATACATGCACGGGGAATGATAGTCGCAGGAATCGTATTAATAGAACCGGCATTGGTTCGTTTAATCCTCTACACATTTTTTCCGAATGAAGGTTTTGCTCTAAGCGGATATATTATCACATTAGTCATTCTTTATGGATTGCTTTTAGCTTTGATCGTCGCAGAGCGAAAGCAAAAAACAGGTCGGTGGGTGTTCCCGTTTGCCCTTGCACTGTATGTATTTGTACACTCCATACTCGTATTTCAGATTCGAATTCCACCTTGGCAGGCATTTGCCGAATGGTTTGCGGCGTTACCATTAACTTGATAAAAAGAACAGATGTAAATCAATTTTAAAAACTAACATCATGATAAAAAGAACATTTACAAAATTGGCAGTTCTAAGCGCCGTTGCAATTTGCACCACAGGTTTTATCAAATTCAATGGCGAATCGTATATAGGTGACTGCGAAACGACAACAGATATTCTCGGTCCGTTTTATAGGCCCGACAGCCCTGTACGAAATAATTTGGTCGTCAAAGGAGTGCCAGGGAAGTTAGTTCAACTATCCGGCAGTGTGCGTCATAAAGACGGTACAACACCTTATAAGAATGCAGAAATAGAACTTTGGCATTGTTCAGCAGATGAAGTCTATGACAACGATACCGATGCATATAGATATAGAGGCACTACATATTGCGATGAACATGGCAAATATAGTTTTCAATCCCAAATGCCCGTACCCTATGATGCGGGAGGCGGATTTATTAGACCAGCACATTTTCATATGATGATATCGGCTCCAGGTTATCAAAGTTTGGTAACACAGATCTATTTTACCGGGGACCCATATCTTAAAAAAGATGCATCTTCAGCATCTGTAAAAGCTAAAAACAGAGTACTCGAAGTAACTAAAGAAGATGGTATGCTCAAGGTTTCTTTTGATTGTAACATGAACGAACGTTTAAAGGTTTCGTATAGCTCCCTTTCCCAAATTACCGGGAAATATAAAAACGATGAAACCGGTAAGATCCGCGAACTTTTTGAAAAAGATGGTCTACCCTGGTTACAGAATGAAGTTTATGGGGAGCGTTTTGACTACGTTGGGGAAAACAGGTTTGAATACCCCGGAATGACCAAGGAAACCTATGTTACACTACAATTTGACCTTAAGCAGAGCGATGCCGTAAAATTGGTATTAACCACTGCTTGGGAGGTAGGAAGGGAAACCATGGAGTCATTCACAAAAGCCTAATATTTTATCGTAACTCATGCCAAGGAATTGACGGAAGCAGGAAAACAATTTTAGTATGTGGAATAATATAAAATACAAATGATGGCAATTTTTATTACCTTATCTATTGTCATTACCATAGCCATAATATTTGGCCTCGAAACATGTAAAAAACAGCAACAAATTTTACCCAGGCCTAAAAAAGCCTGTAAACCTTTTTCAATCCGTTCTTGAAATTCAAGTGGATTATGATTATTACTAGAAACGAAAAAAACACAAAAAAATGAGAAACTCAAGTAAAAATTGGTCTAAGCATGAACTGAAGGTCTATCTGTTATTATTATGTGCACAGGCAGATTCAGAACAGACCCCAGAAGAGATTGATTTGATCAAACAAAAAACAGATAGCGCCACTTTTGCAGCACTTTATAAAGAATTTAAAAAGGATGATGAGGATACCAGGTTTGAAAAAATTGAAGCTTCTATAGGTGTACTCGAATTTAGTCAGATGGAGTTGTCAGATTTAAAAAAAGAACTCTATGAACTCTTCCGTTCAGATAAAAAAATTACAGCCGCAGAACAGTATTTGAATAAAATACTTGACAATATTTTGTACTAAATATTGTCAAGTATTTATACATGTCAAATAATTTTAAGAAAAAAGTTATGTGCATCTACAGAGCTATCTCTTTCAATTCAATTCATATTCTGTAGTATTTTTCGTCAATATATCAAATAACCCTAAATCCATATTAAAATCTCCTGTACTTAAAGTAGAACTTAAAGCTAATTTTCTTAATTTAAACAACTACAAAGCTCCCCCTTAGTTATTTAAAAGGTCAAACTATGCCTAGTCATTATATAGATGATGATTACTACGTATTGATTTTTTTGTTTTTTAAAATTTAGAAATGCCCTATAAAGCTATTAGTATGTTTTTGGTTGGCGTTTTTCTATTTCAACAGCATTACCGACCAATAAATGAAACCAAGCAAAAAGATTGAGGCCGCAGTATTAGATGTTTATAATAAATGGCTGTACAGTTACTTAAATGGTGATGTGACCACCTACAATTCCTACTTTGATGACGCCTTTCATTTTATTGGCTCTACCAGCAATGAAGAATTCTTAAACAGAAAGGATACCACTAATTTTTTTAAAGCTACTGCAGATCAACTTTCCGGAAACACCCAGTTACGTAATGAAACTAAAATCGTAGAACAATTTGGGGAATTAGTTTTTATTACACACCTATTCGATGCTTGGTTTACGAATGGAAACGATTGGAGTTTTTACGGTAGATTTCGTTTTAGCAATATACTAGAGCAGAATGAAGCCGGTTGGCATTTTGTATATCAACATTACTCTACACCTGACAGCAAAGCTCAAGAAGGTGAAACCATAGGCTTTAATCAAATAAGCAAAGAAAATTTAGAATTACGTGAAGCGATAAAACGCCGTACCAAAGAACTGGAAGAAAAAAATCGTGAACTGGAGATTGAAGCGGCTTTAGAACGGGTAAGGGCCCGTACAATGGCAATGCGTAAAAGTGAGGAATTGGCCGATGCCTCTTCCCTTTTGGATGAACAGATAAGAGGGCTCGGCATTGAAACCTGGGGATCTGCATTCCATATCTACGCAGATAATGCAGAAGGGGATTACGAGTGGTTTAGCAGTAAAAACGGAACGTTGCCCTATTACAAAACGCCACGGGAGAAATTCTTTTTGGATTTTTATATTAAGGGGCAGCAGGGAGAAAAGTTTCATATCGAAGAATTTTCGGGAGCCAAATGCAAGGTGCATTATGATTACTTAAAAACCATACCACTAGCAGGAGATGCCCTAAAAGACATGGAGGAATCCGGTATCAAATTACCCACTTATCAAATAGATCATATCGCTTTCTTTAAATATGGTTACATCCTTTTTATCACGTACAAACCCGTACCAGAAGCTCATGGAATTTTTCAACGCTTCGCCAAGGTCTTCGAACAAACCTATACCCGATTCCTTGATCTCCAAAAAGCAGAAGCACAGGCAAAGGAAGCTCAAATTGAAGCAGCATTGGAACGGATAAGAAGCAGAACCATGGCCATGCAGAACAGTTCTGAATTAGCCGAGACTTCCATCGAGATGTTTAAACAAATGCAAGCTTTAGGTATGCGTCCTTGGGCCTGCGGATTTAATATTTTTGAGAAGGATGAAAAAGCTGTAACCCAATGGATGAGCGCAGTTGATGGTGGTCTCCGTACTCCATTTACAACACCACTCACAGAAAATCCATTCTTCATAAGAATCTCCGAAGCCAGGCAGCGTGGCGAAGAGCTGTTTGTGATGGAGTCAGGCGGACAAGAGCTTGAGGAAACCTACACCTATATGTTTAATCTTGCCGCATCTAAAAAAGCATTGGGAGATATTTTGGTTTCTGGATTTGAAATGCCAAAATTTCAAATTTCGCACTGTGCCTTTTTCTCACAAGGTTACCTGATGTTCATTACTTATGAGCCTTATCCTGAAGCTTATGATGTTTTCAAACGATTCGCCAAAGTTTTCGAGCAAACCTATACTCGTTTCCTTGATCTGCAAAAAGCAGAAGCACAAGCCAGAGAAGCGCAGATTGAAGTGGCCTTGGAAAGAGTGCGTTCTCGAAGTATGGCCATGCATAAAAGCGAAGAACTTTTAGAGGCTGGCTCACTTTTGTATCATGAACTTTTCAAATTGGGCATATCCAGTCTCACCAGTGGCTATGTGCTTATGGATAAGGATGAGAATATTGGGTGGAATTATTTATCAAACCAATTGGACGGTACCGCATTTGCCAAACCTATGGGTGTCCCCCATAAGGAAACGAAGGTAATGCGTTCTATTACAAAAAGTTGGAAAAAACAAGACCCCTTTCATATCATCCAATTGAATGAAAAGGGAACTATCAACCATCAAACGTTTATTGCCGAACGGACCATTAATTTTAATTTAACCGCCAAAGAATTAATTGCGCACACACCAAAAAGATTGGCGCTGCAAACATTTAATTTTAAGCAGGGGTATTTATTGATTGTAGGCGCTGAACGGTTATCGGAAGGTAATATCAAAATGATGTTACGCTTTACAAACGCTTTTCAACAAACCTACACTCGTTTTCTCGACCTTCAAAAAACTGAAGCCCAGGCGAGAGAAGCACAAATCGAAGGAGCTTTAGAACGCGTTCGTAGTCGGTCTCTAACCATGCACAATAGTGAAGAATTGTTAGCCGTAATAGAGGTGGTCTCGGCCCAATTACGACTATTGGACTTAAAATTCGACACTGTTAGTTTTGGGAAGAACTACCAAGAAAGCGATTTTAAATTTTGGCTCACTTCCAATGGGCAACCCAAGCCAGTTTTAATCCAAGTGCCATTTTTTGACAGTAGAGTATTGAAATCAGTCATAGAGGCTCAAAAAAAAGAAAATGATTTTATCGCCGATGTTTTTACCAAGGAAGAAAATAGAGCATGGAGTGCACATATGATTCAACATTCAGCGCTAAAAAATTTCCCAGAGCATGTAAAGAATTTTATTTTGAATAGTCCAGGTTTTGCCCGATCTAGTTTTTTAATGCAACATATTGATCTCTATGTTGGTAATTATAGGGCCATACCTTTTACCAACGAAGAGAATGCCATTTTTAAGCGCTTTGCGCAAGTATTTTCACAGGCCTACACACGTTTTCTTGACCTTGAAAAGGCAGAAGCGCAAGCAAGGGAAGCACAAATTGAAGCGTCATTAGAGAAAGTTCGTTCTCGTACTATGGCCATGCAGTCCTCTCATGAACTAGCGGATACGTCAGTCATTGTTTTCAAACAACTTTTAGAACTTGGTATTGCTCCAAATCGTTTATTCATTGGTATCATTAACGATAAAGCTAATGCCATTGAGGCTTGGGCCACGAATGAAGATGGCAGTAAAATTGAACGCCACTTTGAACTATATACATCAGAAAACAAATCGATCAAAAAAATGGTCGAAGGTTGGAAAAAACAACTGAAATCGACCATTATTGACATGAAGGGAAAAGAACTTCAAGCGTATTTCCATTATCTGAATACCGTTATGAAAATTCCTTTTATCGATGGTTTAAAACAAAAACGACGAATACAGACCATAGCCTATTTTTCCGGAGGTTTAATAGGAATGGCTGCTCCAGAGGAACAACCAAAAGAGACCCTACTATTGTTGGAACGCTTTGCTGCGGTTTTCAATCTCACCTATACACGTTTCAAGGATTTAAAAATTGCAGAAGCCCATGCCATCAAGGCAAAAGAGGATTTAATAAAATTACAAGCCGCTAAAAAAAGTGCCGAAGAAGCACTTTTAGTGTTACAACAGACCCAAAAACAATTGATCCAAGCCGAAAAAATGGCAAGCCTTGGAGAGCTTACCGCTGGCATTGCCCATGAGATACAGAACCCATTGAACTTTGTTAATAATTTCAGTGAAGTAAGCAACGAACTTATTGATGAAATGAACGAGGAATTGAATAAAGGGGATCTTGAAGAAGCTGTGGCTATTTCGTTGGATATCAAACAAAACCTGGAGAAAATAAACCACCATGGTAAACGTGCAGAAAATATTGTAAAGGGCATGCTTCAACACAGCCGAAGTAGTAGCGGTACCAAAGAACCTACAGATATCAATGTGCTGGCAGATGAATATTTACGTTTGGCATATCACGGATTACGTGCTAAGGACAAATCGTTTAATGCTGAATTGGTAACCGATTTTGACGAGCATATTGGAAATATAAATATTATACCACAAGATATGGGACGGGTAATTCTCAATTTAATTACGAATGCCTTTTATGCAGTGAACGAGAAATATCAAAAAGACAATAATTTTAAACCTATAGTTTCTGTAAGTACCAAAAAAGTTGATAGCCATATAAAGATTAGTGTTTCTGATAATGGTGGTGGCATTCCAGAAAAAGTTAAAGAGAAAATATTCCAACCTTTTTTCACTACCAAACCCACCGGGCAAGGCACGGGCTTAGGACTAAGTATGAGCTACGATATTGTTACGAAAGGGCATGCTGGCGAGTTAACCTTAGAAACCAGTAATGGAGAAGGGACCACATTTTTTATTAATCTACCAGTGAATAACTTATCATGAAAAAAATGATCACAAATAGAAAAATATTCATTCCAATAATTTTTGGAATTATTTTATTTGCAGCATGTGCGGACAATAATGAGATTCCTCCTTTTCCGACTGCGGAAACTGAATTTAAACAACCTATTACCAAAAGTTTTGAGTTTTCAAAACCAGATACCCTTGTTTGGACCACTAAGGAAACAAATTCATTAAATCGATTACTGAACAAAAAATTCAGTTGGGAAAAATTACCATCAAAAAAAATCGATTTGGGGCTACCGATGCCTTTTAAAGCGAACATTGAAAAAAAGCCGTTTAATTTGGAAAGCCTCCCCTATTCTCCCTTTAGCATGGATAGCTTGATAGAAGGAAGATTAACTATAAATGTTAAGGAATTAGGTGAACCAGAAATTTTGGAGGCCGGAGAATTATACAGCAAACAAGGAGCCACTAGGGGGGTAATGTCCGCTACGACCGATTTAGGCCTTCCAACAACAGCACGTACCATCTTTAAGGATTGTAATGGCATGTTGTGGATTGGTATGGATGGTAAAATTGCAAAATTTGATTCACATAAAATGCAAATTTATGGTAAGGAACAAGGTCTTACTACGTCATCCGCAAGTGTACTTTTCGAAGATTCCATGGGTAGATTATGGGTAGGAAACGCGGACACTATTTCTGTAATCGATTTTGAAGCAGATTTGATCTATGAAATTTCTTCTGGTTTACAAACCTCCGCTATATATGGTTTTATGGAAGCCAATGATGGTAAATTTTGGGTCTCAAGACAATACTCAGGATACGATATTATTGATTTAGATGAAAAAACCATTTTCCAGTTCAATGAAGAAAATGGGCTGTTGAGCACATTTAACCTAACACCTTATCAAGATAAGAATGGTCTTATTTGGCTTTCTTCCGATGGCGGGGTAAATATCATAAATCTAGAATCTGGAAAAAACATAAAACTTACCAGTGAGAATGGTTTACCCAATCAATTTGTAACATCTTTTTATGAAGACAAGGCCAATAGGCTTTGGATTGGAACTGGGTTAGGTGCCATGGTCTTAGACGAGGATAGAACAAGTAGTATGAACTATCTGAACAGTAATTTGTTCGAAAATATGGAGGCGATTGCAAGCATTTACCAAGATACCTCTGGCTCAATTTGGTTTGGTGGTACCAATGGCATTATGTATCAATTTAACGAGTCAGAAAAAGTCCTTCAAAAATTTGTTATATCGTCCGGTCCTTCACAAGCAATTCTAAAAATAATTGAAGATAAGCAAGGGCAAATTTGGGCAGCCGTAGCGCAAGGTGGGTTATATAAAATTGACCCGAGAACTGGAAGACCTGGTAATTTTACGACTGCGGATGGATTATCCAGTAATGCTGTCTGGAACACTCTAGAAACAATAGACGGTAAAATATGGATAGGTACGTACGAAGGTATCGACATTTATGATCCGGCAACAAAAACAGTTAAACACCTAGGAAAAGTAGATGGTTTAATATCCAATTCTAATGCTAGGTTAATGCAAGATTCAACGGGAAAGATATGGGCAACAGGTAGTCAACAGGGAATCAGTGTCATTGATCCCAACAAGGAAACCATTGAACAATTGTCTACAGACCAAGGTATAGAAACCAACGCTATATCAGGAATAATAGAGGCTGGGGACGGAGAATTTTGGCTCGGTGGCAGAGAGGGAGAGCTCATGAGGGTTAATTTAGATAAATTAACCCTAAAATACCACTTGCCTACAAGGGCAGAGAATGTATTTCAAAACAATGTCATTCTAAAAGACCTTAATAACCATATTTGGATTGCGGGTGTGGGTTCGGGAATTCAAAGAATAGACCTCACTACCAACGAACGCGTTTTTTTGACTACGGAGGAGGGACTCTTATCGAATACCGTTTTCTCCATAGCGCTAGATGAAAAAAATAATATTTGGGCAGCTACGGATATGGGTGTTCAATTTATTGATGTACTCACAAATGAGATTACAAATTTCACAAAGACGGAAGGACTTGCGGCCAATGATGTGTATGCGATAGGCATTCACAAAGGCGAAGCGTATACCGGGACTTCAAGAGGATTGACTATTTTAAGTCCGGAACTCGGGACCATAGAACAGAAACCAATATGGAACGTAAAAACCATTGGTAGGGCACAAGGCCTAAATTTACTGGATTTTTCAGAAAACAGTTTCACATTTGACCGTTATGATAATTTTTGGGCCGGAGTGCAGGGGGAAATGTTAACGGTAATGGATGAAATAACAAAGGATACAATTGCTTCTCCAACATACATTTCAGGGATTAATATACTCGACCAAAAACAAAAATTTTATGATAATGAAGCTATATGGGAAAAACGTAAAAAACTAGATTCTAGCTGGTTAAAAAATTCAGACCCAAAACAAGGGATAGGTTCAGTTAGAAAGGATTCCGGAAATTTGGCTACGAATTCCATGAGATGGAAAACCGTTGAAGGCACCTATAACATGCCCGTAGAGCTAAAACTACCCTATACCCAAAATTATTTGAGCTTCAATTATAATGGATTGTATTATGCGAATCCTGATCAAGTGTATTACCGTTATATTTTAGAAGGAATAGATAAAAATTGGAGCCCTATTTCTAAGGAAACAATGAGCGAAAATTATAGAGATCTTCCTCCCGGGGATTATTCCTTTAAAGTAGCTTCAAAAGGTTTTAACGATGTTTGGGGCGAACCCAGTTCATTCAATTTTACCATTTTACCGCCCTGGTGGAAAACATGGTGGGCGTCTTTATTATTTCTTGTATTAATTGCTGCAATTATTTTGTTTATAATCAATTACCGTTCACGCTGGTTAAAAAAAGAAAACAGGGTTTTAGAAGAGCGGGTATCCCATAGAACGGAACAGCTTAAAAACAAAATCGATGAATTAAAGGCTACCCAATCTAAACTTATCCAATCTGAAAAAATGGCAAGTTTAGGAGAGTTAACTGCAGGTATAGCACATGAAATTCAGAATCCGCTAAACTTCGTCAACAATTTCTCTGAAGTAAATAAAGAACTTCTTGAAGAATTAGAGGAAGAAATTAAAAACGGTAATTACGACGAAGTTAAAGCCTTGGCAAAAGATGTTTCTGCTAATGAAGATAAAATTATTTTTCATGGTAAACGTGCCGATGGTATTGTAAAAGGGATGCTACAGCATAGCCGAAGCAGTACCGGTCAAAAAGAAATGACCGATATCAATACCCTATCGGACGAGTACCTACGCCTTGCCTACCATGGATTGCGTGCTAAGGACAAAACTTTTAATGCTACGTTGAATACTGATTTTGATGATAGCATAGACAAAATAAATATAGTTCCCCAAGATATGGGTAGGGTAATTTTAAACCTCATCACCAATGCTTTTTACGTCGTTAAAAAGAAAAAGGAACAAAACCCTAAAGGGTATGAACCAACGGTATCCGTTAGTACCAAAAAGCAGGGAAATATGGCTTTAATTAAAGTTTCCGATAATGGTAACGGTGTGCCCAAAGAAGTTTTAGATAAAATCTTTCAACCTTTCTTCACTACAAAACCATCGGGAGAAGGAACGGGTTTAGGTTTGTCATTAAGCTATGATATTGTAAAAGTGCATGACGGTGAATTAACTGTTGAAACAAAACAAGGAGAAGGTACCACCTTCACCATCTCATTACCAATTAAATAAAATGATTTTCCCTCATAAAACTATTTAAAAATACAAAATAAACAGATTATGAAAATATTAGTTGTAGATGATGAACAAGATGTAAAAGTGTTGTTTCAACAGCGATTTAGAAAAGAAATACGCAAAGAAGAACTAGAATTTGTTTTTGCCTATTCTGGGGAAGATGCACTAAAAATCATGAAAACCATGAAACATGAAGCAGTACTTATTTTATCTGATATTAATATGCCGGGAATGAGCGGACTAGAATTATTGGAAAACATAAAAAAAAATTATGTAAAACCACCACTAATGGTCATGATGATTACTGCCTATGGTGATGATGAAAATAGAACAATGGCAAAAAACCTTGGTGCCGATGATTTCCTTACCAAACCATTAGACTTTTCACTTTTAAAAGATAAGCTGATAACCTTAACCTAAGACTATGGCAAAAATAATGGTAGTAGATGATGAGACGGATTTAGAAATACTCATCAAACAAAAATTTAGAAAACAAATTCGGCAGAATGAATATGAATTCGTTTTTGCAATAAATGGTCGTGACGCACTAGAGAAATTAGTTGAGAATCCAGGAATAGATATTGTTTTAAGTGATATCAATATGCCCGAGATGGATGGCCTTACACTACTCACTGAACTGCATGAATCTAGTCCGTTGATCAAATCGGTGATCGTATCGGCTTATGGTGATATGGAAAATATTCGTGTTGCCATGAACCGTGGTGCTTTTGACTTCATTACAAAACCCATCAACTTTGAAGATCTTACCTTGACCATGGAGAAAACCTTAAAACATGCTAGAGAAATTCGCAAAACCTTGCAGGCGATAAAGGAGAATAATATTCTAAGAATGTACGTAGACGAAAACGTACTTAATTTTATGGGTGGCCAAGAATATGAATCTAAAATTATGGCCAATGAAAGTATCGAGGGTACCGTAATGTTCGTAGATGTTTGTGGTTTTACAAAGATTAGTGAAACTACGAGTCCCGATGTCGTAGTAACCATGCTCAACACCTATTTCGACGCTATGGTGAAAGAAATTATGGAACAGGATGGAATAATCGATAAATTTATTGGTGATGCTGTAATGGCCGTATTTAGAGGGAAATACCATTTAGACCGTGCCATTGATGCCGCTCTTGCCATAAGAAACCAAGTCAACGGATTTCCGAATGTTGAAAATAAAGAGAATTTTAAACCCAAGGTATCCATAGGTATAAAAAGTGGTGAAATGATTTCGGGAAATATCGGCTCTGCAACCTTAAAACGACTCGATTATACCGTAATTGGAGATACCGTAAATACAGCTGCCAGATTACAAGACGCCGCAAAAGAAAATCAGATTGTTATATGTGAAAATTGCTATGAAAAAGTAAAAGAGGCTTTTAAATGTGAGAATTTAGGTAGTATCTCTATGAAAAACAAAGCGCAACCACTTACAGTCTTTAACGTATTAGAATAATTTATAAGAGCTTTTAAATTTTAAAACATGACCAAACCAGTACTACCTAAAAATAAAAAAACTAGCAAAAGAAAAGAAGAACAGCATATACTATCCGCTTTTGAAAAAAGATTACTTGACGAGCTTGAATCTAAGGGCCATGCAGAAGAATTGGTGGATCACTATTGGGGTGCCATTAATTATGTTTTTAGCTTAATAAAAGCTTCTGAGCTTAAAGCGGGACTTATACTCTCCTTTTACGGTATTATCCTAAACTTCATTTATCAAAGTGCAGCACCTGTTATGCATTCTGTTTCCAATACCATACTGTTCTATGTCTTTATCGGACTTTGGTTTGTGGCTACCACCATCTCCATTTTTTATAGTGTACGGTGTTTTATTCCAAAATTGGAAAGCGACTATAGTGACAATGTATTCTATTTCGGAGATGTCATCACCAAGTTTGGTACCATCAAAGAATTCTCGAAAAAATTCTACGATGTTAGTTTAAATGAGCAACAGGTTTTTGAACAATTGGGAGAACAAATTTATATCAATTCTAAAATTGCGGCTTGGAAATTCAGAAACGTACAAAGATCCATTCGGTTTTTGGCAATAAGTCTTATCCTATTGTTAGTAACTTCAGTGTACTATGGAGTACTTAGACTGTTCTAAACTACCCTATAGGTAGCCGCTAATATGCTTTCTCGGTTAGAAAATTTATATCGTTTTCTATAAAAAATATTGTTCAACTTTTAAATTCATTAAAACCATTTAATTTAAAAAACACTAAACCAACTTCCTGATGAAAACCTTATATTACTTTACTTCTATTATTTTTTTAGTTTTAATTATATCTTGTTCGAACACCGAATCGTTTGACATCCTAATTAAAAATGGCCAAATCGCTGATGGTACGGGTAAACCTATATTTCACGGGGATATTGGTATCAATGCAGATACCATTGCTGCCCTTGGAAATTTGGAAAATGCCAAAGGATTAAAAGAGATAGACGCCACTGGTTTGACTGTTGCTCCTGGCTTTATAAACATGCTTAGCTGGGCCAATGAATCATTAATAGAGGATGGAAAATCGCAAAGTGATATTCGGCAAGGGGTTACTTTGGAGGTTTTTGGAGAAGGATGGTCAATGGGACCTCTGACCGAAGCATCAAAAAAAGCGGTACAGGGGATTGGAGATGGTAACATCGATTATGATATTACTTGGGAAACACTAGATGGATATTTACAATTTCTTGAGGAAAAGGGAGTCTCTCCCAATATTGCTTCTTTTATAGGAGCTACAACGCTACGCATCAACACAATGGGCTTTGAAGACCGCGCCCCGACCGAGGAAGAAATGGAGGTCATGAAGGCGATGGTCAAAACCGCTATGGAAGAAGGAGCTATGGGTATTGGTTCTTCACTAATATATGCTCCTGGCTTTTATGCCGACACCCAAGAATTGATAGCGTTATGTAAAGTAGCCTCCGATTATGATGGCATGTACATTTCGCATATGCGCAGTGAGGGCAATCAACTTTTGGAAAGTCTTGACGAATTGATCCAAATTGCCGACGAGGCTAATATTCGAGCGGAAGTGTATCATTTAAAAATGGCCGGTAAGAATAATTGGAACAAATACGATGCTGTAGTCTCGAAAATTGATTCTGCTAGAGCAGCCGGATTAGAGATTACAACCGATATGTATACCTATACTGCTGGAGCTACTGGGCTTGATGCTTCTATGCCACCTTGGGTACAAGAAGGTGGGTATGCTAAATGGGCGGAGCGTTTGCAAGACCCTGCAATCAGAAAGAAGGTTGCCAAAGAGATGACGATTCCTACAGATGAATGGGAAAATCTATTATTGGCAACTGGGTCTTATGATAAAATCCTACTGATCGGATTTAAAAATGACAGCCTAAAATACTTGACCGGAAAGTCATTGGCCGAAGTAGCTAAACTACGCAATAAATCCCCCGAAGAAACGGCTATGGACCTGGTTGTACAGGATGGTAGCCGTGTGGGAACGGTTTATTTTTTAATGTCCGAAGAAAATGTAAAAAAACAACTGGCCCTTCCCTACATGAGTTTTGGCTCCGATGCTGATTCCTCGGCTCCAGAAGGAGTTTTTCTTGAAACCAGTAACCATCCACGAGCTTATGGCAATGTAGCCCGCCTTTTAGGCAAATATGTCCGTGATGAAAAAGTAATTCCCTTGGAAGAAGCAGTTTATAAATTGAGCGGACTACCTGCATCCAATTTAAAGATAAAAAGACGAGGTTCTTTGGCCGTGGGAAATTATGCAGACTTGGCCATTTTTGATGCCAACACCATTATCGATAAAGCCACATTTGACGAACCCCTTCAATTTTCGGAAGGCATGCTACACGTTTTTGTAAACGGAGCGCAGGTTTTAAAGGAAGGTGAACACACAGGCGCTACCCCAGGCAAAGTGGTACGTGGGCCGGGATGGACTGGGATAAATAAAAAGTAAAAAGAAAACTATGAACATATCAAAATGGCTATTGCTTTTTTCGCTTATAATCGCCCTTAGCTGCAAAAAAGAAGAAAATGCCCACACAGCTCCTATTTCAGATTTAGAAGTGTATTCGGACTCTCTTTTTCAGTCTAGTATAGATAGTATAAAAATTGCGGGTAGTGCCATTCTTGTGCATCAAAAAGGTAAAACCCTGCTTAAAAAAACATATGGCCAGGCCAGTTTAGAACTAGAGATGCCCATGCCCGAGAATGCGATTTTTGAAATCGGTTCTGTGACCAAACAGTTTACCGCGGTCGCTATCCTAAAATTGGTAGAGGCCGGTAAACTTTATCTGGAGGATGATTTTACGAAGTATTTGGATTATGATACGAAAGGAAGAAAAGTGACCATTGACCAATTACTCAATCACACCTCGGGTATTGCCAGTTATACCGAAATAGAGGAATTTGGAAGCCTTATTCCCCAAGAATTACCGAGGGACTCCTTATTGCGGATATTAGAAACGAAAGACTTTTTATTCGAACCAGGTGAAGCATTGATTTACAACAATTCCGCTTTCTTCTTCTTAGGGCTTATCATCGAAAAAATTACAGGGAAAACCTATGAAGAATATCTAAAAGAAAAAATTTTTGAGCCTCTTGGCATGAAGAATACGCATTACTGTTCCACCAGTAAAGTATTTAAAAACAAGGCGTATGGGTATGATTATACCCCAGATGGTCTCAACCAAAAACAGTATCTGAACCATACGTGGCCTTATGCCGCTGGTTCCCTATGTAGTACTACCGAAGATTTACTGATTTGGATGAAAGCGCTACACGGCGAAAAATTACTTACGAAAGAACAATACCAAAAACTCATCACCCCGAAAACTCTAAAAGATGGTACTCCCCTACGCTATGCCATGGGCCTTACTAATTTTAGCAACTATGGAAACCAAGAAATTGGCCATGGCGGTGGGATTAATGGATTTTTGTCACAGACCGTATATTTTCCGGAAGAAGATGTTTATATCATCTGTTTAACCAATACTACTGGACCCCATGGAGGTCAATTTTTTGTAAACAACCTGATGTGGAAACTGTTGGATAAAATAGAATATGAGGCCGTTGAATTAGATTTTGACCCAACTATAGTTGAAGGAACCTATTCTGGTCAGATCAGAGGTAGAAACAACAACATTGAGGTAAAAGCGATTACCGATGCGATTACCGTTGAGTCCAACAAAGATGGAAATATAGACACATTGACTACCTATATTGGTAATCATACTTGGATAGATGGCAATACCACCATTGACATTAAAGATGGGATTTTAGAAACGGATCAAGTCTATGGTCATTATATTTTTAAAAAGAATGAATAACATATCAAAACAAAGTAAATAATGAATTCCAGAAAATATTTGCAATGTATTTCCATAGCTCTCTTCGTTGTTTTAGGCGTTTCGGCCCAACAAAAAACGCCCAACAAAAAACTGGATGCCATGATTGTTCAAGGAATGAAAGATTGGAAAGTTCCTGGTTTAGCTACAATCGTTGTAAAAGATGGCGAAGTGGTATTTCAAAAAGCATACGGGGTTAAAAACTTGAAGACCAAAGAGGCAGTAGATGAAAATACCCTTTTCAACATGGCTTCTACAACCAAAGCAATCGTTGCCATTGCCATGGGGATGTTGGTGGACGACGGTAAACTTAATTGGGATGATAAAGTAACAGACCATGTTCCCTATTTTAAACTTTCCGATGTATACATTTCGGCAGATGCCCGAGTAAAGGATTTGTTAACCCATAATTTAGGAATCGGAAATGCGGATGCCCTATGGACTTTGGACAGTCTTTCTACAAAGGAAACGATTCAAAGATTTCAGTTTGCTGAGAAGACCTATCCCCTACGCGGCGGATTTACCTATCAAAATATAATGTATGCCGTTGCCGGTGAAGTTATTGCCGCAGCCAGCGGAAAACCGTGGAACGAATTTGTACAGCAACGCATTTTCAATCCTTTAGAGATGACTCGAACACAGGCCATAGCAGCCAATATTTTTAAGGCGGGCAACTATGTAACCCCTTATTTGAATGATATGGAAGAGGGACTAATAGAAGTAGATTACGGATTCTCCGATCAAATAGGTCCCGCGGGAATGATATGCTCTACGGCACACGATATGGGTAATTACTTAACTTTTTTAGTGAATGATGGAGTATTCAAATCGGATACGTTGCTACAACCTAAAACCTTCAAAAAACTTTTTGAGCCCCATTCCTTTTTGGGTACTACGGGAACCTACCCCACCAATGCCTTGACCAAACCCAATTGGAACACGTATGGGCTGGGATGGTTTCAACAAGACTACAAAGGGCATAAGTTAGATTTTCATACCGGTAGCCTGTTTGGTTTGATAGCCCTTGCAGGTATTATACATGACAAAGACTTGGCGGTCTATGTTTTTGCAAACTTAGACCATGCAGAATTACGGCATGCGATTATGTACAAGACGATGGATTTGTTCGCTTTTAACGATGATGGTCGAGATTGGCATACAGAGGTTTTTAATCTGTACCAAGGCTTTAAAAAAGAAGGAATTGAGAAAGTAAAGAAAGACGAAGCCGAACGTGTAAAAAACACCAAGCCAAGCTTGCCATTGTTAGATTATGAGGGTACTTATAAGAACAAGATGTTAGGTAGCGTACAAGTGGCGTTGCTTAACGGCAAATTGCAAATCAACTTTAATGAATTTATAACTTATAGTGCAGAACATTGGCACTATGACACTTTCATTACCAATAAGGACCCCCGTTTTTATAAGAAATTAAAAGTAAATTTTGACCTTAACGAAGCCGGTAAATCGAGCCGATTAAACATTATGGGAGAAGTATTTATAAAGAAAAAGTAACACACATATTTTAAAATATCAATTACCTAAAAAACAACTACCAAAGCATGATCAAACTTTTTAGAAACATACGCCAAAAACTTCTAGATGAAGGCAAAACCGGTAAATACCTAAAATATGCAGTGGGCGAAATAATTTTGGTAGTCATTGGGATTTTGATTGCTTTATCTATCAACCATTGGAACCAAGACCGACTTAACGGATTTGAAAAAAGAGATTTACTTTCCAAGCTACATGTGGAGTTTAAATCCAATAAAAAGGTCGTGGCAAACTTTAGAATTGCTGAAGAACGAGCTATTAAATCCGCAATGAATTTGATAAATCTAGTTGGCGCCACAGAAGAAGATTTATTAAGTCATAATTTAGATAGTTTACTATTTCTATCCTTCCCTTCTAATGAGCTAGCTTTTGCGGACAATGCAGTTAATAGCATTGTAGAAAACGGCCGTCTCAACCTTTTTGAAAACGACTCCATCACCGCACTCTTAAACCATTGGAATTCACTCACCGAAATTAGGAAAACACGCTTCGCAAAACTAGATTCGTGGAATAACGAGCATTTTTTACCTTTTTTGTTATCGCATATTTCTTTTAGGGAAATGGACAGTAATGCCAATTATGAATGGGCAGGAACCTCCAAAGTAAAGCCTAGCTATTATCCTTTATTTCAAAAAATTGAATTTGAAAATTTATTGGACAATTCATTATGGCTACATCAACAAATTATTTCTAGACTAGATGAAACGGATTTTCTGATTGATGACATTCTACAAGCAACTGGATCTAAAAACTATGATTAAATACGTATATACAATGAAAACCAAATTACTACTCTTCAGTTTATTTGCAACGTTGCAACTAAGCGCCCAGCGCTATCAACAAATGCATGACAAAGCAACTTTTGTAGATACACACAACGATTTTCTTACTCAAACTATGGAAAAGGATTTTGTTTTCGATACCGATTTAAAGGGTATCACCCACAGCGACCTTAATAGGATGAAAGAAGGTGGTGTGGACGTGCAGTTCTTCTCGGTTTGGAGCGATGGTGACCAACCCAACCCATATGCATTTGCCAATCGGCAACTAGATAGTTTGGATGCCGTTATAGAACGAAATCCTAATAAAATAGTAAAAGTCACCAATTCCACAGAACTTCTAAAAGTGGTGAAGCAGCATAAAATAGCTACATTTTCAGGGCTGGAAGGCGGTCATCAGTTTGAAAATGATCTGGACAAAATGGAAGCACTGTACAATCGTGGTGTACGGTATATTACTTTAACTTGGAACAATTCTACACCTTGGGCAACCAGTGCTTCGGATGAAACGAATCCAAAAGGCTTAAATAATTCCGAAGGAAAAAAAGGACTTACAGCGTTTGGTAAAAAAGTGGTTCAAAAAATGAATGCTTTGGGAATAATGGTAGATATCTCCCATGTTGGCGAGCAAACTTTTTACGATGCTATAGAAACCACCAAAAAGCCTGTTATCGCCTCTCACAGTTCGGTGTACGCCCTTTGTCCGCACAAACGAAATCTAAAGGACGATCAAATAAAAGCGGTCGCCAAAAATGGAGGCGTTATCCAGATCAATTTTAATTCAGGGTTTATAGACCCTTCCGTAGAACCAAGGGAATTGGCATTTCTAGAAAAGCACAAAGAAGAAATAGACTCCCTCGTAATAACCGGAATGTTGTTATACCACGCTGAAGAAGCTATGTACAGAAAGTATACTGATGAATCCTATGAACTTCGCGCACCTTTTGATTACGTTATTCAACACATAGAATACGTAATAAATCTCGTGGGTATAGATTATGTAGGAATTGGCTCTGATTTTGACGGCATCTATCAACCCCCAAAACAATTGGATGATGTAACCGATTATTCAAAAATTACAAAGGTCTTGGTAGATAAAGGATATAACAAAAAAGACATCGATAAAATACTTGGTGGTAATCTGTTACGGGTATTAAAAGCCAATGAAAGCAACTAAATATGATTAAATTCTTTATAAAAATCCGCCAGAACCTTCTCTAAGAAGGTAAGACCACCAAATACTTTAAATATGCGATTGGTGAAATTGTGTTGGTTGTCTTAGGAATCCTTTTGGCACTGGGCATTAATAATTGTAGTAACGAAAAACAGATAAGCAACTTATCATAGAAACTATTACGTTAAAAGACATCATCAAAACTGAACTACAGAATAATTAAAATCTTTCGCAAAATCCGCCAAAACCTTCTAAATGAAGGCAAGACCACCAAATACTTTAAATACGCCATGGGCGAGATTGTGCTCGTAGTTATTGGAATTTTGATTGCTTTGAGCATAAACAACTGGAACGAGTTACGTAAGGAGCGATCTAAAGAGCAAAAAATCTTAGTGGAATTGCTAAGCCAGTTTAAAGATAACCTTGTCCAACTTGAAGATAAAATGCATCAGCGAAAACTCATCATAAAAGGCTCAAAAAGAGCGCTTGAATTAATGGATACAAAAACAGTAGTTACTATGGATACACTTACTGCAATTTTGAGTCCCCTTATCCTTGCCCCAACTTTTGACCCAATAGATAATGAAATAATGACAGCCGAAAACCTGCAGCTTATTAGAAATGATTCTTTAAGGCACTATCTCACTACATTTTCATCTGGCATAGTCGATTTTAAAGACCAAGAATCTGAATGGGTGGACATTTACAGAAATATAATAGTTGAGCATTTAATAGATTTGGGTATTTCTCGAAATATACAAATCAGTTTTTTCTTAAGTCCGGATAACCTATCGTTCCTAAACGATAAAACAATGATAGAAGATATTAATATAACTGGTTCTAAAAATTTACCTGCTGTTGAAGAGATATTATCGGATAAAAAGTTGGAGGGGATTCTTGCAAGTGCTGTAACTCTGAACACGGGTCTTAACTGGGAATCTGATGGTTACAGGAAAAAAATAAAAACCATTGTAAAATTAATTGAAAACGAAATTGAATAAAATTACCCATAGATGATCAAATTCTTCCGCAATATCCGCAAAAATCTCCTCACAGAAGGCAAAACAACCAAATACTTTAAATATGCTGTTGGTGAAATAATACTCGTGGTTATTGGTATTTTGATTGCATTACAGATCAACAATTGGAACGAGAATAAGAGATACAAAAAGGAGATAAGGACGAAAATACAGGCGGTATTGTTGGATATGCGTCAAAATGATTTACAGATTAAGGCAATCCTAAAAGATTTGACCGAACAAAACCAAGCTGCCAAGTACATTATACCAATCATGGAATCGGAATCAAAAGTTATACAGGATTCTTTACGGTTCATAATGGATTTCAATTCCTTTACCACCACCCCTATTTTCACCCAACGGAACAACACTTGGGATTATCTGAGCACGAATGGGATGATGTCCGATTTAAATGATCAAGAATTGGTGAATTTATTGCAGAATTTTTACGACAACTTTAATGATATATCCATCAATTTCACGAATTCTGCCAACCCGGTAAGGCTAGAATTGAGACAATTGAAATATGAATTGTTCAAGAATTCAGAACATCGAAAATTTTTTCCAACCCAGCATCCTGTGGTTCCCCATAAACAAGTTTATGAAGCAATTTTAAATGATCAACGCATACTGCCGTTATGCCGCTTCATTGGAAGCACGGCTACGTACTTTGAATACAAAGTAAAGTACCTAGATCAACAGGCCCAAGGAATAATCAATTATCTAGAAACGAATTATAAATCCTAAAGAACAATGATTAAATTCTTCCATAAAATCCGCCAAAACTTGCTTAATGAAGGCAAGACCACCAATTACTTTAAATACGCCCTAGGCGAAATTGTACTAGTGGTAATTGGGATTTTGATTGCATTACAGATCAATAATTGGAACGAGAACAGAAAAAAAATATTGAGGAAAAAGCTATTTTAGAGAGCCTTTTAGAGAATTTAAATAGCAAAGATACAATCGTAACTTATTATTTTAGAAGAAGTTACGATTAAAATAAAACTGATAAGCATCCTTGGTGTTTCTACGAAACAGCATACTTTATAGTGCTATAATAATTACCGGTTCACTTTTTAATACCGCAGTATGGGACTTACAAAGCAACAAACCCACCTTTAACTCCTATAATAATTTAAAAAACACCAATAAACTCAGTTTGATAAAGGATAAAACAATAAATGAAAAATTTACAGATTTGGAGTTTAACCTGAACAAACTTATGAACTACTAAAAGACAATCCTCAATTCACTTTTACGCCTAGGGGTAAAATACAAGCAAAAGGGAAAGGTAAAATAGATAAGTATTTCGTTACGAAAACGCAAGTGAATACGTAATTAAAAGAATATTATATGCATTCGTTAACCATTTGATTCTTAACTACTATTTAATGATTAAATATTTCCTTGAAATTTGTTAACTCAACAAAAAATTTACTTTAAACAAAGGTAACCGTTGCACAAGCCTTTGATTAGAGATAACAACTATCGATATAAGCCTCT
>NZ_CAXBGF010000022.1:0-42254 GCF_963975365.1 uncultured Maribacter sp. | reverse complement strand
CATCATCGGTATCGGCATTATCGCCTGTGCCGTCATTGTCGGTATCGGTATCCTCCGTAGGGTCCAATGGGAAAACATCCGCCGTATCCAATGTTCCATCATTGTCATCATCGGTATCGGCATTATCGCCTGTGCCGTCATTGTCGGTATCGGTATCCTCTGTCGGGTCCAATGGGAAGGCATCCGCCGTATCCAATGTTCCATCATTGTCATCATCGTCATCACATATATTTCCAGTTCCATCATTATCCGTATCCAATTGATCTGCATTAACTGTTGTCGGGCAATTATCAATATCATTGTTAACTCCATCATTGTCAATATCTGGATTAATTACCGTAACCGTTGCCGCAGCGGTATTTACATTGCCATGTATATCGGTCACCGTAAGCGTTACCGTATTATCACCTGTATCCACCACTGTAAAATCTTCCTTGTCTAAAACCAGTGTATCAATGCCGCAATTATCCGTTGAGTTATTATTGATGTCCGCAGTAGTAATGGATGCCTCCCCATTACTATCGAGCGTGATCGTAATATTTTGAATTTCAACTACGGGATCAATAGTGTCTTCAACCGTAATAATTTGAGAAACGGTCGTTTGGTTACCACTGCTATCTGTAGCAGCCCACGTCATTGTATGTTCACCAATATTCAATATTTCTCCTATCGAAGAATCATTACCATTGGCATATTCCTGAAGCGTTTCATGTGGTCCTAAACTTATTTTAATATCATCCCATGAGGCAGCATTATCCCCCGAGAAAACAATTTTATTGGATCCCGTAGTATAATTTGTATTATAAGAAAAAGAATGTGAAACAAAAGTGACTAAATTAGTCATGGTTACAGACATGGATGAACCGTCATCCATAATTTGAAATCTTACAGGATTATTATAAAATGCATTTCCTGGTCTAGGTTGAAAATCATACCCTACTGAGGTACTTGTCTGGCCATCATTGAAATTATGGATACGAAGATTTAGGCCTTGGGGCTCTGAATTAAACTGGCTTAAAGGCTGTTCACCAGTACTTCTGGTGCCAATAAATGCTATACCTTCTCCTCCTGTAAAGCTAAGCGTTGCAGAAACATATAAAGAATTACTCACCGTAGGTGTAAATTCTGCAATACTTCTTAACGTACCGCGACTACTGGTATCACTTTTATAGGTTCCATTAACCACAGACCCGGTATTAGTGCCCAATTCAAAATTGTTGATATCCCAACTT
Source organism: uncultured Maribacter sp. (assembly GCF_963975365.1). Taxonomy (GTDB): domain Bacteria; phylum Bacteroidota; class Bacteroidia; order Flavobacteriales; family Flavobacteriaceae; genus Maribacter. Next base: position 41,022 of record NZ_CAXBGF010000022.1, on the reverse strand, counting down.
CCGGTATCGAAATTTTCTTCTATAAGATTGGGATTGGGTGTCATTTTTTGAAGAGAATAGGTCAAAGAAGCTAGACTGCCACTATCGTCCGTTGCAGTTGTAGGGTCTAACTCCGTGCCTTGTACCGAATAGAAACAATTATTCTGATCTGTATTGATATCTTGGTCTCCGACAAGAACAAGGATGGGTGCTACTTCATCAATATCCGTTACTTCTATAAGAAGATTATTTTGAGAAGCACCATCATCATCAGTAGCAACTATGGTAATATTATAGGTGTTATTTGCACCATTATCTAAAGGTGTCTCAAAATCCGGGGCTGCAAAAAAAGATAATTCACCCGTTGCACTATCTATCGTAAATACATCATTATCACCACCACTAACCAGGCTATATGTAATTCCTATATCGGAGCTACCCCCATCACCATCATTGGCATCAACATCTGTAACTAATGCAGTGCTATTTTCAGGAAATTCTAAAGACATACTTCCTATCGTGTATTCATAAACACTACTTTGACCATATCTTAAAATAAATAATTTATCAAATGCTGTACTAAAAGCGATATCTGTTGGAGTACTTAAAGAAAAAACATTTCCGTTATTGGCGGTAAGCGAAGCGGTAGAAACATCATAGGCAGTATTTAAACGATATTCAATCACACGACCATCACTATACTGCCCTATGAACATTTGTGTTCCACCTTTACCAAAAGTAATACCGTATACACTACCTGAAAAACGGGATGAAATATCCTTTGTACCCGAATAGCTCGCTGTACCAATCTCAAACGGCGTGCTCAAATCAAATTGCTCAATAGAAGATGAATTAGTTCTACTATTGGTTAGGTACATTCTTGTACCTTCTGGATTAAAATCTACCCCCTCGACACTCAATGATGTGTAGGTGGACATATCAAAAGAATCTGTCCCGATTACCGCTGTTGAAAGGTCGAATGGTATCGTAAGGTTATAAGCATAAATCACCTTAGTTCCTTGACTTAATATAAACATTTTACCACCATCAGCACTGAATGCCAAACCTCTAGGATATTGACCATTCGCAGTTATATTTAATTCATAAGTACGTGTTGCCGTGGTTACAGAGTATGGGATAGATAAGGTATATTCAATTATCAAATCATCGTCAAAACCTATAGAATACATTTTAGAACCATCATTGGAAAACTCCAATCCAAGCTTTCTAGTGGTCGTAGAACTAGTCAAATATTTATTAGTTATAAAGTTAGCGCTTGAAAAATCTTGAAGACCTATAGGGTTTGTAAATACAGGTAGATTACCCAATTGGGACTGTGCATTTAGGTTGTATACGTTTATAAAAGAAACAAACAAAAGAATGAAAAATAGTTTGATAAATGCCTCACTTATATTCTCTCCAGTATTATTGAGGTTATTTTTATTTTTTAGTCTACTTGGCTTAAAAAATGGAGGTGTGGTTATGCTATTATATAAGCATTGGGTTGGTTTTCCAAAATTCATTTTTACTTAGATTATGTATTACACCTACAAATCTGAAATAATTTGTAGTCTTTTACTTACTTATGTTGTAGCTTTTTTGAAATATGTTGTAAAAGCTAAGATAGATGTGGTCTTATATATTTCATTATTGGGCCAAAGCTTATAAAATCAATGTTAAATAATATTTTTAAGACGTATTGTTTAACAACAAGCCGGCGATTTGATTTCTAAAAAACCTTCTTAGGAGGGAATTCATTTTTTAAGCTTTAATAGTTTATGAATATTCATCCCGATACAGATGCCATACCGTTATCAAGCTCGATTATACATAAGTAGCATACGGGCCGGCAGTTTTTTCTTCTGCCCTAGTAGAGTCCTTGCCAATGATTCGCATATCCTTGTACTGCATAAACCACATGTCCCTAGCGATTGAATACCTTCTCAGTATCGTAGGAGTACTTGTTTACATCTAGGATTATCCAAGTACCATTGCTACCGTTAACGTTTGAAAAAGAGGGCTTGGGCGGGAATAATAAGTAAAGCATTACATAAGTTTTGTACCTAAAGTTATGTAGCAGCCATGCTCCTAAATTCTTTGAAACAATTCTTATTTCAAATCAAAACCAAAAGTTTTATAACTATGTATACTTATGTATCTTCGTGATTAACAAAAATTGGATTTTATATGAAAAATGCTCGCTTAAAATTGTGCTTGGTATTTAGTTTGGTGATTGCCATCATATCATGTAAAGACACCCAAAAAAAAGAGGCAGAAATCGTCAAGGAGGAGGTTGCTTTGGATAGTACGGATTTAGCATTATTGGAGCTTGATCTTCCTGAAGGATTTAGGATTGAAGTCTATGCTAGAGGAGTAGATGGTGCTCGCTCAATGGCTATGGGAGATAATGGAACCTTATTCGTGGGTACCCGTACAGAAAACACGGTTTATGCGATACAAGATACTGATGGCGATTTTAAAGCTGATAATGTGATGGTTATAGATACGATGGAAGTGCCTAACGGAATTGCCATGAGAAATGGCGACTTATATGTTGCCCAAGTAGGCAGTCTATGGAAGTATCCTAATATAGAAGACCAATTGGGTGGTACGCTAAACAAGGAGTTGATTTATGAGGATTTTCCATCGGAGTTTCACCATGGATGGAAGTATATCGCATTCGGACCTGATGATAAATTATATGTACCTGTGGGTGCACCTTGTAATATTTGTAACCGTACAAATGAGGATGAACGTTTCGCCACAATTTCTAGAATGGACCCAGACGGAAGCAACCGTGAAATTTTTGCTAGAGGAATTAGGAATTCTGTGGGGTTTACATGGCACCCAGAAACTGGTGATATGTGGTTCACGGATAATGGTCGTGATATGCTAGGCGATGATATACCACCTTGTGAGTTAAACCATGTTACAGAAGCAGGACAGCATTTTGGATATCCTTTCTGTCATGGTGGTATCGTAAAAGACCCAGAGTTTGGCGAAGAGCATCCGTGTTCAGATTTTGTTTCTCCTGCTTTGCAATTGGGAGCTCACGTAGCACCTTTGGCTATTAAATTTTACACAGCTGATATGTTTCCTTCTAATTATAAAGGCAAAGCATTTATTGCCGAACATGGTTCTTGGAACAGAAGCAAGAAGGTTGGTTATAGAATTATGATGGCAGATATTAAGGATGGGGAAGTCATCGATTACGAACCATTTATTAATGGTTGGTTAAATGAATCGACACAAGAAGCATCTGGTAGACCAGTGGATATATTATGGTTGAAAGATGGTTCAATGCTAATTTCTGATGATTATGGTGACGCTATTTATCGTGTTTCCTTTGATGATACTGCACTTACAAGTAATTAATGTAAAAATAAAACAGTATCAAAAAGCAGTTCGAAAGAGCTGCTTTTTTAGTTTTTATATTCATTAGTTTAGTTTCCAAACCTTATATTTATATTTCATAAATATCAATTCAATCTCTAATAATCATGTTTAATTCAACTACGCGTAGAACGTTTCTAAAACAGACCGGTGTACTTTCTGTAAGTTCATTGTTACCCTTGTCGGTCTTACCTCTAGATTCTCGATTTAAAATGGGTTTACAGTTATTCACCATACGTGATGCAATGGCCAAAGATCCAATAGAGAGCATTAAATATGCTAGAAATTTAGGATATGAAGATGGAGAGATTTACGGTTATGATGGAGATAATGATACGTACTACGGAATTAAATCAAAGGAATTTAAAAAGAACTTAATTGATTTAGATTTTACCGTTTCAAGCGGACACTATGATTTTTCAAGTCGATTTAATGAACCTATGAAAAATCTTCAACGCTATGTTGATCAATGTATCGAAGGTTCTCATACCATTGGAAGCAAATATATTACATGGCCATGGCTAGCTCCAGAATTTCGTAATATTGAAAACTTTAAGGTGCTTACCGATAAATTAAATAGTATTGGAGAACAGGTTTCCAAGGCCGGTTTAGGCTTTGCCTATCATAATCATGATTTTGAATTTACTGATCATAATGGTGAACAGGGCTATGATATTATTCTAGCGGGTACTGATCCTAGTTTGGTGAAATTACAGATGGATATGTATTGGGTTGAACATTCTTCTAATAAAACTCCGAGTGAGTTAATTGCTGAAAATCCTGGGCGTTTTGTAATGTGGCATATTAAAGATATGGACAAAGTTACCCGAGATTATTCTGAAATGGGTAATGGCTCTATAGATTATAAGACTTTATTATCAACTATCGATAAAGAAGATTTGCAATACTATTATATTGAGCAGGGAGGAAATTTTGCCGAAAATTCAATGAAGAGTATTACTGATAGTGCTGAATATTTTAAAAAACATCTTCAAAGGTATTTATAAGGTATGAAGTATCCTGAAAAGGTTTATTTAAATGGAAACATAGTACCTTTTGAAGATGCTAAGATATCAGTTTTTGACCGTGGTTTTATTTTTGGTGATGGTATCTATGAAGTTATGGTACAAATCGAAGGTGTCTTTTTTTATAAAAAAGCTCATTTAGATCGGTTGCAAGAAGGGTTAAATAAAATAAATATCACTTTTGATACAAGCAGCCTACTAATTGACATAGAAAAACTATTGGGTGTTACTAAATTAACCGGTAAGGATTGTCTTCTTTATATTCAAATAACCCGAGGTGTTGCACCTAGACAACATTCTTACCCATTAGATATAGTACCTACGGTAATGATGTATGCCGTGCCTAAAGTCTTACCTAAAATTAATGCTGTCAATGCAAAAGTAATTACCCGGGAAGATTTCAGATGGTCTCGGTGTGATATTAAAATGACGTCACTACTAGGTAATGTTATGCTAAATGAAGAGGCTGTGCAGCATCAATGTTTCGAAACTATTTTACATAGAGATGGATTTTTTACCGAAGCCTCTCATTGTAACGTTTTCTTTATAAAAGACGGAATTGTTTTAACCCATCCTGCCAATAAGCTAATTTTAGATGGCATAACTAGACAAGTAGTTTTTGAACTTTGTAAATCCCTAGATATTGAGATTCAAGAAACACCAGTCTCCATAAATGATGTTTCAGAGATAGACGAAGCATTCTTAACTGGTACTAGTACCCAAATCGCATCTATCCAACAGATAGATGATCACATTCTTTATAAGGAGAATAATATAGGACCCGTAACTCAAAAATTACAGGAGGCTTTTTTGAAAATTAAATCTATTAATTAAAAGCTCCACCACATAGGCATTAAATTCGGTAGAACCACTTTATTCAAATTGTCAAAACTTGTTTTAAAACATTTCCTAAAAATCAAGTATCTTACTGACCGATTCTAAATATTTCACTAAAATGAAAAGAGCACTATTATCTTATCTATTATTCTTGTTGACATTTCATCAAGGTACACTTTTGGCCAACGAGTCTACATCAGATTATAAACAACTTGTTATTGATAAAAACTACACCCTAATTATAGAGGGATACGATTGGGGCCCTGCCGTTAAAAAAGTAGTGATACCAATGGCCGAAAAAACAAGCAAGGTAAATGCATCTGATTTTAAGGTTTCAGTTGTACGCAGTAAAGAAGGTGTAGAAATGCAACTGGCAGAAGCAAAAGGGGACAGAGAAGTCTTATTTGCCTATGTTTCTGATGAGAAGGGAAATAGATTAACCGAAGGTAATCATGTTACTTTAGTTTTATTAGTACACCCTAATAATCCATTAGATTCACCTATCAAATATATTTTTAAGGAGGGGAGAGGTAGTAATCAATGGATTGATTATAGGATGAATATAACGCATATGCCAACGTCAAAGATTTGGGATAACGAAGTTGACCGCATATATTCAGATCTAGATAAGTTTGATTTAAAAGGAACATATAAAAGCGATGGAATAAGTTTATCTTATGGTTCTTTTGAGCCTGAGAGTACTTCTAATAAAACACCACTAATCATTTGGTTGCACGGGGGTGGTGAAGGTGGTACTGATCCAAGCATAGCTCTTGTTGCAAATAAGGCAACTAATTATGCTACCGATGAAATACAAGCGTTTTTTGGTGAAGCATATGTTTTGGCTCCACAAACACCTACTTTTTGGATGCAAAGCCAATCTGGAGATTATACTAGGGGAGATACAGATGATATTTATAACAAGGCTTTGTTTGACTTGATTGAAAGTTATGTTGCAAAACATCCAAAAATAGATACCGATAGAATTTATATAGGTGGTTGTTCAAATGGTGGCTATATGAGTCTCAAATTAATACTTGAACATCCTAATTATTTTGCAGCTGGTTATATCAGTGCCTTGGCATATCAAAATCAATACATAACCGATGAACAAATAGAGCTAATTAAAAATGTGCCTATATGGTTCGTACACTCTAAAGATGATACTACGACAGTACCAGATGAAACTGTTGTACCCTTATATAAAAGATTGATTTCTGCTGGCGCACCTAATGTACATTTTTCTTTTTACAATCATGTGGTTGATTTAACAGGTTTTTATGGTGGTAAGGAGTATTATTTCCCAGGACATTGGTCTTGGATATATTCACATGCGAATGACGCTAATTTTGATTTTAATCAAAAACCTGTATTAATAAATGGTAGAGGAGTTACAATTATGGAATGGTTGGCTGCTCAAAAAAGATGAAATCTCTTAGTATTTCGGTTCAAAAGCTTAAAAACTCTTAAATGTTTGCCAAAAAATGTATTTAAATGTACTTAAAAACTTGTTTGTCAACTATTGGCGTCATCTTTGTTTACTAAATAGTATTATAAATTAAATTACATTACAATGAGTAAAGGAACAGTAAAATTTTTCAACGACACAAAAGGTTTCGGTTTTATCACTGAAGAAGGTGTTGAAAAAGACCACTTTGTACACATTTCAGGTTTAATCGACGAAATTCGTGAAGGCGATGAAGTTGAATTTGAACTAAAAGAAGGTAACAAAGGATTAAACGCAGTGAACGTAAAAGTTATCTAAACATATATACTTTCAAGTTTAAGAAAAAGCCCTTCTATAGTGAAGGGCTTTTTTTATTACTCATTTTCAATCTTCTAGGTCAAAATAAAGACGTAGTTTTGCACCCGCAAAAAAGTCGTATTATGAAGCGTATCAATGAATACAAAAAACTCTTCGGAGTTGAAAAAGAAATTGAGCTTAAAACTCTAAAGTCTACTTACAGAAATTTGGTGAAAGAATGGCATCCAGATAAATTTCAAGAAGGGGACGAAAAAAGAGAAGAAGCTGAAATACAGAGTCGTCGTATCATTGACGGGTACCACTTTTTAGTGAGTATCGCTCCTGAAACTAAAGAAGCAAACAAAGAGGTGTACAATGAATCTATAAATTCTGGTGTTGCCGATTTTCAGCATAATGGTCTAGTTTTAGAAGTTACTTTTGTTGACGGTGCCACTTACGAATATTTCGGAGTTACAAAACCAATTTTTCAAAAGATGATCAACTCTAATAAGTTGAACAGATTCGCGAAAAGAAGTATTTTTCCTAATTACTTATATAGGAAATCTAAACGTGACCTTCAAGAGGCTTAAAATTTGATATAAAATAAGAAGCACAAATATCGCATGAAAAATCAAGAAGAGATTTTATCGAAATTGAATATTGATGCGTTGAATCCTATGCAAAAGGAGTCGCTAACTGTGATTTCAACTACAACCAACACTATTCTTTTATCACCCACAGGTACAGGAAAAACGTTGGCTTTTTTACTTCCTGTCCTAGAGGAATTAGACCATGATAATCCGGAGGTTCAAGTACTTATTTTGGTGCCTTCTCGAGAATTGGCTATTCAAATCGAACAAGTTATTCGAAATATAGGGTCTGGCTTCAAAGTAAATGCCATTTATGGTGGTAGACCTATGTCAAAAGATAAGATTGAACTAAAACACACTCCTGCAATTTTGGTAGGAACTCCTGGTAGAATTTTAGACCATTTTATTGCGGACCGATTTACTAAAAATAGTATTTCTACATTAATACTTGACGAATTTGATAAATCGTTAGAAGTTGGCTTTGAAAAAGAAATGAGCGAAATTCTTAGTGAATTGCCCAACCTTAAAAAACGCATATTAACCTCTGCAACCGAAGGGGTTAAAATTCCTAAATTCGTTGGGATGGAAAATCCTAGGAGAATAAATTTTCTAAAAAAGGAAAACCCATCACAACTAACGATCAGTACTGTTGTATCTGAAGATAAAGACAAACTGAAAACTTTAGTACAGTTATTAAATTGTATAGGCGAAGAACCAGGTATTATTTTTTGTAATTATAAGGATAGTATTGAAATCATAAGTTCTTTTCTAGAACATCAGCATATTCACCATGAATGTTTTTCTGGTGGCATGGAACAAAAAGACCGAGAACGTGCACTGATAAAATTTAGAAATGGTAGTAGTAGAATTCTAGTAGCTACTGATTTAGCGGCTAGAGGAATCGATATTCCTGAATTAAAGTTCATTATTCACTACGAATTGCCACAAAGAATAGAAGAATTTACGCATCGAAATGGTAGAACTGCTCGTGTTAATGAAGCGGGTACAGCTTATATTTTACGATGGGATAAAGAAAATTTACCTGAATTTATACCGAAATCAAAACCAATCAACATCAATAAATCCAATAGATTAGGTGAGCCTTATTGGGAAACCTTATTTATTTCCGGCGGTAGAAAAGATAAAATATCTAAAGGTGATATAGCGGGACTTTTTTTTAAACAAGGAGGATTGAATAGAGACGAATTAGGAGATGTCGAATTGAAACAAGATTGTGCTTTTGTAGCCGTTCCCAAAACCAAATCAAAAGAACTGGTTAATGGTTTAAACAATTCTAGATTAAAAAAGAAGAAAGTACGTATAACCGTACTTTAATCATAGTTAGTATTTTTGCCCTTTTTAAGGTAGTATGATGAAGGATAAACAGCACGAGAACGAAACTGATATCGATTTAAACGAGATTGAAAGTTGTATTGAAATATTAAATCGTTTGGTTAACGATACGAACCAAATTTTCGAAATCCCAGAAGATAGAAGAATAGCCCTTATTAAAGTTGCTGGTCAGCTATCGCGTCCTAACAAACAAGAATTTGCAAAAAGGGTAAAGGATGCTAAACGAAATGAAAAACGCAAGCAGGCTGTACGAGATAAACATGCAAGAAAAGAAACGGGTATTAGAAGTGCTCGTGAAGCACATGTTTTCGTAGCTCCAAAGTTATTATCGGCTGCCGTTTTAGAATGTAAAGATTTACCTGAACTGACCACACCTCGTAATTGCTACGTATGTAAGGCAGAGTTTACTCAGCTTCATCATTTTTATGACACTATGTGTACCGATTGTGGTGATTTCAATTATGCTAAAAGATTCCAAAATGCCAATGTTAAAGGTCAAATTGCTGTTATTACGGGATCTAGATTAAAAATCGGGTACCATATTACTTTAATGCTTTTACGTGGTGGTGCTACCGTAATTGCGACGACACGATTTCCTGTAGATTCTGCTCTTCGTTTTTCAAAGGAGGAAGATTTTATGGAGTGGGGACATCGACTAAAAATACACGGCCTAGATTTACGCCATATCCCAAGTGTTGAGATTTTTTGCAATTTTATTGAGCAGCAATACGATAAATTAGATATTCTTATCAATAATGCAGCACAAACGGTACGTAGACCTGCAGGTTTTTATCACCATTTAATGGAGAATGAAGAACGTGAGATTTCTTCGTTACCCAAGTTCGCCCAAATGGTATTAAGTGACCATGAAAGTTGTTTAGATGAATTAAAATCGTTCAGTACCAAAGCTTCTCCAAATCAAAATATGCCGGTTACTTGGCACGGACCAGAACCTGGTATTGGTTTGCGAGCATCTGCTAAGCTCTCTCAAATACCATATAGTTTTGATAATGCTTTGGTTGCCCAAGAGGTGTTCCCTACAGGTGAATTAGATGCCGATTTACAACAAGTAGATTTGCGTAAAACCAATAGCTGGCGATTAAAGTTAGGTGAAATTGAAACCACCGAAATGATTGAGGTTCAATTGGTAAATTCTGTTGCTCCGTTCGTACTTTGCAATCGGTTGGCCGAGCTCATGAAAAAAGAAAATACGGGTCAAAAGCATATTATTAATGTTACTGCGATGGAAGGTAAATTCCATCGTTTCTTTAAAGAATCTCGCCATCCACATACCAATATGGCAAAGGCGGCACTTAATATGTTGACACATACAGCTGCCGGTGAATTGGCAAAAGACGGGATTTTCATGAATGCTGTAGATACTGGTTGGGTTACCGATGAAGATCCTGCAGAATTAGCCAAGAAAAAACAGGAGGTTCACGATTTTCAACCACCTTTAGATATTGTTGATGGTGCCGCTAGAGTAATGGATCCCTTATTTGACGGTATAAATTCCGGAAAGCATTGGTGTGGAAAATTCTTAAAAGATTACTTTCCTATTGATTGGTAAATAATACACATTCACCATACAAGTACTTTATTTTTTTCTAAAAAGGCGTTATAAGAACCCTATGTTTAAAGGAATACGTAATCTATATTTAGGAAAACAAAATAATCACAAAATGTGTTGAAGGTTATGTTATAACTGTTGGTTTAAGTAACTTTAAGTCTTGTCCAACCAATTAGCATACGAATAATGAAAACCTTAATACATAACCTTGCGTTTACCACTTGCTTTTTTATTTCAACATCACTTTTATCTCAAGATTTTTCAGCTTTTGAATACCGAACTATTGGCCCCTTAAGAGGTGGTCGTGTAACCACAGTAACGGGAACACCAACCGAACCTGGCACTTTTTATTTAGGAGCTTCGGGAGCAGGTGTATGGAAAACTGAAGATTATGGAACTACTTGGAACAATGTTTCCGATGGCTTTTTCAGTACACCATCAATTGGCGCTATCGAAATAGCATCTAATGATCCAAATATCGTTTATGTTGGCACAGGTTCCGATGGACTTCGCAGTAATATCATTAACGGCAAAGGAGTCTATAAATCGATAGACGCAGGTGAAACATGGACACATATTGGTCTTGATCATGTTGGTCAAATTGGGGCCGTTGAAATAGACCCAACTAACAGTAATATTGTATGGGTAGCTGCAATTGGTAATGCTTTTAAAGCAAATGAAGAACGTGGTATTTACAAGACCATTGATGGTGGAGTTACTTGGGATAAGGTTCTATTTGTTTCAAACAAAACTGGCTTTGCAGATTTAGAACTATTACCTGGTAACCCTAATGTTGTTTATGCTGCAGCTTGGAAAGCACAGCGTACGCCATGGACGATTGATTCAGGCGGTGAGAATAAAGATGGTGGTATTTATAAATCTGTTAATGCCGGTAAAGACTGGGTTAAACTTGGAAAAGGACTACCAGAAGGATTAATAGGGAAAATTGATTTAGGAGTTACAGCATCGGATTCAAAAATTTTATATGCTGTAATTGAAGCACCTGGTGACCAAGGCGGAGTTTACAAATCTGTTGATCAAGGCAATTCATTTACGCAAACATCAAAAGAGAAAGGATTGGTAAACAGACCTTTCTATTATACAAATATAGAAGTAGACCCCACTAATGCTGATATTGTTTATTCGAATGCAAATCCGTTATTGAAATCTACAGATGGTGGAAAAACATGGAATGAAATGGACGTACCACATGGGGACAACCATGATATATGGATGAATCCTAACAATCCCGCACTACTGATTCAATGTAACGACGGTGGTGCCAATATTTCACACAATGGAGGAAAAACATGGTCTTCACAATTCAATCAGCCTACGGCAGAAATTTATCAAGTTGCAGTTGATGACCAATATCCTTATTGGGTATACGGAGCACAACAAGATAACACAACAATTGCTATACCGAGTTCATCGCCTAGTGCTACATCACCTCAGGGTACACAAATAATGATTGATGTTGGTGGTTGTGAAACAGGACCATCAATACCTAAGCCTGGTGATCATAATACAGTTTACAACAACTGTAAAGGGCGGTTTAGTGTATACAGTAAACTTACAGGTAGCAATCGTGAGTATTCAATTGGGGCGTCTAACATTTATGGACATAACCCAAAAGATTTGAAGTATAGGTTTCAACGTGTGGCACCGGTGCATGTATCCCCACATGATCCAGATGTAGTGTATATGGGGTCACAGTATGTACATAAAACAAGAAACAATGGTGAAATTTGGGAAATAATTTCGCCAGATTTAACCGCTTTTGAAGCAGATAAGCAAGTAATTTCTGGAGATTTAATTACACGAGATATTACCGGTGAAGAATACTATAGCACATTATACTCGATTAGAGAATCTAAAATCCAAAAAGACTTACTATGGACAGGCTCTAATGACGGAGTTGTTTCAATTACTAAAGATGGTGGCCAAACTTGGGAAAATGTGACACCCAAAAAACTACCAAAAGGTGGTAGGGTAGAATCTATAGAGCCATCACAATTCAGTGCTGCTAGAGCCTATATTTCTGTGGATAGACACTTATTAGGCGATACGACACCTTATTTTTACAAAACTGATGATTTTGGAAAAAATTGGGAACTATTAAGTACTACAACAAACGGAATTCCTTCGGACTATACCAGTAAAGTATTAAGGGAAGACCCAGAAATTGCCGGACTATTATACGCGGGTACAGAATACGGAATGTTCGTCTCTTTTGATGATGGTAAAAATTGGAAGACATTTCAACAAAACTTACCTGTTACTCCAATAACTGATATAATTATAAATCGAGGTGATTTGGTGTTGAGCACCATGGGACGCGGTTTTTGGATTTTAGATAATATTACATCTTTAAGAAACCCTGAAATAGCTTCTTTAAATAATAAGCCCATATTGTTTAAGCCAGATAATACGATTAGGTATAACATAACCAGAGCATCTGGGGATTTTCCAAATTACCCTGCTACGAGTGTAATAATCGATTATTACTTACCCGAAGAATCGAATAAAGAAGTACAGTTAGAAATTTTAGATGTTAACAAAAATTCCATTGTAACTATTGTGAGTGATTCTACACAAATAAAATCAACATCTGAAGAAGTTGAGGACATGGGATTAAGTATGACATTTAGTTATGTGGATGCAAAATTGGAAACTAATAAAGGTATAAACCGTTTTAACTGGGACATGAGGCAGAAAGGTGCTTGGAGCGATAAAAAATCACGAAGATTTAAAAACGGCCCATTGGTTTCGCCTGGTAGGTATACCGTTATATTGAAAGTAGGTGAGGCAAGCAGTGAACAATTTTTTGAGGTTCTTATTGATCCACGATTAGAAAAAGAAGGCGTTTTAGATGCCACGATAAAAGAGCAACTTCTCTTTGAAAATAAAGTCATCCAATTATTATCGGATGCCCGAAAATTGCAAGCAGATGTAGAAGCGGAAATAAAAAAGAGTACGAATTCTGAAAGGAAAACTTCCTTAGAAAAAGTATTGAAAAAACTAAAAAATGAAGAAGGTGCATATCCTCAACAAATGTTGGTCGCTCAAATTTCTTATTTATCTTATATTGTTGGTGATGCAGATAAAGAAGTTGGTAAAGATGCCAAGGATAGATATACAGATTTAGTTTCTCAAGTAAATAAACTTAAGTCTGAAGTGTCGCTTTAAAATTTCTTGTGTTTCTGATAAACTTACCCTAATCAATTTCAAATTTAAAGGTGTACCGTTGGCACACCTTTTTTTGTTACTTTTAAAACGGTAGTATTAAAATCAATTAAAATGAAATCTAGTTTAAATATTTTGTCAATAATTTTAGCGGTTACATTGTTCACAGGTACAATGTATTGTGGAGAGAAAATATCTAATACTAAAAAAGAAATAGCTGATCAGGTACCAGAATTAGCGACATCGGCAAACTGGGTCTCTATATTTAATGGAATCGATTTAACAGGGTGGACCATAAAAATACCCGGATATTCATTAGGTGAAAATTTTGGCAATACTTTACGTGTTGAAGATGGTATTTTGAAAATACGATATGATAGCTACGGAACTGAGTTTAATAATCGCTTTGGCACTGTATATTTTGATGAATACTTAACGAATTACCGGCTTAAAGTAGAGTATCGTTTTGTTGGAGAAACAGCTCCGGGTGCGCCAAATTGGGGCTATCGCGATAGTGGTATTCAATTTCATGGTCAGCCACCAGCTACTCAAAAATTAGACCAGCCATTTCCCGTGTGTCTAGAATATAATTTTCACGGTGGTAACGGTACAGAAGACCGACCTCTTGGAGCTGCCTGTACTAATGGGATGTTCATTGAATATAAGGGCGAAAAGAATACAGCAACCTGTGTCGCTGCAGATGTTGCTAAGACATTTCATGGCGATCAATGGGTTATCGCAGAGATCGATGTAAAAGATGGCAAAATCAGACATTTCGTAAATGGGGAGGAAATATTGAGTTATGAAAATCCCATCTATAACACAGAAAATGAAACGGCCAAAATGCTAATGGATGGCGAGAATACCAAAGTAAAGGGTGGCTATATTTCCTTGCAGTCTAACAGCCACCCAATTGATTTTCGTAAAATTGAACTAATAAAATATTAATTATCTAGTAGTTCGACCCTATAAGTTTTATGTTTTATAAGTTTACTTTTTTACCAGTTTTTGCGGCTAAAAATATCGCATCTATAATTTTCATATCCTTTACACCTTCTTCACCATCTACAGGAACTATTGGCTGTTTACCTTCAAAAATAAGTGCTGCCATACCGTCCATTTGTAGGGTTTGATGAGTAACGTGTGGTTGTGTCAATGGACCCTTATGGGTTCGGCCTTCAATTGGTCCGTATCCTGTAGACGGCTGCATTTCTACGAATCCCTTAGAACCCGTCATATAAAATCTATCTAAATTGTTCATGCTATAAGTAGATAAGCAATTGGCCACCGCACCACTAGGGAAGCCCATTTGAAATTGAATAGTTTCGTCTATGCCTTCCTTAAATTTTACGGGATCTGTCTTTGTTTCTTGGGCTGTAACCCAAATAGGTTCTTCTCCTAACATGTAACGTGCACCATTTATAGAATAAATACCGATATCCATCATAGCACCACCACCAGAAAGTTCCTTGTTTAAACGCCATTGTGTAGGGTCACCTATCGTAAAACCAGATTGTCCTTGAAAAAATTTGGTATCACCAAATACTCCGTCTTTACGCATTTGGATTACAGCAACGGTCTTGGGCTCAAAATGCATTCGGTACCCAATCAATAGTTTTACATTGGCCGCTTTACAGGCATCTACCATTTCTTGACCTTCTTGGGCATTGATACCCATCGGCTTTTCGCTGATTACATGTTTTCCTGCTTTAGCTACTCGAATAGTCTGGTCCTTATGCAATCCGTTTGGGGTAATAATATATACGGCATCAATATCTGGATTATCTTTTATAGCATCAAAATTTTCGTAGTTGTAGCAATTCTTTTCTAGAATAGCATATTTAGACTGCCACTTTTTTATTTTACTAGGTGTGCCACTAATTACGCCTACTAATTTAGCGCGTGTACAGGATTGCATAGCTTCAGCTACACGGGTTCCATAACTACCTAAGCCCATGATTGCTACTTTTAGAATTGGTCCTTCATAAGATTCTGAACTTGCAGCGAACAGTTTTTCAGGACTGTATAGAAAGGGTACGCTGATAGCTGTTATCGAAAGTTTTTCTATAAATTCTCTTCTTGAAGACATAAGATTATATATTAGGTTGATTTACTTGTATATAAATATAGGTAAACTTGTAATGAAATTTACGAATCCATTTTACCATATGTACAATTCCAACAATTGAACTTAGAACCTTTTGATAAACCAAACGAGTTTATTGTAAATGATTAGTATTTTTTAGAATTCACAAAAGATTAAGAGACAAGCTGAATTTAATAACATATAAATAGAAAAGTATATTTTTTTTATCAAATGGTCTTTAAAATTTTAAACGACTTTTTAAAAAGGTTTTCATATTACAATTCAACTCATATTGATTAGCTAATGGCTTTTTGCTTAAAGGATTTTGTGGCATATAAGGATAAGGTCCAAACTCTGGTGTTATTGTATATGCATCCATTATTGCATGTTCATTAATTATACGCTGCCACCAAACCAAATATTGATCTAAATAGCTTTTCCATTCTGGTGCAAAAGGATTGATTACTTGGGGTGCCTGTTCAAAACCAACTCGAGCATGTATATGTTTTATATGTGGTATTATTTTATCAAGTATATATTCTTGGTCTTGTAGCATACTTTCCGAAACCACACACCAATGAGATAAATCTCCTACCAGTTTTAATTGTGGATATTCTTCTAAATAGGATAGGGTAGTAGCCGAATGAAAAGTAAAGCGACCCCTGTGAATTTCATGATAAACAGGAATGTTGTTTTGCACAGAAAAGCTTTCTATTGCTTCTATTACCAAGCAATTTTCTTCAAACGAAAAGTGGTCTTTTCCGGTGTGTGAATTGATGAAATTTGGATAGTAAGGCAACATACGTTCTAACTGAGTCAAAACATTTAATAAATATGCTTCTACCGTTTCCAACTTTACCGGTAATACCTGCTGTAAAACACATATAAAATTTGGATTTTTTTCTCTTGATTTTTCCAAACCTCTCAAAAATTCTTTTTCGAAGGTTTCGTTTTCAGGAAGATTAATTTCAACTCCTTGAAAATTTTGAATCTTTACAGAATCAAAAAATTCTGAAACAGATAAATGACTACTTCCCCAATGCGGATATAAATAATTGATTTTCTTCATTTAATATAGAATAGGATTCAAAGGAGAATTAATAGTTTCTCCAATTTTCACACCAGGACACCAAGTATCCCAATCATTCTGTTGACCATCATTAGTCGGCTCTTTTAATTTCATATCCTTATCCATATATATAATGGTCATAACTTTACGCATTTTATTTGTGGTATTGGCACCTGCACGGTGAAAGACCCAGCCAGAATGAAAACTGACCTCACCAACATCAAAAGACTCAATAATATGTTTAAAATCGGTTACTTTCAATCTATTTTGTATGGCTTTTTCACTTTCATCACTAATGGAAAGTTCTCTACCGTCCATAATTTCATGACTACCTGCACTAAACTCCAAAGGTCCCATTTCCAAGGGTGTCTCCTGTAATGGAATCCATGCGGTAATAGTTTTATCGGTTTGTAATGGCCAATAATATTGATCGGCATGCCAAGGAGTAATACCGCCGCCGGCTTCCTTAAATAAGGCCTGATCATGATATAATCGCACACCTTCCACTTGCATTAGTTCTGTTGCAATTTGTGCCAATCTTTTTGAGAATATTAGTTTTTTTATCGCTTCGTCTTCTTTCCATAAATTGAATAACTGTACAAATGCTTTACCATAAGTATCCCTGTTTTCTAAAGGTTTTGGTTCTACATTCATTTCTGTTACTTTTTTTGTAATAACTTTATTGTAGTATGACAACGTTTCTGCATCAAAAACATCTTTCAATTTAATGTAACGGTAGGTATTATAAAAATCTACTTGATCTTTGGTAAGGGTATAGGGACTATCTAATAACGTGTGAATTTTCATAACATATGATATTTATAATTGTAAAATTAAAAAGCTGACTTCTTTAAAAGTTTTTAGATTTTAACCAATACTATGCATATCTAAACACTATTTGCTTATATTATCTATTTTTACTGTTAATATAAGTTTCATGAAACCTGTTGTAGAAAAAATTGGATTACAAAAATCAAAAAGTTCTTTCAACTTCTTTAAACTAGAAGTAAACCATTTTAAACCTTTTTGGCACTATCATCCTGAATTAGAATTGACCTTTATTACAAAAGGGCGAGGAACCCGTTTTGTAGGCAATAGTATTCTACCCTTTGAAGAAAATGATTTGGTGCTCTTGGGATCTAATCTTCCTCATAATTATACATCTATACATCAAAGCACAGAAAATGGCCAAGAAGCTATTGTAATTCAATTTTCGGCCAATATTTTTAGTGCATATAAAGAATGTGAACTATTACATGTACTTTATAAAGAAGCAGAGAGAGGGATTCACTTTATAAATCCTGATAAAAAAACCTTACAGCTTCTGTATGATTTTGAAACAATGTTCAAGACTGAACAGTTGGCAGTATTACTACAATTATTACATAGGTTGTATATAGATGCTAATCGAAAATACCTCTCGTCGGCCTCTTTTCATCATCAAATTGCAAATGCAAATACACAGAAGAAGGTAAAATCAATTACCTGTTATATTCTTGGGAATTTGGATAAAAAGCTTACTGTAAGAGAAATGGCAGAGAGAACCAATATGGTGGAACAGTCTTTTTGTAGATGGTTTAAAAAGGCTGTAGGGCATTCTTTTGTCACATTTTTAAATTCATCTAGAATTGAGCAAGCCTGCATGTATTTATCAACTACAGATAAAAACATACAGGCCATTGCTTTTGACTGTGGATTTGAAAGTGTTTCTCATTTTAATCGCACTTTCAAAAAACTGAAAGGAAAAAGCCCGAGAGAATTTAGAACTTAAGCTTCTACCTATGCCTCAGTTTCAGTTTCAGCCTCAATAGGTTCTTCTTCAATAACCGCTACCACTGTAGGTACTGAATCTTTCAAAATATTAAATTTTTCTACACGTGCCATATCATCCTCTTCACCAGAAAAGTATGGAAATACATCCATAATAGGTGATTCAGAAATGGCGGGTACGGTATACTCGCCCATAGTGTCTTTCATAACACTAATAGTATTGTCATAAGCTTCTTTAACATCATTTGCCTGAATCAATAAATACATGTTTGTCTTACGTTCCTTACCACTTTCTTCATCAAAGGCGATTAATGAAACTCTAGATTTAAACCAACGGTCAGAATTCTCAAATGGATGAATTTCGGCATAATTAGCTACTTTAATATTCGTGATTTTAATTTCATCACTATCACTTAAATAAGCCGACATTTCTTCGGTAATTCTACTTTCCGCCTCGGTATACGAAATTGCATCGACCAAAAAAGGTTCTGTCTTTACTTTTTGCGTACCAGAAGCCTCATCTAGTTTTCTATATTTTACTTTACACTCGTACCAAGTGGCGCTCATATTATATTATTTTATTTTAGGGGTGTCAAATATAAGTTTTAGCCATAGTTCTTACGGTTAAAAAAGAGGATAGATATTCACAAAATTTCATTTTAAATCATAGCACTTTTACAGTTAAGGGGTTATGTATTTTAATAATGAGTTTTAACCTTAAGATTACATTAATATTGATGAATTGAATAAAAATATCTGGTTACTTAGTAAATGTAAAGCCGAAGCTCAAGTTAGAAGAGCGATCATTATCCGCTGTGGGTGAAAAACTACTATAAAAATAATTATATAGTGCAGACAAACTTATTACCTCTGTAATTGGTAATTCTGCCTTTAATTGACACAAAATACGATGATTCGAGATTTGTTGATATAGTGGTTGAAAATATACTGTTCCCGTTAAATCTAATCGCGTTTTTTTAAATGATTGATTTATGGAAAAATAACTACTGTTTCTATGATTATAAAAAAGTTCATTGGTAACATCAATCTTTTCAATTTCATACATGTATGCATTTCCAAAATAAGCCTTGGTTGATTCCGTTGAAATCATCTTTAACCGAATTCCTGTACCAATCAAGTTTCTACTGGTAATAGTCAATAATTTGTTATTCTGGTTTTGGAGGAATGCTTCTAATCTAAATAGTTCTGATATTTTTTGATTGTAGCGTAAATGAAAGAACCAAGAGTTCTGAAAATCTTGATCTTGACTTCTAATAAGATTATAGTTACCAATAAAAAAGTATATTTTCTTTAAATCTTTAGACTTAAATTGAGTAGTAATATTGGAACCTATTTGAAAAATATAGTCTCCGTTATTATCTGTATAATTTGCTAAGACATCACTTTTAAGAGCAAATCGCGTAGAATCTTTCTGCATTCTTTTCGATTCTATATTCACCAGTTGCCCAAAGGTATTTTGACAAATCGTTTGAAATAAGAAAAAGAAAAATAGGATTCTAAAGATGTTCATAACATGTTTTTTGCTCATAATTGGTAAATTTATCCAATATTAGGCGCATTTTTCCTGCGAATTAGACTGAAGTGACATTAAACAGAGATTTATAACCTTAATGGGAATGAATATTGCGAAGAAAACGATTTAGAATATTCAAATTTCCTACCGGCCAATAATATACTTCCTATAGACTATAACATGCGCATTCGTGGTCTATACAACGGACTTTACAGAGCATCCAACGTTCAATTGATCAGTGATACCTAAGCTTTATTAAAGAAAATCTAAATATGCTGGTTTTAAGATAACTAGCAAAATCTTATGCTTAATAAAAATTTCCTACTTTTATAAGGCTTACGAAAATATTCCTCCTGTTTTTTTACTAGCGTTAATCATGTAAAACATATAACATGCCCATATTTATGGACCGCCACGATGTGGCTGAGGAAGTAACCGCTGCGATTGTTGCTGAAATACATTTAGAAGATTTAAGGATTCAACATAAATATTGTTGTAAAGGACTCACATATTGGTACGACGACCAGCGTAAAACAGCCTTTTGCCTAATTGAAGCACCTAATAAAGAAGCGATTACAGAAATGCACGCCGAAGCACACGGTGAGGTTCCAAATACAATAATTGAAGTTGATGCCAGTATTGTCGAGTCTTTTTTAGGTCGCATTGAAGACCCTAGCAAATCGCAGAAAAAGGAATTGAACATAGTAAACAGTCCTGCATTTCGTATTCTAACCGTTATCAAATTAGCTGTCGATGGTATCGCTATTTCACCAACAAACAATTTGTTTGAAAAAATCAAAGATATAATTGCTGATTACAAAGGCCGCCTCATAAATAATGAAGACAATTACCTTTTAATTTCTAATACATCAACCACTAAGTCCATAAATGCTTTATTGGCAATTAAGAAGGCATTTTTCGTGTCTAAAGAAGACACTAAACAATTGTGCATTGGTGTAAGTGCAGGTGTACCCGTCACAAAAGAACATGGTTTTTTCGAGGAAACCATAAAAACTACTAGGCGATTGTCAAATATTTCGCGGGGACAAATCGTCATCACTTCTGAAGTAAAGGAATTATACGAAAGTGAAAATCAGAATTTAAAATTATCTGATACGGCAATAAAAACACTTCCATTTCAAGAAGAACAGTTTTTAAATAGTGTGATGAATTTCTTGGATCGTGAATGGCAGAATCCTGATTTAGGTGTCGAGAACTTTTGTTCCAATTTAGGTTTGAGTACTTCTCAATTGTATCGAAAAACAAAAAGCATATTACATACTTCTACAAATAATTTAATTCAAGAATACCGATTAGAAAACGCAGTAAAGCTATTATATAAAAAAGAAAAAACTATCTCTGAAATTGCTTTTGAAACAGGCTTTAACAGTGC
This sequence comes from uncultured Maribacter sp., assembly GCF_963975365.1. Classification (GTDB taxonomy): domain Bacteria; phylum Bacteroidota; class Bacteroidia; order Flavobacteriales; family Flavobacteriaceae; genus Maribacter. The sequence continues at coordinate 19,493 of NZ_CAXBGF010000022.1, read as the reverse complement.
TGCTTATTTTACAAAATGTTTTCATAAAATGTATGGAATTTCGCCATCTTCCTTTATTAAGAAAGCATAAGTAATTGAAATAAAAATATTTAGAGTCTGAACGAATTGTTATAGTGTTTGGTTGAAATGTAGAATTTAAAATAAAAAAGCATGACTAATTTTGGTAAAGAAAGCCAAAACAATTAAAGTCATGAAAAAAATAATAATACTCATTTACGGAATTTTAGCCTACATTATTTTCTTGGTTTCCTTTCTTTATTCTATTGGCTTTGTCAATAATCTTTGGGTACCAAAAGGTATAGATACGGGTATCGAAGTTGATATAATTACAGCCTTTTTAACCAATATTGGCTTATTATTCTTATTTGCAATTCAACATAGCGTTATGGCTAGACCAGCTTTTAAAAAATGGTGGATTAAAATAATAGGCAAACCTGCGGAAAGAAGTACGTATATTTTACTGACCAGCTTGGCATTGTTACTCATTTTTTGGAAATGGCAACCTATAAATGATCCAATTTGGAACATTGAAAATAATACCATAGCGATGGGTATGCAAGTACTTTATTTTATAGGATGGTTAATTGTATTGTTATCTACTTTTATGATTAGTCATTTCGAACTCTTTGGTCTTACTCAAATTGTGGATAATCTTAAAAATAGGGTTTCGCAATCTCCATCTTTCCAAGTCAACTATTTCTATGGTTTGGTTCGGCATCCAATAATGTTTGGTTTTTTAATCGCATTTTGGGCAACCCCAACCATGACTACTGGCCACTTGCTATTTGCAGCAGTGACTACTGTTTACATTCTATTTGCAATAAAGTTCTTAGAAGAAAGGGACCTCAAAAAAGCATTAGGTGAAACCTATGTTTCCTATCAAAAAAAGGTACCTATGCTTATTCCATTTACAAAATTATCAAAACAACAATCACTTTAAAACCTATATATTATGAATAAATCACTTTTTGAACGTCTAGGAGGAAGAGCAGGAATTTCCGCTATTGTGGATAACACCGTTACTAACCATATGGAAAATCCAGCCGTTAACGCTAGGTTCTTACCATTTAAAGATCAACCGCAACGCCTGGCTATAATTAAAAGCCATACTATCGACTTTTTTAGTGCCGGTAGTGGTGGACCAGCAACGTATACCGGAAAGGATATGGTCACTGCCCATACAGGTATGAATATAAGTCCTGGAGAATATATGCACGTAATGGATGATATTTTCAAAGCCTTGGATCAAAACGGTATTGATGAGGAATCTAAAAAAGACGTCCTCGCTATATTATGGTCCTTAAAAGGAATGATGATATCAAAGTAAACGCAGTACTCTTTTACATAAAACAGAACAAAACCATGAAAAATTTTCAACAACCTATCACAGAGAATCTTATAGAAAGTCTACGAAAGCAATTTAAAGGCACGGTAATTAAACCTAACGATACTTCATATGACGAAGTTCGAAAAATATATAATGCCATGATTGATAAGCGGCCTGGAGCTATTGCAATGTGCACTGATGTGAATGATGTTAAAGTCGCGGTTGACTTTGGTAGGAATAATAAGCTTCTTGTTGCAATTAGAGGAGGTGGCCATAATGGCGGCGGACTAGGATTATGCGATGGTGGATTGGTTATAGACTTATCTGGCCTTAAGTCTATTTCTGTAAACACTAAAAGTAATACGGTTAAAGTTGGAGGCGGTTGTGTTTGGAATGAAGTGGATACAGCTACCCAGGAGCACGGACTTGCCATACCTTCTGGGATGGTATCAAGTACCGGTGTTGGTGGATTGACCCTTGGCGGTGGTGTTGGATATCTTGCACGTAAATACGGCCTCACCATTGATAATCTCATGGGAGCTGAAATGGTATTGGCAAATGGTTCTATTGTTACCGCTAATAAAAATAAGAATCCAGACTTGTTTTGGGCGATTCGTGGTGGTGGTGGAAACTTTGGTGTGGTTACCGAATTTACATTTCAAGCACATAAAGTTAATACTGTTTATGGCGGACCAACATTATGGCCCATTGATCAAGTGGAAGAAATTATGGAATGGTTCGATGGATATATCCGAACAGCCACTGATGATATCAACGGATTTATTGCAACAATGATTATCCCAGAATCACCATTTCCAGAACATTTACATAACAAAAAGTATTGTGGTATTGTATGGTGTTATGTTGGTGATATGACGAAGGCAGAAGAAGCTTTCTCCCCAATTTTAGCTAAAAAACCACTATTCGCACATATTGGTGAAATGCCTTATACTGCTATACAGACCATGTTCGATGGCTTATTACCTACTGGTATGCAATGGTACTGGCGTGCCGATTTCTTCAATTCGCTAAACGCAGATATACGTGCACAACATTTAAAGTTCGGTTCAGCGATACCGACCCCTTTATCTCAGATGCATTTATATCCAATTACGGGCGCAGCAAGTAGAGTAGGAGCTACAGATACACCTTGGGCATACCGTGACGCAGAATATTGTGGCGTGTATATAGGTGTTGATCCCGACCCAAAGAATGCTGACAAAATTACAAAGTGGTGTAAAGGGTATTATGAAGCTTTACATCCATATTCTGCTGGTGGAGCATATTCTAATTTTATGATGGATGAAGGTCAAGAAAGGGTTCAAGCCAGCTATAAACAGAATTATTCACGATTGGCATCTATTAAACATCAATATGATCCAACCAATTTTTTTAGAGTGAATCAAAATATAATTCCGAAATCGTAACCTTAGGATATCTAAAAAGGATATGACGAAAAAGTGGTGTACTATGTAGCTATTTCGATTGATGGTTTTATTTACGGACTCGATGAAGATGTTAATGCTCTTGATTGAGAAAGTAACGGTGTTTCACAATACTTGGCCGATTTAAAGGAATTTTAAACTGTAATTAGTGGTAGAAAAACGTATGAGTTTGGGAATGACTTCGAATTAAAATCAGGGCAACCTGCTTATCCTCATATGGACCATTATATATTTTATAAGACCTTGAATTTTGAAAACAAGCTTAAAAAAGTTCATGTACTTACTAATTATGAAACTGAAACAATACGAGAACTAAAGGAAACTTCTAAAACAGATATCTATGTTTGCGGTGGAGGTATTTGCTAAACACAACATTATTTAAATAATTTAAATTGAACGATAATCGTTGGTCAACAAAATAAGTCATTGACCAATAACGTTATTACCTCAATAATTAAATAATGTCAAGTATGGAATTTATAACTAGCAGAATTAATCTTATCTCAAGTATTTTACATTTAGTGGTTGTGTCATGTGTTAAAGGCATAGATATGAAAGAAGTAATATCAAATTCTAATTCAACCCAAGATTAGGTTTTATCGAACATCATCAAATTTAAACAGTACTATTTTTTTTATTCGCACAAAAAACCAGAAGTTTATTTGTATCCTAAATTTTTACATGGTGTGCACGTTCCATAAAGAATTCTTCGAAGCGTTTTAACTTCGGATTCATTTTTTCAGAATACAATACATACTGACATTTCATTATACTCTGAGCCACCGTAATCATAGCGGTGTAATCTGATTTTTGTGACAAGAAATCTCCATCATCAATACTGCATATTTTTAATTGCGAAGTACTTACACCATTTAAAAGAAACAATTTGTGTAGGGTAGTGGGTGTCGTTATCAATATATCTATACCTTCAAATATTTCCGATTTTTGAATATCGATATGTAACTCTTTATAGCTGGCGTATACTCGTATCGAAGAATACTTCGTATACCGCAGAAATTCATCATAAAGTTCTAAGACCTTTTCTTTATTCTCAACAACCACAACAGCTCTAGGAGCATTACCTTCTGCTTCACATTTTAATTTTTGAAGTGTTGTAAGGATTAAGGTAGTTGTTTTACCACTTTCTTTTGGAGCGATACAATATACATTTGAGCCACTTTTTATAGTGGGAATACTGCTTTTTTGAAAAGGTGTAGGTTCTTCAATTGAAAAACGCTCTAACATTTCTAGTAAATAGGGATTCAGTTTTTTGAATGACATAATAATTAACTAATGGTATTCCTATACCTAAGTAAAGGCTTATAAGTGAACAAATATACAGCCATCGAATGGGGAATATCGTGTATAACCACCATTTTTATTATTGCGAATTATAAACTTGGTAGATTTCTAGGAATACAGAATTAGAAAAACCCCTGCCATAATTCCCGCTAGAGGCACTAACTTCTTTCGCTTATTTTGCTCTTTAAATAATACACCACCTAGTACTACAGCTATCAATATCTGACTGCGTTTTATGGCAGAAAGCAACATGATCAATGCATCTGGGTCTTGTAATGCCTTAAAGTAAAAATAATCGGCAATTTGTAATAATACCCCAACCAAGGGTATTGACCATCGCCATTTAAAGGCTTTTCTTTTTTCTGAATTAGGAAACCAGGTAATCGTTAAAATGATAAGTAAAATTATGACCGTGTAAAAGCAGAACCAAAATTGTAATGTCTGCGGGTTTAATGCTAAATTTTGAATCAGAAATTTATCATACAATCCGCTAGACGCTCCTAAAAATGTGGCACCAATAATTGCAAAAATCCATTTGTTGCGTTTAAAGTGGATTCCTTCTTTTTTTCCAATTCTCGAATAAAGCAGCACTGAAAAAATAATAAGAAAAAAGCCTACCCATTGATACATATTGGGTTTTTCATGATATATGGTTATTGCACCAATAAATGTAAAAAAAGGACCTGCAGATCTAATCGGTGTTACAATGGTAATGGGTAGATGTTTTAAAGCCTGATACGCCAATAGCCATGAAGCGGCCATTATGGTGGATTTAATTGCTATGAAACCATGTGTTTTTAAAGGAATGTCATTGATATAAAATTGTATATCAATCATGTAGTCTTTAAAAAAATGAGAACCAAAATAAAAGGGAAGAAGCAATAAAAATCCAGAGGATATAGTACCCAAAAGTACAGGAAAGACTTCATTGCCTTGTACGGCATGTTTCTTACATAAATTATGTAAACCTAAAAATAGTGCCGCTAAAAGTCCGAGGTACATCCACATAATGAGCGCGAATATATTGGTTTTCTCAAGTTAAGCCTTAGGATTATTAAAACTTATAGCGTTTTGAGTATTAATAAACTATACCGTAATAGCTTTAAATATAGAATGTATTTGATACTTAAAGCAACAAAAAGGGGTTGTACATTATTGACAACCTCCTTTTTTTAACTTTAATTCAAAAACGCTCAACTTTTTTTGTCCGTTAATTGTCAACAGCTTAATTAATAATAGTTACCAAATCTTTCATTGGTTTTCTCACTTTTTTTAAGTTTACCAACCAATCTTCACTTTCATTCCTATACCCAATTGGCAATAATACCGCACTACGTAATCCTTTTTCACGTAAGCCTAAAATCTTATCTACGGCATTTGGTTCAAAGCCTTCTATCGGCGTAGCATCAACATCTTCAAAAGCTGCAGCAACTATGGCAAGTGATAAAGCTATATATGCTTGTTTTGCAGCATGGTTAAAGTTTTCTTTCTCATCCTTTTGTGGATAAGAGGCTAATAGCATCTGACGGTAATTTTCCCAACCTTCATTTTTAAATCCACGAATCTCGTTCGTTAAGTCGAACATGTAATTTATTCTTTCAGCTGTATACGTATCCCAAGCAGCAAAAACAAGTAAGTGAGAGCAGTCTGTAATCACAGATTGATTCCATGCCACTGGTCTAATCTGTTCTTTTATTTTTTGATTCTTAACCACAATAATCTCAAATGGTTGTAAACCACTCGATGTAGGAGCTAAACGTGATGCTTCTAAAATACGTTCAATTTTTTCATCAGCTACTTTTTTGCCGTTCATTGCCTTAGCGGCATATCTCCAATTTAATTTATCTAATAATTCCATATAAATCACTCTTGTTTTAGTTGTTATTAGCTAATTTCATAATATCGTTTGAAGCAATAATTACTTCGGTATTACTTGTATTATTGGCAAGATGGAGCATGGCTTGTGCAATGCTTTCTGCATTTATAATTCTATATTTTTTTAATGGACCAATGAAAAATGGTTGTAAAATTTTGAATACCATTATTCCAATTTTTTCTAGTACCCTACCTTCGTTACGTTCACCACCAATTAATGATGGTCTTAATATAGAAGTATTCTCTATGCCCTGCTGTAGAACATCATGCTCCATTTCTGCTTTAGTTCTATTGTAAAAAATACTACTTGTTCTATTTGCACCCATGGCAGAAATAACCAAAAAAGTTGGTATATCATTTTCTTTTGCAAGTTTGGCGGCTGAAACAGGTATTCCGTAATCTATTTTCTTATATAGATTTTTGTCCGGTGTTTTTTTTGCCGTAGTACCAATACAACAATACACTTCATCTCCTATAAAATCTTTTCTAAACTGTTCAAGTTCTAATAAATTACCAATGAATTGTATTACCTTATTTGGTAAGCCTTCAATTCGACTTCTAGAAAACAATTTGATAGTACTATACCTGCTGTCATCAATTAATTTTTGAAGTAAAATACCCCCAGTTAAACCAGATGCTCCCAATATAATCGCTGTTTTATTCATTTTTGTTTTATTTATAGACTTTAATACCAGACCAAGCTACCTCATAAGCTTGGTCTAATTCTAGTTTAGTCAATAGAATTGAACCACGATTTTGTGCCATTAGTAAAAAAGAAAGTGGATTTATTGAATAGGCATACAACAAATAATCTGATAGCGGTTTAATGATGCCATCTTTCTTACCACGAGCCCAAAGGTCGAGTAGGGGCTTTAAATGCTTTATACCCTCTTGTCTACTTATTTCATCGATTATTGGAGTATTATCGCATTTTGCTAAAAATAAGGTTTTTGCGCTTTCCTTAATTTTAAATTCTGCAATGCGCTTCCAAATAACTTCAAAGCCAACTTCTACAGACATTTTTTCAATATAAGACTCAAAAGCATAACCCATAAAACATGACTTTACTTCGATATAGGTTTTGTTTACTAAATCTTGTTTATTATCAAAATATAGATATATGGTTGCTGGTGAAACATTTGCCATTTTTGCAATCTTGCTCATAGGCGTTGCATGAAACCCATCGTTATTGACCAACTCAATAGTAGCTTGTATTAATGAATTACGTTTGTCTACACTTTTTTGAAGTGTTGCCATTATTTTAAATAATAAAGCACAAAGTTATAAAAAATGAATATTCATTCTTTTTCATAAACACAACTTTAATATTGCTGTATTATTAGGATTGGTTGTACCTCAATTTAGGTAAATAAACTATTAGCACCTTATCAACACAAATAGCCTTTATATAAAATGTAATAAAAATTACTAATTTTTAATTATCAAATACATAACTGACCATAATAACCACAAAATCCTCATAAATTCTAAGGATTTTCTATAAGGAAATACCAACAGCATTCTGTATATTTAATAGCTAAAATACAGGTAGGTTCCCCCATCCTTTTTCGCAATAGTATCAATTCCAATATTGGGTAGAACAATTGGTTAGTGAAAATATATACTATATTTTCACTTGAAGGTGGTGGAAGTTGGGACATTATTCAATTACTCACTTTAAAAGATAGGTATGGTAATCTAAACGGTCAAGAAATACTTAAAAAATTCGACCTTGTTATTGCCAATTCTGGAAGTAATATAGTACTAGCTGCTTTGGCCGAAGATTATTCAATCGATAAGGCAATTACACTTTTTCAAGAGAAGAAAAATAGGGAACAGATATTTCTTAAATCACATTCAAAGACCGATATTTTCGTGTTGATTATCTTGGGTTGTTCAATGCAGGCTTTGGTCTAAAATATCGTCCAACAAAGAAAAAGGAAGTTTTTAAGAAGCTTTTTCCTAAGATTGATAGGGTGCAAATGAATGAAATGCCAAAACTAATTGGTAAAGAATATCTAAAAATAGCAGTATGTACTTACGATGCCCTTAATAACCGTGCAAAGTTCTTTAAGTCATATTCTGCAAGTGGTAATGGCTATGATGTTTCTTAAATCTTCAACAGGAAATTATCTTAACGACCATATCATAAGTCTATCACCTTTAATTCATTATCACTCAAAAACTCCAGAAAATGTTATACCATATGCATGCTTTAAAGCAAGGAAAAACGGTAATCTTTATAATCAACCCATAGAGTATAAAGTGGAAAGAAATAATGATTTATTATTTCAACAAGGTGATAAATGGTACCAAGAGACAATGGATAGATGGGTTAGTTGGGAAGGATAAAGATAGATTTAGATCCACTCCATTTTATCATAGGTTATCGAGAAAAAAGATGACTTTAATTTGAATAATTGACCATTAGAAAGTAGAAAAGGCATTATTTATAGATTAAAATATATCGAAAACAATGGAAAATATAATTAGGTGTGAATTATAAATTTTATTGATAATTTAATTAAATAAATTGTTTTTATTTATCAAATCGCTAATTTACGCTACCTTTGCTTAAATGATTATTTAGAGCACTTACCTTTTATGATCTCTGTAATTTTAATGATAATTCTAAGCTTTCTTCAATTAATTAACCCTAACCAGTGACAATTGGCTGCTGTGTAATAAAGTTTCAACTATGTAAGTTTAATGTTTAACAGTACTTCTACTATTTGAGATATCATTTTTTTTCTAAAGTTTCAAAAATCCCCTAAAAAAATAATAGCATCGCAAATCCAAAATTTTCAAGAGACATTAACCCTGATTTTTCTAAGACTTTAAGAAAAAGGGTAAACACCTATTTTAAGACTAACAATAAGAGTCGTAACGCCAATGCAACTATGGTTGTAAAAACTGTAATTATGCTGGCCTTATTCTTTGTGCCTTTAGTACTACTTTCAACGGGCATAGTTACCTCTATTCCACTTCTATTTTCATTATATATTCTAAGTGGATTGGGTATGGCAGGCATAGGTATGGGCGTTATGCATGATGCCATTCATGGCTCATACTCTAAAAACAAGAAAATCAATACCCTTTTAGGTTATTCGTTCAATCTTATTGGTGCTAACGCTACTATTTGGAGAATACAACACAATGTGCTACATCATACTTATACGAACATTGATCATGCCGATGATGATTTGAACGCACCGTTTTTTTTGCGATTCTGTCCTCATGCCAAACACTATTGGATACATCAATATCAACATATCTATATCTGGTTTTTTTACGGTATTTCTACACTTTCATGGATTACAACTAAAGATTTTGTTCGCTTAAAACGATTTAGGGATATGGGTTTTTTTGATAAGAAACATGAATATGAAAAAACATTCGTTAGTATGGCCGCTTGGAAGCTTTTGTACTATTCATATGCCCTTATAATTCCTATAATTATGCTACCTTTTTCATGGTGGGTTATTTTATTAGCATTTCTATCAATGCATTTTGTTACCGGTATGTTGGTTAGCATTGTTTTTCAGATAGCACATATTATGCCCGTAACCGAATTTCCACTTCCCAATGAAAAAGGAATTATGCAAGATAATTGGTACGGTCATCAATTCGCTACTACCAGCAATTTTTCACCAAACAGTAAAATATTATTTTGGTTAATTGGAGGACTCAATTATCAAGTAGAACACCATGTATTGCCAGATGTTTGTCATGTACACTATAAAGACCTTACAAATATTGTATCTGAAACAGCACTTGAATTTGGTATGCCTTATAATGTAAAAAAAACTATAGGCCATGCTATCTGGGACCATACTAAAATGCTTCGCATGTTAGGTGAGAAATAAGATACTTACAAAACAAACTCAAATTCTTATTTAAAATTTAGATAAAAACAACTACTATTTTGTAAAGCTGTATGTTTTAAAACCTACTATTAAATTTTATTCGTAGTATTCACTATAAAAGTGTCGCTATCTTTGTTAAAAAAATAATTAATGTCAAAGCAGTTTTCAGATTTAGGAATTAATGAACAGTTACAACAAAGCTTAGCGGAGTTAAAAATTTCTGTTCCTACGGATATTCAGAAAAAATGCATTCCTGTAATACTAAATAAAAAAGAAGACCTTGTTGCTTTAGCAAAAACCGGAACCGGGAAAACCGCAGCTTTCGGACTTCCTTTACTACAATTAATCGATACCAAAAATCCTTCTGTACAAGCCTTGATTTTGGCACCTACACGAGAATTGGCACAACAAATACACACCAATTTAGAATCGTTCACTCCCTTTAGCACGACTATTTCTATTACCGCGCTATGTGGTGGTATCCCTATAAAACCTCAAATAGAGCGTTTAAAAACTGTAACTCATTTGGTCATTGCTACACCAGGTCGTTTAGTAGATTTAGTAAAACGTGAGGCTATTGATATTAAGAAGCTAAAGTTTTTAGTTCTCGATGAGGCCGATGAAATGGTAAGCGCTTTAAAAGAAGATTTAGATGCTATAATTGAATGGATTCCGAAATCGAGACGAACCTTATTGTTCACAGCTACTATGCCGGGCACAATAAAGCAATTGGTTCAAAATTATATGTCCAAACATGTGATACATGTAGAAGCCGATATGTCTACACTTGGTCATCAGGGTATTGACCATCAATATGTAGTGGTAGAACCTATAGAAAAGTTAGATGTTTTACTTCATTTTTTAAATACTAAAGAAGGCCATAGAGGTATTATTTTTTGTAAGACCAAAGCAGCCGTTAATAAACTTGCAAAGAATCTAGCGATTAATAAATTCTCATCCGGTGCTATACACGGTAGCTTATCCCAAGGTATTCGCGATCGTATTATGGGGCAGTTTAGAGAAGGTCATATTGATATTTTGGTAGCTACAGATTTAGCTGCTCGTGGTATTGATATCAAAGAGATTGAATATGTAGTCAACTATCATTTACCCGATACCTACGATGCTTATGTTCACAGAAGTGGACGTACAGCTAGAGCAGGGGCTAAGGGGCTTTCGCTAACTATATTACAAAAAGAAGAAGTTGCTGAAATTGCTAATTTCGAAAAGGAATTGGGTATAGTGTTTAATAAGTTCAAAAAAGCCGATGCGCAAAGTATTGAAGAAAATAATGGCCTATTATGGGCTAAAAAAATCTTTAAGACCAAACCAAATCGTGAGGTCTCTGAAGAATTTAAAACTAAAGTTAAAACGATATTTCATCATTTAACCAAAGAAGAGCTTGTTGAAAAGATCATCGCTAATTATATTTCTCAAACGACAATGGTTGCTACTAAATCAGAAGTGCCAAGAAAAAAATAGCTTTTAAAATATCTAAAAAAATCAATCAATTCTTTAACATAATTATAGATATTAAAGAATTGATTGGTCTTTAAAGGTTGTAGTATGCTTTAATAAATTTTAAAATAGCCTAATTATATAATGGCATCATTACCTCTTACACCTGTACTAAGCCTAATCGCATCTTTTACGTCATAAATGAAAATTTTACCGTCACCGGCTTTATTTTCAGAAGCATTCTCTTTAATTACATCTATACAATTCTCCAATTTACTATCACTAACAATACAAGTAATCATAACACGATTTTGTAGGATCATTGATTGTTCAGTTCCACGATAACGCTCAGAGTAACTTTTTTGTAACCCTGTACCTTTAACAGCTGCTACCGTAATACAAGGTATATCTGCATCTTTCAATCCACGTTGAACAGCTTTAAGCTTTGAAGGCCTAATGATTGCTTCAATTTTTTTCATATTGTATAATTTTTCAGCTAATGTGATTTTTATTCAAAAGTAGTATAAGCTTCAACTCCAAAAGTTACGGCATCAATACCTGCGGTTTCTTCTGATCTGTCTACACGTATACCTATTGTTTTCTTCAAAATGGTCATTATAATAAATGTAAGAATAAATGAAAATGCTGCTATTACTAAAACACCTAAAAGTTGAGTAATCAATAGCTGACTTCCTCCACCAAAAAACAGACCATCTTCTACTGCAAATAAACCAACAGCAATCGTACCAAACAATCCATTAATCCCATGAACAGCAATTGCCCCAACTGGGTCATCTATTCTCATTTTATCAATATATATTACAGCAATATCTACTAATATACCTGCAATTAATCCGATAAGGATGGCAGATTCTGGACTTACAATATTACAACCAGCTGTTATCGCTACTAAACCTGCCAACACTCCATTTATGGTCATTGTAATATCAATTTGACCATATTTAAAGTAGGTATATAACATTGTTGAAACACCACCTGCTGCAGAGGCTAAAAATGTATTCGTAGCAACTGTTCCTATTAGTTCCCAATTACCCACAGCACCTAATGTAGATCCTGGGTTGAATGCAAACCATCCAAACCATAATATAAACCCGCCAACGGCGGCAAGCGGTAAATTATGACCAGGGATAGCAACAGGATCTCCGTTTTGATCGTACTTACCCAAACGAGGCCCTAATACTATTGCTGCGGCCAAGGCGGCAAATCCTCCCATGGCATGTACCGCAGAAGATCCAGCAAAATCGTTAAACCCTCTTAAGGCTAACCAACCATTAGGGTTCCAAACCCAGTTTGCGGCTAATGGATACATCACAGCACAAAATATAACTACAAATAATGCATATACCCAAACCTTCATTCGCTCTGCTACAGCTCCTGAAACTATTGAAATAGCTGCAATGGCAAAGCCCAACTGAATAAACCAAAACAATTTATTAGAAATGGTTAATCCTAATCCTATATCCGTATCTGTAATGCCGGTATCGAATGCAAAATAACCATTAGAAGCTCCATATGCTATTCCAAAACCAATGGCATAAAATGCAAGACCACCAAAAATGATGTCAATTATTACCTTTGCTATGATACTCATGGAGTTTTTAGAACGAACAAAACCAGCTTCAAGAAGTGCGAAACCACCTTCCATTAAAAAAATTATTGCTGCACATATTGAAACCCATACCGTATCAATTGCAGAAATGAGTTCTGCTTGCTCTATCACTGTTATAGTGGCTACTTCTTCCATAAATTATAATATATTTTAGCTAGTTAAATTCAGAACAATCTAAATTTTATGTTAAAAAAAGCCGAAAGATAGACATATTACCTTTAAGAATTAAGAGGACTTTTGTTATAAATTTATTCAAGGATTGTAATATTGGCGCTCATTTCGAACTTTTCAATCAACTTTTCATTATGCTAAAACAACTTATAATTTCTACCGAAGTAATACGACTAGTATATTGGTTATTATACTTTTAAATTAGAATTTAATTTATTTAATTTATCATTATTCAAAGCCTTCAACATTCTAATTTTTATTGTATCAGAATTAGTAAAGCAATAGAAATTATTTTGCGTTTCAACATAAATTTAATATTAGGATATAACTAAAAACCAAAAAACCAATCATTGATAATTGACTTTTGGTTTTAAAATATGAGTTTTTAAAAAACTATAAGTATGCTTTTTAAATTTCGTTATTCGATTTTTTCCTTAATAGTCTTACGGCTCTTTGCTAATTTGTCTTACGCAACCTCTAGATTAGAAGCTTCACCAATGAAGAAAATGAACGTAATGTTTTTTTGGTAAAGTTAGCGAAGTTGTAAAATTATATGCCAAAAATTTACAAATTGCCATCTATAGAGGAGTGGCTAATTTAACTTTTTACTCCGATTTTCACCTCAGGTTTAGTGAAGACTTGGTAATTGTAAATGCCCAAATTACCCTATTGTTTCTAAATTCTTCTAGTGGTTGTAAAATGGTTCATGAACATCATTCTTCCTTAAAGGGATAAACAGTTGATTAAAAACTTGTTCCACCAATTACTTGGTTTTTGCCTATTTAATTTGTCCATAAGAATTCACAAATAGACAAGAACCATTAGTTGTAAGTTTATATCTTACACAGATGTATTCAACTTGATTCTCATACATTATGTCACGTCCTAAAATACGGCTACAGGTTAATACTAGTGTAAACGGCATATTGATGCACGTAATTAGGTGTTTTTTAATTTAAAGATAAATGCAATCTTTTAGAGTTGTACAGTTTGATTGCGTTTTTGGCTGCTTTTTTTAGCATGAACAACACTTGTAAAGGTCTGGTCAAGATAGAATTCATCTTTCAGAATACCGTTTACTCTTTCTGCGAGGGCGTTTTCGTAAAAATGGTTTTCTTCTGTCATACTGATTTTAATTTTCTTACTTTTTAGTATTTGGGTATACACATTACTGCAATATTGAATACCGCTGTCGGAGTAATAAATAAGCTGTTCAATGTTCTTAGCATTGTAAATGGATTTGTTCAGAGCCCTGACACAGCCTTTCAGTTCCAAACTTTCAATAAGGACATAACCGACTATTTTACGAGAGTACATATTAGTAATCAAGGCCAGGTATCAGAATCCTTTAATGGTTCTTATATAGGTTATATCCGAAGCCCAAACTTGATTAGGTCTGTTGATATTTAGGTCTTTTATGATATTTCCATATTTGTAAAACCTGTGATATGAATTGGTGGTTCTACAAGAGTATTTTCTCTTCTAATGAGTAAACTGTTGTCTCTTAAGATATGGAATAGCTGGTCCCTGCCCTCTTTGAGGTCGTACTTGTTAAACTCATCTTTTAATGATCTCATGAGTTTTCTAGTACCTTCTCTTGGCAGTGTTCTTCTACTTTCTCGAACAAGCTCGATTACATCTTGCTCTATCTGTTTTTTGATTATAACCCTTTTTTTTGTATTTGTAATAGGCATCTCTTTTATAGGATAAAGGCATTACAGATAGTATCAATGGAAAATAGTCTTTCATTACGGTTAATTAGTGCTACTTTCATTAGGGTTTTATGTTTAAGTTTTTTTTAATTCCTCAACATCTCTATAGTCCAGGTTTTCGGCAGCTACCTCAAGATAGCTATCGGTAACAAGTTTGTCCAGGTATTTTTGATAAGAAGGCCCTTGAGTTGTTTCAGCTCTTTTTGCAGGGCTTTAATACGGAAAAGTTCGTCGTCTGTTTGCACGGTTACACGGTTATTCATTAAATATTTATGATCATACTTCTTGATCCATACGTTTATAGTACTGGATTATATCCCGTAAGTTAAGGCAATTTGTCTTTTGGAATGGTTTCCTTTGGTAAGTTTTGCTAAGACTTTTAGTTTAAAGCTCTCACTATAAAGTCTTACATATCTATCATTTTAATACATATACTTTCAGTGTTTTGTATACATATTTCAGGACGGGTCAATCGTCACTGCTGCATTTTAAAAATAACGTAAGATTAAATACGTTATAGTAATTTTTTAGGGCCAAATCTTGTCGGCTACTTATAGATGCTACCACATTTAATTTGTTATCTAAAGATGGCTTCGGTGTGTAATATGGAAGCTGCACCTTTAATTGCCAAGAAATAACCAATGGGTAGATATTCAATTACTTTTTGCTTTTGAGTATATGAAAATATAATGACTATTTAATTGGTTTAAGGACATTAGTACTTGATGTCCTAGCTTTATTTGATAAGTAGTCTTTAGGTGCACAATTGGTGTACTTTTTAAATGATTTATAGAACGAATTGTACGAATTAAACCCAATTTTCATAGATAAGGCTTCAAAGGTTTTTGTATCTAAATATCCATCATTTATCAACGCTATGGCATCATTTATCTTTACGTAATTTTTGAATTCCACAAAAGATATCTTACAATGATATTTGAAAATGTATGAGAGGTGACTTGTTGGTATATTCAAATCTTTAGATAACTCTTTAATGGAATATTTTAAGTCTCTAAAAGGGTAATTTCCAAGTGTAAGTCCATCTATGTCATTTAAGTAGGGTTCTATTTTTTCGTCTATAGAACGTTGTAATATAGTGTCTTGTAGATTAGATATTTCTGGGTCTGAAGTTATCCAAATAGAATTGATTGGTTTTTTTTCAATTTTGTAGTGTGATATTCGTTTTTCTAGCATGGGGTATCCATAAAGAATTTCGGGACTTGATATTATTTTTCCAAATATCAATAACCACAATACACTAGTATAAATTAGATGACTATATCCTGAAACCACTCCCGTTTCATCAAACTCTAATCTCATAGAAAAAGCAAGTCTCAACGATAAAAGAACCCCAATAGTTAAGAAGAATAAAATCCAATTGGTAATCAAAGTATTGTGAACGATTGAAGTGCCAAAACTTTCCTTCTTAAGCCATATTTTTTTATATACTAATACAAGGGCTTTCATTAGGTATAGAAAAAACAAGAGGAAGACTATAATTTGTTGTACATAATTAATGCTATCGGTCTGTAACGATGTAAATTTTAATTGTATTAATTTAAAAACAATACTTAATGCAGGTATAATAAAGTGAAGTAAGTCGTTGCGATTAAAATGCTTTAAATCATTTATAAGAGTTTTAAAATATAAGTAGAAGATAGGAAATCCGAATAAAAATATAGGTTTTAACCAACGGTAACCATTATTGAAAATGTGTGAGCCGTAATATTCAAAATACCCCATATCGATTAACCTGATCGAAGCAAATAAAAAGATAAAAACAAGGTAAATATTAACGACTTTGTTCGATTTATAGGAAAAAAGCATTTGGTAAATCACAAAGAAACCTAAAAATCCAGTTGTAATTCCTAAAAAACTTTCGAGGGGGAACTCAAGCATATTTATTAGTACATCAGTAATGGATACAACATATCCATTTATTAAAAATAAGATAAAACAAATTTAAGGAAAAAAGGTATGCCTTTTAATTGTTATCGTTTTTTTCAAAAGGATAACAATTCATTAAAAGCCCCATTATAAAAAATAATATCACTCGTTTGGATAAAACAGTTTTACAGAATTTTGTTTTAATATGTTAAAATAACAATAAGGAAAATGATGTTTAGATTTTTTATTACATGTTTTTTGTTGACATCAACAACAATTTATAGTCAAAAGCTACATCATCAAATGATAAGTTCACAAGGCAATAAATCAAAGTTGGAAAGCGGATATTATATAACACAAACTATTGGTCAGCAAAGTATCATCGGTACTAGTTCGTCCAATAAATCAATGATAATTCAAGGATTTCAACAGGGTGCTTGGGCTAAATTGATCGAAGGAAGCATTTTGCCCAAACAGCAGAATGTTACCGTATACCCCAACCCTTTTATAGAGACTGTTGTTTTTGATTTTAGTGAACCCGTTTATGGCGATATGCAAATAGCGATTTTCGATGTATCGGGTAGGTTGGTCGCCGAAAGGTTCCAAACGAATTCCGGTAACGGGTTACGGCTGCAATTGAATTTTTTGTCCAATGGTATATACCTGGTACAACTAAGGCACAAAGAACTTAAGTATTACACGAAGATCATCAAGAAGTCAGAATAGAATTTTACGAAATACAAATAATTATGAAATATTCCCTCATGGCCTTTTTGGTCTTTGCCTCTATACAGGGCCATTCACAGGAACTTGTTTTTTCCAGTGGACTTAACACTACAAAATATGATTACAAGGACCCATCGGGCCAGACCAACGAAAACTTGAATAACGGCATAGGAAACTTCTATGAGATCGGTTATACTGCTCCGATCGGCGAAGGAAGATTCCACTATTCGCTCGGGGTAGTTCTTAATGAATATAATGCCAAAGGAGGTACTATGTCTAGCGTCTATTCTTGGCGCACAAAATATTTGGGTATTCAAGGTGGGCTTTCCTATATTATGATTACTTCGGGTTCAGGATTTAAAACGGCCCTTAACCTGGCGCTGCAGACGAGTTCGATCATAAGCGGTGAGCAAGGTATCAATGGTGCGTTCTTCGATTTATCCAAGCAGGAAGAGTTTAGGGGCATTTTTCTCCAACCCATTGCTGGTATTGATATTTCTTACCCAGTCTCCGATAAGCTCACTTTGGCCCTAGGGTATAATTACTCCAAGAGTAGCAAGTTTACCAATAGGATGGACGAGGTCTTGAACTTTAGCAATAATCAGTGGCAGATTAGGTTACAGATAGCTCTTAAGGAAAAAAATGACAAAACCGAACCTACGACCATAAAGAATATTGAGGAAGCCGATATCATCCGGAACCCTGAAAGGCTTTAAAACGTCAAGTACAAGAAAACAAGTAAAGGGAATCATGTTATGTTCTGGGATGCCTCGCCCCGTTTCAAAATCTATATTATAAATACCTTCTTAAACGAAGTGAAATACGATCAAATGAATAAGTACCTATACATCATCTTTATTTTATTGCTTACCCATTCAGGTTTCTCCCAAGATAATGGTATTACCTACCAAGCTGTAATTTACCGCCCAGGTGGAGAATCATTACCCGGGCAGGACAATCTGTCCTCGCCCTTGGCAAATACGGATATCTGCATGCAGTTCGGCATTATAGACCTTGCCAATAACCTAGAATACCAAGAATCGGTAAAGGTAAGAACGGACGGTTTCGGAATGGTAAATCTGATAATCGGTACAAACGAACGGAGCGATGGCTATGTAGACAGGTTCGATGAGGTGTTATGGGACGGTACAGATAAATACCTAAGGGTTAGCCTAGATGTAAGTGGGGGTTGTTCAAAATTCGAAGAAATAAGTTACGGTAGGTTGAACCATGTTCCATTAGCTTTTTCGGCTATAAATGCTGAAAATGTTACAGGAATTGTTTCTATTGAAAATGGTGGTACAAGTGCAACAACGGTCGGTGGTGCTAAAACAAATCTAGGACTGGACAAGGTGGACAATACAGCTGATAAGGATAAACCGATAAGTATAGCAACACAAGAAGAGCTAGATGCAAAAGAAAATATAAGTAACAAAAGTTTAAATCTTCTAAGTGATGGTTTATCAGATATTAAGTACCCAACTGTAAAATCAGTAAAAGATTATGTTGATAGAAATTCATCTATTGGTTCTCAAGCTCTCTCTGAAGAAGTTAGTCGAGCAACTGAAGCAGAAATGACCATAACAACTAATCTGAATACAGAGATTAGTCGCGCTACTAATAATGAAGCTACTAAGGAGAATTTGGCAAACAAAAGCTCAAATTTAAATGCTGATGCACTTTCAGATATTAAATATCCTACTGTTAAAGCTGTAAAAACCTATATAGATTTAAATATGACAGCAGGCTCTAATGCATTGGTTGATGAAATTGTACGAGCGCAATATTCAGAAAATTTGATAGCAACAGATTTAGAGAATGAAAAGTCAGAAAGAATACTCTCTGATGGCCGACTAACTTCAGATTTAGCCAATGAAATTACAAGAGCTAAATCAGAGGAGAATAAAAAAGAAAATAATAGTAATAAAAGTATAAGTATTATTACCGATGGAAGTTCTGATACTAAATACCCAAGTGTAAAATCAGTTAAGGATTATGTTGATTTTGGGTTGAATAATAATATCTCAGAATTAACTTCTGAAACCACCAGGGCAACAACCGCCGAAGGCGTAAACGCCACGGCAATAGCCACGG
>NZ_CAXBGF010000021.1:0-44775 GCF_963975365.1 uncultured Maribacter sp. | reverse complement strand
GAACAAAGGGTTGCTAAGGTTTCAAAGGGTCTAATCCCTCCACCTTTCTTGATAACTATTCAATATGTGTTTGAACTTTGGCTACAAATATAAGGGCAGAAGATTTTAAAAACCTAATCATTTAGAAAAATTTATATAAAATCACATATTGTGCCATTTGAGGAGCGTTTATAACTAGTTATATACATTGTAATATGTCACTTCGAGTGGCTTTCACGACCTTTTCGGGAAGAAAAGTTGTATCGAGAAGCTATTTTAATTTAGACTCTTTTGATCAAAACATATCTACAATCATATTGACTAGCTAGGTTCTCGATACACTTTCATTCAAAATCACCAATTAGAATAAAAGCACTTGAACTGACATAATACCCAACTACCATCAACTACTTAATCATCCCCGCACTTTTGTACTTCTCAATATATTGCTGGTCTTGCTCTGGGGAGTCTTTGTACTTTTTACGTAGTGCAATTAAATCTTGCTTTAATTTCTTAACGGTATCTGCATAGGTAGGGTCGTTGTATACGTTGTTCATTTCATTAGGATCGTTTAACCTATCGTACAGTTCCCATTCATTAACATCATAGTAGAAATGAACTAGCTTAAATTCTTTATTTACAATGCCGTAATGGCGTTTAACCATGTGCACCGATGGGTATTCGTAATACTGATAATATACGGCATCACGTGTCCAGTCTTTTTTGTTTCCTTTTAATAGCGGAATTAGACTTTCGCCCTGCATATCGTTTGGTGGTGTAATACCTACTGCTTCTAACATGGTTTGTGCAAAATCTAAATTCTGTACCATTTCATTTTCAACAGCACCTGGTTTCACAACATTTGGCCAACGTACCAGTAACGGAGTTTTAAAAGATTCGTCATAAATAAATCGTTTATCGAACCAGCCATGTTCTCCTAAATAAAAACCTTGATCAGAAGTGTAAATAACAATCGTATTCTCTGCTAAACCAGACTCATCTAAATAATCTAAAAGCCTACCTACATTATCATCCACCGAAGAAATACTCCCTAAGTAATCTTGCATGTATCGTTGGTATTTCCATTTCATTTTCTCGGTAACGGTCATTTTTGGCCAATTCTCATAGAAGAAATCATTGATGGAATCTAGTACAGGATCATATAATGCTTTTTGCTCTGCTGTGGCACGATTATACGGACCATAAAATCCATTAGGATATTCCTCAACTACCGGAAAAACGGTGCCCTCCATTTTCGCCAAGGTCTCTGGCCTAATCTTACTATCGTGACTGTACATCATATGGGTCAACAGATTCATTTCGGCCGTTTTTGCCGCTGAGCCTCTATTCTTGTAATCGTCAAACAGCGTTTCTGGTTCTGGGAATGTTTTCTTGGTGAATTCCTTGAACTTATCTGGTCTTGGCCACCAAGGGCGATGTGGTGCTTTATGCAAATACATCATCATAAAAGGTTCGTCATCAGCCGCTTCTTCCTTTAACCAATTTAAAGATACATCTGTTATGATATCGGTTACATAGCCTTGTTTTGTAATGGTATCACCGTTGGTGACAATAAAATCGGGATTAATATAATTACCTTGACCTGGTAGAATCATAAACTCATCTACCCCTTTTGGGTTGTTTCCAAAATGAAGCTTGCCGAACATGGCGGTTTTATAACCGTTCGCTTTAAATATCTGCGGAAAAGTGACTTGCGTAGTATCGAACGGAAAGTAATTATCTACTTTTCCATTGATATGTGTGTGCTTACCCGTAAGTATAGTAGCTCTTGATGGTGCACAAATGGAGTTGGTAACGCTCGCATTCGTAAACAACATCCCTTCTTTTGCCAAGCGGTCTATATTTGGTGTCTGAATCAGTTTATCATCATACGCGCTTATCGCCTGATACGCATGATCATCTGACATGATGAAAATAATATTTGGCCTTTTGGTTTTGCTTTTTTGAGCTGCGCCTAAATGCGGCACTAGGAATAAAAGCACTACTATTGCTGATAATAAATTTTTCATTTTTGGTGTTGGTATTTGGTAAGGTTCGTTTGTAATAAAAGTAAGTTATTCTTGTGTTATGCTATTGGCTTGGTTATTTCTTAATCCTACAAATTGCCTACTCCAACACCGAAAACTCAATACTAGAATCTGTAAATACGGTATGGGTTTGGGTTTTAAAGTCCGCCTCATCTGCTTCAAAAATATTTTCCACATAAGTCTGCGGGTTTAAATCTATCAACGGGAACCAGGTACTCTGTACTTGCACCTGTAACTTGTGTCCCTTTTTAATGGTATGGAAAACGTCTTGTAACTTTATCGTAACATCTGTCTTTTGGTTGGGCACAAATGGTTCTGGGTTGGCGAAGCTATTTCTAAAACGCCCCCGCAGTACTTCGCTACGCACCATTAAATGGTAATTACTCATTTTTAAATGGTCTTGTATGCCTTCATAGGCAGGTTCATCTGCTGGGTGCACATCGATAATTTTCACGATCCAATCTGCCGCTGTACCTGTCGTCGCTACTTTTAATTTTGCTAAGATATCTCCTGCTAATGTCAGGTCATTTTCCATAACTTCGGTTTCAAACACCAATACATCACTACGGCGAGCGGCAAACCGTTGGTCGTCTGTCATGTATTTCCTAGGGGTAAATACGGTTTTAATATCCTCAGAATACGGAACCGGTTTTTTAATATCACTAATAAACTGAATGCCTTCTACCTTTTTTGGTTCAGTTGTTAATTCTTGGTCTGCTGATAAATACATATCCTTTTTAACCATGCCTTTTGGTGGCCAGGTATCATAGGTTTTCCAATCTTTTCTTCCGGAATCAAAAACATAGGCTTCAGGTAGTCCACTATTTTTATCGCCATTTCCTTTTAAGAAATGGTCAAAGAACTTGGTTTCTATCTTCTCTTGGAAAAACTCAGAAATGGAATCTCCGAAATAGTAGTTTCCCACTATATTCTGACCTTTACTACGTGCCCATCCACCATGATCCCACGGTCCGAAAACTAAAGTATTGTAATTATCTGCGTTGTACTTCTCAATATTCTTATAGGTCTCTAACGGCCCGTATAAATCTTCTGCGTCAAACTCGCCTGCAACCACCATGGTCGCCACAGTAGGTTTTACATTTTTTAAATGCTGAATCAATCCCCTACTCTGCCAAAGTTCGTCGTAATTGGGGTGTTCTTTTAACTCGTTCCAAAAATAATCATCGGTCACGCCTTCTTTTGCCATACGTGGTGTATCGGCGGTTTCATACTCAAAGAACTTATCCAAATTTTTTAACGGACCTTCATCTAAAAAGAATTGGTACTGATCTTCGGTCGGTAATTCCGGCAATACATACCAAGCCGTGTCTATAGGTTTATCGCCATTTGGTCTTGGCGTACCGAATAAAGAGGTCGCTCTAAAATAGCTTAACAAATAGGCTCCGTTATGGTGAAAATCATCAAAAAAGAAATCAGCTATACTTGCTTGTGGAGAGGCAGCCTTCAATGCTGGGTGAGCATCTACCACTGCATACGTAGAGTAGAAACCAGGATAGGAAATTCCCCAAATACCCACATTGCCATTGTTGTTCTCTACATTATTTACCAGCCAGTCTATCGTATCATACGTATCTGAACTTTCATCAATATCTTGATCCGTTTTCTTGTTTGGATTATATGCACGCATATTCTCATAGTTCCCTTCGCTCAACCAGCGGCCACGAACATCTTGGTAGACGACGATATACCCATCTTGCATCATATGTATATTTGGTGCAATTTTCTCTTTGAATTTTCCCGCTCCGTATGGCTGCGAACTATAGGGTGTTCGCTGCATGATAATAGGATATTCTTTTGAAGTATCTTTTGGGGAATAAATGGTAGTGTGGAGTTTTATGCCATCACGCATGACGATATCTACCTCTTTTTTATTATAGTTATCCCCAACAAAGGTTTCGGAGATTTCAGCATCTGCTACTTTGGGTGTTTTTCTACAGGAAATAATCAAAGTAGAAAGAAAAATAAACGCAAAAAGATGTTTGATGGTAAATTTTGGCATGTCTTAAGATTTTGAAATCTTAAAGCTAAGAAAGTTTACTACTGTACGGAATAAAAATTCCGTATTTCGAATAATAAGTGTTTTCCCGATAAACAGATTTCTTCAAGGTATTCATTATAGCAAAATAAAAATCTCTTTACAAACGAGAAAGTGAATACGTAAAGTTAGGGCATAAAAAAAGAGCGAATTGTAGGTGATTCGCTCTTTTAATTTCTAACTCAAAACGCTTACATCATGAATAACTTTTTGGTTAAAAGTAGTATTCCTTCATAAAAATTGTTTCGGTTAACTTTTACTTCTGATTCTTGATTAAGTTGATTTTTCATTGGGACATGTTTTTAAGTTAATTTTTTCTTTGGGACTTTACATAAGGTTATTTTGAATCTTGAACACCAAATCTGTTAGTTGGCCTTGACAGCTTGTGTTCTTGTACGTTTACTGGCGTAGCTATTTCAATAAAATCATAATGACTAAGTTTAGTACTAAATTCAATTTTTTCCACATCACGTATTACATACTCCGATATTAGGTCAGCATCTTTTGAACAAGATTGAAAAACAATAAACATTAATAAAGCTAGAGTAGATTTGGTGAATTTTAAGTAAGCATTCATAGGTTAAGTTATTTTTTAAATAAGCAGTTTTAAATAGACTCCATATGCTCAGATAGAAACTTGTTTTGGTCAACTTTTGGGGCTTCAACCTACACTTGTTTATGTCCGTTTTTGGTCAGTACTTTTACCATACATTTGATCTATTTCTATTAAGTAATTTGGGATTCACAATTAATTACATTTTAAATTTATGTAATATTTTTCCTACAAATTTAAATTTGTTGCAAAACCACTCAAAGTTGTTGTGTAACTATCTTAAAATGTTTGTGTTGAGATTTAAAGAATGTTTATCTCGGAATGGAACTTGTATTTATAACACCCCTGTATAGCGGCAGGCAAGCTTCATGAAGTGGTTACTAAAATAAGTGCAAAGCAAAAAGCAAAACATGAGTTTCATTTATTATAAGTTAAATTGCTTCGTACCTCGAAATGATATATTTTTCAAAAAAGTGCCTCCATCGAGGCACTAATAAACTATGACGTTATAAATTAAATACTTTTTTAATTTCTGTTACCATGTCCAACTTTTCCCAAGTGAACAATTCTACTTCTCTTTCGACACGACCGTTGTAGGGTGATTCGAAAACCTTTGTAATAGTAATTGGTGATTTACCCATATGGCCGTAAGCAGCTGTCTCCAAATAAATTGGATTTCGTAGTTTCAAGCGCTCTTCAATTGCAAATGGTCTCATATCAAATAATTTAGCTACCTTTTTTGCTATTTCACCATCACTCAACGATACCTTTGAAGTTCTGTAGGTATCTACAAAAATAGAGGTTGGCTCTACTACCCCAATTGCATAACTCACTTGCACCAAAATTTCATCAGCAACACCGGCAGCAACTAAATTCTTTGCAGCATGCCTTGCAGCATAAGCCGCACTGCGGTCTACCTTACTGGGGTCTTTTCCGCTGAAAGCACCACCACCATGAGCTCCTTTTCCGCCATAGGTATCTACGATAATCTTTCGACCCGTTAAACCTGTATCGCCATGAGGGCCGCCAATTACAAACTTACCTGTTGGGTTAATATGATACTTTATTTGATTATCAAACAACTTTTGTGTTTCCTTAGGCAATTGTGCTTTTACTCTTGGGATAAGTATTGAAATGATATCTGACTTTATCTTCGCCAACATTTTTTCATCATCCTTATCAAAAGGATCATGTTGCGTTGACACAACAATTGTATCGATACGTTGTGGCTCATTGGAATCTGAATATTCAATAGTTACCTGTGCCTTGGCATCTGGTCTTAAATAGTTGATTTCTTTATTCTCCCGTCTAATTTCTGCCAATGTGTGCAGAATTTTGTGGGATATATCCAAAGCCAACGGCATGTAGTTTTCGGTTTCGCTAGTCGCATACCCGAACATCATACCTTGATCACCAGCACCTTGCTCTTCTTTAGAACCACGATCAACACCTTGGTTGATGTCTTGAGACTGCTCATGAATCAATGAAATAACACCACATGAATCGCCACTAAACTGGTATTCACCTTTCGTGTATCCTATTTTATTAATCACCTCACGGGCAATATTCTGCACATCTAGATAGGTGTCACTCTTCACTTCACCAGCTAATACTACTTGACCGGTAGTCACTAAGGTTTCGCAAGCAACTTTACTTTCTGGATCAAAGGCTAGGAAATTATCTAATAACGCATCACTAATTTGATCCGCAACTTTGTCCGGATGTCCTTCACTAACAGATTCTGATGTAAATAAATAAGCCATTACAATTTTTTTAAACAGTAATGGATTTGGTGATATTCGGGGAGAAGTTTATGAATCTCGAAATGAGAATCCAAATATAATTTGGATTAAACTGCTTTAGCATTTTTACCCTTAAAACTAGCTTAAGGCCCCGAGGTTGCAATCAGACAAATCCTTCCTCTTTGATAACGACGCAAAAGTATGAAAATTGTTTGTATAAAACCCCAAGGAATAGTTTTTATACAAACAATTTTCATACTTTATAAGTGTTTATTAATAGCTACATTTCACCTACTATTTTTCTTAATGCTTAATTTACTTTGTATATTGTGCGTTATAATTTTCACTAATTTAACCGTTAAATAGAATCAAAATGCATATTGCCGTTGCTGGAAATATTGGTGCAGGTAAAACAACCCTAACCAAATTACTTTCAAAACATTATAATTGGGAAGCGCATTTTGAGGATGTTGTCGAGAATCCTTATTTAGATGATTTTTACAATCAAATGGAACGATGGAGTTTCAACCTTCAAATTTACTTTTTAAACAGTAGGTACCGACAAATTCTTCAAATTAAGGAAAGCGGTAAGGATATAATACAGGATAGAACAATTTACGAGGATGCGCATATTTTCGCTCCTAACCTTCATGCCATGGGTTTAATGACCAATCGTGACTTTCAAAACTATTCTAGTTTGTTCGATTTGATGGAGAGTTTAGTTGAACCACCAGACCTTCTTATCTATTTACGAAGTTCTATTCCTAACCTAGTGAAACAAATTCACAAGCGCGGACGTGAATATGAAAACACAATTTCAATAGACTACCTAAGTCGTTTAAACGAACGCTATGAAGCATGGGTTCATGGCTATGAGAAAGGAAACTTGTTAATTGTCGATGTTGACGATCTTGACTTTGTTGACAACCCTGAAGATTTGGGATTAATCCTCAACAAAATAGACGCTGAAATTAACGGCCTATTTTAAACTCAACGCATTTAAGCTCAAATTGATTGAAAGATTTTGAAAATAAGGTTACCAACTTTCTACACGAACAAAAACCGTTTTTATTTATAATAGACTTCAATAAGTCTAAAAAACTGGTGTATTCATTTGAGGAAGCAGCCGAACAAAACATCTATTTCAATATAAAAGGAAAAGGAAACGACAATCAACTAAATTCTAAAACTCAAGATAAGAGCCCAATAAATTTAGATCCTGTGCCAATATCAAAAGAAATCTATCGAAAAGCTTTTGACACGGTTAAAAAGGAATTGAATAGTGGCAATAGCTTTTTACTGAATCTTACTTTCCCAACAATACTTAATACAACGGCTGGTTTAAACGAGATTTACACCAAGGCTTCGGCACCTTATAAGCTACTTTACAAAGATAAATTTGTGCTTTTTTCACCAGAGTGCTATCTAAAAATAATGGACGATACTATTTTTTCGTACCCTATGAAAGGGACTATAAATAGTACTATCCCAAACGCCAAAGAATTACTGCTTTCTAACAAAAAGGAGTTATACGAACATAATACTATCGTAGACCTCATTAGAAACGACCTTTCTATGATTTCCAATAAAGTAAAGGTCAATAAGTTCAGATATATTGAAAAAATAAAAAAAGGCAACCAAGAGCTTTTACAGACCAGTACCGAAATACAAGGTGATCTGCCAAAAAACTGGAAAGATAATTTCGCCAACTTATTGCTAAAAACCTTACCCGCTGGATCAATAAGCGGAGCTCCCAAAAAGAAGACGATAGCTATTATTGAAAGCGTAGAAATTATGCCTCGTGGATTTTATTCTGGCATTTTCGGCATCTTTGATGGCACCCAAATTGATAGTGCCGTTAGTATAAGGTATATTGAACAAATTGACGGACAACTACATTACAAAAGTGGTGGTGGCATTACACACTTAAGTACGCTAGATGAGGAATATCAAGAACTTTTAGAAAAGATATATGTACCCATTATTTGAATCTGTATGTATTGCAAATGGTGAGATTCAAAATAGGTCTTACCACGAGTCGAGGTTCAAATCTTCTTTTTATTCATTTTTTGGATTCGAAGCAGAATATTCTTTATTTGACAAAGTAATCTTACCGCGAATTGACAAATCTCTAAAATGTAAATTAAAAATCGAATACAATGAAATTGACACCAAATGGACAATTTCTGAATACCTCAATATAATACCAACAAGCCTATTATTGCTAAAAGATGACGAAATTGACTACCGATTAAAATATACTGACCGCATACATTTAAACCACCTTTTTCAACAAAAAAGAAATTTTAAAGATGTTTTAATTATTAAAAACGGATTCATTACCGATGCTACGTACTCCAATATTCTTTTTACCGATGGCCATGAAATAATAACACCTTCTACCCCTCTATTACTTGGAACTTGTAGAGCCAAACTTCTTTCTGAAGAAAAAATCATAGAAGCCCCTATTAAAGCAGATACTATTTACTTATTCAAAAGCTTTCAACTAATTAATGCTTTAAACGATTTTAATGAAAATAGGTGGATAACCACTAAAAATATTGCAACCAAATAGTTTTTAGATAAATCCGTTTTCTTTCGCATGCGCAATTGCCTCCTCTGTTTTATTGACCATTAAAAAAGGAATATCCTTGAAGTCTGAAAATAGATTCTCTATACGCTTCATTCGTTTTGAATGATTTACGCTTCGTAGGTAAATTGCTTTTATTCTCCCTGGGAACAAGCTGGAAATTTCTTGATAAATATCTCCATCTTTTTCTCCACTATCACCAATTAGTATAAACGGTAAATTAGGATATGCTTTTAGTAGATTACTGATTTCTCGCTGCTTTTGCGGTTTCTCGTCGTTCTTTTTACGCATTCTAAAACTTGCCATACTTCGCAATAGAATTGGACCTTTAGGGAAATTATTCGTTTTTAAAAAGAGTTCAAGATATCGGTATAAATTCCAAGGACTATGGCTCACATAAAACAAAGGATTCGCTTCTCTTCCTGTTTTTCCGTTGTGGAGTTTCATGTAAAAGTCCGATGCCCCATCTAATTGCCTACGTTTAGTAGCGCGTTTAAACATG
The DNA here is from genome assembly GCF_963975365.1 of uncultured Maribacter sp. Classification (GTDB taxonomy): domain Bacteria; phylum Bacteroidota; class Bacteroidia; order Flavobacteriales; family Flavobacteriaceae; genus Maribacter. The sequence goes on along the minus strand of NZ_CAXBGF010000021.1, from coordinate 35,305 downwards.
GTATTTATTATTACCTTCCATTTCAATGAAGAGACCACACCAGTATGCAAAATGGTATCATCTATATCACTAATAATACCGAATTTAGCCTGATCACTTGGAATGAGCATTTCACCTGGAAATCGATTCTGTAGTACTATATCCCTTTTTAAATTTAGATTATTGAATGATAGCTCAAAATTCAACCAACCCTCATCATTCGCTAAGTTTTGTAATCCCTCTATATTTTTATCAATTAAATAATACCCATCATTATCAGTAGAACCTTCTACTGTTTCTCCGTTTGCAAAAGTAATTTTAAGAGCCGTATTTCTAATTTCATCTGTTTCAAACCGCTTCCAAGTATTCCCCATCAAATTAAAAATACCTTTTTGATCTAAATCAATGTTTTCATCCTCAATAGCACGACCACGCACATACAAGCGGGTTGCAGTACCGTAAGACTGAAAGTTAATAATTTGAAGTTTGTCTTTCTTAAAAATACCCATGGTGTTAAAATTACGGTCTTTCGACAATCTTTTAAATTTTTATTTTAACAAATACCACCTTAAAGTAACTTCATAAACTATTTTTAAAGTAATAATCAGCATTAAAAGGCATTTCACTCAGTCAAAACTACTACTGACTCATTGCTCATTTTCCAATCTCTTTCTATAGAATAGTTTTATGAAAGCAAAAGTATAATAACCCAACTTGTTTTAAACAAGTCTAAATTTAAAAATTATGGAACCAAAAAAAAATCCACAGAAAGACCTCAACAAAAAAAGCAGCATGTATTTCGTATTCGGACTGCTATTAGTATTGGCGATGGTATATGTAGCCTTAGAATGGAAAACTTTTGAATCTGATATTTATATGGACCAAGCTATGAATACTAAAGAGAGTGAAATAGAAGAAGAGTATGTTGAGGAGTTCGTAATTGAACAACCTATAATGAAACAAGTTTTACCTCAAGAGATTAAAATTGAAGAAAATGATACTGAAGTTGAAGAGACAGAGATAATTGCAATTGAGGTTGATGCCAATACAGAAGTCTTAGAAATTTCAGATTTAGAAGTTATTGACGAACCTGACGAAGTAGAGGTAAATTGGGTTACTATTGAAGAAGTTCCCATTTTTCCTGGTTGTGAAGATGAAAAGGACAAGAGAGCTTGTTTTAATGCCATGATGCAAAAGCATATTCGAAAAAATTTCAGGTATCCAGAATTGGCTCAAGAAATGGGGCTTCAAGGTAGGGTAAGCACACAATTTATTATTAATAAAGATGGAAGTATTGGTACTATTAGCAAAAGAGGGCCACATGAATTACTAGAAAGAGAAGCAGCACGCATACTTTCTAAACTACCAAAAATGAAACCGGGTATGCAAAGAGGCACCGCAGTTAAAGTTCCTTTCAGTATTCCGATTACCTTCAAACTTCAATAAAAAAGAGGATAAAAAAAGCCATCAGCATTGCTGATGGCTTTTTTTAAATTATTAGTATCAACTATTTGTTAATCTCTACTTTTTCAATAGTAACTTCAGTTGCTTTTCCTTTTTTAAGAACATTTGCATTTTCAAATTCAGCCAATTTCGCTTCTACTTCAGCTTTGGTTCCATTATAAACCACTTCTTCAGTAACCGCTTCGCCATTAACTATTGTTGTAAAAGTTACTACTGCTTCTGCTAAATCTTGATTCTGAACATTTAACTCCACCGATATTTCCTTTGTATCGTTTTGCATTGCAACACCTTCTTCTGCATGTCCGCCCAATATTGGAGCAATTACCAACCCAATTAAACAAGTTAATTTAATTAAGATGTTCATTGAAGGACCTGATGTATCTTTAAAAGGATCACCAACCGTATCTCCTGTTACCGCAGCTTTATGAGCTTCAGAACCCTTATAAGTCATTTCACCATTAATCTCCACACCAGCTTCAAATGATTTCTTAGCGTTATCCCAAGCACCACCAGCGTTATTCTGGAAAATAGCCCATAATACCCCTGACACTGTTACACCAGCCATATAACCACCTAGCATTTCAGCAATTGCCAATTTGTTCATTCCGAACAATAAAGGAGCGAAAGCTATTAATAACGGGAAACCAATTGTCAATAAACCCGGTAACATCATTTCTTTAAGCGATGCTTGTGTAGAAATTGCAACACATTTATCATATTCTGGCTTTCCTGTACCTTCCATAATACCAGGAATTTCTTTAAACTGACGTCTAACCTCCTGAACCATTTCCATTGCAGCTTTACCAACAGCGTTCATCGCCAAGGCTGAAAATACTACTGGCACCATACCACCAACGAATAACATCGCCAATACTGGAGCTTTGAATATATTAATACCATCAATACCAGTGAATGTTACATAAGCAGCAAACAATGCCAAAGAAGTCAATGCTGCAGAAGCAATAGCAAAACCTTTACCAGTTGCAGCCGTAGTGTTACCTACAGAATCTAAAATATCCGTTCTTTCTCTTACGATAGGTTCTTGCTCACTCATTTCTGCAATACCACCAGCGTTATCAGATATTGGCCCGAATGCATCAATCGCCAATTGCATAGCTGTTGTTGCCATCATTGCTGATGCCGCTAATGCTACACCATAAAAACCTGCAAAAGCGTAAGACGACCATATTGCAGCCGCAAACAACAAAACAGATGGAAAAGTAGAAATCATACCTGTAGCCAAACCTGCAATTATATTCGTGCCAGCTCCTGTAGAAGATTGTTGTACAATTTTTAAAATTGGCGCTTTTCCTAATCCCGTGTAATATTCAGTTACCGAAGAAATAACAGCACCTACAACCAAACCTACCAATGTAGCATAGAATACACGCATTGAGGAAATTTCCAAAAGACCTTCACCGAAAAATTCCATCTTCATTGTTTCTGGAAGCATCCAAGTCACCAATCCAAAACAAGAAATAGCAACAAGAACAATAGACGTCCAGTTACCAATATTTAAAGCGCCCATAACTTGAGCTTCTTTTGCATCGTTACTTTTAATTTTCACCAACACTGTACCAATGATAGATATAATAATACCAGCCCCTGCAATTGCCATTGGCAATAAAATAGGACCAATACCACCAAAGGCATCAGAAATACTTCCGCCCATATCTTTTATCACATAATTACCCAGAACCATAGCCGCTAAAACCGTAGCAACATATGAACCGAATAAATCAGCTCCCATACCTGCAACATCACCTACGTTGTCACCCACGTTATCTGCTATTGTAGCTGGGTTTCGAGGGTCATCTTCTGGTATACCCGCTTCTACCTTACCCACTAAATCTGCACCTACATCTGCAGCTTTTGTATAAATACCACCACCTACACGTGCAAACAATGCGATAGATTCAGCACCTAATGAAAAACCTGCAAGAGTTTCAAGTACAATTGTCATATCCATTGTAGTAGTCCACACACCTCCCATAAAAAAATGGAAGAATAGAATGAAAAATATAGTAAGACCTAGAACTGCTAAACCTGCAACACCCAGACCCATAACAGTACCGCCACCAAATGAAATTTTCAATGCATTAGGCAAACTTGTACGGGCGGCCTGTGTGGTACGAACATTCGTTTTAGTAGCGATTTTCATACCTATGTTTCCTGCAAATGCTGAAAAAATAGCTCCAAAAATGAATGCTACTACAATTAACCAATGTGTTGTTGGCACTACAAATGATACTATAGCAAGCAAAACACTTACTATTACTACGAATATGGATAAAAGCTTATATTCCGCACTTAAAAAAGCTAACGCGCCTTCATAAATGTAATCTGATATTTCTTTCATTTTTCCATCTCCGGCATCTTGTTTCATTACCCAAGACCTCTTGATACCCATATAAATTAGGCCTAAAACAGCCATTACTATTGGCATATAAATCATTAGTGACTCCATTTAATCTGTTGTTTGTTTAGTTATAAAATTAGCGCGGCTAAAGTAGTAAATTAGAATAGAATAAAAAAAAGCCACTTTTTAATACAAAAAGTGGCTTTATTATGTATTTAAACCAATTAAATCACAAAAGTACGTTTTGCTTTATGCTCACTTTCATTATATCTCTTTACACATTCTTGGTATATTTCTATTGCTTCTTTTGCATCACCCCAACCGCCAGTATCTACTTTTTTCTCTTCTAAATCTTTATAAACCTGAAAGAAATGTTCAATTTCTTTTAATCTATGTGGATTTAAATCGCTGATATCATTGTTATTGCTCCATATTGGATCAGAAACAGGCACACAGATAATTTTTTCATCTGGTCCTTTTTCATCGGTCATATGAAACACACCGATTGGCTTAACCTCCATTACCGTCATTGGGTAGGTTGGTTCCGTTCCCATTACCAAAACATCCAGTGGATCCTTATCTAAGGCCAATGTTTCTGGAACAAACCCATAATCACCAGGGTACATCATGGAAGAAAAAAGCATACGATCAAATCGTATTTTATGTAATGCAAAATCGTATTCGTATTTATTTCTACTTCCTTTCGGAATCTCTATTAACACATCAAAGGTCAATATTTTAACTTCTGCCATATTTTAAGTTGTTTAATTTATAGTTGACTATGAAAACGGTACTTCTTTGTTATAATTGCAAAAAATAAATGAATTAAAAGACAAATCCAAATGTACCGGTCACTCCGAATGGCCTTGCTTTAGGATTATCTAAATAATTACCCCTAAAATTAAAATCCACTCTAAGGATCTTGAAAATATTACCTATACCGAAGGAATATTCATAATATATCTTTTCTGATGGCGCCCGCAACGGTGTATTTGCAGTCGCTGGCGCACTTAATGCTTTATTGGCATCAGACAAATCGCCCCATACACCACGAATCGCCACAATCTCCCTAAGATTATATTTTCTAAGGAATGGTATTCTAGAGAAAAATCGTCCATTAAAATTATGCTGCAAATGAACCGCAGCATAGGTATCGGTTACAAATTCGTAAAAATCTAAATTTGGAAACGTCCCGTAATTTGAGAAAAAAGTTTGATTCCCTGGCACTACACTTAAAAGCCCCAAAGGAACTTCTCCAAAGGTTTTTCCAAGCTCAACAGTACTTAACAACCTACCTAACCCACCTAACTGCCATGGCTGACTATATGAAAATTGCAACTTATTATAGTCAAAATCACTATCAAGTACACCTTTAGTCCCTTTGGTATAGTTCAGTAATATGGTACTGTAGGTATCATTAACATCACGGCGTTCAACACCATAACCAATGGTCTTCTTACCTGGGGTATACAGAATGAGCGCATTGAAATCGAATTGTCGTATTTCTGACGAAACCCCTGTTAGCGACTCTGGATCTACATAATCCAAACTAAAATCATTTGGTAAAGCAGAACTCAATATTCTAAAGGTACCCCCTGCTGAAAACTTAAAATTAGTTAATGGTTCAATTTCAAAATTTAGAGCACTAAGGTTAATGTTTGTCAATCTATTATTAGCGCCAACCGTTAATAATGATGATGAAGCAATACTTCGGCCCAAAACATCATTTGTCGCCGTTAAACTAACACCAAGCTGCTCAATATCCCTCCTGTTTCCTCCTGATACGATTAACCTACTATTTCTATCTACTAAAAATTTACCTGCAAGACCATGCTTAAATTTATGATCTTTAAATCCGTATGCCGTATAACCTTCAATTCGCCAAGGGTCATTTTGACCATAATATGTTCTCGCCCCAACTCTTACCCGAGCACCTTCAGCACTATTGTAACCAAAAAAATCATAGACCGAACCTAAATCAAGGTTCCACTTATCCATTTCAACATAGCCAGACCCTAATATGCTTACTAAGTTATAATATGATTTAAATTTAGGTACCGTCTTTAACGTATCTAACAATTTGTAAATTCCTTTTTCATCTTTATTTAAGGTTTCTAGTCTATTTTTTTCCCAAAACGCATCATCCTTTAATATTTGGTTAACATCTAAAGGATTACGTTCTTTTCTATAAGCCTCCCTTGGTTTAGGTTTATTAAAATCATAATTATCATAAACCGTAGTTCGTTTACCATACAAACCTCTAGACTCCTCTTTTTTATTAAAACTAAAATCACTTAACATATAATCTCGCTTCAACAGAAATATCGAATCATTCAAAACTTCAAAATCTTGTTCTATATAGATTTCCTTTACCCAGTTTATATTTGCGCTCTTGGTTACCTGTAGATTTATATTTTTTATGGCGTATGTGGAATCATTCACCCAAAAATCCCCTTTAAAAGTCAGTTCGTTTTTACGTCGAGGGTAGTATACTATATTATAACACCACTTATTATCTATAAATGCGCTATCGCGCAATGCATAATTATAAGTGTCGACACCGGTTCTTGACAAAGGACTGGTAAAACTTTTGTCGAAAAATTTTAGGTAATTATTATAAACATCATACTCTTGATACAAATCCTTTACAAAGGCAATAATGGCTTGGTTATTTTCAAAACCTGAGTTCTTGTTTCCTAAAATATCTTCCTTTTCCTCATTTAGTTTATTATCACCGTATACTTTAGAAAATGTTTCATTTAAAAAAATAGGCAAATAGGTTTTTCCCGTAATTCTAGAAGTGTCCAAATCTTGAAATACAAATTCAAGCCCTTTAAATATCTTACTTTTTATTAAAGAACTATCTATTGTATTTAAATCAAATTCAACTTTTTCATATTTATCAAAGGCATATTGGCTGAATTGCCGAACCCCGTTTTGCCTTTTCTTTGCCCAAATTTTACGAAGAATATCTACAGCAGGGTTATTCTTTTTAGATTGTTTACCTGCTATTAACACCACCTCGTTTAGCTGCTCGGCCGACTCGGTAAGTATAATTTTCAAATCATACATTACCTTAGAAGTAAGTTCTAGCTCATATTCCGTATATCCTATAAATGATATGATTGCTGTGGTAAAATCGTTTTCAGATTCTAAATAAAACCTACCATCATCATTGGTAATCGTACCCTCGGTAGAATTCTTAAATAAAACATTGGCAAACGACACTGGTTCGCCTTGTTCGTCTATTACAATTCCCCCTACTTTGGTCTGAGCGTGAGTTATAAAAAAACAAAAACTGACTATTAAAAAGAATATATCTTTCATCAAAAATTTTGGATGTCTTGCATTTTTTTCAAATCAAATTATCTATCAATAAAAAAAGCTTCTCCAGACTTGGTCGGAGAAGCTAAGATACTTTTACAAAATTGTATTTTACTTATATAAAACTTTTTTAACAGCAGCAACGACATCTTTATAATTCGGCAACCACTCTTCCAACAAAACTGGTGAATAGGGTGCCGGAGTATCAGCTGTGTTAATTTTAACAACAGGAGCATCTAAATAATCGAACGCATGTGCTTGAACATGATATGTAATTTCAGTGGCAACATTTCCAAATGGCCATGCTTCTTCTAAAATCACCAAACGATTTGTCTTTTTCACAGATTTTAGAACAGCCTCATAATCTAATGGCTTAACGGTACGTAAATCTATAATTTCACAGCTAATACCATCCTTTTCTAATTCATCGGCAGCTTTATCAGCTTCTTTAATAATCTTACCAAAAGAAACTATAGTAACATCCTTACCTTCGCGACGAATATCAGCGACACCTAAAGGAATGGTATACTCACCCTCTGGAACTTCGCCCTTATCACCATACATTTGCTCTGACTCCATGAAAATAACCGGGTCATTATCGCGAATAGCAGCTTTTAACAATCCTTTTGCATCTGCCGGGTTAGATGGCACTACCACTTTTAAACCAGGACAGTTGGCATACCAACTCTCAAAAGCTTGTGAATGAGTTGCCGCTAATTGACCTGCAGAAGCCGTTGGCCCTCTAAACACTATAGGACAAGGAAACTGTCCACCAGACATTTGTCTAATTTTAGCTGCATTGTTTATAATCTGATCTATACCTACCAACGCAAAGTTGAAGGTCATGAATTCAATAATCGGTCTATTCCCTGTCATGGTAGAACCCACACCTATGCCCGCAAAACCAAGTTCTGAAATTGGGGTATCTATGACCCTCTTTGGACCAAATTCATCCAACATACCCTTGGAAGCTTTATAGGCACCGTTATATTCTGCTACCTCTTCACCCATCAAATAGATAGACTCGTCCCTTCTCATTTCTTCGGACATCGCCTCGGCTATCGCTTCTCTAAATTGTAGTGTTTTCATCTATCGAAAATATTAATCTTTGTTATATGCTAGAAAGCAAGCAAAAATAGGAAATATAATGTCAATTAATAGAACGCCGTATTTAAAAAAAGTTATAAAATTTATTATGCATGCATAATAAATTTAGAATTAAATAGTTATCTTCGTCGTCATTGAATTAAAGTTTTTACACATGAAGATATTAGTTTGTATAAGTAATGTACCAGATACCACCTCTAAAATAAATTTCACAGATGGCGATACTAAATTCGACACCAATGGCGTGCAATTTGTAATTAACCCAAATGATGAATTCGGATTGACAAGAGCAATGTGGTTTAAAGAAAAACAAGGAGCTACGGTACATATTGCAACCGTAGGCGGCCCAAGTGCTGAACCTACCATGCGTAAAGCATTAGCTATCGGTGCAGATGAGGCATTTAGAATAAATGATGAACCTACCGATGGTTTTTATGTTGCGCAACAATTAGCCGAAGTTGTTAAAAACGGAGGTTATGATTTAGTGATTGGTGGTAGAGAATCTATTGATTATAATGGCGGTATGGTGCCTGGCATTTTGGCTTCATTATCTAACATGAATTTCATAAACTCTTGCATCAACTTAGAAATTGATGGTGATCATGTTACCGCCATAAGAGAAATTGATGGTGGTAAAGAGAAATTAAGCACCACATTACCTCTAGTTGTTGGCGGACAAAAAGGTTTAGTGGAAGAAAGTGATTTACGCATACCGAATATGCGCGGCATTATGATGGCTAGAAAGAAAACATTGAGTGTTTTAGAACCTGTAGATGGTATTAATGCAACTGAAGACAAAAAATTCGACAAACCAGCAGCGAAAGGCCAGGTTAAACTTGCCGACAATGTGGACCAATTGATTGATTTACTACATAATGAGGCTAAAGTCATTTAATATCCAAAAATTCGGGAACTAATTAAAAAGAAAGAGAAATGTCAGTTTTAGTATATACAGAATCAGAAAAAGGAAAGTTTAAAAAGAATGCACTTGAAGTTGCCTCTTACGCAACAGCCGTTGCTAAAATGTTGGGAACCACTGTTACCGCAGTTGCCTTTAACAACACCGAAAATGAATTGCTAGGTGATTATGGTGTTTCTAAAGTTTTAAATATTAAAGATGAATCTTTGGTAACATTTAACGCGAGCGCTTTTGCGGCATGTATTGTGCAAGCTGTTAAAAGCACAGACTCCAAAGTTGTTATTCTTAGCTCTAGCACCGATACAAAATATTTAGCACCTCTTTTAGCTGCTAAATTATCTGCCGGTTACGCACCTAACGTGGTTCAAACCCCTGAAAGCACTTCTCCTGTAATGGTTAAAAGAACCGCATTCAGTAATAAAGGATTTGCACACACTCAAATAAATACTGATATTAAAATTATCGGTGTATCCAATAATGCATTTGGCGCGCATGAGAGCAAGACAGATATTACAGTAGAAGAAGTTAGTGCTACTTCAGATGAAAATACGAACAACACCAAATCAGTAGAGATCGACAAAGTTGTAGGTAAAGCTACAATTGCAGATGCCGATATTGTAGTATCCGCAGGAAGAGGATTGAAAGGTCCAGAAAATTGGGGAATGATTGAAGAACTTGCCAATATACTTGGTGCTGCCACAGCATGCTCTAAGCCAGTATCTGACCTTGGCTGGAGACCTCATGGCGAACATGTTGGTCAAACAGGAAAGCCCGTTGCAAGTAATCTTTATATCGCTATTGGTATTTCTGGAGCAATTCAGCATTTGGCAGGAGTTAGCGCCTCAAAAACAAAAGTTGTTATCAATAATGACCCCGAAGCACCTTTTTTTAAGGCTGCCGATTACGGAATTGTTGGTGATGCCTTTGAAGTAGTTCCACAATTGATTGAAAAATTAAAGGTTTTTAAAGCTCAAAACGGCTAATTTTTTGTTATTTTGTGCCCCTTAAAGGGCTGTTCAAATAGTTGGAGCCCCAAGTATTTTGAACAGCCTTTTTTAGTTAAAGATATATGAGCCTAGTACGTTTAAAAATAAAAGGTATTTCCTATAGCCAAACTCAAAATGGTGCCTATGCACTGATTCTGAATGAGGTAGAAGGTGATAGAAAATTACCAATAGTTATTGGTGCTTTCGAAGCACAGTCTATTGCGATCGCTTTAGAAAAAGAAATTAAGCCGCCAAGACCTTTAACACATGACCTTTTTAAGAATTTTTCAGATAGGTTCGATATTGTCATCAAACAAGTTATTATTCACAAATTAGTGGATGGCGTTTTTTATTCTAGCATCATTTGTGAAAGAGACGGTATCGAAGAAATTATAGATGCAAGAACTAGTGATGCAATCGCATTGGCTTTACGTTTTAATGCTCCGATCTTCACTTATAAGACTATATTGGATAAAGCTGGGATTTTTCTAAAATTCTCCTCAAAAGACAAAGAGAAAAAAGATAGCGATGATAGCATAATGGTCGATGAAATTCTACAAGAAGGTGAAACTATAGAAATAGAATCTGGAGCTTCCGACGGTTACACAGAACTAACGATAGATGAACTTGAGGCAGAATTAAAAAAGGCAGTCGCCAATGAAGACTACGAAAAGGCGGCGAAATTGAGAGATGAAATCTCTAAACGCAACTAAGTACTAAATTACAGTTTATGAAAAAGGGCAAATGGTTGCTATTTTTTGCATTAATATTATCCAATTTTATCCTTGCCCAAGAAATAGAAGTATCCACGATTATAGGGAATACGGTGGAAACCACCTTGCCGCAAAACCCCGACGGTTTTGACATGCCACCCACAATAGTTGCAAACCAAGGCTTTTCGACCCTTAGTTTAGGCAGAGGCATACTCGGTATGCTAGTTTTACTTTTCATTGCCTATTTATTTAGTTCTAATCGAAAAGCAATTAATTGGAAAACAGTAGGTATTGGTATCGCGATTCAACTTGCCTTAGCCATCGGTATTTTAAAAGTCCCATTTATTAGAGGGATCTTTACAGTTTTAGGAAAATTGTTCAATGAAATTTTAAACTTTACAGTTGCCGGAAGTCAATTTTTATTGGGCAACCTTATGAATTTAGACAATCCTAATATTGGGTATATTTTCGCTTTTCAAATTTTACCTACCATTATATTTTTCTCTGCCTTAACCTCAGTATTATTTTATTTAGGCGCAATACAAAAAGTGGTAAAAGGATTAGCATGGTTACTTACAAAATCTTTGGGCATTTCTGGACCAGAAAGTCTTTCTGTAGCTGGGAATATATTTTTAGGCCAAACCGAAGCTCCATTGATGATTAAAGCCTATTTGGAAAAAATGACACGTTCCGAAATTCTTTTGGTCATGATTGGTGGTATGGCTACAGTAGCTGGAGGAGTACTTGCTGCCTATATTGGTTTTTTAGGCGGTAATGACGAAGCACTAAGACTTGAATTTGCTCGTCACTTAATTGCGGCCTCAGTAATGGCTGCCCCTGGTGCAATTGTAGTATCAAAAATGTTATGCCCACAAACTGAAACGGTAGACACCAATATTCAAATTTCAACCGAAAAAATAGGCACCAATCTACTAGATGCCATTGCGAACGGAACTACGGAAGGTTTAAAATTAGCTGTGAACGTTGGCGCCATGTTATTGGTCTTTGTGGCCTTTATTGCCATGTTAAACGGTATTTTTGGTTTCTTGGGCGAAATTACCGACTTAAACAAATTTATTGCTAATCATTCTTCTTTTGACAAACTTTCTCTTGAAGCAATTCTAGGGATAATTTTCGCGCCTTTAATGTGGCTAATAGGTGTCGCCAATGAAGATATTGCTTTAATGGGCCAGTTATTAGGTATTAAATTAGCCTCAAGTGAGTTTGTGGCCTATACGCAATTGGCTTCTCTAAAAGATTTAAGCAGCGCTCCTCATTTAGGGTTTCAAAAATCAATTATTATGGCCACTTATATGTTATGTGGCTTTGCTAACTTTGCTTCTATAGGCATACAAATAGGGGGCATTGGCTCACTTGCCCCAAGGCAACGTAAAACACTTTCTGAATTTGGAATGAAAGCTGTTTTAGGAGGCTCTCTTGCTTCGTTACTTTCCACTACTATTGCAGGTATGATTTTAGGATAGCTAATTATTTCAATTGAATTTTAGTTAATAAATTCTTTATAACCCTCACTGCAATTTCTGTTCAAAACCCATGTAAATAGTATTTTTGTAATTCGCCAATAACTTGTTTTGGCGCTTACATAATACGATTTATATGAAACAATACCACGACCTTTTAAAACATGTTCTTAAAGAAGGTAACCAAAAAGGCGACCGAACAGGAACGGGAACTAAAAGTGTATTTGGTTATCAAATGCGATTCGATTTAAGTGAAGGTTTCCCAATGGTTACTACCAAGAAATTGCATTTAAAATCCATTATATATGAATTGTTGTGGTTCTTAAAAGGTGATACTAACGTAGAATACCTACAAGAGAATGGTGTACGAATCTGGAATGAATGGGCTGATGAAAATGGTAATCTTGGGCCCGTATATGGTCACCAATGGCGTAATTGGAACGATGATGAAATTGACCAAATAAAAGAGGTAGTTCATTCTTTGAAGACCAACCCAAACAGCAGAAGAATGTTGGTTTCTGCTTGGAACCCCAGTGTTTTACCGGATACCTCAAAATCTTTTTCAGAAAATGTAGCGAATGGAAAAGCAGCCCTACCTCCTTGCCATGCCTTTTTTCAATTCTATGTTTCGGACGGAAAACTCTCTTGTCAATTGTATCAAAGAAGTGCAGATATTTTCTTAGGGGTACCTTTTAACATTGCATCTTATGCCTTATTTACTATGATGATGGCACAAGTGTGCGGACTTGAAGCGGGTGATTTCATACACACTTTTGGAGATGCCCATATCTACAACAATCATATGGAGCAGGTTGAACTTCAATTGAGTAGAGAACCTAGGTCTTTGCCTAAAATGCAAATAAACCCTAATGTAAAAGATATTTTCGATTTCAAGTTCGAAGATTTTACTTTGGTTGACTATAATCCGCATCCGCACATTAAAGGAAAAGTTGCAATCTAACTTATGAGCATTAAAACACTTCACTTTTTTATAGTTTGTATTTTGACATCTATGAATTGTTTATCGCAAAACAATTCTGTTTATTTTCCTCAGGAGGAAATAATTATAGCTGAATGTGCAAACACAATAGATAAAAATGAATGCTTAAATATTAAAATAGAGAAAGAAGTATTTCATGTTCTAGAAGATTTAGCAAAAAAAAGAGATAACGAAATTGATACCTTAAAAACAAATATCACTTTTCAATTAAATGATTTAAATCAGATTGATAAGGAAAGATTTTTTTCTTCTATCAATGACAAAAAACTTACCAAAAAATTTCACAAAGATTTAAAGAACAGGATTTTAGACCTTAACATTATAAGAGTTGACAATATCAAACCAACTAAATACAGCATAATATACCACTTCAACTACCATTATTTACAAAACAATCAACTTAATAAGATATTATTAGATAGTAGTATGGCTTTTAAAGGTGGAGTAATCGAGGAAGTGCCTTTATTTCCTAACCAACAAAGAATTGACAACAATTCAGATAGTAAAACATTTAATTCTCTGATGCAAGAGCATATTGGCTATCACTTTAATTACCCACAAGAAGCCTTAAAAAAAGGCCTTCAAGGCAGGGTAAGTATAATTTTCGTTATTGATGAAAATGGAGATAAGACCAACCTAAGAACTAAAGGCCCTTCCCCTTTATTAGAGAATGAGGCCATACGCATAATTTCTTTGCTACCAAATTTTCAACCAGGACTTCAAAATGGTATTCCCACAAGAGTTCCATATTCTATTCCAATTACATTTAAATTGCAATGGTAGCAGTTTTTAAGCACATTCTAAAGCTTAGCGAAAATTTATACTTCCCTATCCGATAAAAAAGAATAATTATAGAAACACAAAGGCGCACTACTCAAAGTAATACGCCTTTTATGTTTTGTGATATCGATGTTCTACTACAATTCTAAAACAGCGTTTTCAGAACCAGCATAATCATTCCACTGATAACGATCAGCTTCAGTCTCGTTTACAAAGTTACCATCCACTAAGTATTTGAACTCAAAAGAATTTTCTTTAGGAAGGTCTAAAGTTCCTTTAAAAGTTCCGTTTTTTAATTTTTTCAATGTACTAGCTTTTGGGCTCCAGTTATTAAAGTCACCGACTACGGAAACTTTTTTTGCTTCTTCTGCAGGTACCGTAAAAGTTACCTTACATACAGGTTTTGTTTTTAAATATTGTTTTGCAATTGCCATGATGTTAATTTTAAAAATTCATTTCAAAATTACCACAATAAAATACTCATTACCAACACTTAAGCCATTATTGTGAATTTGACAAAAAACAAAGTCTTTTTAACTCAGTTCATGAATTTTATCCTGCTAAAATTATTTTTAATGAAGAGCTATCTACTTGCTTTTAAGATTTTTACAATTGCATCTATATCTTCTACCCTATTATATAAATGAAAACTTAGACGCACACCATGACCTCTTTGCACACAATATATATCATTCTCCAAAAGATGCTTAAAAGTAGCTTCATTAGCACTTATATTGAATATTGTACTATGCTTACCTCTTGAGTTAAATTTATCATGGAGAAGTCCTAATTGTTGAAAATCAGTTTTTGCCTTTTCAGAAAGTTTTTGATTATGTGCGGTGATTTTATCTATCCCAATTTTAGTAAAGTAATCCAGTGAAAATTTTAAACTTCCAAAAGTTAAGGATGACAAATGCCCTGGTTCAAATAATTTAGCAAACCGTATTGTATTCTTTTTATCAAAATCACCATTTGCAGCATTAAAACCAATATTATTAATAGAAATCTCTTCTTTAACACGATCAGAAAAAAGCATAAAACCATTCCCATATCCGGCCAACAACCATTTATAAGCACTCGCTCCTAACACATCGATACCTGAGTTATCAAAATCAAATTGCATACTACCACAAAACTGAGTACCATCGGCAATAATCAATAGATCTGGAAATTTAATTTTCAGTTGCTTTAAGAATTCTAAATCTATAGAAAAACCATCTAACCATTGTACCAAACTTAAAGCTAGTACATCTATATGTTCCTTCTCAATAACTTCTTGAATGCGGTCTTCTAAATCACAAACCATTTTCAAGTAACGAATATTAAAACCTCGGTTCTCGAAACTCCAATTTAATGAAGGATAATCACCTTCGATCAGCAATATTTTTTTCTTAGGATTCAATCCTTCCAATAGCACATTAAGCCCAGTTGAAAAGTTATTGACCAACGCTACATTTTCACGCTTGCAATGAAAAAACTCCCCAACTGTTTTACGCGTGTCTGAAATAACTTTTAAAGATTTTTCTCGCATTTGACTGCCATGAATCAAAAAATCAAGATCATGTTCTTGCCTCCAATCTAATAATGATTCATACATTAACCCATATACTGCAGTATTGGCATAAATACCATTTCGTAAAACCGGAAATTCCTTTCTTATTTTTTCCATATTATTTTTGGTAAAATACATTTCCTGTATCTTTGGTCCAAAGATAGGAAGAGCTATGTTTTCCAAAAATAAAAATACCTCCAAATTAGATTTAGAGCAGCATGAACTTGTAGAAAATGCTCAAAAAAGGATTTCACAAAAAAAACACCTATACACTCATTTTGTAGTTTTTTTAATAGGCAGTATATTCTTGATTCTAATCAATAAGATTTTAAAATACGGGCAAGAATATAATTGGTTCATTTGGGCCATTACCTTCTGGGCTTTTCTTTTTGCTCTTCACATTTTCAATGTTTTTATCACTAATAAATTTATGGGTAAAGATTGGGAACGTTCTCAACGTGAAAAATTAGTGCAAAAGCAAAAACAACGTATTATCGAAATGGAGAAAGAAATCGAAACATCCAAGATGATTGAAACTGATACTAAAAAAAAACTGCTTTGAAGACGCTTATAATGATTGCCGCTGCAGCAGAAAACAATGCTTTAGGCAAAGACAATGATTTACTATGGCATTTGCCAGATGATTTTAAACGATTCAAGAAATTAACTTCTGGACATAAAATCATAATGGGCAGAAAAACCTTTGAAAGTTTCCCTAAACCACTCCCGAACAGAACCCATATAATAATTACCCGAGACAAAAATTACACCGTTCTTTTTGAAGACTGTATTGTCGTTCATTCATTAGATGCTGCGATTGCATTAGTTAATAATGAAACTGCATTTATAATCGGTGGTGGGGAAATTTATAAATTGGCTGAAGAACAATCAGACAAAATTGAACTTACTCGAGTACATGCTAACTTTGACAATGCCGACACTTTTTTTCCTGAAATTGATGAAGATTACTGGATGATGACGAAACAAGAATTTCACCCAACAGATGATCGACACAAATTTTCATTTACCTATATCACCTACGAAAGAAAAAACAATTCCCTTAAAAATCTTTAAAAGAAACGGTTAAGTTTAATTTACTGGAAGGCAATACATTAGATAATACTTTTTCGTTTTTATTAGTAAAGAATTGATGTGATCCCCATTCAGAAGAATTAGATAACAAATCTAATCTCTCTAAAACCGATTTAGTTTGTCGAGCAACCGCTTGGCCTGAATCAATTATGGTAACATTTTCTGGAAGCATTTTTTTTAATATCGGAATCAAATAAGGGTAATGTGTGCAACCCAATACCAAATAATCCATCCCCTTTTCAAGCATTGGTAAAATATAGCCTTCTAAAAGTGTATATAATTCATGACTTTGCAATTTTCCTTGTTCAATCAATTCAACCAAACCAGTTCCTCGTTGTTCTAATACTGTAATACCGGCTGCATGGTTCTTTGTGGTACTGTGAAACAAACTACTTGATAAAGTTCCTTTTGTTGCAAGTACTCCTACTATTTTTGACTTTGAGTTTATAGCAGCGGGTTTTATAGCTGGTTCAATACCTATAAATGGTACTTTATAATTCTCACGCAGATAATTGATCGCATTAGTTGTCGCCGTATTACAGGCAACTACAATAAGCTTACATTTAAGATCCAATAAAAATTCTGTATTCTTAATACTCAGTTCTAAAATTCGTTCCTGAGATTTCTCGCCATATGGAGCATTCCTACTATCGGCCAAATAAATAAAATCTTCATGAGGTAAAAGCTCTTGAAGTTCACCCCAAATGGATGTTCCTCCAATACCAGAATCAAAAATACCTATCGGCCTAACATCCATTTTATTCTAATACGGCTGTTATAGGTTTACCATTAGCACCACTTGGAAAAGAAATTCCCAAAAGGGCGGATAATGTAGGGGCAATATCTGGTATTTCAGTTCGGTTAACCGTTGACCCAGGTTTTATCCCTTTTCCATAAAATAATAATGGGGCATGAGTATCATAAATTTGTGGTGAACCATGTGTTGAACCAGTAGTGCCGTATGAAATAAATCCTGGTTTTAAAACTACTAAAACATCGCCTGATCTTTTCTGATTGTACCCATTCTGTAAAATGTAAGGGATACCAGTAGTGTATTCATTGTTCCACATCTGATTTGCTGTATACACCTTATCTATACTATCATATCCTAAAAATTCTTGAGCGATTTCCGCTTCAACCTCTGCTAAGTTAAGATCAAGATTCATTACTATTTTATGGTCTAAAAATATTTGATCGTTAGAATAGTTTTTTACAATATCTTCTGTACCATAAGTGTATTTCAAAAATTCTGCAAGCCTTTTTTTATTGGATGCTTTATCTATATAACCAGCAGGTATTTTTTGATCTTTTAAATAAGCAGGAACTTCAATAGCTGCGTGATCCGCCGTCAAGAACAATGTGTATTCGCCCTTACCAACATTCTTATCCAATGCTTTAAATAATCTTGCTAAATCTTCATCCAATCTCAAATATGTATCCTGAATTTCTTTAGAGTTAACCCCATACATATGACCTACGTAATCGGTGCTTGAAAAACTTACCGCTAAAAAATCGGTAATATCATCCTTACCCAAACCTTCTTGTTGTAAGGCCTCTATTGCAAAATCAGTAGTTAGAGAATTTCCAAATGGCGTTCCTTTTATAATATCAAAATCTTGAGTTTTACTTAAAAGTGCAGTTGTGCTATGCGGAAAAGTAGGTGACGTTTCCCCCTCAAACAAACCTTCATATACATTATCATCTGGTCCACTCTCCTTATATTCCTTAATATCTTTTAGTGTATTCCATGCTCTTTTATAAGATTGGGCCGTACCAGACGAATTAAAATCTAACACCCATCTTGGAAGTTGTTCCATATAATATGAACTAGTAATCCATTTACCCTCATTTGCTCCATGAAACCAATACGCAGCATTGGCCGTATGCCCACCAGGTAAAACAGCTCCTCTATCTTTTAAAGCAATGGCTATTGTTTTTCCTCGCATTTGATTATTTAATCTTAATTCATCTGTAATTGTTGTAACAATCATTCTATGAGGGGACATTTGACCCGCATTCGATGTTGTACCTACAGATGTAAAGGAATCATCAGACGCGCAATACACATCGGCATCCAATTCTTTATCATACCAATTATTACCAATAATCCCGTGAATAGAAGGGGTTGCTCCGGTATAAACCGATGTATGTCCAGGTCCCGTACTTGTTGGCGCATAATTAAAATGATTGTTCTTACAATTGAAACCTTCCTCAACCAATCTTTTAAAACCATCATTTCCAAAATGATCATAAAAACGCGTCAAATAATCATAACGCATTTGATCCACCACAATACCTACTACTAATTTAGGCTTAAACCTTAACTGCTCATCATAATCATTTTCTTTGCTCCTATTTTGCGCTGATAAATCTGCAGCAATAAGAAGTGTCCCAAAAAACAATATCACAATAAAATAAAATCTCATTTTCATACCTATCCATTTGAAGTGTAAAAGTAAATAATTTACACCTTTAAAGATTAAACCGAGGTTAAATCAAGTCCTTTATTGTTATTTTTACGGTAAGAATTCTATTTTTAATCAATGAACTATTTAGCATCTGTAGGAAGCTATGCAATTATGATCCGTGAGGTTTTTAAAAAACCAACCAAATGGAGAATAATGAAATCCCTTATTTATAAAGAAATAGACGAATTGATTTTCAGCTCTCTGGGTATTATCATTTTCATTTCTTTCTTTATTGGTGCCGTTGTTGCAATACAAACCGCACTTAACTTAACGAACCCTTTAATACCACGCAATCTAATTGGTTTTGCTACCAGACAATCTGTTATACTAGAGTTTGCACCTACCTTCGTATCTATTATAATGGCCGGTAAAGTAGGTTCGTATATTACCTCTAGTATTGGTACGATGAGAGTAACCGAACAAATAGATGCGTTGGAGGTAATGGGTGTAAATTCATTAAATTACTTAGTCTTCCCAAAGATTATAGCGATGCTTTTTTACCCTTTTGCAATTGCAATTTCTATGTATGTTGGAATCTTTGGTGGTTGGATGGCCGGTGTGTTTGGCGGATTCTTGACGAGTACCGATTTTATAACCGGACTACAAACAGATTTTGTGCCTTTTCATATCGCCTATGCTTTTATTAAGACATTAATATTTGCTTTTATAATTGCTACTATACCTTCCTTTCATGGGTTTTACATGAAAGGTGGAGCCTTAGAAGTTGGCAAGGCCAGTACAACGTCTTTTGTTTGGACTAGTGTTGTTATCATCATATTGAATTATATTTTAACCCAACTTTTATTAGGATAATGATAGACGTTCAAGACATACACAAATCATTTGGAGACGCTCATATCCTTAAAGGTATATCCACCACTTTTGAAAAAGGAAAAACCAATTTAATCATTGGCCAAAGTGGTTCTGGTAAAACCGTATTTCTTAAATGCTTATTAGGTTTGTTTGTGCCGGAACAAGGCAATATTGTTTACGATGGAAAGAAATACGCTGAACTTTCAGATGACAAAAAACGAGATTTAAGACAAGAAATGGGTATGGTCTTTCAAGGAAGTGCTCTTTTTGATAGCATGACGGTAGAAGGCAATGTAATGTTTCCGTTAGAAATGTTTACAAAGCAATCTAAATCAGAAATGAAAGATCGCGTCGATGCAGTACTTAAAAGGGTAAATCTTGTTGATGCGCATCACAAATTTCCTTCTGAGATTTCTGGTGGTATGCAGAAAAGAGTTGCTATTGCACGTGCCATTGTAATGAATCCTAAATATCTATTTTGCGATGAGCCAAATTCTGGCCTCGATCCAAAAACCGCTATTCTAATAGATGACCTCATCAAAGAAATTACCGAAGAATATAACATTACTACTGTCATCAATACACATGACATGAACTCGGTAATGCAAATTGGAGAAAAAATTATTTTTCTAAAAGATGGCCTTCTTGAATGGGAAGGTACAAAAAATGAAATTTTTAAAACAGATAATGAAGCGGTGACCAATTTCGTATACTCATCTGATCTCTTTAAGAAAGTACGCCAGATGTATATACAAGAACAAAATTAATCTTTGGGTATTTCCTTTAGTTGAATACTTTTATTATTCAGCCTCAATCGCAGCCAGTCCTGTAGTTTATTCATATCTTTTACAATCTCAGCTCTATTTGTTTCCTTTTTCCAAGTCACTTCAAACAATGGAATACTATCCGTTTTACTAAAATCGGTAGAGATTAAATATGCGTAACCTAGTCGTTCTAAATTTTCGTAATTCGTTTTAGCTTCTAGGCTAATTTCCTTAAATGGAATTTGATTTGAAGAAATCTGATTTAGCCTAACCAACTCGCTTTCCAAAATTTTAATTTTTTCGTCTTTACTAGATAAAATACTCTTTTGAGATTCGTATAATTCATTTACGTATTTCAACTCATTCGCCTTTTCATTGCTTGAGCCCTGAACAATACTTAATTCACAATTTTTCAACTGTTTATAATCCAACATTTGATTTCTCCATGTGGCAATGACATTATCGGGTATCGCCTCATTGCCCATAAAAACCAGTTCAACTTTTGAATTTTCACCATCATTGAATTCAATATCACTAAAATCCTTTAAAAATTTACCTTCTCCAGTAAATTGGTAAGGCTCTATTTTCTCAACTATGAAATTATTTGCGTCTCTTGTGAACAGTGATTTTTGAAATACGTTATAGAAAGTAAATCCTGCAGGTATCATTACTAAAATAGCAAGCAAAGAAGCTAACCTACCTATTAATCGTCTTCTTTGAGAATTGACGTAACGAACCATTGGAAAACGTAACAACTTAATAACAAGAAATGTTGCTAACGCAATAAATATTGTATTAATCGTAAAAAGATATAAAGCACCGGTAGCATATGACCAATTTCCTATCGCCAAACCAAAACCTACCGTACACAAAGGTGGCATTAAAGCCGTAGCAATCGCAACACCAAAAATAACACTTGCGATAGTACCTTTTTTAGCACGAGCAATGACCAATGCCAATCCACCAAAAAATGCAATCAAAACATCCCTAATATCTGGCTCGGTTCTGGCCAAAAGCTCAGAAGATTCGTCACGTAAAGGAAAAAAATTAAAAAAAAGATAGGCAGTAATTACACTAAGAATTACCATGACCGTAAAATTCTTTAAGGACCTTTTTAAGGTATCAATGTCATTAATTGCCACTGACATACCAATTCCTAAAATAGGTCCCATAAGAGGGGAAATTAACATCGCGCCTATTACTACCGCTGTTGAATTCGCGTTTAACCCGATAGAGGCAATAAAAATAGAACAAATTAAAATCCAAGATGTGTGTCCCTTAAACGGTATATCGGCTATAATCGCTTCTTTCGTTGCATGTTGGTCTGTATTCGTACGAATATCCAACAACTCAGAAAGAAACTTTTTTATACTACCTAAAAGTCCTTGAAAGTCTTTTTTTACTTCCTCACTACCATTCCCCTCATTACCAGTTGGGTTGATATTATCTTGATTCAAATTATTCTCCATACTTATTTATGCAAATTCATCACCAAAGGTATCTTTCACCTTATTAAGTACTTGTTTAATATCTTGTTCTTTTGCTTTAGGATATATTAATAGTACCTCATCCTTATCTACAATAATATAGTCATTTAAACCATCTACTACAACTACTTTACCCGCTTTTGACCTAATCATATTACCACTTGCGTCTTGAGTTAAAACTCTAGCATTTACAATAGCATTATTATTTTCTTCTTTGTCAAGCTTGTCATATAATGAACCCCATGTACCCAAATCGTTCCAATCAAAAGTGGCCTCTAATACAAAGATCGAATTTGAATTTTCTAAAATAGCATAATCAATAGATATATTTTCAGCTTTAGGATAATTCTCTGATATAAATTTTCTCTCGTCTTCAGTATTGAAACAAACTAGACCATCTCTAAATAATTTGTATTGCTTTGGCTGATAGTTTTGAAAAGCATCCACGATAGTTTTTGCACTCCACATGAAAATACCAGCATTCCAAAGAAAATTACCTTGGGCAAGAAAATCTTTTGCAGTTTCATAATCAGGCTTTTCTCTAAACTGTTTTACTTTTTTAATTTGTGCAGCATCTGCTTTATTATATTCTATGTACCCAAAACCTGTATTAGGAAAAGAAGGCTTAATACCTAAGGTGCACAAAACATCTTCAGTTTCACATTTTTTAAAACAAGCGGTAACATCTTTTGCAAAAGCTTCTTCATCTTCGATCCAGTGATCACTAGGTGCTACTATCATTACTGCATCTTCATTCATTTTCTGAATTTTCAATGCAGCATATAATATACAAGGTGCCGTATTTCTCATTGCAGGCTCAAGAACCACTTGCTCTTGTTTCACCATTGGCAACTGCTTTAAGACCAAATCATTATACCGTTCATTAGTAAGAATTAAAATATTCTCAGTAGGCACAAACTTGTTTAATCTTTGAAATGTTTTTTGTATGAGTGTGCTACCCGTACCTAACATATCATGAAACTGCTTTGGATTCTCACTAGTACTTATAGGCCAAAATCTAGACCCTACTCCACCAGCCATTAAAACGGCGTAATAATTTTTATTCATATCGGCTTTTTATTAACTCTACTTCGGCGTTTGGTTGAAACAAAAACATTCTGCCAGTAGATATTTCTGTACATGCATAGCGCTTAGTTCGTTTGTTACCCTTTTTAAAAAGTTTACCATTATAAATACGAAAAACACTACCTATCGGTAATTCGTAAACGTAAGATTTTTCTGATTGTTGTTCGTCGTATTGTTTTAAAGCAATCGATAAGTGCGCATCGGTACCACTACTTGCCTTTGGATTTTTGAAATGTTTTGCCAATAATGGAAGTAGTTGAGAAGGAAAAACTTCTGGCCGAATAAAAGGCAGCATTAAATATTGGAATGTTCTTTTCCATTCCAATCCGTGTGGTTTAATATTCCGCCCATACTTTTCAAATGCTACTAAATGCGCAATTTCGTGAATTAGCGTAATTAAAAATCGATATTTATTGAGTGATGCGTTTACCGTAATTTGATGATTACCATCTTTTCTTCTTCTATAATCTCCATGCCGTGTTACGCGCTCATTAACTATTTTCAAATGAACTTGACTAACTCTAATGAGTTCAAAACAAGGTATAACTGCTGTTTCAGGAAGATATTTCGCTAAAGTTTGCTGCATTCTAAGGTGTACTACTACTGACTTGTAAAATTTTACCGTTATATAATTTTTGACCCTTCAAAGCGAAATCCATTACGTATTCAGCCATTTCTATTGCTGACACTGGTGCTTTATATCCCGGAAAAGCCTCTTCCAGCATTTCAGTCTGTACCGCGCCCAAAGCCAAGGCATTGAACGATGGTCCGGTCTCTTTAAATTCTTCTGCCAGCAATTCTGTAAGCGTAAGCACAGCTCCTTTACTTGAACTATATGCTGATAAGCCGGGAAATTTAGCGCTACCTTGAATACCGCCCATAGAACTAATTGTTACTACATGGCCTGTATTTGACATAAATGGAATTACCAATTTTGTTATCGCAGCAACACCAAATACATTGACCTCATAAACAGATTTAAACTCTTCTTCAGTAGTTTCTAAAAATGGCTTGTTCAACAATTTCCCAGCATTATTTATTAATGCCCTTACTTTTCCGTTATCTTTTAAATAGCTTGCTAGTTTTTCACGATCAAAAACTGATGATACATCGAAAGAAAATGCTTGAATATTCTTATGCTTAAGATCTTTAATCGGTTTTTCATTCCTAGATAATGCCAAGACCTTATATCCTGCATTTGCCAACAATTTGCTTAGCTCAAAACCAATTCCCCTACTTGTGCCCGTAACAATAATGTATTCCATTAATTATACCTTAATTCTTTAATTGGTGAATTTACAATTCCTGTTATCATTGGTATGGTTTCATTTACTATTGTCGCCATATGTATATAATTCATTAAAGAGGCCTCATCTCCCACTTTATGATATTCTCCAAAATTAGTAAAATCAAACGTGCTATACGTTTGAGAAGGAACACTAAAAACATCGTGAAACGAAGCATTGTCAGACCGTCTGAATAAATTAAATTCCTTTGCCTTCGGCAAAAATCCTACAAGATTTTTGCGTGCATACCTATTGCTAACCTCTGCCAAATTCGATAATTCATAACCGGTTAAATACAAACTATGGTCTTTACCAACCATTGGAACGCCAACCATTTCAAAATTAAGCATAGCATACAAATCTATATTCTTCTCTTTTAATTTATCGGCTAAATGTTTAGATCCAAGTAATCCTTTTTCTTCAGCAGAGAAAAGAGCAAAAATAATACTTCGTTTATTCTCTTCTAGTTCACCAAAATATTTAGCAAACTCTAGAACTGTAGTTGTCCCTGATGCATTATCGTTAGCTCCATTGGCTATACTATCAACAACTTGTCCGCTCATTAAACCAATATGATCATAATGTGCGCCTATTATTACGAACTCATTTTTAAGCTTTGCATCCGTTCCTGGCAAATACCCCACTACGTTAAAAGCTGTGCCATCAGAATAGTTTGACAATGTATCACGATAAGAAGAAAAATAAGGTTGAATATTATTCTTCTCAAATACATTTTGTATAAAGTCCGCAGCTTTGGAGATACCTTCACTACCGGTATCTCTACCTTGTAATTCATCAGAAGTTAGGTAAACCATAATATCCTCGATATTTTCAGGCGTACTATATGCTTTAAGCTTGGGAGCTAAATTAGATGATTTAACATCATCGCCATTGGATGTATTTTGCAAAACATCTCTTTTAATTCCTTCTATTTCATTAGTAGGATTCAAAACGGTTGACTGTTCTACTTTTGCTCCGCTACAACCAACCAACAAAAAACCAAATAAGCATGTAATAATATGTTTCATAATGATGCGCCTTTTAAAATCTAAAGATAAAAAAAAGCATCCTCTTCAAAGGATGCTTTTTTAATTCTATTTAAAATCATATTTCTATGCTAACATAGTCACTGGGTTTTCAACAAAATAACGAAGTGTCTGTAAAAATTGAGCTCCTACGGCACCATCAACAGTTCTATGGTCACAAGCTAAAGTCAACTTCATAGTATTACCAATTACAATTTCACCATTCTTAACTACAGGTTTTTCTACTATAGCTCCTACTGAAAGTATTGCTGAATTTGGCTGATTTATTATAGATGTAAATTCTAATATACCGAACATACCTAAGTTTGAAACGGTAAAAGTACTACCTTCCATTTCTGAAGGTGATATTTTTTTGTTTCGAGCTTTCCCAGCTAAATCTTTAACAGCACTACCAATCTGTGTCAAGCCCAATAAATCACAGTGCTTTACAACTGGAACCACTAAACCTTCATCAACCGCAACAGCAACACCCATATGAATATGCTGATGATACTTAGTTGTATCTCCATTCCACGAAGTATTTACTTGAGGATGCTTCCTAAGCGCCATTGCACATGCTTTTAACACCATATCATTAAAAGACACCTTAGTATCAGGCAAACTATTTATTTGAGCACGAGATTCTTTCGCATTATCCATATCTACCTCAATGGTTAGATAAAAATGCGGTGCATTAAATTTAGAATTACCAAGCGCTTTAGCTATTGCCTTACGCATGTTAGAATTCTTAACTTCTTTAGTACCTTCTTCACCTATTGGCAAAGCCATTGATATTGATTGAGAAACTACGCCTGACTCAGCCTTAACTGCCGAACTTACAACTGGTACAGCCGTTGTACTAGGCGTATAATTTTCAATATCTTTCTTGGTAATTCTACCATTATCGCCTGAACCAGAAACTTTTGCTAAATCGATTCCCTTGTCTTCTGCAATTTTCTTAGCTAAAGGTGATGCAAAAATTCTTTCACCTTCAGTTACCGTTTTTGAAACCTCTTTCTTATCAGAAGAATTTTCAGATTTTATTTCAACTCTTTTGCTTTCTGATGTAGATGATTTTTTACCACCTCCAGATTTATTACTTAAAACAGCATCAACATCAGTTCCATCAGGACCAATAACTGCCAAAACCGCATCTACAGGAGAAGATTCACCTTCTTGAATACCAATATATAATAACTTCCCAGAATAAAAAGACTCAAACTCCATCGTAGCCTTATCTGTCTCAATCTCAGCTAAAATATCTCCTTCTTCTACATCATCGCCAACCTTCTTCAACCAACTTGCCACCGTACCTTCTTCCATGGTATCACTTAAACGCGGCATTTTAATAATTTCAACCCCCTCAGGAATTTCAGCTCCGTTTTCAACTTCTTCCAAAGACTCTTCAGCAACATCCTCAACTAGTGAAGATTTATTTTCTGAAGCAGTTGCACTTTTACCACCGATTAAACCCGAAATATCTTCACCCTCTTTACCTATTATAGCCAACAGTGTATCCACCGGAGCAGCATCACCTTCTTGTACGCCTATATATAATAAGGTTCCTTCATTAAATGATTCGAATTCCATCGTCGCCTTATCAGTTTCGATTTCAGCCAACATATCACCTTCTTCAACTTTATCTCCAACGCTTTTTAACCATTTAGCAACCGTACCTTCTTCCATGGTATCGCTTAAACGGGGCATATTTACTACTATAGCCATCTACTTAAAATTTATGTTGAACAAATGGAAAATCCTCTTGTTCGTAAACCATATCATACAATTGATTCACTGGTGGATAATCTGATTCTTCTGCAAACTTCTCACACTCCTTAACCATCTCTTTGACATTTTTGTCAATTTCCTTGATTTCAGCGTCCGTTGCGTATTTGTTTTCCTTTATTATATCCAACACCTGAGTTATTGGATCTATCTTTTTATATTCTTCAACTTCATCCTTTGTTCTATAATGTTGTGCATCAGACATTGAATGACCTCTATATCTATACGTCTTCATTTCTAGAAAAGTTGGTCCGCCACCACTTCTAGCTCGGTCAATTGCCTTGCTCATTTCTTGCGCAACCGTAACAGGGTTCATACCATCAACCGGGCCACATGGCATTTCGTAACCTAAACCTAATTTCCATATTTCAGTTGAAAATGAAGTTCGTGCTACAGAAGTACCCATGGCGTATCCGTTATTTTCACAAACAAAAACAACCGGTAATTGCCATAACATAGCCAAATTAAATGTTTCGTGAAGAGAACCTTGTCGCACCGCTCCGTCACCCATATAACACAGAGTAACATTATCGCGACCTGCATACTTATCACCGAATGCCATCCCCGCACCAAGCGGAATTTGACCACCAACAATACCGTGGCCTCCATGAAAACGATGTTCTTTTGAAAAAATATGCATAGAACCGCCCATTCCTTTTGACGTTCCCGTTACTTTTCCATAAAGTTCAGCCATTACCATTTTTGGGTCTACACCCATACCAATGGGCTGAACATGATTTCTATAAGCAGTAATCATGCGGTCTTTAGAAAGATCCATTGCATGTAGGGCGCCAGCTAAAACCGCTTCTTGCCCATTATACAAATGAAGAAATCCTCTTACTTTCTGCTGAATATAAACAGCAGCCAATTTATCCTCAAATTTCCTCCAAAACAGCATGTCGGCATACCACTTTAAATACGTTTCCTTGGTGATTTTTTTCATCAATTTTAACTATTGGTTTTAAATTCTCTAAAGATACTAGGGGTTAGGTTCACCTAGGCATCGAAGAAGGACAAAAATACACATATAAATGAATCGATAAAAATAATAGAAGTAAATCAATTAAGAAATTATATGCTTAACAAAAACAGTAAAAAACGTGGGTATTCAAAATACCCTTCCCATGCTTCATTATGAAGTGACTTAAACTTATTGTGTGGAACCGAGAATTAGGGCTTTTGAGACCTAATGAAGACAATTTTCAGTAGCATAGCCTTAGCCACGGTAATCAAAATTGGGAAAATTAGGGTGCAAAATGCCAAATTCGTAGGTAAAAGAAAATGTTTAAACCATTTCTATTCTAAATAACTACTATTAAAGCCTAATGGTAGTAAATCTGCCACAGAATCACATTCTATTACACCACCGGTTTCACCCATTAACAAAATTCTAATCGGTTTAGCCTGTTTAAACTCATACTCTGAAATTGCTTGCCTACAATTACCACAAGGCGCTGCCGGCTCGCATACTTCATGATTTAATGCAGCAGCAGAAATAGCCATTGCTTTTATTTGAACACCTGGAAACTTAGCTCCTGCATAAAAAATAGCAACCCGCTCTGCACACAAACCCGATGGGTAAGATGCATTCTCTTGGTTGTTACCCTCTATTATTTCATTATTCTCCAGTAACACCGAAGCGCCAACAAAAAAATTAGAATAGGGTGCGTAGGCTCTTTTTCTAGCGCTTACCGCCGCAGACATTAACACGTTATCATCTTCGTTCAATTCACTTAACGAGTCATATAGGGTTACCTCAAAACTAATTTTTTTTTGAAAAGCCATAGTTACATTTTAAATATCAATCTACAAATTGAAGTGGTTTAAATATAAAGCATTATATATTTTAATTCTGAAATATCCCAACATAAAAAAAACCTGCAAGCTTGCAGGTTTTTTTTATTCAAATTTCTAACCAGGGTTAGTCATTAAGATATTCTTCCCCTAAATTAAACGTTAAGGAAAACCTTAAGGTATTTTCCAAAGGATTTCTAACTTGTGACGTTGAGAACAAATAAGACAAATCAATTTGAGCCGAATTAAACTTAAATCCTGCACCTAGGGTAAAGAATTTTCTAGAACCTTTTTCCTCGCTTTCATTAAAATATCCTGTTCTTACCATAAAAGCATCTTGGTATGTATACTCTGCACCTAACGCCCATGTAAATTCTTTTAATTCCTCACTGAAACCATCTGGCGCATCAGTAAAAGAATTGAACATACCACTGAAACCGCTTTCATTTTGATAAATATCATTATCTGCCGAATCAACATCACCATCATTATCATAATCTTGTGGAGTCGGAACAAGAAGTTTATTGAATTCGGTTGTTATGCCTATTACATTATCCTGATCTAAAATAAAATCGAAGCCTCCACCAAAGCTTAATTTACTCGGCAAAAAGTTTTCTTGTCCGCCAGCGTCGTATTGAATTTTACCGCCAATATTGGAAAGATTAAAACCTGCCCTCCATCTACCATCAAAATTATTGTAAGCTATCTCATCAGACCTATAATAACCTGCAACATCGACAGCAAAAGAACCTGCAGCTTTCGAATCTTCAGATCCATTTTGAGGTAATTTTAAATTTGACCTTATATACCTACCACCTACTGCCATTGAAAACGTAGGGCTTAATTTTAACGAATAAGAACCATCTAAGGCCAACTCATTGGGCTTTGCTATGGTACCGGGATCATTGGCAAATTGACGTAGCTCTATTTCACCTAAAGTGAAATAACGCAAACTAAGTGCAAATGCACTTTGATCATTTATCTTGTTGTAAAAACTGGCATTTAAAAGAGAGATATCGGTAATTATACTCTCTAAATAAGGCGTATAACTTACCCCTATTCCCATTTCACGTTCAGCAAATGCGAATTTTGCCGGGTTCCACTGCTGTGAAAAGGCATCTGTTGAAGTAGCAACGCCCATATCACCCATACCAGCTGACCTTGCATCGGCTGCTATCGTTAAAAAAGGTACTGCCGTGGTAATTACCCTGTTATTTTCTTGCGCAGATAATTTCCCGAAAAGGGCAAACATTAAAAGAATTAATATTTTTTTTATTTCCATAGTTGTTGGTTTAATTGGTAAAAATCAAGTTATACAAAAGAATATTAAAATAAATCGGTCGTATGACACGTAAACGAGGATATTATGAATTTCTTGCGTGCTTTAATCATTATTTTTTCACCAAACACCGACACTTAGACCTTACACCCCAGAACAAGCTTGTTCTTAAGCCATTGTGTTTAAAAATTCTAGACAATAACGAATGTTGATTATTTAAAAAATAAACGATAGAACTATCGATCCTTTTCTAAAACTGTTATCGGCAAATCGGTGACACCCGCATAAAAAACGACTATTTCAACTGGTTTATTGCCTTGATTGATACCATAATGTACTTTGTTTACCAGCTCCACAATAACATCTCCTGGTTTTAGATGCAAAACTTTATTAGCTTCATCAATAACAGTTAACTCCCCTTTTAAAATAATGCCAGAATTTATAACAGGATGGTGATGCTCATGCAATTTAGTTTTGGGTGGTATGGTAATTTTTAAAACGGTAACCTTTGGGGTACCATTGGGGTAGTTAGGCAACATATCGCCATTCCAACTGGTGGTGGTTTCGGCTAGTGTAACAACGCTAACAGTTGGTGCTTTTTTTGTAGCGCAAGAAACAAGCATCATTATTAAAATACTAAACCATACTATTTTTTTCATAATTATAAATGTAATGTATTCAACTTTTACAACTAACAATATAAGCAACTACACCATGCACAAAACCACTAAAAGTACCAAAGGCACTACTATAGCATCTCGCTGCGCTGCGGTCATACGTGGCGGTAAAAACCCTTTGGTGGCACTACTTACCTCCAATTGTGCCGAAACATTTGGTGTGGTGGTGCCTATACCTGTTTGGGAAAAGGTGGTTGCCGTGAATAATAAGGTCGCTAAAATTGTGAATAGTTATTTCATTAATGATATTGTATTGTTTTAAAGCTTCCTGACAAAGGCATTATTTTATAAATAGTTTACTTGTTAAAAAGCCCGAATTGCACGCACATTATAAGTATTTGACGAGTTTTTAATTTGTACACCATAGCAAGTTGAACAATTAGATCCGAACGACATGTTCCATACTCTTCTATCATCGGAATCTTGTGAAGAACTCCATCTAAAGCCTGACTCAAAAGCACTTCCTCCATTTACAACAGATCTATCATTTATAATCGTCTCATTATTGTTCATTTCAACTAACTCATCAATACTTGGCAAAAACCAATCAGTAAATCCGCCTCCATTATAAGCGCTTGCAAAACCTGCAGCATAATCAGTGCTTGTATCTCCTTGCATTTCTATAATTAATCTCGTGTTAGAAGCTCCATAGCCAATGCCTGTTTCATTGGCTCCTGTTTGTATTGCAACTAAATTTCTCCAGGGTTTTATACCTTGATCCTCTATGGCACATACCAAGCCAATATCTAAATCACCATCACCATCTAAATCAGTTGGCGTATCTGCTAGGTAAAAGACAATTCCCCCACCTACAAAACTACCTATAACTATATTATCTTCTTGCCCATCGCAATTATTATCAACTCCATCATTTGGAAATTCAAAAATAGAAGGATTAATTGATGCATCCGAATCGTCACAATCATCTGTTCCTGTTCCCGACAATTCATTCAACAAAAAACCATTGATTGGTCTTAAACATGAAACTACATCTGTGCCCACATAACCATCGCCATCTGCATCAACATACCAAACTGTTTCTGGATTTATTGCAACATCACTATCATCACAATCTGTATTATCAGCAACATAGCCCAAAGGTCTTAAAACTGAAGCAACAGTACTGTTGACATCTCCATATCCATCACCATCTAGATCTTGATAAAATGTAGTACTAGTAATGCCTGCCCAAGTTGGCAAACCACTAGTTAACGTTAAAATCTGCCCTTCGGTACCGGGTACTATGGTTACCCAAGCGCTGCCGTCCCAATACTGCATCTCACCAGCGGTGGTGCCATCTGGATTATCTTGATATGATACCCAACCCGATGCGGTTTTGTATTCTAACACATTGGCGGTAGTATTATACACAACCAAGCCAGTTGCTGGGCTTACTATATCATCTCGCTGCGCTGCATTCATACGTGGCGGTAAAAACCCTTTGGTGGTACTACTTACCTCCAACTGTGCCGAAGGATCCGGAGCGGTGGTGCCTATGCCGGTTTGGGCATAGGTGCCAGCGGATAGGAACAGGAAAAACAGGATGGTTAAATGTTTCATTTTCTATTAGGTTTTTATCAATTTTTATCAATCAGTTCATGGGGTTCTAGCTATTGTTTGGTTCACTTAATCTGCCCAGGTAGGTACGCCGTTTATAATCTTTAACACCTGCCCTTCGGTACCGGGTGCTATTACCAACCACGCTGTACCATCCCAATACCTCATCTGGCCTTGTGCTGTGCCGGGGGCAACTCCAGATTTAATCCAGGCGGTACCATTATAAACTTGCAGTTCGCCTTCAGTAGCGCAATCTGTACACCAAACTACTAGTCCTGCCACTGGTGCTGTTATTAAATTTCGTGCTTCTTTTGTCAATCGTGGCGGCAAAAACCCCTTGGTAGTACTACTTACCTCTAACTGTGCCGAGTCATCTGGAGCGGTGGTACCTATACCGGTTTGGGCAAAGGTACTGGCCGTAATTAAAAAGGCGGATAAAATGGTGAATAGTGGTTTCATTATTTAAATATTTAAAATGATATTATTTCCTCGTTATAAGCGAGAGGATTATTCTATTTATAAGTGAATAATATTATTTTAATACAAGCCTCTAAAACTTATCCATTGCGTACCATCGGATACTAGTTTTATCCAGTTGTTCTGCGCTTCTACACCCAGGCCTACCGTAACGGTTTTATTATTGGCATCTTGCCAAATTTGTTCGCTACTTGTAGTGGCTATGGTAACCTTAAAGGCAGTCATATTTTTAACAATATATTCTTTACCGCTTGCGCCTACGGCTGAGGGTAATGTAATGGTACTAGCTGAATCACCTGTGAAAATGATGTAATTATCGGTGGTTAATACCGTATAATCTGCAGTGGCTGTTGCTACGCTAATACTCGATGTAGTTGCAGGCGCACTCCATGCTAAAGTACCCGCACCATCTGTAGCCAATACTTGGTTAGCTAAACCATCTGTATCAGGAAGTGTATAGGCATTACCAACAGTTAAGGTACCAGCTGTTGTAGTGTTTCCACTAAAATCTACCACAAAGGCATCTGAAACATTTGCTTCATCGGTTCCATTACCAATAACAAAAGCAGGAGCGGTAGCATCCCAGTCTGGATTTGTTTCCACACTTCCTTTATTGTTATATTGACCAATGACTAAGGAGGCAAAATCTGAAGCAGTTGTATAATGGCCCATAGCCGTGGAATTGACGCCTGATGCGGTTGTACCATTCCCCATAGCGATAGAATTAGTTGATTTAGCCGTGGTGGATGACCCCATAGCTATGGAAGTACCACCACTAGCTATTGCACCACTTCCCATTGCAGTAGACATTAGACCACTAGCCGTTGTTTCATATCCTGCTGCAAAAGAAAACATTCCTGTTGCACCTAAAGTACTACTGTCTGTATAAGAAGTACTTAAATCTAAGGCCTTAAAACCAATGTTACCATATTCGTTAGGATCGGCATCTGATCTTCTATAGCCTGTATTTCCGTTTTCGCTTATACTAACCAAACCGGCTAAACTTTCGTTTGTTTTTATTTGGTAATCCAAAACTTCTAATGCCGAAGCCAAAGAAGTTTCAGCATTTATGTAATTTGTTTTACTACCTGGTACATAAGTGCCATCCGTTTCTAAACCTGCACCTGCCATGGCATCGTTTATTAGGGTGGTGTTGTTTGAAATATCCAGAGAAATCGTTGTTAAGGAGATAGATAATCCATCAATTTTCGATTGTGCAATGGCAGCATTTGCAGAGATATCTTCGTTGAGAATGGTTTCATTTAAAATTTTAGCAGTATTAATAGCATCAGCAGTGATAGAGACCCCATTGATGCCTATGGTTGCATCGCCTTGCACTTGTACAGCCTCAGTTTCTCCATTAGCATTTCCAATAAAGATGTAACCATCTGGCAGGCTTCCAATTTCTGTTTTTAAATTGTTTAAATCGGTTTCTACGTTAGTTATATATGCCGTATTACCTGAGATAGCATTCGCGTTTATAACAATCCCTGATATATCCTGAGAGGCTTTTAAGGACTCTAACCAATCAGCTTCACTTAAATCTGGGTCAGCATGGTTTGCCGCATAAACTTCATAAGCACTTAGGCCATCTTGTCCATCTGTTCCATTTATACCGTTTGTACCATCTGCACCGTTCCTTCCATCTATTCCGTCAGCACCGTCCAGACCTGCCGGGCCTTGTGGGCCCATCGGGCCTGTTGCACCGTCCAGACCATCAGCACCGTCTGCTCCGTACCTTCCATCTATTCCGTCAGCACCGTCTAAACCTGCCGGGCCTTGTGGGCCCATCGGGCCTGTTGCACCGTCCAGACCATCAGCACCGTCTGCTCCGTACCTTCCATCTATTCCGTCAGCACCGTCTAAACCTGCCGGGCCTTGTGGGCCCATCGGGCCTTGTGGGCCCATCGGGCCTGTTGCTCCGTCCAAACCATCAGCACCGTCAGCGCCGTCCAGACCTTGCGGGCCCATCGGGCCTGTGGCACCGTCCAAACCATCAACTCCGTCTACACCATCCAAACCTGCCGGGCCTTGCGGGCCCATCGGGCCTG
>NZ_CAXBGF010000020.1:0-49496 GCF_963975365.1 uncultured Maribacter sp. | reverse complement strand
GTCGGGGTGGCAGGATTCGAACCTGCGACCTCCGCGTCCCAAACGCGGCGCGATAACCGGGCTACGCTACACCCCGAGATGGTTATCAAAATTATATGTCTCTCAACATATCGTTGCGGAGAGACAGGGATTCGAACCCTGGGTACCCTTGTTAGGGTACGACGATTTAGCAAACCGCTCCTTTCGGCCACTCAGGCACCTCTCCAGTAATTCTTCAATGAACTTTCGCTCTCAATAGCGGATGCAAATGTATAAGTATAACTGGTTTTACACAACTATTTTTTATCTTTTTTTAAATAAAAATTCAGACCACTGTTACTCAGGATATTCCACACGCAAATGATAAATGTTAATTAGCTTTTGTTTAAAGATTTTCTTGATTGTTTCTATTTCTTTAAACGTAATATCTGCATTCAAAAATTGATTTGCCTTCATTTGACCCGAAATTATCTTATCTACGAATTCATCAATAATCAAAAATGTAGGGTCCTTTAAACTTTTAGATGCTGCCTCTACCGAATCTGCCATCATTAAAATTGCCGTTTCTCTAGAGAAGGGTAATGGCCCTGGGTATCTAAAATCTTCTTCAATTACTTCTCCTTCTAGATCTTTTTGCTTTTTATAGAAGTAATAAACCAAGGTTGTACCATGATGCGAACGAATGAAATCTATAATTCTGTCAGGAATATTGTTCTTTCTTGCAATTTCTATTCCTTTGATAACATGGTCAATTATAATTCTAGCACTATCTCTCGGGCTTAATTCATCATGAGGATTAATATTCGTTATCTGGTTCTCCGTAAAGAAAGTAGGTTCATTCATTTTACCGATATCATGATACAAGGCCCCTACCCTAACCAGCATAGCATTTGCTCCAATTTCATTTGCTGCAGCCTCGGCTAAATTTGCCACTTGTAAAGAATGATGAAATGTACCTGGAGCTTTATTGGAAAGTTCTTTTAGCAACTTAGAATTAGTATCTGAAAGCTCTAACAGGGATACATCAGAAACAAGACCGAATACTTTTTCATAGATATAAATCAATGGCTGTACGAATAGAGTTATCATACCATTCAATAGAAAAAGTCCTAAAGTATACCACTCGATATCACTTAAATCACCCTCATGAATAGTATGGAAAGCCAAATAGGCTATAATATAAATCAATGTTATTTGACCTACACTAACAAATAAATTAGCTCTCTTATAAAGTTCAGATACTGTTAGAATAGTTACTATGCCCGTAATTATCTGAAGAAAAATATATTCAAAACTATTTGGAACGACAAAACCTAAAATCAAAACCGCTAGTACATGTACAAAAAGACCTAATCTAGCATCGAAAAAAGTTTTTAAAATTAATGGTAGAATACACAATGGCACTACAAAAACCAATTGATCATTATACTTTATAACCATTGTAGTTATAAACACCATCAACAGTATATTGAAAAATATGAATGTAACTTTTACATTATTATCGTAAACCGTCTTTCTATATTTTTTAAGAAATAAGAAAAGCATTATTAATACTAGTGCAACTAGTACTGTATACCCAATTAAGATGTAGTAGTAATTATTTGCAGTCCATAGTTCCGATTCGTATTCAGCTTTTAATGATTCTAAAACTTTTAAGTTTTCTGCTTCTACAACTTCCCCTTTCGCGATTATTAATCGGCCTTGATCAACCGTACCCCTAGTATATGATAATTTCGACAAAGCTTCGTCCCTTGCTTTTTGAGTCAGATTATTATCGAAGCTTACATTTGGGGTTATTAAATCAAAAAAGAGCGATTGCGTTTCATTTATAAAAATTGATAGATTATTATCTTCTAAAACCCTAGCCACTAAGTCATTAATCTCGTTGACCCTATAAAAATCTGTAACCCTTACTTTGCTCGCTTCATTACCCTTAACAAGGTAAATAAAACTGCTCTGTATTTGTTTTCCTTTATTTTGTAATATTCCATTACTGTAAATTGAATCTAAAATCGCCTTTGAGAATCTCTCTAGCCGATTTTTCTGATTATTTCTTATTCCGTAATTATTCCATTTTTTATCAAATTCCTCTTCAAATTTCTCAAGAATACCATCAACTATCTTTTCGTCATAATTATAATATGGAAGCTGGGCACTTTCAATCGACTGTTTTTCTTTTGCTATCTCAGAATCGGTTTTTTTAATAGAAAAATCGAAGGGTGCATATAGATTTTCAAACTGCCAAGGCTTACCTTTTTGAAATTCATACTTAAATTTACCTCCCTTGGGCAAGAAAAAAACTATAAAAGCGACAGCCGCTATATATAGTATATATTTAAAAATTAGTGATTGCTTTTTGTAAAGATTATC
Source organism: uncultured Maribacter sp. (assembly GCF_963975365.1). Classification (GTDB taxonomy): domain Bacteria; phylum Bacteroidota; class Bacteroidia; order Flavobacteriales; family Flavobacteriaceae; genus Maribacter. The sequence continues at coordinate 47,147 of NZ_CAXBGF010000020.1, read as the reverse complement.
CAAAAGAAAAAATTAATAAGTTCATCAAAAATAGAAAATAATAAACTGATAATCAGTAATTGAAATGATATCCCTTTTGGTTGCTATAGAATTTAGTAATTTCGTCAAATCAAAAAAAAATAAAACATGAAAGAGGTTGTAATTGTTTCAGCTGTGAGAACACCTATCGGAAGCTTTATGGGTGGATTATCTACAATACCTGCTCCAAGATTGGGTGCTATCGCAATTGAGGGCGCATTGAAGAAAATAAATTTAGATCCTTCACTGGTAAACGAAGTTCTTATGGGCAATGTTGTTCAGGCAGGAACAGGTCAAGCACCTGCTAGACAAGCTGCAATATTTGCCGGCATTCCAAATACAGTGCCCTGTACAACTATTAATAAAGTATGCGCATCTGGCATGAAAGCCGTAATGCAAGGTGCACAAGCAATCGCTTTAGGCGATGCCGATATTGTAGTCGCAGGCGGTATGGAAAACATGAGCCTTATACCACACTATGTTCAAATGAGAACAGGTACCAAATTTGGCCCATCAACATTAATCGATGGCATGCAAAAAGACGGTTTGGTCGACGCTTATGACGATAATGCTATGGGTGTCTGTGCTGATGCATGTGCCGCTAAATATGATTTCAGTAGAGAAGATCAAGATGCATATGCAATTCAATCTTACACAAGATCTTCTAAAGCATGGGAAACTGGAAAATTCGATAAGGAAGTTATTCCTGTTGCGGTACCTCAAAGACGTGGAGAACCCATAATAATCGCAAAAGATGAGGAGTTCACTAATGTATTCATGGATAAAATTCCAAATTTAAGACCTGCGTTTTCAAAAGATGGCACTGTTACTGCAGCAAATGCATCAACTATTAATGACGGAGCCGCTGCGTTGGTTTTAATGAGTAAAGAAAAAGCTAATGAATTAAATTTAAAACCATTAGCTATTATAAAAAGTTATGCAGATGCAGCTCATGAACCAGAATGGTTTACAACTGCCCCTGCCAAAGCATTACCAAAAGCCTTAGCCAAATCTAAAATATCAATTGAAGAAATTGATTTTTTTGAATTTAATGAAGCGTTTTCTGTGGTTGGTCTTGCAAATATGAAATTATTAGGACTAAATGATAGCAATGTTAATGTTAACGGAGGTGCTGTTTCACTGGGTCATCCCTTAGGTTGTTCTGGGGCTCGAATACTTATTACATTAATGAACGTGTTGGAACAAAATAACGCTAAACTCGGTGCTGCTGCAATTTGTAATGGTGGCGGTGGCGCTTCGGCAATCATTATTGAAAGGGTTTAAGAGCATAAAAAAATTGCATAACATACGGTATTTGTCACTTAAGAATTATTCCAGTGAGAAGCTCCCCCCGATGAAGTTTCGGAAATGGTTACCCAATTTTTGTTCGGCGAACATTTTAAGATTTTAGAGTCCCGTAAAAAATGGTCTAGAATAAAAACAATATTGAGAAAATCCAAAGATTGGATTATGAACAGTCAATTGACTTTTATTTAAGACGAAGAATTTGAAGCGCTTCAACAAAATAAACAACCTAAATATGTTGCTGACCTTATTACTTTCCTAAAGGAAAGAAATCAAAGTTTAATACCAATAATTATTGGGTCAAGTACACAAGAAACCCCATCTCTTCATACTAATTTTAATGGAAGCGTTAGTAATGGATTTCAGTCAAAGGATATACTCATAAAGACATCTTTACGTTATCTTAATTCTCCAAAAATAAAAGGAAGCCGGTCTCCTTTTGAAATAGATAGTGCCAGCTTTATTCAAATGGTTTATAAAATAAATGATTATAATCTTATACGAACAGCTAAAAAGCAATCTACACAAAGCGAAGTACTTAGTTTTGCAGAAGAAAGTAAGGCAAGAGATTTAGCATTTTTCGACAACGCTAGCAAAGTAATAGACCATGTAGACATTATAATGGACAACAACTATGTTAAACATGTAAACGGAAAGGTAAGAGTCGACCGATTAGACCATACAGGTATATTTAAAAACGACCTGAGAACATACACCCTTCAACTTAAGGTTATTAAAAAAATAACATAAAAAAAGGCCCTTTTCAGGGCCTTTTAAATTAAATAAGGAAATTAGATTACTCACCTAACATCTTTTTCATTTTTAAAAAGTTTTCATTATCACCCATAGCTCCATAAATATTCTTAAGCTGAATCATAATGTTTTCATTTTCAGGACTATTTTTTAAAGCTTCTTCCAAAACATCTGCACCTTGCCTAAAGAAACTATCTTTTTTCTCTTTAAGCTCATCATACTTTGCGATATCTGCTCTAGAGTTACCTAAAGAATTCATATCATCGATCAGTGCATTACCTTCGTTTACATAGGTAGTTGAAAGGTTTAAATAAGCATTTGTATACTTTGGATCAATTTCGATTGCTTTATTATAAGAAACTCTAGCATCTTCATAATTCTCTTGCTCCATGCTTATTACACCAACATTGTAGTGAAGGTCAGCATTATCAGGAGCCAATGCGATAGCTTCAGCCATTAATTCCTTAAACTTATCTTTATTTCCTTGATTGAAATATAAATTTGCCTCATTAAGAATAAGATTTACATCTTCAGGATCATTTTTTCTAGCTGCTTGGTAAGCTTCCAAAGCTTTCTCGTCCTGACCTAATTGAGTATAAATCAATGCAGTATTTTTAACAATCTCTGCTTTTTTGGATGGAGTTTTCTCATCTATGGGATCCGTATAGCTCCCAGATTTAATCATAAGATCACGTTGAAGCTTATCCATCTCCTCTACTTCACCTGAAGCTGTATTGGTAGCCTTATATACAACCCCGCTACCATCATAACCTACTTCTTGTAGTTTATTATAGTAATCTAAAGCCATTTCATAGTGACCTCCATTCACAGCACTACCTGCTGCATAATACAAATAAGAAGTGTCTTTAGGACTAAGGGTGTAGCTCATATACAACTTCTCAGCTGCTTCCTTGAATTTTTTATTTCCATTATCGCTAACCGCTGAGTTTACCAAATCAGCAGTTAATGAAGCCATATATTGATTAGTTTCACCAGTATATTTTTGCTTACCAGATTTTTCTTCAATCTCAATGACTTTCTTAAAAGATGTTGCAGATTTCTCAAATGCATCATTATTTCCCTTTTTAGCTAAATCACTATAAATTTTACCTTTAGTAAAGTAATACTGAGCCTGTAGCTTTTCATCGGCAGATGTAATCGTACCTGAAGCCGCTTCGATAGCTGTTTGAGCTGCAGCCGAATCCCCATCCTTCAATGCTTTTTCAGCCTCTTTTATTTCATTCTTTTGCGCAAAACCGACCATTGTAAATGTAAATGCTGCGACAAGTAAAAACCTATTTTTCATTTTAATTATATTAATTATTAGTGTTTAAAATTTAGATCATTTATTCTTCTGAAACATCTGATTCATCAGTATCAATCTCCGTGCCATTTTCAGTATCTACCTCAATGTCTAGTATTTCTGATTCTTCTAAATCATCTTCCTCTTTCATTACCTTAGCAACAGCGGCTATAGAGTCATTACCTTTAATGTTTATCAATCTAACACCCTGTGTTGCTCTACCCATTACACGCAAGTCTTCTACGCTCATACGAATCGCAATTCCAGATTTGTTAATAATCATCAAATCATCTGAATCGGTAACATTCTTAATAGCAACCAACCCACCCGTCTTTTCGGTAACACTGATTGTCTTAACACCTTTACCTCCTCTATTGGTAACCCTATAATCTTCTATACTTGAACGTTTACCATAACCTTTTTCAGATACTACTAAAATTTCATCCTCAAAATTATGAACAGAAACCATTCCGATTACTTCATCTTCTTCATTAGCTAAAGTAATACCTCGAACTCCAGATGCATTACGCCCCATTGGCCTCGTCTTACTCTCTTCAAAACGTATTGCCTTACCAGATTTAAGACCTAGAAATATCTCACTTGTTCCTGTTGTCAATTTAGCCTCTAATAACTCATCACCATCACGTACTGTAATAGCATTGATACCATTTTGACGCGGCCTAGAATATTGCTCCAAAGATGTCTTTTTAACAATACCTTTTTTAGTCGCCATAATTACGTAGTGACCATTTACATATTCTTCATCCTTTAAATCTTGCGTACAGATAAATGCTTTTACACAATCGTCTTGCTCAATATTAATAAGATTTTGAATCGCCCTTCCTTTTGAAGTTCGACTACCTTCTGGTATTTCAAAAACCCGCATCCAGAAACATTTTCCTTTTTGCGTAAAGAATAACATGTACTGATGGTTAGTGCCTACAAATAGATGCTCTAGAAAATCTTCATTTCTTGTTGAAGATGCTTTTTGACCTACTCCACCCCTATTCTGAGTTTTGTATTCGGTCAACGGTGTTCTTTTAATATAACCTGCATGAGAAATAGTTATAACCACTTGCTCATCGGGTATCATATCTTCCATGCTAAGGTCTCCACCTGCAAAATTAATTACGGACCTTCTTTCATCACCATATTTATCCTTTATCTCTTGCAACTCATCTTTAATGATTTGCATTCTACGTTCCTTTTTATCAAGAATATCCTTCAAATCTGTAATCAGAAGCATAATCTCATCATATTCTGTTCTAAGCTTATCTTGTTCTAGACCGGTAAGCTGACGTAATCGCATCTCTACAATTGCCTTAGCTTGAATCTCACTTAGCTTAAAGCGTTCAATTAAGTTTGCTCGAGCTTCATCTGCATTGTTTGAAGCCCTGATAATTGCTATAACCTCATCAATATTGTCTGAAGCAATAATCAGTCCTTCTAAAATATGTGCGCGATCCTCTGCCTTTTTCAACTCAAACTGAGTTCGTCTAACCACAACCTCATGGCGATGCTCTACGAAGTAATGAATCATTTCTTTTACATTCAACAATCGTGGCCTTCCATTTACAAGGGCTATATTATTGACGCTAAAAGATGTTTGCAATGCCGTATATTTATACAACATGTTAAGTACTATGTTAGGTATCGCATCTCTTTTTAAGATGTAAACGATTCGCATACCATTACGGTCAGACTCGTCCCTAATATTAGAAATACCTTCAATTTTCTTATCATTGACAAGATCAGCAGTTTTCTTAATCATGTCCGCCTTATTCACCTGATAAGGAATTTCATGAACGATTATGCATTCTCTTCCTTGAACCTCTTCAAAGGTTGCCTTGGCCCGCATCATTACACGTCCTCTACCTGTATGAAAAGCTTCCTTTACGCCATCATAACCGTAAATAATACCACCTGTAGGAAAATCAGGAGCTTTTATATGAGTTATCAACTCATCTATTCCAATGTCATTGTTATCAATATATGCAATAGTTCCGTCAACTACTTCCGATAAATTATGCGGAGGCATATTGGTAGCCATACCAACAGCAATACCAGATGCGCCATTAACCAAAAGGCTAGGCACCCTGGTAGGAAGCACAGTAGGTTCTTTCAAAGAATCATCAAAATTCAATTGATAATCCACGGTCTCCTTTTCTATATCGATAAGCATATCATCTGCTATCTTACGCATACGGGCTTCCGTATAACGCATCGCTGCAGGACTATCACCATCTATAGAACCAAAGTTACCTTGACCGTCTACAAGCATATAACGAAGACTCCACTCTTGAGCCATACGCACCATTGCATCATAAACAGAGGTATCACCATGTGGGTGATACTTACCGAGTACCTCCCCGACAATACGGGCAGATTTTTTATGTGAGCTATTACTTCTAACCCCTAATTCATGCATTCCGAAAAGAACCCTTCTGTGCACTGGTTTTAACCCATCTCTGACATCTGGCAGAGCTCGTGACACTATGACCGACATCGAATAATCGATGTAGGCAGATTTCATTTCATCTTCAATATTAATAGGTATCAATTTTTCACCGTCAGCCATTTAAAATCTTCTGTTTTTTAATTAGTAAAAAAGCATGCCAATATACTTAAATCCTAGGCGTTTCAAGAATAAGTAGATTTAATAATATGAATTTTTATTAACAGTCGACTTTGAAATGTTAATTTTAATGATATACGCTCATTTTTATACGTAGAACCCCACATTTCGTGGGTTTTACAATAACTTTAACGATTATAGGTATGGTATTTGCCATTGATTGGATGAGATTTAGTAATTTTATAGTAGATAATATAGTATATGGATGATAATTTTTCCCCAAGAGTAAAGGATGTAATTGCTTATAGCAAGGAGGAAGCATTGCGACTTGGTCACGATTTTATCGGTACTGAGCACTTAATGTTAGGGCTCCTTAGAGATGGAAACGGGAAGGCTATTAGCATTTTAGATGCTTTAGAGGTTGATTTGGAGCACTTAAGAAGAAAAGTTGAAATTCTCAGCCCTTCAAATCCAAACGCCAACGGTGTTCAAAAAGACAAAAAGAACTTACATTTAACAAGACAAGCTGAACGCGCACTAAAAACAACCTTTTTAGAAGCCAAACTTTTTCAGAGCTCTTCGATAAATACAGCTCACCTTTTACTTTGTATTTTAAGGAACGAAAATGACCCAACTACAAAACTTTTACATAAGTTGAAAGTAGATTATGATAGTGTAAAGGAACAGTTCAAATTTATGATAACAAGTGACGACGATATGGTAGATGGCCCAACGGCCGAATCTTTCCCCAGTGATTCTGATGAAACATCTGAAGGTAAAGAAAGTACCTTTGGCGCTACTTCAGGCCAAAAAGGAACCAAAAAATCTAAAACCCCTGTACTGGATAATTTCGGAAGAGATCTTACCCAAATGGCAGAAGAAAACAAATTAGATCCTGTTGTTGGTCGCGAGAAAGAAATTGAGCGTGTTTCTCAGATTCTTAGTCGTAGAAAAAAGAACAATCCGTTATTGATTGGTGAACCCGGAGTTGGCAAAAGTGCTATAGCCGAAGGGCTTGCACTACGAATTATCAATAAAAAAGTTTCAAGAATTCTTTATAATAAAAGAGTTGTAACACTTGATCTAGCTTCTTTAGTTGCTGGCACTAAGTATCGTGGTCAGTTTGAAGAACGCATGAAAGCTGTTATGAATGAACTTGAAAAAAATGACGATGTAATATTGTTTATTGATGAAATTCATACCATAGTCGGTGCAGGCGGTGCGACAGGAAGTTTAGATGCCTCAAATATGTTCAAACCTGCTTTGGCAAGAGGAGAGATTCAATGTATCGGCGCGACTACCTTAGACGAGTATAGACAATATATCGAAAAAGATGGGGCGTTAGAAAGACGTTTTCAAAAAGTGATTGTTGAACCGACTACCGTAGATGAGACAATTGAGATATTACATAACATTAAAGGCAAATACGAAGACCATCATAATGTAACTTACACTGATGAGGCAATTGAAGCATGTGTCAAGTTGACAAATAGATACATGACAGATCGCTTTTTACCTGACAAGGCTATAGATGCTCTTGACGAGGCAGGATCACGTGTACACATTGTAAATATGGACGTTCCAAAACAAATTCTTGAATTGGAAAAGAAATTGGAAGATGTTCGTGAACTAAAAAATAGCGTAGTTAAAAAACAAAAATATGAAGAGGCTGCAAAATTGCGCGACGATGAAAAAAGCCTAGAAAAAGAACTTGCCATCGCTCAAGAGCGTTGGGAAGATGATAGCAAACTGAATAAAGAAACAGTAAGTGAAGATAATGTCGCCGATGTTGTTTCCATGATGAGTGGCATACCTGTTAACAGAATTGCTCAAACAGAGAGCAACAAATTAGCTGGTTTACCAGAGCTGATTAAGTCTAACGTTATTGGTCAAGACGAAGCTGTTGCAAAAGTGTCTAAAGCTATACAACGTAATAGAGCTGGACTTAAAGACCCAAATAAGCCAATCGGTTCATTTATATTTTTAGGACAAACAGGAGTTGGTAAAACTCAGTTAGCCAAAGTATTGGCTAAAGAACTTTTTGACTCAGAAGATGCACTTATACGAATTGACATGAGTGAGTATATGGAGAAATTTGCCATCTCAAGATTGGTTGGTGCACCTCCAGGATACGTAGGTTACGAAGAAGGTGGTCAATTGACAGAGAAGGTTAGAAGAAAACCATATTCCGTAATCTTATTAGATGAAGTTGAAAAAGCGCATCCCGATGTGTTCAATATGCTTTTACAAGTATTGGATGATGGCTATTTAACAGATAGTCTTGGTCGTAAAATCGATTTCAGAAATACAATCATCATAATGACATCAAATATTGGTGCTAGACAATTAAAAGACTTTGGTCAAGGTGTTGGTTTTGGTACAGCGGCAAAAAAATCTCAAGAAGATTCGCATCAAAAAGGAGTTATTGAAAATGCTCTTAAAAAAGCATTCGCTCCTGAATTTTTGAATAGAATTGATGACGTAATTGTTTTTAATGCTTTAGAAAGAGAGCATATTCACCAAATTATTGATATCGAACTTGCTAAACTGTATAAAAGAATTAAAGATATAGGTTATCATTTAAATCTTTCAGACAGCGCAAAAGATTATATTGCTGAGAAAGGTTTCGATAAGCAATACGGAGCAAGGCCTCTTAAAAGAGCAATACAGAAATATATTGAAGATGCTTTAGCAGAAGAGATCGTGAATTCAAAACTTAAGGAAGGAGATACTATATTCATCGACCTTGACCAAAAGAGTGAAGAATTGACTATTAAAATTGAAAAAACGGAAGAAGAAACGCCTAAAACTTAGTGTTATTCAGAAAATAGCTTACTTTAAAAAGGAGTCCTAAGTTGGGCTCCTTTTTCGTACATTGAATTTTTAATTGTAAGAAATCAAATACAGGAAACACCGGCCATACGCAGTATGAACGATATTTTAGCGTTTAGACTAATAATTTATCAGAAAATTAAAGTTCAATTTACTTTCGCTTTAGACACACTATATTAATACAAAGAGAATGAAAATTGGCCCCTCCAAAAAGAAGAAAGTAATTGTACGAGAGTACGAGTTAGAAGTAGGGAAAATTCAAGTATTTGAAAATTACATGGTATCCATCTTTGATGAAGGAGCTACTCTAACCCTTGAAAGGGCATATCAAATAATCGGCATATCAGAAATTCATTTTAGAGATAAAAATTTCGGATTCATAAGTCTTCGTAAAAATTCATTCGCAATTGATCCTACCATCTATAACTATTTAAAGCAACTAGATAACCTTAAAGCATTTGCTATCGTTTCGGTTAAAGAAATAGATATGCATAACTTTAAGATTGAAAAATTGTTTTACAAAAAGCCCATGAAGTTTTTTATAGAATACGACAATGCTCTCAGATGGGTTAAAAGAAGAGTTAATTCTTAATCCCTTTCAAAATTTACATTAAACTGAAATAAATTATTGTTCGCTCGGTTCTTCAGTTATAGGGTGTTCAGGCATTTTGAATAAATCGAGATAAGCGCTTCCTATACTTTCTATGAGATTAGACGCCACTAAAGATTGGTAACCCGTACTTTCTACAGCTATATCGCCAGCTTTACCATGTAAGTAAACTCCAAATATAGCAGCATTCAATGCAGAATATCCTTGAGCTCTCAATCCGGTTATTACTCCAGTTAACACATCACCACTACCAGCGGTTGCCATACCAGGATTACCTGTGGTATTCACGTAGCCTTTATCATTCTGCACAACTATAGTATGCGCTCCTTTTATCACTACAATACATTTAAATTTCTTGCTGAACTCCTTTACCTTATCCAACTTTTCAAAATCATCTTCCCAAGCTCCTATCAATCTCTCCAACTCTTTGGGATGAGGAGTTAAAATGGTATTTTCTGGGATTTTCTTTAACAACGACTTGTTTTTTGAAAGAATATTAAGGGCATCTGCATCAAGCACCAATGGCTTTTTATTCTTATTTAAAAAATAAGCAAAACCAGTAACAGTTTTATCGTTCGTACCCATACCAACTCCTATTCCGACAATGGTAGGCTCCATATCAAATCCTATGTTTTCAAGCATATCCACATTAGAATCTGTTAACACCATGACTTCTGGCAAAGAAGTCTGCAGAATAGAATACCCTATTTTTGGAACATAGGCAGTCACCAATCCGCTACCTGCTTTTAAGGCTGCACTTGCTGCTAAACAAACAGCGCCCATTTTACCATAACTACCTCCAACTATAAGAGAATGCCCATAAGAACCTTTGTGAGCATACTTTTCACGTGGCTTATAAACACGCAACGCTTCATTTTTGCCGATTAGCTCAAAGTCAGTTTCAGTAGTCTCTAAGTATTCTGGGTCTAAACCTATATCCAATACCTCCCATTGTTCTATAAATGGTCCAGTTTGAGGTAAAAAGAAAACCAATTTAGGGCTTTGAAAAGTCAGCACAAAATTAGATTTTATAATAGCTTCCAAATTTTCTGGGCCTTGGTCGGTGAACAAACCTGACGGAATATCAATAGACAAAATAAAAGCCTCAGACTTATTTAAATTCTGAATAATTTCAACAACCCAATCATCGGGCGTTCTATTTAGTCCTATGCCAAAAATACCATCAACAATAATGTCATCTTTCCCTATTTTAGGGAACTCATCATCTGAGCTAATGAAACTTGGCCAACATTTTCTTGTTTTTAATCTTTCTAGATTTATTAAAAAATCTTTAGAACGTCGTTCACTATAATTTATAACATAAACTGATATATTATAACCATGATCCAATAGATGGCGAGCCAGAGCTATTCCATCACCCCCATTATTTCCAATACCACAGAATAAATGAATTTTTACCGGAGCACCTTGTATATGCAAATGAATCCAATTAAATAACTGTAATGCAGCACGTTCCATTAATTCATCACTAACTATCTTTTCTTTTTCAATAGAAATTCGATCTGCTTTATAAATCTGTTTTGCACTATATAATTTCATTCTTAATTTATTTTACTGCTAAAAATTAACGATTCCGTAAAAAATTGTGCAATCATTTGATAGAGTTATCAAATGTACTACTTTTGGCGCTCAACCATTAGTATTATGGACTGCGATAAGACAGGCATAAATTTCGATATTACTTCACTTACCAATTTTAATGGTACTACGACCACATGGTTTACCCCTTGGGGTTCATAACGATATTTTTCCGTCTCTGTGTTTAATTACACCATTTCTTAAATAAAAAGTCAATATTTCAATAGCATGAAAGTTCTAAAATTTGGTGGTTCATCTGTAGCCAAACCCGAAACTATAATTAAGATTAAAAATATAATTTCTACCTATGAAGACCAAATTGTATTGGTGGTCTCTGCACTCGGTGGCGTAACTGATTTATTGTTGCAAGCAGGTACAATGGCCTCTTCGCAAGATTTATCTTACAAAAAAGTACTAACCTCTCTTGAAGAAAGACATCTATCAGCAATTAAAGAATTGTTACCAGTTACAGCACAAAGCAAGGTGCTTAGCAAAGTAAAGAGTGAATTTAATGTTTTAGAAACATTATTGGAAGGCGCTTATTTCATTGGTGAAATCACCCCTAAACTTTCTGATAAAATTGTAAGTTATGGTGAACTACTTTCATCTTATATCATCAGCGAATATCTTATTACTGAAAATTTAGATGCCGTATTCAAAGATAGTAGAGACCTTGTAATAACACATAAATTAAGTGGCAAGAATATGGTGAATTTCACCAAAACAAATGCCAATTGTGTAGACTATTTTAATTCATCGCATAAGAAAATTACGGTTTGCCCAGGTTTTATAGCTACATCAGAAGAAGGAGTTTCTACTACTTTAGGCAGAGGAGGTTCAGATTATACTGCAGCTATATACGCTGCAGCTATTGATGCTGAAATCTTAGAAATTTGGACAGATGTGAGCGGCATGTATACTGCCAATCCTAAAATGGTAAAACAAGCCAAAGCAATTCCACATATATCATATGAGGAAGCTATGGAATTGTCTCATTTTGGTGCAAAAGTACTTTACCCACCTACTATTCAACCGGTATTATCAAAAGGAATTTCGATAGTAATAAAGAATACATTTAGTCCTGATGAAGTTGGAACATTGATTACCAAATCTAAAAACGAAAAAGGCAAAACCGTGAGAGGTATTAGTCATATCGGAAATATAGCTTTGTTATCTTTGGAAGGACCTGGAATGGTTGGAATACCTGGTATATCTAAACGTTTTTTTGAAGTGTTATCTCAGGCAGATATTAGTGTCGTACTTATTACCCAAGCTTCTTCTGAACATTCTATTTGTGTTGGCATCTCTGCTGATGATGTTGAAAAAGCAGTAAGTATTGTTAACGAAGCTTTTGAGTATGAAATTGAAAGGGGGCGTATAAAACAAGTTATACCTGAAAAGGATTTAGCAATTGTAGCACTTGTTGGTGATAATATGAAAAGCCACCAGGGGTTAAGTGGTAAAATGTTCAGTACGCTTGGAAAAAACAACGTGAATATTCGAGTAATTGCACAGGGAGCTTCAGAAAGAAACATATCTTGTATCATCGACGAAAAGGATGTAAAAAAAGCCTTGAATGCATTACATGAAGAATTCTTCGAGGAAAATATAAAGCAACTAAACCTATTTGTAATGGGTGTTGGTAATGTTGGAGCAAAATTCTTAGAACAAATAAAAGAGCAACGTAAATTCTTAAAAGAGAATTTAAAATTAAACATTAGGGTTATTGGCATGTCCAATTCTCGAACAATGGTTTTTGATGAGAAAGGAATAGACCTGAATGATTGGCAATCAAAATTGGCCCAAGGAGAGAAAGCTGATAAAATTAAATTTTTAGAATTGGTCAACACCTTAAATTTTAGAAATAGTATTTTTGTTGATAATACGGCCAGCGAAGAAGTTTCCAATACCTATAGTGAGTATTTAGGCAACAGCATATCAGTTGTTACTTGTAACAAGATTGCTTGCTCTTCGGCCTATGAAAATTATTCAAACCTAAAATCATTGGCTAGAACCTATAATGCCCCATTTTTATTTGAAACTAATGTGGGAGCTGGTTTGCCTATTATTGATACTTTAAAACATTTAATAGCATCTGGCGATAAGATTCTAAAGATTCAGGCGGTGCTATCTGGTAGTTTAAATTTTGTTTTTAATAATTTTAATGAGAACACCACCTTTCATGATGTTGTAAAACAGGCTCAAGAAGAAGGTTATACCGAACCAGACCCTAAAATAGATTTAAGTGGTGTAGATGTAATGCGGAAAATATTGATTTTAGCAAGGGAAAGCGGTAATGAATTAGAAATAAGCGACATTAAAAACAATCCATTTTTACCTGAAGAGAGTTTAAATACTCACAACAATGAAGATTTTTTCGCCTCTTTGACAAAAAATGAATCCCATTTTCAATCTTTATTTTCAAGTGCTAAAAAGGCAAATAGCAAATTAAAATATGTAGCTCAATTTAATGAAGGTCAGGCAAGCGTAGGTTTACAAGAAATACCAAAAGGGCATGACTTCTACAACCTTGAAGGTAGTGATAACATAGTGCTTTTTTACACGAAAAGGTACCCACAACAACCTTTAATTATTAAGGGTGCTGGTGCTGGTGCTGCTGTAACAGCTTCCGGAATTTTCGCAGATATTATTAGAATAGGTAACTTTTAAGATGAAAAATCAATTTACAAAATGAACCAAAACGAAATAAAGGTTTTTTGCCCTGCAACAGTAGCAAATATTTCATGTGGCTTTGATGTTCTTGGTGTTGCTTTAGATTCGGTCGGTGATGAAATGATTGTTAGAAAAGTTCCACAAAAAGGAATTCAAATCACAAAAATATCGGGACAAAATTTACCCAAAGAAACATTGAACAATGTAGCAGGTGTTGCTGGCAATGCATTTCTATTGGCCGCTGATTACGATGGCGGATTTGAAATTGAAATCAATAAAAAAATAAAGCCTGGTAGTGGCATAGGTAGCAGTGCAGCTAGTTCTGCCGGTGCAGTTTGGGCTATGAATCATCTTCTAGAAAATCCTTTCAATAAAACCGAGTTAGTGAAATTTGCCATGGAAGGCGAACGACTGGCCAGTGATGTTGCCCATGCCGATAATGTAGCTCCTGCCCTTTTCGGCGGCTTCACACTTGTGCGAAGTTATAATCCATTGGATATTATAACCATACCTGCACCATCTGAATTATATGTAACCATAATTCATCCACAGATTGAAATAAAAACTTCCGATTCTCGAAAAATATTAAAGACTACCATTTCAATGGAAACAGCAATAAAACAATGGGGAAATGTTGGCGGACTTGTAGCTGGATTGTTTAAGGAAGATTATCAACTAATTGGCCGTTCATTAGAAGACCACATAGTAGAGCCAATTCGCTCTATCTTGATACCAGGTTTTGATGAAGTTAAAAAAGTATCATTAGAAGCAGGTGCTATAGGCTCAGGCATATCGGGGTCAGGGCCATCAATTTTCGCTTTTAGCAAAGGAAAAGAAACTGCTTTAAAGGTTGGAAATGTAATGAAATCGGTTTACGAAAAAATTGGCATTGCATACGAAATACATGTTTCCAAGGTTAATATGGAAGGCGTAAAACTTTTATAATTTTAGAAATATCACATTAACAACTGTTAAATACATTCAACTTGAAATTCTATAGTTTAAATAATAAAGCACCCGTAGTTTCTTTTGATAAAGCCGTAATTAACGGAATTGCTCCTGACAAAGGATTGTACTTTCCAGAAGAAATTAAACCATTACCTAGTTCTTTTTTTGAGGAAATTGAGAAAAAATCCAATGAAGAAATCGCCTTTACGGCAATTCGACAATTTGTAGAGGAAACTTTACCCGATGATATCTTAAAAGATATCTTGAAAGAAGTACTAGATTTTGAATTTCCGGTTGTAGACATAACCCCTTCAATTGGTACACTAGAACTCTTTCATGGCCCTACAATGGCTTTTAAAGATGTTGGCGCCCGCTTTATGGCACAATGTTTAGGTTATTTTTCAAGGTCCAATAGGCAAGAAGTAACCGTATTGGTTGCTACTTCTGGCGATACTGGTGGTGCCGTTGCAAATGGCTTTCTTGGTGTTGAAGGCGTCAAGGTTGTGATTCTTTATCCGAGTGGTAAAGTTAGTGATATACAAGAACGCCAATTGACTACTTTAGGTCAAAATATAACCGCTTTAGAGGTTGACGGTACTTTTGATGATTGTCAGGCCATGGTTAAAAATGCCTTCTTAGATAAAGATTTGTTGGCACACATGAAACTAACATCGGCCAACTCAATTAATGTGGCACGGTGGTTACCTCAACTTTTTTACTTCCTTTTTGCCTATAAACAAGTAAAAACTAAAGGAAAAGAAATTATTTTTTCTGTGCCTTCTGGTAATTTCGGTAATATCTGTGCAGGTTTGGTTGCACAACGTTTAGGTATGCCGGTTAACCACTTTATTGCGGCTACAAATGTAAACGATACTGTACCGAAGTTCATGTCCACACAAGAATATAAACCAAAACCATCAACAGCAACCATATCAAATGCAATGGATGTTGGCGACCCAAGTAACTTCATTCGTATTCGACATTTATTTCAAGATAATTTCGAAACTTTGAAAAAAAACCTGTCCTCCTACTCTTTTAATGATGAACAAACAAAAGGAGCGTTAAAGGAAATTTATAATATCAATGGTTATATCGCTGACCCACATGGTGCTGTAGGTTACCTTGGACTTAAAAAATATCAAGAACTTCATCCAAATACATATGGTATATTCTTAGAAACGGCGCACCCCGTAAAATTCTTGGATATCGTGGAAGAAACATTGTCAGAAAAATTAGTAATTCCTTTACAAATACAAAAGGTGGTGGGTAAAACTAAAAAATCAACTAAGATTTCTACTTATGAGAATCTCAAAGAATTTCTTTTGTCTTCTTGATTAGAGGTTATAGTTTACAATATTTTCCCAAATAGCTGTTCTACCAGAATTGCTTCTATTTATTTTCGATAAATTTGTATCGCCGATAAATAAAAAAAAATGAAAAATACTGAGCTTACCAAAACTCATGAATCCCTTGGTGCCAAAATGGTTCCATTTGCTGGATATAATATGCCTGTTTCGTACGAAGGTGTGAATGCCGAACATGAAACGGTACGCAAAGGTGTTGGCGTATTTGACGTTTCTCACATGGGAGAATTTTTAATTTCTGGACCAAATGCCTTAGCATTAATTCAAAAAGTAACTTCTAACGATGCATCTAAATTGATTATTGGTAGAGCACAGTATAGTTGCTTACCAAATGAAACAGGTGGTATAGTTGACGATTTAATTGTTTACCGAATTAAGGATGAACAATATTTATTAGTAGTGAATGCTTCTAATATTGATAAAGATTGGGCTCATATTTCCAATTACAACAATGTGTTTAAAGCGGATATAAAAAATATATCCGAAGGCTATTCCCTATTAGCTATTCAAGGCCCTAAAGCGGTTGAAGCTATGCAGTCATTGACCTCCATAGATTTATCAGCTATAAAATTCTATCATTTCGAAGTAGCAGATTTTGCAGGCATTGAGCATGTAATTATCTCTGCAACAGGATATACTGGTTCTGGCGGATTTGAAATTTACTGCAAGAATGAAGAAGTAAAACAAATTTGGGACAAGGTATTTGAAGCCGGAGCAGATTTTGGTATTAAACCAATCGGACTTGCAGCTCGAGATACCTTACGATTAGAAATGGGATACTGTCTTTATGGGAATGATATAGATGATTCGACTTCACCTTTTGAAGCAGGATTAAGTTGGATTACAAAATTTACAAAAGATTTCGTCAACTCTGAAGCACTTGAAAAAGAAAAACAAAACGGACCTGAACGTAAATTGGTAGCTTTTGAGTTAGATGAACGTGGAATCCCTAGACATGGTTATGATATAGTTGATGGCAATGGTAAAACCATAGGCATAGTTACATCTGGCACAATGTCACCATCAATGGGAACTGGTATTGGCTTGGGATACGTTCCTCCTATTTTTTCAGAAATCGGAAGTAAAATCCATGTTCAAATTCGAAAGAATGCAGTATCGGCTACCGTAGTTAAATTACCCTTTTACAAAACTTAATGGTAGACTTTCAAGTTATACTTAATGGCATTAAAGCTACAGCCGCCAAGGCGGAGGATAGAGGACTATGTGCCACGTATATTCCAGAATTGGCAAAAGTAGATTTGAATAAGTTCGGTATTCATTTAATCAACATGCAGCAACAAAGTTTTTCATCTGGTGATTCAGATGAACAATTTTCAATTCAGAGCATATCCAAAGTCTTTACGCTTTCTATGGCCTTAGGTTTAGTAGGCGAAAATCTTTGGCAACGAGTTGATGTAGAACCTTCTGGGAATCCTTTCAACCATCTATCTCTACTAGAAATGGAGAACGGTATACCTAGAAACCCCTTAATTAACCCGGGAGCTATTGTTGTGGCAGATACCTTGGTATCACTTTTAGAAAATCCAAAAGAGGAGTTTTTAGCATATGTCAGAAATTTAGCCAATGATGATTCTATAAAATATGATGAAGAAGTAGCTCGATCTGAAAAAATGACAGGATTTCGGAATTACGCTGCTGCGAATCTTTTAAAATCCTATAAAAATTTGGTCAATGATGTAGATACCGTTTTAGATTTTTATTTTCATCAATGTTCAATTTCTATGAACTGCGCACAACTTGCAAATGCCTTTTTTATGTTTATTAACCATGGTAAATGCAAAAGGAACAATACTTTTCTTACTACAAGACAGATAAAACGAATAAACTCTTTAATGTTAACCTGTGGTTTTTATGACGAGGCAGGTGAATTTGCTTTTGAAGTTGGTCTACCGGGTAAAAGTGGTATAGGTGGTGGCATTGTTGCAATATTTCCTAATAAATTTTGTGTAGCAACTTGGTCTCCAGGATTAAATGCTAAAGGCAACTCAAAATTGGGAATGTTAGCCTTAGAAAGATTGACAACACAAACAGAACTTTCTATTTTTTGAGTTTGGATAATAATAAAATATTGATTCTTGGTGGTAGCGGCTTCATAGGCAATGCTATTTATAAAGAGCTTTGTAATTATTTTGACACCTATGGCACCTATTGTCACGCTGCAAATTCATTCTCTTCCAATAGACAATTCGTGCATTATAATTTAGAAGAAGACGATATCGTTGAGATATTACAATCAGTGAAACCGCAATTGATAATTTCTGCTTTAAGAGGAAATTTTGCCTCTCTAATAATAGCACACGAGCATATTTTAGAATATGTTACAAAACAAGATTGCAAAATATATTTTATTTCATCAGCGAATGTTTTCGATGCCTATACTAAATATCCATCTTACGAGATGGATAAAACGTTATCAGAAAGTATATATGGCAGACTGAAAATTAGAATTGAAAATATGCTTTTGAAATTACCAAAAGAGAAAATGGCTATCTTAAGAGTCCCCATGGTATTTGGAAATAGTTCTCCAAGAATACGGGATATGAAAAAGGCTATCATCGAAAATGAACCTATTGAAGTATTTCCAAATTTAATTTTAAACGTAACAAATGATGACAAAATAACGCAGCAAATTCATTATCTTATAAATAGAAATAAAACTGGAATTTATCATTTGGGCAGTAATGACCTTACGCATCATGAAGATTTTATAAAGGAAGTTTTAGAACGCGTAGGTAGTTTCAATCCGATATTGAAAAGGGTATATACTACCAATGAAGATCGATATTTGGCAGTACTGCCCAAAACCAATAAATTACCGAAAAATTTACAATTTACATATCAGGATATTATTGATCATCATATCCTTAATTAGAAACAATTATGAAAGAAGTAGAAAAATTTACTGATCAACAAATAGCAGATTATCTTGGTCAATTAGACGGATGGGAATATGTGGATGGAGCTATTGAAACCACTTTCGAGTTTAAAGATTTCAAAGAGGCTTTTTCTGTTATGACACGAATCGCATTTGAATGCGAAGCTCAAAACCACCACCCTGATTGGAGCAATGTTTATAAAACTTTAAATATTCGCTTAAGCACCCATGATGCAAATGGGGTTACCGAAAAAGATTTTGTACTTGCACGAATTATTGAAGATATTGTAGAAAGCGAATAATAACCAAGTCAAATCATACGATAATTGTGTTCAGTGAAGTACTTTAAATGATTTCTGAACATCTCTTGTTTTTGTACATTTGTTTAAAATAATTTACTATGGGAAGAGCTTTTGAGTTTAGAAAAGCACGTAAAATGAAAAGATGGTCAGCAATGTCCAAGGCCTTCACTAGAATTGGCAAGGATATTGTTATGGCCGTAAAAGAAGGCGGACCAGATCCAGATTCCAATTCACGCCTTAGAGCGGTTATACAGAATGCCAAGGCGGTTAACATGCCTAAAGACAATGTTGAACGTGCAATTAAAAGAGCAAGTGACAAGAGTCTCGGAGATTACAAAGAAGTTCTTTTTGAAGGGTATGCACCTCACGGCATTGCTGTTCTAGTGGAAACCGCAACAGACAATAATACAAGAACGGTAGCCAATGTTAGAAGTTATTTTAATAAATGTAATGGCAACTTAGGCACATCGGGTTCTGTGGAATTCATGTTCGACCATACCTGTAATTTTAGAATTCCTGCTGAAGGTATAGATCCTGAAGAATTAGAATTAGAACTGATTGATTTTGGAGCAGAAGAAGTTTTTGTAGATGATGATGGTATTTTAATATACGGCCCATTTGAAAGTTTCGGAGCACTACAAAAAGAATTAGAAAACAGAGAACTTGAAATACTTTCCTCAGGTTTTGAACGAATTCCACAAGTCACCAAAGCATTATCTGAAGAAGATGCTGCTGATGTAGAAAAACTTTTGGAAAAATTAGAAGAAGATGACGACGTACAGAACGTATATCATTCTATGGAAGAATAGATACAATTAGGAAATATCATTAAAAAATTAAAAGTAATTATCTGCTTTTCGAGAATCAGTCCATTAATCATCGGAAAGCGACATTGTTTTTTTTTGCCAGGAGTATAAAAATAATTATAGGTTGTTCTCGCAATTCTCGATTCATCCAAGCTGTAATTGATAAAAAAACAAGAATAATTCATCTAAAAAAAATTATCCCTTTGCTAACTAGATGAAAATCGAAAATTAATGCAATTATAAAAGCCACTCAAATGAGTGGTTTTTATTTGCGATCAATGCACATTTTAAATTATACAATTCTCTATTTTAGTATAGTTCCAATGTAATTAAAATATTGGCAACCATTTCTATTACAATTACTTCCTTATAATTTTTAAAGTTTCCGTTCCATATACAGAAGTCATTTGGATAAAGAACAAACCTCTAGGTATTTCTCCCATATTCAAATTAATATCATTATCCCCTTTCTTTATCGTATATGTTCCAAAATCCTGAAGTTTTTGTCCAATACCATTATACAATGATAATGTGCCATTCATATTTACTGGAGACTCTATATTAACATTTAAATGATCCTTAAATGGCACTGGATAAGCCGTCAGCTCTAGATTGACCGATGCTGTTTTTTTAGGTACTGTCACATTCGGACAAACATCGGCATGAAGTACTACATAGAAATTGCCCGGATTTCCAATATTTACATTTTCGAATGTAAAAGTATTAAAGTCCCCTTCTACCGTATCGCTATAAGGATACTGACCTGGAGCAGTGGTGAACCTACCATTATTAACTGTTGGTAAAATTTCAGTGCCAATATATAATTGGGCGACAGTCATTTTATACCCACTTAAAGTAGAAACTGTTACCTCTACAGCACCATCGATATAAATAACCTCCACATTTCCTACCAGAGCACCATTCGAAATAGTACACTGGCCAGCAGCGGCATATAGATCCATGTTATAGGTACCATTGGTAGACGGGAATACATTTGTCCATCCCCATCGGTTACCACTTACATTGGGTATATCCAAGAAACAAGTTCTAACGTTTTCATCTGAAGATCTGGCAAATGCCGTCTCACATTTGTCAATGGATCCTGTTCCACAGTCATTATCATTTTCAATTATATCCCATTCACAGGTCACATCATTCCAGACTGCAGTCTCTTTACATTCAGTTTCCGGCATTTCAGGCTGTTCGCCAACAATATCCCAACTACAGGTCTGTTCATTCCACTCTGCCATCTCATAACATTCCGTTAGTGGCATCTCGGGTTGTCCATCCACTATGTCCCAGATACATGTAGCTTCGTTCCATACTGCTGTTTCATAACATTCCGTTTCAGGCTCCATTGGCTTTTCGCCAACTATGTCCCAACCGCAGGTCTGCACATTCCATAACGCCATTTCATAACATTCAATCATAGGCTCCAAAGGCTTCTCACCGTTGATTTCCCAGTCGCAGATCTGATCGCTCCAGACCGCAGTTTGGTAACATAATGTCATTGGCATCTCCGGTTGACCGTCCAAAATGTCCCAAGTACAAGTAGTACCGTTCCATTCTGCAGTTTCGTAACATTCCGTAATAGGCTCCAAAGGCTTCTCACCGTTGATTTCCCAGTCGCAGATCTGATCGCTCCAGACCGCAGTTTGGTAACATAATGTCATTGGCATCTCCGGTTGACCGTCCAAAATGTCCCAAGTACAAGTATTACCGTTCCATTCTGCTGTTTCGTAACATTCCGTTACAGGTTGCATCGGCTGTACTCCAGAAATAATCCAACTACATAATTGTTGGTCCCAAACCGCGGTCTGGTAACATTCTGTCATTGGTTTTTCATTTTTTACACAGATATCGTCATCACATGCATCTGGAATTCCATCATTGTCCATGTCCACATGATCATCGCCTTTATCACAGATATCAAAACAATCGGCAATACCATCACCATCTTGGTCAAAGCCTTCATCGATTTGACCATCACCATCGTTATCGAAACCATCACAAACCTCTTGGTTCGGTTGTTTTATGGTTATACTACATTGCGAGGTTGCACCTGTGGCATCTGTAATGGTTACATAATGGGTGCCTGCACTTAGGTTCTCGTTTAACTGCTCCGTTGTACCATAATCCCATTTAAAGCTATGTGGTCTAAACCCACCATTCCCATGAACCTTGGCAGTACCATCTTTGGCACCATATACACTAACGTTCCCATAAAGGTTGATCCAACAGTACAGTTCTTTGGCTATATCTATTAGACTACTGGTCTTACATCCATTAGCATCAGTGACCGTAACGCTGTGAAGACCGTATGTTAAACTTGTTGCTGTTTGGGTGGTCTCACCATTATCCCACAGATAAGTGAGTTGACCTATACCGCCAGTAGGGTATACCGTTGCGACACCATCTTCTGTTTCGTGGTTCGTTGATAGTCTATCCTGCTCAATAGTACTTGTAAATGCATTGCAATTACCTCCAGCAGGTTCTGTTATAGTAACACTGCATTGTGATGTAGCTCCATTGGCGTCCGTAATCGTTACATAATGGACACCACTGGAGCTATATCAAAACTTAAAGGGTCCCCTGCACAAATAGTTACACTATCCGCTTGGTTGCCCTATAAATTAAGGAGTGCAATTTTAATTTAAAATTTGACTACCTATCTCATTTTACCTTTTACCCCTTCATAAAATTGGGCATATGTATTAAAATCTTTCTCCATATTGTTTGTAGGCCATTTTGGTTCGGAAACTTTAATCTCTTTTTTACCAAAATCAAAAGCAACCAAAACAATAGGAACTTCAGCTTGTTTGGCAATATGATAAAAACCTGTTTTCCATTTATCCACTTTTTTTCGGGTGCCTTCTGGTGACAATGCAAGTCTGAATTTTTGCCGTTCTTTAAAGATTTTAGCGATTGCAGAAACCGTATCGCTACTTTTGCCCCTATCTATTGGCGCACCACCTGTCCATTTAAAAAACCAACCGAAAGGAGAATCGAAAAGGCTTTTCTTTCCTATATAATTTATTTCTTCATCCCAAACTTTTCGCACTAATAGACCTAAAACAAAATCCCACCAACTGGTATGTGGCACTACGATAGCTACGAATTTGTCTAAATGAGATGGAAATTCACCGTTAATCGACCACCCCAAAATTTTGAAATAAATAAATTTTGCTAATTTTTGCATATTGTTATTGCACCGATATAATTTTAGATTATCTCAACTGTCTTTATTAGGATTAAAGCTTATGAGATTATATCTTTTGATAGATAGCTTTTAGTTTTTTGACGGTAATTAAAGACTTCCAATTTTCTCCTAATGCATTTTCCCATAAAGGCTCCATCCCCATGGCTACAGAAATCATTGTATCCATTTCAGATTCTGACAATTTAGAACAAATGTTTTTTGGCAATACTATTTGATGATTCTTACGCATTTTATTAAATAATGCAACACCTTGCGGATAAAACTCTTCGAGATATTGAAAAACAAGGCAATTACCTATACCGTGCTTAATTCCTAAAACATATCCTAAACCATAACTCATTGCATGGGCTACACCTACTTGAGAATATGCTATACTCATGCCGCCATGCCAAGATGCCATCATAAGTTTTTCCCTACTTTCAGACCCCGATATATCCTCCAGAAATACTTCTTTACAGAGCTCCAAAGATTTTTCGCCATAGCTTTTACTGAAGGCATTTAAAAATGTTCCATTAAGAGATTCAATACAATGAATAAAACAATCCATACCCGTATAAAACCACTGTTCTTTTGGTACTCCTTTTGTTAATTCTGGGTCTAAAACAACTTGGTCGAATGTGGTGAAATCTGAATTGATGCCCAATTTTTTTTCTGGGCCCAAAAGTACCGTTGTTCTAGAAACTTCAGCACCCGTACCACTAATAGTAGGTATGCCGACATGGTAAATTGATTGTTTTTGCACCAAGTCCCAACCTTGATATTCTGAAGCACTGCCCTTATTAGTCAACATTATAGCAACTGCTTTGGACAAGTCTAATAAAGTACCGCCTCCTATACCAATAATACCTGAAGGCAATTCGGCAAACCTCGCTCTGATCATACTGACCAAAGCATCTACCTGATTTGTTTTTGGCTCTTCCTCCGCAGAGATTAAAATGATTTGATCACAGAATATACTTGGAATTCGATTAATAAGCTCACTACCTTCAAAAACATCATCTACCAAAAATATCATGGGAGCTTCTGAATTCTTCCGTTTTGGCATTAAAATATCACCTAGGGTATTGAAACTACCTTTACCATAGACTACTCTAGGTACCATCGGAAAATTTCGATATTCCTGTGAAGCTTTAGTTGGTATATTCTTCAATGCCATTTCTTTTTTTACTTCGATTGTTATTAAACATATTTAAGAATATCAGTCAACTTAGAAATTGTCATGTAGCCGTTATTCTCAATTGGTTCTTTTACTTCTTCATGTTCCCAAGTAGTATGAAAAGGTACATGTATGGCACGTGCTCCTATCTCTACCAAAGGCAATACATCAGATTTCAAAGAATTACCTATCATTAAAAACTCACCAGGTGATATCTGTAAATGTTCAAGCAAATCACTATAATTTTTTTCCTTTTTATCACTCAACACTTCAACATGATGAAAATATTCAGAAAGTCCGGATCTCTCTAATTTACGTTCTTGATCTAACAAGTCTCCTTTAGTTAAAACAATTAGTCGATACTTATCTTTCAAATTCTTCAATACCTCTTCTACGCCAATTAATAATTCTACAGGTTGCGAAATCATCTCTTTTCCCAAATCCAACAAGGAACTTATTGTTTTTGACGAAACTTCATTATTTGATAAATCTAAGGCACATTCTATCATAGATAACATAAAACCCTTTATTCCATAGCCGTATAAATCAAGATTTTTTATTTCTGTTCGAAATAACTCTTGGTCAATTTTGTTCTTAGTCTCATATTTTTCCAATAAATCTGCAAACTTATTTTCTGTGTCCCTAAAATAAGTTTCATTTACCCACAATGTATCATCGGCATCGAAACCAATAACATTTATTCCATCAAAATTTATTTCCATGCGGCCTGTGCTTTCTTTAAATCCTCTGGTGTATCTATTTCTATCCCTTGAACATGGGTTTCTACCATTTTAATTTTCTTTCCATATTCTAAATAGCGTATGGCTTCAATTTTTTCGGTTGCTTCTAATTGTAGCATTGGTAACCGTTGGAAATCCATCAAAGCACTTTTTCTAAATGCATATATTCCTTTATGCTTAAAATACAATGTATTCGCGTCTTTTGCCCTAGGATAAGGTATTGGTGACCTCGAAAAATACAATGCAAAATTTCTATTATCAACAATAACTTTAACCGTATTTGGATTATTAATCTCCTCTTCATCCGTAATTTTAACCATGAGGGAGGCCAAGTCGATTTCTTTATGAACATCACTTTCAAATACCTTTAATACGCCTTCTAAACTTTCACGATCTGTAAAAGGCTCATCACCTTGTACATTAACAATAATATCAACATCCATGTGCATTACCGCCTCGGCAATACGATCACTACCGCAATCATGTTCTTTTTTACTCATTATTGCCAAACCACCTTCTTTAACTATGGTATCATATATGATTTCACTATCGGTTACTACATAAACCTCATCGAACAATTTGGTTTGTATTGCAGCTTGATAGGTTCGTAAAATGACAGGTTTACCGGCCAAATCTTGCATTAATTTTGCAGGAAATCTCGATGCCGCATATCGTGCAGGAATCATTGCTATTATTTTCAACTAAATCTATTTTATGTTTTTGTTCTTGGACGAATTCTTCTATAAATCCTAAAAATTATTATCAAGATAATAATGACAAGTATCGCGGCGAATATCGGTGCAAAAATAGATGCTGCTGTTACTACCACCGCTGTTCCAGTTTCGATGGATGCATAAATGGGATTTGCCAAACCACCAGTTGTAGCTGTTGACGCCAGCCTACCTGTCGCACCAGCACCTTTAATTACCGTTGCCGTTCCCCCACCTGCAATAATAGCCAATGACCACGTTATTACGGGATCTAAATCTGCAACAGTCGACACCATTACCGCAGTACCTGCCATAGCCGCTAATGGTACTGCAATACTGTCTAATAAATTATCGAACCAAGGAATAAAATAAGCGAATATTTCCAATAAAGTGGCTACACCTAAAGTTAGAACTGCCACCAAACTGCCAATCCATTGCCAGTTTTCGTTTAAGTCCCAAACTCCAAAATAAGATGCTAAACTCAATGCAAATAAGGGTAAAAAAACCCTAAATCCTACTGAAGCGGCTAATCCTATTCCTAAAAATATGCTTAAAACTGTATCGGTTGTCATGCTTACTTCTATATTAGATATAGTAATTTTCCATATCCATAATCACTAAAATAATCTTTTCTTATTCAAGAAAAAAATCGTCTTTAAAGCCGATAAGGTATAATTTATTTTTTGCTCTGGTAACAGCTGTATATAACCATCGTAAATATTCTTTGTCAATACCATTTGGAAGGTAAGGTTGCTCAACAAAAACCGTATTCCATTGCCCTCCTTGTGATTTATGACAGGTTATCGCATAAGAAAATTTAACTTGAAGTCCGTTAAAATATTTATTGTTCTTTACACCTAAAAATTTTTTATACTTAGAATTCTCATGAGCAAAGTCTTTCAGAACTTCTTGGTAAAGCCTATTACCATCTTCATACGATAATGAGGGTGACTCTGCAGCAATTGTATCCAATAACAATACTGTTTCGAAAGGAGCCATATTTGGATAATCTACCATTTTCACTTTTACCTCTGCAAATTTAAACGTGTAGATTTCTTTAATATCAAAAATTTCTAAAATTTCAATAATATCTCCATTGGCAATGAAGCCAGCTTCAGAGCTTGGTTTAAGCCAATAATAATTGTTCTTGACAACCATCATAAAATCGCCCACAGCTATATCATTTTCTAAGAATAATATTCTTTCTCGTATGTTCTGATTATATAGATTCGCTCTTTTATTTGACCTTACTATAAAAGCTGTTTCTTCTTTACCATTTTCTGAATAAGAACTATCGATGGCCTCCTGTATCTCATTACCATCAATTAATCTAACTATATCATCAAATGGGTTTACATCAAACTTAAAGTCATCGAAGAAATCACCTTGCAATTGTTCCCTTAATAAGGTTGCATTTGCTAAAATACCTGAATCGCCGGCTTGCCTAACTACTTCTTCTAATTCTAATCGAACTACTTCTTTATTGTAATTCAATGAAAGTCTATCAGCATCTAATGCTGGACTCAACACTAAATGCACCGGAGGCAATTGTGCCGTATCACCAATCAATAGTAACTTACATTTATGTCCAGAATATACGAACATCATTAAATCGTCTAATAACGAGCCATTTTCGAACAATTTAGAATCGGCTGCGGTATCTGGTATCATTGATGCTTCATCTACAATAAACAAGGTATCTCTATGTTTGTTTGGTGCTAATACGAATTGCACTCCGCCCCCACTTTGTTTTTTTGGGAAATATATTTTTCGGTGTATGGTAAATGCTTGCGTATTTGAGTAATTCGACATTACTTTTGCCGCCCTACCAGTAGGCGCCATAAGCACAGCTTTCTTCTGAACTTTCCAAAGACTGTTCACTAAAGTACCAATTAATGTAGTTTTCCCTGTACCTGCATAACCTTTCAATAAAAAAACTTCATCTTTAATTGAAGACAATGTAAACACTGCTAATTTTTGCAAAGCGACTGATTGTGTGGCAGTTGGTGTATGTGGAAATTTAGTTTCCAGTAAACTATAAAAAGATGCGGGAGTTATTGATTTCATGAGCTCTCAAAGATAAAGATGATTTTTAGGCCAAAAACTTTTACGATTAAAAAAAAATTGTAGATTTGTGAAGACCACTAAATTAAAATAACACATACAAAATGAAGACCATTATACAAATTGTACTTTGGGTTGGGTGTATCGCTTTAGGATACCTAATTTATAATTCCATCACTGGACCAATTAAGTTTAAAGAAGTAAAACAAGAGCGTTATGCTCAAGTAGTAGCTAAATTGAAAGACATTCGAAATTCTCAGGATGCCTACAAAACTGTAAATGGCAAATACGCAAATGACTTTAATAGTCTTATTCGTTTTATAGATACAGGCAAATATGTAATTACACAACAAAGAGATTCTTCTTTCATGGAATTCGATAAAGCTTACGGTATCGATTTATTAAAAGAAGTAAAAATCATTGACACATTAGGATTCATTTCTGTAAAAGATTCTCTTTTCAAAAAAGATTCTAGATATAAAACTCTAATGGATGTCCCTACTGCACCAAACGGTGAAAAGTTTGAAATGAAAGCAGCTTTTGTTGATAAAAGTGGATATAGAGCTCCTGTATTTGAAGCTAAGGTTGCTAAAAATGTAATACTTTATGATCAGCCAAAAGATTTATTGGCACGCGAAAACGCAGCTTTAAGTGTTGAAGAAGTAAACGGACCATCAATTTATGTTGGTTCTTTAGACGAAGTTAGCACGAGCGGTAACTGGCCTCCTATCTATGACAAGAAAAACGATCAATAACCGATTAGATATAGCGGATAAAAATTTTAAGAAATTGTCCATTCAGGTTAGCTTGAATGGACTTTCTTTTTGTGTAGCAGATACTGTTTCACAAAAATTACTCTTTTCCGGTAGTGTCGATTTTTTAGAAGAAAAAAATCCCATTTTGGTTTTAGAGGAATTGAAAAATCTATTTCAAGAACATCAACTCAACCACATGGAATTTGATGAAGTAGTTGTTGTTCATCGAAATACTCTATTTGGCCTAGTACCGAAATCATTATTCAACGCAGATCATCTTTTAGAATATCTTAAATTTAACACTAAGGTTTTAGCTACAGATGTACTTTCTTACGATATAGTTGAAAATCACGAATTGGTAAATGTCTATGTACCCTACATGAACATCAACAATTATATCTATGAGCTTTTTGGAGAGTTCACCTATATGCACAACGGCACAGTTCTTTTGCAGTCATTAATGAATAACCAGGAACAAAATAATGTAACCATATGTTATGTTCATGTAAAAAGGAATCAGTTAGATATTGCTGTACTCAATCAGCGTAAATTGCTGCTATACAATAGTTTTCTTTATGATACTAAAGAAGACTTTGCTTATTATCTACTATTCGTTTTAGAACAGCTTGAATTGGACCCAAAAACTGCAGTGGTAAAACTTTTTGGAGGCATCGAAGAAGATAGCCCTATATTTCAACTATGCTTTTCCTATATTCAAAATATTAGCATATTCGCCCCGTCTTCACCTCAATTAATAAAATTAGGTGAACCTGAATCTAAATCAATAGATTTCACATTAATCAACACCATATAATGCGCATCATTTCAGGAAAACATAAAGGACGAAATTTACAGGCACCAAAAAAATTACCCGTTAGGCCTACAAAAGATATGGCCAAAGAAAGTTTATTCAACATATTGACTAACAGTTATTATTTTCCAGATTTAAAAGTATTAGACCTCTTTGCAGGTACGGGCAATATTAGCTATGAATTCTCATCTAGAGGCGTAAATGATATTCTTGCTGTTGATACCCACTCAGGTTGTATAGAGTTCATTGATAAAACCGTTTCGATTTTAGCTATGAATATTCGCACTTTAAAAAGCGATGTTTTTACTTTTTTACAACGCAATACAGAACAATTCGATATCATTTTTGCTGATCCTTTCTACGATATGGAACTTTCCGATTTCGAGAAATTACCCCGATTAGTTTTTGAAAACGAACTTCTTTTAAAGGATGGGCTCCTAATAATTGAACATTCTAACAGAACTAGTTTAGCTGACCTTCCTTTTTATAAAAATTCTCGAAAATATGGTGGTAGTGTATTTAGCTTTTTTGAAAACCAAGAATCCTAAAGTTTAAATTAAATCTACAAAAACATAAAACACCCTTAGGCTATGCTCAGGGTTAATTCGATTACCCAAATCTTAGATTTAATATCTTAATAAAAAAAGCAGGCCATAAGCCGGATTCTGTATACTGAAAAAATTCAGAATTCCTTATCATTTATCTAGGCCAAGGGTTACCCCAAGGCTCTAACCGCCTACCCTTCGGCTTGAGCGTGCAGCCCTTAAACACCGATTTACATGACGTTTCACCGTATAGAGTTTACCTGTTTTCACTACAGCCGAACTGTACTTGCTTTCTGTTGCACTTGTCCTCACTTTTCAGCGGACGGGCGTTACCCGCTATACTGCACTATGGTGTCCGGACTTTCCTCGTATTTTCCCGAAGCTTCGGGAAAATCCGCGATAAGGTGGCCTGCTTTGCGCAAATGTACTGTAATTGTTGATAACTAAGGATGATCTCTATTCTTAATTCACTTTAGAATTCACCGCTATATTTATATTTGTAAAAGCTAAAAACGTAGTTGTATTTTGGAACCATTTATCGTATCGGCACGTAAGTATAGACCACAGACCTTTAAGGATGTTGTGGGGCAACAAGCTATTACCAATACACTACAAAATGCAATTGACCAAAATCATTTGGCGCAAGCACTACTTTTTTGCGGTCCAAGAGGTGTTGGTAAAACTACTTGTGCCCGTATTTTGGCAAAACAGATAAATTCTGATGGTACCGAACGTGAAGATGAAGATTTTGCATTCAACATTTTTGAACTTGATGCCGCCTCAAATAACTCTGTTGACGACATACGAAATCTAATAGATCAAGTACGTATACCACCACAAGTAGGTAAATACAAAGTTTATATTATTGATGAGGTGCATATGCTATCTCAGTCTGCTTTTAATGCTTTTCTTAAAACATTAGAAGAACCACCTAAACATGCCATTTTTATTCTTGCTACAACAGAAAAGCATAAGATTATACCAACGATACTTTCTAGATGTCAAATATTTGATTTCAAAAGGATCACAGTTAAAGATGCTGCAGAATATTTAAAATATATTGCAGAAAACCAAGGCATTAACGCAGAAGAAGATGCTCTACACATTATTGCCCAAAAGGCCGATGGAGCAATGCGAGATGCTTTATCTATTTTCGATAGAGTAGTTAGTTTTTCCGGGGTTGATCTTACACGAAAAGCAGTAACAGAAAATCTTAATGTTTTAGACTATGATACGTATTTTGAAGCAACAGATTTAATACTGGAACATAACATTCCAAAGTTACTTTTGCTTTTCAATAAAACTTTATCGCTAGGATTTGACGGACACCATTTCATATCGGGACTTGCCTCGCATTTTAGGGATTTAATGGTATGCCAACATCCTGATACTATAACTTTATTGGAAGTAGGTGAAGCGGCTCAGCAATTATATAGAGACCAAAGCAAAAGAACATCTCCTTCCTTTTTACTTCAAGGTCTGGAAATTGCAAATGACTGTGATCTAAAATACAAAACGAGTAAAAATCAACGCTTATTAGTTGAACTAACGCTTATGAAACTTGCCTCTATCGATTTTGATGGAGAAAAAAAAAATCCTGAATCAGTAGCACTTCATAATAAAACAATTGATTTTATTGCCCCCGCTGCTTTTTATAAACAATTACCGAAATCTTCACAAAAAGAACCTGTAGCCGAAACTACTCTACATAGCCCTGTACCTATTGTAAAAGGGAATGCAGAAATTTCTGAGCCTGTCTCAACTACAGTTATAGAGCCTTTCATAAACAAGAATGAAACTGAAGAAATTCCTTTAGTTGAAGAAAGGCCAAAAGAAATCACTGAAGAACCTGCTCAGAATAAAATTAAAATAAATTTACCCCATAAACGTGTTTCAGGACTATCTATTTCTAGCCTAAATGCAAAAAAACAGCATGAGCTTAACAAAATCGAAGTTGTTATTGACGAAAACAACTTACCGAAAGATCCTTTCACGCAAGAAGAATTACGCAAACATTGGGCCGAATTTATTGAAAACATAGACCGAAAAGGTCAAAAAATTCTGGCTTCAAATTTAAATACTGATATTCCTAAATTAAAAGAAGATTTTAAAATTCATATTGAGCTTCCTAATGGAACTATGAAAAAGGAAATTGAGCGTGAACAGTTTGAGCTAATGGAGTATTTACGCGCTAAATTGAACAATCATTTTATTCAATTAGACATTAGCGTCAATGAAGCAACGGCTAAAAAATTTGCTTTTACCCCCGAAGAAAAATATGAAAAACTTAGGGAGAAAAACCCTGTAATCGATTTACTCAGAACCGAATTCGATTTAGACTTATAACTTTCTTTTTATACAAAAACTAAATACAAGCATTACTATTGAAATTATCAATAGACCAAAAGCCTCTCTACCCAACTCCACTGTCTCTATATCTCCATCGTTTAAATCAAATCCTTGAAAATTGGTCGGGTATAGGTATAAAAACCCAACAAAAGCAAGCGCCCCCAGTGCCAAAGGAAGTACAAATCCTATTTTGTTTAATGCGAACAACAAAGAAACAAATGCAGCAATTGCGTAAATAATAATCCAATATAAAGAATCTGGATCATTATATTGCAAAACTGCACCAACGGTAAACAGAATAATAAACAAGTACCCAAGTATCTTAAATAATAGATTCATAAGAATTTAGTTTAACAGGTGATCTTCAATGAGATCACGTACCTGAATAGCAGTTATCGAATTCTCATTATTCCTATCTGTATAGTTACTTATAAAAATCGGGTAGTCCTCTTTATCTTCTGTCAAACGACCATGAGAGCCTTTAATTAAAGTTGCATCAACAGGAATTATATTCATAACGGTTCTAAAGCCAAGTTTTTTCTTCAATAACTTACCCAACACTTTAGCCATTACCAATTTATCTTTTGGATCGGTTAACATTTCAACAGGATCATAACCTGGTTTCTTATGAATATCTACCATTCTGGCATAATCTGGTGCTTTAGAATCGTCTAACCAAAAATAATATGTGAACCAAGAATCCTTATCAGCAACCACTACAATATCACCACAGCGTTCATGATCTATATGATAGGTTTTCAAGTCATCTCCAAACAGCACTTTTTCTACACCCTTAACTGTCTTTATTAATTGCGCTATTCGTTCTATATCTTTTGAATTCTTGCAATACACATGTGCAATTTGATGGTCTGCTACAGCAAAAGCATTACTCTCACCAGCATCTAAAAGCTCTAGGCCACGTTCTTCCCGTATAGCGATATAACCTTCTTTGCGTAATATTCGATTCAGATGTACAGGCCTATTTACATTTGTAATTCCGTATTCAGATAGCAATATTACACGAGCATCTAAAGCTTCATAGTGATTCACCAAATCTTTTACAACTTCATCTATCTCTAAAAGATCCTTAGAAATAATACTAAAGTCAAGACCAAATCGCTGTAGATTATAATCTAAATGAGGTAAGTAAATTAGTGTAAGATCAGGATTATGTTTCTTATCGGTCAAAAGCGCTGCATCAGCAATCCATCTTGAAGATTTTATCGTGGTTTTAGGACCCCAAAATTCAAACAATGGAAAAGTACCCAAAGCATCTTGCATTTCGTCTCGCAACTTAGCCGGATACGAATAAACATCCGGAATTTTCCTTCCATCAGCCAAATAATTCGGTCTCGGGGTAATGCTATAATCGACATTAGAATACATATTATACCACCAAAAATGATTCGCGCATGTAAAATTTGGGTATTTCTCTTTTAAATCATCCCATAGTTTGGGCTGTTGTACCAATTTATTAGACTGTCGCCAAAATTTTATCTCACATTCATCTTTAAAATACCACCCATTACCTACTATACCATGCTCTGAAGGCCATTTACCTGTAACATAAGTAGACTGAACAGCACAAGTGACAGCGGGTAAAATAGGTTCTATATATGAGGTTTCACCTTTCTCTAAAAATGATTTTATAAACGGAGTATACTCCCCTATTAATCGTTTGGTCAATCCTACAACATTAATAACAACTGTCTTTTTCATATTACAAGCGTGATTTTAACCATTCAATTTCGCGAATAATAGATATTGACAAGTCTTGTTTTAAATCTGCCGGAAGCACATCCCACGTATATGTTTCAATCTCTAAATGCTCAGAGATAGGATTTGATTTTATATATTCAATCGCTTTTAAAATATGGTCTTGTGTAGAAAACAAAGCTCCATACTTTTCTAAAAAAATAGGTACATGATAATGGGCACGAAGTTCTTGTCGATCTCCCTTGTTATTTAAAACCAAAGGAAGATCACTATACGTTTTAACCACTCCGTCAATCTTTTCAGTAACTTGATGCAGATACGTTGGTTCATTAAATTGAGACAGCTCCTCCCATATTAGCTCATCATTTGTACCATTGAATATAATCTTTAATGCTGCGCTAACTTGAATTTTCCCTACGCGAATATTTCGCTCTTTAAACTTTGCAAACGTATCAACGGGTTCTTCAAAAGCCAGTGAAAAATGGCAAATATCGTAACACACGGTAATATATTTTTTTATAAGAGTTTCGGCTTCTAAAGCACTCAAGCCTAACTTACTCTCAAAAAAATCAATCCCAAACGGCACCAAGTATTTTGAATAAAAATATAAAACCTCATCACTATTCTCTAATAGTCCGTCTGGTTCCGGTTCAATATCCAAATGCATATATTTTCCGGTAACATTTTCTAATTCGAACAAATATTCCGCAACTTGAAGCATATGCTTTGCACCTACTTCAAATGCTTTTTTAGTTTCCTCTTCACTTTTATGCCAATATTTATAGGTTATCGGAGATGTTGAAATACCGCCATTTAATCCTTCTGGCAACAATTCTGAAAGTTGCCGAAATAATCGTTTGGTATAAACAAACCTATCATTAGTGGTCCAATCTGGCGCATGCACCATATCTTTAACTCGTTCATCATGAAAATTTCCATAAGGAAATCCGTTCATGGTGAATACATATAGATTATTATCTGACAACCATTTTTTAAAATCGGACATATTTGTTCCAACCTCAAGTTCTTCACTAGCTTTATTCGATAAACGAAGTCCTAAACCAAAAGATTGATTACTAGAAACCTCTTTCTTAATTCCGGGAACGTGCTTCTTAATACTTTTGAACGTACTTTTCCAATCTTGACCAGGGTGAATATTGGTACAATATGTTAAGTGTAGCCTCTCTTTTAATTGCATGGTCTTTAGTTTAATGCGAATTGATTATTCAATTTACCAATAGCCTCGGTCATAAGCTTCATATCAATTGTATGTACGTCATGCTTTATTCCTAAACCAGAAATAAGGGTAATTGTCAATTGGCCACCTAAATGCTCCCTAAACTCTTCTATTCCATTCAATAAGGATTCGATTTCATTTGTTGTGCTCACTGGTAGTGAAAGATCAAAACCAATTTCAACCATTACATTTAATATATTTTGCAAATCGCTTTCAGTTATTAAACCAATTAATTGAGCATAGGTTACATCAAGAGCGATACCTTTCGCTACCGCCTCACCATGTCTTAATTTATAATTAGTCATGAACTCCATTTTATGGGCTGCCCAATGTCCAAAATCTAAAGGTCTAGAAGAGCCTGACTCGAAAGGATCGCCACCTTGAGCAATATGATGCATATGCATTTCTGCACACTTATAAATCACATATTGCATTGGCTCCATTTCCCTATTCTTCAATGCACTGGCATGATTAGCTATGTATTGAAAAAAATCTACATCCTTTATCAAGGCTACTTTAATAGCTTCTGAAATACCTGAAATCCAATCGCGTTGCTCTAAAGTTTCTAAGAAATCACTATCATTAATTATAGCATATGGCGGAGCAAAAGTTCCTAAAAAATTCTTTTTCTTAAACGCATTAACACTATTCTTTACCCCAACTGCTGAATCATTTTGTGATAAAACCGTCGTTGGAATTCGTATTAGCTTTACACCTCTATGTGCAATAGCGGCTGCATAACCAACCATATCTATTACTGCACCACCACCAATTACAACAACAAATGAATGTCTACAAATTTTATTCTCATTTATGGCTTTCAAAACCGATTCAATAGCGAAATCGCTATTCTTAACTTGCTCACCGCCCTGAAGTACTATTGTATTCGTATACTTTAAATTATCCTTATTGCTGTCACAATATGATTTTATTTGTTGAATTAATTTCGGATGATGATTTTTTACACCGTCATCTAAAACGAACAGAAGTTTCACTGGTTCAAATTCTTTATAGTCGGAAATTAATTTCGTGAACAGCAGATTCTCTAAAGCAAAAAGCCCAGAAGTAAAATACAATTGATAATCATATTGAACTTTAAATGATTGTTTTATAGGTTGTAATTGCATATATATTTAGGTTACGGCAAATAATTTAGACAACAGCATAGATAATGGCAATAACAAAAGTACTGCCAATGCTAAGTACCAACTAGAAAAGCCGGCCACCCAACAGGCGTTCATTACAACAAGTGATAATACGCCAGAAATAACTGCTTTTTTTATGTTCTTAGGTGAATTTTCCTTGTACGCTTTAACTAAAGGTGAAAAAATCAAAAAACCGAACAAAAGTAAAAATGGTATTAACACTAAAATTTTATCTGTCTGTTGTAGTACAATAAACGTTATTGTTGCAATAACTATTGCATACAATACACCAGCCCAAAAAATATGTTTCTTATTATCACCATGCACTTCACCTCTGCTAATTAATGTGATGGCAAAAATGTAGATTACAGGCACAATTGCTATATACCAATTTGAAATTTCTGAAACTATAGACATCCCTAAAAGAAGATTCAAACCTCTACAGATACCCATATTCAATGGGCCCGAAAATCCGAATTGTTTAAAATAAGCATCGTAAGTCAATATTGCTATCGTTAATACAATTGAAATTACACCTGCTAACATATTGCAATAAAATGCCAAGCCAATTCCTAACACCATAAGAATGATTCCAAAATATACCGCTTCACGTTTAGGAATCAAACCACTTGGTATAGCTCTTTCTGGACGTTCAACAGCATCCAACTCTGCATCAAACACATCATTAAAAACAACTCCGCCAGCATATAAGGCTATTGATGAAAAAACCAATAATACTATGCTAATTGAATTTTCCCTTAAAAAACTAAATACCTCAATATTCTCCAAAAAAAGAGTAATTGCAACGCCAGCTAAAATATCTGCAGCTGCAGTTGGCAAATTTGCGGGTCTTGCCAATCGAGCAAAACCCATTAACTTTTCTTTCATTTTAGGTAATTTGGTCCTCGTCGATTCTTGGAGTCTGCCCTCTTAAAACACTATTATCATTAAATAGCTGCGATTGATTTATACTATCTGGCTGTAACCAATGCGCCTCTTTCATCTTACCATTTTTACTAAATGCATCTAAAGCGTTTTGGTAGCAAGTCTTTCTAACATCTTCCATAGAAATACCTCTTTTCAACATTAAAGAAGCAGTTTTAGGCACTGCCAATGGATCACTTACACCCCAGTCGGCAGAACTGTCAACTATTATATTTGAGCTACCAAATTTTCTAACAACCTCTACCATACGTTCATTACCCATTTTTGTTTTAGGGTAAATAGTAAATGCGGCAATAAACCCACGATCAAGAACATCTCGTACGGTTTCTTCATTGTTATGATCAATAATTACATTAGCTGGATCTAAACCATGTTCCAAACAAACCTCCATACTCTTAATGGTACCCGCTCTTTTATCACGGTGTGGTGTATGAACTTGTACTGTCATATCTAATTCTTTAGCCATATCTAACTGCATTCTAAAGAACTTGTCTTCAGCTGGCGTTTGATCATCATATCCTATCTCTCCTATGGCAACAACATTCTCTTTATGAACATACAAAGGCAATAATTCGATTACTTGTTCTGCAAGTGCTTCATTATTTGCTTCTTTTGAATTAAGCCCTATTGTACAATAATGTTTAATACCAAATTGACTAGCCCTAAATGGCTCCCAACCAACAAGGCTGCTAAAATAATCTTGAAAAGAACCTACTTGAGTTCTTGGTTGGCCTAACCAAAAAGATGGCTCTATTATTGCCACCACTCCTGCAGCAGCCATTGCTTCATAATCATCTGTTGTTCTTGACGACATGTGTACATGCGGGTCAATAATCATCATTTTTTCATCCATACTATTATTGTTTAAGCGTATTCCAATTTATTTGCCCATCAGCAATCTTTTGTCTTAATTCTGGTAAGCTATTTAAAAGGGCATTTGCTTTCTCATTACCTGAGTGAAAACAGCACAATGCACCTGCCTTATTTTCAATTGAATCTTCACTATTCAGTAACCTATTCATATCCTTCAAAAGTTCTTCATTAAGAAACTTTGACACTGGCCTCCAAAAAATAGGATCTATTTTTCTTGATGCCGCCCATCGTTCATGGGCATAATCTGAAATAATCCTGGTTAAGTCTGCATTGGCTCGTTCATCTACAGATTCTATTAGTGAAAGATCACGGCCCATAAATGCAGCCTTTAAATACATTTGATTCCACTGTTGATTATTAAAGTATCTAGCAGGATAAGGATTATTCAATGATATGGAATCAAAAATAATTGCAATATTGGTCCGTAGTGCCTCAACAGCAGTTTGTTTATATGCTTCAGGGTTAGGCAATAAAACTAAATATTTTAAAAATGTTTCTAGTTCACCTGTATCGGCCACTTGAATAATATTGGCAACTTTAGGTGCATAGAATTCCTCATTTTGTCCAAGAATTTCAGACAAAAGAAATATTCTCGCAACTTGAAGCAAATTTGCCTTTTGTGCCTTGAAATAGATGGAACAATCATCAACTACATTATCAAAAGAAATTGGCTTCAAAGAATCAAATTTCACATTTAAGAGACTGTAGGTCATAAACAAATCTTTAGAAGATTTGCTTTCTGCCATTTTACTGATTCTATCCTTTAACCAAGCTAAACCTTCTGGTGCTCCATATTTGATTAAGATATTCTGAATTTGTTCCTGATTGTGCATTTTATTATCCAAGATTGACTTTACTTCAAAAATAATTATTATTAATTAGTTTGTTGTCAAAGCTGGTTGATAATAATTGGTGAAGTCTATAAAATCTTTCTAATTTTGAATAAAAGATTATTATGCTAGGTTTAAAACTTCCTACTGATCCAAGATGGGTAAATATTGTAGAAAAGAATATTGATGAAATATTAACTGATCATGCGTATTGTGAGCAAAAAGCAGCAAGTACGGCTATATCACTAATTGTATCCTTTCCAGAATATACTGAATTAGTAGAGGAGATGGTCGCTTTGTCTCGAGAAGAAATGGGACACTTTAAAATGGTACATGACCTTATTCTAAAAAAGGGAAATACCTTAGGTAGAGATAGGAAAGATGAATATGTAGTTGAACTATTGAAGTTTTTCCCAAAAGGAGGTAGCCGAACCACTCAGCTAGTTCATAGATTATTATATGCCGCACTAATAGAAGCTCGTAGCTGTGAACGTTTTAGGCTTTTATCTGAAGAATTGGACGATAAAAAATTAGCCGACTTCTATCACAAATTAATGATTAGTGAAGCCGGCCATTATACCATGTTTTTAAAATTTGCCCGTAAATACGGAGAATTAGATGAGGTTAATCAGAAATGGGATAACCTTTTGGAATACGAAGCCAAAATCATGAAAGACCTTGGAAAAAAAGAGTCCATTCACGGGTAATATCCAAGTTATTTTTTCTTTACATCTTTTGCATAGTATTCATAGGTGGCAAATTGAGATCTTATTTTAGGTATTGTAGTTTTTCGATACGCATTATCTTGCTTCTCATTAAACACGCGGGCCTTCATATTATCTTTCCAGCATATTTCGAAGGTATCCATTAATTCTTTCTTAATATCCTCATCATAGATAGGACATCCTACTTCCACCCTATAATCTAAATTTCGAGTCATCCAATCTGCAGAGGATATATAGATTTTAGGATTACCCCCATTAGCGAATGCAAATAGCCTTGTATGTTCTAAAAATTTATCTACAATACTAATAGCTTCGATGTTTTCACTCATACCCTTAATACCTGGAACTAAACAACATATACCTCTTATAATCAACTGGATCTTTACCCCTGCCCTACTAGCTTCATACAGTTTATCAACCATTTTATAAGAGGTAAAACTGTTCATTTTTATTTTAATATATGCCTCTTTACCTAAAATTGCATTGGCTATCTCAACATCTATCAATTTCATAAATGCATTTTTAGTGTAATGCGGCGAAACAATAAGATGTTTGTATTTATTGATTTTATAAGTGGTCTCGAAAAAATCAAACACTTTGTTTAATTCTTTCAAAATAGGTTCATGGGCTGTAAATAAGGTATAATCGGTATATATTCTCGCAGTAGATTCGTTAAAATTACCGGTACTTATAAAACCGTAACGTTTAATATCATCACCTTCTTCTCTTTCTATCAAGCAAATTTTACTATGCACCTTAAGCCCTGGCACACCAAAAATCAATTTAACTCCCTCTGCCTGAAGTTGTTCAGCATACTCAATATTTGCTTCTTCATCGAATCGTGCCTGCAATTCTATCTGAACAGTTACCTGTTTACCATTTTTAACCGCATTAATTAGTGATGCAGCTACTTGAGAGTTGCTAGCCAATCTATATACCGTTATCTTAATAGTACGTACTTTTGGATCTAGAGCCGCTTCTCTTAAAAATTTTAAAATATAAGTAAACGTATGATAAGGGGTATATTGCAAGTAATCTTTTTTTGCAATACTATCTAAAATACTGCCTTCTACACTAAGTCCTTTTACTGGTAAAGGGGTTATTTTATCGTATAATAAATCTTTTCTTCCAAGACTGGGAAAGCCCATGTAATCTCTACGATTATGATATCTACCGCCAGGTATAACACTATCAGTATCTTCAATGTTCATTTTTTCCTTTAGAAAAGTCAACGTATCTCTACCTATACTTTTATCATATACAAAACGAACTGGATCGCCAATTTTTCTATGCTCTACACTGGAAGATATCTTCTCGATAAAACTCTTACTCAAATCATTATCCATGTCAAGCTCTGCATCTCTTGTAATCTTGATCATATGAGCCGAAATCGATTCGTACTCGAACATGGTAAAAATGTTGTCTAAACAATATCTTATTAAATCATCTAAAATGATGATAAAGCTTTTATCACCTTCACCTGGTAATACAACAAAACGGTCAATACCTTTAGGAATTTCAATTAATGCATATCGTTTTTCCTTTTTGCTATGATCACTTTTAATAACCATTTTAACAGCTAAGTAGGCTGCGGTATCTTTTAAGGTAGGAAAACGAGTAAGCTCACTTAAGATAATTGTCATTAATTGTGGACTTACTTCATTTAAGAAATAGTCTTTAGCAAATTCTTTCTGACGATCGTTTAATTCAGTTTCCTTTAAAATAAAAATGTTCTTACCCTCTAGCTCATGTTCTATTTTTTTAAGAATCACCAAACTTTTTGTCTGTTGCTCAATTACAATATTTGTAATCTCCTCTAATAAATCTTTGGCTTTCTCACCACCTAAAACACTTTTACCAGTTTTACCAGCCTCAACAATACGTTTTACAGTTGCATAACGAACTTTAAAAAATTCATCTAAATTGTTAGAGAAAATACCTAAAAATCGAAGTCTTTCAATTAACGGTACGTTCTTATCAGCACTTTCTTGCAATACGCGTTCGTTGAACCAAAGCCAACTAATTTCTCTATTTACGTACTGATTATTATTTTTTACCATGCTTTTAATTGCTTTGGAAAAATTGTTAGTATTGTTGAACCCTGTTTTATAGTGGACCATGAATTTTCTTTAAACTGTAACTTTACGAACCCACTTGTTGGCACATTATCTATATGCTTGTTTCCTAATGCATTTGCAATATATGTGAATGCATGATTATGCCCAAAAATGAGCACATTATCCAATGAATTATCTAAGTTCTTTATAAAATCGACAACCTTATCCCCTGAAAAATCATATAAATCCGAAACTACAGAAAAGTGGTTCAATGGATAGTTTAATATTCTTAAAAAAATCATACTAGTATGAAATGCCCTATTTGCGGGACTAGAATAAACATAATCTATTTTCAAATTTTTACCCGAAAATTCGGTGGCCACTAATTGTGTATCTGCAATACCTCTCTGCAATAAAGCCCTATCTTGATCACTAACATTTAGTTCCCAAGAAGATTTACCATGGCGCATTAAAAACAAGTTCTTCATTTAGACTTTATTAAATTAAGGTGCCAATCGCTCCATTTTCCAATCAAAATCATCTGTTAGTGTATAACGAATACGATCATGTAACCTATTAGGTCTTCCTTGCCAAAACTCCATAGACACAGGTCTAACAAGGTAACCACCCCAATTATCTGGTCTTTCGATTTCCTTACCCCTATAATCTTTCTCTAGCTGAGATAGTTTATTTTCCAATATCGTTCTACTTTCAATTACAGAACTTTGATCAGACA
Organism: uncultured Maribacter sp.; assembly: GCF_963975365.1. Classification (GTDB taxonomy): domain Bacteria; phylum Bacteroidota; class Bacteroidia; order Flavobacteriales; family Flavobacteriaceae; genus Maribacter. The sequence goes on along the minus strand of NZ_CAXBGF010000020.1, from coordinate 4,549 downwards.
CCAAAGCTCCTAATTTGCTACCTTCTGGGCGTGATTCAAAATAGCCATCGGAAAGGTTTTTCGCCAATTTCTCTGCTGTTCCTTTAATAATAATCTGCCGCTCTAAATTCGGCCAAAAAAAAGAAATACATATTTTAGGATTTTTTGCAATTGCTAAACCCTTTTCACTATTATAATTTGTATAAAAAATGAAACCTTCGTAGGTATATTTCTTTAGTAATACTACTCTACTTTTCGGAAAACCATCCAAGCCCAATGTAGAAACTGTCATAGCATTGGGTTCATCAACACTATCTGACTTTTCAACTTCATAAAACCAAGTTTGAAAGAGCTGAATAGGATTATCAGAAATACTATCTTCCATCAAAGCACTTTTCTCGTACGATTTTCTATAATCACTTAAATCTTTCTGCATCATTTTAAGGTTAAAAACAAGATAAACAAAGTTCTAAAAAGAAAGGAAAATAAGTACCATTAAATCAGATTAAAAAGCACTAAAAATCAAATGTGCGACCATCATCAGTAAGCAAAACATTAGAAAAAACAGTAGTAGCTTCTTCCTTAAAAAGTTCAATGGATTTGTAGCGAGTAGAATAATGACCTAATAATAAGTATTTTACATTTGAAGCTTTAGCTATTTCAGCAGCTTGCAATGCTGTAGAATGTTTTGTTTTGGCAGCCAATTCTGATTCAGATTCTAAAAATGTAGATTCGTGATAAAGAACATCTACATCTTTTAACTGAGCTGATAATGTTGCGTCATAAACAGTATCACTACAAAATGCGTATGATTTTGGTTTAGGTGGGTCAAAAGTCAATTCTTTATTCGCTATCGATTTACCATTATCTAAAGTAACATCCTTACCATTTTTAATATTCTGAAAATATGCTTTGTCAATCCCGTAGTTCTGAGCCGCTTCGATATTAAGTTTTCTTTTACCTTCTTTCTCTTGAAACAAAAAACCATTGGTATAAATTCGATGATCTAAAGGAATAGTAGTTACAGAAATCTTTTTATCATCAAAAATTAATTCAGGCTCTTTACTACTCAATTCATGAAATAGCAACGGATAATTGGTCCACGAATCTCCTAATTTCAACAGAAGAGTTATCGCTTCTTTAATACCTTTTGGACCATAAATATGCAATTCCTTTTCTCTACCTAACAAGCGAATAGTAGATATGAAACCAGGAAGCCCGAAGAAATGGTCTCCGTGAAGGTGTGAAATAAAAATATGGTTTATTCTCGAAAACTTTACCTTACGCCGACGCAACTCTACCTGAGTACCTTCTCCACAATCAATTAGAATAACATGACCCTTTATTTCTAAAACTTGAGCAGTTGGATTCGTTAATGTTCTAGGAGTTGCCGCATAACAGCCTAATATGGTCAGACGCATAAATAAATGGTACTAATAAATTTTAAATAGCTCAACAAACTAATTGATTGTAGTACTATCTATTTGTTTAATGAAATGGCACTAAATCGCTAGATGTTGAATAACTACTACTTAAGATATCAAATACCCAAATCACGCTCTATTTCTTCCATTTCAACAATATCTCTTGCTTCTTGTAATGAAGGCACTATATTAATTTCATCTGGCACATCGTCATAGGAAACCTTATCGGAAACCAAAACAAATGACTTCCCATTTTTTTTGTGACGTTTAGCTAATTCCAAGAACGAAATAACATTATAAGGAGATAGCTTTGAAAATCCCAATAAATCTATAACTAGATTATCATTCTTCAATTTAGCGTACTCCTTTTCTAAATTTTCTAAAAACAGCTCAATAGAATTTTTTTCTTGAGAGATTACAATCAACGATTCTTCTGTATTAAAAATCATATCACTTTATTTTAGATGCCAATAAATAAATAACCGCCATACGTATGGCTACACCATTTTCAACCTGATTCAAGATTATCGACTGCTTTGAATCTGCAACATCACTCGTAATTTCAACTCCTCGATTAATGGGTCCAGGGTGCATAATTACAATTTCTTTGTCTAAACTATCCAACATTTTTTTGTTTACTCCAAACTGTTGCGTATACTCTCGAGTGGTTGGAAAATAACTGATATCGAGCCTCTCGTTCTGTATGCGCAACATATTTGCTACATCGCACCACTCTAGGGCTTTTCTTAGATTAGTCTCCACACCTACACCTAAAGAATCTATATACTTAGGCAATAGTGTTTTAGGTCCACAAACCTTAACATTTGCCCCTTGTAATTTTAAGGCGAATATATTCGATAGAGCAACTCTAGAATGAAGAATGTCGCCAACAATCACTACATTTTTACCAGCTACATCTCCTAATTTTTCACGAATTGAATATGAATCCAATAAGGCTTGTGTTGGATGCTCATGTGCACCATCACCAGCATTTACAATTGAAGCTTTTACATGTTTCGAAAGAAATATACCTGCCCCTGGGTTCGGATGCCGCATTACTACCATATCTACTTTCATAGATAAGATATTGTTGACCGTATCTATAAGTGTTTCTCCTTTTGTTACCGAAGATTGGCTAGCAGAAAAATTTAAAACATCGGCAGATAGTCTCTTTTCGGCCAATTCAAATGACAGTTTCGTTCTAGTGCTATTCTCAAAAAAAATATTGGCTATGGTAATATCGCGAAGTGAAGGAACTTTTTTTATCGACCGATTAATTACTTCTTTAAAATGATCGGCTGTTTCAAAAATAAGTTGAATATCGGTTTCCTTTAGATATTTGATTCCCAGTAAGTGTTTAACACTCAGTTCGCTCATTTTCTTATCTATTTACTAAATATATAATATCCTCTCCATCATTTTCTGCCCACATCACCTTTACTTTTTCGTCATTAATAGCATCTACCTGGCGACCTCTATAGTTAGGCTGTATAGGTAAATGTCTACTAAATCTTCGATCAATTAAGCATAGCAACTCAACATCTTTAGGCCTACCAAATGACTGCAAAGCAGTTAAAGCAGCATTAATACTTCTACCTGTATAAAGTACATCGTCAATTAAAACAACATTTTTATCCTCAACCAAAAAATCAATATTGGTTTTGGTCGCCTCTAAGGTTTTATCTCCCCTTCTAAAATCATCTCGATAAAAGGTAATATCTAAAAAACCTAGGTCGATTTGCTTTACCTTATATTCCTCCTTTAAAATCTTCGTTAATCGCTGCGCTAAATATTTACCTCTAGGTTGAATACCTATAAGCACTGTATTTTCAAAAGTTAAATGATTTTCAAGAAGCTGACAAGCCAATCGATGCAGGATGATATTTATTTCTTTTGAAGAGAGTAAAACTTTTTGACTCATAATTGACACCCGTGCGTTTTGCTCAACAAAAATAGATAATTCAAATGAAATATACTTATAGAATTACTGCATTAAGAAAAGGATCATTAAAATTAAACAGAACTGGATTCTACAATAAAATAAACCAATCAGGACTTACTATTTAATCACTTGAAATTAAGAATAATAACAAGCATTCCCAAAACAAAAAAAGCCCGGATAATATATCCGGGCTTTTACTTATAATCCTATTAAGGATTGTATCAAGAAATTACTTCTTCTTTTTAGAATCAGCTGCTTCCATTTTATCCTTCAATGCTTGTAAAGCATCGTTAGCATCACCTAAAGTAGGCTTAGCTTCGTCTGCACTAGCTGCTTGTCTTTTGACAGCTGCCTTAACATTACGTTGCTCTTCCTCGCGGAAAATAGCGGTATGACTAGCTACTACGCGTTTGAAGTCTTTGTTAAACTCAATTATTTTGAATTCAGCTTCATCGCCTTTACTTAGTTTTTTACCATCTTCTTTTTCTAAATGACGTTGTGGTATAAATGCAGTGATATCCTCATTAAATTCAATCGTTGCACCTTTATCAACTACATCAGAAATTGTTGCTGTATGAACAGTACCTAATGCAAATTCAGTTTCGTATTTATCCCAAGGGTTTTCAGTAGTCTGCTTATGACCTAAGCTCAACTTACGACCATCAACATCTAATTCTAACACTTCAACTTCTAAAGTATCACCTACATTAGTGAATTCAGATGGATGCTTGATTTTCTTAGTCCAAGAAAGATCAGAGATATAAATTAATCCATCTATCCCTTCTTCTAGTTCCACGAATACACCAAAGTTTGTAAAGTTTCTAACAATACCTTTATGCTTAGAACCTACAGGATATTTAGTTGTAATATCTGTCCAAGGGTCTGGAGTCAATTGCTTGATACCAAGAGACATTTTACGATCTTCACGATCCAATGTCAATACAATAGCCTCAACCTCATCACCTACTTTTACGAAATCCTGAGCGGAACGTAAATGTGTAGACCATGACATTTCAGATACGTGGATAAGTCCTTCAACACCTTCAACAACTTCGATAAATGCACCATAATCAGCTATTACGACTACCTTACCTTTAACTTTGTCTCCGATTTTAATCTCCTCACTTAAAGCTTCCCAAGGATGCTTCTCTAATTGCTTAAGACCTAATTGAATTCTAGATTTGTTTTCATCAAAATCAAGAAT
>NZ_CAXBGF010000019.1:0-49860 GCF_963975365.1 uncultured Maribacter sp. | reverse complement strand
AACTAAAGTTAAGCAAAAACAGTATTTTTATCAAGGACTTGTGCAACAGGCACAAAGGCTAAAACTTATAGTAAACTTGATTAAAAAACTGCTTGTTTTAAATTCTTTAAAATTAATTTAGAGATTTATAAACCTTCAGCACATTCTCAATTTTCAACTCAGTTTCCTCGTCAATATTTTGGCGTTCGGGTTTTTCTTGTAGCCTTTTAATTGTTCTCTTAATTCCTTCTGAGAAAGGGATAGTTGCTTTAAAACCTGGTACAAAGGTTTTTATCTTGGTATTATCGAACAAAACACTTTCTGCTTTATCGGCTAAAAGTGTTCCGGTAAACGAAGGTTCAATTTTACAAATAAAGTCCGAAGCTATATGTACCACTTTAGCTTCTTTGCCTAAAGCATCTGCCAAAATCTTATAAATCATATTCCAGCTAAGCACCTCATCTGATGTAATATGAAAAGCATGCCCAATAGCAGGTGTATTGCCCAATAAGCCAACAAAGCCTTTAGCAAAATCATCGGAATGTGTAACCGTCCAAAGAGATGTACCATCGCCATGCACGATTATTTCTTTTCCATCTAAAATTCGCTGTGCAGTATTATATTTATTAAATCCACCAATGGCAATCGGTATTACAGTATCATACGTTAATGAAGGGCGAACAATCGTTATTGGAAAACCTTCTTCACGATAGGCTTTTTGCAAACGATCTTCACAGAGTATTTTTCCTTGAGAGTAATCCCATAAATTATTGCAAAGCGGAGTAGATTCGGTAATCACAGGATAACTCAACGGCGTCTGATAACACGAAGCTGAGCTAATAAAAATATATTGCTTGGTCTTTCCCCTAAACAGATCAATATCGCGCTCAATATCATCGGGTGTAAAGGCTATCCAGTTAACAACAACATCCCAGTCGTGCTCTCTAAGCTCAGCCAATTCTTCAGGTTTGTTGATATCCCCAATAATAGAATGTGCACCTTCAATATCAACTTTGGCTTTTCCCCTATTCAATACATACAAATCCATTCCCTTGGCTATTGCCAATCTACTACTAGGTGTACTAATGTTTCCTGTCCCTCCTATAAATAATACTTTCATTCTATATTTTAATTATTTAATTACCTTAATACCAATTAATTACAATAAACTACTTTAGACATCCCTATAAAATGTCAACCCATTTTTAAAAGGATCATAAAAGGCAAATTCTTTGGTTCCCCAGGCGGTTTCCCGCAACAAGGTATGCGGATTAAAAAATATCTTTTCTGCATATTCTTGATATATAGATTCTATATTTTGGGTAACGATACCCAGCATTGGGCGGTCAATTTCTACCTCCCATTCCTTGGCATCGTGCCATTGTAAATGTATTTCTACGGCATCTTTAATTACTCCCGCGTACTTGGTTTTTTTAGCATCATCTGCAAAGGCTATTCTAAAACCCAATCGGTTTACATAAAAATCCAAAGCTTCTACCACATCCCAAACGGGAAGCACCCGATGTATTTGATGTAGATACCCTTTTTGTTCCATATCGTGAAAATACGAAAAGCAATAAAATTTGAGTGTTAAGAATTGTTATATCCTAAAAACAATTAGTACCGGGCGAGGCAATAATTTTTATGGGTAATTAGTATCTTCATAGAATCATTTCAAACCAAATTCAACACTATGAAAATTATTATTAAAACGTTGTTTTTTCTATTGTTTTCGGTTTCTACCATTGCACAGGTTTCTTCGAACCTTGAGCTTACCGATATTTTTAACATGGAATATGTATCTGACCCTCAGATATCACCAGATGGAAGTAAAATCATCTATGTTCGGAATTTTAAAGACATTATGACCGACAAAAATTTATCGAACCTTTGGATAGTAAATTATGATGGTTCACAAAACAGGCCATTGACCACCGGTAACCAAAACGACTACTACCCACGTTGGTCTCATAGTGGTGAAAAAATCATCTTTAAATCGAACAAAGAAGATGAAAAAATGAAGTTGTATTTAATGTGGATCGATACTAAGGAAATTGCTCCGTTAACAAATACACCAAAAGCACCGGGCGCCGTAAGCTGGTCTACTGACGATCGCTATTTGGCATTTACCATGTTCGTACCAGAAGTAGAAGAGTCGATTGTTAAGCTACCCACCAAACCTGAAGGGGCAAAATGGAATACTCCTCCTACTTACATCGACAAATTGAATTATAGAGGTGACGGACAAGGCTATATTAAAGGCGGTCATGACCAAATTTTTACACTTTCTATTGATGGTGGTACTCCAAAACAATTGACTTCTACAAAATTTGACCACGGAGCTCCTGTTTGGGCTAAAAACGATAGAACATTATACTTCTCAGCTAATTTTAATCCTGATGAGGCTTTTGAACCAGCAAATAGCGAAGTGTATGCCCTGAATATTTCAACAGCTGAAGTTTCACCGTTAACTACTAGATATGGTCCTGATGCTTCGCCAGGGGTTTCTCCAGACGGTAAAATGATTGCCTACTCAGGATATGACGATACTTTACAAGGATATCAGATTACAGAACTATATGTTATGAATACCGATGGTAGTAATTCTAAATTATTATCAGGTAGTTTCGATAGGGACATTTCCAATGCCCATTGGGCCAATGACGGAAAAGGACTTTATTTTCAATATGATGACAAAGGCGCAACCAAAATAGGCCATATCAGCTTAGACGGTAAAGTGACTACACTTGTTGAAAGTCTTGGCGGATTATCGTTAGGCAGACCTTATAATGCAGGTGATTTTACAGTTTCAAAAAACTCAAGGTTTGCATATACTTTGGGCAACACACAACACCCGTCTGATTTAGGCGTAGCAGATAAAAAAGGTTCTAAGCGTTTAACCTTTGTAAATGATGACCTTTTCTCGTTTAGAGATTTGGGTAAAACCGAAGAAATTTGGTGGAAATCCTCATTTGACCAAAAAGATATTCAAGGTTGGGTGGTTACCCCTCCTAATTTTGACCCAACTAAAAAATATCCGTTCATTCTAGAAATTCACGGTGGGCCATTTACAAGTTACGGTTCTGTATATAGTGCTGAAATTCAAGCTTACGCAGCATCAGGTTATGTAGTATTATATAGTAACCCCAGAGGTAGCACCAGCTACGGAGCGGAATTCGGGAATTTAATTCACCATGACTACCCAAACCATGATTATGAGGACTTAATGAGCGGTGTGGATGCCGTTATTGAAAAAGGTTTTATAGATACAGATAATCTTTTTGTAACCGGTGGTAGTGGCGGCGGAGTGCTTACTGCTTGGATTGTTGGAAAAACCGATAGATTTAAAGCTGCCGTAGTTGCAAAACCAGTAATTAACTGGACGAGCTTTGTCCTATATGCAGATGGCGCCGCATTTTTCTCTAAATATTGGTTCGGTAAAAAACCATGGGAAGACCCAGAAAACTATTTTAGACGCTCTCCACTTATGTATGTCGCCAATGTGACTACACCGACTATGCTATTGACCGGTGAAGAAGATTATAGAACTCCTATTGGGGAATCGGAACAATTTTATACCGCTTTAAAATTGGAAGGCGTAGAAACAGCTATGGTTCGCATACCCGGTGCAGGACATGGCATTGCGAATAGACCTAGTAATTTGATCGCTAAAATTGCCTCGGTTTTGGCGTGGTTCGATAAGTATAAGACCAAAAAATAAACAAGATTATGAGATTTTTCAAACTAGTAGGTATTGTAATAGTATTCCTTATAGCCAACAAAGGTTTTGGTCAAGACCTATCGGTAATGACCTATAATATTAAATGGGACAATACCAACGATACCGTTAACAATTGGAAAGATAGAAAATCTGCTATGGTTAGTTTACTAAAACATTACCAACCCAGTATTATCGGTATGCAAGAAGTAGTAAACGGGCAGTTGAATTATTTGGTTGCGAATTTGCCAAATTTTGCTTCAATTGGTGTAGGCCGTGAAGATGGAAAAGAAAAAGGTGAGTACTCCCCTATTCTTTATGACACTAAGCTATTAAAGCTACTTAAGAGTTCAACATTTTGGTTATCCGATACTCCCGATAAAATTTCTGTGGGTTGGGATGCAGCATTGGAACGTATCTGTACCTATGCCCTTTTTAAAGACCTTAAAACAAATAAACAATTTTGGGTTTTCAATACTCATTTTGACCACATAGGTGTTGTGGCCCGTGAAAAATCTACATTACTAATTGTTTCTAAAATCAAAGAATTAAATACAGAAAATCTGCCTGTTGTACTTATGGGCGATTTAAATTTAAGTCCCGAAGAAACTCCTATTCAATATTTAAGTCAAGAATTAATTGATGGTCAGCTAATTACTCAAAAAACTTTTTACGGTCCAACGGGAACCTTTAATGGTTTTGACCAAGACCGGATATTAAAAAACCGTATCGACTACATTTTTGTAGACAGTTTTTATGTTCTAGAGTATATACATATTGATGATCGCATGGAAAACAATAAACATATTTCTGACCATTTGCCGGTATTGGCTAAAATCAATATTGAAAATAAATTTTGAAACAATTAAACTAACAAATTAAATAAAGCATAAAAATTAAGCGACATGTTTATACCAGAACACTACAAAAACAACGACATACATGAAATACATAGCTTTTTAAAAAACAATAGTTTTGGTATATTAATCAATACAATAGTGGGAAAACCTTGGGGTACGCATATACCCTTAGAACTTGGGGAAAATATAAAAGGTAAAGATGTATTGGTTGGCCATATTGCCAAAGCGAATCTTCAAAGTAAAAATTTAAATGATGGTGACGAAGTCTTATGCATTTTTAATGGTCCGCATAGTTATATTTCCTCATCATGGTATCAAAAGGAGGAGGTTCCTACATGGAACTATGTTGCTGTTCATGTTTATGGAACGGTTAAAATTCAAACTGCCGAAGAATTAATGAAATCATTACACGAATTGGTTGATAAATATGAGCAAAACTCAGAACATCCTATTTCCATTAATGATATGTCTAAAAAGACCATGAGACAGATTACTGGTATAATTGGTTTTGAAATTATGATTAACGACATTCAAGCAGTTAACAAACTGTCTCAAGGTAGAAGTCATGACCATCCAAAAATAATTTCAGAATTAGAAAAACAAGGTTCAGCAGAAAAAGCGATTGCAAAAGAGATGAAAAAACTAAAAAAAATAAAAATTGACAGTAATTCTTATAAAAATTAGCATCGACCATCTGCATTCTAGTTTCATAATTAAATTCTAAAAAAGAACTCAAAAAATTATAAATCAAATAATTAGACAATACATTTAGGTTTTAGATGAACGGTAAAACCTACCTAAGTTTCTAACGTAAATAAGGTAACTTATAAACTCGATAAAGATGGTTTATATACTATTCTGTTTAAACATAGCCTTTGTTAGCGTTCTACTGGCAATTTCATATTTCGCTTATAAAAATTTACATAAAGAAATAAAGTAGATCAAGTCAAAATAATATCGTTTAAGATATCTTTTGATGAAAACAATCATTTAATTTTATCTTTTAAATATTACTACATTCCATAAAATACTATGACTGAAGCTAAAAGCATTTGTAACTTTTCTAAGTCTACTAAGATTGAAGAATGGCAAATTGTCAACGATGAAGTTATGGGAGGAATGTCAATGAGTATAATCCAAATAAACCCAGAAGGTAATGGAGTTTTTAGTGGCCATGTTTCATTAGATAATAATGGAGGATTTTGTTTAGTTCGGCACGATTTAGAGCGTATTAAAGTGGAGGGCTATTCTTCCTTTGAAATTCGAATGAAAGGTGATGGCAAAAAATATCAATTTCGATGTAAATCAAGTGACCAACAAAGACATTCGTATATATACCCGTTTATTTCTGTAAAAGATTGGAAAATAATGACGATTCCGTTTAAAAAAATGGAACCTTATTTTAGAGGCGACTCTTTAAAGATGCCAAATTATCATGGCGATTTTCTTGCACAAATAGCCATTTTAATAGGAAACAATAAAGAGGAGGATTTTAAACTTGAACTTGACTATATTAATATAAAATAAAAAAAGGAGCTCTTTAAAAATGGCTCTTTTTTTTATTCTAAAAGTTATTTTTAACTGTCTTTCAAAGATTTCATATCAATTACAAATCTATATTTCACATCAGATTTTTGAAGTCTGTCATAGGCTTCATTAATATTTTGAATATCTATCATTTCAATATCAGATACTATATTATGCTTACCACAGAAATCTAACATTTCTTGAGTTTCTTTAATACCACCAATTAATGAACCTGCAATACTCTTTCTGCCCATAATTAAACTTCCACCATGCAATGGGTCCAAAGGTTCAACCGCACCTACGATCACCATTGTTGAATCCCTTTTTAACAATGCCGCATAAGGATTCATATCATGACCAACAGGAATCGTGTTTAAAAGAAAATCGAAAGAATTAGCGTGCTTTTTCATCTGTTCTAGATCCTTCGATATTAAAACTTCGTCTGCACCCAATTTTTTAGCATCCTTACTTTTAGATGGAGATGTGGTAATCATAACCGTATATGCTCCCATGGCATGTGAAAATTTTATTCCCATATGGCCTAAGCCACCTAAGCCAATAACACCCACTTTATCGCCTTTTTTCACTCCCCAATGTGCTAATGGTGAATATGTAGTAATTCCTGCACATAATAACGGTGCTGCAGCCTTGGCATCTAAATTCTCAGGAACTTTTAATACAAATTCCTTATTTACGGTAATACTTTCAGAATATCCACCGAACGTATGTCCACCAGAATAATTGTCCTTGCTATTATAGGTAAATGTTGCTCCTTTTTCACAAAACTGCTCCAAATCATCTTTACATGCACTACAGGTTCGACACGAACCAACCAAACAACCAACACCTACTAAATCCCCTACTTTAAATTTCGACACCCCTTTTCCGACCTCTAAAACTCTTCCAATAATTTCATGCCCTGGTACAACAGGATATACAGAATTTTTCCAATCATTTTTTACTTGATGCAAATCGCTATGGCACACACCACAATAAAGTATATCAATTTTTACATCATCTTCTAAAGTTGCTCTACGTTCTATTTCGTATGGTTTTAAATCAGCATCCTTTGAATTTGCTGCGTATGCTTTAATTTTTTTCATAGATTTTTTCATAGATTTTTTCATAGATTTTCTCCTTTTAACTACATTAAAATTACAATAAAGAATAGCCTTGTTTTACTATTTTACTCCTTTAACCCAAATTTAACGAAGTCGAAAAGTATGTATCTATTAGAGCAAATAATAAACTTTAATAAGTTCATTTATCATAAAAATTTAATAACTGAATGTATTCTGAATATCAGAATTTGATTAAACATGATATTTATCATCTTCCAATATTTTTAAAAATTTTAAATTTATGATTACACAAAAAAACAATGAACCAAATTCTTCTACCTTTTAAAAAGCTAATAATTCCTTTTAGGGTAGATGAGTTAATGCCCAATATTTTAATTTTAATACCTAGAGTACTCACAGGCTATCTACTTTCTTTTGTATTTGCAGTAAATAAATTTGGCACACCTTGGACACCAAAATCGATGGAACTTCAATTATTCGAAGTCTCAGATTGGTTTGTTAAATTAGTAGAACAGTTTGGAACACCATTTTCTCTAATGCCAGAATTGTTTGCCTGGTCTGCCGGTTTTACTGAGGCTTTAGGCGGTATTCTTTTGATTTTAGGATTAAACACTAGAATTACCGCATTTTTTATAACTATTACGATGTTCATTACAATAGCTTTTAGACCCTGGGATGGATCATGGAATATTATACCCACATTCATCTTTTTCTGCATAGGTATCTTTTGTATGGGATTTGGCTCTGGCAAATTTGGCTTAGATTATCTTTTCACTAGAAGAAAACCATTTTAGTATTAATATATCATTGTTCTTTCCAATCAATTATTACTTTGCAAGAACACATTTCGGAAGCACATTTCAACAATTAAGCAACTACCTTTTAAAAACTAAGCAGATAAAAAGCATTTTTGAGGTAATCACTTATTTTGAAAACTTTTGAAATGAAAAAATTACTCTTTACAATTAGTGTATTTGTAATAGTTTTTACCGTAAAAGATCAAGAACACAAAGGTGTTACTTTAACCATAATCGTTGAAAATGTGTTCAATAATAATGGGCATACCTTAAGTGCGTTACACAATGAAAAATCATTTTTAAAAAGTTATGGACTTATTATAAACCGGGACAAAGTTGAAAAAGGAAAATTAATTCCAATATTCGAAAATGTGCAACCTTGGGAATACGCTGTTTCCGTATTACATGATGCCAATGGCAACCAACAAATGGATTTTGAAGCTAACGGTATGCCAACTGAAAATTATGCACTTAGCAATAATCCTAATCTTATGGGACCACCAAGGTTTGAAGATGTGAAGTTCATTGTTGGCCATGAAGATTTGGCGCTGAATATTAGATTTTAAAGCTCATTGGTGTAAATTTAAATTCTTGTGAAGCATATAAATTATTCAACTGATATAGGGATAAACTGCTACTATCTTTTTTTGATATATTTTTTATTCACGGCTTAAAATCAAGAGATTATATTTACTTTTAATTAAAAATATCCTTTTCATTGAATTTTAAAGGCTTATCTAATAAATATGGGATTAAGGAAATTTTACATTTTTAGCCTTTTGTCATTGTTCTTCTGCACGGTGGAAATAATTGCACAAGACCTGCAAATAGATAGTCTTAAATCTATAATAAAAGAGAACAAAAAGGATACCACGAACGTGAATGCCTTGTTGGATATTTCAAACATCCTTTCCAAATCGGACACTTTAGAATCAAAAAATTATGCCCTAAAGGCAATTGACCTGGCGGAAGAATTGGATTACAAAAAAGGGCAAGCTTATGGGTATAAAAATTTAGGCTTGCTACTATATGCCAAAGGTGAACTAAATAAAGAATTGGTTGATTATTGGAAAAAATCCTTAGAACTCTTTCAAGATATAGGTTTTAAAAATGGCATAAGCAACCTTCAAAATAATTTGGGCAGTGTGTATCAAACCAAGGGGGATGATCCTACTGCATTAGGGTATTTTTTAAAATCCGTTCGACTGGCGGAAGAAATAAAAGACTCCTTACGTATCAGCACGGCCTATCTTAATATTGGCAGTGTGTACTCCAATGAAAAAGCAACCTACGCGCAAGCTCTGGAAGCCTATAATAAAGCCAAAAAAATATTCGAGGAAATCAATTATAGGGATGGTGTGGCTTATGCAGCGATAAATATTGCGGAAATATACCTTAATACCAATAATCCAGAGGCAGCGCTTCAGGTTCTGGATGAATCCATGATTCTTTTTGATGAAAATGACGCTGATTTGGCCAACAGTATAATCATGGTAGGAAAAGCATATGAAGATATGGGTGAACTAAAAATTGCCGAAAAAAAATATTTGGCTGCAATTACATTGGCTAAAACCAATGATGCCAAAATAGAGGCTTCTAAAGCATATATTCGTTTAGGGGATATGTATAGAACAATAGACGAGCCTTCTAAAGCCCTTGAACAGTACGAGAATGCTCTGGAATTAACCAAAACGACAAAGGTTTTTCGGGATAAAAAAGATATTTATGAGGGTTTGGCTAAGGTCTACGCTCATCTTGGTGATTATCAAAATGCATATAACTATCAAAATCAATTTTCTGCAATCAGTGACACGATTAGAAACGATGACTACGAACATACAATCGGAAATTTAAGGTTTCAGTTTGATATTGAGAACAAGGAAAAGGAAATTGAATTATTGAACGTAGAAAACAAAGTAAAGGAAGTGGGTTTGGAAAGAGCTGCAATTTCCAAAAAATACTTTTTGGCGGTTAGCACATTATTGTTCGCCATAGCCATGGGTATTCTATTTCAATATTTTTATATAAAGAAATCCAATAAAAAATTAGCTTTAGAACGTAATAGGGCGGAACAGATTCTTTTAAACATTCTTCCTAAGGAAACAGCGGAGGAACTCAAAAAAAATGGGAAGGTACGCGCGAAGGAATTTAAGCAGATTACCGTGCTTTTTACAGATTTCAAAAGCTTTTCGGTAGTTGCAGAAAAAATTCCAGCCGAAGCCCTGGTACGAAGTGTAGATTTCTACTTTAGAAAATTTGATGAAATTATACAAAAGAATGGGCTTGAAAAAATTAAAACTATCGGAGATGCCTATATGTGTGCCGGAGGTTTACCTACCGAAAACGAAACCAATGCCGTAGATGCTTTCAATGCTGCACAAGAAATATTATCTTTTGTGGAAGAAACCTTAGCTCATCCACCAGAGGGTATTCATCCTTTTGAAATTCGTATCGGCCTTAATACTGGGGGTGTAGTAGCTGGAGTGGTCGGCACCAAAAAGTTTCAATATGATATATGGGGAAGTACCGTAAATGTAGCTGCTCGAATGGAAGCGAGTTCAATCCCAGGTAAAATTAATGTTTCAGAAAACACCTATAATTTATTAAAGGATAAAATAGATTTCACCTATAGGGGAATTATAACCGTTAAGAATTCACAAAAACTGAAAATGTATTTCGTAGGAAAAGAGGTGACTGAAAATGTAATTGTTAGTTAAAGACCAGAAACTAGCCTTTAACTATAAAAAAATGTTTAAAATTGTAGAATATAAATAAGGGTTTTTCTTACTAAAAGAAATAATGTAAGTTGAAAATTTGGGAAAAGGATAGAACTATATTGACTGCTTATTTTTCAAATCATTATCTATTACAATATTTTAAGTAATTTTTTGTTTAATTAATTGAATATAAATTTTTCATTTTACAGTAGCCGATGAAATTGCACAACGAAAAGGCATATCCTAAACTTTGTCTGCTACTACTGTCCACTTTGGAGAAAAGTCTACCAAATCATTTAACCTATCATACCTTGGAACATACGATTGATGTAGCCAATGTTTGTGATGCATATATTAAGTATTATAATATAGAGGAAAATGATGCTAAACTTATTCGTGTTGCGGCCATAGGTCATGACTTTGGTTATATCATCTCACCTATTGAGCACGAAGAAAGAAGTATTAAAAACCTATCCCATATTTTGAGGGATGTGTTAACCCCAGAAGAAATAGAAGTAGTGAATGGTATGATTCGTGCCACCAAAGTTCCCCAGGTTCCTACCACTTTTATGGAGAAAATAGTTGCCGACGCCGATTTGGATTATTTGGGAAGAGCTGACTATGATTTGCTTAGTGGTGGTCTATACAAAGAGTTCCAATATTATGATACTGTAAATAATCAGAAGGATTGGTTAGACCTTCAAATAAAATTTCTTGAAAATCACAAATTCCATACTCCTTTTGCCCAAGAGTTTAGGAAACCATTGAAACTTCAAAAATTAAAAGAATTAAAAGAAAAACGTCAAGCTTTAGTAAGCTAACCAACTCATTAACAATCAGCTATTGGTGGGTTTTTCTTACGTATTCTCCAATTTAAAATTTTGGCGAAATACCTTTTTCATCGACGAACTACTTTTAAGGTCATTTTTTAAGGCAATATCACTTTATTTCCTGCATTTTAATACTTGATATAGTACTTTTTATTATATTTAATAGATTCCTCATTTCAATAAAGCGAATAAATACGTAGTAACGATAGCTAGGTATTTGCTTAATTTATTTACCACATCAAAACTATTGAATATGAGAACTTTGTCACCTTCTACTTCGTTTAGTACCAATGCACTACTCAATAAACTAGCAAGACCTTTAAATTTATTTTACCTCCTGTTTCTTTGCTCAACAGGTATTGTACTTGGTCAAGATTATGAGACTACAGGATTATCAGATAATTGGGAAGACCCAACCGCTTGGACATGTATAGGTGGTGGCTGTAACAAAAATCCATATCCAAACAATAACATTTCAAATACTACAATAACTATAAAGCACAATATTAATTACTACTCCAATAACCCAATAAAGCTTGGTAGAAATGGTAATTTATTGGTCATAAACAATGCTGTTTTGATTACCGCAAGTAATATTAACGTTGATGTGGAAGGCTTATTATCTGCCAATCAAGGACAAATTATCATTGGACCGGGCGTACTTAATAATTCTGGACGTATTGAATTGATCAATGCCATACTTACCAAGGATGGGAATGTAGTAAACGATTCTGAAATGGCACTTTCAAATGCCTGTGTAAACCTAACGGATGGTAATTTTGTAAATAATAATATCTTAACTGGGTCTGGTGGTATTAAAACTTTAAATGGTAATATTAACAACTTTGGAACTTGGGCTATTGATATTATTTATTTTTATAGTCGTAATGGAAGTGGATTACTAGGTGCTTTAAGCACTATAGACGAAGTGGATGAAAGGTGTGAATGTGCCCTAATCAATTGTGATATTTTACCCGGATACCCCCCTAATTCAAAGGTAAATAAGCTTATTGGTTCTGCCTTGACCTCCTTATCCAACAATTATGACCCCAATGAACCAGTAAATGAATTTATTTATACCTTAAATGCAGAAGGAGATGTACTTATAGAAATTGTAATTCAATCTGGTCAATATAGTGGTGTTGTTTCCCTTTTAGGTACCTTCAATATATTTCCAGGAGATTTTATTTCAGATGTTTATGACCCCGACGATGATGAACGAGTTATTACCGTTTTTTTTCCGATTTTACGGTTACCGGATTTAAACCCTCATACAAATCTAATCAATCAAGTATATGAAGTTTCCCGACCTTTACCAAATACCGGATTGATTCCTAGTCAAGGAGATACTGCACAAAATTCTAAAATCGCTCGATTGGGTTGGAACCTATCCGGAAAAGATGTTAAAATAGGAGTCATTTCCGACAGTTATGATCGTATTAGCGGTGTTCAAAGTTCTTTGGGAGCTGCTGTAGTTCGTGATATTGACAATGGAGATCTACCCAGTGGAGCAAATTCTGTAACAGTATTACAAGATTATCCGTTGGGTGCCGCTAGCGATGAAGGAAGGGCAATGCTACAGATTCTTCACGACGTAGCTCCCGAGGCTGAATTATATTTTACCACTGGCTTTGTTTCCGAAGGTAATATGGCTGCCGGAATAGCCGAATTGGTAGACGCAGGTTGTGATATAATCGTTGACGACCTTACCTACATGAAAGGCCCTTTTTACCGTGATGGTATAGTAGCGGATGCCGTTAATGAAGCTACTTCTCTGGGAGTCTCTTATTTTTCTTCGGCAGGTAACTTTGGAAATAGATCTTACGAAGCCAATTTCAGCGCTTCTGCGTCGCCAAATGGAATACGCCACGATTTTGGTGGCGGTAATTCTTTACAGCAATTGCAATTGGAACCCGGTCAATATATCATTGCCTTACAATGGGACGATGATTTTTACTCCTTGGGTTCATTGACAGGTGCCCAAAACGATTTTGATATTTATTTGGCAAACGACAATGGCAGTATACTCTACGGATTCAATAGAAACAATCTTGGTGCGGACCCGGTTGAGATTATGCCATTTGTAGTCGTAAACCCTACAACCACCAATTTGGTCATTGAAAGGGCCTCAGGTATTGGCACGCCTGTACCGTTCAAATACGTGGTATTTAGGACGGGTAACGATGGTAATTTTGCAGCCGTCCCTGAAGCGAACGCATCAACCGTGGTAGGCCATGCCAATTCAGAAGGTGCTATAACCGTAGGCGCTGTTCGTTATGACAATTCGCCTGCCTATGGCGGTAGCCTTTTAGCACAACAATCTTCCTCAAGAGGCGGAACCTTCACCAGTGGCATAAAAAGAAACAAACCTGATATTATGGCACCTACAGGTGGTGATACGTCCGTTGATTTAGGTGCACCCGATTATGACAATAATTCATTTCCCAATTTCTTCGGTACTTCTGCTTCTGCGCCACATGCCGCAGGATTGGCCGCATTGGTCATCGAAGCAAAAAGTAAATTTATCGATCCGTCGAATACCAATCCTGATTTAGCTATACGAAAACTTATAACAGATAACAGTATCGATATGGGAGCTGCCGGATTTGATTTTACCAACGGATTCGGATTTGTATCGGCAGATAATACCATTGGTGCTTTTTCAAATCCGTTGCCAAATCTCATCAGATTCAATTTAGAAAATTTGGATACGGAAAATTCGAGCCCTGGTGACATTCCTTTTGATTTGATATTGGAAGGAGATTATTTTAATGAAAGTTCAGTCGTGATTTTTAGAGGGGAGGAATTAGAGACTACCTTTATAGACTCAAGTACTTTAATTGCTACCATACCTGAATTTATTGGAAATCCTCCTATATATGTTTTCACCCCTTCAGGACCCCTTACCAATGGATCGGATGGTGGCGACTCAGAAACCTTAACGTTTGAAGATATTCCGATTACCGATGTCATCATAAAAGGAGATTCCTTTGAAAGGCGTTATGGTGAATCAAATCCTGAATTGACGTTTACAACATTTGTTGGTGAAACTGAAACTCCCCTAGCCCCTAATCTTTTGGAATTGCTTTTACCTTCCGTAACGATAAATACCCAAGCTGTACCAGGTTCCAACACGGGTCTATATGCTGTAAACATAGAATTGTCGGAAATAAACGTGGGCCTTGAGGAACTGTATAGTTTTACGGTAGAACCTGGAGTTTTAAATATCGTTCCCATGCCGGTGACCATTCAACCACAAGCCTTGGAACCTATTATATATGGGGATGCCTTACCAGAAGTAACCTTTGAATACTTTTATGGCGACCAAGGCGAGGCAAATGTGGTCGTTGATAACCAAGTTGCAGCAACCTTTGCCGTTAACCATGTAAATGCCCTTTCACTCGTCAACGGACTATCCTTAGTTAACGGACTATCCTTGGTCAATGGGGTTTCCTTAGTAAACGGGGAACCAACCATTAATGGATTATCGCTTGTAAATAAAACATTCTTTGTGTCTGAAAGTACAATGGATCAATCCAACACAATCATTGAAAATGGCTTATCCTTGGTCAATGGAACCGGACAGGAAAAGTTAGTGAATTTTGGAGCGGATCTCTTTGCCCCCACCTCTATTGAAAACAATGGTCTATCCTCTATTACTAATGGACTTTCACTGGTGAACGGACTTTCTTTGGTGAATGGTCTTTCCTTAGTGAATGGATTATCATTGGTGAACGGACTTTCCTTGGTCAATGGATTGTCTTTGGTCAATGGATTGTCTTTGGTCAATGGTTTATCCTTGGTCAATGGTTTATCCTTGGTTAATGGGCAACCTTTACCCAATTCAGATTCTGATAAAATTTTAAACGCCTTCGATAACATTCTTGTCATTGTAAATGTAAATGATGCAACTAGCGAAGAAAACATAGACCCTATAGATATTAAACCTATAAATGTCATTACTGGCTTGGATGCCGGAACGCAATACATTATTCCAGGTGGATTCATAGATAGTAATTTTGAAATCAATTATCGTCCAACTCCTATTGAAATACTACCCGCAGAACTTTCGGTTACTACTGGGGATGCTTCCATTACCTACGGAGATGAAATTCCAGAATTTTCCGGAACACTAAACGGCCTTCAATTAGGGGATACAGCTACTGAGGTCTTTCCCGATGGACTTATTTATTCCGTAGACTGTAGTACTTGTAGTGTTACGGAGGGGCCCTATGTAATTAACGCAGCATCGGAAACAAATAGTACTAATTATAACATCACTTACATAAATACCGGTCTTTTGACTGTAATTCCTTTTAATGTTACCATTAGCGCAAACGACGCTACCATACTCTATGGTCAACTAGAACCCCTATTCACTGCATCTGTATTTCCTGAAATACTTCCTTATGAAGAAACGATACAAAATGTGCTTGGTGATTTTACATATACCCCCAACACCGGTTGTACGGATGCTGAGATAATTGAGATAATTTCATCGTCACCCAATACCAATTACAACATAACCCTTGAAAATGGCGCACTTGCAATTTCTGCGACTGAGCTTGATATTAGTATTGGAACTCGTATTATAAACGAGGGTGATTCCATTCCTACTAACTTTGATACAACGACTACCGGATTAGTTTGTGATGACCAAGCACCGGTGTTTACTGCATTTGTTGTAAGAAATCAAAATGGTACTGTCGTTAGTGGGGTTCTTGCACCAGGTGAATATTCGGTATCGGCTGATATTTCTAATTTGCAGGGCTACGAAAACTATGATGTTAATGTACAACCCGGAACGTTATTTGTTTCCCCAATAGTGGGTTGTAATGAACGTATTAAGGCATCTGATATTTGCAAATCACCAGCTACGCTTATCAATTATCCTCAAATCACGACTAAATTGCGTTTTGAGTATACGAACTCTTTAAGCGTACCTGTATTTATCAGCAATGGTCAAAACAACATTTTGAAAGGTAACGCCTTTTTTGTTGGAGACTTACCTGAGGTCTTTCTACCTGGAGTGCATACATTTGAAATTTATACGGATGGCCGAAGATTACAATGGGAAGTCATTAGTAATGGCTGTAGCAGCCCATCAAAATCGGCCAACGGTTCTAATGCAAACCCCTGCGAGGCAACAACCCTGTTAGTGGACATGTCCTCTTTTAGCAATGATGACATTGAGTCCCAACCGACATCGACTGTGTATCCAAACCCGGTTTCCAATTATGTGACTTTACAGCTAAAAGAAAGCATTGAAGCCACTCAACTTGGTGTATTCAATGAAACAGGTCAACTTTTACTTTCAAGGAATATATCTCCCGTGGAAGGTGAAAATATCCAAATAGACCTTACTTCGTTTGAAAAAGGGATTTTATTTTTCCGCTTAGAAAACGAAGGTGAAGCCAGCTACATAAAAGTATTGAAGAATTAGTCATTTCTTTAAAAAAAATATAGGCCCAAGTTGGACCTATATTTTTAAAGTCATTTTTGAGTATTACATAAAAGTTAGTACCTTAACTCTTTCCTATGGTACGGGATTTTGTCTTTCAATCCATTAACACTATCCAAACAAATAAAACTTTACAAGTATTCGGCATATGACTAAAAAAGAAGCTACCAAAACACATAAATCAGGTAAAAATCATATTTCTAAAAAATATGCAGAATATTTTAATTAATAAAAGGTGAAAGTTCGCACACCGAAGAACTTGTAGATTATTGTTAGGGAAGTATCAATTATGTTTTTAGCCTTATAAGGGCTTCTGAAATAAAGGCGGGTCTTATTATTTCATTCTATGGTATATTACTGAATATAATCTATAGTAATATGGTAACGGTTTTACAGAAAGACAATAACTCATGGTTGCTATATGCACTAATTGTTTCTTGGGTTATATGTACCATTATTTCCTTCTACTATAGTATTCGTTGTTTTATTCCAAAAATCGAAGATAAATACGACCGAAATATTTTCTTTTTTGGAGATATCATTTCAAAGTTTGGAACCATTAGGGAGTTTTCACAGACTTTTTATAATATAAGTTTAACCGAAGAAGAACACTTTGACCATTTAGGCCAACAGATTTTCATTTACTCTAAAATATCCGCTTATAAATTTAAATGTATCAACTACGCCATTCGCTTTTTGGCCAAAAGGCTGGCAATACTTTTTTTAGCAATTATTTGTTATTTGGTTACTGAGTTAATATTGAAATAAGTTAAACACTTATTTTATTAATTCAACCGTATTTCAATTTAAAACCATGAGAAATAAATATAGCTCACCTAGTAAACGATATCAATGCTATAGGTTTAAAGAATCGTTTTTAGTAATTTTATAGCTTCAAACTACACACATGACTATTACTCAATTACAATACGTACTTGCGGTTGCAGAATACAAGAATTTCACCCTTGCGGCTGAAAAAAGTTTTGTAACACAACCTACATTGAGTATGCAGGTTCAAAAACTTGAAGATGAACTTGACATTCTATTATTTGACCGTAGCAAAAAACCTATTACTATTACAGAAGTTGGAAAAAAAATAGTTGCACAAGCTAAAAACATAGTCAATGAAGCGGCCAGAATCAAGGACATTGTAGAACAAGAAAAAGGTTACATAGGTGGCGATTATGTGTTAGGCATAATACCGACGATTATGCCTACACTTTTACCAATGTTTCTTAAAACCTTTATACAGAAATATCCGAAAGTAAATCTTATAATTAAAGAACAGAATACTGAAAATCTTATTCAAAATATACAGGACGGTCATTTAGATGCAGCCATTGCTGCAACACCACTAGAGGTTGATTTTATTAAAGAACGACCCTTATATTATGAACCATTTGTAGGTTATGTTCCAAAAGAACATCGCTTAGGAAATAGTACCCAAATTACCCCTGAAGATTTAGATATTGAGGATATTTTACTTCTACAAGACGGACACTGTTTTAGAGAAGGTGTTTTGAATTTATGCAAGACCCCTAAAGTAGGTGGTGATCATTTTAGTTTACAAAGTGGAAGTTTTGAAACTCTTATTAACCTATCTAATGAAGGATTGGGAATGACCCTTCTACCCTATTTGAATACCATAGAACTTGATGACACCAAAAAAAAGAACCTAAAATATTTTAAGGATCCATCACCTGCAAGGGAAGTAAGCTTAATCTATCATAAAAAGGAACTTAAGGTTCAGATAACCGAAGCGCTCAAAGATGTGATTACTAGTGTTGTTCGTGGCGCGATAGCTTTTCAAGATGTAAAAATAATAAGTCCGTTGAACAAATAAAATTTTATTGTTTCATAAACCAGTATAAACAGCCCTCAATACTTATGGAAGGATAAGATGGCGATAGTGTCAAAATATTGTGTTCATTTTTGAAATCAGTGCTGTATCCTAAGGTATCTTTCTTCTCATCAGTCATGAAATACAAATAAAGTTCATTTTCTTTTATTTGATAATCACCTCATTGGTTTGTCTCTTTATTGAAATCGGTTGTATTATAACTACCGTCATTATCAAAAATATATCGAAATCCTTAATTTATATCTTGCCATTCGGTTGACCCACCTGGGCTTATATATGTTTCTTTCATTAACC
This sequence comes from uncultured Maribacter sp., assembly GCF_963975365.1. Taxonomy (GTDB): domain Bacteria; phylum Bacteroidota; class Bacteroidia; order Flavobacteriales; family Flavobacteriaceae; genus Maribacter. The sequence continues at coordinate 30,734 of NZ_CAXBGF010000019.1, read as the reverse complement.
ATTCACCAAGGATACTGGTATCGTCGATTGGTAAATTATTGGTTTTATTCTCACTCTCAAAACCTAGTAAGAATATTAGAAAAATGGAAAGAGAAAATTTGATGACCATCTTTTTATTTATATTAAGATGCCAAAATTATCTAATGGTTGCTTACTAAAAAGAGCCACTAATAAGTGGCTCTTTTTTATGCTTTTAAATAAATTAAACTTTGCTGTAATTCTGGTTTATCTGTTATAAAATTTTCTAACCAAACTTTTAATTCTTCTACCTCATCTGGTAGTAATGTCAAGAGGGCTTTTTTTAACTCCTTGCAAAAAAGAAGGGTATCAAAACTCACTTTTTTAAGTACTGTTTTACTATACTCAAGCATTGAATTTGCCATGAACTATATTGATTAAGTGGTTGTTCGATAAAGGTAAGCAGAAATGCAGATTGAATATTGTATACAAAAAGTTAAAATAATCCCATTCATGTTAAAATTAAGAATTGTACAAAGACTATAGTTTTGTACTTTAGAAGTCATGAAAAAAATAGTTTTAATAATTGCTATTTTCATAGCACTCTATGCTTGTAGTTCAAAGAAATCCATTATTTCAAAACAACTGACTAGTAACCTCTCTTCATCTTTTTATAAAAATCAATTTACCGGAGTTTTGGTAATGGATGCTAAAACAAAAGACACTATTTACAATCAAGACAGCCATAAATACTTTATACCTGCCAGTAATACAAAAATTTTCACGCTTTTTGCCGCCTTAAAAACTTTACCGAAAAAAGCACCGACACTACGATATTTAAATATTAATGACACCCTTTATTTTGAAGGAACTGGAGACCCTTCTTTTTTACATCCCTATTTAAAAGATTCTACGGCATTCCATTTTCTAAAAAACAAAAGTAACCTTGTGTTTGTTTCTGGGAACTTTCAAGATGAAAAATATGGTACAGGTTGGGCTTGGGACGATTATCAATGGTATTATTCTCCCGAACGAAATGCCTTACCTATCAATGGAAATGTGGTACTATCCTATAAAAATACTAAACTGGTGGTATCCCCTGCTTATTTTAAAGACAGTGTTATAGAAATTTTACATAAAAACAATAGAAATGAATCTTCAAATATTTTCTATTATCCACCTCAATCTACAGACACCATAGAAACCCCTTTTATTTCAAGTCTACAAACCACAACTTCTATCTTAGAGCAAGCATTGGGTAAAAAAATTTCAACAACTGTACTTATGCCTTTAAGAAACAAAAAGACCCTATACGGTATTGAAATGGATTCGATCTATAAAAGAATGATGCATGAGAGCGACAATTTTATTGCTGAACAGCTTTTGTTTATGGCAGCTTCTGAATTAAAAGATACATTGAACAGTAACTTAATTAGAACACATATCTTGGAAAATGAGTTGCAAGATCTAGCACAACTTCCTAGATGGGTCGATGGGTCTGGACTATCGCGTTATAATCTTTTTACTCCACAAAATATGGTGAATGTGCTAGATAAGCTCTATACAATGCTTCCACAAGAACGCCTATTCTCTATTTTTCCTACAGGTGGTTTATCCGGTACCTTAAAAAATAGATTTTCCGGAGAAGAAAAGCCATACATCTATGCTAAGTCTGGCAGTTTAAGTAATAATTATTGTTTAAGTGGGTACCTGCTAACCAAATCTGGTAAGACACTAATTTTTAGTTTTATGAATAATCATTTTAGAGAATCACTATCAGATGAAAGATCACGCCTTGAACAAATGTTACAAACTTTACGAGACAACTATTAACTACGGGACTTTTGTTGAAACGTGTTTTGCGTATTTCTCTTTAAGCAGTTGAATCTTAGGTGAAATATGTGTCTTACAAAACGGTTTTTCTGTATCGTTGAAATAATAATTAATAAATTTTTCTTTGGATGATTTAAACTGACCAAAGGTAAGAATAGACGTAATTATAAGGGTACTGAACTCTTTTTGAAGTTCGGTAATGATTGATTTTAAGAAATCTTCATCTTGCATCTTAAAATAATATACTGCAGAACGATATTTGTGACGCATAGAATGGTTTTGACTACTTTGATGCGTGTCTAAATGAATAGCCACCAAATCTTTCAACTCAATTAAATTTGAATTGTAATGAACAATAACGGCTTCTGACAAATTATCAATATCTCCTTCTGGTGCTATGAAACCCTGATCTACTTCCACTACACCTTTAAGCGCCATAAAAACTGCTTCGGTACACCAATGGCAGCCACCGCCAAATCCAATTTTACGCATATTTCGCATACCCTTCTGTCGAACAAAATAACTTAAACTAACGCATTCAATTTTGCATATTGTAGCAACATAATGGTTTTTGAATCATTAATATCACCTGTAGTAATCATATCCATAGCCTTTTCGAAATCCAGTTCTAAAACCTCAATATTCTCCGTTTCATTTTCGGCACCACCACCTTCGCTTACTTTCATGCTTTCATCATACTCACCAACGAATAAATAGAGTATCTCGGTTACAGAGCCAGGTGACATATAGGTTTGCATCACTTTTTTAACGTTACTGATTTTATACCCTGTTTCTTCCTCGGTTTCTTTACGTACGCAATCTGCAGGATCATCACCATCTAAAAGTCCGGCACAAACTTCAATCATCATACCATCATCATTACCATTTACATAAGTCGGCATTCTAAATTGTTTGGTCAGAACTACACTACCCTTTTTGGTATTATAAAGCAGAATGGCTGCACCATTACCACGGTCATACGCCTCTCTTTGTTGGGTTTCCCAAGAACCATCTGGTCTCTGGTATTCAAAGGTGTATTTATTAAGCGTGTACCAGTTATCGGATAAAATTTCTCTCATAATATTTTTTACTTTTTTGTTGGGCATCTGTAATTTCATTTATTTTAAAACTACTCTTTTATTAGAAAGTGCTAGCTAAATCGTAATCAACACGTATTAACCGATCTTAATACGATGTCATTGTAATATATGTTGCTCTAGGCCGTGCTTTTCAACAAACCAAGATACAAACTACCAAAATTATAGGTCCTACAAAGTTAACGCCGCTGATAAATAATTGAATAATAACAACTTAATTAACAATTCAACTTTAAAATCGTAACTTAAATTTTCAAAACCAAACCAATGAAATTATCAAATTTATTTTTTTGTAGCTCAGTAATAAGTATCCTAATATGTACTGCATGCTCTGGTCCAAAAAAAGACGTCGCAACATTACTCATATATGGGGGCCCCATTTACACTGTTGATTCGGTTCAAACATTAGTGGAAGCCGTAGTTACGAAAGATAGTATTATACTTTTTGCCGGAAAACTTGAAGAAGCCGAAAAATACAAAAACGAACAAACCCAAATCATCGATTTAGAAGGTAAAACTATGAGCCCTGGTTTAATAGAAGGGCATGGCCACTTTATGGGATTGGGCAATGCTGAACTAGAAATTGATTTGCTCAATACAACAAGCTATCAAGAACTTATAGATATCGTTGCAGAAGCAGTAAAAAAGGCGGAACCAGGTGAATGGATAATTGGAGGAGGCTGGCACCAAAGCAAATGGGATTCATTACCAGTAGATGCTGTAAATGGATTTCAAACACATGACTTGTTAAGTGCCGTAACACCAAATAACCCTGTATATCTATTTCATGCTAGTGGTCATGCAGGTTTTGCAAATGCCAAGGCAATGGAAATTGCCGGTTTACAAGTATTATCAAAAGAAGGAATTGATAAATTTGAGATTGAAGGCGGAGAGGTTATACGAGATAAGACAGGACAACCTACAGGTATTTTCAATGAACGCGCACAAAATTTAATCTATGAACACATTCCACAAGACTCACCTGAAAAAAAAGCCAAAGCTTTTGACCTGGCTGTAGCGGCTTGCCATAGAAATGGTATAACAAGCTTTCATGATGCTGGTATTGGAAGCCAAACCTTAAAATTTTATGAAAATGCTAAGGCAGCGAAAAAAATGAACGTACGTATATACGCTATGCTTCGAGGTGGTGATAAAGACTTATTAAATGAATGGTATAAAAAAGGACCTTTTATTGACCCAGACAATCGCTTGACCATCCGATCTATAAAATTAAGCTGCGATGGTGCCTTAGGGTCTCGTGGTGCGTGGTTGTTAGATTCCTATACCGACCGACCAGGACATTTCGGACATGAAACCTTACCCATGGAAATGGTTCAAGAAACTGCCTTAAATGGTTTGAGAAACGGTTTTCAAGTTTGCTCACATGCCATTGGTGATCGTGCCAATAAAGAAATTTTAGACCGTTACGAAGCTGCCTTTGTAGAATTACCGAATTTGAAAACGGATCACAGGTTTCGAATAGAACATGCTCAACATTTACACCCTGATGATATACCTCGTTTTGCAGAACTAGGTGTAATACCAGCAATGCAAGCTGTACACTTATCTTCGGATAGACCTTGGGCTATTGATCGTTTAGGTGAAAAACGAATTAAAGAAGGTGCATATATGTGGCAAGACCTTTTAAAAAGCGGCATACCTATTATCAACGGTACCGACGTTCCCGTAGAGCCCCTAAATCCGATTGCGAGTTTGTATGCCAGTGTAAGCCGTAAAACTCTAAAGGGTACTCCAGAAGGTGGTTATGAACCTGAACAAAAAATGACCAGGGAACAAGCTTTAAAATCTTACACCCTAGATGCTGCTTATGGGGCTTTCGAAGAAAACATTAAAGGCTCTATTACTGCTGGGAAATTAGCCGACTTTACTATTTATAATCAAGATATTATGACTATACCCGAAGAAGAATTCTTAAAAACAGAAATCGCCATGACCATTTTTAATGGCAATGTTGTTTATAAGAAAAGTGAATAAGTTAAGTTTATCCCAAACTCCACTTATTTCCAACTTCAGATAGCGGTTTACAAGGTTCGTATTTGCCTGGTATTGGGTCGTAACTAAGTATGTTTTCACCTATTTCCTCTGAAGTAAAATAGGCCCAAATAGCCATAGATTTCATTGACCTGTAAAAACCGATGGTTTCTTGAGGACCTACTCCCGTACCCCAAACTCCCGAACCAAATTTGCCCGAACTCTTTTCGGCCTCGTTCAACACCTCAGTTTTATGGGCTTCGCTTAAATTATAGAAAACATCTCTATATCTTGATTTACAATTTTCATTAAAAGCTGCTATTTCAGCTCTCATGCTATCTTGCCCTTCTTTATCGTAAGTTTTAGCAATTACCTTATCGATGAAGATATCAGATTTTACATCCAATCCTCCTGGTGTATCTGTTCTTGGTAAAATTATGTCAATCAAAGCAGCAATTGTTTTGGCCTCTGCCTCGGTAAAGAACAAAGGTTCCCAATCTAATCTATTCTCCGATTTACAAGATTCAAATAACGAAAGCATGGAAGGCATCAAAATCGTTGCTCCTGCAAAAAGTCCTGTTTTTCGTAACGCTTTTCTTCTGTCCATAGCTTAGATATTTATTTTTTTTAATTCAGATACCGCATGGTTTGCTGCTCTTGCCGTTAATGCCATATAGGTCAATGAAGGATTCACACAAGATGATGATGTCATACAAGCACCATCGGTTACAAATACATTCTTAGCAGCATGCACCTGATTAAATTCATTCAATACAGATGTTTTAGGATCACGACCCATTCGTGCGGTACCCATTTCATGAACACCATATCCTGGTGGATGCTCATTATCAAAGCCCAAAACATCTTTAACACCGGCTTTTGTTAGCATTTCTACAGCATCTTCCTGTATTTGTTTGTTCAATGCTTTCTCATTGGCTTTAAACTCTGCATCAATGGTTAATGTTGGTTGTCCCCATTTATCCAGTACATTCGAATTCAACGAAATTTTATTATCGTGGTAAGGTAAACATTCCGCAAATCCTGTGATAAACATTTCCCATCCACCAGGCTTTAAAATACTATCCTTATAATCTGCACCGAAGGCTTCAATATTAGCAGGATTTCCACCTCTGTAAGCACCACCTTGATAACCGAAACCACGTAAGAATTTATCTGATTTACTTTTCTCATCAATATTTACATATCTAGGAATGTAAATTCCGTTTGGTCTTCTTCCTTTATAATATTTATCCTCAAAGCCGTCAACTTTACCTATCGCTCCCACTCTATATGTGTGATCCATAAGGTTATGTCCTAACTCACCACTATCATTACCTAATCCGTTTTCAAATCGGTTAGATTTAGAATTCATTAAAATTTGTGTCGTACTTAAAGTAGAGGCGTTTACAAAAATAATTTTAGCTGAATATTCTATAGCTTCGCTTGTTTCTGAGTCTATTATTCGAACTCCTGTAACTCTTTCTTTTGTTTCATCATAAATCAACGATTGCACTATAGAATAAGGACGTATGGTTAGATTTCCAGTAGCATTTGCCGGAGGCAAGGTTACCGCATTACTACTAAAGTATGCTCCGTAAGGGCATCCCCTACTACATCTATTTCTATTTTGGCATTGGCCTCTACCATTATGTGGTTGGGTTAAGTGAGCTACCCTGCCAATAATCATATTTCTACCTGCAAACTGTTCTTCAATTCTACTTTTTACATGTTTTTCAACACAGTTCAATTCCATTGGCGGTAAAAAATGACTGTCTGGTAATTGTGGTAATCCTAATGCTTCACCACTTATACCTGCAAATTTCTCTACATAGGTATACCAAGGTTCAATGTCTTTATACCGAATAGGCCAATCTACTCCATGACCATCTTTTGCATTTGCTTCAAAATCTAAATCGCTCCACCGGTAGGTTTGTTTACCCCATAAAAGCGATTTACCTCCCATTTGGTGCCCACGTAACCATAAAAATGGCTTCTCTTCGGTATATGGATTTGCAGCATCATCTGCCCAAAAATGCTCTGTATCTGTACCAATCCATCCAGAACGAATTGCTTTATAATGTTTTTCCTTTTGGTCAGGCGTTAAACCACCTCTGAGGTCCATATCCCAAGGATCTAGATTCATGGTAGGATAATCTACTACATGCTCTACAATTGGTCCGCGTTCTAACACTAAAGTTTTTAATCCCTTTTCACAAAGCTCCTTCGCTGCCCATCCGCCACTAATTCCGGATCCAATCACTATGGAATCATAGGTCATGTCCTTTTTAGCATCAATATTAAAATTTGCCATTATACCTGTTGAGTTGATTTCATTACCTAAGTTAGGTATTTATATAGATTTAACAATAGTTGGAAAAGAAATCAATTGTTTTACCAAATTATGATAATGAAAAAAAAAATGAAGTAGATTATTGTAAATGATACACTATTAGCATGCTACTTTATATTTAATTCATAAAAGTATATCTAATTAGTTCTCGAAAACCTTTTCGTAAAAGTAATGTAGTAATCTTGTTCTGTTTACACATTGATAGCTTATAAGGTACTTTCTAGCTAAAAATATTGTACTACACCAATACTTTTTTTACCTTTTCATACAAAAACTAAATACATTTCAAATTTGAAACAATATTACTTTTACGCCATATTGATTATTCTATTCACGTCATCGTGCAAAGAAGACATAGTGTCTAATACCAAGAAGCAATTACCTAGAATTGCCATTGCGGGCTTAGGTATTGAAAGTAGTACTTTCTCTCCCGCTCTTTCTACGGAAGAAGCCTTTCATGCTAAAATTGGGGATTCGGTATTTACTCGATATCCATTTCTACAAGTAGATTCCGTAAATAGAAATAGAGCAGAATGGATACCTACCTTAGTAGGTAAATCGCTTCCTGGAGGAACAGTCACAAGAGAAGCGTATGAATCTCTTGTTTCTAAAAGTTTAAAAATGTTAGAAGAAAACAAACCTTATGATGGACTTTTCTTCGATATTCATGGTGCAATGAGTGTTGTTGGACTAGATGATCCCGAGGGTGATTTAATTGAACGTATACGAGCAGTTATTGGTACTGATGTACTTATTTCTACCTCTATGGATTTACATGGGAATGTTTCGGAACGATTGGCTAAACATACCGATTTAATTACTTGTTACCGTATGGCACCGCATGAAGATGCCATAGAATCCAAAAAGAGAGCAGTTACCAATTTAATTGAACGCTTAGAAAACGGAAAAAGAAAACCGGCTTATAAAGCATGGATACCTGTCCCTATTTTATTGCCAGGCGAAAAAACAAGTACTCGAATTGAACCTGGTAAAAGTCTCTACGCAAAAGTACCTAAGGTTGCCAATCAAGAAGGGATTATCGATGCTGCTATCTGGATTGGATATGCATGGGCCGACGAACCAAGAAACCATGCCGTTGTTATGGTCACTGGCGATGATAAGGAACAAGTTGAAAAAGGTGCCAAGAAATTGGCACAAAACTTTTGGGACGTTCGAAAGCAATTTGAATTTGTTGCCCCGACTACTACCTTAGATGAGTGTTTAAAATTAGCCTTGGACAGTGATAAAAAACCTTATTTGATAAGTGATATGGGTGACAACCCTACAGCAGGTGGTGCTGGTGATGTCACTTGGACGTTAAAAGAATTACTTGCAAGACCTGAATTTAAATCTGAAAAAGGAAAATCATTGATCTATGCCTCAATACCTGGCCCAGAATTTGTTGCTAAAGCCCTTGAAATAGGAGTTGGTGGAAAAATTAAAGCGGAAGCAGGCGCGGCCGTCGATAATAGATTTGCAGAACCATTGATGCTAGATGGAACCATTACCGCTATTAAAGAAGGTGATGTTAATGCCGAGGTAGAAGTTGTTGTTAAGGTAGGTAATATTGATGTTATTGTTACCAAGAAAAGAAAACCATATCACCATTTGAGTGACTTTACAAACCTAGAATTAAACCCTAAAGAGACGAATATAGTTGTTGTTAAAATTGGCTATTTAGTACCCGAACTATACGATATGCGGGGCGATTGGACTATGGCGCTTACCCCAGGAGGTGTTGATCAAGACTTGAATCGTTTAGGATACAAAAGAATCAATAGACCTATGTTTCCTTTAGATGTAGATATGGAAAACCCTGATTTATCGGTACGATGGATACCGTCTTCGGATTCTAATTAATAATTATACCGTAATAGCCTTATTCAAATAACGCCTAAAGGGTAGCATTTCTTTGTACACTTCAATTAATTTTTCATCGAAATTTTCTTTGAAAGTAAGTTTTGTTGAAAAGGTTGTTTCAACTCCGAAAGTTTTATTTCGAAGCAATTCTATATGCTTGTGGTCATTAGCAAACCCTTTAGGAGAATTGGTCAATTTTACATCTTCATATAGTCCGCCAAACAGATTTTGGAAGGACTTTTTATTTAGAATTTTCTGAAGCTCTTCACCATCGAAGTCGATAGCCTCGCGAACGCTTCGTAAAACATTGGGTTCTGGTCGCCAGAGTCCACCTGCGAAAATGCAACTATCAATTCCTAGCTCAAAATAGAAATCTGCTGACTTTGGTTTCTTATCAAACCCGGCTCCAAAATGATCTTTATACACAGGTTTGTTAGGATGAAACATGAGATTATTATTAATACGGTTAATTCCCTTTTTACCGGGTGTATCATAATATTCATCATCTATGGATAATAGTCTATTATTCATACTATTTAACCAATCTATATATTCATCGCGAACCTGTTTATACCATTTGCGATTGGCATCCATCCATTCTTTAGAATTGTTTTTTTGAAGTTCTTTAAGGAAGGCTATTTGGTTTTTGAAGTTCATATTTATCAAGTTCAAACCCAAGTGTAAAGCTCAAATTCAACTATTTATTTTTGAATTTGAGCTTTACACTTGAACTCGCTTTTAAGTTATTTTTTAAAATTTTCTAAAATCGATTATCTCCTCCAACAATATCTCCTAAAGTACCCAGTATACTGCCTTCGCCTTTATCTTTTCCTCCTCTTGGTATTGAGGCTAACACACGGCCAGCCAAACGACTAAAGGGCAATGATTGAATATATACGGTACCTGGGCCACGTAAGGTTGCAAAGAACAAACCTTCTCCACCGAATACGGTATTTCTAATACCTCCTACAAATTCAATGTCGTAATCTACATCTTTGGTAAACCCTACAATACAGCCGGTATCTACTTTTAAGACTTCACCAGGACCCAATGTCTTTTTCGCCAAAGTACCACCTGCATGAATAAAGGTCATGCCATCACCTTCTAATTTTTGCATGATGAATCCCTCACCACCAAATAAGCCACGACCCAATTTCCTTGAAAATTCAATACCTACGGAAACACCCTTAGCAGCACATAAAAAGGCATCCTTCTGACAAATAAAACGTCCACCCATCTCAGACAAATCAATAGGAAGAATTTTACCAGGGTAAGGGGAAGCAAAACTCACTTTTTTCTTCCCCTGACCAATATTTAAAAATGCGGTCATAAACAAACTTTCACCAGTTAGCATACGTTTACCAGCAGAAAATATTTTACCTAAAACACTATTATCTTGATTGCTACCATCACCAAAAATGGTATTCATTTTAACATCGGTATCCATCATCATAAAGCTACCTGCTTCGGCAACGACTGCCTCTTGTGGGTCTAGCTCTATTTCTACATATTGCATTTCTTCTCCAAAAATCTCGTAATCTATTTCGTGTGCGTTCATTTTTATTTTTTATTGATCGATGTTTATTAGTAATATGGAGTATATGAATTGTTACATTTAATTAAAATATTTTCTGAAAAAATCGTTCACTTTAAAACACATTAGAAGTATATGTTGATAAATTCAATTGCACTATTTATTTATTTATAAAATACAATCTTTAAACTACTTTTTCAGCCTTACCGTCCACTCAAAATCAAAGGTACTTACCACTACTCCATCTTCATTTACACCTACAGATTTCATCCAAATGGTTTGTCCTTCTCCGGTAGCAATAGTATTATCTAAAGCTTCTTTAATAAATTTCCCATCTTCACAGGTAAACGTAATTTTACCGGTGGCTTTTTTCGAGAAATTAGCTTTGTTATTGGCCACCAACATCGAAATTTTCTTACCCGTTGCCTCTATTTGATCTATCATCATAGCGCCTGTTGCCAATTCTGCCGCCATACCCTGAACTGCCCAAAACATGGAATTAAACGGATTCTGATTGATCCATCTATGCCGTACTGTCACGACAGCCTTATTTTTATCCAATGTTTTTAAACGCACTCCGCACCACCATGCTGCAGGTAGTTTAAAAAAAGAGAACATATTGAATTTACTAGCGGTTACAGCCATATTATCTTTAATTTTTGATAAAAATAGCTATTATTTACAGCATACTAAAATGTTAAAATATTGTTAAATATTAGTACTATGTGTTACATAGTACCTTTTTTTAGACATATATTTGCATAGGAAGTTAATAGGTTATCAACGTAATTAGCTTTTACATAGTAATAAAATCAATCATCATCAATATCGAACCAATCATGACAGAATCTGTAACAAAGCACGAAAGAAACCTCTCAGCACTTATACATGCGAGTACGTTTTCAAAATTCTTTATCCCATTTGGGAATTTCATAATTCCTCTTGTATTATGGACAGCAAACAAGAAAGAATATGAATTTGTAGATCACAATGGTAAACAGGCCTTAAACTTTCAAATTAGCCTTCTACTCTACTCTATTCTAGTAGGTATGATCAGTATACCTTTTTTCTTAGGTGGGTTAATTCCTAACATTTTCGACTTTGATCACTTTGGTTTTTCCAACCTTCAGAATTTCAATTTTGTTGACTTCCATTTTAATAGTGATGATTTCTTTGGTCCTTGGATGATACCCGTCGCATTACTTGGCCTTGCCCAATCAGCATTATTCATCGTTAATATAGTCTACACCATTTTAGCGACTATTAAGACAAATGAAGGCGAACATTTCGAATATCCATTAACTATTAAATTCATTAAATAATGAGCCTATTTAAAATAGTAATAATTATAACTCTTGTGTTAGTATCAAATATACTTAAGGGTCAAGAGACAGAAAACGAAGAACTTTACGATACCATAATCGAATTAGATAAAACTTATTTCACGGCGTATAATGAGTGCGATATGAAAACACAAAGTGAATTATACGATGAAGATATTGAGTTTTATCATGATATGGGAGGGTTAGCAACTGACAAAGTTGAGCTTTTAAAAAGTATAGAGAAAAATATTTGTGGTAAAGTAACACGAACCTTAATTGAAGAGAGCGTAGAGGTTCATCCTATAAAAGATTTTGGTGCTGTTCAAATAGGCATGCACAAATTTTATAATAATCAAGAACCTAATGCCATATCGAAGCCATCAAAATTTATTGTTATTTGGAAAAAGACAGACAGTAAATGGCTAATGAGCAGGGTAATCAGTTTACATTAAAAGCAGGGTATTCATCAAACCCTTAAGAGTTTATTAATCAATCAAAAAATCAATCAGGATGTTTATTCATCGAACAAAAAACGAACAGTTAACCTATGCAGACAACAGACACCATGGAGCAAACCCCTCCACAAAGGGGACTGCATAAAAAGCAAAAAGACATTATGAATGTAGAAAACACAAAAGCGCAAATGCGAAAAGGGGTTTTGGAGTATTGCATCCTGTCCATCTTAAACGGACATGATAAATATGCTTCTGAAATCTTGGAGACGCTAAAGGATGCAAAAATGCTAGTAGTTGAAGGTACTATATACCCACTACTAACACGGTTAAAGAATGCAGGTCTTCTAAACTACCGTTGGGAAGAATCGACTTCTGGACCACCAAGAAAATACTATACCTTAACCGAGACCGGTAAGCTTTTTCTTAAAGAATTAGACACCACTTGGGATGAATTGAGAAAAGCCACCAACCTGGTAACCAACACAAAAAACAGCTAATCATGAACAAGACAGTAAATATAAACTTAGCAAACATGCTCTTCCATATAGATGAAGAGGCATATAATAAAATGGGCAAATACTTAGAATCGGTTAAACGATCATTTGCCAATACACCAGGTAGTGATGAAATTATTGCCGATATAGAAGCTCGAATTGCCGAACTTTTTCATGACAAATTAGAAAATGAAAGACAGGTAATTACTCAAAAAGAGGTTGATGAAGTCATCACCATTATGGGGCAACCCGAAGATTATATGGTTGATGAGGACATCTTTGAAGATGAGCCAAAAGCAAAATCTTCTACTAGGAAGGATAGCGTCAAAAAACTATATAGAGATACGGAGAAAAAATACGTAGCAGGAGTTTCTTCTGGTTTAGCGCACTACTTCGGTATTGATTCTTTATGGATTCGTTTACTGTGGATTTTCTTAACCATTTTCACTTGGGGTGGTTTCATATTCATTTACGGATTATTATGGATTCTAATCCCAGAAGCGAAGACTACGGCCCAAAAATTAGATATGAGCGGTGAAACGGTTAATATTAGTAATATTGAGCGTAAAGTAAAAGAGGGTTTTGATGACGTTGCGGATCGTGTAAAAAGTGTTGACTACGAAAAAGTAGGCAATACCGTCAAAAAAGGAGGTAAAACCATATTCGACACCTTTGGAGATATTGTCATGTTTCTTTTCAAAATATTTGGCAAATTCATTGGTATTCTATTGGTAATTATTGGAGCATCTACTTTAATAGGATTGTTCGTTGGTCTGTTCACCGTTGGTATACTAGACGTTATACATGTACCTGGCATCGATTTCTATAATGTAGTTAACTCTACAGACCTGCCAATTTGGGTAGTTTCGTTATTAGCCTTTTTCGCAGTAGGTATTCCGTTTTTCTTCTTAATGTACTTAGGATTAAAAATATTGGTCAACAACTTGAAGTCTATCGGTAATATTGCAAAATTCTCACTTTTGGGTCTTTGGTTGATTTCTGTAATTCTATTAATCGTCTTCGGTATACGAGAGGCTGCCTCTCATGCCTATACAGGTAGTACTTCTGTAGAAAATGAAATTACCGGTATAATAGCTTCAGATACCTTACAGATTAGACTTGTTGCGACCGATGAATATGATTATGAAAAAGATATGCATATGGGTGACACCTTTATATCTTATGATGAAGATGGAAATAAGGTTTTGGTATCTGATGATGTTAGATTCCGTATTCGTAAATCACAAGACTCTTTAGTTCGTATTCAAGTACGTAGAGAAGCTGATGGACCATCGAACAGAGAAGCAAAAGTTATAGCTGAACAGATTATTTATGAGTATGATGTCAAAGGCAACACTATTTCTTTGAACGATTATTTAACCACACAAGGACCGAAATTTAAAGATCAAGAAGTCCGTGTCAATATATTTCTTCCGGTAGGTACTATTCTTACTTATGAGCAAGCGAGTAGTAGAAATTGGATTACTACCATGACTACCGATAAGGAAGTTGATAATCTTGAAGGGTATACTTGGAAAATGGCCAACAATGGTGAACTACAGTGCTTAGATTGCCCCGAATCTATGAATAGGGCTGATGACGATGATAGCGAAAATCGCATAAAAATCAATGGAAAAGGTATTGATATTAACATTAACGGTAATGGGGAAAAGGGTAAAATTAAAATCAATGAAAACGGTATTGATATCGATGTCAATGATAATGGTGAGTCCTTTAAAATGAAGTTAGACGAGAACGGCGTAAAAATCGACGCTAACGATAGTATCAACTAATTACAGTTCATATACCAAAATCTACAATTGAGTAATTATTAATCGTAGAAAAATTATAAAACAATCATTTTTACATCAATCTAAAAAACAAACAATCATGACAACACTAGTTAGAATTACAATCGCACTTGTTCTCGCCCTTTTGCTTACCTCTTGTGGCTTTGACATTAACTTCGGAGATTTTGGCTCAGGTGAAAAAGGAAACGGCGTAGTCGTTGAAGAAACTCGAGAAATTACCGAGGAGTTTACAGAAGTATCAGCCTCTGAAGGCATCGATGTTTTTGTAACCCAAGGTTCTGATTTTGATATATCGGTCGAAGCAGATGAAAATATCATGGATTTGATCGGTACCGATATTAGAAACGGTAAATTAAAAATTCATGCTATAGAGAACATCGGTAGGGCTACAAAAAAAGTGTTTGTAACCATGCCCAAAGTTTCTAGTCTAATCGCTTCTAGTGGTTCTCATCTAACTACAGAAAATATGATACAGGCCGAAAAACTACAAGTAGATGCCAGTAGCGGAGCAATTATAGATGCTAATGTTACCGTTACCAATATGGAAATTGATGCAAGTAGCGGCGCAAACATATCACTCGCAGGTACTGCTAAAGAAGTTTACGTAGATGGCAGTAGTGGTGCCAATATCAAAGCAAACGAACTTCAGACCTTAGCTTGTAATGCAGATGCGAGTAGTGGTGCAAATATTAGCATTGATGTTACCGAAAATCTAACCGCTGAAGCTTCTAGTGGTGGCAATATATCGTACAAAGGCAACCCATCGGTACAAAAGAACAAATCGGTTTCAGGTAGTGTGCACAAATATTAAAACACATCAATCAACTCAACTTTAAAAACCCACTGAATTATTAGTGGGTTTTCATTTTTTAGTCAAAGCCTATTATGTATATTAGTACTATGCAAGTACACTTAAAGAAATACGTATTACCATTGAAGCACACCTTTAGTATCTCAAGAGAATCGCATGATTTTCAAGATACTATGATAGCTTCCTTAACGTTGAATGGTCAAACTGGTTTCGGTGAAGCAACTTCGAATCCATATTACAAAATTACCATCGAAAGTATGATGGATGAAATTGGGGCCATCACACAAGAAATAGAAAAGTTTGAATTTACCACGCCAGAAGTTTTTCATGCCTTTTTGATGAATAAAGGCTTATCGAACTTTGCTATTTGTGCTTTAGATTTAGCTGCTCACGACCTTTACGGAAAACTATTAGGAAAGCCATTATATGAAATTTGGGGTACAAGTATAGAAAATTACCCTATTACCAATTACACCATAGGTATTGCCGCAGTTGATGTTATGTTGGCCAAAATGCAAGAAATGCCATGGCCCATTTACAAAATAAAGTTAGGTACCGCCGATGATGTGGCCATTGTTCGAGAGCTTAGAAAGCATACCAATGCTATTTTTAGAATAGATGCCAATTGCGCATGGACCGCCCAAGAAACTATTTTTAATGCCCCTCTTTTAAAAGAACTAGGTGTTGAGTTTTTAGAGCAACCATTAAAAGCTGATGATTGGTCTGGTATGGAAGAAGTTATGCATCATAGTGTTCTACCGGTGATGGCCGATGAAAGTTGCATTATCGAAAGTGATGTTGAAAAATGCGCGCTGCATTTTAGTGGTATCAATATTAAACTTACCAAATGTGGTGGACTCACCCCTGCCCTACGCATGATTAAAAAAGCGAAGGATTTAGGCCTTAAGGTTATGGTAGGCTGCATGACAGAATCTTCCGTCGGTATTTCCGCAATTGCACAGTTAATTCCACAATTGGATTATGTGGATATGGATGGTGCGCTACTTTTAAAAAGTGATATTGCAACAGGAGTACATATTGATCCTAGCGGAAAAGTCATATTTCCCAAACTTGCCGGTACCGGTGTACAATTATTATAATGATTACCGTTGATGAATTTCCTGGTAGAGCAATTACAATAGATGGCAAAGACTTTCTGTACTTTGGTGGTACCGCATATTTAGGTTTACAGACCGATTCTGAATTCCAATCCTTATTCATTGACAACATTAAAAAGTATGGCACTTCATACAGTGCATCACGAAAATCCAATATTCGAATTTCTATTTTTGATAAGGCTGAATCATACTTATCAAATATGGTAGGCAGTGAAAGCTGTATTACCATGTCATCAGGCTATTTGGCTGGGCAATTGGTCTGTGATTATTTTGATAATGAAGATTATAAATTATATTATGCACCTAATACCCACTCTGCCTTATTTAGAGGACAACAAGAAGTGTATGAGAGCTGGCAGCAACTTGAAACTGATATTCTAAATGACCAAGAAAAAAAACAGATCCTATTTTTAGATAGTATTGATTTTAATGGCAGTAATTACCCCGATTATAAAGCACTTCAGAAATTACCATTAGAAAATATAATTCTTGTTATAGACGATTCTCATGGTATTGGTATCACTGGTGAAAATGGTGGTGGTAGCTTTTCTAACTTGCAATCGTTAAAACCAAAAGAACTTTTAGTCACTTGCTCATTAGGAAAAGGATTTGGCGTACAGGCAGGTGCCATATTTGGTCGACGGTCGATAATTGAAAGTCTTAAAGAAACTCAGTTTTTTGGTGGCTCAAGTCCTGCTATCCCAGCTGCTTTAGCCACATTAATAGACGCTCAATCTATTTATTCAGAGAAAAGAGACCTATTACTTCGCAATACAGCCTTATTCTTGAAAAATTTAGCTAACCCATTCTTCTTTTCAGCTTCTGCAGGTCACCCTACATTTAGTTTTAAAAATGAACAAATGGCAACCTTTCTAGAAGAAAATGGTATCCTAGTCACCAATTTTCACTACCCAACGGAAGATGATGAATTAATGAGTCGTATTGTTCTAAATTCTTCCCATCAAAAAGCGGATATTCTCAAACTTTGCAAAATACTCAACAATTCATTAATCTATAATATCTAATAAACACAAATTATTGTTGTCACATTCGTAATATTTTAATTAAAATTTTAACATACTGTAAATTTAATTCGTATCTTTTTAGTAGATAATTAATTTAATTATAAACTAAAATATATCACCATGAAAAAAATTATAGGATTGGTTTTATTGATGCTTGTCTTGGTTTCTGCCGCCTCGACTAATTCAATCAACGAGAATTATATGCATACCATTCAAGGCACATGGGAATTGGAAAGTTTCTACAATTATGATGGACAAAAAATTATAGATACTGTGCCGACTACCGAAGGTTATAGACAAGTGAAAATGTATTATAATGGAAAAATTATGTGGAGTCGTTATGTACCTGTTGACAAAATAGGCCGTTTCGGATACGGAACCTATAAAATTACAGATGATAGGCTTATAGAAACTATTGAATATGGTGATAATGAAATGATAATGGCCATGGACACCATGCGAATTTTCACTTTCGAACTTGAGCTAGGCGATGATAAGTTCAGTCAAATAAGCTTAGATGAAGAGGGAAATAGAACTTTCTCAGAAAACTACAAAAGAATCGATTAACTTAAATTCAATTATATTTAAAAAACGCCGTTTCAATGAAACGGCGTTTTTTTATATAACTAATTTTAATCCATAGATTATACTAATCTGCTATCGACTCCTCTACAGTGTCTATAGTAGCCAAATAACGTTCAGCATCTAAAGCAGCCATACAGCCAGTACCAGCTGCAGTTATTGCTTGCCTGTACTCTTTATCTTGTGCGTCACCGCTAGCAAACACCCCTGGCAAATTCGTTTTGGTAGATTTTCCCTTAGTAATCAGATAGCCTGTTTCATCCATATCTAACTGACCTTTAAAAATATCAGTATTCGGTTTATGCCCAATGGCAATAAATAAACCAGTAATAGCGATATCTTTTTTTACACCTGTTTGATTGTTTACTACTCGTAAACCTTCTACAACTTGTTCTCCAAGAACTTCGTCAACTTCCGTATTATATAAAACCTCAACATTCTTTAAGCTATTAACTCTATGTTGCATTGCTTTTGACGCTCTCATTTCGTCCTTTCGCACCAACATGGTTACTTTATTACAAATATTAGCTAGGTAAGATGCTTCCTCTGCAGCTGTATCGCCTGCACCGACTATCGCAACATCTTGACCTCTATAGAAAAAACCATCACAAACAGCACAAGCAGAAACACCTCCTCCACGTAAACGTTGCTCACTAGGGATATTTAAATATTTAGCAGTAGCACCAGTAGAAATAATAATAGTTTCAGCCTCTATTTGTTTTTCCCCATCGGCAACTACCTTATGAATACCCCCAACCTCTTTTGAGAATTCAACTGAAGTTATCATACCTATTCTAACTTCAGTACCAAAACGCTCAGCTTGCTGTTGTAACTGAATCATCATGGTAGGACCATCGATACCTTCTGGATAGCCTGGAAAATTATCTACTTCTGTGGTAGTTGTCAATTGCCCTCCAGGTTCCATACCGGTATACATGACAGGTTTCAAATCTGCACGTGCAGCATAAATCGCTGCTGTATAACCTGCGGGACCAGATCCTATAATTAATGTTTTTACGCGTTCTATTTTATCAGACATAATATCAAGTGGTTCAATTATTGTTCTCAAATACAAAAGTAGGTTTTTGAGCAAAAAACTTGCAATTAAGTTATCAAAAGTTTTAATCTAATCATTAGATAATAACATACCTAATCTATAATTTTAATCAGTATTTCTTAATTATAATATTATCATAAAATATGTAAAAATTGAACCTTTGCTATTTACAACACGTAAGCAATATAGAACCAATGAAGTTATTGATAGATGAAAAAAATAAAATGTGCCATAGTTGAAGATTCAAATGTACAACGCACTTTCTTGGAACAGGTCATAAATAAAACTTCAAACCTAGAACTTTTATATTCATTTACCAGTAGTACCGAGGCCTTAGAAAAAATTAATTCATCTCATATTGATTTATTATTTCTAGACATTGAGATGCCCGTTATGAATGGATTTGAGTTTTTAGCAGGGTTGAAAACAATACCTCAAGTAATTATTACCAGTCAAAATCCTAAGTATGCCTTAGAAGCATTCGATTATAATGCAATTGATTTTCTATTAAAACCTTACAGTAAAACAAGATTTGAATTTGCAGTTAAGAAAGCTATCAAAAAAATTAAAACAACCACCAATAGCAAAACTGAAAATAAATTGGTCGTTAAGCATAATTTGAAACAGATTGAGCTTAATATTCTTAATATTCAATGGGTAGAGGCACTTGGTGATTATGTAAAAGTTATTACCCCAAAACGAAATTATGTAATTCTATCTACATTAACCACTTTTCATAAAAAGCTCGGTGACGATAAATTTCTAAGAGTACACAAATCGTATATCGTTAACTTAAGCTTGGTTGAACGATACAATCACGAATTCATTGAAATAAAGAATAAAAAAATACCAATTAGTCGTACAAAAGGCATTGAGCTAGACCGACTTCTAAAATGTGTGGAGTAATACCGATTACTCAATTATTTAGTTAGCATATCTAAGCTAGCTACTGTTCTAAAACCTGTATGCTCTAAGGAAGAATCCATACTTGAACCCATACGGGCAGAAACTCGATAACTAGCACAGTAAGTATCACTGCATAAAAATGAACCTCCTTTAATAACTTTCTCTTTGGCAAGTGGATTATTAGGTGTAAACGGACTATTTGCCCCGGTCGGATTGATTAAGACCGCATTTTGACCTTTCATCTTTTTATAGTAATTGGCATTGTACCAATCACTGGTCCATTCCCATACATTACCAGCCATATCATAAAGACCATAGGCGTTCGCAGGATATGATTTTACAGGTGCACGTAATTCAAAACCATCAGCCCTACTGTTATTAACCGGAAAATCACCTTCCCAAGTATTTGCCTTCTTACTCAAAACACTTGCGTCATCGCCCCAATTATAAATTGTACCATACGAACCTGCTCTTGACGCCAGTTCCCATTCAGCCTCTGTCGGTAAGCGCCTATTGGCCCATTCACAATATGCCAATGCATCATCATAAGCAATTTGAACAACAGGATAATTATCTTTCCCTTTAATAGAGCTTTTTGGTCCGTTTGGGTGTTGCCAATTTGCTCCGATGGTCCAGTTCCACCATTGAGAAAAGTCATAAAGGTTAGCAACTGGTGATTTTGATTTTTTAAAAGTCAATGAACCAGGTTGCAAAATAGAATCATGTGGTTTTTGCGTATCTGGTGGCACTTGCTTTTTAAGTTCTTCCCAATCTATTCCTCTTTCCGCTATGGTAATATAGCCAGTGGCTTTTACAAATTCTGCAAATTGCTTATTGGTCACTTCCGTAGCATCCATAAAAAAACCATCTACCGAAACATCTATAGCTGGCTTTTCATGATCCATAGCCATTTTATCTCCATCAACAGCACCTTGTTTAAATGTGGCACCAGTTACCCACACCATGCCTTTTGGTGCAATTAATCCATCGGGGTTGTTAACTAGAACAGTATGCATTTCAACTTCCGAAGTTATATTCTCTTTTACCGCAATTGATTCCAGATGTTTCTTTTCCTTAGTTTCTGACTTACAATTGATCAGCGTTATGAAAAGTATACCCAATCCTATAATGTTGATTCTATTCTTCATACTTTAATTTAACGTCGAATTCTTTTTATAAATCGATACTCTCAATAACGAATTATCGTATTGGACTAATTATATATTGAAAAGAAAGGTTTTCTGGTTTAATCTGATATTCTTCATGTGGAAGTAATCCCCAGCTGTTATCACCACCTACACCCATTTGACTGTGGTCTATATTGATATTTATCAAGTCTCTCTTCGGTATATCGAAAGTATGTTGTTGATTCTTCTTTATACCCTCATCAAAATCAGAATTTAATTGATGATGTGCACTAAAAGCAAACAGTTTTGGAGAACTAATTCTAATTCCTTTTCCTGCAGTATTGGCAAATGAAACTGTTCTTATATCTGTTCTATTTCCGTTTTCTTGAGGACGGATATATTCGAAATATAAATCGGAAACACTTGCGTCATACAACCCAACCAATGCAGAAGTTTTACGATCTTGATAATTCTCGTGTTCTCCCCTACCATACCATGCTACCTGATCATAGCTATTATCGATGATTAGGTTATTTCCAAATCTTGGTAAAATGGGTAGGCTATCATGGATACCCATTAATTGTGTATTTACCAAAATATCACCTTTATTGTTAATGGTATAAGTTATGTTCACCTTACCATTAACTGCTGGCAAATCATAATTTGCCAGCAGTTTAAGATCTTTACTTATTTTAAAAGGATTCGCAGAAAGCTTTACCGCATCTATAATCTTCTTACCCGCATTAGAATTCACCTCTAAGTTGATTATGTTTTGAGTTTCTGTGGCTTGCTTCCATTTTTGTAAACGTTTTGGCATATTATAGCCATAATCATTATCTGTTGGAGCGCGCCAGAAATTTACACTTGGTCCTTTTTCTAATAAATTTCCTTGCCCATAATCTATAGACATTAGCGTACCATCGGCACTATTAAAACCAATTTCAAAACCTTTTCCCTTTACAACAATAATAGCATCAGCTTTGGTTACTTCAAGTCCGTCTATAGTATCTTCAAAAACCGACGGTTTATAATCTGTTAATTGAAACTGCTCATAGGCCAACAAGAAATGTTCTGGTATAAGTACACCTTCTTTTTTCGTGGTCATGTAAACGTTTAAGTGATATTCAGAACTTGAATTAAGTAGTTCTGGTAAATCTATCTGAATTTCTTTGGTTGCATATGGCGCGATATCTACATCTGCGATTTTGCCTTTTTCTACTACTATTCCGTTTTCTAATAACCTCCAAGAAAAGGCATACTCTGATAAATTCGTGAAATCGTACATGTTCTTTAAACTAATCTTACCCGATTTCGGATTATTAGATCTGAACTTCACATTTTGATATACTTTTTTCACTTCAAATAAAGATGGGTGTGCAGAACGATCCGGGTTTACCAATCCGTTTAAGCAGAAATTGTTATCATTCTGTAATTCCGCTCCTCCTAAATCACCCCCAAAGGCATAGAATTCTACTCCGTTCTTATTTGTTGCTTTTAATCCTTGATCTACCCAATCCCAAATAAAGCCGCCTTGCAACACGTCATACTTTTCAATAACATCCCAATAATCTTGTAAATTACCTACACTATTACCCATTGCATGGGCATACTCACATTGAATTAAAGGTCTTTTAGGGTCATTTTTGGCATACTCGATAGTTTGCTTTATTGTTGCATACATTGGAGCTTGTATGTCTGTATTTGAGAAGTTGGTTGCGCCTTCATACTGTATTGGTCGGGTAATATCATGGGCCTTTAACCAATCATACGTATCAAAAAGGTTTTGTCCATTACCTGCTTCGTTACCCAGAGACCATATAACAATTGAGGTATAATTTTTATCGCGCTCGAACATGCGTATGGTTCTATCTAAATGCATGGCATTCCATTCTGGTCGATATGCTGGGTGAATTTTTATTGCTTCTTCATCGCCATCTAAACCTTGGTTAGTAGTTCCCATACCATGAATTTCAATGTTTGCTTCATCAACTATATAAAAACCATATTTATCCGCCATTCTATAGAAAAACTCATTTTTTGGGTAATGGCTGCATCGAATCGCATTGATATTGTTGCGCTTCATTACCTCCATATCTTTTAGCGTAACCTCTTCACTAATTACATGACCGGAAACTTCATCATGATCATGTAGGTTTACTCCTTTTATAAGAACCGGTTGGCCATTCACTAAAAATTGATTGTTCTTGATTTCAATTTTTCTGAATCCAATTTTAGAACCTATAGCTTCTGTTACATTGCCTTTCTTGTCTTTTAATGCGAAGAGCAATGAATACAAATTCGGTTTTTCGGCATTCCAGGTTTTTACTTGAGGTAGTTCTTGAGAAATTTTAACCGAAGTGGTACCCTCATTTACATCTATTGTTCTATTTATAGAATAAAGGATTTTATCACCATCGAGCAAAGTGACTTCTATTTGATATCCTTTTAATTTTTTGCCGGTATTTGATAATTTTAAATCTAGGTCGAATTTACCATTGGTGTAGGTATCATCTAAATCTGCCACAACCGTGTAATCTTTAATGGTTGCTGAATTAGTAGCGTATAAATAAACATCACGGTCAATACCGCTTAAACGCCAAAAATCTTGGTCTTCCATATAACTGGCATCCGACCAGCGTAATACTTGTACTGCCAAAGAATTAGCACCTTCTTTAAGGTATTTAGAAATATTGAATTCTGCAGGTGTTTTACTGCCTTCACTATAGCCAACCATTTGCCCATTTACATACACATACATGGCTCCGCTAACACCACCAAAATGCAAAAACACTTCTTTGCCATCCCAGCTTTTTGGTGTTTCAAAACTACGCTTATAGCTACCTACAGAATTGATATCATGCGGAATAAAAGGTGGATTCTTTGGAAAAGGGTACACCACATTCGTATAGATTGGCGTACCATACCCTTTTAATTCCCAGTTCGAAGGAACGGTAATTTTATCCCAGCCCGTAGTATCAAAATCAGTATTAAAAAAGGTAGTAGGTCTTTCTGCTACACTGGCTACATACTTAAAATCCCACTCACCATTTAACGATTGATAAAAAGAGGAATTCTCCCAACTATCATTCTCCAATGCCATTTTTTCATTTTCATAACGGTATAGGGCTGCTGTTGGTGCTTCTCTATTAATCTGAAAAATTTCAGGATTCTCCCATTCCGGATTTTCCCATTTTGGCGCTTGGGCAAAGCAAAATGCTGTCAAGAAAAAGGCACCCAGTATGCAAATTTTAATTCTATTTTTCATGTTGAAACTGTTCTTTTTTAGTAATCTTAAAAAATACAGAAATCATTATATAGTTAATGATTTCTGTATTTAATTGAAATTAATATTCAGAATTCTCATTTTAGCAACTAAAATTATAGCTCCCCAACGATAATCCTATCCTTGCAAAATACAATTAAACTAGCGAAAGAGAAAAGGAAATAATATGGATGATTACTTATTTTGAGCGTATAATATGGCATCCATCGTTTAATTGCTTAAGAGTCCTTTTTCTAAAAGGGGAATTTGAAAACGCGCTGTTGCCGGTTTCGTATGTTCATTTTCAAAAATATCGGCCGCTTTTTTTAAAACATCGGGATGCATTGCCGCTATATTTTGCTTTTCTAAAACATCGTCCTTTAAATTATAAAGTTCCAAGGTTGGTTTTTCCTTATCATTTAGGTGTTGTCTTATAACTTTCCACTCGCCCATTCTTATGGCTACTTGCCCTCCATATTCAGGAAACTCCCAATATATGAATTTATGCGTTTCCTGCTTTTCCTCACCTAATAAGGTTGGTAAAATGCTAATACCATCGGTTTGCTCTGGTAATGATATTTCAACAATATCTGCAAAAGTAGCCAGCATATCATAATGTGCCGATGGTAGGTCGCTCGTAGTACCTGCTTTTATCTTATTGGGCCAAGTAAAGAACGTCGGCGCCCGAATTCCACCTTCATACACAAAGCCTTTTCCTCTGCCATATTTTCCATCAAATGGTTTAGCACTATCAAAGAAATCGGGGTCGGCACCACCAGCATAACTTGGACCATTATCTGAAGTAAAAACAATTAAGGTATTATCATAAATACCTTCGTCTTTTAACTGCTTAACCAACTTACCTACATTCTCATCGAAATAGGAAACCATGGCGGCATATGCTGCATGTGGATTCTGATGTGAAAAATATCCATTGCCTTCACCTGATAAATAAGGCTCTTCTGGACCGAATTTTTCAATGTAATAATCTACCCAACGTTGTGGCGCTTGCAATGCCACATGTGGAATAGGAGTTGCCCAATACAAGAAAAATGGATTGTCTTTATTCTCGGCCACAAAACCAGTCAACTCTTTGAACATTAAATCTGGCGCATAGTCCGTCAACGTATAATCTTTATAGCTTTCTGGGTCATTCTGGTCTGCACCTTTAGGAAATGGTGAACTTGGTGCAATAGTGTCATTGGCTAAATGAACCCTGTTTCTGTTTTTGTATAAGTGCAAAGGATAATAGGTATGTGCCTGTCGTTGACAGTTAAAGCCGTAGAAAAAATCAAAACCCATTTCATTGGGAATCGAATGTGTATGTGGTGCTCCTAATCCCCATTTACCCACTAGTGCTGTTTTATATCCGTCATCTTTAAGATAATTGGCAATGGTTTTTGTGCCTTTTGGTACTGGCCGTTGACCTTCTAAAGTAGAATCTTTTGCCATCGCTATATAATTCCAAACATCACCGCGGTCATTCCACTCATCATTGCCGCGTATAAATGCTTTACCAGAATGTTTTCCTGTTAAAAACATATAACGTGCCGGTGCACATACGGGCGCACTAGAATAATGCTGCGTAAAAATCATTCCCTCTTTGGCAAGGGCATCTATATTGGGAGTTTCTATTTTCTCTTGCCCAAAAACTCCTATTTCAGCATAACCCAAATCATCGGCCAATATATAAATGATATTTGGTTTTTGAACTTCGGGTTCAATTGCCTTCTTTTCTTCTTGACAAGATAAAAGTTGAATGGCTATTAGCGATAAGAGAAATAGATTTTTCATGGTAGTTTGGTTGGAAATTTTCTTCTTAAAGATACCTTTTTTACATATTTTGATGGCATGCCTATGCCTATAAAAATGCCATACTCAAAGTTGAAGAATCGTTTCAATTTACTAAAATTTCTGTAATTAGGCCCTTAAACATTGCTATTCCGGTATCTATCAATTCATCTGGAAAATCATAATCAGCATGATGCAAAGACGGATGCTGTTCACCAGCACCTAATCCGAAAATGACACTCTTATAGTGCTGAGAAAACCATCCGAAATCTTCACCAAACCGAAGTGGGGAATGTATCTTTTTTAAGTCGAATCCTTTTTGAGCGGCAACCTTTTCAACCAATTCAGTACAGAATGCATTGTTTTCTGAAGCAGGAAAAAACTCAAACCAATCAATGTTATGGCTCAATTGATACTTTTTAGCCACTACATCAACTGAATCTTTAATTTTATCCTCTAACCCACTCATTAACAAACCACTCCACGTTCTAATTGTATAATGAATTTCAGCACTTTCAGGAGAAATACCATAATTCTTTTTGCCTATATCAATACAAATGGGAGTTAGCAAAGCAAAATCATCACTTTCAAAATCGGGATTAGCAAATGTAGCTAGTAACTGAATCAACTCCGCCGATGCTAGTACCGGATTCACTCCATTTTCTGGTTCAGAAGCATGAGCTTTTTTTCCTTTCAATCGAATACATAGACTTTGCACCGTAGCTGTAAAATAACCAGGTTTAACTAGTACGGAATGCATTTTCTGACCTGGTAAATTATGTAGTGCAAAAACATAATCTGGCGCAAGGTTTGTAAACCTAATATCCCCTAACATTTTAGCTGCCCCTTTCCCTGTTTCTTCAGCAGGTTGAAAAAGTAATACTACTTTTCCATTTTTAATTTCAGCCTCTTCCAACCACTCAGATAAACCAGCCACAATGGCCATGTGCCCATCATGCCCGCATTTATGGGAAACACCCTTATTTTTAGATTGATATGAAAATGTATTTTCTTCCAAAATTGGTAACGCATCCAGTTCACAACGTATGGCAACGGTTGGTCCGTCATCTCCAAACTCATAGATTACCGCAATTCCCTCCCCACCGATATTTTCAATGATATCGGTAGGATGATAATCCTTTACAAATTCAACAATACGTTTTGCAGTGGCATGCTCCTCACCAGAAAGTTCAGGGTATTTGTGTAGTTTTTTACGTAGATCAATCAAGCTTTCGTTCATAGTAACAATATACTTTCATTATGATGAACCTTTGAATACAATTGCTATTTTATTAGTCAAATGCCGTAAACTATTATTTAACTTTAGAGAACTGGACTAGCGCCTTACAAAGTAAACAGCCTTTTAAACATGTATTTAATTCTGAACCCCTCTTTTTTTTAATAGTTTTAAATGGGAAATAACTCCGCCTAGATAGGTTGTTTGATTAGGGATAATATTGTTTTTCAATAGAGTATCATACAAGATTCTGTTTAGTTTTGGATAATGATAATGACTGATATGGGGAAATAAGTGATGTGCAACATGGTTGTTTACTCCACCAAAAATAAAGTTCGCTACATTACTAAAAGGATAAAAATCATTCGAACTTTTTATTTGATTCATAAACCATGACATATTTATCAATCCCTCTGAATTAGCTTTAGGATAGTTTGCACCAGATACATGATGCGTGATAAAAAAAGTGAAAAGCGTATACAAAGATTGCACCATGTGCATTACTAAAAATGCTGTCAATACCACCCAAATAGATTGAAGAGAATACAACATTGGAAAGATTAATAAATAGAAAAGGTAAAACGATTTTAGTGTAATAAATGTTACCAAGTATCTTATTCGTTGCTTTTTGCTTTTGGGTGCAAATTGTTTCAAAACAATGAAGTCTTTCATAAATACCCAATAAAAGGAATACGACATGTAAGCAAATGGAGCATATAAGTATTGGTATTTATGATACCATTTACGACTGCCTTGTGGTAATACTCGAATTAATCCGGTAATAGCTAGGTCTGTATCAAAATTCGCAACATTTGGAGCAATGTGATGAGAGTTAATATGTCTTTTTTTCCATGCCTCAGGGTGAGCCCCCACCAATGTATAGATAAACTCAAAAAACAAATTATCCCAAAAGGGGTGTTTAAAAATTGAATGATGACTCAGGTCATGCGCAAAATTGAAACAAAGTAAAACAGCTATAAAACCAAATAAAACGAAATTTAAAATGAACGCAATAGGATTACTTATTGTATAGATTAAAATGTAGCTAGTTATAGCCAAACTAAAATAGAATAAACCTTTAAGCACAAAATACCTGTTGGCTTTTCGTTTGTCCATTGGAAGTTTCTCTTGAATTTGATTGTAAATCGATTTATACAAATCTGCGTGTGCAGTTACATAAAGATGCTTTGCTCTCATAAGTAAGGGGAATAATTGATTGTTGACGCCCCATTTTATAAAGGAATCTGTAATAAGACCTTAATGCTTGTCCATAAGACATATTCATGTAATTAACCCCATGTTTTTGAGCTGTTTCAATAAAAATGGGTAATATTTTAAGGTAATGAACATGGCTAATGTTGGGCAAAATATGATGCATAGCGTGAGCATTAAATCCGCCTAAGGTCCAATTTAAAAAAGTGCTCTTGGCATTATAGTCAACCGAGGTTCTCATTTGTAAAGTTGGCCAGCTAATTGGTAGTTTCCCTTCTTTATCCGGGGTTGGGTGTTCAACATAATCAGACAAATGAGAAACGCCTAACACACTTGTGAAAATAATAGAGACCATAAAATGATTTAGAACAAAAGCCAAAAGAACATTGTAAATACCAAAAGGCAGTAAATAGGCAGGGATTATAATCATATAGCCGATATAAAGCAGTTTAAACAAAATAAGTTTCATAACCTCTATAAAAGGCATATCAACCTTAATTGTTCTGCTAGATTTTCTAAAAAGCATTAAAAACTCACGAACAAAGAACCAGTTAATAGAATACAATAAACTTAATATTGGTGCATAGAGGTATTGATATTTATGAAATGTTTTTAGTGGTTGTGTAGAAGTCATTCTAAGCACAGGGTTATTGAGTACATCAATATCGCTTCCTTCTATATTTGTATACAAGTGATGGGACTCATTGTGGTTCTTTCCCCATACATATGCGTTATTACCTTGAAGGTTAAAGCTAAGCGAAAATAAAAATTTGTTCCAAAATTTGCTTTTTACCGCAACTCCATGAGCTGCATCATGAGAAATATTAAACGCTGTTAAAAGTATTGAAAGCCCCATGAGCAAATAGAAAGAATAAAACGAAATTGTTGATATACTGGTAATCATAAGTGCATAAAACAAGATGTCAAGAGTGAAATACATGGATATTTTAAATAGCATAATTTTATTCCCTGTTTTCCGAATATTCTTAATCGAAAAGTACTGCTCAATTCTCTCGTTAAGTTCTTTATAAAAGTCAGAACCTTTGTCTTTTGTAAATTTTAATTTCTTCATTGTTAAGATTCTTTCAAATTGTTTTCAACCGTTTTGCTATGGTTCGTTGAGGTGATTCGTCTAAAGTACAATCCAGCCGAACCTAAAGATAACTTTTTGAGCGTGATTTCCGTTTAGGAGATCTGCAAGCAATGAATTTTAGTCTTTGTTGAACTAGTTTATTCATTTTAGCAACTCCACTTTCTTTTTAGATCTTTATTTGGTTAGCTAGAAATAAACAAGCTAATATGATAGATATGTTTATACCTGCTCTTACTATCCACGGAAATTTTGAGTAATCAATTTTCGCATAGTCAATTAAAATAACAACACCAACCATACATAAAAACCATGGAGTTAGGAGTAGGTTAAATTTCCATTTTAATAACATGATAGCAAGGTCATGGATAAATCCACAGACGACAAAAGTGATTATTAGGGATAATGCTTGAGGTAAAATGAGTTTAAGCGGTTTGAATATATATTTCCCCAAATAGAATCCCCAGATTGGATTCCAGAATTGCCAAAATATCAAAAATTTCCTGCTCCCAAAGAACGACTCAACATATTTCGAAGTGATTCACTGTTACCCAAAGGCACGCCATTTCTTCTTTTTACATATTCAGATAAATTCAAATTAACAGTTTATATATTCTAGGTTTTAATTAATTACGACGGTCTTGGCTATGGTTTCTTTGCGGAATGGTTCGGCAGAACTATTCCGCCATAAACCAAAATTAGCAAATACGCAGGAATTTCCGAGAGGAAATTCCGCCGCAATGAACTATAGGCGTTGTGCTTGTTGCACAAGTTATGAAAAAAAGCCTCCCAAAGATCTTGCGGATCCAC
>NZ_CAXBGF010000018.1:0-58700 GCF_963975365.1 uncultured Maribacter sp. | reverse complement strand
CAACAACCAACAACCAACAACCAACAACCAACAACCAACAACCAACAACCAACAAACAGTCCTTAAACCCCGAATTGGGTTAAATGGTGGTCTAAATGTTTATACTGCATTTGGCCCCATTGTTTTTTGGTAAATGAACCAAAAGCAGGGTGTGGGTACCATTCTTCCCGATCACGAACAGCATAAAATTCGTTCACTAAAGTTTTTAGTATCTCATACTCAGAAGCGAAATCTTTATTTTCCTTCGGTTTTAGTTGAGGTGCTGTTGGCAAGTTTTTACGCCAAGGCTTGTCATTGTATAGCGATTTCTTAAAAAAAGTTTTTATAAACCAATTTCCCTTAGAGGTGTTCGGTGTATTGGTTATTGATAATTTTAGTGGATATTGACAATGCCAGCACATTTGGCCTACAGACATTTTACCCCAACCCTTTTCTGCGTTTTCAGTAAGTTGTTCTATTCTTCCTTTTATTTCTTGATATCCGTCTTCAGTCAGTAAAGATTTCATATTAGCTTTTTAATTGATACTTAAATTTACCATAAAATAATTTGTTCTGTATCTTTAGCAAATGCAGGATAAACCAAAATCGTTCTCAATAAAAAATTGGTCAGATGACGACAAACCGAGAGAGAAATTGGTTCAGAAAGGTCGTTCGGTGTTATCTGATGCAGAATTGATTGCTATTTTAATAGGCTCAGGTAGTCGGGCCGAAAGTGCCGTTGAGCTCTCTAAACGTATTTTGGCATCTGTAGATAATAATCTAAATGAGCTAGGTAGACTTTCAATTACACAGCTAATGAACTTCAAAGGAATTGGAGAAGCAAAAGCGGTGAGTATTGCTGCGGCCTTAGAAGTGGGACGAAGGAGAAGGGGGGAAGACGCTGCTAAAATTGATAAAATAGGAAGTAGCCAAGATGTTTATCACCTTTTACAGCCTTTACTTGGCGATTTGGAACATGAAGAATTTTGGATTCTCTTTTTAAATAATTCCAACAAGGTATTACACAAGGCTCAATTAAGTAAAGGAGGTATTACCGGTACCTTGGTCGATGTTCGATTGGTAATGAAACAAACTTTAGAACTTGGGGCAGTTGCCATTATTTTAGCACATAACCATCCTTCGGGTACTTTACGCCCTAGTGCTGCGGATAAACAGATAACCCAAAAGATAAAAACAGCTAGTGAAACTTTAGATGTTAAGGTATTGGATCATTTGATTATTACTCAGAAAAGTTATTATAGCTTTGCCGATGAAAAAATTCTATAAATGCTACTGATTTACACGCATAAGATAACACCGCGCCTTACCTATGTCATGAGGCATATCTTTGTGAATATTTTGGGTGTTGAGTTAGATTTTACAACTAAAGTTGAGGAATTTATAAAACATACCGGACCGAAAATAACCTATACTAAACAGCCATTGCATAACGAATTTTTTATACGAAGCAATGAGCTGTTGTTCGAACAGGGTATTAATGATATTCAATTGAGTATCGCAGATTGGGAGGGTACGCCCTGCTTTTTTCCAACAGGTGAGCGCAGTAATCTTCCCTATGATATTTTTGCAGCTAGTTTTTTTCTAATTTCTAGGTACGAGGAGTATTTGCCTCATGTAAAAGATATTCACGGTAGATTCTCACCAAAAGACAGTATCGCTTATCAAAATGGCTTTCTTCAAAAGCCTGTAGTCGATATTTGGGCCTACAAACTATTGGAGGCGTTAAAAGGACGTTTCGATGATTTTGAATATAAAATTAAAGGCTTTGATTTTGTTTCGGTTTTAGATGTAGCTACTTCACATTGTTATGCGAATAGAGGAATAGTGCGTGGCTTGGCTGGGTTGTTAATGGACTTTGGCACTCTTAAATTTAAGCGTGTTGCTGATCGAATATCTGTTGGTCTAAATAGGATGAAGGATCCTTTTGACAATTATGAAGCGTTAATAGCTTTGCATAAAAAGTACAACGTAAAGTGTAATTTCTTTTTTCAGTTTGCAGATTATTCGAAATACGACAAAAACGTTTCTACCAATAGCATGAAATTTAAGTCGTTAATAAAATATGTCGCGGATTATGCACCGGTATCTCTGGCGACTTCTTATAGTTCTTTTACGGACCTTGAATTATTGAGAAAGGAAAAGGCCAATTTAGAAGAGGTGATCAATAGGCCTGTCAATAGTTCTAAAATGCGCTATAATAGGGTAGATGTGCCCGAAACTTACCGAAATTTAATTACGGCAGAATTTACTGATGACTATACCATGGGGTACACCTATGAATTGGGGTTTAGAGCTGGTACATGTACCTCGTTTCAGTTTTATGATATTCCCCTAGAAGTAAAACAACCTATAAAAGTACACCCTTTTGCTATTCATGATTATGCCTTGTCAAAAATTAAGAAAGATGAGGTTATATTACAACAAGTGAAAAAAATAACGGATGAGGTAAACCAAGTTAATGGCACCACGTTTGTAATGTTCTCAAATGAACTTTTAGGGAATAAGGAAGAGAGAGATTGGATGTCTTTGTACGCTAAAATATTAAAAGAGCAACATGTTTAAAAATAAGGTTACCGATATTTTTTTCGATTTAGATCATACGCTCTGGGATTTTGATAAAAACTCGGCATTCACTTTTCAAAAGATTTTTAGTGAGCAGCAAATAAATTTGGAGATTGAAGATTTTTTAGAAGTCTATGTGCCTTCGAATCTGAAATTTTGGAAAATGTATCGTGAGGAAAAAATAACGAAGTCAGAATTGCGATATCAAAGGTTAAAGTCGGTTTTTGATACTATAGGTTATCCTGTTTCAGACCAGCTAATCAATATTTTATCCGATGAATATATAAATAATCTTTCAACATTTAATAATCTTTTTCCCAATGCCATTGAGGTGCTAGACTATTTGCAACCAAATTATAAACTGCATATTATTACCAATGGGTTTCAGGAAATACAAGATAAGAAATTAAGAAATTCAGGTATTCATAGTTATTTTAATCACATTATTGATTCTGAAATGGCAGGGGTAAAAAAACCCAATCCAATCATATTTAATCTTGCTTTGAACCGGGCCAATGCCAAACCTCAGACTTCTTTAATGATTGGCGATAGTTTAGAAGCAGATATTCTTGGTGCAAAAGCCGTTGGTCTGCATACCATTCATTTTAACGCTCATAAAGAAGAAATTCATGATGAAGCTCCCATTATTTACAATTTACAAGAAATAAAATCCTTTTTATAGAGTTAATAGTTCTACAGGGTTCTGTCTTGTAATGTTTAATCTATAAAGTAATAATGAAAGGCTTTCGTATTTTAATATGGGTGGTTTTTGGCCTTCTAATGGTTTTATCTTGTTCTGAAAAGCAAGATTTCGACCAGCTAGATGCTTTAGAGATTACGCCTACTTATGAGACAAGTGTTTTCTATGTTAAGGTTCAAGAAAGCCTTATAAATAGAGTTTCGGGACTCAGTTTTTTTACACAGGATTTTAATTTCGATGCTTTTGAAGAACCTTTTTTTGCAGAAAGAGTACTTTCAGGCGTGATACGTTATGAGCTTGAAAATACGACAAGTAAACCGATAGAAATAAGCCTTGAATTTCTTGATGAAAATGAAAATATTTTAGATACGGAAGAATTTAGAATGGATGCTGCGCCTACTTCTACTTTAATAAGAGATGTTGCTTATGGCCCTACCGGTAAAAGTCTTGATATCATTAGAAATACTTCTAAAATAAGATTGGTTGCCTCTAATTTGGGAGATGGTAGTAGTACTTCAAGTTTTTTAAATCCCGCCATCGTGCTTCGTTCTAGCGCTAAATTTACATTAGAATTAAAATGAGGTTACCCCATTATTTACTGCTTGGGAGTCTAATACTTACCTTGGGTGTTTATGCCCAGAATAAGCAAATACTTTATGATTTTAATGAGATTCCTCAATCACTATCATTAAACCCTGGTATGGAAACAGATTTTAAATGGTATGTTGGAGTGCCACTATTATCGGGTGTTTCAGGATATGTGGGTGCAAATGGAATATCTGTGAACGATATTTTCGCTGAAGATGGTGTTGATATTAATATAAAAGTGCGAGAAAGAGCTTTAGATGTATTAGAGCCACGTGATGAATTTAGTTCTACTG
Organism: uncultured Maribacter sp.; assembly: GCF_963975365.1. Classification (GTDB taxonomy): domain Bacteria; phylum Bacteroidota; class Bacteroidia; order Flavobacteriales; family Flavobacteriaceae; genus Maribacter. The sequence continues at coordinate 54,557 of NZ_CAXBGF010000018.1, read as the reverse complement.
TACAATTAGAATATTTTAATGGAGGATTTAGAAGTAACGATCCTAGTGTGTTTTATTCGTTTGGCGGTTATTTGGAAATAGATAATATTACTTTTTGGCCGCAAGATTATGCCTATTTAGTCTTTGATGGTAATGCAGACCAATTGAATAGAGAATTTGACCTGGGCGACTTAAAGTCTAGAGGTTCTATGGTAAATGTGTTTCATTTTGGAATTAATAAAAAAGTAGATAGAAATGTAACGGTAGGTGCTAGGGGAAAACTGTATTCTGGTATTGTAGATTATAGCACTACCTCGAATAAAGGTTATTTGGTAAATACGGAAGGACAAAATAATCGAATAGCAACAACATTAGATGCAGATTTAATGTTGCATACTTCTGGATTTCAAGCTTTAGATGAAGCCAGTGATTCTGATACGGCTGCAGGTCAATTTGTAAAAAGAGCTTTTTTCGGAGGTGATTTAGGTTTAGGAATTGATGTTGGTTTTACATATCATTTGAATGAAAGAACAACTATAACCGGCAGTGTTCTTGATTTAGGTTTTATATATCATGGTAACGATGCTAAAAGTTATAGTCTAAATGGAAAAGCAACTGTAGAAGGTATAGAGATTGATATTTTAGAAAATTTCGCAAATTTGAATAGAGATTTTTGGCAAGATTTAGTAGATGAGGTAGAAGGTTTAATTCCTTTTGAAACTGACACAGATAGTTATGTCACATTTAGGCCAACAAAGCTATACGCATCTATTCGAAACGATTTTGGAGAGCCTGTTGATAATAGCGGAGGGCAATTGGATTGTAATTGCACCGCAGGATCTTCTGGTGGCGGTGAACTTCGCGTAAAATATAGAAATTCTATCGGTGGACAGTTATATATGATTAATAGACCTAGAGGACCACAAATAGCTCTTACAGGTTTCTATACTCGTAGGTTGGGTAATTTTTTAGCATTAAAAGGAACATATACTATAGATAAATTCAGTTACACGAATTTAGGTCTGGGTATCAACTTACAAGCAGGTCCTGTAAATTTTTACGTAATGGCAGATAATTTGCTTTCTTATAAGAATATAGCTGCAACTAACTATGCTTCATTTCAACTTGGAATGAATATTATTTCTTGGGGACGCAACAAGTAGTTTACCTTCTTCCCTCAATTTTATTTTTTTGGCATGCTTTTTTCATATATTACCTCGAATTTAAAATTATACAAGTTTTGAAAACTATTATCGCATTATTATTTGTTTGTATAGGTTATTCCGCTAATGCTCAAACCAATTTAAATGATTATAAATATATTATCGTTCCTAAAAAGTTCGATTCATTTAAAGAAACGAATGAGTTTCAAACGAGTACATTAATAAAATATATTTTAAAAGGAAAAGGGTTCAATGTCGTTTATGATGATGCTTTGCCTAGCGATTTGAATTCAAATAGATGTTTAGGGCTAATGGTTAATTTGCAAGATGATAGTAGTTTGTTCACTACAAAGACAATCATAGTCTTAAAAGATTGTAATGATAATACCATTTTTACTTCAATGCAGGGTACCAGTAAAGCAAAACAATTTAAGGAGGCCTATACTGAGTCCATTAGAGAGGCAATGCGTTCTTTTAATGGCATTGATTATGCTTATAATGAAAAGAGTGAAAAGAACGAGACTGTTACGGTTAGTTTTAGAAATGATGTTAAAAAGCTTGATAAAGAAAAGATTGACGAAATAAGTAATGTAGAATCGGCAAAAGTGCAAGAAGAAAGTAATTCAAAAATCGTTTCAGAAGAAGCGACGGACACAACTCAATACTATAAAGATAATACGCCAGTAGATTCGAACATTAAAAAAGAGGAAAGGGAAACAACAACTTTTAAGAAGGTAGCATTGAAAAAGCTGAATGTAAATGATATCTGGTATGCCCAAGCAACCAATGTTGGCTTTCAATTGGTTGATAGTACACCTAAAGTAAGAATGAATTTATTAAGGAGCTCAGCCGATAATATATTTTTGGGTAAAACCGATACGAAAAACGGAATTGTATATCAAAAAGAGGGTAGCTGGATTTTTGAGTATTATGAGAACGATAAATTGGTTCAAGAAGAATTGAATATAAAATTCTAAAAATCATACTTCTCTTTCCATCTATTTTTTAAAAAATCGCTTAGTGCTTTTTCACGTGCATTACTGCCTGGTTTATAAAAACTAGTGCCCGAAAGTTCATCGGGTAGAAATTCTGCATCTACAAAATTGTTTTGAAAATCATGGGCATATTTATATTCTTGTCCGTACCCTAAGTCTTTCATTAATTTAGTCGGAGCATTTCGTAGTGGTAATGGTACAGGTAAATTGCCGGTCTGTTTTACAGCCTGCTGTGCTTTACCTATAGCAAGGTAGCTAGCATTGCTTTTGGCGGAAGTCGCTAAATAAATTGCGCATTGGCTAAGTACTATACGAGCTTCAGGATAACCGATGGTTGTCACAGCTTGAAAAGTAGTGTTTGCCATTACCAATGCCGTAGGGTTGGCCAAACCTATATCCTCAGAGGCAGATATTAACATTCTACGCGCAATAAATTTCACATCTTCTCCACCCTCTATCATTCTAGCTAACCAATAAACGGCACCATTGGGATCACTGCCACGTATAGATTTGATAAAGGCAGATATAATATCATAATGTTGCTCGCCTGTTTTGTCGTATAGAACGGTATTTTTTTGAACTTTAGAGTGTACTAGTTCATTGGTTATAACAACTTCATTCCCTTCTTCAGAATTGACCACAAGCTCAAAAATATTGAGCAATTTTCTACCATCACCGCCAGATAAGCGAAGTAAGGCTTCAGTTTCTTTAAGTTCAATGTTTTTAGATTGTAGCATACGGTCTTTCTCCATTGCTCTGGTAATAAGATTTTCTAAATCTTCCTTTCCAAAAGCATTTAAAACATAAACTTGGCAACGAGATAATAGTGCGGGTATAACTTCAAAACTTGGGTTTTCGGTGGTTGCACCGATTAAAGTTACCCATCCTTTTTCTACAGCGGCTAATAGTGAATCTTGTTGAGATTTACTGAACCGGTGAATCTCATCAATAAATAGAATAGGGTTTTTAGAAGTAAATAAGCCACCGGCCTGTTTTGCTTTATCAATTACTTCACGAATATCTTTAACACCACTATTAATAGCACTAAGAACGTAAAATGGGCGTTTGCTTTCTTCGGCGATGATATTGGCCAAGGTAGTTTTACCTGTTCCAGGTGGTCCCCAAAGAATGAGTGATGGAATTATTCCTTTTTTAATTTGATGTGTTAACGAGCCCTTTTCACCTACTAAATGGTGTTGACTAATATATTCGTCCAGTGTTTTAGGGCGTACACGTTCGGCTAAAGGTTCATTCATATTACAAAAGTATGATAATCTTAAAAGAGATGATAATACTAAGTTAGTCAATCGATAACTTTACAAAAGGTGGTGTGACAATATGACCCATTTCAATAATTTGGTCGCATAATTGTAAAATCAATTCAAAAGAAAGCTCATGTCAGAAATGGGACATTTTAAATTTTCAAATAGCGTATTGGTAATTCCACTATTGGCCATGATTATTATTTGGGCAGTATATTGGGTAGAATTGGCTTTGGGAATTAATTTCAATGAAATGGGTGTAATGCCAAGAACACTCCCCGGACTTAAAGGATTGATTTTAAGTCCTTTCATACATGGGTCATTAGGACATTTGTATAATAATACGATTCCGCTAGGCATTCTGCTTACGGCATTGTGGTATTTTTATAAGAATGTGGCATGGAAAATAGTGCTTTATGGAATACTAATATCGGGTTTTCTAACATGGTTAATTGGCCGAACTTCCTATCATATTGGTGCAAGCGGACTTATTTATGTACTCGCTAGTTTTATATTTTTCAAGGGTATTTTCAGTTCTTACTATAGACTTATTGCGCTTTCTTTAATTGTGGTCTTTATTTATGGTAGTTTACTTTGGTACATCTTTCCTGTTAAGGAAGGAATTTCTTGGGAAGGGCACTTAGCTGGTTTTCTTACTGGGTTATTGTTGGCAAGTGTTGTAAATGGGACCCTTCCAAAACCTAAAAAATATGAATGGGAGAAAGAAGATTTTAAAGAGGAGGATGATTTGTTCTTAAAACATTTTGATGAGAACGGGAATTTTAGGGAACTACCTACAATAGAGGAAGTGTCCCAAGATGATAATTTTAAGGTGAATTATATCTACAGGTCTACTGATCAAAATAAAAAGAAAGAATAATGTTTTACAAACGTTGACGTACAGCTTCGTATAGAAATACTGCACATGCGACCGATACATTCAATGATTCAATTTCTCCAAGTAAAGGTAATTTAGCGCGATAATCGGAAGCTTTCAAAATTGAAGGTGTAATGCCTCGGTCTTCAGCTCCCATAACTATTGCAATAGAATCGGTAAAAGGAACATCATAAACAGAATCCTCTGTTTTTTCTGTCGCAGAAACTATTTTAATACCTGAGGCCTGTAAGTAAAAAACGGCATCTTTTAAATGGTCTACTTTTGCAATAGGCACTCTATACGCGGCTCCGGCCGAAGTTTTTATAGTGTCGGCTGTTACTGGGGCGGCACCTTTCTTTTGTACAATAATACCGTCAACACCAGTGCATTCTGCAGTTCTGATTATGGCACCGAAATTACGAACATCAGATAGTTGGTCTAAAAGTAAGAATAGGGCAGGACCCCCTTTTTCGTTAGCTTTTTCAACAAGTTCTTCTAAGGTATGAAATGAAATAGGAGAGATGTTGGCAACAGCACCTTGGTGGTTACTTTTTGTTAAGCGGTTTAGTTTTTCAACTGGTACATACACCATGTTGATTTCATTTCTACGCAATAAACCTTCTAATTCTTTCATAAGGTCTCCTTTAAGACCTTTTTGTAAAAATACCTTATCTATTTCTTCATTTGAATTTACAGCTTCTATAATGGCTCTTAAGCCATAAATCTGAGTGGTTTTTTGCATGGGACAAAGGTAAATAAAAACAGCTCAACAATTGTTGAGCTGTTTTAATATTAAATGGTAAAATAATTTAACTATTTAAAAAATCGAAAACCTTTATTAAGTCTTTCTCGTTTTTAATATTTAGGTCATTATCCTTTAAAAACTGTTTTAGGTCAGCTTTTTTTGAATCATCAATTAGTTTAAGTAATTGACCGTTTTTCAATTTAATTTCGTCCATTCTATCAATACCATCTTTTTGAAAGTAGTATTCTGTAAATTGTGAAAATCTACTTGGTACAGCTTTAACAAAAGAATTCGTAGCAGCTTTCCCTTCTGTATATTTTACGTAATTTCTTTTGTACAAGTCATAATTTTTACCATTAATGATGGTAGTTAAATAGCCATTTACTGTATTGTTTTTAGAAGTGGTAAAAGTTTTAAAGCTCATTTTTTTACCATTGGCTACTATATTTATTTTTTTATCTCTAGATAAACTTTGAATTTGAGCTTCTTCTGAGTTGGATTTTTTGATTTCAATTTCTTCATTTAAAGCATTGTATCTGTAGAAGATGTTCCCCATGTTTTCATCTCCATAAAACATTGTCGTTGGTAAAAACGTATCAGATAAATATGGAGACCCTTGGAATTCTGAATACATATCCGCATTCTTTTTACTGCGCTCACTAATAGGGCCCATTAAATCATAAATTTGGCCTGTAGCACCACCACCACCACCTGCAGACATATTAGTCGATGCTTGACCAGCATATTGGGCATACCCTGATAAAGTTGTGCAAAATATTAGAAGCACATAAATATTCTTTTTCATAAAATAAAATTTTGGGATAAACATACTAAATATAAATTAATACCCCACTTAATGAAAGTTAATTTGATGTGAAATTAAAGGGCTGTAAATAAGTATTATTATTTGTGCAAATTAAGAGCGGCTTGTTTTGGAAATTCGTAATTATCAAATCTTTAGATTCATCAGATAAGTATAGTCCAGCTTTATCATAATCTATGGCCGTATACCCATTTTTATGGTCTGATATCATTACTAAGCCTGATACGGCATCTAATCTTGGTGTTTCTACTTCAGTGCCATAAATATTGCCTATTATGATACAATCTTCAAATCCATCCTTGTTTATGTCATAAAACGCAGTATTCATGATAGGAAATTGTTGAGCCTCGATAGGCAAGTTGCTAATTTTGAAATTACCATTACCTAAATTTATCAGAAGAATTGATTCAAAAACTGTAGCGTTTTTTTTGTAAGATTTCTCTAAATTTTCACCATAGATATCGTTCATGGTAGCATTGGCAAAAGAAGAGTAACTTCCAAATTTTTCTTTTATAAAGGGCATTTGTTGAGATGAACATTCTCTTCCTCTAACAGGAACGTAATTTCCTTTATATTCTTTACTTAAAATAATATCGTTAGTTCCGTTATTGTCAAAATCGTTGGAGTAAATTTTAAAAGGTTTCTTTGTACTAGCCTTAAATTTAATATTAAGACCTACATTGCCAACTATATAATCCTTTAAGCCATCATTATTAATATCGGTCTCATTAACAGAAAACCACCAGCCTTTTTCGTTTAACATACTTCTTTTGTCAAGTTCAAAAGTTCCTTTGTTGTTTTTAAAGAGCCCTATACCAGTCCATTCGCCAACGGCTATTATATCTTCCCACCCATCGTTGTCGTAATCAGTAGCTAGTATGCTATTGATAATGCCGAAATCATTTAAGTCGGGCGCATGTTGAGAAGTGATGTCTACTAATTTTCCATCTCTATTTTCATAAAGTACAGATGAACTATGTTGAGGGTATTTATTAGGTATAGACCTATTGCCAACCAAAATATCTAAGTCCCCATCTTTATCAAAATCTATAACATCTACTGATTTGCCATTCTGAGCAAATGAAACTAAGGCAGCGTCTTTTGATTTGGTGAATTTACCTTGCCCATTATTTAAATAAATACGATCTTGATAGTATGATGAATTCTCAGTATACTCGTTACCGCCACTTACAACATAAATGTCGAGATCATTGTCATTGTCAAAATCGAAAATAATGGACTCCATATCTTCAAAAGATTTATCGATTTCAAAAACTTTTGGAATTTCTTTTTTGTATCCATTTAAGGTTTGAAAATATAGATGGGCTGGTTGATTTGAACTTCCGCCAATGAATAAATCATCAAGCCCGTCACCATTCAAATCGCCTTTAGATATAAAAGGGCCAAATGTAGATTGCTTATATGGAAGTAAAATTTCTGTACTAAAATCGTTAAAATTATTTTCTGTATGTGTATAATCTAAACCTATCGAATTAGGGTTAATTGATTCGAAAAGTGGTCCTTTTATTTTGGTTTTTTTTACCGTTTTATGTGCATTTTTAATGTTAAACTCTACTGTGGTATTTGCTGCAACATTAAATTTTTGTTCGGTTTTACCATTTAGCCAAGTAATCGATACGGTATCTACTTTTAAATTCTCACCAAGTCCAAAATGAAGTTCATTTTCCTGTGATGACATATACCCTCGAACTCTTTTTTGTTCAGCATATTGAGTTTTTCCAGCATATTTTATTTCAACATTACAATAAGGCTCTGAAGTGGCACCTATTGTTTTAATATTTAGATAATTTCCGTTACGATTATCTGAAGTCAAATTTTTATAAAGGAAGGCGTTTTCATCCATATTATTGACGATCAAATCTATATCACCGTCGTTGTCTAAATCTCCTTGCGCTACCCCATTGCTATAAGAAAAATCTCCTAATCCCCAGATATCTGCTTTTTCATTAAAGACAAGTTTACCTTCATTTTCAAATAATACATTTTGTAATTTTTCGGTAGGCATTGTTTCATAAAGTTCTTTCTTTAATTCTATGGGTACATTACGACCAAATTTTTGTTGTGTTGCAAAAACTTTTTTTTGAAGGTCATTGTCTAGTGCATATTTTCTATAGCCATTACTTATGTAAATATCATTGTCCTCGTCATTGTCAAAATCTGACATTAGAACAGACCAGCTCCAATCTGTATTGGCCGTTTTGGTAAGTTGAGCAATGTTGTTATATTTATTATTCCCTAGATTTAGTTGTAAGGAATTAAACATATATTGATAGTGAAAACCTGCGGTGTTTACTAGATAATCAAATCGTTTTGTATTCATCGATGCCATTAGAGTTTTCGCTCTTACATGGTCACTTGAAGACATATCTAATGTAAAAATATCTTCCTTAGAATCTGAATTGATATCGGCAATATCTATGCCCATACCGTAATAAGATATCTGTTGGGTATAACTTTTAATTTTCTCTGAAAAGGTACCATCCTTCTGGTTAATGTATAATGCATCTGGTATATAATAGTCACTTGTAAAATATATATCAAGCCAACCATCTTTATTAATATCACTAATACAAAGGCCTAGGCCATAAATTGGATTTTGAATACCGGAAGTAATGGTTGCATCAACAAATTTGCCATGTTCATTATTGTAAATATGGGAGCTATTGAAATATTTAACTTCTGTATTGTTATCTACTATTTTGTAAAAATTTATAGGATCTACTCCATAAATTTCATTTTCATTCATTACAACGCAGTCTAAATCACCATCATTATCATAATCGAAAAATGCTGATTGAGTTGAAATGCCCATATCTGCTAAACCATATTCCTCTGCTTTTTCAGTAAATGTTAAATCTTTGTTGTTTATGTAAAGCAGATTTTTACGATCGTTTCTGTCTTTTGGTCCTCCTTGTGAAACATAAATATCTTGATAGCCATCATTATTTATATCAACGAAGGTGATACCGTTAGACCAGTTTTTGCCAATATTTATTCCTGAGGATTCTGAAATATCTGTAAATTTCAAATCTCCATTATTGAGATATAATCTATTGGGAACTTGGTTGCCACAGAAAAAAACATCGAGTAGACCATCATTGTTCAGATCTTCTACACCAACACCTGCACCATTATAGAAATAGTCGAAACTAAATAGATTTTCAAGTGTCTCTATATTTTCGGTTATGGTGTTTGAAAATTGTAAATTGCTATATCCGCTATCTACTTTCTTGAAAACTGGAGTAATTTTAAATTCGGTGTTTTCTACTGCCGTTTCTAATGGGGTTTTTGATTCAGTTTTGTTTTTCGAATCACACGATACGATTATAAGAAGAATTAGGAGTATATATTTTTTCATTTTTTTAAGCAAGAGTATTTTTAAAAATGTAAACCATGAGTATAGAGCAGGCTTTATGAAAAAGTTAACTGCGTAGTATTCTATTCCTCATTTAAAAAAAATTGGAATATTGTCATAGCCCCAATAATTTTATTTCAGGCGAGTTCTTAGAATAGCTATATCCTCTCCAAAAAAATCCTTCAGTATTAAATTTCCAAACTACTTCATTTTCACGAGTAACTTCCCAAAATCCAAAATCACCTTCTGTTATCAAAATATTCCCGTTTTCCAAAGGTACTGCACCTGATACTTTTCCGGAATAAAGATTAGGGTCGGTAAAACTCCATGTTACCGTTGGTTCATTGTTGAAATTAGTTTGTAATGAATATGTTGAAGGAAGTTCCAGTTCATAGACCGTAGATTGTTTTATGTCATTTCCATTTGAAAATATAAGTAATTTGCCTTGATTATTATCTTCGAGTAAATTAGGAAAATGGTTGTTGTGAAAAAGACGTGTTCCTTTTGGGTTTTGATACGTGTTTGGGTTACCGAAACGGTAAATCAAATCACCTCCTTTACCGTAATTTCCTCCACTATGAACCTTGGCTTCTTCGGTTGTAGTACTGTGGTCAATTACCCAAACTTCAGAGTAGGCATTTATACTAAGAAAAATAACGTCATTTACTTTATCATAGGCTATCGCATTTGCATGCATAATATCACCTTTTACACCTGGGAGAATCTCATTTTGTGGGGTGTAATTAAGATTTATTAAATTTGGATTTTCAGAAATAACCCCATAATTCGCTTTTGTCTGGTCATAATCCTGTATTATGTGGTCCATGGAATTCCATTCCCATACGATTTCATTAGTTGAAGGATTGATTTCTATTATAGACTCTGGGTAAATATCTTCCTCTAACATAAAACCTTCTGAGATTGCTATAGCGGAGTTTATTCTCTCCCAAACCATGGCAATTATATTACCGTTTGGTAGCATTTGTACATCATGGTGGGTTTCTCCACCTTCAGAAGAGTATATAAATTCCCAAATAGTAGTATTATCAGGTTCAATTATTTGGATTTTGCCTCCTTTTCCTCCTAATGGTATTTTTGGTTCATCAGCTTCTAGCGATGCAAGTAAATTTCCATTTGAAAGTAAATATACATCATTGCCTATATTATTGGAGAAAGACCATTCATAAAGGAGTTTGGCATGTTTATTCATTATATAAACTCGGTTGGCACCTGCATCGTTGACCAGAATAAAATTGTTATCTATTTTATCGATATTTAATATCTCGATAGTTCCAATAGGAGTAAAGTTATTTTCTTCTCCCGTTTGATTGGTAGTGTCTATTTGTACAGGAGTTTCGACAATGATGTCAGAGTTGTCATAACTAGTACATGAAGTAAAAGAATGTATTAAAAATAGTAATGTTATACTATTTTTAATTGGTATAAAATACTTATAACTCACGATTTTTCTTTTTTCAAAAATACAAATTAATACGTTTAAATTTCCCATAAGGATTTCTTATAATGTGAGTAAGTTGATTTAAAAAAGAAGGTTGAATTTTGCATTTTCAGAAAGTTATATAAAAGTAAGTTTATAGATATTGTTACATAAATTTTTATTCATTAAATTTTAATATTTGTTGATGTTATCAATGTAGAGTCATTTGAACATTTTTTTAATACGTTTTATTGCCATAAATAAAAAGCCACCTCTTTATAGAGGTGGCTTTAAATTATTATTAAAAGTTTAAAACTTTTTTATTTCACTTAGTCCTTACAGAAATCTATTGTGATAGCACCAGCATCTACTCCTTGGTAGCCACCAACAATGTTTCCGTTAGGAGTAACGATTTCGAAGTCGATTTCGCCATAGGCATCTCCAGGGAAGTACCAATCAGCAGTTAGTGTGCCAGCAGGTATTGTTATAGTGCCAACTCCGGTTGAACCGTCATTAGGTACACAATCTCCGCTACCTAAAAAGGTTCCTGCGGCACTACCATAAGGAGAACAAAGTCCAACTTCTAAAACAGTACCATCATCTAAAGTAACAGTTATACCATCACCACCGCCTCCGGTGGTTGTTTGCCATCCATCACCGTATGTGTCAACCATGTTAATGGTCCAAACACCTGCAGTTGGAGCCTTAGGTGGGCATACAACCGTTGCAGAATAAAGAAATGGTGATGAGTAATATGAACCAGTCAATGTACCCGAGTTTTGAGCAAATGAATACGTTCTACCGTCAGTTAATACTAGTTCAAAACGAACTCTAAACTGGTCACTACCATCTATTTCAGAAGCGTCTATGCCAGTAGCTGAAAGTAATTCACCAAGTGAAGCAGAAAAGCTATACGTAGGTAAACCACGACTACCCGCACTAAAAGAAGATGAAGGTATAGATGTTAACAATGATTCTGCGACATCACCAGGTCCGTTGCTTGGATCTGCATCTACGAAACTTACATAAGCATCTAATGCACTTACTAAAGTGCCATTTTCTTCACTTTGTATCTCAAGATCTACAGAAAATGCTCCAGTATCAACTCCGATAGGTAATTCGTTAGAGGTAACCTCTATCGTTCTTAAAACTGCACCACGTAATGTATTCGCGGTAACTGTATCTACTACAGCATCACCTTCGTCACATGATGTAAACATCAGCGAAGTCAAAGCTAGTGCTGTAAAAACTTTATAATTTATTTTCATCATTTTAAGTTTTTTAATTAATTAATTCGCTGCTGGAAACGCAGGACCGGCTGGGTTTGTATCCCAAAATACTTGAGTGCTTAGCGACGTTCTTTGCGTTAAGTTAGGATTTGTTATAACCTCATTTTGTGGTAACAAAAATGTTCTTGGAAATGCCCCTGGAGACGGTTCCCAATTAGGAGTCAATGTTGTAGGGTATCCTGTTTTTCTGTAATAATTCCAAGATTCACCACCACCGCCGAAAAGTGCGATCCAGTATTGTTCTGCATAAACATTTTCCTTATCATCTCCTGTAGCTGTATTGTATTCTGCTACAATACCTGAAATATAAGCAGCAACTTCTGTTTCTGATGGAGCAAAAGAAGTGTCAGCACTAGAATCCAATGCACCAAAAGTTTGAACTTTTGAAATAGATTTAGTCATACCAGCTTCCATAAAGGTAGCTTTTAATGCATCACTTGCAGCCATTTCTGCTCTCCAAAAATCAACCCATGATGCTAGTAACATTGGTTCAATTCCAGCGCCAGCGCCACCTTTTCCTAGGCCAACTGTTGGATCATAATTTGGGTCATCCTCATCAACAGCAAAGTCATTATCATCAAATTTTCCACCAGCTGGATAAACTCCTAATGCAGTTCTTGTGAAACTATCTGGAGGTGTACCTTCATCATTTCCATGAGAACGACCCCAGTAACCATTGTCAACACTACAGTACGTATAACCACCATCAATATAATGTTGTGGAGGTACAACCAGTGAACAAGCTAAAGTTTCTTCATTTGGTGCTACTTCGTTACCATCAATATCAAGTGCTCCCGGAGTTCCACCAACCTGACGGTAGAAATAATAACGAATTCTTGGATCATCTTTTAGTAACATGGTTTCCATTAACCAATTTGATTGGTAAATGTTAGCCCCACTAGGCGTGTAGTCAGTCGCATAATCTGGATGACGAGTATCTGGCTGTAATACATTAGTGCCATATTTAAATTCAAGGTCATCTTCTGTACTGCTAATGAAATTATTACCGGCAATTACCGCATTAAAAGCAGAAACGTTACTAGTTTGCTTATAAGCTTTTAAACGTAAAGAGTTGATTACTTTCAACCATTTGTTTGTATCACCGTTATAATAAAAGTCAGTAGCACCTTGGGTAGCAGGTCCACTGCTTAATAATGCTTCTGCTTCAGTTAATAAACCTAGGGCAGCAGTGTAGACTGAAGCACCTTCATCTAAATTAGGTGCAGGAAACTGTATTGGATCTAATGCTTCAGTATATGCTGCATTACCAATCATATCAACTAAGATAAATAAACTATGAGCTTGCATAATTTTACCTAAACCTACGTGGAAATCATAATTAATATCAGATTCGTTATTAATTCTTTCCATTTCTTGTAAGTTGGCGAAAATATTACTGTACGTAGTATTCCAAACACCATTCATAGTTGCTCCAGCGTAGTTGTTAAAGTAATCTCTACCTCCCATAAAATCTATTCTGGTTAACTCACCACCTCTTTGGTTGAAGTTACGAACGTTGTCTTTATAACCTATTTGCATAGTATTAAGCAATAGGTTAATATCACCTGAAGTTAGAATATTGGGATTCTCAGTCAGATTTAAATCAGTGGTATCACAGGAGTTTAGAAAACTACCTGCCATCACTACCACTAGCATGTATTTGATTATTTTTTTCATAATATAAGTCTTGTTTTTTAGCAATTTTTAAAATGTCATCTTAACGCTCATACCATATCTTCTAGTGCTAGGACCGTTCAAGAAGTCAAATCCACGACCATTACCAATACCAACACCAGCAACGTTAGGATCAAAATTAGCTCCTTTTGGCGTATTGTAAGCATCATACCATAAGTTGAAACCTTGTACTGTAAATGTTAAGGTTCCAAAAGGTGTTTTTTCCAAAAACTTTTTTGGTAAAGAGTATCCTAAAGAAACTTCTTGTAAACGTATAACTGAGGCATCATAAATTTTAGCTTCTGCAGGGCCGAATAACAAGTTACTGAAATAGTATGTCGAATTGTTGATTTGAATATCATTAGGCTGACCTGTAGTTTGGTTAACACCAGGTAAGATATACGTATCTAAACGATTATCTGTTTCTGTGATAAGTCCTCTACCAAGTAACGTTCCTATGGTACTAGACATGATGTCACCACCCTTAATATGATTGATTTGGAAACCTAAGCTCCAGTTTTTATAGGATAAACTGTTGATAAAGTTCATTGTATAATCAGGAATTGCATCACCAATAATTGGAACATTACCGTCTAAGTCAGATTCAGTGATAACATAGTTACCAGCATCATTGGTTAATAAATCACCAGCTTCATTTCTTTGAAATGCAGTACCAACAATACTACCTAAAGATTCACCTTTTATAGCCGCATTACCTCCTATAAATAGTGCAGAACTACCGGCATAAATGATAATGTCTTGATCTTGTTCTTCTACAACTTCCTTATTCGCAAAGAAATTCACGCTAGATTTCCAGTTGAAACCATCAGCATTTTTGAAAAAATCAATTCCTAAATCTGCCTCATAACCTTTGTTGCTGATTTGACCAATATTACTTTGTGTAAATTGAAAACCTGTTGAAGGGGATAATGGTTCTGTTACGATCAAATCATCTGTTCTTCTATCATAATAGGTAACATCAAGAGAAATACGATTTTTAATGAATTTACTTTCAAAACCTACTTCAAATTCTTTTAATAATTCTGGTTTTAAATCAGGATTTGCTTTAAAAGAACTGATGCTGTTAAGAGTAATTGGACCAAATGCTCCACCTGGTTGTTGAGTATTTTGGTTAACACCACTAACAGTTGGATAGTCAGTTGGGAAGTTAGCAGAAGTACCCATACTAGCTCTTAATTTAAGGTAGTTAAGACCTCCTTCAGACTTAAGACCGCTAAATGCCGCGGTTGGTAGAAATGATAAACTAGCACCTGGGTATGTTAAACTTCTATTATCCTTTATAAGGTTAGAAACCCAATCCGTACGGCTACTTATGTTTAAAAACAGGAAGTTGTCATAATCAATACTTGCATCTCCAAAAACACCAACAATGTTTCTTTTTCTAGAAAATTGTAAAGGAGATTGGTTTTCATAGTTGAAGTGTCTTCTTACGCCGTAAACAATTTGACCAGTACTTGCAACACCTGAAAGGTCGAACTCATCTGATCTTGCGTTTGCACCAACGTTAAAAGTGAAACCTATTTTGTCTGATATATCATAATTACCGTTAATAGATGCTGTATGATCCCAAATAGTGTTGTTGTTGTCGTAAGTATTCAAGAAACCGAATATATCACTTTCAAATTCTACTCCACCTTTGTCAGAAAATTGAGTGTTTCTTTCGTTGTAGAAATCAAGTCCTGTTCTAAATGTTGCTCCTAAATTATCATTAATAGCGTAGTTTAATGAAGTGTTGAAGTAAAAACGGTTTGTTAATTGATTAAATTTTATGTTCTCACTAACCCATCTTGGGTTAACAATGTCATTACCATTTCTATAATATACACTACCACCTGTAACAGGATTTTCATAAGGAAGACCCATTAAATCAACACTTATAGGTGTAAATAAAACAGCTCCATAAACTGAGTTTGAGCTGATACCACCATTACCTCTACTTGCAGATACTGGAGGAGTGTCATAATCAGTTCTTGAGTAGTTCATACTACCGGCAATAGTAAATTTGTTGCTTAATTTTGAGCGTCCACCTAATGAAAAGTTCACACGTCTTAATTGGTTGCCAGGTGTAAAACCAACGTCATTTAAATGACCTAAGTTAGCATTAAACGTGGTATTTCCATCTTGTGAACCGCCAGCAAAGTTTACCGAAGTGTTAGTTACATTACCAGGTGAAAAGAAATCTTTAACAGAACTATAAGGCTTCCAATCATATCTGGCGCCTTGTAATTCTGGAAAAGCATCTCTAGTTGCAGCAATTGCTGTTGTTGAATAAGGATGTTCTAAAGTACCATTGGCATCAATAGCTGATTGTCCTCCCCAGCCTGCTGTACCATCACGGTCAAAACTTGGTCCCCAGTTACTGAAAAACCATCCGAAAGCTTGGTCAAAACCACCACCATAAGATTGTTGGTAATCTGGTAAAGATGCATATTCATTAACGAAATATGACGTATTTACAGAAATTTCACTCTTCTTAACACCACCGGTATTGGCTGCAGCTTTTGTAGTAACTAAAATTACACCGTTTTTACCTAAAGTACCATAAAGTGTGGTTGCTGCCAAACCTTTAAGGACCTCAATATTCGCAATGTTGTTTGGGTCAATATCCAAAAAACGCGAAGAACCTGTATTACCGGATAAGAAATCACCTCCACTATTGGTATCATTACTAAAAGGAACACCATCAACAATAAATAACGCCTGGTTACTACCGCTGAAAGAACTTAAACCTCTAATAGTAACACTTGTTGCAGATCCAGACATACCACCACCGGCAGTAATTTGAACACCCGCTGCTTTACCTGCTAGTACACGAGCAACATCACCTTCTGCTCTTGACTCTAAAGCTTCTTGGCCTACAGAGCTGGTTGCATAACCTAACGCCTTTTTTTCACGCTTAATTCCCTGAGCGGTAACTACCACTTCTTCTAAGGCTTGAGCGTCTTCTGCCATCGCGACATTTACCGTATCACCGGCACCTACAGTTTGACGAACAGCTTTTTGTCCGATGTAAGTAAACAATAATGTTTGGCCTTGAGCGGCTGAAATTGAATAGTTACCATCAAAATCGGTTTGTGTACCTGTTGTTGTACCTTCGACTACAATGTTAACTCCGGGCAAAGGAAGCCCTTCTTGATCAGTAACCGTACCGGATACCGTTTTTTGTTGTGCAAAAGAAATATGCACAACTAACGCCAATAGTAGCGTTAACAATCCATTTAGTTTTGTTCTCATTTTTAAATTATTTGAATTAGCTAGCTACAAACTTCATAATAAAGAGTTAATAATGCAAGAGAATTTTAATAAAACTTTAAGAAGTTGTTATAAAATTGTGAGTTACAGATAAAACACCGTATGTATTTGTAGGTAAATAATATAACATATGTTTTTTTTGAGATATTCATAATTTTTATAAAAAAATGATTGAAGAATCAAATTTTATAGTATGTGTTCGGTATTAAGGTCTGGAATGGAATGTAGTTTCAGTTTATGGTCAAGTTGTGTAGTTTTTAAATGAAATAAATATTTGCTGATTAAAAAAAACAAAAATAAATTAATTGAGGTTTGATTTATTGTAAAATAACACTACATTTGCCGACCCTTAAAGTAAGGGGTAATTTTTATATATTATTATAGTATGCCAACAATATCACAATTAGTACGAATAGGAAGAGAGACGATTACTAAGAAGAGTAAATCGGCTGCTTTGGATTCGTGTCCTCAAAGAAGGGGTGTTTGTACACGTGTTTATACTACTACGCCAAAGAAACCAAACTCAGCTATGAGAAAAGTAGCAAGGGTAAGGTTGACTAATGGTAAAGAGGTTAATGCGTACATTCCAGGAGAGGGGCACAATTTGCAAGAGCACTCGATAGTATTAGTAAGAGGCGGAAGAGTTAAAGATTTACCAGGGGTAAGGTATCATATTGTACGTGGTGCATTGGACACAGCAGGTGTGGCCGGTAGAACGCAACGTAGATCTAAATATGGTGCAAAACGCCCTAAGAAGTAATTAAACTTGTTTAAAAGGAAGTAATGAGAAAAAGACAGGCAAAGAAAAGACCGCTTTTACCGGATCCAAGATTTCATGATCAATTAGTGACACGTTTCGTTAATATGATGATGTGGGATGGTAAAAAATCAGTTGCGTTTAGTGTGTTTTATGATGCTATAGACATTGTAGATGCAAAGAAAACTGATGATGAGAAAACAGCTTTAGAGTTGTGGAAGGATGCATTGAGTAATGTAATGCCTCATGTTGAAGTGAGAAGTAGAAGGGTTGGTGGAGCTACGTTCCAGATTCCTATGCAAATTAGACCGGACAGAAAAATATCAACCGCTATGAAGTGGTTAATTAGTTATGCAAGAAAGCGTAATGAAAAAGGGATGTCTCAAAAATTAGCAGGTGAGATTTTAGCGGCTGCTAAGGAAGAAGGTGCAGCGGTTAAGAAAAGAGTCGATACGCACAAGATGGCTGAGGCAAACAAAGCATTCTCGCACTTTAGATTCTAGAATAACATGGCAAGAGATTTAAAATTTACAAGAAATATAGGTATTGCCGCTCATATTGATGCCGGTAAAACCACGACTACAGAGCGTATACTTTTTTATACGGGTGTAAGTCATAAGATAGGTGAGGTTCATGATGGTGCGGCCACTATGGATTGGATGGAGCAAGAGCAGGAGAGGGGAATTACGATTACTTCTGCTGCTACAACATGTGAGTGGAACTTTCCAATGAAAAATGGAGAGATTACCGATGATACTAAGCCTTATCATTTTAACATTATAGATACTCCGGGCCACGTTGATTTTACCGTAGAGGTGAATCGTTCTTTGCGTGTATTGGATGGTTTGGTCTTTTTGTTTAGTGCTGTTGATGGTGTTGAGCCTCAATCAGAAACTAACTGGAGATTGGCTGATAACTATAAGGTTCCAAGAATTGGATTTGTGAACAAAATGGACCGTCAAGGTTCTAATTTCCTTATGGTTTGTAAGCAAGTTAAGGAAATGTTGGGTTCAAATGCGGTTCCAATTGTGCTTCCTATCGGTGATGAAGCTGATTTTAGAGGTATAGTTGATTTAGCGAAAAATAGAGCTATTGTATGGCATGAGGAAGGTTTCGGTGCGACCTTTGATGTTATCGATATTCCTGAGGATATGAAAGCTGAGGTTAAGGAGTATAGAGCTGCCTTAATTGAAGCAGTTGCAGAGTATGATGAGCAATTAATGGAGAAATTCTTCGAAGATGAAGATTCTATATCGGAAGAAGAAGTACATGCTGCTTTAAGAGCTGCTGTAATGGATCGTGCGATAATTCCAATGATTTGTGGTTCTTCGTTCAAAAATAAAGGGGTTCAGTTTTTATTGGATGCTGTTTGTAGATATCTTCCTTCGCCTATGGATAAGGAAGCTATCGAAGGGACAAATCCTGATACGGGCGCTGTTGAAAGACGTAAGCCTAGTGTGAAAGAACCGTTTGCTGCCTTAGCTTTTAAGATTGCTACTGATCCTTTCGTTGGTAGATTAGCTTTCTTTAGAACATATTCTGGTCGTTTAGATGCGGGTTCATATATATTGAATAACCGTTCTGGAAAAAAAGAGCGTATTTCACGTATTTATCAAATGCATTCCAATAAGCAAAATGCTATCGATTATATCGAAGCAGGTGATATTGGGGCGGCAGTAGGTTTCAAGGATATTAAGACTGGTGATACCATGTCTGATGAAAAGCATCCAATTGTTTTGGAAAGTATGAATTTCCCAGAACCGGTTATTGGTATTGCTGTTGAGCCTAAAACAAAGGCTGATGTAGATAAGTTAGGAATGGCTTTATCTAAATTGGCTGAAGAGGATCCAACTTTTCAAGTGAAAACAGATGAAGCTTCAGGACAGACTATTATTTCTGGTATGGGCGAGTTGCACTTGGATATTATTGTAGATCGACTTAGAAGAGAGTTTAAGGTAGAGGTTAATCAAGGTGAACCACAAGTTGAATACAAAGAAGCATTGACGAAAACGGCCTCGCACAGAGAAACTTATAAAAAGCAATCTGGTGGTCGTGGTAAGTTTGGTGATATTGTATTTGAAATGGGTCCTGCGGATGACGATTTCGAAGGAGAAGGGCTTCAGTTTGTTGATCAAATAAAAGGTGGGCGTATTCCTAAGGAATTTATTCCAGCTGTAGAAAAAGGTTTTGCTGCTGCTATGCAGAACGGACCTTTGGCAGGTTATGAAATGGATACAATGAAAGTTGTTCTTACAGATGGTTCTTTCCACCCTGTGGATTCCGATGCACTTTCTTTTGAATTGGCTGCAAAGATGGGTTACAAAGCAGCGGGTAAAGCTGCTGGAGCGGTAATTATGGAGCCAATTATGAAGTTAGAAGTTATTACTCCTGAGGAGAATATGGGTGATATCGTTGGAGATTTAAACAGACGTAGAGGAACAATCGGTAACATGAGCGATAGAGCTGGTGCTAAAGTCGTTAAAGGAACTGTTCCATTATCAGAAATGTTTGGATATGTTACTTCGCTTAGAACATTATCTTCAGGTCGTGCAACTTCAACAATGGAATTTTCACATTATGCAGAAACTCCTTCTAATATTTCAGTAGAAGTGATTAAAGCAGCAAAAGGAATAACAGCATAAATTTAGGACATGAGTCAGAAAATTAGAATAAAACTAAAATCTTACGATCACAATTTAGTAGATAAGTCTGCTGAGAAGATTGTAAAAACGGTAAAAACTACTGGTGCTGTAGTAACAGGACCAATTCCATTACCTACACATAAAAAAATATTCACGGTTTTGCGTTCACCTCACGTGAACAAGAAGTCTAGAGAGCAGTTCCAATTAAGTTCTTATAAAAGATTATTGGATATTTATAGTTCTTCATCAAAAACTATTGATGCGCTTATGAAGTTAGAGCTTCCAAGTGGTGTAGAAGTGGAGATTAAGGTGTAAATTTGCTGTCTACCCCAATTATGGGTTAGGCTACATGTCCTAAGCTGCGTGCGAAGGAAAAATGGAAAAATAATTTAGGGTTAAATTATTTTGACCCTATTTTTTTGTAAAGAATTAAATAAGTAATAATTAATATAAATAAGTATGTCTGGGTTAATAGGAAGGAAAATAGGCATGACTAGTATTTTTGACGAGAATGGGAAAAATATCCCATGTACCGTAATAGAAGCTGGGCCATGTGTAGTTACCCAAGTCAGAACCGAAGAGGTTGACGGGTATAGTGCTCTTCAACTTGGTTTCGATGACAAGGCAGAAAGTCGTGCTAATAAGGCTGAATTAGGCCATTTTAAAAAAGCAGGTGCTTCTCCTAAGAAAAAAGTCGTTGAGTTCCAAGATTTTGAAGGTGATTTTAAATTAGGTGACACCGTAGGTGTTGATGTTTTTGTTGAAGGCGAATTTGTAGATGTTATTGGTACATCTAAGGGTAAAGGTTTTCAAGGTGTTGTGAAACGTCACGGTTTTGGTGGAGTTGGTCAAGCAACTCATGGTCAGCATAACAGGCTTAGGGCTCCAGGTTCTATTGGTGCTGCATCATATCCTGCAAGAGTTTTCAAGGGTATGAAAATGGCTGGTAGAATGGGTACGGATCGTGTAACGGTTCAAAACCTAAGAGTTTTAAAAGTAGTTCCAGAAAAGAATCTTTTAGTAGTAAAAGGTTGTGTTCCGGGCCATAAGAATGCTTATGTAACTATACAAAGGTGGATGTAATGAAAATAGCAGTTTTAGATATTAAAGGAAAAGACACAGGTAGAAAGGCAAACCTTTCTGATGATGTTTTCGCTATAGAGCCTAATGATCACGCTGTATATTTGGATGTTAAACAATATTTAGCACACCAAAGACAGGGAACGCATAAGGCTAAGGAGAGAGCCGAAATTGCAGGAAGTACTAGGAAGATTAAAAAACAAAAAGGTACTGGTACGGCTAGAGCTGGTAGTATTAAATCACCAATATTTAGAGGTGGTGGTAGAATTTTTGGACCTAGACCTAAAGATTATACTCAAAAATTGAATAAGAATTTAAAGCGTTTGGCTAGAAAATCCGCCTTGTCTTTAAAGAATAAAGAAAATGCAATTTTAGTTGTTGAGGATTTTGATTTTGACACTCCAAAAACAAAAGATTTTATTCAAGTTTTAAAGACTTTAGGTCTTGAAAACAAAAAATCTTTAATAGTGTTGGGTGATTCAAATAAAGGTGTATATTTGTCTTCGCGTAATTTTAAAGGCTCAGAAGTTATAACTAACTCAGAATTAAGTACTTATAAAATTCTTAATGCTAATAGTGTAGTGTTGTTGGAAAGCTCTTTAGAAGGAATCGAATCGAATTTAAATAAACAATAATATCATGAGTGTGTTGATAAAGCCAATTATAACGGAGAAAATGACTGCTGATAGCGAGTTGAACAACCGTTATGGTTTCGTAGTTAACCCTAAGGCAAATAAATTGCAAATTAAGGACGCGATTGAAGCTACTTATGGTGTTTCAGTAAAGAAGGTTCGTACTATGAATTACGGACCCACCAGAAAATCCAGATATACAAAAACTGGGGTTCAGCATGGTAAGACAAATGCTTTAAAAAAAGCAATTGTTGATGTTGTTGAAGGTGATATTATCGATTTTTACAGTAATCTATAAAGACAAGAAATGTCAGTTAGAAAATTAAAACCAATCACTCCAGGACAGCGTTTTAGAGTAGTAAATGGATTTGACGCCATTACTGCTGATAAGCCGGAGAAGAGCTTGCTTGCTCCGTTAAAAAAGTCCGGAGGTAGAAACAGTCAAGGAAAAATGACCATTCGCCAAAAAGGTGGAGGTCATAAGAGGAGGTATCGTGTAATAGATTTTAAAAGAGATAAGCAAGATGTGCTAGCTTCTGTAAAGTCTATTGAGTATGATCCAAACAGAACAGCTTTTATTGCTCTTTTAGAGTATGCTGATGGTGAAAAGCGATATGTTATTGCTCAAAACGGATTACAAGTAGATCAGCAGATCTCTTCTGGTAGTTCTGTGGCTCCTGAAATAGGAAATGCATTACCGTTAAGTGAAATACCTCTAGGTACAATAATATCATGTATTGAGTTAAGGCCAGGTCAAGGTGCTGTAATGGCAAGAAGTGCTGGTACATTTGCTCAACTTATGGCAAAGGATGGTAAATTTGTTACTGTTAAAATGCCATCTGGTGAAACAAGATTAATTCTTTCTGGTTGTATGGCTACTATAGGTGCCGTGTCTAACTCTGATCATCAATTGCTAGTGTCTGGTAAGGCGGGTAGAAGTAGATGGTTAGGTAGAAGACCAAGAACTAGACCGGTAGCAATGAACCCTGTCGATCACCCAATGGGTGGTGGTGAAGGTAGAGCTTCTGGAGGTCATCCAAGATCGAGAAATGGAATACCTGCTAAAGGATACAGAACTCGTTCTAAGACCAAGAGCACCAATAAGTATATAATAGAACGTAGAAAGAAATAAAAAAGTAGAAAGAAATGGCACGTTCACTAAAAAAAGGACCATACGTTCACTATAGCTTGGAGAAAAAAATCCAACAAAGTGTTTCATCCGGTAAAAAATCGGTAATCAAAACTTGGTCAAGAGCTTCTATGATAACTCCTGATTTTGTTGGGATGACTATAGCGGTTCATAACGGAAAACAATTTGTACCTGTTTTTGTAACAGAAAACATGGTAGGACATAAACTTGGGGAATTTTCGCCAACAAGATCTTTTAGGGGTCATGTAGGTGCAAAAAACAAAGGAAAAAAGTAAGCTATGGGAGTTCGTAAAAAACAGATGGCCGAAAGAATAAAGGCTGAAAAGAAGATGGTGGCTTTCGCTAAGTTGAATAACTGCCCTACTTCACCAAGAAAAATGCGTCTTGTGGCTGACTTGATTAGAGGTGTAAAGGTGGAGAATGCTTTGGCAATATTGAGGTTTAATCCTAAGGAGGCTTCAAGAAAATTGGAAAAGTTATTATTGTCTGCTTTGGCAAACTGGCAAGCTAAAAATGAAGATGCAAATTTAGAAGATGCAGATTTAGTTGTTGCTGAAATTAGAGTAGATGGTGGTGCGATGTTGAAAAGATTGCGTCCTGCTCCACAAGGTAGAGCGCATAGAATTAGAAAACGTTCAAACCATGTAACATTGGTTTTAGGGTCTAAAAATATAACAGAAAACTAGAATGGGACAGAAAACAAATCCAATAGGAAATCGTCTAGGAATCATTAGAGGTTGGGAGTCTAACTGGTATGGTGGAAATGATTATGGTGATAAATTGGCTGAGGATGATAAAATACGTAAGTATATTCATGCCAGACTTTCTAAAGCTAGTGTTTCTAGAGTTATAATAGAACGTACCCTTAAATTAATAACTGTTACGGTAACTACTGCTAGACCTGGTATTATTATCGGTAAAGGGGGTCAAGAGGTTGATAAGTTAAAAGAGGAATTGAAGAAAATCACCAATAAGGAGGTTCAAATCAATATTTTCGAAATAAAAAGACCAGAATTGGATGCGAATCTAGTAGCGGCAAGTGTTGCCCGTCAGATAGAAAGCAGAATTTCTTTTAGAAGGGCTATTAAAATGGCAATCGCTGCAGCAATGCGTATGAATGCTGAAGGTATAAAAATTCAAATTTCTGGAAGATTAAATGGTGCTGAAATGGCTCGTTCAGAATCTTATAAAGATGGTAGAATTCCTTTGTCGACCTTTAGGGCTGATATTGATTATGCCTTGCAGGAAGCTCAAACTACATATGGTAAACTTGGTATTAAAGTTTGGATTATGAAAGGTGAGGTTTATGGTAAGAGAGATTTATCTCCATTAGTAGGAATGCAAAAAAGTGAAACTACTAAAGGAAGTAAGCAAGAAGGTGGAAGAAAACAACGTCGTAGAAAGTAATTTTTTAAAGAACTAAAGTAATGTTACAACCGAAAAGAACGAAGTTCCGTAAGATGCAGAAAGGCCGTATGAAAGGCCTAGCTGGAAGAGGACACCAACTTTCAAATGGTATGTTCGGTATAAAGAATGTTGATGGTGCTACATTTTTGACTTCACGCCAAATTGAAGCTGCTCGTATTGCTGCTACAAGATTTATGAAGAGAGAAGGTCAATTGTGGATCAAAATATTTCCAGATAAGCCGATAACCAAAAAACCTTTAGAGGTACGTATGGGTAAAGGTAAGGGTGCACCTGAATATTTTGTTGCTGTGGTAAAACCTGGTAGAGTAATGTTTGAAGTGGCAGGGGTTCCAATGGAAGTAGCAAAAGAGGCTTTAAGATTAGCGGCGCAAAAACTTCCTGTTAAAACTAAATTTATTGTAGCTCGAGATTACGAGGTAGCAAATTAAACGTAAGTAACGATGAAAAAACAAGAGATTAAAGAAATGTCTGTAGAAGGACTTACGGAGAAATTGGCCGAGTATAAGAAGCAACATGGTGATTTGAAAATGGCACATTTTGTAACTCCGTTAGAAAATCCGCTTCAGATAAGAAAAGTAAGGAGAACGGTGGCAAGATTAGCTACTGAATTAACTAATAGGGAAAACCAATAATTGGTTGTGCTTTATGGAAAAAAGAAACTTAAGAAAAGAGAGAGTAGGAGTAGTCACTAGTGACAAAATGGAGAAATCCATTGTTGTTGCTGAAGTGAAAAGAGTAAAGCATCCTATGTACGGTAAATTCGTTTTGAAGACAAAGAAGTATGTTGCACATGACGAAAAAAATGACTGCAATATTGGTGATACGGTAAAAATCATGGAGACTCGTCCTATGAGTAAAACCAAATGTTGGAGATTAGTAGAAATCTTAGAAAGAGCTAAATAAGTTATGTTACAGCAAGAATCTAGATTAAAGGTTGCGGATAACACAGGAGCAAAGGAAGTTTTAACTATCCGTGTTCTTGGTGGTACTAAAAGAAGATATGCTTCAATAGGTGACAAAATAGTTGTTACGGTTAAAGAGGCAACTCCTAACGGAGGTATTAAAAAAGGAGCGGTATCAACTGCAGTAGTAGTTCGCACTAAGAAAGAGGTGAGAAGGCCTGATGGGTCTTATATCAGATTTGACGATAACGCTTGTGTATTGTTGAACCCTGCAGGAGAAATGAGAGGTACTCGTGTTTTTGGACCTGTTGCAAGAGAGCTTAGGGATAAGCAATTCATGAAGATTGTATCATTGGCCCCAGAGGTATTATAATATAACTGACAAGATGAAAAAGTTAAAGATTAAAACAGGAGATACGGTAAGAATTATTGCTGGTGACCATAAGGGAACTGAAGGTAAGGTGATGCGTGTAAATCTTGAGAAAAATAAAGCCATTGTTGAAGGTGCTAATATGGTATCTAAACATGAGAAGCCTAGTGCTAAAAATCCTCAAGGTGGTATTGTAAAAAAAGAAGCTTTAATCCATATTTCTAACCTTTCTTTAATTGATGGTAAATCCGGAGATACTACAAGAGTTGGTTATGAGATGAAGGATGGTAAAAAAGTAAGGGTTTCCAAAAAATCCAAAGAAGTAATTTAGTTATGGCATACGTTACAAGATTAAAGAAAGAGTATAAGGAGCGGATTATTGCTGCCCTTACCGAAGAATTTGGTTACAGTAATGTAATGCAGGTTCCTAAGTTAGAGAAAATAGTAATGAGTAGAGGGGTAGGTGCTGCTGTTGCTGATAAAAAGCTTATTGATCACGCACTTGATGAAATGACGATGATTACAGGTCAAAAAGCAGTTGCTACATTATCTAAAAAAGATGTTGCTGCATTTAAACTAAGAAAAGGTATGCCAATTGGTGCAAAAGTTACTCTAAGAGGTGAGCGTATGTACGAATTCTTAGATCGTTTAGTAACTTCTGCTTTACCACGAGTAAGAGATTTTCAAGGTATTAAAGCTACTGGCTTTGATGGTCGTGGAAATTATAACCTAGGTATCACTGAACAAATTATTTTTCCAGAAGTTAATATTGATAAAATCAATAGAATTAACGGAATGGATATTACTTTTGTAACCTCAGCAGAAACTGACAAGGAAGCAAAATCTTTATTAACTGAATTAGGATTACCTTTTAAAAAGAATTAGTATGGCTAAGGAATCAATGAAGGCCCGTGAGAGAAAAAGGGAAAGAACTGTAGCAATTTATGCTGAAAGGAGAAAAGCTTTGAAGGAGGCTGGTGACTTTGAAGCTTTACAGAGATTGCCTAAGAATGCATCTCCGGTAAGATTACACAATAGATGTAAGTTAACAGGTAGACCTAAAGGTTACATGAGAACCTTTGGTATTTCTAGGGTAATGTTTAGAGAAATGGCTAACGCTGGTTTAATACCTGGTGTTAAGAAGGCTAGCTGGTAATAAAAAGAATTATTAATGGTTTCAGGTTTGGCTTAGTTGCTGAAAACCGTCTCCGAATTATATATAAATGGTAACAGATACTATTGCAGATTACCTAACGAGAGTTAGAAACGCTAGTAGAGCGGGTCACAGGGTTGTTGAAATTCCTGCGTCGAATCTAAAAAAGGAAATAACTAAAATATTATTCGATCAAGGATATATTTTAAGTTATAAGTTTGAGGACAATAAGGTTCAAGGTGCGATTAAAATAGCTTTAAAATATGACAAGCTTACTAAAGAACCTGTTATTAAGAAAATTCAGCGTATCAGTAAACCGGGTCTTAGAAAGTATGCTGGTAGCGAAGATTTACCACGTGTATTAAATGGTTTAGGTATTGCTATTGTTTCTACATCTCACGGTGTAATGACAAGCAAACAAGCAAAGGCGGAAAAAGTTGGTGGTGAAGTTTTGTGCTACGTTTATTAATTGAATAAAGATTTAGAAGATGTCTAGAATAGGTAATAATCCAATCGCAATTCCTGAAGGAGTTACAATTGAAATCAATGACAGTATCATTTCTGTAAAAGGAAAGTTAGGTGAATTGACTCAAGAGTTTTCTGATGTTGCGGTTAAAGTAGAGGATGGACAGGCTTGGGTAACAAGACCGTCGGATTCTAAGGATCATAAAGCAAAGCACGGTTTGTATAGATCACTGATAACTAACATGGTTGAAGGTGTTTCTAAAGGATGGACCAAAGAGCTGGAATTGGTAGGTGTAGGTTATAGAGCAAGTAATCAAGGTCAAAAACTTGATTTGGCTTTAGGTTTTTCTCATAATATAGTTTTTGATTTAGCACCAGAGGTTCAAGTTGAGACTATTTCTGAAAAAGGTAAAAACCCAATCGTAAAACTAACGTCTCATGACAAACAATTAGTTGGCCATATTGCTGCAAAAATTAGATCTTTCCGTAGACCAGAACCGTACAAAGGGAAAGGAATTAAATTTGTAGGTGAAATATTAAGAAGAAAAGCTGGTAAGTCAGCTTAATATAAGGGTATTATGGGATTATCAAAGACACAAAGAAAATTAAGAATCCGACGTAGAATTCGTAAGGTTTCTTCTGGAACTGCAGCAAGACCAAGGTTATCTGTGTTCAGAAGTAATAGTGAGATTTACGCTCAAATTATAGATGACGTTAAAGGAATCACAATAGTATCTGCTTCTTCTAGAGATAAGGATATTGCTAAAACAAAAGGAAATAAAACAGAGATTGCTGCTTTAGTTGGAAAAACAATTGCTGAGAAATCTGTAAAAGCGGGCCTTGATAAGGTAGCTTTTGATAGAGGAGGTAATTTGTATCACGGAAGAGTAAAATCTTTAGCTGATGGTGCAAGAGAAGCAGGATTAAAATTCTAATATACTAGTATGTTCCAAAAATATAAAAACGTAGAAACTGTTAAGCCTGGCGGTTTAGATTTAAAAGATAAGTTAGTTGGCATTCAACGTGTAACAAAAGTAACGAAAGGTGGTAGAGCATTTGGTTTTTCTGCTATTGTTGTTGTAGGAGATGAAAATGGAGTTGTAGGTCATGGTTTAGGTAAATCTAAAGAAGTTGCGACTGCAATTGCTAAAGCTATTGAAGATGGTAAAAAGAATTTAGTTCGTATTCCTTTAAATAAAGGTACTTTACCACATGAGCAAAAAGGTAAATTTGGTGGTGCAAGGGTTTATATTCAACCTGCATCTCATGGTACCGGTGTTATTGCTGGTGGGGCCGTTAGATCAGTCTTGGAGTCGGTTGGAGTGCATGATGTACTTTCTAAATCTCAGGGTTCATCAAATCCACACAATGTTGTAAAGGCAACTTTTGATGCTTTATTGCAACTTAGGGATGCAAAAACAATTGCAGCACAAAGAGGTGTTTCTTTAGAAAAAGTATTTAAAGGCTAAGCGTAGAATTATGGCAAAGATTAAAGTGACACAAGTAAAAAGTGGAATTAAGAAACCTCAAAACCAGAAAAGGACTTTGGAGGCACTTGGTTTAAAAAGAATAGGACAGGTTGTTGAACATGATGATACACCTAACATTCTTGGAATGATAAATAAAGTTAAACATTTAGTTTCCACAGAGGAGGCTTAAAGATAGAATAGAATGGGTTTACATAGTCTACAGCCTGCAGAAGGTTCAGTGAATAGAGATGGAAAACGTCTTGGTAGAGGTCAAGGTTCTGGAAAAGGTGGAACAGCTGCAAGAGGTCATAAGGGAGCAAAGTCAAGATCTGGTTATTCTAAGAAAATTGGTTTCGAAGGGGGTCAAATGCCATTGCAACGCCGTGTACCTAAGTTTGGCTTTACAAATATTAATCGTAAAGATTATCAGGGTATTAATTTAGAAAAATTACAAGAACTTGTTGATAATAAAATTATCACCAATGAAGTGTCTTTAGATATCTTAATTGAAAACGGTTTAGTTGGTAAAAATGATTTAGTGAAAATTTTAGGGAATGGTGAATTAAAAGCGCCACTAAAAATTTCGGTACATAAATTTACGGTTTCTGCCAAAGCAGCTATTGAGGCAGCAGGTGGTGAGGCAATAAGTTTGTAAGCATAAACGAGAGCATGAAGAATTTTATTGATACAATATCCAATATTTGGAAGATAGAAGAACTAAGAAATAGAATTCTTATTACATTGGGTCTTTTGTTGGTTTATCGTTTTGGTTGTCAAATTGTACTTCCAGGTATAGATTCGACGCAATTAGGTGGATTGACAGATAGCACTGATCAAGGAATATTTGGTCTTTTAAATGCATTTACAGGAGGGGCTTTTGCTAATGCTTCTGTTTTTGCTTTGGGTATTATGCCATATATATCTGCATCTATTGTTGTGCAGTTAATGGGTATTGCAATACCTTATCTTCAAAAATTACAGAAAGAAGGTGAAAGCGGTCGTAAAACAATAAATCAAATTACAAGATGGTTAACCATTGGTATTTGTATTGTTCAAGCACCTGCATATCTTTATGGTTTAGAGGCTTTTGGTGTTAGAGATACTGCATTTTTACTAGGAAAAGGATTGGATTTTATGGTTCCTGCTGTTGTAATATTGGTAACAGGAACTGTATTTGCAATGTGGCTTGGTGAAAAAATAACGGATAAAGGTATTGGTAACGGTATTTCTTTGTTAATTATGATAGGTATCATTGCTACTATGCCACAATCTTTTGTTCAAGAGTTTATTTCAAGGACAACTGATAATAACGGAGGACTAATGTTTATATTAATTGAGGTCATTGTTTGGTTCTTGGTAATATTAGCATGTATTCTTTTAGTAATGGCAACAAGGCAAATTCCTGTACAATATGCTCGACGTACAGCTTCTGGTGGATATGAAAAGAACATAATGGGTTCTAGGCAGTATATACCTTTAAAGTTAAATGCTTCTGGAGTTATGCCAATTATATTTGCACAAGCTATTATGTTTGTTCCTGGTATGATAGGTAGTGCTTTTGATGACACATCTTTTGGACAGTGGATGCAAGTACAGTTTAGTGATATATTCGGATGGGCATATAATTTATTGTTTGCTTTGCTAATTATAATCTTTACTTACTTCTATACTGCAATTACAGTTCCTACCAATAAAATGGCAGATGACTTAAAAAGAAGTGGTGGTTTTATACCGGGAATACGACCTGGAAAAGAAACAGGAGATTATTTAGATAAGATTATGTCTTTAATAACATTACCTGGATCAATTTTCTTAGCTTTGCTGGCTATTTTACCAGCGATTGTAGTTAAGTTGATGGATGTTCAAGCAGGTTGGGCATTATTTTATGGTGGAACATCTCTATTAATTATGGTTGGGGTTGCCATTGATACGGTACAACAAGTAAATTCATATTTGTTAAATAGACATTATGATGGTTTGATGAAAACCGGTAAAAATAGAAAAGTAGCATAATTTATGGCTAAGCAGGCAGCAATAGAACAAGATGGGTCTATCATAGAAGCATTGTCAAATGCAATGTTTCGGGTAGAATTGGAGAATGGGCATGTGGTAACAGCGCATATTTCAGGTAAGATGCGTATGCACTATATTAAGTTATTACCTGGTGATAAGGTTAAATTGGAAATGAGTCCGTATGACCTTACGAAAGCAAGAATTACATATAGATACTAAGATACAAGATGAAAGTAAGAGCATCAGTTAAGAAGAGAAGCGCCGACTGCAAGATTGTTCGCAGAAAAGGCAGGTTGTACGTAATCAACAAAAAGAATCCTAGATTTAAACAAAGACAAGGGTAATTATGGCAAGAATCGCAGGTATAGATATACCAAAACAAAAGAGAGGCGTGATCGCCTTAACCTACATTTTTGGAATTGGCAGAAGTAGGTCACAAGAAATTTTGAGTAAAGCCCAAGTTAGTGAAGATACAAAGGTTTCTGATTGGAATGATGATGAAATTGGTCGTATCAGGGAGGCTGTTTCAGCTTTTGTAATCGAAGGTGAATTACGTTCTGAAACTCAGTTGAACATTAAACGTTTAATGGATATTGGCTGTTATAGAGGTATTCGTCATAGATCAGGGTTACCTTTAAGAGGTCAACGTACTAAGAACAACTCTAGAACTAGAAAAGGAAAGCGTAAAACAGTTGCTAACAAGAAGAAAGCAACTAAATAATAATTAGGTATGGCAAAGGCAAATACTAAAGTTACCAAGAAACGTAAAGTTATAGTTGACTCAGTTGGCGAAGCTCACATTAGTGCTTCTTTCAACAACATCATCATTTCTTTGACTAATAAAAAAGGAGATGTGATTTCTTGGTCATCTGCGGGTAAATTAGGTTTTAGGGGATCTAAGAAAAATACACCTTATGCTGCTCAAGTGGCGGCAGAAGACTGTTCTAAAGTTGCTCATGAAGCAGGATTAAGAAAAGTAAAGGTATATGTGAAAGGACCTGGAAATGGTAGAGAATCTGCAATAAGATCTTTACATAATGCAGGTATTGAAGTAACGGAAATCATAGATGTTACTCCTATGCCTCACAACGGTTGTAGACCTCCGAAGAGAAGAAGAGTTTAATTAATTATTAATATATTTCACCGAAAGTGTAGTTACGATTATCGAAGGATAAGCCTTAATTCATAATCTCACTTTTAAATTTAAAGAAAATGGCAAGATATACAGGACCAAAATCAAAGATTGCTCGTAAATTTGGCGAAGCAATATTCGGAGACGATAAGTCATTCGAAAAGAAAAATTACCCTCCAGGGCAACACGGGAATAACAGACGAAGAGGTAAAAAATCTGAATATTCTGTTCAATTGATGGAAAAGCAAAAGGCTAAATATACTTATGGTATTTTAGAAAAGCAATTCAGAAACTTATTTGCTACTGCGAAAAGAAAAGAAGGTGTTGCGGGTGAGATTTTACTACAATTATGTGAATCACGTTTAGATAACGTTGTTTTCAGAATGGGTATTTCTCCAACAAGAAGTGGAGCTAGACAATTAGTTTCTCACAGACATATTACGGTAAATGGCGAGTTGGTAAACATACCTTCTTATTCATTAAAAGCAGGTGATGTTGTTGGTGTTAGAGAAAAATCAAAATCACTTCAAAGTATACAAGATTCATTAACTGCAAGTAGTGCGGTTTATGAGTGGATTTCTTGGAATAGTGAAAAGAAGGAAGGAACTTATGTTTCTATTCCTGAAAGATTACAGATTCCAGAAAATATCAAAGAACAATTAATCGTGGAGTTATACTCTAAATAAACAACACCGATCCAATTATGGCATTATTTAATTTTCAGAAACCCGATAAAGTAATAATGATCGATTCCTCTGATTTCGAAGGGAAGTTCGAATTTCGCCCTTTGGAACCTGGTTATGGATTAACTGTTGGGAATGCATTAAGACGTGTATTGCTTTCTTCATTAGAAGGGCATGCTATTACGTCCGTTAGGATAGATAAGGTAGAGCACGAATTCTCTGTGATTTCTGGCGTTGTAGAAGATGTAACGGAGATTATTTTGAACTTGAAACAAGTTCGTTTCAAGAAACAAATTGAAGACTCTGAAGCAGAGGTTGTTTCTATTTCTGTGAGTGGCAAAAATCAATTAACTGCTGGTGATTTTCAGAAATTCATTTCTGGATACCAAGTATTGAATCCTGATCTAGTAATATGTAATATGGATGCTAAAGTTAGTATCAATATGGAAATTACTATTGAAAAAGGAAGAGGTTATGTGCCTGCAGAAGAAAATAAGAAATCAGGTACTCCGTTAGGTACTATAGCTATAGATTCTATTTTTACACCTATTAAAAATGTAAAATATAGTATTGAAAACTTTCGTGTCGAACAAAAAACTGATTATGAGAAATTGGTTTTTGAAATTTCTTCTGATGGGTCAATTCATCCAAAAGATGCTTTAACTGAAGCGGCTAAAGTATTAATTCATCACTTTATGCTTTTCTCTGATGAGCGTATTACTTTGGAAGCAGATGAAATAGCTCAAACTGAGACATACGATGAGGAGTCTTTGCATATGAGACAATTATTAAAAACTAAATTAGTGGATATGGACCTTTCTGTTCGTGCTCTAAACTGTTTAAAAGCAGCTGAAGTTGATACTTTGGGAGATTTGGTTTCTTTTAATAAAAATGACTTAATGAAGTTTAGAAACTTCGGTAAAAAATCATTAACTGAGCTTGAAGAACTTGTAATTAATAAGGGATTAAGTTTCGGTATGGATTTGTCAAAATATAAATTAGATAAAGATTAAATAATCATATTTTGCTCCTCGTTCTAACGAGTTTGGTAGCAAGATGATAAAATTGTAAAATGAGACACGGTAAAAAAATCAATCATTTAGGTAGAAAGACTGCACATAGAAAGGCAATGTTAGCTAACATGGCTTGTTCTTTAATTGAGCATAAAAGAATCAACACAACAGTTGCTAAAGCAAAAGCTTTAAAACAATTTATTGAGCCATTGATTACTAAATCAAAAGCTGAAAATAATGTAAGTGCTGATAAGGGAACGCACAATAGACGTATAGTTTTTAAAAATCTTCGTGATAAATATGCAGTAACTGAATTGTTCAGTGTAGTATCTGAAAAAGTTGCTGATAGACCAGGGGGTTATACTAGAATTATCAAGTTAGGTAATCGTTTAGGTGATAACGCTGATATGGCAATGATAGAATTGGTTGATTTCAACGAATTGTATAACGCTGGTAAACCTAAAAAGAAATCTACTAGAAGAAGTAGAAGATCTGGTGGTGGTGATGCTGAGGCTGTTGCTGTTGAGAAAGAGACTAAAGTAAAAGACGAAGTTAAACCTGAAGCACAAGCCGATTCTGAAATTAAGACAGATGATTCTAAGGAATAAAATTGTCGATAAATATTAATAATGAAAAAGGATAAGCTTTCTAGCTTATCCTTTTTTTATGTTTTTTTGTGAACGAATAAATTTTTATAGTAAAATGAAATATCAAGCAAAGAGAAGAGCTTTAATATTACTAGCTGATGGTACAATTTTTCATGGTAAATCTGTAGGCGACAAAGAAGGAACTGCCTTTGGTGAGGTTTGTTTTAATACGGGTATGACTGGTTATCAAGAAATATTTACTGATCCTTCTTATTTTGGACAAATAATGGTGACCACCAATGCACATATTGGTAATTATGGAGTAAACAAGGAAGAGGTGGAATCTGATTCTATAAAAATATCAGGTTTAGTTTGTAGAAATTTTAGTTATGAATATTCTAGACCATTAGCTGATGCTAGTTTGCAAGATTTCTTAAATCAAAATAATCTTTTTGCAATCTCTGATGTTGATACCAGGGCATTGGTTAGCTATATTAGAGATAATGGTGCTATGAATGCTGTTATTTCTACTGATGTTGACAATATTGACAGTCTAAAGAAACAATTAAGCGAGGTGCCAAGCATGGAGGGTCTGGAATTAGCATCTAAAGTTTCTACTAAAGAAGCTTATTTTGTTGGTGATGAAAATGCAACTTATAAAATTGCAGCCTTAGATATTGGTATTAAAAAGAATATTTTGCGTAATCTGGTAAAAAGAGATGCTTATGTAAAAGTGTTTCCATATAATTCTAGTTTTGAGGATATTTCCTTGTGGAATGCAGATGCATTCTTTATTTCTAACGGTCCAGGTGACCCAGAACCTTTGGTTGACGCAATTTCTGCAGTAAAAAAAATGATTCAAACAGATAAACCTTTGTTTGGTATTTGTTTAGGACATCAAGTATTGGCTTTGGCGAACGATGTGTCAACATACAAAATGTACAATGGACATCGGGGAATTAATCATCCTATACTAAATTTATTAACTGGTAAGGGAGAAATAACTTCTCAAAATCATGGTTTTGCTATAAATAGGGAGGAAACAGAGGCTAATGATAATTTGGAAATTACACATGTTCATCTAAATGATAAAACAGTTGCTGGTATTCGAATGAAGAATAGGGATGTGTTTTCTGTTCAATATCATCCAGAAGCTAGTCCGGGACCACATGATGCTGAGTATCTTTTTGATGATTTTTTTAAATTAATTGAGAAAAGTGCTAAACGTAACGAAATAGTTTAAATTAATAGTAATTTATTGGGAAATGTAAGGGTTAAACAATCTTGGAGAAACCTTGGTTTTGTATCTTTACGGCCTAAATGTAACAAACAATAAAAACAATATAAATGAGTATTATTTTAAATGTTCACGCAAGACAAATTCTAGATTCAAGGGGAAATCCAACAGTTGAAGTAGATGTATTTACTGAAAATGGAATTATGGGTAGAGCAGCGGTTCCTTCTGGAGCTTCTACTGGTGAGCATGAGGCTGTTGAACTTCGTGATGGAGGAAAAGCTTTCATGGGTAAAGGTGTAAGTAAAGCTGTAGATAATGTTAATAATATTATTGCAGAGGAGATTTTGGGAATGAATGTTTTTGATCAAAATCTTTTGGATCAAACAATGATCGATTTAGATGGAACTCCAAATAAATCTAAATTAGGTGCAAATGCGATTCTTGGAGTTTCTTTGGCTGCTGCAAAGGCTGCTGCAAATGAATTAGGTCTTTCTCTTTTTAGATATGTTGGTGGTGTTAGTGCTAATACACTTCCAGTACCAATGATGAACATAATTAATGGTGGTTCTCACTCTGATGCCCCTATTGCTTTTCAAGAGTTTATGGTAATGCCTGTTAAAGCTAAGAGCTTTTCTCATGCAATGCAGATGGGGACAGAGATTTTTCACCATTTGAAAAAAGTATTGCATGACCGTGGTCTTAGTACTGCAGTAGGTGATGAAGGTGGTTTTGCTCCTAATTTAGCCGGTGGTACCGAAGATGCTTTGGAGACAATAGCAAAAGCGGTAAAAAATGCTGGGTATTCTTTGGGTGATGATGTAATGATTGCATTAGATTGTGCTGCAGCCGAGTTCTATGTAAATGGGAAATATGATTACACAAAATTTGAAGGAGATAAGGGTGTGATTAGAACATCTGAAGAACAAGCTCAGTATTTAGCAGATTTAAGTGCTAAATATCCTATCATCTCAATTGAGGACGGTATGGATGAAAATGATTGGGACGGTTGGAAATCATTAACAGATAAAATTGGAGATAAAGTTCAATTGGTAGGTGATGATTTGTTTGTAACAAATGTTGAGCGTTTAGCTACTGGTATAGAAAAAGGTATTGCTAATTCTATTTTAATTAAGGTAAATCAAATTGGAACATTGACTGAAACTATTGCGGCAGTGAATATGGCTAAAAATGCAGGGTATACTTGTGTTATGTCTCACCGTTCAGGAGAAACAGAGGATAATACCATTGCAGATTTAGCAGTTGCTTTAAATACTGGTCAGATTAAGACAGGTTCTGCCTCAAGATCAGATCGTATGGCAAAATATAACCAACTACTGCGTATTGAAGAAGAATTAGGAAGTACAGCTTACTATCCTCAGAAAAAAGCCTTTAAAATAGGGTAGTTTTTTGAAAATTTAATTGATTTAAGCCTTTCCTTTTGGAAAGGCTTTTTTTTTTGGCGTACTCCAAAACTTTAACTACCTTTTGAGAATAATCCAATAATAACTTCCTTTTGTTAGCGTATGAATAAATTTCTTTTTGTTTCAGCGGAGAATGATGCCATTCCTGATTGTAAGGCTGGTGGAATGGGCGATGTCGTTAGAGATGTACCAAGAGAGATTTCGAAAAGAGGTGATAAAGCTCATATAGTTGTACCTGCATATTCAAGATTGCATAAAAATGGAATCTTTAAGACTAAGCTAGAGTTTAGTCTTAGGGGTATGCCATATACTGCCGAATTATATGAGGTAATACCTAAGAAGGTCGATGCAAATATAACTCATTATGTTATTCATCATCCTGAAATTCTTGAAGGCGGAATTGCACATATATATCATGATGATCCAACCGAGCCTTTTTTTAATGATTTTATAAAATTTGTAATTTTTTGCGCAGCTACTGCTGAGGCTATAAAAATTGGTGCTTTTGGTGATCTAGATATTGTACATATGCATGATTGGCATGCAGCAGCATTATTGTTCATAAAAAAGTACCATCCAGAGTATGAAGATTTGAAAAAAATGAGGTATGTATATAGTATTCATAATTTGGCAATTCAGGGTATACGTCCATTTTATAATAATTATGCGTCTGTTAATAATTGGTTTCCTGAAATAAAACTAGACCATAAGGCATTAATGGATTACCGATATCAAGATTGTATAAACCTAATGGCAGTGGGTATTAGATTGGCAGATGCTGTTCATACCGTGTCACCATCATATAAGGAAGATGTTCTTTTACCAAGTAGAAGACCCGAGTTTATTGGTGGTGAAAGTTTAGAAATTGATTTGCAGAAAGCGGATAATGAGGGCAGACTTTTCGGTATTCTTAATGCGAGTAATTATGGTAATATTCGAGTAGCTGAAACAGGTTTGTTGTATAGAAATACCGTAAAAGCTTTATTTAGATGGCTACAAGACACTTCAAAAAAATATAAAGCTGATTTTCTAGCGCATACAGGTGAGAAAATCATGCAGTATGTAGGTAATAGACCAAAATTTATTGTGTCTAGTGTGGCACGTTTAACCGAACAAAAATTCTATTTTTTAAAGCGTTCACCCGAAGCATTTGAGAAAATGCTTGGTCGTTTAAATGAAATTGAAGGTATTTTTATGTTGTTAGGTACAGGTGATCCAGATTACGAAGAATTTTTTCGTAAAATGAGTTATAAGCATAAAAATTTTGTGTTCACTAATGGGCAATCTGAAGACTTGATAGATTCAATGTATTTGGAGACCGATTTATATTTTATGCCTAGTTTATTTGAGCCGTGTGGTATTAGCCAAATGTTGGCCATGAGAAATGGTAATCCATGTTTGGTTCATCACACAGGGGGACTTAAAGATACTGTAGAGCATATGAAAACTGGTTTTGCATTTGCAGGTGAAACTTACGATGAGCAAATTAAAAATATGGTAAAGAGTTTTGATGAAGCTTTGACCATTTGGGAAAACGATAAACCTACGTGGAAGAAGATTCAGGCAAACGCTAAAAAGGCTCGTTTTACTTGGGATAAATCTTTAGATGAATACTATAAATCATTATATCTGTTGTAAGTAATGTAGTTAATAGATGTTATTGTTAATTTTAGCCCAAACAGAATGTTGTAATTGTTAAAACGAACCTGTTTTGCTAACTTTACCAGAAGTATTTAAAACGTAAAAATCAAAAATGTCGGATAAAGCTATTTTAGAATATAATGGTGAAAAATATGAGTTTCCAGTAATTAAGGGAACCGAAGATGAACTTGCAATTGATATTAAATCTTTGCGTTCAGATACCAAAGGAATTATTACTATAGATCCTGGTTTTAAGAATACTGGTTCTTGTGAAAGCGCCATTACATTCTTAGATGGTGAAAAGGGAATATTGCGGTATAGGGGATATTCTATTGAAGAACTAGCTGAAAAAGCTGATTTTTTAGAAGTAGCATATTTGTTAATTTTTGGAGAACTCCCAAATAAGGAACAATTAGATGCTTTTCACGTAGATATAAAAAACGAATCTCACGTTGACGAGGAAATGAAAAAGATTCTGGATGCTTTTCCAAAATCTGCGCATCCTATGGGAGTCCTATCTTCTTTGACCAGTGCTCTTATTGCCTTTAACCCAATTTCGGTAAACGTTACTTCAAAGGATGAAATGTACGGGGCTATTGTAAGGATTCTCGCCAAATTCCCTGTTTTAGTTGCCTGGACGCTACGTAAGAAAAAAGGTTTGCCTTTAGATTATGGAGATGATAGCTTAGGATATGTGGAGAACATTCATAAAATGATGTTCAAGAAGCCTACCCAAGAATACAAAAGGAATAAAATTGTAATCGATGCTCTAGATAAGTTATTAATTTTGCACGCGGATCATGAGCAAAATTGCTCTACCTCAACCGTACGTATCGTAGGTTCTTCCCATGCGGGACTATTTGCATCACTTTCGGCAGGTATTTCGGCATTATGGGGTCCATTGCACGGTGGAGCGAATCAAGCCGTATTGGAAATGTTGGAGGCGATTCAAAAGGATGGCGGTGATACTAAAAAATATATGGCCAAAGCTAAGGATAAGAACGATCCTTTTAGATTAATGGGCTTTGGGCATAGAGTATATAAAAATTTTGACCCTAGGGCCAAAATTA
Source organism: uncultured Maribacter sp. (assembly GCF_963975365.1). GTDB lineage: Bacteria > Bacteroidota > Bacteroidia > Flavobacteriales > Flavobacteriaceae > Maribacter. The sequence goes on along the minus strand of NZ_CAXBGF010000018.1, from coordinate 14,818 downwards.
TCAAACAGGCGGCTGAAGAGGTATTGGCAGATTTAGGGATTGAAGATCCTATTTTAGAAATTGCTAAAGGTTTGGCCAAAGAGGCATTGGAAGATCAGTATTTTGTGGACCGTAAATTATATCCGAATGTTGATTTTTATTCTGGTATTATTTATAGAGCTCTAGGTATACCAACCGAAATGTTTACTGTAATGTTTGCCTTAGGAAGATTGCCAGGATGGATTTCTCAATGGAGAGAAATGAGATTGAACGGTGAACCTATCGGTAGACCGAGACAAATATATATCGGAGAAAAATTAAGATCTTTTGTCGAACTTGACAAGAGGTAGATTGCTACCGTTAATAAAAAAACAAAAAGCTCTTTTAATTTTTAAAGGAGCTTTTTTTTGTGCTATATTTTAATCATATATAAAAAGAATACCCATGCTGCAATTAAATATTAATGACGAAATATCTCCATTAAAGGCTGTTGTTTTAGGTATAGCTAAAAGTTCTGGTCCAACGCCAACAATTGAAGAGGCCTATGATCCAAAATCCATAGAACATATTAAGGCGGGCACCTACCCTGTTGAAAATGATATGATTGCTGAAATGGAAGCGTTTAGAAAGGTGTTCGAGAAATATGATGTTAAAGTTTTTAGACCTGAAGTTTTAGAGAACTGTAATCAAATATTTACAAGGGATATTGCTTTTGTTATTGAGGACAAATTAATAATCTCCAATATTTTGCCAGAACGTGAGAAAGAGGTGGATGCAATCTTACACGTTCTCGAAAAAATTGATAATGAAAATATTCTACATCCACCTGCTGAAGTTCATATTGAAGGTGGTGATGTTATGCCATGGAACGAATATATATTTGTAGGTACATATACCGCAGCAGATTATTCTTCATATATAACAGCACGAACAAATAAAGCGGCCGTAGAATATTTAACGAAGCAGTTTCCACAAAAGATTATTAAATCTTTTGAATTAAGAAAATCTAATACAGTTGCCCAAGATAATGCGCTACACTTAGACTGTTGCTTTCAGCCTTTAGGCAAAGGGAAAGCCATTTTACATAAGAACGGATTCTTGGTAGAGGAAGAATACCAATGGTTGGTAGATTTTTTTGGTAAGGAGAACATATTTGAAATCGATGCTCAAGAAATGTATCATATGTTTAGTAATGTATTTTCAATTTCTCCTGATGTTGTTGTTTCCGAGCGTAATTTTACACGACTAAATAATTGGTTGCGAGATCAAGGCTTTACGGTAGAAGAAATACCATATGCTGAAATTTCAAAACAAGAAGGGCTTTTACGTTGTAGTACATTGCCACTAGTTAGAACATAAAATTTTTTAAAAAAAATAATAGAAAAATTTAATTAGTACCCAGATATGCAAATAACAAATACTATACTCATGATTCGCCCGGTATCATTTAGAATGAATGAACAGACCGCAGTCAATAACTATTTTATGGAAGATATTGATATGAAGAATCAAGAAATTAATCAAAAAGCACAAAAAGAGTTTGATGCATTTGTATCCATATTAAAAAATAAAGGAGTTAATGTTATCGTTATTGAAGATACTAAGGAACAAGATACTCCGGACAGCATTTTTCCAAATAACTGGATATCATTTCACAATAATGGAACGGTAGGAGTTTACCCTATGTTTGCCGAAAATAGAAGAAATGAGCGTAGAGAAGATATATTCGTAACCTTAGAAGAGAACGGTTTTAAAATTAAAGATGTAATTGATTATACTTCAGCTGAAGATGAGGGCCTTTTTCTTGAAGGCACAGGGAGTATTTTATTAGATAGGGTAAATAAAAAAGCATATTGTGCACTTTCTGAGCGTGCAAATGAAGATCTGTTTATTGAGTTTTGTGAAGATTTTGATTTCTTTCCGGTAATTTTTACGGCTAACCAGTCTGTTGATGGTAAAAGGTTGCCTATTTATCATACCAACGTAATGATGGCTTTGGCTGAAAATTTTGTAGTGATCTGTTTAGATTCTATTGATGACAAGAAAGAAAGGAAGAATGTTTTAGATCACCTTAAGAACGATGGTAAGGAAATAATACCGATTACTGAAAAGCAAATGCATCATTTCGCTGGGAATATGTTGCAGGTTTTAGGCAGTGAAGGTCAAAGGTATATGGTGATGAGTACGGCGGCTTTTAATAGCCTAACTCCAAAACAAATTGCGCAAATAGAGAATCATTGCCCTATTCTTCATAGTTCCTTAGAAACTATAGAAACATGTGGTGGCGGTAGTGCACGATGTATGATGGCAGAGGTTTTTCTTCCCCAAAGCTAGATTTAAACAGATTTTTTAAAGGAGTAATTAATTTTATTGGATTAAAATAAGTGTAAAGGTTTCGCTATCTTAACAAGCATATGAATTTGGCAACTATTTTTAATCAACTAAAATGAAGCTTAAAACGTGGTTTATTTTTTTGATGATAAGTACTATAGGTGTGTTGCTTTCCCTAGCGAATGCACCTAAAATCTTTGAATATCACTTGTTGGAAAATCAGCAATCTGAAATAAACAATACAGATGAAGCTTACAACAAGATGATGGATGTATTAACCCATCAACGTTGTATGAATTACCATCCCAACGATAATATTCATAAACAAGGTAATGACCTTCATTCTCATTATTTCGGAATGGAAAGAGGTGAAGATGATAAGGGATTTCAAGCTACGATCTGTAACGCCTGTCATAATTCGGAAAATAATAAATATTCGGGAGTACCTAGAGCTCCACATTGGTCTTTGGCACCAGCTTCAATGGGATGGGAAGGTTTAACTAGATCTCAAATTCCTGAAAGACTTGTAGATAAGAATGTTTATGGGCAAAGAAGTTTTGATGAGCTCGTGAAGCATATGACTGAAGATGAATTGGTTCTTTGGGCTTGGAGTCCCGGGATAGACACAAATGATCAAGAAAGAGAGATTCCACCTGTGTCAAAAGAGGAATTTAAAAATGTTGTCGAATATTGGTTTGATAATGGTGCAGTTATACCCACTAAATAATTAATACTTTATGGAGATTTCCTTTACAGTGAATGATGTTTTGCGAACGGTTAATGTTGAAGATGAAAATACACCGCTTCTTTGGGTCATAAGAGATATTCTTGATTTAAAAGGCACAAAGTTTGGTTGTGGTAAAGCTGCTTGTGGAGCATGTACATTACATGTAGATGGTGAAGCGGTACGTTCTTGTTCGTATGCAGTAAAATTCGTTCAAGATAAAACCGTAACAACAATTGAAGGCTTAGGTAATCGTGATAACCCTCATCCGGTTCAATTGGCTTGGGTTGAAGAGATTGTTCCTCAATGTGGGTATTGTCAACCAGGGTTTATGATGGCAACAGCCGCACTATTAACAAAAGTGCCTAAACCGACCGATGAGGATATTGACAATAATATCATAAACGTATGCCGTTGTGGAACATACTACCGAATGAGAAAAGCAATTCATAAGGCTGCCGAATTACAGGCGGAAAAAGATAGTAGTGAATCTAATTTGGTGTAAGTGATGACAGATAATAAAAGTGATTCAAAAAAAGTATCTAGACGTAAGTTTTTGGTAAGGGGTAGCTTGGGTACCATAGGAGTGGTAGCCATTGGCACCTATATTTTTCGGAATTCTATTCGCCGCGAGATTTTAGGTACGTTAAATTCCTTAGATTTACCGTATACCGACAACACCGATAAGCCTATGGTTTGGTTTGAGGTAACTTCTGAAAATAATATTCTATTACATTCTCCAAAAGTTGAAATGGGGCAGGGAACCTTTACCGGTATAGCGCAAATGGCCGCTGATGAACTTTCGGTTTCCATGAACCAGATTCAAGTGGTACACGCAGCTTCTTCTATCGGAAATATAGATAGTTTTGCAACTGGTGGTAGTACGTCTATATCTGGATTATGGCAACCATTAAGAGAACTTGCTGCACTATTACGGGAAATGCTTCTTAAAGAAGCTTCCGGTAAAATGAATGTTGGTATAGATGAACTTACCATAGAAGACGGAAGGGTATCCGGTAACGGAAAAACAATGACTTATGCACAAATAGCGGAAAATGTAGAAAATTGGAAAGTGCCTGAAACTCCTATTCTAAAAAATTTAAAAGAGTATAAATATATAGGCAAGCCTATTGCTAGGGTAGATTTAGATGCCAAAGTTTTTGGAGATCCAATTTTTGGAATGGATGCCCAAATGTCAGATATGCTATACGGAGCGGTGGTAAGACCCACTAAAATTGGAGCCAAATTTATTAGTGCAGATATTAAGTTGGCTGAAAATATGCCTGGTGTAGTCAAAGTTATTGTTGAAGAAGATTTTGTTGGGGTAGTTGCAAATTCCATGCTCGAAGCAGAAAAAGCAAAGGACGCTATTAATGTTATTTGGGAGGGTTATGAAAACTTAAATACGGATGCAATAGTTAAAATCATGACGGTTGGTAATGGTAAATCTACTATTATTCAGAAGCATGGTGATGCATTAAAAAAACAGAATAGTATAGAAACTTTAGAGTTTAGAACTCCCATTGGGGCGCATGCTCAAATTGAGCCAAATGGTGTTGTCGCCTCTGTTGAAGGTGATAGTGCAGTTATAATAATTTCAACTCAGGTAATAGGGTTGACCAGAAAAGAAGTTGCTAGCCGTTTAGGTTTGGATGTTGAAAAGGTAAATGTGATAGCGACATATTTAGGCGGAGGTTTCGGTCGTAGACTTCATACACCACATGCGGTTCAGGCTGCTTTAATGTCAAAAGCAGTTGGTAAACCAGTCAAATATTTTTTTAGTAGAAAGGAAGAGTTTCAGCATGATATGTTTCGCCCTCCTACGCATCATGTACTAAGGGGTAATTTAAATGCTGATGGTTTACTTGAAGGGCTAGAGCATGAATTTGTAAGCGGAGACGTTGGTAATGACTCTGCTCTTTTACCTGGTTTTTTACCTCCAATAATAGGAGCAGATATTGGCGCGATAAGAGGTGGTTTTATACAATATACTAAGGTTCCTAATTATAGGTCTATTTATTGGCATGTAGATTTACCATTCGCCACAAGCTGGTGGCGTAGCCTTGGTTTGTTAGCGAATACGTTTGCCCTGGAAAGTTTTATGGATGAAATGGCTTTGAAGGCAAATATGAATGCGGTAGACTTTAGACTTGCCCAAATTGGTGATGATGCTATCGGTGTTCGTTTAAAAAATGTAATTAGGGCTGCCGCAGAAGGCGCAGGTTATTCTGAAGAAATAATTGATGGTCGTGCTATGGGGTTTGCTGCCTCCATTGATGCCAATACTCCATGTGCACAAGTGGCAGAGGTTTCAATTGTAGATAACGCAATTGTTGTTCATAGAGTAACCGTTTCTCTAGATCCTGGGTTAGCGGTTAATCCTGATCAAATTCGTGCACAATGCGAAGGTTGTGTTATTATGGGCATGAGCGCAGTACTTTATGAACAAATGTATTTGGAGAATGGGGAATTACAACCCACAATATATGGTCCTTATAAGATGGCATTGATGAAGAATGCACCTAAAGAAATCGATGTGGTTCTGCTTCAAGGCAAAGATACGCCTGGGGCGGTAGGTGAGCCTCCTTTAGGGCCTATCGGTGCAGCGATAGCAAATGCTGTAAGGCGATTGACAGGAGAAAGACTAACGGAGCTTCCTTTAAAACTTTCTAAAACCATGTAGAATACTCTTATTCTACTACTTTTTGATTTGCAATATTCTTAATCATTCCACCAAAAATGAAATAATGGAATGGTACAATGCTATACCAATACAGTCTACCCTTTAAACCACGAGGTCTGAATGTCGCAGTTTGATGAAGTGTATTATCGTCATCTATTCTAAATTCTAACCAAGCTTCGCCTGGTAATTTCATTTCGGCAAATAATAATAATCGTTTGGCTTTTTTATCTGCTAAAAGCACTCTCCAGAAATCGAGAGAATCACCGGTATAAATGCGGTTGGGATGGGTTCGACCACGACGAAGACCGACACCGCCAAAAAGCTTATCTATAAATCCTCGAATTTTCCAAAGCCAATTTCCATAATACCATCCGGTCTCACCACCTATGCTCCAAATACGTTCTAGTACTTCATCAGGATTATTAATTTTTAGTTGTTTAGTATCTTTTAGAACTCCGAATTTAGGTACTTGTATGTGCTTTTCTATATTCTCATTCAACCTGCCGCTTACCATACTATCTTTCCAACTGCTGACCACCAAGTTTTGTTCTATTTTTTTGAAGGCCATGTCTATGGCTTCTAAATAGGTGTGTGGTTTAATATTCAGAATTTCTTGTAGTCTTTTGTCTTTGGCGATTATCTCTATTTTCATGCTATCGACTAAATTCAACGCTAACCTGTAAGAGGTTGAGGTTACAAAATATAACCAATAGGAAGACAATTTAGGGGTCATGATTGGTACTGTTAAAATCCAATTTTTGAAACCTCGAGCTTCAGCATATTTATGAAGCATTTCTTTGTATGTGAAAATATCCGGACCTGCAATATCAAAAGAATCGTTATAAGTCTTCTTATTGCCCAGCACTCCTGTTAGAAAAGAAATAACATCACGTATAGCAATGGGTTGCGTTTTTGTCAATACCCATTTAGGAGTAATCATGAACGGGAGTTTCTCACATAAATCTCGAATAATTTCAAAGGATGAACTACCTGAGCCAACTATAATACCAGCTCTTAAAACTGTTAGGTTAAAACCACCTTCATAGAGTATATCCTCAACATTTTTACGTGACCTTAGATGTTTTGATAAAACGTCATCATTTACAATTCCGCTTAAATAAATAACTTGTTGAATATTTGTGGCGCTTAAATAGGTATTGAAATTATGTGCGGTCTTTGCCTCCATATCATCAAAGTCTTGAGCGGAAGTACTCATGGAGTGTATTAAAAAATAAGCGGCATCAATATCTTTTGGTAGAATGTTCTCTTTTGGTTCTTTTAAAAAATCAATTTCAATCACCTCAATTTGATTTCTTATCTCCTTATCTACCGATAATCTGGTTGCATCACGAACTGCACAAATTATATGATGGCCCATTTCTAAAAGCAAGGGTAACAGACGCATACCAATATATCCGTTAGCACCTGTGATTAATATTTTCATAAATCATGGATAGAGGTTGGTGCATTATCGGCTTTGTAAGTCATAATTTTTTTAAAGAATTTCTGCACCGCTTTGGTGTCAGATGCTACCTTTATAAAGTGGTGATCTCGATAAATGGAATAAACGGAAGCTTCACCTTTATAAAGCGATAATTTATAATACGGAATAACTAAAGCAAATGTTTCTAAGAGCGAGCGAAATCGAACAATGATTCCTTTTGGTCTTAATTCGATATTGCAGGTGTCTCTATTATTATCTAATATCAATAAATTTCTTATCTCGATACTCGTATCGGTGATAATAAGTTTTGGGGAGCCAATACCATCCATTGCCCATCGTTCTTTTAAGATAAACGGTTTACCTAACTGCTCGTCTACCTTTCGGGTGGTCTCTTTATTATTGTAAGATACGTTTATGAGCATGATTGCTTTATTGGGTAGTTTTTACTAAAGTTAACCAAATGACAAATGAATGCCGAATCTGTTTACCTTAAAAGCCTAAAAAATGATTAGTTTTGCAGCCTTAATTAAACGTTTTGATGAATATTCAAGAGGTACTATCACAGAAAGTAAAAGAAGCGGTACAATCTATCTTTGGTCAAGAATTACCATCGGTGGAATTTCAACCTACCCGAAAGGATTTTGAAGGAGATATTACCATTGTGGTATTTCCAATGTTGCGTGTTATTAAAGGAAATCCTGTTCAAATAGGGGAGCAGATAGGCGCTTATTTACAGGAGCATGTAGAAGAGGTTTCTGGCTTTAATGTCATTAAAGGCTTTTTAAACATTGTTATTGATGATATATTTTATTTGAATTTTTTCAATGCTATTAAAGAAACTTATCATTTCGGTTTTGTTGAAGAATTAAAAGATGCTGTCATGGTGGAATATTCTTCACCAAACACAAATAAACCACTTCACTTAGGGCATATTCGTAATAATCTCTTAGGATATTCTGTTGCTGAAATATTGAAGGCTTCCGGTAAAAAAGTATATAAGACACAAATTATCAATGATCGTGGTATCCATATTTGTAAAAGTATGGTGGCTTGGCAAAAGTTCGGAAACGAAGAAACACCTGATTCTACCGGATTGAAAGGTGATAAATTAGTGGGTAATTATTATGTTGCTTTTGATAAAGCCTATAAAGAACAAATAGCACAATTAATAGCTGATGGTATTGACCAAAAAGTAGCTGAAAAAGAAGCGCCTATTTTACGGGAAGCCCAAGAGATGCTTTTAAAGTGGGAGGCTGGTGATCCTGAAACCGTTGCACTTTGGAAAACTATGAACGGTTGGGTCTACAAGGGTTTTGAAGTGACCTATAAGAATTTAGGGGTCGATTTTGATACCCTGTATTATGAAAGTAATACCTACCTGTTAGGAAAAGATGTTGTAGCCGAAGGTCTTAAAAAAGGTGTTTTTTTTAAAAAGGAAGATGGTAGTGTTTGGATAGATTTAACCGAAGACGGATTGGATGAAAAAATAGTACTTCGTTCTGATGGTACAGCTGTTTATATGACACAAGATATTGGGACAGCCATACAACGTGTTAAGGATCATCCAGATGTAAGCGGTATGGTCTACACCGTGGGTAATGAGCAAGATTATCATTTTAAAGTACTGTTCTTGATTCTTAAGAAACTAGGATTTTCTTGGTCAAATAAATTGCATCACCTAAGTTATGGTATGGTCGATTTGCCAAGTGGAAAAATGAAGAGTAGAGAAGGTACTGTAGTGGATGCCGATGATCTTATGGCTGATATGACCCAAACTGCTGCAAACATTTCCGAAGAATTAGGAAAGCTAGAAGAGTATAACGAGGAAGAAAAGCAGTCGCTTTATAAAATGATTGGCTTAGGTGCATTAAAATATTACATTTTAAAAGTTGACCCTAAAAAACGAATTTTATTTGATCCTGAAGAGTCTGTAGATTTTCAAGGGAATACCGGTCCATTTATTCAGTATACCTATGCACGTATTCAATCTATCTTGCGAAAGGCAGAAAGTATGGGTATTGATATTTCTAGTGATGCCAAGGATTCTGAACTTCATGGAAAAGAAAAGGAATTGATAAAACAACTTCAACTATTCCCAGATACCATCCAATTGGCAGCGGAGAATTATAGTCCGGCATTGATTGCTAATTACACATATGATTTGGTAAAAGAGTTCAATTCTTTCTACCAACAAGTTTCAATCTTAGGGGAGGCTGACGATGAGAAAAAGATACTACGCGTGCAGTTATCCAAAAAGGTTGCTGAGGTAATTCAAGATGCATTCAAATTATTAGGTATTGAGGTGCCTGAGCGTATGTGATAAAAAAAGACCGCCGAAGCGATCTTTTTCATAGCAACTTAAATAATTAACCAACTAAATAAGGTTGCAAAGAGGTTATGTAGTTTTCTTGGCGGCAACAGCTGCACCGTATACAACCAGTCCAAATCCTATTTTGTTAATGGCGTCTCCAATGTTATAAATGACATCCATATTAAGACCTAGATTGCCAAGACCTTCATACCAACCAGGTGTGCCAGCCATATATCCTAATGGATAAATTGCCCATCCAACCAGTACGAACCAACAGAGAGTTTTGTGTGCAGTTAAAACAGCGCCACCTGCTTGTTCTGCTAATTTCTTGGCGCTTCCAAACCATATTTCATAAACAATATAGAAATAAGCAAGACCTGAAATTAAACCCCAAACGGCCGGGCCAGTACCTGTATTGTATACTGCTTCTCCAAAATATCCAGTTATAAGCATTACAATAGATGCAGCAATAAGTTTCCACATAAGGGTTTTTTTTGCGCCAGCAACTTTTAGTATAAGGTAAAATTCAACACACATTAATGGAACTGTAAGTACCCAGTCTACATATCTAAAGAAGGTTGGAGATTCGCCTACTGTTGCCCAATAATCTCGCATATACCAATAATGGACCGCAGCAATAAATGTAATAAGACCAGAAACTAGGATAGAGGTTTTCCATTTAGTGTCAAAATCGTTCATTGAAAAGAAAAAGAAGGCAGATGCAGCCATCATGGCCATACATCCAACAAAGAACGTAAAACCTACATAGTCATTAGATAACATTTTAGTTACCAATGAAATTGATGTAAAAAAATTTTCCATAATTAAAGTTTTTTTAAATTGTTTAAGTAAATTTACTAAAAGTTAAACAATAATTGTTTGATAAAATTGTTAAAATATTGAACAAAATAAAAAATAAGCATATAAATTTTTCGAACTTGAACAGTATAATAATTGTAGGGACTTTTTTTTCACTATGGTTAGCAGTCATTTTTGAAGACGTGATAGAACATGTGATGGCTTATTTGGTCATTCTTTCCTTTGGAATTTTACATGGAGCAAATGATCTTACACTTCTTCAAAGGCCTGAAATCAAAAAGAAGTCGACTAGAAATTACTTAAAGATTCTGTTTTTCTATTTAAGTTTTGTTTTAAGTAGTGTATTTGTTTTTTATCTGGTGCCAAGCTTGGCATTAATTGTGTTTGTATTATTTAGTGGATATCATTTTGGAGAACAACATCTAATTTCTAAGACAATTTTAGCTTCCTTTAAAACTAATGTGCTTTTTGTTGCATATGGTACGTTTATTCTCTTTCTTCTTTTTAATTCAAATAATTTGGCAACAGCTAAAATTATTAAAACTATAATAGGTTACTACATTCCTATTTATGTATTTGAATTTGGATTGCTCATAAGTGGAATAATTACAATAATCTTTAGTCTAATATTGGTGTTAAAGAATGAACTGAAAATAAACCCAATAGAAGAAATATTTTTTATGGGAATCTTTTTCGTGGTGTTTAAAACAGCTTCTTTGTTATGGGGATTTGCTATATATTTTGTATTATGGCACTCCATTCCTTCCTTATATGACCAGATACGATATTTGCATGGTCAAGTTAATAAAGGTTCGTTAAGGTCATTTGTGTTAACATCACTCCCATATTGGTTAATTTCTGTTGCTGGACTACTTTTCTTGCTATTTCTTTTTAGGGATAATTCAGAAAAGTCTTTGGCTTTCTTTTTCTCTTTTTTGGCAGCAATAACCTTTCCACATGTATTGGTTATTAAAAGGTTGAATCAAAATCAAAACTGAACTCTAAAACTAGCATTTGGGGTAAAGCCTAATGAGATATGCTCTACAGATTCTATACTATTGTCATCTTGAATTCTATAATAGGTATTTAATGTATTACGTCTATTTGTCAAATTTAATACGGATACTCCTAAGGTTGCTTTCATCTTATCGCTTAATTTTATGTTGTAAATAGCCGAAGCATCTACTCTTATATATTCCGGAAGTCTGCTGCTGTTCGATTCTTCATAATTGATTTCATTTGGAAATACGGTTAAATCTATTGGGTCATTTTCATTTGGTTGGGTAAAGGGTTTACCAGATTTATAATTCAATCCTAATCCTAATTTTAAATTACCAATGGTGTAGTTTCCAGCAAGAGTCACTGAATGTCTAATATCTAGATTATTAGGGAAGGTCGATGGTATTAGTGCTTCAAACGTATACTCATTTTTATTGAAGGTATAACTAAGCCATGCACTATAGTCATTGTTTTTTGTGTTGATTAAAAATTCAGCTCCTTTAATGGTATAGGAACCTATTTCTCCATCAAATTGATTCTGATTTTGAAAACCTTGGGTATACACATTAATACCGTTTACCTCTTTATAAAATCCGTCAATACCAACGTATAATTTATTGGTGTCATAATTGAACCCCAAAGAGCCTTGTTTGCTTTTTGTTATGGGCAGTGCACTACCGTCAGAAAGAATCCAACGTCTTTTTTCAATACCTAAAAAGTTCTGTTCCAAATCGATAATTTGATTGGTGACCTGATTTTTGAATTCACCTAATACTTCGGTTTTAAAATTGGGTAAAAGTTCATAGGTTACATTTATTCGAGGTTCAAAAACGTATTCTTTAAATGTGTTTAAATTTTCGAAATAGTTTAACCTGCTACCAATTATACCGGTTAATCTATCATTTTCAGAATTATACTTTATTTCTGAAAAAAAGGCATGTTGGCGAATTACGCCTTTTATATTGCTTGCAAATGGCGGCTGATTAACGTTCGTTGTATTTTCAATTCCTGTTTCTGTAAACTCGTAACCGTTTATCCAATTTAAATGTTCGCTTGGGTTGTAATTGGTCGAGAGTTTTACATTCGATTCTTTTACCAGATTATTTTGTTTTAGTTGCTGCACATTATTATTGGAAATGGAAAAGGCATCCAAATCGTATTGTGTGTAGTAGAAACTTAATTGCGAAGTAAAGTCATCTGTCCACTCACTCTGCAACTGACTGCCGATTGAAAAATTATCTTGGTTGAGATTACTTCTATTTGGGGTAATGCTGTCGCTTGTAGTTTCAAAGTAATTTAAATTATTGCTCATGTTTATCATACTAACACTTACTTTCTGGTACGGCTTTATCTCATAAATGAGTTTGGCGGTGAAATCATAAAAATAAAATTCACTTTCGTTATCTACCTCAGAATCTTGAAATGCTTTTTCTGAGAATGTGGTGTATGTTGGAGTGTTTAGAAAATCAGTATACGACCTACGGGCAGATACTTGTACTGCCAAATTTTCAGTGATAGAAATTTCGCCATAAATATCACCAGAAATAAGATTCAAACCTGAGCCACCTGCATAGTTTACAGGCAATTCTTCTATGGTGTGCATATTTAAAGTGCCACTAACACCACCACCGAACATGGCAGATGTTCCGTTTTTGATGATTGATACTTTTTGGGTCACATATGGATTGAATGCGGATATCAATCCGAAAAAATGCCCGGTTTGGTACATTTTTATACCATCCCAAAGAATCAAATTTTGGTCATTGGTACCCCCTCTAATATTAATATCCGAAACGGTTTCGTCAACGCTTTTAATGCCAGGTAAGGCTTGAATGGTCTGTAGAATATCAGGTTCACTAACACCTGGTAGAATACCGAATTTTTCGGGGTTCAGTTCAATACTCGCATCGCTCAGTTTATTTAGTCCGGTGGTTAAAAACTGGGTTACTATAACCTCGTCCAATTCTTGATAGCTGAGTGCCATTGCAATGGTTTTACACTTTTCAGTGTTGACAAATTCTTTCGCTTCAATAAAGACAGGTTTGTACCCAAGGTGTTTTATATGAACTAAAGAATTCTCAGGAACGTTATCGAATCTAAATACCCCAGTAGTATCGGTAATTCCCGTTAAGTTAGATTGGTAAATTTCAACTGTGGCACCAGGTATTGTATTCTCTTCAAAGTTGTCCAAAACAAAACCACATATAGAAATGGTTGCCGTTTTGGTTAAGGTGTAGTAACGGTCATTTAGTTTGTCAATGGTAATTCCGGTAACCTTCCTTAGTTCGCTAAGAATTGAGTCAAGTGATTTTGAATCGGGTTTTATAATGTTGATAGCATTTATATCGCTATCGGCATACGAGAATTTTACATTAAACGAGGTTTCTAGTTCAGAAATAAAAACGCGTAATGGTACACTTTTAACAGTTGCGTTTTGGGCGTTACTATTCATGCTGAAACTCAGAAAAAAAAGCGTTACAATAAGATTATTTAGATGCTTTTTCGGCATAGAATCGCACTTTGTTCCCATCTAAGTTAAACTTAATTTGTAAAGGAACGCTTATGCTTTTAAGGGCAAGTTCTAAATTGTTATTGCTAAAAGTCCCTGTGAAAAGTTGAGCGGTATCAATACCTTCTGTTGTAACCTCAATATTATATTGGCGTGCTAGTTCGTCCATCACATAATGAAGAGGAATACTTTTAAAAGAACTCTCTTTAGACAACCAAGATGGTGCGCCGTTAACTATAGCTTTTAGCATAGTACTTGTTCCATCAATGGTCAATATCGAATTTCCGGCAGGTAATTTTGTTTCTTTTCCGTTGATGGTAACGCTTACCAAACCTTCAAAACAAGTGACTTCAAAATAGCTGTCTCGAGTTTCTACATTAAACTGGGTTCCTAATACGGTAACCAACCCTTGGGTAGTTTTTACGGTAAATTTCTTCCCTTTAGCTACTTTAAAATATGCTTCACCCTTTAGGTCAACAATTCTATTCTCATCCCATTTTTTCTCGCTAAAAGCCAATTTAGATTCGGCATTCAAGATAACCTCTGAGGCATCTGGTAATGTGATGGTTTTATTCTCGGCATGATCTGTAGAAAACGATTCATTTAAGGTGCTCAGATAAAAGAATGATCCTGCTAGCAATACTGCTATGATCGCAGCAACACGAAGAAATTTATTAAATGGGGATAATATGTGGACTTTGGTTTCTTTCTTAGTTTTATGTTGCTCAATAGATTCCCATGCTTTGTCCATATCAAATTCTGGAGTTTCTAACTGTAAAGCAGACTCCTTAATTTTTTGATATGTCTCATATGCGTCAGATTTTTTGAATTCTGCCAATTCGGCATCTGTCAATTCATCATTAAGCCATTTTGCTAAGTAATTTTCCTGCATGTTTTTAGCTTTATATAGTATTAACAACTAAGGTTGTAAAAACCCTACTTTTATATTTTTTAATTTATTTTTCATCAACCATCAACCATCAACCATCAACCATCAACCATCAACCATCAACCATCAA
>NZ_CAXBGF010000017.1:0-64575 GCF_963975365.1 uncultured Maribacter sp. | reverse complement strand
GTCGGGATGACAGGATTTGAACCTGCGACCACTCGACCCCCAGCCGAGTGCGCTACCGGACTGCGCTACATCCCGAAATCGGATTGCAAAAATAGAAAAGTTAACTAGATTAACTTCTATGTTTTTGTTGAAAAATATAAACTAATCCAGGCTTTCGATCCAGTTATACATTTGCGCTGTCCAACCTTTTAAATATCTATCCTTTAACGCAAGGGAAAAACCATGGCCGCCTTTAGGAAATATATGCATTGTAGCCGACACTCCTTTTTCTTTAAGTGCCTTGTAAAAAAGTAAACTGTTCTCTATAGGTACCGCATTATCATCGGTAGCATGAAACAAGAAGGTAGGTGGTGTATTTACAGTAACCTGTTTCTCGTTTGAAAAATGGTCTTGAAGTTTTTGGGCAGGATTAACACCTAACAAATTACTCTTAGATCCACTATGCGTCATTTCACCCATACTTATTACAGGATAACCCAGTACCATGAAATCTGGTCTTGCACTTTCCTTGTCAACAACATCAATTGGGTCATATACCAGCTCATCAAAATGAGTTCCTAAGGTAGATGCTAGATGTCCACCAGCAGAAAACCCGATAATACCTATTTTACTAGTAGTAATATTAAAATCTTTTGCATGATATCTTACCATTCTTAAAGCTCTTTGCGCATCTATCAATGGTACATTTTGTTTATTTGATTGAGATTCATTGGATGGTAGTCTGTATTTTACAACAATACCTGCAATGCCCTTTCCATTTAAAAACTTTGCGATATCTGTTCCTTCCCAATCATAGGCAAGAATACCATAACCCCCTCCTGGAAAAATGAGCATCGCCTCTCCCGAAGCATTCTGCTTTGCAGGCAAAAACACTTCAATAGTAGGTTTTTGAACGTTGCTTATGACTAAAATTCCATCCCGTTGGTGGTGTTCAGTTATATTTGTTGATATACTATTTGGAATTTTACCTTCTGGCCAAAGCGATATTATTGTGTCTTGTGCATTTATTTGATTCATTAAAATTAATGCAAATAGTAGTGTTTTGTATTTCATATTTCAAACCTTTATTAATCACATGACCAGTTAAAGTTGGCTATAGCATCGTTTGAAGCTCCTTGCAAGTTATAATGCCACCACTCTGTTCTAGTAGACCAAAAACCAAACTTTTCCATCGTTTCCTTCAATAGCTTTCTGTTATCAAGTATTTCTTGAGATAGGTCAAAATTATCATGATATGCACGTTTACCGAAATAATCGAAATCGGTTCCCATATCCAATTCCTTTCCATCTAAAGTAACCAAAGTAATATCTACCGCACCACCTTTATTATGAATAGATCCTTTTACAGGATTTGCTACATATTGGGGGTTAGGGACTAACTTCCACATTTTATATTGTACAGAATTCGGACGATAGCAGTCATAAAACTTAATTTTAACCCCAGCCTTTTTAAATTCCTCATTTGCAATCAACAACGCTTTTGCAGTTTTCACCCTAGTATAACATTCGGCACAATCATATACCTGCTCCTTTAGAAAATTATTATCGGTAGCATACCTTAAATCATAAACGAAATCATCACTATAATCCGCAAGTCGTATGAATGTAGTATCGATAAGGGTCGCTAATGGTAAAACCTCTTTTATAGTTTCAATTTCGATTGTATTCTCTATAGGAACCGAGTCTGATTGAATTATGGTTTCCGATGGTAAATATTTATCTTCTATAATCTTAGTGCTTTCTTTACAAGAAAAATTAAACACCATTATAGAGACCATTACTATTTTTAAATAAAAGATTTTTTTAAAATCTATAATAAAAATAGTAAGCCGTATATTTTTTTCTACCATTCTGTTATTCAAGATCATCCAAAATCCAAATTAAGTTATAGTAGAATAATTACTACCTTACCCAAAACTATCATTTAAGCAATTTAACCAAAAACAATGAACTACCGGATATCATTATTCTTAACCATAGCAATTATTTTTATTTCATGTAAAGGTGAAAAAAGCTCGTCAAAAGAATTTGTTAAACCAAATGAATCTCCATGGTTATTAGGTTTTGAGAAAACCAAAATCAATCCTATAATGCAGTCAGATTCCACTTATACTTTTCTGGACCCTATATCAAATAAAGAAGTTCAATGGCAAAAAGCCGATGTTTTTAATCCTGGTGCAATCGTAAAAAATGATACTGTATTTCTACTATTTAGGGCCGAGGATAACCCTGCTGCTATTTTAGGTGGAAGAACTTCGCGTATTGGATTGGCTTATAGTACAAATGGAATTGACTTCACAAAATATCCAAAGCCTGTGCTGTTCCCCGATAATGATGAATTTTCACAATGGGATCAACCCGGTGGAATCGAAGATCCGCGTATAGTGGAAACTCCAGACGGCACCTACATCATGTTATATACAAGTTGGAACAAAGATATTGCCCGTCTTTCTAGCGCAACCTCAACAGATCTAAAAAATTGGACAAAACAAGGCCCAGTTTTTGAAAACACCAACAATGGCAAGTTTTTAAATGAATGGAGCAAATCGGGTTCCATTGTTACAGAATTAGTGAATGGACGATTAATTGCTAAAAAGATAAACGGAAAATATTTAATGTATTGGGGCGAACTTTTTGTAAATCTCGCTACTTCTAGCAATGGTGTAGACTGGGATCCTACGTTGACCGAAACTGGAGAATTACTGCATAGTTTTAAACCAACGTTGAATGATTTTGATAGCCACCTAACCGAACCTGGTCCTCCTGCCCTATTTACAGATGCTGGTATTCTTTTGTTATACAATGGAAAAAACTTAAGTGGCGAAGGTGCAACAGATAAATTTCCTGAAGGCACCTATTGTGGTGGTCAAGTCTTATTCGATAAAAATGACCCAACCAAGATGATAGAAAGGCTAGAAACTCCTTTTATATGCCCTAGCTTACCTCATGAAATAAGCGGTCAATACAAGGCTGGCACTACCTTTATTGAAGGGTTGGTATATTTTAAGGATAAATGGTTTCTATATTATGGCACAGCAGATTCTATGGTTGGATTGGCAGTTAAGGAGTAAATATTATAGATACTATTTATTACCGCTTTTGACACATCTATGAGGCTATTAAAAATTTCAATCGTTTTTAACTTAAATAAGTCGTTATTTCTTGTGTTGAAAAAGTAAATAGCCCAAAATCCGAAATAAAAAAGCCCCTACTTCAAACATGAAATAGGGGCTAATGGTTGGTAATTGGTATTATTTTTCTAATTGACTCAGATATTCTAAGCTTTTTGGTACTTGTGAAACAACATCAGAAGATTCATCTTCAATAAACATATATTCTATACCTAGCTCTTTAGCTTCGGCAACAATACCCGAAATATCTACTTGACCAGTGCCTAATACAACATTTGTATCATCTTCTTCATGGCCTGTATCGTTTCCTACTACATCTTTGTGCATATCTTTTAAATGAAGTAAGACAAATTTCTTAGGATATTTTTTCATTAATGCCAATGGGTCTGCACCGCCATGCTGAGCCCAAAACACATCTAATTCAAAACTGAAATCAGTTGCATTCTGCGCCATATAGTCGAACAAAGTACCGTTTTTATAGGGTCTAAATTCATACCCATGCGCATGATAAGCTAGGGTGAGTCCATTTTTCTTAAGAATCTTTCCTGCTTTATTAAAAACATCGGTTGCATGTTGGGTTTCTTCCAAATCCCATTTGTTATCATCGTGAGGTACCCAAGCACACATTACATATTTAGCACCAAAATCTTTAGCGTTTTTAATAACTTTTTCAATATTATTCTCTAAGTCACCAAATCCAGCACCTACACTTACTATTTCCAAATTATTCTTGGCAAGTAGTGCCTTAAAATCATTTAGTGGCAGATCATAGGTGCCGCCGCCTTCAATTTTTGTAATTCCCCATTCATTTATTAAACCTAATGTATTTGAGACATCAACTTTAAACTGATTTCGCAAACTATATAACTGCAAGCCAACTTCTTGTGCCTGAGCTACAAAACCACTACCAATAAGCAAAGTAGCTATGATAATTTTCTTCATTCTCTTTCTTTTATCTACGTAAGTAAATTTCCGTTTTCATCCCATTCTGCAATGACATTTCTTTGGCTCTGATCAACACATTTTGCTATCCATTCTGGATCATATGCTACACCGTGCTGATCTAAAACATCTTGTGGCACACCATCCCATACATTTGGTGAATTACCTTTATAACCTAACTCTGCTATTCCTACTTTAGAGGTATAATAACCTGTAACCGTTAGACCTCGCATCATATAAAAAAATTGTATTTCTAAAGGTTGCTGCTCTAAAGGAATTTCTACATCGTGCCAACAAATTTCATCACAAATCTGTTTTTTCTGTTCTAAGGTCGCCGACTTGAATTCTGTTCCGAATTCTGTA
The DNA here is from genome assembly GCF_963975365.1 of uncultured Maribacter sp. Taxonomy (GTDB): domain Bacteria; phylum Bacteroidota; class Bacteroidia; order Flavobacteriales; family Flavobacteriaceae; genus Maribacter. The sequence continues at coordinate 60,139 of NZ_CAXBGF010000017.1, read as the reverse complement.
TTACTCTTGTGATCAAGCCACATTAACCCCCCTAACAACGTCGGTGCCATTTCAGGAATATCTTTTCCCATGAATTCTACAAGGTCGGGAACACCCGCCTCAATTGGTCCGCCATGTGGCTCTTTTGGTGGAAGAATAACTACAGCCAAAGATGCAATAGTCTCCATTTCATGTTCATTGAATAATTGTTCTGCATTTATCTTCTCTATGCGTTCCAATTCTTCTGGCGTTCTTCCAAAATATTTCTCACTACCTGTTACAATAGCCTCATTAATAGTATCGGCATTTTCTGTTTTACAGGAGTTGAATACTAGACCTGTACCGGCCGCAGCCCCACCAAGTATTAAAGTTTGTAAACTCTTTCTTCTATCCATCTTCTAAATATTTTGTGCCTTTAGTTGTTCGATAATATAATCAGATGCTCTCCACGAAAGCGCCATAATTGTCCAAGTACAATTCTTATCTGCTTGTGAAACAAAAACACCTGCATCTACAATAAAAACATTGTCAACATCATGCAGTTGCTGAAACTTATTCGTAACAGATGTCTTAGGATCATCTCCCATTCTGGTAGTACCTACTTCATGAATAATTTGACCTGGGGCTAAAAGACCATAATCTTTATCCTTTCCAGGTTTTTCATTTAAGGGTATACCGCCCATGTTATGAATCAGTTCTTCAAAAGTATCTTGCATATGCTTAGCCTGGTTTATCTCAAATTCAGAATGCTTATAATTGAATTTTAAAACAGGAATACCAAATTGATCAACTGTTGTAGGGTCAATTTCACAATAATTCTCTTTAAAGGCTATGGCCTCTCCACGACCTCCAAAACCAATCACAGAACCATAGTACTTTTTAACATCGTCTCGAAGACCATCTCCATAACCTCCAGATTTAAGACCGAAATATTTGTTCATTCCGTTAGGATCAAAGCCGAAACCATAATTGGGTTGCCCCATACCGCCCCAAACTTCGATATGATATCCTCTTGGAAAATTTAGTTTAGAATTGTCTCCCCACCAAGGTGAATATACATGCATACCGCCTACACCATCTTCATTATAAGATGTCTTTCTATTCATTAAACCAGGAATTATGCCCGATGCACTTGCACCTGTAGAATCATGAAGATATTTACCAACGATATTACTACTATTCCCTAAACCGTTAGGGTGTTGCTTGCTTTTCGAATTTAATAAAATTCGAGCCGAACTACATGCGGATGCCGCTAATACTACAACTTTAGCCTTAAGCTTATATTCCTTTCTATCGTCTTTACTGATATAGGATACTCCTGTTGCCTTCCCTTCTTCATTGGTTGTTATTTCCCGAACCATTGAATTAACGAAAATCTTAACTTTACCTCCACTTTTTTGCGCTGGAAATATTAAACAACTGCCTGCCGAAAAATCAGCATATACAGAGCATGAACGGGAACACTGCCCACAATAAAAACAAACTCCACGATCATTATTAATTCTTTTGGTCAACATGGAAAGTCTACCTGGTATTACAGGAATATTGGATTTCTTTGCGCCATTGATATAGAACAATTCATGCAATCTTGGTTTCGGGGGTGGAAGAAAAAATCCGTCAGGATCATTCTCACGACCTTCATTAGTACCAAAAACACCAATAAGTTTATCTAATTTATCATAGTAAGGTTTAACATCCTCATATCCAATAGGCCAATCATCACCATGACCATCACGAGTTTTACCTTTAAAATCTTTCGGTCCGAAACGTAAAGAAATTCGACCCCAGTGGTTGGTTCGGCCACCTAACATTCTTGCTCTCCACCATTTAAAATCAGTTCCTTCTGCATGTGTATATGGCTCGCCTTCAACTTTCCAGTCGCCCCAAGACATATCCCATTCGCCAAAAGCACGATCTGTACCTGCCCCTCTTCGAGGAGAATCATATGGGTGCTTTAATTGAGTCATTGTTTTCGGGTCTGCCGGGTCAAAAAATGGACCCGCCTCTACTACAGCAACATTAAGGCCAGCATCTGCCAACTGTTTAGTGGCCATACCACCACCAGCGCCAGAACCAACAATGATCACATCATAGATTTCCGAGGATTCTTTTATCTGCATAATTTTGAATTAGTTATTGAATACAATTTAGATATTTTATTAAAAAAATAATACTTGTTTTAGCTGAATGACCTTGATCACTGGATGGGCGTAAGGTTTTAAAGGTCTTTCGTAAACTCTACCCTACTATTTTCATTCACTTGTAAATGTAGATGCAGGCAAACCTACCTCATTATATAAATTACCAATATCCGTGCTTTTCCATGCATATCGAACTGATTTAGGTATTTTCACTTCTTTTGAACTGACTATAACGATACCATTTTTCAGTTTTGCTTTAGCCGTAAACCACTCCCCTTTTTCATTCGATATCTCAAACAACTCTATAGGTTTTCCATCACTTTTTAATCCCATATCGTGACTAAATTTAATTTGAATTTGATCTCCTATTATTTCAGAAGAGTCGAACAAAGGACCATATACTTCTTGCCCTTGTAATTTATTATAATGTTTTTTCAACGCAATATTTGCTAGTCGCAAACCTACATCTTGTTTGTTTTGTGGATGTATATCTTCAACCGTACAAATATCACTAGTCATAGCCATTCCTGTATTTTTCAACTCCAAAGTTCTGCGTTGTTGATCACGCAAAACTCCTCCTTCAAAAGGCCTACCATATTTATAAGGAGCAATTTGAACATAGTAAAATGGAAAATCATCATTCCACTCAACGCGCCAAGAAGTAATCATTTCAGTAAAAATCTGTTGGTAAGATTCTGCGTTAGCCGTGTTCGATTCTCCTTGATACCATAATACTCCTCCAATTTTAAAATTGGTCAAAGGGGCAATCATAGCATTATATAAGGTAGATTTCTCTATCGTCACCCATTGATTGGGTTGAATTAATTCATGAGCGGTAACTAATTCCGGGTGTGATTCAAAAACAGATTCTGGCGTCCATACTTCAGCACATGATGCACCCCATGAAGAATCGATCAACCCAATAGGTATGTTCAATTCTGCCTGAACTTTTCTGGCAAAAAAATAAGCAACAGCGCTAAAATTAGGCATAGTTTCAGTAGAGCAAGTTTCCCAAGTTCCTATAACATTATCTAATGGATAATCTGCTGTTCGTTTCTCAACAGTGAACAACCGAATAGTAGGATGGTTGGCATTTTTAATTTCAACCTCCTTATTATCTATATTGCTGTTAGCACTCCATTCCATATTACTTTGTCCTGAGCAAAGCCAAACTTCGCCTATCAAAACATCGGTCAATACAATTTCATTTTCTTTTCCCGTAAATCTTATTGTATAAGGTCCTCCTGCTTTTGGCGTGGCTATTTGGATTTTCCATTTAGCATCATTACCAGTTTTCACTTCTAACGTCTCATCATTCCAACTTGTATAAATTGAAAATTCCTCACTAGGTCTTGCCCATCCATAAAGTAAAACATCCGACTCTCTTTGCAAGACCATTTCATTAGAAAAAATATGAGGTAATGTAATTTCTGCATTAACAATCGTAACCGTAAAAAGGCACAAGAAAAATAAGTTCACACGTAATTTCATGGAATCAATAATAAAATTGATTTAAATATACCGAAATATGATTCATTTTAACAATTTCGCAAACTTTTACCATTAATTTTAAATGATTACTTATCTTAACTCTTCTAAATTTGAAAAACATAATCAACGAACAACCAACAACATGTCAAATTTCTCTGAACCTATTAAAAGACGGAATTTCATTAAAGCTGCATCCGCATCATTATTACTAACATCACTAAGCTCATATGGTTTTGAATTTTTCGAAAATGAAAAACCTAAAAAAGTGGGTCTTATAGGTACTGGTTGGTATGGTACAAGTGATTTAATGCGATTGATTCAAGTGGCTAATGTGGAAGTTGTCTCTCTTTGCGATGTAGATTCAAATTTCTTGAATGAAACAGCACTTCTTGTTTCGCAACGTCAAAAAAATGGTAAGAAACCGAAGTTGTTTTCTGATTACCGAGACATGTTGAAAAATGATAATTTAGATATTGTTCTAATTGGCACTCCTGACCACTGGCATGCGTTAACATGTATTGCAGCTCTAAAATCTGGTGCGCACGTTTATGTACAAAAACCCATAAGTGTTGATGTTATTGAAGGAGAGGCTATGGTCGCTGCGGCCCGTAAATATAATAGAACGGTTCAAGTAGGCACCCAACGCAAAAGCACACCACACTTAATAGATGTAAAAAAGCAAATTATAGACACGGGATTATTAGGTACTATTGGCCATGTTGATATGGCTTGTTATTATCACATGCGTGCAAATGGAAACCCTCCATTACAAGAAGTTCCCGATTTTTTGGATTATGAAATGTGGACAGGACCCGCACCCATGAGACCTTATGATGGATTACCACACCGACGATGGTGGCGAACTTTTAGAGAGTATGGAAACGGAATAACAGGTGATATGTGTGTTCATATGTTAGATACCGTTCGTTGGATGCTAGATTTAGGCTGGCCAAAACGGATTAGTTCTGAAGGTGGTATTTTTGTTCAGAAAGATGGAAAATCGAATATATCAGACACCCAGTCAGCAGTATTTGAATATGATGATCTTAACTGTAATTGGCAACATAGAACATGGGGTAACCCAGCGGACACAGATTACCCTTGGTCGTTTAAAATTTATGGGGCTAACGGTGTTTTAAAAGGAGATGTGATGAAGGCAGAATTTATACCTCTTGATGGCGGTGAAACAATTCGCTTTAATGTACTTTATGAGCGTGAGAAATATCCTGAAGATTTAACTGAAAAAGATATTGAATTACATGCTGCACCAGCAACACGTGGGCATATGATCGATTTTTTAAACGCTATTGAAAAAGGTACTAAACCAATTGCTGATATTGAAGAAGGTCATATTTCAACAGCTAGTTGTATTTTGGCTAACTTATCTATGGATTTGAAAAGACCACTAATATATGACCCGAAAAGCAGAACAGTAAAAAACGATCCAGAAGCAACTGCTTTATTACAAAGATCCTACCGTGGTGATTGGGAGCATCCGCACCCTGATACAGTTTAAACTACTGTAGCTTTTTAGTAGAATCTCTAACTAATAAGCTGGTCTTAACCGTTTTGGTTTCAAAAGGCAGACCAGGTGTTTTTATTCTATTAATCAATAATTTAGCGGTAAGCTCACCTATGTGTTTTCCATGTTGACTAACCATGGTTAACGAAGGTGTTACATATTTAGATAATTGACCATTAGTGAAACCTATTATAGAAATATCATTAGGGACATTATACCCCCTAGCCTTTACAACTTCAAGTACTTTTACAGCTGTTATTTCGTCTAAACCTATTATACCTTCTATTGTTTTATAATTGAGCAAAAAAGACATTAACATATCTAAATCGTCTTTTGTCGAAAGGTTAATTATTAATTTAGGATCATAGGGTATCTTGTATTCTTCAAGTGCCTTTTTATATCCTAAAAGTCTTAATTTACCAACACTAGAACTACCTGTAGGGTTCACTACCGCTATATTACTACAACCAATATTAATTAAGTACTTCGTTGTTTTATATCCTGCTTCAAAATCATCAACTATCACTTTATCGCATTGTAAAGCATCTGTTACCCTATCAAAAAGTACTACAGGTATATCATTGTTAATGATATCTTTTAATGCTTCATGTTTATTCTTATTCTGAGTCTCTTCCGCCAACGAAATAATAAGCCCGTCTACGGTTCCCGAATCAAAAAATTCTAAGGTTTTACTTTCTTTTGAGCTAGATTCATCACTAATACAACTGATGATATTATACCCATTCTCATTCGCTACTTTCTCTATACCATACAATACTTGAACAAAGAAATAATTTAAAATATTTGGCACAACCACACCAATGGTATTGGAGCTTCTATTCAATAAATTAAGGGCTAGTCTATTGGGCTTATAATGCTTTTCTTTCGCGTATTCTTGAATCTTTATTTTTAATTGAGAACTTATTTCATGACTGTCATTAACAGCTTTTGAAACCGTAGAAATAGAAACATTAAAATGCCCAGCAATATCTTTTAAGGTTACTTTTTTCATATGTCAATTCTTAAAAGGAACTAGGCAGATACCTTGTTCTACTCTGTATTCACACTAAAGCAAACTGTCCCTAATGGAAAACCAAGGGACAGATTACTTCATCATTTTAAATGATCAAACCACTAACATATTTTATTGGTACAGTTAGGGTTTAAACAATTATATATATTGATTAATGATATTCTCGAACAACTCTTGTTTACCACTCTGTAATTCTAACTCACCATTCTCTTTAGCGATAGTGTATAGGTCTTTAAAGTCTAACTTACCGTTTTCAAAATCTTTCCCTTTACCTGTATCGAAAGAGCTATATCTATTTTTACGTAACTTATTATACGATGAAGATGAAATAATTTTATCTGCAGTAATCAATGCTCGTGCAAACGTATCTGCCCCGCCAATATGTGCATGAAATACATCTTCTAAGTCAGTACTGTTTCTTCTGATTTTTGCATCAAAATTAACACCACCACCTTGCAACCCACCAGCTGCTAAAAACACCAACATTGCTTCTGTTGTTTCTTGAATATTGTTCGGAAACTGATCCGTATCCCATCCATTTTGGTAATCGCCCCTATTGGCATCCATACTACCTAACATACCTGCTTTAGCTGCAACAGCTATTTCATGCTGAAAAGTATGCTGTGCCAAGGTAGCGTGATTTACTTCAATATTCATTTTAAAATCATTCTCTAAACCGTATTCTTTTAAGAAACCAATTGCAGTTGCACAATCGAAATCGTACTGGTGCTTCATTGGCTCCATAGGTTTTGGCTCAATAAAGAAATTTCCTTTAAAACCTTGGCTACGAGCATAATCTCTTGCCATGGTCAAAAATTGACCCATATGATCTAATTCACGACCTAGGTCAGTATTTAAAAGAGACATATAACCTTCTCTTCCGCCCCAGAATACATAATTTTCACCACCTAAGGCGATAGTCGCATCTAAAGCCAATTTAATTTGACCTCCTGCTCTTGCCAATACATTAAAATCTGGATTGGTAGCTGCGCCATTCATGTACCTTGGATTAGAAAAACAGTTGGCCGTACCCCAAAGTAATTTCTTACCTGTTTCCTTTTGCTTCTCCTTTATATAATCGATAATTGTAGATAGTCTCTTTTCAGATTCTATAAACGTTGATCCTTCTTGTATTAAATCAAAATCATGAAAACAGAAATAGTCAAATCCTATCTTATCAAAAAATTCAAAAGCCGCATCTGCCTTATCTTTAGCAGCTTGTATAGCATCTGAAGATTTATCCCATTCAAAATTTTGTGTACCAGGACCGAACGGATCAGATCCTTGACCACAGAAGGTATGCCAATATGCTGTTGAAAATTTAAAATGATCTCTCATGGTCTTACCTGCCACAACCTGATCAGGATTATAATATTTAAAGGCCAAAGGATTATCAGATTCCTTTCCCTCAAATTTAATTTTATCTATCCCTTTAAAATACTCCTTGTTTGCCATTTTGTTGATTTTATTATTTGTTCAAAATTAATTCCAATTCATTTTTCCAAGTGGTATAAGCTTGTTGGTATGCAGTTTTATCTGCTTTCGGACTAAATGTCATTACATAATCATTATCTAAGATTGTTTTACCGAATGCTTCAAAATCACCTTTATGTAAATTCGCTGCTCTGGCCGCCCCTATTGCACCTGTAGTATTATAGATTTCAATATCGTATCCTATTAGGGTGGCAACAGTCGTTGAGAAAATTTCTGAACGAAAAAGATTATCGTTACCCGCTCTCATTACATTTACTTTTATCCCATCAGATTCCATGATTTCCATGCCATATACAAAGGAGAATGCAATGCCTTCTAGTGCTGCCCTACATAAATGTCCTTTACCATGATTATTTAAGTTAAGGTTAACAATACGTGTACCAACTTCCCTATTTTTAAGCATTCGCTCTGCACCGTTACCAAAGGGAATAAGCGCAATGCCATCTGAACCTATGGGCACTTCATTTGCCAAGGTGTTCATTTCACCATACGAGGCAACATCTAGATTATTCAACAACCATCTATATTGAATACCTGCCCCATTTATACATAACAATTTACCGATTCTTGTAGGTTTACCAGGCGTATAATTTACGTGTGCAAAGTTATTAACGCGAGAGCTTTCTTTAACAGAGAGATTATCAGTTATCGCATATACCACACCTGAGGTACCACCTGTTGCAGCTACTTCACCTGGTTTAAATACATTTAAGGTTAAGGCATTATTGGGTTGATCTCCTGCTCTGTAAAGTATAGGTGTTCCAATATTAAGTCCACTCTCGGCTGCTCCTTTTTCATTTACACTAGATTGTACTGAGAATGTATCGACTATATCTGGAATCATTTCTTTTTCCAAGCCGTAGTATTCCAATAAAATATCTGCGATTTCATCTATCTTAAAATCCCATAAAATACCTTCCGAAAGTCCGGATACCGTAGTATTCACAACTCCTGATAATTTATATGCGATATAATCGCCAGGCAGCATCATTTTATATATCTGCCCGTAGATTTCGGGTTCGTTCTCCTTTACCCATTTTAATTTAGAGGCAGTGAAATTTGCTGGTGAATTCAACAAATGAGTATTGCAGCGTTCTGCACCAATTTCGTCGTAAGCATTTTGACCTATGGAAACTGCCCTGCTATCGCACCAAATAATAGATTTTCTTAATGAATTACCTTCTTTATCGATTAACACTAAACCGTGCATCTGATATGAAATACCAATACCTGAAATATCAGTAGCATTAATAGTATACTCTAAACATAACTTTTCGATGCCACTACATACGTAGCGCCACCAATCTTCAGGACTTTGCTCTGCCCAACCATTTTTCACAGCTTCCATAGACATTTCCGTCTCTGGCTCTGTCACCACCCCTATACTCTTTCCTGTTAAAGTATTTACCAGGGCAATTTTTATAGATGAGCTTCCAATATCTAATCCTAAATGGTACATAAATAGTATGAATTGATTTATAGCTGTAATAAGTTAAACCAAAAATAACTACAATGCGCCCTATTCTTTATTTAAGCAACGAAAATTTATAGTAACCTTGTAATATTGAAAATAATTTTTTAATTATAAATTACTGCAACTTATTGAAAATTAGCGTACTATACAACAAATATATTATCTATAATTTTCGAAAAGGTTTTCGCAATACATTATAATCTAAAATTTAAAAATGAATAATTTAATATTCTTCGAGTTGATTTTGTAACTGTTCGAGCTTAGAAAGTGCTTCAGATTTCGAATTTACATCTAGTTTTAAATAGATATTTTGAATATGAAAATTAACTGCACTTGGGGTTACAAATAGCTTTTGTGCAATCATCTTATATGTTGCGCCTTGGGACAAAAAATCTACAATCTGATTCTCTCTTTCAGAGAAAAATGCAAAGGTTTTCTTGTGAAAATTATGAATGATTTTCTTTACAATATCATAACTCATTGCAGCACCTTCCTTTTCCATACTTCGTAATGCATGCTCTAACTTATCTAATGTTAGTGGCTTCGTCAAATAGCCATTCGCGCCTTTTTTAAAAGCATTTTTAATGATATCGAAATCATTTATTTCACTGAACATTATAATTTTAATGCCCCACTCCTTTTTCCTGAAAAGTTTAATCGCATCAACACCATTAGTACCATTTAGATCAATTTCTGATAATACAATATGGGGTCTTGTAAAACTAAAATCTTTTAATGCCTCTTTAGCAGAAGTGTAACTGCCAACTAATTCATAATCTGCTATTTCATCAAAGTGATTCTTATACACAGTATGTAATGATTTATCACTTTCCAATACGATAATTCGAGTAATAGAATTTTTCATAATTTCCAAAATTTAGCGATACTCGTTCCAAAACGGAAGAATATCAAATGTTAGTTTTTAGTATTTTCAAAAGCCTTTTGGCCCTTGAATAACTAAACAAATAGGACAGTGTTTTTTAGCCTATAGATAAACTATCGGTTCAATAAAACATACCAAATGGGGGTATTTAGAAGAATAATCAATGTATTTAGAAGAATAATCAATGTATTTAGATCATTCTTTGTCCTTGTTCAGTTATAATTTTTAAATCAAAAAAGCTTTGTCGCTAATGATTTAAATTTAGAATACCGAAACGATCACTAAACTTTGGAATTATGAAATTTCGTTTTGTAAAAAAAACAGCAATCTCATAAGAAGTGAGATGTAAATTGATACAAAAATTCAGTAGGTAAAATTTTGTCATAATAAAGGGGGGATTTGGGGTTAAACATTGACTTACAATAATTTTGGTTCTAGAAATATAAATATTAATGCCAAATATTCGTTAAAAACATAAGATTTTTCGTTCAAATGCACCATTTAACAACAAAAAAAGGTTGTTCATCGATTGTTAACCGACAACTACCCTCTTAAAAAAATTAAAAAAAAGGAGGGAACCCAGTCATCCCCCCGGATAACGCCCCTCCTTTATTGACAATTCAAATCAACCATAAAATCGTAGAAAATAATGGTTCAATGTTACCTCTATTCCCTACGTATATCATCATCCTCAAAAGTATTTGATGCAGTAGCCGTAGTTTCGTTTACTTGCATAATCCACTTTTCTTGAATGTATTTTCCATTTAAATCTGTACTTGCAGCCATTTGCGCATCATTTTTATAATCATAATCCGCTAAATATACATAGTACAGACCGTTTTCTTTATTGTAGAACTGTTTTGGATCTAAACCTTTTTCTCTAAGCTCTGCCATGAAAGCATTCATGTACTTCGTTTGACTGTATACATTTGCAATTACATAGTAACCAGAATTCATATCTATTACATCAGAATCTACTAGCATTTTAACCGGCAACTCTTTAAAATTATCTCTTCTGGAAGATGGTGAAGAAGATGTTAAGGCATCTGCTGGCTCTGTCTCAAAGTCTACTTTATTAGATACATACGATGTGTTCTCCTCTACACTAAAGTCTTGTAATGAACTTTTTATCGTAGTATCAATATCATTACGCAACATTCTAACAATAAGCTCAAAACGCTCTTCAAAAGCTGCAATTCTTTCATTTTCTATGGAGTCTTGACGCAGAATTAATTCGTCTAATATAATTTTGTTCTCGTAAGCCAAATCATTTTCAGCTATATCGGCATGCTTTCTTTTTTGATTTGATTTTCTCGCATTATCGCGCTCCTCTATTAAATGAGCTATCTGCTCCTCATAATTTCTTACAATATTGTCTATTTGATTATCTGATGAATTGTCTGCTACTGTAATATTTAAATCATCATCTTTAAATTTATATGCCAAAGTAATTTCGTGGTTCCATCCTAAGTTCGCCTCGTCAGTTGAAAAATCTTTTTCCATTAAATAACCTAACGACATTTTTTCACTTAAGTTAAAACCTATACCAGCTGCTACTCCGTACTCTTCATCTACTGTTGTTTGCAGCCATCCGTAGTTTGGCATGTCTAATAATAAAGAACCAAAATAGTATAAGCTACCATCTAAATTTTGACCTACTTGCGCCATTGGCATTAAACGGGCATTTTCAAAAAGACCCCTAGAATTTTCGAACGAATGCGTATACTGAACCGATGCTTTAACACTTTTTGTAGATAAATCGGTTAAAAAATCATTTGTAGTTTGGTTATACTTTAAAAGGTCTTCAGCGTAAAAACCAAAATCAAATTTACCTAAAGAAAGATTAATACCTGGTTGTACCGCAATTTTACTTTCTTTTCTAGAATCTGCAATTTCTGGGTCTACTTCACTCGTTACTATTCTATTTTTATCTAAACCTTGATTGAAATAGGTAATGTTCGTACCAAAGGTTAAAACAGATTTTTCACCTAAACGTACCGAAGAAGCATAATTGGCATTAAATCCAAATTCTTGCACAACACCAGACCATTGACTGTATACTCCTATACCGACAGCGGTATGGTCATTTAATTTATTACTAAAGCCTAAAAAGTAGTTTTGACTATTATCATCGAACGTGGCATATTGATTTCTGTGTAATATGTTCAAATAAGATTTGTTTTCGCGCACCAATGAAAAAGTAGGATTGATGAAAAAACGATTGAAGAATAATTGATTATGATAGGTACTGCTAGAACCTAAATTTGTGTTGGTTTCTTGACCATTAGCTGTTTGGACAAGGGCCAATAAAAGTAATGCAATAATTAAACTATTGATTTTTAACGGACTTTCCATAACGATTGAATTTTATGATTAGTGAATGATTGTCTTTTACTAATTGGGGGAAATGAATAATGGGTGGTTATTCATCTTCAAAAACAGAACTAGAATACTGCGTCTGTCTTTCAGTATTAAAAGCTTCTAAAAAGCGGTCATCCCTTTCTTTTTCATTAATAGGCTTATCATTTAAATTAAATGCCACATTTTGGGCACTCTTACCCTTGGCCAATCTATTTGACACTACATAGCCAGATCCATTACCTTGTAATAGGTTTACTGAATATTCATCAAAAGAACTGTTAATTGTATTTCCCATATTTACAGCTAGGCCAACCTTTCTCTGCCCTACTTCTACCATAAATACGTCTAGGCCACCAAAACCTTCTCTGCCTTCTGAAGCAAAAACAAGCGTACCATTAGCTACTGGGTTTGGGTGTAAATCATTCTTGGCGGAGTTTACTTTTTCTCCAAGATTCTTAGCGGTACCCAATGCTCCGTTTTTTTGAATTGTCGCGACATATATATCGTATTCACCGAAAGTACCAGGCATGTTTGAAGCAAAGAATAAACGGCTACCATCTGCTGAAACTGCTGGATGTTTTGCCGAATAATCGCCAGGACAAATAGGCAACTCAGTAATTTTTTTCCATTCACCGGCTATCTTATCGGCCTTGTAAATTTTATGTACTTCTTTTCTTTTCGAAAAAACACCTGTTACAGGTTTACGGTAGGTAGTCTTACTGAAATATGCAGTATTACCGCCATTTGTAAGCGCTACAGGTTGAGAATAGCTACCCATTGTTTTGGACGGACTTTTAAGATTCGAAGCTAATTCTTCACTAGCTTCTTCATTGTCCCAAGGTAAAAATTTACTTCTATTGTTCGACGTAATACGAGTAGGTATAACCGTTTGCGTCATTTTATAGTCGTCCTTGACCAATTCGGTCCAGTTTTCATCGGCAATTTCGTTTTGAACTTGCTTACCTAGTTTGGTTACGGCATGGTCAAATCTCTTTTGATAACTCTTAGATAAAGACCCATCTTCTGAAATTTCCATTAATTTACCATACCAGTACAATGCATTTTCATACTTTTTAGTTAAAAAGTTAGCATTGCCTAAGTCTTCGAAAATCTCTTTATCGGCATACCCAAGAGATTTTAACTTCTTGTAATTTTCTGCTCGTTTTGAAACTTCGGTAATTTTCCGCTCATGAAAATTAGTAGAGGAATGATTGAAGGCCAAATCTTGGCCATAACCCATGGTCGCCATACAGGCAAACAAAAGGATGCATTTTAATGAATTGTTCATGTTATTAGATTTTGGGAGTTAATACCACAAAGTTCTAATAACCGATTCGTTCTGTTATTAATAAAAATTCATAGGTTTTACAACAATGTGTAAACTAATGCCTTCAAAATTAAACGTAAGTAATTAAAATACAATGTTTTAAAAAAATATTTAACTTATTTAGATACCTGCTTATTTTTTCTTTTATCAGAAATATAAGTATATCCTAAATAGACAAGTTGCAAACCTACCGCGGCCATTTTAATTTCCTACTTCGAACGAGCATCTTCGCTACCCCAAATAGTGGTAATAATCCCATACTATTTTAGTTTTATAATTTATTTGAAAATACTAGTTAACCACTGATAACCTTGACTCAATCCAATGAAAATATAAACGAAAAGGCAGACGATAGCATAGTATACCTACCAACATCAAAATATCATCAATCAAGCAAAAGTCTTATTCATTATAGTTATGCATAGCAATTGAAATAAACTTAACTTAGGAATATCAATATTGTTTAACAGTAGGTACAAGTGTCTACATAAAATTTACTATTATGAATAAGGATATAGAGAAAATAGAACATAGGTTAAAAGATTTAGTTACTAAAAATGAGAATGCCATAAAAGGTTTTGAAAAAGCATCAAAAAATTCTGAACAAGTTGGTATTAAGACATACTTTGAAAAGAAAGTTATTGAAAGAATGCAATTTTTAAGAGAAATTAGGGCTGCAGTGCCAGATTTAGATTTGGGCAGTGTCGCTATTGATGGAAGCGTTGCTGGTGCAGTACATAGAACATGGATGGATGTAAAGGCATTTTTTGCTGTAGATAATGACGAAGCAATGCTAGAAGAGGCTGTAAGAGGAGATAAATCTGCCATCGAAGATTACGACAAAGCTTTAATAGAAACGATGATGCCACCAAGATTAAAAGAAATTATTAGAGCACAACGTGAAAAACTGCATACCGATTTACAAACAACTGAAATTTTAGAAGATTATAAATAGTATAGTCATATGGATTAAAAAGGCCCTTTCATTACAAGGGCCTTTTTAATGACTTAATTACTCTATAAATTTCTAAAACTTTATGAAAAAATCCACTTAATAAGTATAAAAAATTTCCTAATTTCATGGGAATCAATTAAATAACAAGAACCAATGGCGAATTTCAGTTTAAAAGTTAATGGAAAAACAGAACAGATAGACGTAGATCCAACTACACCCATGCTTTGGGTACTTAGAGACCATTTAAAATTAGTAGGAACAAAGTTTGGTTGTGGTATTGCACAATGCGGTGCTTGTACCATACATCTAGGTGATAATGCAGTTCGGTCTTGTCAATTACCAGTATCTGCAGTAGGCGAACAAACAATAACCACAATTGAAGGTTTATCTGAAAACGGCGACCATCCTGTGCAAAAAGCTTGGATAGAAGAAGATGTATACCAATGTGGTTATTGCCAAGCAGGACAGATAATGAATGCAAGTGCATTTTTAAAGAAAAATCCTAATCCATCAGATGTGGAGATCGAGAATGCTATGAATGGTAATATTTGTCGTTGTGGTACATATACGCGAATTAAAAAAGCTATTAAAACCGCTGCTAATACTTCAAATGCGTAAAAAAAGTGGCCTACAATTTTGTAGATTTTAAACTTTATTAAAAAACAAACAGATGACACTCATAAAAACAACATATAATAGACGTTCCTTTATTAAAAGCTCAGCCCTTGCAGGTGGTGGCATGGTAATAGGCTTTAGTTGGCTAGCTTCTTGTAATCCAACTCCGGAACAAGTAAATAATATTCCTAAAGAATGGTTTGAAATAAATGGATTCCTGAAAATAGGTGAAAATGGCATGGTAACTATCATGTCACCAAATCCAGAAATTGGCCAGAATGTTAAAACATCTATGCCTATGATCGTGGCAGAGGAATTGGACACAGATTGGGATAACGTTATAGTAGAGCAAGCTCCATTAAATACAGATATATTTCAAAGACAACTTGCAGGTGGTAGCCAATCTATTCGTGCCGGTTGGCAAGGATTACGTATGGCCGGGGCAACAGCTCGACATATGTTAATTGCCGCGGCTGCGGAAGCATGGCAAGTTCCTGCATCGGAAATAACAACGGGTGCTGGCATAATAACCCATAAGGCTTCGAATAAATCTGCAGGTTATGGTGAAATGGCATCTTCGGCTGCTACCATGACAGTACCTGAAGAAGTATCCTTAAAAGATATTAAAGACTTTGTTATCATAGGAACGGATAGAAGAAACGTAGACGGACCAAATTTGGTTACCGGAAAGCCTTTATTCGGAATTGACATTCAAGAGGAAGGTATGTTGATTGCCATGATAATTCATCCGCCTGCATTTGGTTTGGAATATAAGTCAATGGATGTTGAATCTGTAAAATCAATGCCAGGTATAAAAGATGTGTTTCCAATCGATGTGTATCCGGAAGGTGTTGAAAGACAATGGTCAGATGGTGGTGCTATAGCTAAATTAGTGGCTATTGTAGGTGAGACTACTTGGCAATGTTTACAGGCAAAAAAAGCATTGAATGTTGAATGGGAAAAAACTTCTAGTTTAGAAAGTTCAGCAGGTCATGAAGAGGATGTAACAAAATTACTAAATACTTCCTCTAAAGAACCAGCTCGTAAAGATGGTGATGTAGCTGGTGCATTTAAAAAAGCTGCTCAAATTATAGAGCGCACATATAGCGGTCCATTTCTAGCCCATAATACTATGGAACCCATGAACTTTTATGCCGACGTGACAGGCGAAAGAGCAATTTTGAACGGTCCAGTTCAAACTCCTGAGTTTCTAGAAAAAACACTTGCATCCCGATTGGATTTGCCCGTAGAAAAAATCGATATTAAAATGACCCGAATGGGCGGTGGTTTTGGTAGAAGACTATATGGAACATTTGGTGTAGAAGCAGCTGTTATCTCACAAAAAATGCAAAGCCCAATAAAGTTGGTGTATACTCGTGAAGATGATATGACACAAGGAACCTATAGACCTACCTATAAAGTTAAATACAAGGCTGGTTTAGACAAAGAAGGTAATTTAATTGCTTGGCATGTTAAAGGTGCAGGATCAAACGATGATCTAATTTTTGAAAATAGATTCCCTGCCGGTGCCGTAGATAATTATTTAGCGGAAAAATTCACTTTAGAAACCAATATTACTACCGGCGCATGGCGTGCACCACGATCTAACTTTATAGCGGGTGCCGAACAAGCCTTTTTAGATGAAGTTGCAGAAGCAGCAGGTAAAGATCCTATAGAATTTAGACTTGAATTATTTGACAGGGCAATAAAAGACCCCGTAGGCGATCCAAAAAATAATGACTACGACCCAGAACGTTATGCAGGTGTTCTTAAATTGGTAAGAGAAAAATCTGGTTGGGATGGTAATCAAAAAAATGGTACAGCTAGAGGTGTTTCATCGTACTATTGCCATAATTCTTATGTTGCACAGGTACTCGATCTTTCAACAGATGTAACACCACCTAAAGTGAACAAGGTATGGTGTGCGGTCGATTGTGGTATTGTGATTAACCCTATGGCAGCAAAAAATCAAATTGAAGGCGGTATCATTGATGGTATTGGTCATGCAACTTATAGTGAGATGACCTTTGAAGATGGTAAACCTCAACACACTAATTTTGACACGTATCGCTTAATACGGCATAAAGAAGCACCTAAAGAAATAGAAAGCTTTTTTGTAAATAATGGCATTGACCCTACAGGATTGGGAGAACCTTCGCTCCCTCCAGTTATAGGTGCTTTAGCAAATGCACTATACAGGGCAACAGGACAAAGACATTACAATCAACCTTTTATTACAGAAAAATCTGTAATAGGATAATGCCCTTATGCTATTGTAAAACGAAAGCGCCGGAAAATATCTTCCGGCGTTTTTATTTATATAAAAATGTTATAAACTATAATTAGTACATCTCTTGTTAAATTCTAAAGTAACTCTTGAATTATCAAGTTGTTTTTCAAATATTTCTTAAGTAATATCCTTTTTATAGAAAGGTTCTATTTTATATAGTTTCTGTTTGCCAATTTCCGATGAAGTCAATTCAGGAAAAGCTTTCTCCAATAATTTTATTTTTATAAAACGTTTTGAAACATAAAAAAAAGCAGGTCAAATGACCTACTTATATTATATTTCAATGTACAATTCTTAGTCTAAAACGAACTTAAAACCTGCTGTAATAATACTTGAACTAAAAGTTGTATCTCTATCGTATTTATAAAACTTTAAGTCAATACTTTTAAGTCCGAGTTTCCAAATGTGCATTTTTGTAAATATATCTGTATAGGATACTCCCATCCCAAATTGATTTGCTGAATATTTAGACAAATCATAATCTGAAGTGTAATACAAATCGGTCGATAAGGCTTCTTCATAGCCATTAAAATAATCCGCTGCAGATTGTTGGTAATGTCTATAAGAAGGATATACCGTAAATTTATCTGAAAGTTTTATGGGTACCTCTATACTTCCCGTATGCGAATTTATACCCCAATCGTCGTAATAATAGCGATAGAATGTTCGTACTACAACTGTTTCATTAATATACCAATGCAATCGTCCACCTGCTGCTACTTTAAAACGAGTTTCTGGCAATCGTTCTATGGCATCTGCCAATTGAAAATTCTCAATAAAAGAATCTGCTACATCAGCAAAATACACACGTTGAAAAGGAGTAGACAATAGTCCTTGCTGTTGAACAAAATCTAAGACCAAAGAACCTTGTAAGTTTTTACTCAGAATTTGAGAAAAACCAAATCCTAGAGAATACGAATTTCTTGTTTCATCAGAAAATTTATCGAAAATTGGACTGTAGTTAGCATTTCCGTTTATTGTTTTATTTAAAAAAAAGCCATTAGCTAAACCATTGGCACCATTGGCAAAAGGTCTAAGCTCCGACGGATATATCGAATTCCACTTATCTAGATACACGTTGGCATTTACACTTACCTCCGTATTTTTCTCGTTGAACAGTTTGGTTAAACCACCACCAAAACCCAATGAGAAATAATCATATTCAGATGAAACAGATAGTTTACCTGAAACAATGGTATTTCTATCATCAGAACTATGACCGAAGGAGCCAGATAAATTTGCCCAAGTATCTGAACTAGATGCGCCAGAACTTGCTACAAAAGGGTCGGCTGGCTGTCCACCATCAAAGGGGTCAACATTACTAGACGACGCAGATGTATACGCAGATACACCCGCATCAATCGTTAAAACATCATCATCGTTCAACGGAATAGAAACTACAAAGGTTCCTGTTACATCTGTTAATTCTTCTGTTCCAACACCACCGCTAACGGCTGCATTATCTCCATTTTGTCCATAATAACTCGTGAGAAAGTCTATCTCGACTGTCTCTAATACACGCTTTTTATAGGCACTAACAGAATCTTGACTTTGTTGCGCATAACTAGCAGAAAAAAAGAATATTATGACAATAAAGCATGCTTTTTTTAATATTTTCATATTGATTATCACCTTATTAATTACAGCCGCAGCCGCCACCCGTTTTACCTCCATTTGCACCAGCCGCAGCTTCTCTATACGAATGCATTGTAGTTACATTACGATCAACTTTCTTATCCTGCAAAACCATATCTGGATCGTTAATGTTTATTTTCTCGTATTCCTTCAAGACGGTACAGCTACTAAATGAAGCAGCTATCAAAGCAAAAATTAAAATCTTCTTTATCATGATCTCTCTATTTCTATATTCTTGGATGTGATGATATTTCCTTCATCATCAATAATTATACATTCAACTTGTGGTAATTGCTCAATTCGGTTTAAGCCTACCTCTATACCCATTACAAATACAGATGTTGCCAAAGCATCTGCCAATTCTGCTTTTGGAGCAAATATGGTAACACTGATAATTCCTGTAGCAGGATACCCAGTACGCGGGTCTATGATATGCGTATAGCGCACATTCTTGAATGTAACATACTTCTCGTAATTACCTGAAGTAACCACAGCTCCATTATTTATGGGCAGTAGCGCGAATACTTTATTTTTATCCATTGGATTGGTAATGGCAACTTTCCATTCGGTACCGTCTGGTTGTTTACCCCAGGTATTCATATCTCCAGATGCATTTATGATACCGGCTACCACTCCTTTAGAAATCAATAAATCTTTTGCTTTGTCTGCAGCATATCCTTTACCTATTGCACCAAATCCAATTTTCATTCCTTTCAGTTTCAAAAAAACAGTATTGTTTTCTTTATCCAAAATTATTTTATGGTACCCAACTTTTGACACAGAAGCATTAATAGAATCTACTGAAGGCATTTCGGTCATAGAACCGTCGAACTTCCAAATCTTGTCCATAGAGGCATAACTTATATCAAAAGCACCATCGGTCAATTTAGAAATACCTATTCCTCGCTGTATTAAATCGAATAATTCACGATCAACTTTCACAGGTTTAATGCCGGCATTTCTATTAATCTCTGATGTTTGTGAGTTTGGATCCCACGAAGATATAAGTTGTTCTATTCTTGATATCTCATTGATAACCAAATCTATGTGTTTGTTTGCATCAACAAGATCTTTAGCAACGACCGTAATATCGAAACGACTACCCATTAATTTTAGGGTACGTTTATAAGTCTCCTGGGAAAATAGTATACCAACAGAAAACAATGTTAAAATAAATAATACGTTCTTCACACTATTTTATGAATGAATTCATTTCATTTATATAATCTTTTGGAGCTAGCTTTTTATAACTCGTTTCGCCATAAACCTCACCATTACTATTCATGACCACCACAAAAGGAAATATTCCATTCTTGTTATATTTTTCCGCTAAATCTTTGTTCTTATCTGTTTGTTCAGGAGATAATGCATTATTTTTTCTTCTAGGAAAATCTGCCTGCAACATTACATAATGATTTTTAGCATAGGCTTTAAATTCATCCGTAGACCAAACTTCCCTATCGAGTTTAATACAAGGTGCACACCAATCTGAACCTTGAAAAATTAAAACAATAGGTAGGTCTTTTGATCTCGCCATTTCTTTTGCGGTATTAAAATCGGTTTGCCATTCTTGTGCAAAAGATGAAACCATTCCTGTTGCTATAAACAACACTAACAATATATACTTTTTCATAGCTTTTTATTAAATAGACTTAAACTAAGTCAATTACTATTCCATTTCTTATCTTTTAAAATCTCATTATTTTCTTAAAATAAAAAAATATTATTCCACTTACTCGCCTATCAAGCTAAACGCACCTTTGGTTAATAATTGTGTTCCTTGCTTAAAAATTGTCGTTTTGTCCAAAGCGGTCATATTCTGATAACTACCTTGGATCTTCACGGGTACCTGTTTAAAATAATAATTATTGTCCTTTACTTCATCTAAAAGAAGCACATATGATTGGTCATCAATTACCCCAATAGCAGCTGTAGGCAGTGCCATTTGAGTTGAGGAATCGATAATAATATTTGCCTCAACAAACATTCCTGTCAGAAAATTATTGGCCTCTTCATTTTCTAAATGAGCATGCACCTTAATTGTTCTATTTTCGTCAATTGAGGTACCTACCAAATGTACTTCTGCCTTGTAAATTTCTGTAGAAGCTTCGGGAATTCTAAATTCTACCTCTTGCCCTTTTTTAACTTTCATAATATCCTTTTCAAAAACAGATAATTCTAAATGAATATGGTCATTATTAATTATCTCCATAATTGAAAAAGAAGGTGAAACAAATGTTCCTCGTGTTACATTAACCTCTGTAATGCTGCCATCAATAGGCGCATAAATAGATGCCACAGAGCTTATAATACCATTTTCAACTTGCTCTGTCACTATATTCAACATGCTCAATTGCTTTCTTAGCCCATTGTATTTTGCCACCGCCGATTTATAATCGCTCTCTGCTTTTAGAAAACTTTTCTTAGAAGATATATTTTCAGCAACCATTGTTTGCTGACGATCAAACTCTGCCTTCAAATAACCTAATTGTCCATTTATCTCCATATATTCTTGCTGCATAGCCACGAACTCCGGATTTTCTATAGTAACCAACAATTGACCTTTTCGAACTGTATCGCCTATTAACAAAGGTGTTGTTTTAATATAACCACCCATTGTGGCACTAACTACTGCCCTATTCTCTGGTGGTACATCGATCATACCTGATGTGGTTACCATAATAGGGAATTCACTTTCTTTAATTTGCCCTAAACTCATACTATTTTGGTCAAATTGTTCTTGCGTAACTTGAATACGATCATCTGTGTTAACATCAGACGCTCCACTCTCTATGGTTTGCTTTTCTTTATCCCCACAACTTAAAACGATGGCGAAAATAAAAAGGATTATTATTATATATATGTTTTTTTGCATGATGTAGTATTTAGAAGGTTAAGAAATTAATGTCCGTTACTGTTTCATTGTACTCTTTCAACTTGTCTAGATAGCCTAATTTAATGTCATAGGCACTCTCTAAACTTTGTATATATTGGTAGAAATCAATTTCACCATTTTTAAAACTAATTTGAGCGGTTTTCAATATTTCATCGGATAGCTCCGCACCTTCATTCTCATAATAATTCAGTGAACTTTGAATCTGTGCTAACTGTTGCAACAAGATTTCTTGTTTTGACTTTATTTGAACCTTATAAGCTATAGACTCGGTTACGGCTCTTTCTTTAGCAATTTTAGAGGCTTTAATTCTAGCCGCTTGTCCACTAAAAAGTAAAGGAATTTTTAATCCTAATTGATATCCTAAAAGATTATCGTTCAATTCTGAATTTGTACCTTGAAAATACGTTAAGCTAATATCGGGCAGTAATTGTTGTTTTTCTAAATTACTCTCTGCCGCCATCAATTGCATGTTATTTTCATAATATTCAATCTCAGGAGTGGCGTCGACAATTATATCCTTTAATTCAATTTTAAGATCCAGTTCTTCAGATAGAACCAAACTATCCAATACCTGTATTGTTCGCATTAAATTAGCATATGCCATTGATACGTGCTGAATGGCTTGTTGATAATCTAGATTTATTTTTCGCTGTTTTGAAGCAGCTGTAATTTTTTCCAAATAATTAGTTTCTCCCAATTCGAATTTTCTAGCTGCGACAGATGAAAAGTTAGCGTACAAACTATCTAACCTTTTATAAACCCTAACTTTTTCACGTGCAATTTGATAGTCATAATACCCCACCGTAACTTCTTTTGTAATTGCCTTACTTTGAATATCATACTCACTCTGCACCAAATTATTCTTAACCCTATTCACTCTCTTTTCAGAAAAATAGGCTGTTGGGAAACGAAAATCTTGCTGCACTCCAAATACTTTTAACGGTACATTGTTTATAGCAAGATTATTTTCATCGTATTCATAATACACATGGGTTTTGTTAAAATTAAAGGCACTATTGATCATCGATTTAGATTCGTCAACTTTTAATTTACCTGCTTTTAAACCCATATTATTTTCAATCGCTAAGGGTATTAATTCGTCAAGATTTTTACTTTTTGATTCTTGTGCCGACACACCAATAGATATTAGTAGCGCTATAAACGCAAGACCATTTTTCAAAGTTGTTTTAGGAATTGGTTTTCTTGAATTATCATGACTTTCAAACATAGAATATAGTACAGGTAAAACCACCAAGGTTAATATAGTTGCGGTAAACAAACCTCCTATTACCACTGTTGCCAACGGTCGTTGAACTTCTGCCCCAGCATTTGTAGATATAGCCATGGGTAAAAACCCTAGTGCGGCTGCAGATGCCGTTAATAATACAGCACGTAAACGATCCTTAGTACCCTGCTTTATCAAATCTTCCATACTGTTAAACTCATGATTTTTCAATTCCTTAAAATGTTCTATTAATACAATTCCATTTAATACGGCAATACCAAAGAGTGCTATGAAACCTACCCCTGCAGAAATACTGAACGGCAAACCTCTAAGCCATAACAATAAAACGCCACCAACTGCCGCTAAAGGAATAGCAGAATAAATCATAAGCGCCTCTTTTACAGATTTGAAAGCAAAATATAACAGTATGAAAATGAGAATCAATGCAATAGGCACCGCTATTAAAAGTCGGTCACTAGCGCTCTGTAAATTTTCAAATTGCCCACCATAGGTAATGGTATATCCTACGGGTAACTTCACATTTTCATCTATCAGTTTTTGAATGTCGTCTACAACTGATTGTAAATCTCGGTTACGCACATTTACACCCACTACAGTTCGTCTCTTCGTATCATCTCTAGATATTTTTGCTGCGCCTTTTTTATAACTGATATCTGCCAATTCACTCAATGGTACTTTACCACCAGTTGGCAGGTCTACATATAAATTTTTGAGGTCATCGATATCTTGTCGCTTTGCCTTATCTAAGCGAACTACAAGATCAAAACGTTTTTCTCCTTCAAAAATACTGCCAGCGGTTTTGCCTGCAAAACCCATGGAAACCATATCGTTCAATTCTTGAATGTTCAATCCGAATCTGGCAATTTTAGCACGGTCATAATTAACGCTCATTTCAGGTAAACCGGCAATTTTCTCCACAATTATATCTGCAGCGCCTTCCACATTCTTTATCAATGCCCCGATCTCGTTGCCTTTTTTAGCGAGCACATCTAAATCAGGACCAAAAATCTTAATGGCGATATCTGCCCGTACACCGGTAATTAATTCATTGAACCGCATTTCTATAGGCTGGGTAAACTCTACTTCCATACCTGGTATTACAGCTAATGCCTCTTTGAATTTATCTGCCAACTCATCTTTGGAAGCAGCACTTGTCCATTCATCTTTTGGGGCAAGTTTGATAATTACATCACTCTCTTCCATAGACATAGGATCCGTCGGTACCTCGGCAGCGCCAATTCTAGTAACTACTTGTTGTACCTCTGGAAAATTCTTGAGAAGTATTTTTTCAATTTCGGTAGTTATCTCTACGGTCTTACTTAACGATGTTCCTGTTTTTAAAACAGGCTGTATTACAAAATCACCCTCATCTAAAGTGGGCACAAACTCTCCACCCATCGTTGTATAAAGGAAAATAGAACATAAAAGTAAAATTGACGCAATAGCCAAAACCAGTTTTTTACTTTGTAATGCCCAATGAATAATCGGTTCATATTTACTGTTCAACCATTTCATTAAACGAACCGAAATATTCTTATTTGATTCTTTTGAAGGCTTTAAGAAAATTGAAGCAGCAACAGGTACATACGTAAAACAAAATATCATTGCCCCGATTAAAGCAAAACTAAAAGTCAATGCCATGGGCTTGAACATTTTGCCTTCTACTCCGCTCAAAGACAGAATAGGTATAAATACGATTAAAATGATCAGCTGTCCAAAAATGGCAGAATTCATCATTTTTGAAGCTCCATTAAAAGTAATCTCATCCTTAAGATTTTGCTTTTCTAATTTGCCTAGGTTATTTATTTCATGCTGTTTTCTGGTTATTTCGAAGGCAATGAATTCTACAATAATTACAGCGCCGTCAATGATAATCCCGAAATCTATAGCCCCCAAACTCATTAAATTGGCGTCTACTCCGAAAATATACATCAACGATAAAGCAAAAAGTAAACACAAGGGAATTACTGAAGCCACTACCAAACCTGATCTAAAATTACCTAACAGTAATACGACCACGAAAATTACGATCAAACATCCTAGGACTAAATTTTCGGTTACCGTGAAAGTCGTTTTAGCAATAAGTTCACTTCGTTCTAAAAACGGATTAATGTAAACACCTTGAGGTAATGACTTCGAAATTTCAGCAACTCGTTCTTTAACCGCTTCGATTACTTTTTTAGAGTTCGCATCTTTAAGCATCATTACTTGCCCTAAAACTTTTTCTCCCTCCCCATTTCCGGTAATTGCTCCAAATCTTATTGCACTACCGAAATCAACAATTGCTATATCTTTAATATAAATAGGGATACCATCTTTATTCTTGATGACGATATTTCGAATGTCTTCTAGCGATGAAACCAATCCTTCTCCACGAATAAAGTATGCTTGATTTACCTTTTCTATATAACCGCCGCCAGAAACACTATTATTACTTTCCAATGCCTTAAATACATCGCTCGAAGTAATATTCATGGCATTTAGCTTCTGAGTATTTATGGCAACCTCATATTGCTTTAAAAATCCGCCCCATGTATTGACCTCTACAACACCAGGTATGCCAGACAATTGTCGCTTAACAATCCAATCTTGGATCGTTCTTAATTCGTTTGTGGTATAATCATCTTTATACTCTGGTTCGACCTCAAGTATATATTGATAAATCTCCCCCAAACCCGTAGTTATAGGTCCCATTTGTGGAGTGCCAAAACCTGATGGTATTTTTTCCGAAGCCGATGCTATTTTTTCGGCAATGAGCTGTCTTGGCAAATACGTTCCTAAATCATCTTCAAACACTATAGTGACTACCGATAAGCCAAACTTTGATACTGAACGAATTTCCTTAACCCCGGGTAAGTTTGCCATTTCCAACTCCACAGGATAGGTGATAAATTGCTCCATATCTTGAGTAGAAAGATTACGTGACGTCGTAATTACCTGCACTTGGTTATTCGTCACATCTGGTACCGCCCCAATGGGAATCTGTGATAGAGAATATAAACCGTATCCAATAATAAATACGGTAAATAATAGAATAATAAGCTTATTCCTTAAACTAAAATTAATGATATGTGATAGCATATTTTCATATAAATCAATGTTAAACGCCCTACTTCGATTTTATGAAATAGAACTTAAAAATTTAAAAAATCGACTGTATTATGAAATGCGGGGTGGCTGTAAAATACTCTTTGTATGCAGAGAGGAGGTAGGTGCCTGATAGTGAAAATTTAAAACATTAAAATCTATTACCTCGAATTGATTTAATTCAGTTTTAAAAGGATTTATAACCATATCAGCAACCGAAGTTATTGAGCTGCTATGATTAAAAGGCAATTTTTCATGATCTTTCTTTTCTTCTTGATGGTCTCTTTGATGCTCTAACTTTAAGTCTCCATAATGTTTGGAAAGAAAAACGATAATATTATCGCCATATTGAGCCTTGTGAAATTCTGCATGTTCAATTAATTCATCTAACTGAATAATATCATCATAGTGCACACCAAAACTTTGCAACAAAATGAGCGAAGATATTAGTATGGAAAACAGTTTATACACAATGGTAAAATTAAATAAAATTATTAATACGACCTATTTAAAACTTAAATCATAAATAAAACTACATCTAGTTTTTTTTACATTTCATAAACATTTTCAATCCTTTAAATTATATATATCTCTAAGTACGGAAATCACTTTACCCTCATCATAAGTCTCTAAATCATATCTTATTATAAGCTTAGTACCTAATGGTGCATAATAATAAACTATCCAAGCATCAGCTTCCCCTACTCCGATACAACCATTTGAATATGCCTTTCCTAATGTTTTAGGATTTGTCGTCGGGTGTATCATTTGACCATTTCTAACATTATTAATTTCAGTTTCTATCCAAGGTATTTGGGGCATCATTGTCGTTTTACCATCATCTCTTCGAGTTACATAAAAACGTTTGCCATCTACAGGATTATAAAAATCTGGATGCTTAATATGTTTCACAATACTACCTATTCCCGTTTTGGTTCTTAAGTCAGTGACTCGATCTCCAAATTTTAAATATCGCTCCCTATATTGACCTACCCTAATTGGAAAAGTATATAACAATATCGAATCTTGAAAAATCCTTAATTTATATTCCGGAATATTAATGTCTAATTCAGTGTTAAAAAAATTGTTCAGCAACTTACTGGCACTTAGAGAATCTGGAATATTTAATTGGCTTCCTTTTGGAAGTACTATCATTTGCCTTTGATCATAAACAAATGAATCGCGCGCCATCATTCTATAATAATCAGTATTTGCCAGTGTTTCTATAATCCAAGGATTATTATTAACCA
The DNA here is from genome assembly GCF_963975365.1 of uncultured Maribacter sp. GTDB lineage: Bacteria > Bacteroidota > Bacteroidia > Flavobacteriales > Flavobacteriaceae > Maribacter. The sequence goes on along the minus strand of NZ_CAXBGF010000017.1, from coordinate 32,460 downwards.
AAAGATGCTCAGTTAATTCATATGGTACTACCGAATCGTATTTACTTACTACAGAATCCATGAATTCAAAATACGTTCCAATCCTAACATTCTTGGTCACTATAAATTGTTTATGGCTTGGCACCTCTTTAATATGAGGTGTAGTACCAATTTTGGTCTGTTCTTTTTCTATGCTTAAAGGATTACTAAAATTGCATGAAATATAAAGAAAGACTGTGACCATAATAGATGAATAAAGGTAGGGTGTCTTTTTAATCATTCAGTATTCCATTTTTACACTTATACATTATATTTTCATTTCAATTTTTTGGTTAAACTTGTTCTTCCTATCTATACTAATAAACCAAATTTTAAAATGGATAATTTTCACTTAACTATAACTATTATAATGGTATAAATATAATTAGCCACCTTATAGAAAAGAATGACCGTAGTCATGCTCTTTTATATCTGGTTTCACCAAACCACCATTTCGTTTCCATTTTTTTTTCAATAAGCCCAAATCTTTTTACAGCATGTTCTTTAAGATGTTCCTGCATTTCGTCCACAGAATCGGTCAAAAACAATAAATTCATATCTTCTTTAGAAATACTTTCTCTTTCGCTCATCATTTTTATATGATCGTACAGCTCTTTATGGTATTCCTTACCGAAAAGAACGACCGGAAAGTGATGAATCATCTTTGTTTGTATTAAGGTTAAGGCCTCAAAAAGCTCGTCCAATGTTCCTATACCTCCAGGCATCACCACAAAAGCATATGAATATTTCAACAGCAAAAACTTACGCACGAAGAAATAAGGGATATTTATCCATTTATGGAGATATGGATTGGGCTTCTGTTCAAATGGCAATATAATATTGCATCCAACCGAATAACCATTATTAAGATATGCACCTTTATTTGCGGCTTCCATAATGCCAGGACCACCACCGGTCATAACTGCAAAACCCATTTTTGAAAGTGCCTTACCAACTTCTTCGGCCATTTTGTAATTCTCATTTTCTTCGTCAAATCTCGCTGATCCAAATACCGTTACACAAGGACCAATGAAATGAAGTTTTCGAAAGGCTCGTATAAAATGGTATTGTACTTTAATAGTAAACCAAAGTTCCTCAAATCGGCTTCTTGGTCCATCTAAAAAATCACGTTCCTCGCTTAGATAAAAGGAATTTAAATTCCTTTTTGATTCGTCTTGCATCTTATATTCAATTGTTCAACGATAAATGTAGACTAAACCTAATCCTGTTAAAATGACAATTCTCATAATACTTTCATGATATTGGTCATTTTTAAAGTAGTAGTTTCAAATTACTTTTGAGCATGGCCGATAGCATAAATACTGTATTTGCAAAATCGAAAATGGTCGTGCGAATAAAACAATTCTTTATACAGATTGGAGAACTGTCTAATTTCTCGGGACGCTTTTTCAAAGAGATCTTTACGGCTCCTTTCGAGTTCAAGGAGCTTTTACGCCAATGCTATCAAATGGGTAACCGGTCATTAATACTTGTCTGTATGACAGGTTTTATTATCGGTTTGGTACTTACATTGCAATCTAGACCTACAATGATTCAATTCGGGGCAGTATCAATGATGCCCAATATGGTTGGTATCTCTATTGTCAGGGAAATAGGACCGGTTATTACGGCCTTAATTTGTGCTGGTCGTATTGCCTCTGGCATTGGCGCCGAACTAGGTTCGATGAAGGTTACCGAACAAATTGACGCAATGGAGGTTTCAGGCACCAACCCTTTTAAATATTTAGTTGTAACCCGAATTTTAGCAACAACCTTAATGATTCCTATTTTGGTAGTCTTTGGAGACTTAATTGCACTTCTCGGTTCTGCTTTGGTTGAAAATATAAAAGGACAAGTATCTTTTCAACTCTATTTCAATACGGTTTTTGATGCACTAAGTTTTGGAGATTTGGTACCTGCCACTGTAAAAACTTTCTTTTTTGGATTTGTAATCGGATTAGTTGGATGTTTTAAAGGCTTTAATAGCAAGAAAGGTACGGCAGGTGTAGGTATTGCTGCCAATACTGCTGTGGTAATGGCATCACTATTGTTATTTGTTGTAGATTTTATAGCCGTCTTTATTTCTGATATTTTCTATGAACTATAATATGGAAAAAGATATAACCAACATACAGACCAAAAATTTTCAAAAATCGAATAATGGTACAGAGCGAAAAGCCGTCATTCGTATTAAAGATGCCACTAAAAGTTTTGGTGACAACCATGTGTTGAACGGTTTTAACATGATACTTTATGAAGGTGAAAATCTAGTGGTCATGGGCAAATCGGGTTCTGGAAAATCTGTTATGATAAAATGCTTGGTAGGTTTGATGTCCCCTGATAGTGGTTATATAGAGGTGATGGGAAAAGAAATATCCACTTTGGACCGTCAAACTTTGGATGATCTACGTTCAGATATTGGTTTTCTTTTTCAAGGTAGCGCCTTATATGATTCTATGACCGTTCGCGAGAATTTAGAATTCCCCATGCGAAGACACAAAGAGAAATTGGGTATTTTTCAAGACACCACACCACTTGTGATGGAAGCATTGGAAAATGTAGGTTTGGGCCATACCATGGATTTAATGCCTGAAGAGCTTTCAGGAGGTATGAAAAGACGCATTGCGTTGGCGCGAACATTAATTTTGAAACCAAAAATAATCTTATACGATGAGCCAACTAGTGGGCTAGACCCAATTACGGCTAAAGAGATTATTGAATTGATGCGGAGCATTCAAAGGAAATATGGAACAAGTTCTTTAATCATTACTCATGATGTGGACTGTGCACGAGTAATTTCTGAGCGAATGATTCTTTTGGTCGATGGCATAAATTATGCTGAAGGAACATATTCTGAGTTATCAGCATCAACAGACCCAAAAGTAGAAGCATTCTTTAAAAAATAATATTATGTCTAAAACAAAATTGGAAAATTTAAGGTTGGGTATTTTCGTAGTATTAGGAATTACCTTGCTACTCTTTGCTGCATACCTTATAGGTAACCGACAAAATATGTTCACTAAAACTTTTGAAGTTAGTGCCGTTTTTAAAAATGCAACCGGACTTCAAAATGGAAATAATGTTCGTTTTTCCGGAATTAATGTGGGCACGGTTAATAGCATTGAAATGATAAATGATACCACGATCAGGGTGCGAATGATTATAGAGGATGAAATGCGAAACCACATTAAAAAAGATGCTATTGCTAGTATTGGAACCAATGGATTGGTCGGTAGCATGATTATCAATATTATTCCTGGGAAAGGAACAAGTTCTCTCATCAGTGCTGGAGACGAATTACAATCTTCAAACAAAATAGGTACACAAGATATGATGAGCACATTAAATGTGACCAATGAAAATGCTGCTTTATTAACGGCTGACCTACTAAAGATAACCCAAGCCCTCAACCAAGGTAAGGGAACCTTGGGTAAATTACTCAACGACACAATAATGTCGAATGACTTGCAGAAAACTATTCTAAATCTTAAAAACGCGAGTAACAGTGCAAGTGTTACCATAATCGAATTGAACAAAATGGCAAAGAAATTGAATTTTGAAGAGAGCACTGCCGGTGTTTTATTAAGCGATACTATTACTGGTGGCAAAATGAAAAATGTTATTGAACATCTTGAGACAACCGCTATTGAAATAGAAAAAATGTCACAAAACCTTAATTCAATTATTGGTGGAATAAATGAAGGAAATGGGGCTATAAACTATTTTACCAAAGACTCTTTATTTGTTAACCAACTAGAACGTAGTATGCAAAACATAGAACAAGGAACAGCTCGTTTCAATGAGAACATGGAAGCCTTAAAACACAATTTTCTTACAAGGGGTTATTTTAGAAAATTAGAGAAAAAGGAAAATAAAAATAAAAATTAAACGTAATACATCGAAACCTAAATAAACCCAATTTTATATTTTAAAATGGCCTAAGCCTTATAACGCATCACCTTTTTATATGTTTAAATTACATTTACTTCAAAATTTTCGCGAACTTCAAATCTTTATCATTGAATAAAGCTACATCAAGTCTTAACACTAATTAATTCCATTAATTTATTAAACACCCATAACTCTAAATACGTGAGTAAAGCTATATATATTGTAACAACTGAACCTAATAGTGGAAAATCCATTGTTTCCTTGGGCCTTATGCAACTTTTATTGGGTAAAACTGCCAAAGTAGGCTATTTCAGACCTATAATAGATGACGTTTCAAAAGGAAAAACAGACAACCATATCGATACGGTTTTAAGTTACTTCAATGTAGACATGAAACCTGAAGAAGCTTATGCTTATACACGTAGCCAAGTGGTGCAATTAAAAAACGAGGACAAAGACGATGAAATTGTTGGCCATATCATTCATAAATACAAGACTATTGAAAATCGCTACGATTTTGTTCTTGTAGAAGGCACCGATTTCTCTGGAGAAGGTGCTATTATAGAATGGGATATCAATGTACTAATTGCTAAAAATTTAGGTATACCTGCCATTATTTTGGCTAGTGGGAAAAATAAGTCCTTAGATGAACTTTTAGGCAACCTTTACATGGCCTACGACTCGTTTATGGAGAAAGGTGTTGAAGTTTTGCTAATTATAGCAAATAAAGTACAAGCTGAAAATATAGATATAGTCACAAATGGACTTAAGGAAAAACTACCTAGCAATGTGTTGGTCGCTACAATTCCCATCAATACTATTTTAGGTAGCCCAACAGTAAAGGAAATTGCCCAAGAATTAGATGCTAAAATTCTTTTTGGTGTAGATTTTATCAATAATCAGGTTGGTAGTTTTAGTGTTGGTGCCATGCAGTTACGTAATTATTTAACTCATTTAAAAAAAGAAAGCTTGGTGATTACACCAGGAGATCGGGCAGATATAATTTTGGGCGCCTTACAAGCCAATATTTCTACCAATTACCCCAATCTTTCTGGTATTGTTCTCACCGGCGGACTTATTCCTGAAGCGTCTATCATTAAATTAATAGAAGGTCTATCAGGTATTATTCCAATTCTTTCAGTAGAAGGTGGCACTTATTCGGTGACTAATAAAATTGGAACTATTAGACCACGTATTTACGCCGAGAACAAAGAGAAAATAATTACTTCCATTCAAGAATTTGAAAAACATGTTCCAACAAAAGAATTGTCTGAACGGTTAATTACGTTTAAAGCAAAAGGTATTACACCTAGAATGTTTCAATATAATTTGCTTCAAAAAGCCAAATCTGCTAAAAAACATATCGTATTACCTGAAGGGTTGGATGAGCGAATTCTTTTAGCCACTAAAAAGTTAATCGATGCTGATGCCGTATCCTTAACCTTACTAGGAAATAGAGATCAGATTAAAGCCAAAATAACAGAATTGGATATCGATTTAGACCTCAATGATATTGAGATTATTGACCCTACAACATCCGACCAATTTCTTGAATATGCAACTACATTATTTGAATTACGAAAGCATAAAAATGTGAATTTGACCATGGCCAAAGATTTAATGGAAGATGTTTCTTATTATGGCACTATGATGGTATACAAAGGCCATGCAGATGGAATGGTGTCAGGGGCTGTACACACGACACAACATACGATACGACCCGCACTTCAATTTATTAAAACTAGACCTGATGTCTCTATAGTATCTTCAATTTTCTTTATGTGTTTACCTAATAGAGTAACCGTTTTTGGAGATTGTGCCATAAATCCGAACCCAACTGCAGAACAATTGTCTGAAATAGCTATTTCATCAGCAGCCACAAGTACTGCTTTTGGTATAGAGCCAAAAATTGCCATGCTCTCTTATTCCTCTGGTGCCTCTGGTGTGGGGGAAGATGTTGATAGGGTACGAAAGGCCACCGAAATCATAAAGGAAAAAAGACCAAACCTTAAAGTAGAGGGTCCTATTCAATACGATGCAGCGGTTGATACCAAAGTCGGACTCAGTAAATTACCAGATTCTGAGGTAGCAGGACAGGCAAGCGTTTTTATATTTCCTGATTTAAATACAGGAAATAATACATACAAGGCTGTACAAAGGGAAACTGGAGCTTTAGCAATCGGCCCAATGCTACAAGGCCTTAATAAACCCGTAAATGATTTAAGTCGTGGCTGTACCGTAGATGATATTTTTAATACAGTCATAATCACCGCAATTCAGGCACAGGGTCTTTAAAAAACTATTTTTATGAATATTTTAATTATCAATTCTGGCAGTTCTTCCATAAAATATCAACTTTTGGAAATGCCTTCAGCTCAAGTTATTTGTGCTGGCATGATAGAGCGTATTGGTAGTACCGAAGCTATTTCAACATTTAAATCCCAAGATTATAAAATTGAAAGAATCTGCGAAATCAAAAATCATAAAGAAGGTCTCGAAAGAATAACTGCACTATTACTTGATTCTGATAAAGGAGTTCTTAATAGTACTAAAGAAATTGATGCCATTGGGCATCGCGTGGTACATGGTGGCAACGCATTAACTGAAACTACTTTAATAAACAATGAAGTTAAGAATAAAATTAAACTATTCTCTTCTTTAGCACCTTTACATAATCCTGCCAATCTTGTAGGAATTGAAATGGCTGAAAAATTATTTAATTCTGCAAAGCAAATAGCGGTGTTTGATACTGCCTTTCACGCAACGGTACCTGTAAAAGCAAAAAAATATGCTATACCTAATAAATTTTATGATGATGAAGGAATTCAGGCTTATGGGTTTCATGGCACTAGTCACAAATACGTTTCTAAGAAAGCATCAGAATACTTAAGAAATAAAAATGCCAAACTCATTTCTATTCATCTAGGAAACGGATGCAGTATTACTGCAGTTAAAAATGGAAAAAGTATAGATCATAGTATGGGTTTTGCCCCATCAAACGGACTCGTAATGGGTTCTAGAAGCGGGGATATTGACCATGCTATTATCTTTTATATGATAAATACTTTAGGCTATAGTTTAGACGAGGTAAATGAACTCTTGAATAAAAAGAGTGGTATGCTTGGTCTTACCGGTTTTAATGATTTACGTGATATTGAAAGCGAAGCCAATAAAGGTAATGCCAGCTGTATTTTAGCTTTGGAAATGAACGCTTACCGAATTAAAAAATATATTGGGGCATATATTGCAGCTTTGAACGGTTTAGATGCAATCATATTCACAGCGGGTATTGGTGAGAATTCAAGTTTAATGCGCAAACTAGTTTGCAAGGATATGGACTTTTTTAATATTCATTTAGATGATGCTAAAAATGATTTAAAATCATCGACTATTCGAGAAGTAAACGCAATAGAAACTAAGGTCAAAATATTAGTAATACCTACGAATGAAGAATTAGAAATTGCAAATCAAGTGTTCGCCTTATTAACCTAGATGGCATGAAATATTATATTAAATAGGAATCATCAAGAAAAAACTTAATAATCGAACCTTAGTAAATTCCCAATAGAATTCATTCTTAAAGCACCTTCTACTTTAACCTTATATAGTTACATCACCATATATTTTTTTCGTATTATTTCGACGATTTCACTTGAAACTTGGCATTTCTAAAAGGAGCATTCACGTTTCTATAATTCGATTTTGCTGTTCTAAATTCTAGTGTCGGTATTCTTCCTATAGGAATATTTTAAACCTATGATTTATATCATTTCTAAAGGCTGCTACCCTTTTTACATTTACCATCCCATGAAGTTAAAACTACAGGAAATTAAGATAGCATTGTTCGCACGAGAACATCCCTCTTATTTCCCATTTCATAGTCATGGCCTGGAGTAGACAAATATAATTACGGATAGATGAAAAGGATGCAATTACATATTTAAATGCAAATTTGAGACCAAAAAAATTACCTTAAAAAAAGGGATTAAATAGATGAAACCATCAATCAACAATAATCAGGTATACGGTTTTTTGCCTACGGATATTAATGGAGTAGATACACTCGCCGAGCTAGCATTAGACTTACGATGGTCATGGAACCATGCTGTTGACGAAATCTGGTACCAGCTTGACCCTGATCTTTGGATGGAAACCCATAACCCATGGGTAGTTTTGCAGAATGTATCCCGATACCATCTTGAAAAACTAATGACCGATCAAGCGTTCAGAAAAAAGATGGATGATATGATGCAGTCGAAAGAAAAATCAATGTCGAATCCTGCTTGGTTTCAAAAAAAGCATCCAAATACTCCACTTACCTGCATCGCGTATTTCAGTATGGAATTTATGTTGAGCGAAGCTTTACCCATTTATGTTGGTGGACTGGGGAATGTTGCAGGCGATCAGTTAAAATCGGCCAGTGATTTAGGAGTGCCAGTGGTAGCCATTGGATTACTCTACCAACAAGGTTATTTTAGACAAATTATTGACCAGTACGGGACACAACAGGCACTTTTTCCCTATAATGACCCTGGACAACTACCCATTAGTCCGCTTCGCCTACCCAATGGCGAATGGTTAAGATTAGCAATAAACATTGGAGACCATTTAGTATGGCTACGCACCTGGCAGGTGCAAGTGGGGCGAGTAAAACTGTACTTAATGGACAGTAATGACCCGGTCAATAGTCCGATTCACAGAGGAATTACCAGTGAGGTATATGGAGGTGGAGCCGACCTACGTATACAACAGGAAATTATATTGGGAATTGGTGGGTGTAAATTACTTCAAGAATTGAATATAAAACCAGAAGTTTACCATATGAACGAAGGCCATGCCGCATTTTTGGTATTAGAACGTGCCAGTAATTTCATGAAAGAAACAGGAACCTCCTTTGAGGAAGCATTGACCATTACCCGTGCAGGTAATATATTTACAACCCACACTGCTGTTGCTGCCGGTTTTGACCATTTTCTTCCATCTTTAATGTGGCAGTTTTTTGGAGGGTATGCCAAGAATGATTTAGGTATTGACTTTAATAACTTGTTGGCTCTAGGAAAGGAGGATCCTAATAATTCATTAGAGAGTTTTAATATGGCTTTTTTAGCTATTCGTGGAAGCGGTGCAGTAAACGGGGTAAGTCGCTTGCACGCAGAAGTTAGCCGCCGACTTTTCGGGAATTTGTTTCCACGATGGCCAGAAAAAGAGGTGCCAATAGGATCAGTAACAAATGGTGTTCATATGCCAAACTGGGATTCAGAGTTTGCTGATAAAATCTGGACAGAGTCTTGCGGAAAAGAACGTTGGCGAGGAAATCTCGAAACATTAGAAGGTAATATTACTGGAGTAACCGATACAGAACTCTGGCAACTTCGAAATGATTCCCGAATAAAATTAGTCAATTATATTCGGGAACGTTTTGCGAAACAAGTGAGAGCAATCGCCGTAGCAACAGATATTGAAAATACGCTATCCGACATCTTTGATCCAAATACGCTGACACTCGGTTTTGCAAGACGTTTTGTTTCCTATAAAAGACCTAACCTGTTATTGCACGACCCTGAACGATTCATTAGAATACTAACTAATCCCGATCGTCCGGTACAACTAGTTCTTGCGGGAAAATCACCACCATTTGATGAAACAGGCAAAGCATTGATAAGACAATGGGTACAGTTCATACAACATCATAACCTATACCATCACATTAACTTTTTAAGTGACTATGATATGCTAATGGCAGAGCAGTTGGTGCAAGGTGTAGATGTCTGGGTCAACACCCCAAGACGCCCTTGGGAAGCCTGTGGAACAAGTGGTATGAAAGTGCTGGTAAACGGCGGTATCAATTTATCTGAATTGGATGGATGGTGGGCAGAAGCCTACACCCCTGAAGTAGGTTGGGCATTGAGTGATACACAGAAACATGATAATGACACCAATAGGGATGAAATAGAAGCAAATGCCTTATATCAAATTCTCGAACAAGAGGTTGTTCCTGCATTTTACGATCGTAATAGCGATGGTATCCCAAAACTGTGGATAGAGAAGATGCGTAACAGTATGGCGACATTGACCCCAAAATTTTCAGCAAATCGTGCCGTAAGAGAATATACCGAGAATTATTACCTACCTGCTGCAACTAACTATCTAAAAAGGGTAGGAACAATAGGAAACTTGGGAAAGAACATTGTTGGCACTAAACATAATTTGAGAAACAAATGGGACGGTATATGCTTTGGAGAGATTTCGATAAATTATGTAGAGGGAGGTTTTCAATATAATATTTCGATAATGCTGAACGACATTGACCCTGATGCAATTTACATTCAGCTTTTTGCCAATGGCATTAGCGAAGGGTTTCCGGAAATAACAAAAATGGAAAGAGAACCTGTACCAAAGGAAGATTCATACAGATATCATGCGCATTTAACCACTACCCGCCCTGCAAACGATTATACTGTAAGGATTATTCCGAACTATGAGGGTGTTTCGGTACCCTTAGAAGATAACCTGATACTATGGCAACATTGAGTTTATTAAAATCAATAATAATCTAAAACTCCCAGAGGATATCATGAAACAAATAGACTAATTAAATATTCAAATATTAATGAAAATTTTATCGAAAAGCGAAAGTATTACACTTCTTAAAGATAATTATATAGGACACTTATCTTACATTGCTCAAGGCCATCCTTTTACCCTACCTATTACGTATTTCTATGACCTAGGAAGTAATGCTATAATTAGTTATTCTGCAGAGGGTCATAAAATTGATGCTATGCGGAAAAATGGAGCTGTTTCATTAGAAGTAGAGGAAATTGTATCAAATAACAACTGGCAATCTATATTGGCACATGGCACTTTTGAAGAACTTAAAGGAACAGATGCCAAATACTATTTACACCAATTTACAGAAGGTGTAAAAAGTATTATCAAGGAAAAGGAACATACACTTCCTGAATTTATCAGTGAATTTTCGAGCAAGTCATCTTCAAAAAAAATTCCTGTAGTATATCGCTTCAAAATACTAGAAATTACCGGTAGGCGAAAAGAAGCTTAAATATGGTTACAAAACCTGAATTAATAATGATTTTCCATTTATGATAATTTACCAATGCAGAGTAAATTACCGATCAACCCTATTAGAATGACCATAGTTAGAACATTTTTTTGGAGCAACTCGATAGTAGATATCACAATAGCATTAAAATCTAAACTTGTCAAAGAACTTTCCGCCAATGAGGCGTAAACCCAATTGCGAAAAGCGACTTCAAATACAATTACAGAAAGCCAGCATGTTTCAGATGTGCGTCTTTTGTTCGTCCAGGTCAAAAGACCGTATAGGTCACTACTTCTATTCGCCGATGTTCCATCCTACTTTTTAGGTGAACAAGTAGAGACCTTAATCATATTCAGTATCATTATTTTGAGCGGATTCTTAAGTCTTTGGCAGAAAAGGTGCGCTCAAAATATTGTTCAGGAACTATTGGCAATTCGAGAAGTGAACATTATAGATTTTAAGGTGAAAATTTTGGCTATACTACCTAATTAGGAATTAGATATAACGAAACAAGTTTTACCAAAAAAAAGAATTTACACATAACATAAATTATAGTTTATGATGAAAGTCATTTCCAAAACCTTTTTAAGCACTTAAATTTAGGTTTAAATATATATTTTATAATAACTTAAAAAATCAATATTATGCAAAACGATAGCGGAAATGTATTATTAGCACTTTTAACAGGAGCTGCAATAGGAGCTGGAATTGGAATACTTTATGCACCGGACAAAGGCATTGAAACTCGTCATAAAATTAAAAGGAAAGTTGAAGATACTAGCCACGATTTAGCCGAACGTGTTTCACATGCTAAAGATGAGCTTACCAAAACTGCAAACGAAAAAAAAGATGCATTTGACAGAAAATTAGATGAGGCGATTTCTACAATGAGCTATAAGGCAGATGATATCATAGATAAATTAGAGCGAAAACTAGAGGACCTTAAAGCGAAAAACGCACAACTACAAAAATAGTCAGTATGGCTTTTGAAGAATTAAAAAATGACCTCATTGGGCTGCAAACCGAAATGAGGTCATATATAGAACATAGCGATGAATACTATAGGCTTAAAATCTTTAAAATATTATCGAAACATACTACAGGCATTTTAAAGTTTATAGTGATAGGCACAAGCACTGTTTTTGCATTGCTATTTATATCATTTGCAGTTTGCATTGGAATATCTGAAGTATTCGACAGCTATTTTATCGGTTTTATAGTTGTAGCCAGTTTTTATGTTTTAGTTGCTGTATTACTCTATATTTTTAGAGAAAAATTGAACGCACCGGTACTTAAAAAATTATCTAAATATTATTTCGTCTGATTATGGTAAAAGATTATTCATCTTTTGAAGAAATTGACACCCGCTTAAAGATTCTAGAACTTCAACGCGAAATCGATCAAGAAAGTCTAAAACTTAATCTTCAAAACGCAAAGGTAGATTTGGTTCCGCGATTATTTCGTAATAGTCTAGGAACAAGTTTCACTCAAAATGAAACCATAAAAAATTTATTAATCACTTTCATTTCTAACAAAGCATTGAATTTTATTCGTAGTAAAAGAAAGGCGAGAAATAGAGACTAGCACTAATTCAATCTAAGGTCCTTTACTCATAAAAAAGTATCACTACCACAATACTATTACACACGCTTTTTATTCAAATAAATTTTGGATTAAAAAATATCATCCATTTTGAAATTAAAACATAACGTAATTTAAATGAAAACAGGATTAGTACTTTCTGGTGGCGGAATGCGTGGTGTGGCACATATAGGTGCCATAAAGGCCCTTGAAGAATATAAGATTTACCCAGCGTATATCGCAGGAACTAGCGCAGGTGCTGTGGTGGGTGCATTATATTCTGGAGGGTGCACGTGGGAGAAGATGCTAGATTTCTTCAAAACGGTAGATTTATTTTCTGTAAATAAATATGCTAGAAATAAGCCAGGCATCATAGATACCTCAAAGTTTTATGACCTTCTGAAAGAATATCTTCCAGACGATAATTTTACAGCTCTTAAGACACCTCTTTATATAACCGCTACCAATCTACTAGATGGTACCCTAAAAATATTTCATGAAGGACAACTGATTAAACCGGTGTTAGCTTCAGCAGCAGTTCCTGGTTTTTTTGCACCTATTCAAATAAAAGATGGGTATTATATAGATGGTGGTACATTAAACACTTTCCCCGTAGACTTAATTAAAATGTATTGCGACCAAATTGTTGGCGTTTACGTAAATCCTTTCGAGAAAGTTAAAATAGAGGACCTTAAACATGCACATAATATTCTAGAGCGAGCGTACCATATTAAAATTGCCAATGAATCGCTATCCAAATTTATTGATTGTAATTTGCTAATAAGTCCTAAAGGATTGGAGAATTTTGGTATGTTTTCAGTGAAAAACATAGATGCGATTTTTCAATTAGGCTATGAATCTACCATTAAAGCTTTAGAAACGAGCCATTCCTTAGACAAATCTATGTCTCCTGCAGAATTTGAACTGATGAACGGTTTTTCGGTAGATTCAATTTAAGATATAAATCCCTTTCTTTTCATAAACATTGCTGATTACACATCGATTAAAAAATTATCGACTAGCAGTTTTTAAAAGAATAAATTCGCTAATGTTGGTTGTATCAATAGCACCAACAAGTTGCCCGTTTTCAACTACTGGATAAAAATCATTCTTTTCTTTTCCTATAATCTGTAATACTTTCAATATTTCCATCGACACATCAACGGTCTTAAATTTTTTCTGCATGATGTCACCAACTAAAACTGATGGTATCTTCATATTTTTTATGATATCTTTTTGCGTAAGAATACCTACAATTTTCTGATTTTCCATAACAACAAAGTCCTTCTCCGTTCCAGCAAGCAGAATATCTATGACCTCATGTAGGTTATTGTCCGGCTTTAATCTTGTAATATTTGTAAGTGTAGCCTCTTTCACTAAATGACCTTTAAGTAAATCTCCTTGTTTCACCATTCGATTCTCACCATAGGCCCCAAGAAATATGAAAAGCGCTAATAAAATTAAAAAAGGATTAAAAAAGAGCCCGAGTACAAAAAATATAAAGGCCAAACCTTGACCCATACTTGCTGCAATATTTGTAGCAGTAACACGACCAAGTTTAAAAGACAAAAGGGCACGAAGTACACGGCCACCATCCATTGGAAAAGCAGGTATCAAATTGAAAACCACTAACATCACATTAGCAATAAATAGATAAAACAAAAAGTTTTGAAGTGTTGGTTCATAAAGCATTTCCTCTAAAACAATGGAATCGAAATTAAAATAACTTCGTACAGGAACAACCAGAAGCAGAAGAACAGCAATAACTACGTTCACTGCCGGACCTGCCAATGCAATTAATAATTCATGTGCCGGCTTTTCAGGCATTTTCTCTAAAGTAGCAACGCCCCCAATCGGCAGTAACAAAATATTCTTCGTCTTAACACCAAACTTTTTTGCTGTTAGCGCATGCCCTAATTCATGAAGTACTACACAAAAGAACAAGACAAATATTAGTGCCTCATTAAGAAGAATTCGATTAAGTTCACTACCCTTCTGTATTTCTAAAAATGCAACCCAAATTAGCAGTAATGTAAATGTCCAATGAACTTCAATTTTTATTCCTGAAATACCTCCTATTCTTAATGTACCCCTCATATCAATTAATTTTAAACTAAGGTATTTATGAACATGGTTTACACCAATGATAATGGTCATAGCAATATTAAAGACTACAAATTATGTTAAAGAAAATATTCCTAAGGGACCAAGCCCCGAGGCATTAATTTAGAATAGGTTTAAATGAATATCATCATTTTTGCGCAAAATCTGATAATCCTTTTCCTAGCTTTTATTTTTTCACATAAGCCCCTATGACTTTTTCATTATCGTGTCTACCAACTGTATTGATATAAAATCCAATGCCCCAAAAGACTCCACTCTATAATGCTCTTTTAACAACAGGAGTCTGGGTAAAAAACACCCTTTCCGTAATACTTTTTATTATTCCGGCAATTTTTGTAAAGCCAAAAGTCGGCACTCTCTGTAAAAGAAGATGCTTGTAATTTTTGCAATTGTTAATTTCTACCCATCCAGCAAACGCTATAAGGGTGAAGGTGCTGAATTCGAAGTGGCATTACCGATACGAAATATTTCAGATTTTGAAGAACCAATAATGGAATTTTCCTCATTAGAAACGAATATCAGTATTGAAAACCCTGTTCTAAATACAGACAAATTTTCAACTTTTTTTGACTCCTGAACTACAGTTGAACCAAAACAAAGGACAAAAAAATCTTGTATTGATTGCCGATGATAATATGGATGATCGCAATTACATTGCATCTTGGCTGAAAAAAATTATGCTATAGAAATAACCAAAAACGGACAAGATTGTAAGGAGTTGGCCTATAAAATAATCCCATAATTATGCTAACAATAAAAGCCGATATGAAAAGAAGTCTTTGAGCAGGTGGACAATGCCTACATCAAAAAACCTTTTCACAAGAAAGAACTAATGTTGCGTACCAAAAATCTACTAGAATTGCGAAAAGAACTGCAACAATATTTTCGCTCGTCATTAGAGGTTGGATTTTCGGGAGATACTCAACTTAAACTACCAGCTAATACAGATGCCCAAAAAGACAACCGAAGCCAAAGCATTCCTTTAGCCAATAGTCTTGATAATACTTTTATCATAAAAGTCAGGAAAGCAATTGAGATCGATCTGGATGATGCCACCTTTGATGTTGAAATAGCTGCCGTATTATAGCTTTAATCGATTCACAGGTACACCGTATTTGCAAACGCCAATCAATACTAATTTTTAAATATGTCTTTTATCAAAAAATTTATCCTAGGAGAATCAATGTTCAACATCAAGTTTTTTTAACAATTTACCTAAACCCTCTGTATGCTTTGATAGAAGCTCCTATTAATTTAATTTTTAGAGTAGTATGTGCTGATAATTCCTTAACCAATGTTTTTTTTGGAATTATCTAAAGTTCTTTGTTTCAAATTAATTAGGTTAGCTTCTCGTATAAATGTCTCAACTTCTCTCCCATTTTGTATAAGTCACTGGTATTAGCTTTTTATTTTATAATAATTCCAATATATAAGAGCTATCCTGCATTTTTTTTAATCGCAACATGCCATATTAAACTAAGTAGTAAGTGGTTCTGATGACCACTAGAAGTTCCTACGGATTATTTTCTTAGGGCCTATTTATTGTCGAATTGCAAAAACTTCAAGCAGTAAAACTTGAGGCTCCAAAATCAAAGGAATAAATGAGAGAGGTGTTCTTCCTAGTTCCTCTGCTAGATTTTATAAGAAAATGCTAATCGTAGTTGAACGGGGTACTAAAATAAAATCAAAAATACCGAAGCTTACCAGTATCATTGCAATTCTAAAGTGTTTATTCAGTTTTTCTTTATGTTTCGAAATTAGAAATTGTCTTGTATTTTTCTTAAAATCTGAAAGCGACCATTGTCTAGATTTTAACCCTACCATTTTTTTTAAATTTTTAAGTCGGTCAACAGCATAATAAGCCATGAATTCAACCTCATAGTCTCCTAACACAGCAACCCAGTCAACTACTTCGGGTATCTTCTAGAAAAAAAAATGCAGTAAGGAAAACTACTAGGTGTTTTGTCCTTCTTTATATAGATTAAGGTTCATTTATATTTTTTTTAAAATACCGTAATACAATATGTTATATTTTTTTATTTGCCTTGTTCTTCTTGCTATACTTCTAATCACATATTCTCCTTTTTTTCGTAAATTTAAGCAGACCCCTTCAACATTTAAATATAAGACACTTATAATGGAGGATGCCAAAGTTAAATTGATAATTAATGCGTTATATGATACAATTGGACTCTCGGATTCTGAATTGGAGGAATCCTTGGACAGCCTATTGGTTATAGACGAGAAAAGATGTATTGCTAAGGTAAACAAATCCTTCTGTAAGTTATTCGGTTTTAGTAAATCCACGCTATTGGGGAGCCGTCCTCCATTTCCATTTTGGCCAAAAGAGCTTGTAGAAGAATTGGATATTGGTTTTAAACAGGCCTTAAAAGGTACTATTTCCGGTAAATTTGATTCTATTCACATAGATAAGTCTGGTAAACGTTTTCCCGTATCCATTGTAATAAGTGATATCAAGGATTCTAGGAACGAAATACTCGGTTATTTTGCTCTATTCAAAAAAGTTGAATTGGACAATGGACCAGTTTCGGAACTTCAACATACATCGGGGTCTGAAGAGAAGGAAAATGGAAATGGCCATATAGATTTAAGAAGTTTGGTAAATGATTTGGGTAATACCCTTGATAATATATCAGACGGTATACTTCAATTGGATCGGGACTGGTGCTTTACTTATTTAAATGAAAAGGCAGGGGAGTTGCTCAATATAGTACCTTATGATTTGTACGGGAAAAATATTTGGGCCGAGTTTCCTGAGTTAAAAAATCATTCTTTTTCAAAAAACTGCTATACCGCTGTCAATATAAATAAAAGCCAAGTATTTCAAGGATACTTTGAACTTTTGGATAGATATATGTATTGTAGGTTCTACCCATCAAAGAAAGGTGTCACGATTTTTTTGTCAGATATAACGGAACAAAAATTAGCAGAAAAGGAATCCATAAAGAATCAGGAAATTTTTAAAGTCCTAATGGAAACTTTGACACAGCCGTTGTTTATTTTGAGTGTTAAGGATAATACTTATAAATTTTTAAATGTTAGTAAAAGTTTCCTAACAACATTAAATATCAGTGAAAAAGAGGTATTGAATAAGAATGTGAAAGAACTTATGCCGGAACCCTCATTAACCCTTGTTTTAAGCAAGTACAAAGAAGCTATAGAAACAAAGCAAACGGTACAATGGGAAGAGACATCACCCTATGAGTCTGGTGTTAAAACGGCCATAGTAACCGTGAGCCCCGTATTTGATAGCTTAGGCGACTGCACTCATTTGGTTGGAATCGTCTTTGATATTACGGAAAGAAAGCAGGCCGAGAAATTGATACTCCAAAAGGAAAACTTTCTGGAAAATGTGTTAAATAATATTAGCGACCCCATTTTTGTAAAAGATAAGGATAGTCGATTACTATTGGTCAATAATGCGTTTTGTACTGCATTCCATCTCGACCGTAAGGATATTATTGGTAAGACTTTGGCAAAGGATGTTGACCCAGAGGAAAGGGAAGATTTCTTAAAAATTGATTGGGAGGTATTAAAGAATGGTATTGAAAACATAAATGAGGAACCCCTCACGGAACGTGGAAGAGAAACCAAAATAATTTCAACAAAAAAGGCACGATACATTGATGAGCAAGAGAACGTATACTTAATAGGTATCATAAGGGACTTGACGGAGAGAAAAAAAACTGAAACAGAGTTGAAAATGGCACAGGAATATTCCGATATCCTGTTAGAGTCCCTGAATGAGGGATTGGTGGTTTTTAACATGGAGACGGAAATCATCCGTGTTAATCCCTCTTTTTGTAAAATCTCAGGTTTTTCGGAAGAAGATCTCATAGGGCAGCAATGTCCATATCCGTTCTCACCACCCGAAATTGAAGATGAGGCCGTCGCAAGACATCAAAGTATTACAAATGGAGAGGAGCTAAAGAATTTTGATACGGTATACATAAAAAAGGATGGGACCCGGTTTAATGTTCGTGTTATGATCTCTAGTATTAAGGATAAGAACTCCAATGGTAAGATTGTGGCTTATTTTGGAACGGTAATAGACACAACAGAAAGAAAAAAAGCCGAATTGAACTTAAAATTGGCTAAGGAATTTACGGATAAGTTAATCATGTCCATGCAAGAGGGGCTGATAATAGTTGATTTGAACGGCAATATTATTTTGGTCAATGATGCTACCTGTAAGATTTTGGGTTATTCCATGGATGAATTGATTGGAATGCATTTGCCATACCCCTTTGCCAAGCCAGAGGACCTAGAGGAAATTGTTAGGACAAATAAAAAGGTTGCTAAAGGTGAAGCACCTTCTTTTCAATTTGAATTTATTAGAAAAAATGGAGAAGCTTTTTTGTGCACATTCTTAACAGGGAATATTACAAATGACCAGGGGGAGGTTATAGCCCTCTTTGGTAGCATGAAAGATATTTCCGAGGAAGTAAGAAGCAAAAGGTTATTGGAGGAGAATGCTGAGAAATCCACAAGAAAAAAAGATGTCATCTTGGAACTAGCGAATTTGGTTGGTAAGGATTTTAGAAAATCATTGGATACGATAACCCAGAGTGCAGCGGAAACTCTAAATGTGGAAAGAGTTAGTGTTTGGAGTTTTAATGAATCCAACTCCCAAATTAAATGCGAAAACCTTTATACTAAAAACTCTAAGAAGCATGATGACGGTGCAATTATTAAACATGCCGATAATCCAAATTATTTTGAAGCATTACATGCAAAGCAAACTATCTTAATACAAGATGCCATAAAACACAAAGCGACCAAGAAATTTGCCTCAAATTATCTTATACCCAATCAGATAAAGTCATTAATGGACGTATTTATCAATAGTACGGAGGGATACTATGGAATATTGTGCTTTGAACATGTAGGTACCACAACTAGGAATTGGACTGTAGATGAACAGGAATTTGCCTCTTCCATTGCCAACATTGTATCTCTAATGGTGGAAAGTACGGAAAGGAAGATAGCAAAGAACAAGCTTTTGTCCGCGAATGAGGAATTGGCTAAGGCCAATACGGAACTAAATATTCTTCGCAATAAGTTGGAGCAGGAAAACATTTATCTTAGAAATGAACTGGACCTGGTCTTCAATTTCGAGGAAATGGTATACAGCAGTGCCATATTTAGCAATGTGTTAACCGAGGTAGAGAAGGTAGCGCCAACGGATGCTACGGTACTTTTATTGGGTGAGTCCGGCACGGGTAAGGAACTTTTGGCACGTGCTGTTCATAAGATAAGTTTAAGGAACAACAAACCTTTGATCAAGGTTAATTGTTCCGCAATTCCCAGGGAATTAATTGAAAGTGAATTGTTTGGGCACAAAAAAGGTTCCTTTACAGGAGCTATAAATGATAAGGTCGGAAAGTTTGAACTAGCGGATGGAGGAACTCTTTTTTTGGATGAAATAGGTGAACTGCCTTTGGACATGCAGCCCAAATTATTAAGATTTTTACAGGAAGGTGAGATTGAGGTTATAGGAGGAACTAGTATTAAAAGATTAGATGTTAGGGTTATTGCTGCAACCAATAGAATTCTCAAGGAAGAAGTGGAGAAGAGAAACTTCAGGGAGGACCTCTACTTTAGATTAAATGTATTTCCTATTGAGGTGCCCCCGTTAAGGCAACGTAAAGAGGATATTCCCCTATTGGTAGAACATTTTATAAACAAATTCAATAAAACCTATAAGAAGGGGCTAAAGTTTGTGGCGGAAGGTTCTATGAAAAAAATGAAGGAATACAAATGGCCCGGAAATATTAGAGAATTAGAGAATTTAGTGGAGCGGGCGGCCATACTATCAACCGGGGAAATTTTGATTTTACCTGGTTTTGAGTCAGATGCTCAAAAAAACAAAACGATATCCAGAGAAATTGATGAAACTCTGGATTCTGTTCAGAAGAAACATATTCTTAGTATTTTGGATAAATGTAATTGGAAAATTACCGGTCCAAAAGGTGCGGCTACAATTCTGGGACTAAAACCTAGTACCCTTAGAGATCGCATGGCCAAGTTAGGTATCTCAAAACAATAACGGAATACCGTTAATCCAATCCTTTCCTTTTTAAAAGTAACGCCATTCCGTTACTTATTACTATGTCCTAAATTTTAGAATAACTTATAAATCATTGATAATCTGATTTTTAAATTGTTTTCATAATTGAATATTGCATTTTGGCATACCAATTGTCTATTGATTTTTAAAATGCAAGGTCTTGAATAACGGTGGTAATATTAATGGGATAGAAATGTGGAAAGAAACTGGTATAATTCATTGTTTAATTGAAAGAAATTTTAATTTCAAGTCCTTGGGATTGGAAATGTTCGAGCTTTTATCCAAAAGAACAAAAACCCTTTACAAGGGAAGGAACCTACCACTAATCTCTCATTTGGCCAAAGTAAATCATCTGCAAGCCTTTCATTTTTTTTCTCCCTGCTCGCCATTTAACTTAAAGGTAAGGATGAGTGTTTTTTTTGTGAATTCTTATATGTTAAAAACAAAAATGATGCTTTTCTGTGTTTTGGACGGCAATGCCTTTTGGAATACAACCTATGATAATAAGGTAAGAACGCTTGAACAGTTTAAAACACGATTAAAAATGTCATTCTTAATGAAAAAACGTTTGGAATATGGAAAGAATTTCTGTTAGCGAAAATGCCATTTTTTGGCTTCAGAACGAAGCCATAATTTTTTGTAAGTTGACCAATTTGGATTCTAGCTTAAAGTTGGATTACAAGACCGCTCAATCTTACATTGATGCCATAGTGTTATTGACCAAAGGAAGCCCCATGCCGCTAGTTGTAGATTTAAGGGATATGAAGGGAACTTTTACCATCTCCGCTGCACAATTATTATCTAAAACGTTTGCCAGCACGTCACTCATAACTTGTGAGGCCTATGTTGTAAATTCTTTATCAATAAAGCTCTTGGTACATTCTTATAAAAGGTTATTCGGAAATGACATTCCATATACCATAACCCACAATATGCTTCTGGCAAGGGAATTCTGTGTCAATAAATCAATAATCCAATGAATATAATAGAAAGAACCATAAATGGCAATGGAGGAAAATTAGAGCTTAAGATTAGAGATTTATTGGAAGAAAACTCCATTTATTCAGTCTTAAATTCTAAGGGATTTGTGGAATATGCCAGTAAGGGATTTTGTACTCTTTTTGATGTACCTGTAACGGATATTTTAGGAAAGCTAAGCCCTTTGTTTATCAACAACCGTAACAAAGGTCTCGTAAAGAATTTATCCACAAAGTCATTGGAAAATGGTTATAAATGGAAAGGAACTCTTAAGGTCGATGGAAAAAAGTCAAGAAAAATGTGGATCAAAACCACAATCATGCCTTTGGAGAGAAACTATGACTCAACATTCATTTTTTTGACCATACATGAGGATGTCACCAAACTTAAGTTAGAACTGTCCGATTTTAAAAATTCATCCTCAATGCACGAGTATATCTATGATTCGGTAAAGGTAGGAATCGTAATAGTATTGGACAGCAAAGGTATAGTGATAAAATGGAACAAAGGGGCACAGAGGTCTTTTGGCTATACATCCTCTGAAATACTTGGCGAGCCCGTTTCACGGTTAATGGGCGGAAAATTTTCAAATGCTGAGTTTTCAAATTTTTTACAACATATTGAAATAGAAAGAAATCTTCAAAATGAAGAAATACTAGAGCTTTATTGCACAGATAAGCAGGGAAAGGAATTTCCTACTGAATTTGTGATCAGTAAGTGGAGAATGAAGGGGGCGGATTATTACGGTATTAAAATGTTGGACATATCTAAACGGATGGCCATACAAAATAGATTGCACAAAAAAACAAAGGAATTGGAGTTAATGCTTTACCGTTCCGCTCATGAACTCAACGCACCTTTTTCATCGGCCCAAGGTTTAATCGATTTAATGAAAATAGAAGAGAATTCCCCAAAGGTGAAAGAATTGATAGAAATGTTGCAAAGGACCATAGATCAGGCCAAGGTACTATCCAGTGGGTTACACAAATCATCCCTTATACTGGATAATATGAGCTATCGAAAAACAATAGATTTTAAGAAAATAATAACCGATGTACTGAAAATTCTTAAGGATCAGAAAGTATATAAGGACTTTGTGTTCAATATAGCTATTGACGATTCCGTCACATTTGTATCCAACCCCAATTTGATTTTTACGCTGTTTAATAAATTATTGGATAATGCGGTAAAATATACCTATCAGGCCTCTAGTTCAAAATTACCTATCATAGATCTAACCATTGAAAAACGGGAAGGTGAGGTTAAGATTACAGTTTGCGATAATGGTAAAGGAATCAGGAAAAGGGACATTAACCGAATATTTGAAATTTACTACCGTGCAAAGGTTGAAAATACTGGACGTTCCAATGGACTTGGATTATATATAGTAAGTAAGATTGTGGATAGTTTAAATGGGAAAATCGCGGTAGAAAGTAAATTTAATCAGGGGTCTTGCTTTATAGTAACCCTGCCTCATATTAAATAGTAAGAAAATGAAAATAAACTTTATGTTGATAGATGACAACGAAATTGATTTGTTCATCAATCGGAAATATATAGAAAAGGAAGTAGGAAATGCAGAGGTAAGGACATTTCAAAAGGCAAAGAATGCCCTTAAATACTTACAGTGCTACGAAAATGACAAGGAGGATCACGATCATTTTTATCCAGATATAATTTTACTGGATATTAATATGCCAGAAATGAACGGTTTTGAATTTTTAAACGCTCTAGGAAATCTTAGAGATACTAGAATTTTGCGTATAAAGACATACTTGCTATCATCCTCCTCCCACTTAAATGATATTCTTGATGCGGAAAACCATGACAATTGTGAAGGATTTATCAATAAACCTTTAACCGGCAGAAAATTAGAGCAGATTCTTGATGAAATTTTTCCCAAACCAAAACAATAGTATTTATTAATACGGGGGTTAAATAGAATAGACTTTAGTCCAGTTAATTATTTTTTACTCATAAATGATAACAATACGCTTAAAACCCGAAGGTAATTTTGACTTTTGGGATGCTGGGAAATGTGAAGAATTAAATAAGCTGTCAGATGACACTATGCCTAATATGTATGATTTGATTGATCACGAATTCGTTAAACTAGGTATCTTTGTACTTGAACAGCATACTATTATTCATTTAAATATTACGCATTCTGACTACTACTTAATCAGCTTAAATGAAGGTGATTTTATAACCAGATTCTTTAATGGGGACATGCAACTCTGCATATCGGAAAAGGGTGAAAAAATATCCTTTAAATGTCATTCAGGGTTTTCCAGTATTAAAAATGTTACCCATGAATTATTGATTATGGCTGTAATTGAAAAAAAACCAATAATAGAATTTATAAATCTTGTAGGATTGTCTTTGAAAAGGTTGGAATTTTCAACTAACTAAAGTTCTAACATAATTCCTCATGTTAGGAAAGCGTCGGCACTTTAGGATTGCCCTTTCCTTTTGTTAAATGATATAAAACTTAGATAATATTAAAATTTTAACTCCTCAATACCATAAATTGAATTTAACCTAAACCACAAGGACGAGACTACTTTTTTGATTGGAAAACTTATGTTTTTATAAGTTGTTATACATAACTTTTATTATAATTATCATCTGGTATACCAGTATTATATAATCGCAAGCTGGTAGCAACAGAATTTTAGTTAGTCGTGTCTCTACAATTTGACCATCTGCCAAATCAATCTACATAGAAAGAATTATTTTAACAATAAAAGGAGAACGGCCAAATAGACAATATATAGAAATAAAAACTTTACATGTTTACTATATTTTCTCATTTTGAGCTATTTCCTTACTAACAAATACCAACTTTTTTAATTGACAAGACAATTATTAATTAATTGTCATTTCAATCTTGTCCCTAAAGATGAAAAACGATACCAATAAAATTACTTTCTCATTGTTTTCTTTTTATTTGATAGTACAGATAGAGATGTTTTATTATAACATATAAACCACACTACAATTAAAAATGTTTCTTCCTCCCGAATTCCAAGGCCCCACCCTTGCCGTAATAGACCAATGGGTTGGTAATCGCTTTTATTTGTTCTATCATCAGCAGTTAGGCTTCCCAGCGCAATGTCCTGTTCGTTAGCGATGACCGTTGCTTTTCAATTAATGAACATTTGTACCCCCTTGACTTCCATGAAATCTTACCTGACCTTTGATATATAACCTTAGTCTATATACCGCGTAGAAAATGTTCTTGGATAAGATTAGTACACAGCATGACAAAACAACCATATTCGGAATAATTGTCTTGACTTTCAGAATGCCGAATATCTACCATTGCATATGACAAGGTTTGGCAACCGGAGTTTTTGTCCAATATCGTTAACCTTACCTACAAGACATCAACCATTGTAATCACCTTTTATAATCTCCTTCACGTAATCTGTAGGCATCTTTTTAGGAAAAAGTCCTTTGGTCTCAAGTGGAGAAACCATACTATCCACGTAACCTATCTCCTCCCCTATTTTGGTTATTTTTGCCCAATGTTGCCAGTGCCGTCAACGCAACTACCCCATCTAAAGCAACCATTCCTTCGGTTAAAATTCCGTGGGTTTCATTACGATTCTTGTGTTGTTCTTCTAAATTATGCTTTTACAAAAAAAAGAAAACGGTCAAATGCAGGAATTGATACAATAATTAAATATATGTTGTAAAAATTACTCCTCTTGACCGCTCTCTTTTTAAAAAAATACCAGCAATTTATTGCTGTGCCATTTCTAGATTAATGGTCATTTCTACCTCATCTCCTAATGTGGGCGTTTCACCACCAACGCCAAAAGCCAAACGATCTAGGGTTCCGGTCAATTTTAAACCTGCCTTTAGTTTTTGACTACGTTGATCAGTAATGATTCCATTAAGTTTTCCGTCCAAAGTAACGGACTTTGTTACTCCATGTAGCGTAAGATCACCTGTAAGCTTAAAAGTCTTTTCCCCTGTTTTCTCAAAAGAGGTTGTCTTAAAAATTAGAGAAGGATGAGCCTCGGCATCAAAAAAATCGCCACTACGCAAATGTTCGTTCCTACGGTCATTATCAGTATCTATACTGGCCGTTTTAATATCTACCGTAAAATCTGGATTACTAAATTCGTCATCTGCCGTAGCTTGGATATCAAATTCACTAAAATGACCTTCTACTTCAGAAATCATTAAATGGGTTATGGCAAAACCTACATTGGAATGGGCGGTGTCCGCTTTCCAAGTGGACTGTGCAGTTAATGTGGCACAGGCGATAAACGAGAACATAAAGATTGTTTTTTTCATATTGTTTCTATTTAATTGTTAATGATTAATTGTTTGTGATTAATTAAGACTGTAAAATTATCCAAAGGTTTACTACACTTGGTTTATTAAAAATGTTTTTGTCCCGAAAATTCCATGGCCTCCCCCTTTCCGAAACCAAAACTGACACCAAAAGTCACAAAACGACCTTGCTGACTAAAATCCCTTAAATAAAAATTGGGTTGGCTTGTTATGCTTTCCCTAATTCTTGAAGCGAATACATCGCGAATACTAAGGTTCAAAATGGCCTTGCCCTTTAATATTTTTTTTCTTGCGCCGAAATCCATGAATAGGTTTTCGGAGATTTTTTGCTGAAAAGTTCGAAAGCCAGACTGGTAATTGCCAATAACTTCCATATCTATATCTGCCGGCAGTTTTATCTTGCCCGTTAATCTGGTAGACCACTGATCACCTGTAAAATCGAACGAAGCACCCTCGAAGGAACCTTCGCGCACAAAACTGCTATAATTAAAATCGTTGGTAAACGACAGCCAATTGATCGGTATATATTTTGCGTTGAACTCAATACCCTTGGTATTGTTAATTCCAATATTCTCCGGACGGGATACGCTTACATTGTTTTCGAAAGCAACTACATTTTCTACTACATCCTCGGTATGGCGGTAGAAGACCCCCAAGTTCATAGAAACCTTGCCCAATTTATAGATGCTGGTAATTTCATAACTATCTGTAAATTCAGGTTGTAGATCGGGATTTCCAGTTCGGATGTTAAAATTGTTACGAATGTTGTAAAATGGATTCAAATCCCATAAACGTGGGCGAAATATCCGTTTGGAATACCCGGCCTGAACAGATAGGTCATCATTCAATTTATAAGAAGCATGTCCACTGGGGAAGAAGTTATTGTACTTCTGGTCATTCTGCTCGTTGGAATTTTTCAATATCGTACCCACATTGGTATCCTCAAAACGAACACCTAGTTTTAATCCCCATTTATCAGCTTCATAAGCAGCTGTACCATAAATACCCAAGACTTTTTGCACCCACTCGAACACATTGGTCAGGTCCGGATTTTCCATAAATACAGAGCCATCAAAATCACTGATTGCAAAGTCGTTCTCCACATCATTGATTTGATATTGTGCGCCAGTCTCAATAGTATATTTCTCTTCCCAAGGATGCGTATAATCTGCCTTGAACGTATAATCGGCCTGGCTAAAGTCTGTTCTTGTACGTTGAGTCATATCATCGCCATTGCCTAAGGTAACAGTATTTAAAAAGTCCGAAGATTGATCCTTGGCAAAAAGGTTTCCCGTAGCACTTACCAACAGGGATTGGTCTTTATTGCCCTCAAAATCCTTCTTGTATTGCAGTTCATAGGAATATTTGGGATTGGTGGCCGTAGTAAGTTCTCGACGGCGAAAGGCATCTGTAAGGGTATTTCCAGAATCAAAAGTACTGAACAAGGCATCGGAATTTTCCTTTTCCCACTCGTACGCAAAGTTTCCCGAAAGGGTCAATATATTATAGTCGTTTATATGATAATCCGTACCAAGGATAAGATTAAAAAAGGTCTCGTTCTTATCACTTTGGCCCAAACTATTAATTGTAGTACCATCAATTAGATTCCTGTTTTCACTTTCCTCATCGCTTGGAAATGTCCTACGACCAAATCCCAATTGACTGAACAAATTGAATTTTTCTGTACGACGGTTTAGACTAAGGCCAAGACTATGATTATTGGGAACCCCCGTATTCATGGTCACAGAACCATTAAGACCTTTCTTTTCATCCTTTTTTAGTACAATATTGATGATGCCCGAAGTACCTTCTGCATCATATTTTGCCGATGGATTTGTAATCACCTCTATCCTCTCGATCATATCTGCGGTCAACGTGCCGAGTGCATTACCCTGTTCACTAGCGATTACCGAAGGTTTTCCGTTGATGAGCATCTGTACCCCTTGACTCCCACGAAGGCTCACCTGGCCTTCTATATTCACATTGACGGAAGGTACGTTGTTGAGAACTTCCAAGGCACTTGCGCCGGTACTACTTAGATCGGCCCCAACGTTAAAGACCCGTTTATCCAGTTTAAACTGCGTTTGGGAAATTTCACCTTCCACTACCACCTCATCTAACTGTTGCGAATCTTCAGAGAGAATTATAGTTCCTAAATCAATGATACCATTGATTACCTTTTTTTTAGTTATCGTTTGTGTAGTGAAGCCTATAAAACTTACCTCAATATAAAAATCTACATTATTGGTCTCCAGGGAAAAAGAACCATCTTCTAATGAAGTTGTACCCGTAATGGGTTTTTGGTTCACCGGATCGCCAACTAGAACGGTAGCAAACTCAATTGGCTGCCCGCCACTTTCCGCTATTTTGCCTATTATGGTAATTGTGGAGTTCTGCGCAAATGTGTTTGCAACATTCATAAAAAGCACAAAAAGGAAAAAAGAATTTAATGATCTAATACGCATAATTTAAGTGACTAATTATTCATTCTCCAAAAATGCCCATTTTACTTAAAACTAGGAAACATTTTTCTGTGAACGACAGAATTAATATAGCTAACGACATTACCGCTTATAATTGTCGTTGGCATGGCCTATTTTGTCGATTGGGGAATTTTGTCCTGTTCCCTTTGGTAAATCCTTAATTTTGTGAGATGGCAAAAACATTTACTTGGAACAAAGGCTTATCGGCCGAAGTGCTCTTTCAAATAGTATTGCATTTGGTCCTGTTGTTATTCTACACGTTTGACAAGCACAATCATAACATACAACCCTATCAGGTGGCTTATTTTTTAAATTATGCCTTATGTGCCTTTATCATTAATTATGTGCTATTACCACTCTTTTTTTACAAGAAAAAATATCTAGTTTTTCTTATTTCGCTGGTGATGGTCATTTCATTGGTAATTTCTATCGAGGAACTTGTGTTAGAAAAAATTTACTTCGCCAATAGTCGAGGACAAGATTTTCCAGGATTGTTTTTTACGCTTCTAGAAGTTATGCCCCTTATCATGATTCTTTGCGGTTTTAAATTTGCATGGGACGCCGTAAAGAAACAGCATGAGGTAGACGAACTTAATGCCATGGTAAAAGAAAGCGAATTGCAATACTTAAAATCTCAGATCAATCCTCATTTTCTGTTCAATAACCTGAACAACTTGTATTCCTATGCCATTGATAATTCGCCCAAGACGCCTTCTATTATTTTAGAACTTTCTTCGGTGCTACGCTATATGCTTTATGACTGTAAAGAAAATTATGTGCCTTTGGGCAAGGAAATTGAACACCTTAAAAACTTTATCCAATTAAGTGAATTACAGATAGAAAATAGGGGAAAAGTAGAGTTTGCTACGGAGAACATACAATCAGGTTACCAAATAGCGCCATTGATTTTGAACGTTTTTGTAGAAAATGCCTTTAAGCATAGTACCGCTAGCCAGTCGGAAAATATCTCCATTAAAGTCTATATTAATTTAACCGACAAGGGAAAATTGGAATTTGAGTGTATCAATTCCTTTCAACCACAAACCAATACGGAGGACCTCTCTCACGGCATAGGGTTAAAGAACGTAAAAAAGCGTCTACAATTAATCTATCCCAACGCGCATATCCTTTCCATACAAGAAACCGATTTGGTATATTCTGTAAAACTTAATATAGAACTTAAAAAAGTAACCGTATGATCCGCTGCATTATCATAGAAGACCAACCACCTGCACAGCGTGTACTTCAAAAGTTTATCGGCGATATGGAGAATATGGAATTGAAGGCTACCTTCACCGATGCTCTAAAAGCCATGGATTTTCTATATTCAGAAACTATTGACCTTATTTTTCTTGATATTCATCTACCTAAAATTTCCGGTATCGAGTTTTTAAAAGCCTTGCCTAACAAACCCAATGTAATCTTGACCACAGCCTTTTCGGAATATGCCCTGGAAAGCTATGAATATCATGTCTTGGATTATCTGTTGAAACCATTTTCGTTCGAGCGGTTTGTAAAGGCGATATCGAAAGTACCTGTTGCAATCCGTGATAAAAAGATAGGCAGTACAACTAAAGAAAATAATTTTTCACCTGAAATTCTTTTTATTAAATCCGGTCGTGACCATCTAAAGATTTTGGTAGAGGACATCCTATATATTCAATCAGGTGCGGACTATACAGAAATCTTTACTTCTAAGAAAAAGCACCTCACTTCGTTTTCCTTAAAACATTGGTTGCAGACCTTGCCTATAGCCCAATTTACGCAGGTACATAAATCCTATATCGTGAACACCAGAAAGATATTGAAGGTTTCGGGAAACAGTATTTTCTTTGATACGGAGACTTTGGTACCCATTGGGCGGGCATTTAAGGAAGAATTCGTTGATGAATATCTGAATTAGCTGGTATTACATTAAAAATATATTTTAAAATTAATGGATAAGCCAGAACAATTCTAGATACAAACCCAGGTGTTCAATATCTTATTCTTGATGGACTTAAAATTTCGTATACACAACAAAATTTTAATTAACGAAAGTGACTAGATATGGCACCTCCATTTTGAAAACGATGTACTATTTAAAAACAGTTCAATAAAAAGAACTTTTTTATAAAACACTTTCCTTAGCGAGATAATTTTCTAGCAGTAACTAATATCTGTTTTTTATTGTTCTTTTAATTCCCCTTTTGGACAGCTGTTAAATTTTGTCAATCTCACCGAAAGCAGAAACAAATGGATTTAATGGTTTAGCTTTAGGTATTCAATGTTTAAGTCCAAAATATATTTCCCTTATAAACCCTCCAAACTATCCTCTACTGTAAATATACTAGGCATATTTACCATAAAGATCTACCAGCTATTAAATTTTAGTGTTTATTATAGGCACCATTTTCTTTGAAAATATTTGTAACCATTAAAAATAATATTTTTCTTTTTCCCTCAATTGCCTTTATATCAGGCATTTTTATTTTTTTTTGGAATTTGCGAATTTTAAACCTTATTAATTCCTAAATTCATTTACGCAAAAATCTACACTTATGAGAGCCATAACAGCCCTTCTTATTTTAGCACTTATTATATCCTGTGCATCCCGTTCCGATTCCAAGGATTCAAAACCTGTTCTTTCGATAGCGGATCCGTTAGAATACGGCCTAGATCAGGAAGAAATAGATCAGATCGAGGAGCATGTTCAATGGGCGATCGATTCGGCATTCATCTCTGGAGCAGTGGCCCTGATAGCGAGGGAGGACAAAATCATTTACCAAAGGGCCTTTGGATTTAGTGATCGGGAGAAGTCCAAAGCAATGTCCCTGGACAACATCTTTCGTTTTGCTTCCATGTCCAAACCGATAACATCGACCGCTGTGATGCAATTGATCGAGCAGGGCAAACTGTCAACTGATGACCCGCTATCGAAATTCATCCCGGCTTTTGCGGACGTTGAGGTATTGGAGACATTCAATGAAAAAGATTCGACATTTTCTACCGTTCCCATCGAACGGGAGATTACGGTGCACCACCTTTTGACACACACTTCAGGAATCCCTTATTCCGTTTTTCACCCAGTAGCGGGAGCCATCTATCCACAGTATGATTTTGTGGAAGCCTGGACGAAGGATAAACGAACTCTCGAGACCAATATACCAAAGCAGGCCAAAGCACCGCTCATGCACCAACCAGGGGAAGCGTGGACGTATGGAACCAACATCGATGTACTAGGATATATTGTAGAGAAGGTCTCAGGAATGCCTCTGAACCAGTATTTTGAAGAAAACATCTTTCGGCCACTTGATATGCATGACACCGGATTTTATTTATCAGATGAAAATGCTGAAAGGCTGGTGGATGTATGGCTTACACCGAAAGCGGACGAAAACCTACCGGATTTGTTTGTTACAGATTATCCCATCTCGGGGGCAAAAACCTACTTTGCGGGCGGGGCAGGTTTGGTTGGAACCGCGAGCGATTACTTAAAGTTTGCCAGCGCCATTCTCAACAAAGGAACGCTGGGAGAGGCACAAATTCTAAAGACAGCAACTGTCGACAGAATGTTTGCGAATCAAATCGATACGTTGAGGTTGGATGAAGGAATAGGATTTGGATACGGCGGTGAAGTTCGATTGACAGAAAATGAGGATGGGATAAATATAGGTCAATGGGGGTGGGACGGATATTGGCAAACTTATTTCAGAATAGATACCCAGAATGATATGGTAATGATATTATTGACCAATGCATTCAATAACCCCAAATGGGACGAAATTTTGGGAGGATTTGAAATGAAGGTTGTCCAGGCAATTGAGGATTAAACCGTATGGACTTGCAACAAAAAAGTAGACAATTAGATAAGAGTCATGCCGCTGTTTTTGATCATACATTTCCAATTCAAATTCTTTTATAGTTTTATACCCTAAAGTGGA
>NZ_CAXBGF010000016.1:0-110854 GCF_963975365.1 uncultured Maribacter sp. | reverse complement strand
CTAATTGCTTAAGACCTAATTGAATTCTAGATTTGTTTTCATCAAAATCAAGAATAACAACATTTAATTTCTGATCTAATTCAACAACTTCGTTCGGGTGATTAATTCTACTCCAAGAAAGGTCAGTAATGTGAACCAAGCCATCAACACCACCAAGATCTATAAAGACACCATAAGAAGTAATGTTTTTAACAACACCTTCCAATACTTGTCCTTTTTCAAGTTGGCTAATGATTTCTTTTTTCTGTTCTTCAATATCCGCTTCGATAAGCGCTTTATGAGAAACAACAACGTTTTTAAATTCATGGTTGATTTTTACAACTTTGAATTCCATTGTTTTGTTTACGTACTGATCGTAATCGCGAATTGGTTTCACATCAATTTGCGAACCTGGCAAGAATGCCTCAATTCCAAAAACATCAACGATCATACCACCTTTTGTTCTGCACTTCACAAAACCACTAACGATTTCTTCCTTGTCATGAGCCGCATTAACACGATCCCAAGCCATGATAGTTCTTGCTTTTCTGTGAGACAATACTAATTGACCACTTTTATCTTCACGAATATCAATCAAGACCTCTACCTTGTCACCAACTTTTAAACCTGGGTTGTAACGAAATTCGTTCAACGAAATTACACCTTCAGATTTTGCGTTGATATCAATGATAGCTTCTCTATCAGTAATATAGACTACTTTTCCCTCAACAACTTCTGCATCTGCAGTGTCAACGAAATTTTCAGCTACTAATTTTTCAAATTCCTTCAATTTAGAATCATCAACACGCTCAATTCCTTGTTCGTATTTTTCCCAATTGAAATTTTCTAAAAATTCTTGTGGATCTTGCTGTGGAGTCTCTACAGCAGTTTGTGTTGCATCAGCAGTTTCAGCTACCTCTGCGTTTGATTTTTCTTCAGCCATTTGCTGATTATTAATTTGTATTTCATAATCTTATCAAGACTTAGGCAACGACTATGAAAGTAGTTATATTGATTTTTTTTATCCCTTCTTCTCTTGACTTCCTTGCGAAAAAGGTGTGCAAAAATAATCATTTTATTTAAAATAGACAACACCACTTATTATGTTTCATTCATTTAATAAGTATGGCAACTTTTTAAGGAAAAAAAGTTAAATATACTTATCTTGGAAGCATAAAATTAACCATTAAAAAGTAGAATTATGAGTGTTAAAACTAAGTATCAAAGTGTCTTAGACCTTGGTGAGCAATTGGGAATAAAGGACGGTAACGTAACCGTTGAAGGCGATATACTAAAAGTAAAAGGGCAAGCAAAAACTCCTTATGAAAAAGACCTAATTTGGGATAAGATTAAAGAACTCGGTGGTGAAAGTCCAGCTGATATAAAAGCCAACATTACCGTAGAAGATGAATCAGTATATCACAGACATGTTGTTAAAGGTGGTGAGTCTTTAAGCAAAATAGCAAAACATTATTATGGTGATGCTATGAAATACAAAGCAATTTTCGAAGCCAATACTAATATTTTGAAAAACCCAGATGTTATTCATCCTGATCAAGTTTTGGTTATACCAAACAAATAGAAATAACATTTAACTAAAAAGGGGCTAGCAATGCTAACCCCTTTTTATGCTTACTTATTTATAATGCGAAGTGCATGCTCATAAATTCTTAGAAACTGATCTTCTAATCCTAAATCGCTATTATCGAATTCTATAGCATCAACTGCCTTTTTTAAAGGTGAAATTGCTCGATTACTATCTATATAATCTCGCTTTTGAACATTCTCTAAAATATCATCATAATTCACATCTTCCCCCCTATCCAACAATTCTTTATAACGCCTAACTGCTCTTTTCTCTGGAGAAGCTGTCATAAAAATTTTAAGTTCAGCATCAGGGAATACAACGGTACCAATATCTCTGCCATCCATAACCACACCTTTATCAACACCCATAATCTGTTGCATGGCTACCAACTTTTTTCGCACTAGTTCTAGCTCTGCAACCTGACTAACGTTTTTTGAAACAGGCATTGTTCGAATTTCCTTCTCAACATTTTCTCCATTCAAATACATTTCGGCAAATCCTAGATCAGCATTAAAAACAAATTTCAAATCAATAGTATCCAAAGAATCAATTAAAGAATACTTATCTATTTTACTATTCTCTACAAAACCAGCACGCATAGCAAATAATGTTACCGCACGATACATCGCACCGGTATCGACATAGATGTAATGTAACTTTTTTGCCAATTGTTTAGCCAAAGTACTTTTACCTGTGGAAGAAAATCCATCAATAGCTATGGTGATTTTTTTCATTATTCCAAAAGTATAGTTATAGCTCTTTTGCGTTTTTGACTTTATCGTTTGTAATAGCAATATCAATCACCTCAGACATTTCTTTCACATAATGAAATGTCAATCCTTTTAAATAGGATTCTTTTATTTCCTTAATATCACGTTCATTATCTGCACAAAGAACAATCTCTTTAATACGTGCTCTTTTAGCTGCAAGAATCTTCTCTTTAATTCCGCCAACAGGCAATACTTTTCCACGTAAAGTTATCTCACCAGTCATAGCCAAACTCTTTTTTATTCGTTTTTGAGTGAACAAAGACACTAATGAGGTTAACATCGTAATTCCTGCGCTTGGACCATCTTTAGGGGTTGCACCTTCAGGCACATGAATATGCACATTATACTTTTCAAAAATTTCAGAATCTATCCCAAAACGTTCTGCATTCGACTTAATATATTCCATTGCAATCGTTGCAGACTCCTTCATGACCTTACCAAGGTTACCGGTAATTGTCAAAGCACCTTTACCTTTAGAAAGTATAGATTCTATAAATAAAATATCACCTCCTACGCTTGTCCATGCTAAACCTGTTACAACACCTGCAACCTCATTATTCTCATACTTATCACGCTCCATTTTAGGTGCTCCTAAAACTTCCTCAATAACCTCATTGCTTACTTTAATCTCATATTCCTCTTCAGTCGCAATAGATTTCGCAGCGTAACGCACCATTTTCGCAATTTGCTTCTCTAATGAACGAACACCAGATTCGCGTGTATAGCCTTCAACTATTTTCTCTAATTGAGGTTTGCCAATTTTTAAATGACCACTATTTAAACCATGCTCTGTCAATTGTTTTGGCAACAAATGCTTCTTAGCAATTTCTACTTTCTCTTCAATTGTATATCCACTAACATTAATAATTTCCATACGGTCTCTAAGTGCAGGTTGAATATTACCTAAATTATTTGCCGTGGCCACAAACATAACTTTAGACAGGTCATAACCTAGCTCCAAAAAGTTATCATGAAAATCACTATTCTGTTCTGGGTCTAATACTTCCAACATTGCAGAAGAAGGATCACCTTGATTACTATTGGATAATTTATCAATCTCATCAAGAATAAAAACAGGATTCGATGTACCTGCTTTTTTCAAGCTTTGAATAATTCTACCTGGCATAGCACCAATGTAGGTTTTACGATGCCCTCTAATTTCAGCCTCATCTCGTAGACCA
The DNA here is from genome assembly GCF_963975365.1 of uncultured Maribacter sp. Classification (GTDB taxonomy): domain Bacteria; phylum Bacteroidota; class Bacteroidia; order Flavobacteriales; family Flavobacteriaceae; genus Maribacter. The sequence continues at coordinate 107,336 of NZ_CAXBGF010000016.1, read as the reverse complement.
CCTAACGACATTCTTACATATTCCCTACCCAATGCCTCAGCAATAGATTTACCTAAGGAGGTTTTACCTACACCCGGTGGACCATATAGACATAAAATCGGTGACTTCATATCATTTCGTAATTTCAAAACAGCCAAATATTCAATAATTCTACGTTTTACATCTTCTAGTCCATAATGGTCACGGTCTAAAATTCGTTGAGCACGTTTTAAATCGAACTTATCTTTCGAAAACTCTTTCCAAGGCAAATCGAGCATTAGATCTAAATAGTTTCGTTGAATAGAGTATTCAGCCACTTGCGGATTCATTCGTTGCATTTTAGACAACTCTTTTGCAAAATGTTCCTTTACCTTTTTACCCCATTTTTTCTTTTGGGCCCTAATCTTCATCTCCTCCAGCTCCTCATCATAAGAAACACCACCCAATTCTTCTTGAATGGTTTTCATTTGTTGGTGTAGAAAATATTCACGCTGTTGCTGATCTAAGTCATTTCTAACTTTCGATTGTATATCGTTTTTAAGCTCCAATTTCTGCATCTCAACATTCATATACTTCAAGGTAGCCAATGCTCTATCTTGCAAACTACCAATCTCCAACAATTCTTGTTTTGCCTTTACATCTAAATTAAGATTAGAGGAAACAAAATTTATAAGGAAAGAATCGCTTTGAATGTTTTTAATAGCAAATGAAGCCTCACTAGGTATATTTGGATTATCTCTAATTATCTTAAGGGCCAACTCCTTTATAGATTCTATAATTGCCAAAAACTCTTTATCATTTTTCTTTGGCCTTATTTCTTTTGTCTCCCTAACAGTAGCAGTTATATAGGGTTTCTTCGTCAATACCTCAGCAATCTCGAATCGTTTTTTACCTTGTATTATTACAGTGGTATTACCATCTGGCATTTGAAGAACTCGTAATATTCTCGCAACCGTACCCAATGTATTTATATCTTGTACATCAGGATTTTCTGTTTCTTCATCTTTTTGCGATACAACCCCAATAACTTTAGAACCATTATTAGCATCCTTAATCAATCGAATACTTTTATCCCTTCCAGCAGTAATAGGTATGACAACCCCCGGAAAAAGTACCGTATTACGTAAAGGCAAAATAGGCAACGTTTCTGGTAAAGTCTCACCATTCATCTGCTCCTCATCTTCAGGTGTCAATAACGGTATCAACTCAGAATCCTGATCAATCCCCTGCAAAGACATATTGTCAAAATTTGAAAATTTAGAATCTTTCATACTTATATATCGGTCATTCTGTCATTAAACCAACAGAATTTTATTTTTATAAATTACACATTAAAACTGTTAAGGCAATGAAAACAGTACGAACACTGCTATTAAGCCTTACTTTAAAATACTAGTATTTCAATTCTTGTGCCAACCCAAAATATATTGAAAAGAAATAAGCAGTAACCTTGAAAAGAAAAATTCAAATATAATTTAGCTTCAACTGTAACAAACCGTAAATTGATTCATCATTACATAAACCAATCACTTTTTGAGCCAACAAAGAGAAAATATTGATGAGCTGTTGCAGTCTTGCATAGCCGGTAATCAGAGTGCACAGTTAGAAGTGTACAATAGGTATTACAAGGCTATGTTCAATACAGCACTAAGAATTATAAAAGACACTGCCCAAGCAGAAGACATTATGCAAGAATCGTTTTTAAGCGCTTTCACGAAACTGCATACATTTAAAGGGGAAGTAACTTTTGGGTCTTGGCTAAAACGTATTGTAATCAATAACAGCATTCATCAATACAGAAATCAACAAAAAAAGAACGAAGTTGCTCTAGATGAGGTATTGTACAAGGTCGAAGATAATGATGGAATTGCATCTGATCATGTGTTTACAGAACTAAAGGCTCAAAAAGTGATAGAAACCATGAAAGATTTAAAGGATAATTACAGAGTTTCTTTGACCTTACATTTAATAGAAGGGTTTGATTATGAAGAAATAAGTGAGATAATGAATATAAGCTACGCAAATTGTAGAACTACAGTTTCAAGAGCAAAAGAAAGTCTTAGAAGAAAATTAATACTAGCACTCTAATGAAGAAAGATAATATAGAAGCTCTATTTACAAAGCTACAGAACGATTTGGATTTCGCGGAACCAGCCAATGGCCATCAACAACGCTTTTTAGATATATTGAACAAATCTAAAGGAGTTGCAACCATTGCACCTAAAAAGAAGCATTCTTGGCCACGCATATTATCAATAGCTGCCACCATAGCTATTTTGTTTTCAATAGGTATAGCCCAATTTATTACACCAAGTAGTATTGAAGAAAAGGTTGCCGAAATTTCTCCGGAAGCTTCTAAAACCCAGTTTTATTTTGCCAGTTTAATTGAAGAACAAGTCAAAGAATTAAATTCTGAAAAATCTCCTGAGAACGAAAGAATTATTAACGATGCAATGATTCAATTAAAAAAACTTGAAACCAACTACAGCAAAATGGAACAAGACCTATTAAACGGGGGTCACAGTAAATTAATACTAAGTGCCATGATTTCAAATTTCCAAACTAGAATAGAACTTCTGAATGAAGTTATGATACAGATAGAAAATATTAAAACCTTAAAAAATACAAATGATGCGAATTACACTATTTAAATACACATGGTTACTGGTCGTAGCTTTTACTACAGCTGTTAATGCCAACAATAATGGTTTTGATGGAAAGCACACCAAAGAAAAAACTATAAAAAAAGAGTTTAACGTAAGCCCGAACGCGCTTTTAAAAATTCGCAATTCTTATGGAAATCTAAATATTACGTCTTGGAACGAGAACCGTGTTGTAATAGAGGTACATATTAAGACCAACGGTAACAATGAAGAAAAAGTTCAAAAAAAATTAGATGAAATATCTGTTGATTTTGAAGCAAGTAATGACCGGGTTTCAGCTGAAACAATCTTTAAAAAAAATAGTAATGGCTGGGGATGGAATTGGGGCAATAACAATAATGTAAACATGCAAATAAATTACACTATTAAAGTTCCTGTAAAAAACAATGTAGATTTAAACAACGATTACGGTAATATAATCTTAGATAGAATTGACGGTCATGCGAGAATCAATTGTGATTATGGTCGCTTAGAATTGGGTGAATTGAGAGGTCGAAATAATAAATTGAATTTCGACTACACCTCTAAATCTACCATTGAATATATTAATAGTGGTGAAATAAGAGCCGACTATTCAGGCTTCACAATAGAAAAAGCTGGCAATCTTAGCATAAATGCCGACTATACAAATGCTAATATTGGTAAAATGGAAAATTTGGAATATACCAGTGACTACGGTAACATGGATATAGAAGAATTGAAAAGTATTAATGGTAATGGCGATTATATAACGGTTAAATTAGGTATCGTTCATGGCGATGTTTCTATTGTTGCAGATTATGGCTCAATAAGAATAGATGAATTAGCTGCTGATGCAGGCAATGTAAATATTAGAACAGATTACACGGGAATAAAGATTGGTTACAATAATGCCTACCATTTTGATTTTGATATTTCAACAAGTTATGCAGGTGTAAGCGGGAAAGATGATTTTACAATTAATATCAGCACAGAAAAATCTTCCGATAAACACTATGAAGGTTTTTATGGTTCTAAAGGAAGTGGAAATAAAGTAACACTATCAAGTGATTACGGCGGAATAAGTTTTACAAAAAAATAATCAATCAAATTAAAACTAAAAACATGAAAAATTTAAGCGCATTACTATTTACAGGTTTAATCACCCTATCCTGCTCTGCCCAATGGGGAAAAACCATTAAAGGAAATGGAAACAATGTTACTATAGAAAGAAATACTGGAGATTATGACGGAATTGCAGTTTCCGGTTGGTTCGATGTAGATTTAGTATCAGGAAACGAAGGTGAAGTTACACTACAGGGCGAAGAAAACCTTTTGGAGTATATTATCACAGAGGTTAAAGATGGCAAACTGGTCATTAAAACTGAAAAGGGTGTAAACCTCAAAAGTAGTTCTTGGAAATCTGAAATTCGAATTACCGTTCCGATTGAAACAATAAGCTCAGTCTCAATGTCTGGCTCGGGAGACATCGTTGGCAAAACAAAAATAAAATCAGATAAATTTAACACGGCAATGTCTGGTTCTGGTGATATCACTTTAGATATTGACTCAAATTCGATATCCGCTAGCATGTCTGGTTCGGGCGATATAACATTGAGTGGTAAAACTATTGATTTTGATGCCACAATTTCCGGTAGTGGTGATATTGAAGCGTATAATCTTGAAGCGGACAATGTAAGTGCTACAATATCTGGATCTGCAGATATTCAAGTAACTGCAAAAAAATCAATTAAGGCAAGGGTTTCTGGATCAGGTGATATTTCATACAGAGGCAATCCTGAGAAAGTGGACACTAAAACTTCTGGTTCTGGCGATATTTCTAAAGGATGATTCGTAAAATCAAAATAACGAACAATCAATTATAAAAGTCTCTTTTAAAGAGGCTTTTTTGATTCCTTTACTCGTAATAATAAGAACATGCCAATTAAAAAGAATAGCCCTAAAAATATAATTGAGCTTCTCATACTACCAGTCAATTGAGCTACAACCCCATAAAGTAAAGTTCCTATAATTATTCCTATTTTTTCAGCAACATCATAAAAACTAAAATAGGAAGTTGTATCCTTAGTTTCTGGTAAAAATTTGGAATAAGTTGATCTAGACAATGCTTGTATACCACCCATTACTAAACCAACACAACCTGCAGCAATATAAAAATCGGTTGGTGTAATTACGAAATATGCATAAATGCATATACAAACCCAAAGGGTATTAACCACAATCAATGTTTTTATATTACCATATTTTTCAGAAACTTTAGCAGTAACCGTAGCACCTAAAATAGCTACTAACTGTATAACTAAAATACTAACGATAAGCCCGGTTGTACGTTCCGAGTCTGCACCCCATGCTATTTCCTCCTCTCCGAAATATGTAGCTATCAACATTACGGTCTGAACCGCCATACTATACACAAAAAAAGCAGCTAGGTATCTTTTAAGTTTTATTTGCTCTCCTAGTTGCAACCATACAAGTTTCAACTCTTTAAAACCATTTAAAATGATATTGGTTCTCTTACCTTCTTTTTTATATCCTTTAGGTAGGTAGTAAAAACTATATTGAGCAAAAAGCACCCACCAAATACCAACGGTAACAAATGAATATTTCATAGCCTTAATTTCAGCAGCACCAGCTTCATCGGTAGTTATTCCGAAAAAGTCGGGTTGCATTACCATCGCTAAATTAAATATCAAAAGAATTACACTACCGACATATCCCAAGGAAAAACCTTTTGCACTTATAGCGTCTTGTTGTTTTGGAAAGGCAACATCTGGTAAGTAAGAATTATTTATAGCGAAACTTACCCAAAAACCTACTAATGCTAAGAAATAACAAAGAAGTCCGAAGTAAATATTTTCCAATGAGAACCAATTTAAACCTACACATGAAAGTCCACCTAAATAGCAAAAGAATTTCATGAACATTTTTTTATTCCCTAAATAATCGGCAATTCCAGAAACTAACGGGGTTACTATCGCTATAAAAACAAATGCCAATGAGGTTGTGTAACTAATTAATGGAGCTCTTGCTATCTCCCCACCAAAAACTATTACTTTTTCAATACCCGCAACCCTAAATAAAGCACCGTAGAATATTGGGAATACTGCTGATGAAATTACTAAGCTATATACTGAATTGGCCCAATCATAAAAAGCCCATGCGTTCAATAATTTTTTACTTCCTTTTAAAACTAGTGTTTTCCCCATATATAAAAAATAAAAGCCGTTCATTTCAGAACGGCTTCAATATACAATAATGCTTTAAGTTTTATTTAAATTTGGTGACACCAAATTTTGCTGCTTCAGCAGCGGCATCTGGCGCCCAAGCGGTAAGATTATTTATTCTTGTATCGTTCGAAGGGTGCGTACTCATAAACTCTGGTGGCGTCTCTCCTCCACTATTCGCTTTCATACGTTTCCAAAGCTCTGCAGCTTCATAAGGGTCATAACCGGCAATCGCCATAATTTGTAAACCAATTAGATCCGCTTCAGTTTCATGACCTCTACTAAATGGTAGCATTACCCCAACCTGAGATCCTATACCGTAAGCCTGGTTAAATAAATTACGTTTCTGCTCATCTTGTATTGCGATATTGCCTGCAACCGCTCCTAATTGTTGAAGGGTACCTGCACTCATTCTTTGAGCTCCATGATCTGCTAATGCATGAGCTACTTCGTGGCCCATTACCACAGCAATACCTGTTTCTGACTGGGTAATTGGTAAAATACCTGTATAGAATACAATTTTACCTCCGGGCATACACCAAGCATTTACAGTCTCATCATTGACTAAATTATACTCCCACTTGTAATCCTTTAAATACCCGGGGTGACCATTGGCCGTTAACCAACGTTCTGCGGCAGAGGAGATTCGTTGTCCAACTCTCGTTATCTTTTGAGCATCAGCAGTACCTGTGATTACCCTATTCTCTGTTAAAAATTGGTCATACTGTGCAAAAGCAGAAGGAAATACTTGACTATTCGAATAAAAATTCAAAGTTTTCTGTCCTGTAAAGGGATTTACTTTACAAGAAGACACACCTATAAATACAAGGGCTATTAATACTATTTTTTTCATATTCATTTTTTAAGTTAATGGTAAAAAATACAAAGTTATTTTTTACCTGACAGATGCAATAACGTAAAGTTTTTGTCAATTCGCAAAGTGTTATCTCCAGCCAGTTTTATACTCTCTAATGCTATTTCTTCATTATCTACCATTACGCTTTCAATTTGAAAGGGCAAACCATGCAGATTAAATTTAATGGTATCATATTCCGTTTCAAAACTTCCATCTTTAAATAATTGTATTGTCAATGAATTTTCCTTCCCGGTCAATTTATAATTACTTAAAGCGTATCTTCCCTTTTTATAATCATACCCATTATTCGCATCTTCATATACTTCTGATGCTTCTACACCTTCCTTATAATAAACCTCTAACAACAATTCTTCAATTTTCTTTTCACCAACATATTGCTGAATTGGATATTTAGGAATTATAGCTCCTGCCTTTATAAAAATTGGTAATTTATCTAACCCGGCTGCAACCCATTTTTCTTTACCACCTATTACTGACTCTTGAGTCCAAAAATCATACCATATTCCTTTAGGAATGTACATTCTACGTCCTTGAGCATTTGGCTCTTGTATTGGGCATACTAAAATTTTCTCGCCAAAAATAAATTCATCTGTTCTAAAATGTGTTTGGGTATCTTCTTGATCATAATATACCAATGACTGTAACATTGGTCTATTCTCTTTGGTATACTTATGAAACATAGTATACAAATAAGGTAAAAGTTGATATCTTAATTCTATAAACTTTCGAACTATATCTGTAATTTCTGTACCAAAGGACCAAGGTTCTTGGTCGCCGTGATCCCCGCTTGAATGGACTCTACAGAATGGATGAAAAATTCCTAATTGAACCCACCTTGCAAATAATTCACCGTCTGGTTGTTCTGCGAATCCGCCAATATCAGAACCTACAAAAGAGTATCCGCTTAAACACATTCGCTGCATTTGAACGTTTGCTATCCACAAATGCTCCCAAGTGGCAACATTATCTCCTGTCCATGTAGACGAATATCTTTGCGTACCTGCAAATGCTGCCCTTGTTATCACAAAAGGTCTTTTTGGGTATACATATTTTTTAACACCTTCATATGTAGCCCTAACCATTTGCATACCATAAACATTATGGGCTTTTCTATGCGTGCAGGGGTGACCATCATAATTATGCCTAGTATCTAATGGTGCCGTTTTGGTAGGTACTTCCATTACAGCAGGCTCGTTCATATCGTTCCATACAGCGTGTACTCCTAAATCAGACATAAATTCTTTATACAACTCGGACCACCAATCTCGTACTTCAGGATTTGTAAAATCTGGAAAATTACATTCCCCTGGCCAAACCTTACCATGCATTAAAGGACCATCTCCCCTTTTACAGAAATAATCGTTTTCTAAAGCTTCATTATATACCCAATAATCACGATCCACTTTTATACCTGGATCAATCATTATCACGGTTTTAAATCCGTGTTGCTCAAGTTCCTGTATCATTCTCTTTGGATCAGGAAAATGATTTTTGTCCCAAGTAAAACACCTAAAACCATCCATATAATCTATATCGAGATATATGGCATCACAAGGTATTTTACGATTTCGAAATTCTTTCGCAACTTCTTTTACATTGCTCTCAGGGTAATAACTCCATTTAGATTGATGAAAGCCAAGGGCCCACATTGGTGGCAATTCTGGTGTACCTGTCAAGTTCGAATATGAACTAACCACCCGCGACATTTCTGGGCCAAAAATAAAATAGTAATTTAGTTCACCACCGTCAGCCCAAAAACTAGTAATGTTTCTACGTTCTTGTGAAAAATCAAAACTTGTTTTAAAACTATTATCAAAAAAGATTCCATAAGCTTTGCCCTTACTCAACCCAATATAAAAAGGTATCGCCTTATATAATGGATCTTGTTCTTTTGCAAATGCAAATTGGTCGGTCACCCAATTCTCTACTTTTTTACCTTTAAGATTACTGTGCATGGCTTTGTCGCCCATTCCGAAAAAGCTTTCTCCTATTTGAGAAATCTTACTCATTTTAACGGTATTTCCCCCATACTCATAGTTCTCTTCCCAATGAAAACCTAGCTCATCTTCATTTATAATATTACCTTCTATATCTGAAATTTGAGTTCTTAGGGTTTTCTTATCTACCAAAATACTTAACCTTGCAGTAGATATAATATACTCTAAATTGTTCTCTACAACTTCTAACTTACTATAACCCATTGTGCTATCGGGATCAATAGCGTAAGAGAAATCTGGCTGAAAATTGTAGCTTGTAGCATATCTAAATCGAACTAAACTACCCCTAAGAATTGTTATTTGTAGAACTACACCGTTTTCTGTTGTAAAATATAACTTATCTGTATCTTGTGTAAACTCGACTATATGATTAGGGTATAAATTACCTTTATATTCAAGCTCTGTATTTGTTATCATGAAAATGTTATTAAATAGATGTCAAATAAACACCAAAAAGTAATCATAAAATGTTTACGGTAAACCATTTAGACAAAAATTACTACCCTAAGATTACGATACCTAAAGGTGGAATTGTAATTTCAACTGATTTTTTGTATCCATGTGAGGCTTTTGTTGACACTTTGATAACTTTATTCAAATTACCACCACCACCGTATTTTACATCATCACTATTTAAAATCTCTTTAATCTTACCCTTTTTCGGCATTCCTATTCGGTAATTTTCACGCGGAATTGGTGTGAAATTGCATACAACGATTAAATCATTTTCTTCATCGTGACCTTTACGCACATAGGTTAAAACTGAATTTTCATGATCGCTGTAATCTATCCATTGAAAGCCTTCTGGGCTAAATTGCTTTTCGTACATCGCAGGAGAACTTTTGTACAGATGATTCAAATCTTTAACAAAACCCTGAATTCCTGCATGACCTTCATATTGTAACAAATGCCAATCTAAACTTTGCTCAAAATTCCATTCTGCGGTTTGCCCAAACTCACCACCCATAAACATCAGTTTTGTACCAGGGTGTGTAAACATATATCCAAAAAGAAGTCTTAAGTTAGCAAAGCGTTGCCATTCATCACCTGGCATTCTATACACCAAAGATTGCTTACCATAAACTACCTCATCATGTGAAAATGGTAGCATAAAATGCTCTGTAAAAGCATAGGTCATACTAAAAGTAAGGTCATTTTGATGATGCCTTCTATAAATAGGTTCCTTTTTAAAGAACTGTAACGTATCGTGCATCCAACCCATCATCCATTTCATTCCAAATCCTAAACCACCGTGATCGACTGGTTTAGAAACACCAGAAAACGCGGTAGATTCTTCAGCAATAGTCTGTACACCTTCGTAATTAGAATAAACCGCTTCATTCAATTCCCGAATAAATGATATTGCTTCTAAGTTTTCATTATTACCATAAATATTAGGCTCCCATTCCCCATCTTCTCTAGAATAGTCAAGGTATAGCATAGAGGCTACTGCATCTACACGTAATCCATCTATATGGTATTGATCCAACCAAAATAGGGCATTACTAATAAGAAAGGCTCTTACCTCGTTTCTACCATAATTAAAAATCAAGCTCTTCCAGTCTGTATGATATCCTTTTTTTCTATCTGGATGCTCATATAAATTTGAACCATCAAAGAAACCAAGACCATGAGCATCTTCAGGAAAATGTGAAGGAACCCAATCTAAAATCACCCCAATGTCGTTTTGGTGAAAGGTATCTACCAATAATTTAAACTCTTCTGGTGTTCCAAATCTTGAAGTGGGCGCAAAATAACCGGTTAATTGATATCCCCAAGATGGATCATAGGGGTACTCCATTATCGGCATAAATTCTATATGGGTATACCCCATTTCTTTAACATACGCAACAAGATCTTCTGCCAATTGGGTGTAGGTCAAGAACTTATTACCGGCATTCTTTTTCCAAGAACCTAAATGAACCTCATACACAGAATATGGTCTATCTAAACCATTTTTCTCTTTTCTATAGCCCATCCAATCCTTATCATTCCAATTATGATCTGCAGTCCATATTATTGAAGCTGTATTAGGTGGATGCTCACAAAATCTTGCGAAAGGATCTGCCTTTTCTGTCCAAACATCATTATTGTTAGACTGGATTTTATATTTATATACTTCTCCCTTTCCTACTTTTGGAATAAATCCTTCCCAAATACCACTAGCATCCCAACGAACGTTTAACCTGTGCTCATCAGCATTCCAAGCATTAAAATTCCCGATGACAGATACTGATTTAGCACTAGGTGCCCATACTGAAAAATATGTCCCTTTTACTCCATCTACCTCGATTAAATGGGAACCAAGCTTTTCATAAAGGCGATAATGTTTACCACTTTTAAAAAGGTTAATATCAAATTCGGTAAATAAAGAATGAACTATTACGTTAGACATATTATTGTTTAAATATTTGGGCAAAGCTAATCATCTTAGAAAGACTGTCGACAATGATTGTTTTTTGTTAAAATTATAGCAGTTAATATCCGATTTATAAATTGAATTACCAAAAATGGAACGCTTTTTGAACTAAACATAAAACATTTATTTAAAAACACCTTAATATTATTAATATGAAAAAACTGAACTTATTTTTAGGAGCATTAATTGCTATATTTTTTATGTCATGTGAAGGACCACAAGGACCTCCAGGTTATGATGGTTTCGACGGAATTGATGGTGTCGATGGACAGGATGGAATTAACATCTTGGGAAAAGTAATGGATATTGAAGGTTCCTTTTCTCTTGAAAATGATTATTCAATTTTTTATGAATTCCCCCAAACCGTGGAAGTTTTTGAAACCGATGTAGTTTTAGTGTATTTGTTATGGGATGAAACCGTAGATGGTAATGGTGACTTAGTTGATATTTGGAGATTAATGCCACAAACAAGAATACTAGACCAAGGCTTATTACAATACAACTTTGATTATACGTTCTTTGATGTAAATATTTTTTTAGAATCAGATTTTGATTTAAGTACTTTACAAGCAGGAGACACCGACAATCAAGTATTTCGAATTGCGGTATTACCCGCAGAATCAACAACTGGCAAGTTAGATACTTCGGATATTAATTCGGTTTTGGCACATTTGGGAGTGAAAGAAGAGAATATTCAAAAAATAAAACTGGATTAGTTTTAAAACTAAGAAAACGATATCTAAAGTCTTTGGGTTTACCCATAGACTTTTTTTATTCTATTTTTTTTAAAATCCTTAACATAAGAAGTTCCGTAAATACAATAACTTGAAAGGTTTACAAAAGGATAACGACATATTTAAAAAATTTGAAAATGAAAATGAAAATTGGAGTAGCGCTATTAGTACTTTTTGTTAGTTGTAAGGGTACATCGCAAGAAAAGGAAATGGCCACAGATACAAAAGTGGAAAACACAAAAGAATTTGCTATTCAGAAAACAAATGCTGAATGGAAAAAAGAATTGACTGATGCTGAATATTACGTTTTGCGTGAATCTGGTACAGAAAGCCCATTTTCTAGTGAATTATTGAAGATTAAAAAGAAGGGTACTTATGTTTGCGCTGCCTGCGCCACTCCACTTTTCAAAAGCCAAACTAAATTTGATTCTGGCACAGGTTGGCCAAGTTTTTATCAAGAAATTGACGGAAATGTAGGCTACGAAATTGATAATACTTATGGGGTAAGAACAGAGGAACACTGTGCTACATGCGGCGGACATTTAGGCCATGTTTTTGAAGATGGCCCTGAGCCTACGGGTCTACGTCATTGCATAAATGGGGTTGCATTAAAATTTGCTCCTGCCGAATAATCTATCCCATTTTAAAGTTACATAGAGAGGCCTTTTTATGCCTCTCTATTGTTTATTAAGTAATTACAATATCTCGTTGCAAGAACAATTATATTTTCAAAATATCACAATAAGAAATTAAAGGTCATATTTTAAATTCCTATTCTAAATTTAGATTTGGTTTCGTACTTTTGCACCTCATTTAAAACATCAAAAGAACAAAAATATGAGCAGTTTCGACATTATTGTTTTAGGTAGTGGTCCAGGAGGGTATGTAACCGCTATCAGGGCTTCACAATTAGGTTTCAAGACCGCTATTATTGAAAAAGAAAGTCTTGGAGGCGTTTGTTTAAATTGGGGATGTATCCCAACTAAAGCTTTATTGAAATCTGCGCAAGTATTTGAATACCTAAAACATGCAGACGATTACGGAATAAAGGTTGAAGGTATTGACAAGGATTTTGATGCTGTTGTAAAAAGAAGCCGAGGCGTAGCCGAAGGTATGAGCAAAGGTGTTCAGTTCTTAATGAAGAAAAACAAGATTGAGGTTATACATGGTTATGGAACCTTAAAAGCTGGCAAGAAAGTTTCCGTTAAGACTAACGACGGAACTGTTACTGAATATAATGCTAATAATATTATAATTGCTACTGGTGCTCGTAGTCGTGAATTACCAAGTTTACCACAAGATGGTAAAAAAATTATAGGCTACCGCGAAGCAATGACATTAGAGAAGCAACCTAAGAAAATGATTGTTGTAGGCAGTGGAGCTATAGGTATTGAATTCGCTTACTTCTATAATTCTATGGGTACAGAAGTAACGGTAGTTGAATATTTATCAAATATAGTACCTGTTGAAGATGAAGATGTTTCTAAGCAATTAGAGAGAAGCTTTAAAAAAGCAGGAGTTAAAATCATGACCTCTGCAGAAGTCACTTCTGTTGATACATCTGGTGATGGAGTTAAAGCAACCGTAAAAACTGCTAAAGGAGAACAAATTCTGGAAGCTGATATTGTATTATCTGCAGTTGGTATAAAGACCAACATTGAAAATATAGGTTTAGAAGATGTAGGTATTGCAACAGACCGTGATAAAATTTTAGTAAATGATTATTACCAAACAAATATACCTGGCTACTATGCTATTGGTGATGTAACACCTGGGCAAGCACTTGCCCATGTAGCTTCAGCAGAGGGTATTCTATGTGTTGAGAAATTAGCAGGTATGCATGTAGAGCCATTAGATTATGACAATATACCTGGATGTACATATTGCTCGCCTGAAATTGCATCTGTTGGTTTAACAGAAAAGCAAGCAAGGGATAAAGGCCTTGATATTAAGGTTGGTAAATTCCCATTCTCTGCAAGCGGAAAAGCAAAAGCATCTGGCGCTTCTGATGGGTTTGTTAAAGTAATTTTTGATGCGAAATATGGCGAATGGTTAGGTTGCCATATGATTGGCGCTGGTGTAACCGATATGATCGCTGAGGCAGTTTTAGGACGCAAACTAGAAACTACAGGACATGAAGTACTGAAAGCAGTTCACCCACACCCGACTATGAGCGAAGCAGTTATGGAAGCGGTTGCAGCTGCATATGACGAAGTAATTCATTTATAACCATTTTTAATAAACATTAGCATGTTAAAATTATTTCGAGCAACGGCAATTTTAGAAGGAATCTCCTATTTGGCGTTGTTCGGTGTAACCATGCCATTAAAATACTGGGCAGAGATACCCGGACCGAATAAATTAGTTGGCTATGCTCATGGAGCACTATTTATTGCTTTTATAGCACTTACGATTGTGGTTGGCTACCAGCAAAAATGGGGCATAAAGAAGCTTCTTACTTTTGGAGTAGCCTCTTTATTACCCTTTGCCACTTTCTATGTTGAGGAAAAATATTTAAGATCATAAAATAGATTAATCTTAATCTACCTTAGTTAGGTCATAAATTTTACCATCAAAACTACACAGGTATAACTCATTATTTTCATCTATTCCAAAAGAAGAAATATTTAAGCCAGTTTCCAATAGTAATTTATTATTTCCAGCTTGATCTAAAGCCCAAATTCTCCCTGAAATAAAATCACCATAAATATAATACCCTTTTAAATTCGGTAATTTATTTCCACGGTATACATAACCACCAGTAACGGATTTATCATTAGTGCTATGACCATATTCGTAAAGCGGCGCGATTAAATCTGTAGCATCACATTCTGTTGCTTGATAGCAAGAAGTACCTTCAAGTATATTCCACCCATAATTACCACCTTTTACTATAAGGTCTATTTCCTCTAAATTATCTTGCCCTACATCGGCTGCCCAAATCGTATTGGTTTGATTGTCAAAACTAAATCGCCATGGATTTCTTAGTCCATAAGCATAAATTTCACCTCTAGCATTTTCATTATCCACAAACGGGTTATCGATCGGTATGGTATAATTTAAACCAGCATCATTAATGTTTACATCGATCCGTAAAATTTTACCTAAAAGTGTTTCTAGATTTTGTGCATTTCCGTCAGGGTCACCCGCACCACCACCATCACCCGATGCAATGTATAAATATCCATCAGGGCCAAAAGCCAATTGACCTCCATTATGATTAGTTTCTGGTTGGGGTATTTCCAATAAAATAGTTTCACTTGACGTATCTACTACATTCGTGTTCGTTTCAGATACTTTAAAACGAGAAATCACGGCTAAGCTCTCACTCGGTGTATAGGTAACATAAAGAAAACCATTGGTGATATAATCTGGATGAAAGGCAAACCCTAAAAGGCCTAATTCACTTGCCGTAGCTGTTTTATTTGAAATATCTAAAAATGTAAAGACCGATTCTGTGGAGCCCATGTTATCAAAAGATTTTATAACACCTCCTTTTTCTGCAACGAATATTCTGTTAGTCCCGTCTTGAGGGGACTGCAAATCTAATGGTTTTGAAAAAATTAAATTAGGAAAAGCATTGCTTAGAGAAATTGAATCATCAACTATAGGAGTGAGAGCTAAATCCTCTTTATCACTGCACGAGGGAATTATGAATAAAGATATGCACGAAAGTACTAGACCAATTCTTTTCATAGTTATAGATTTTATAACTATGAAAAGAATTAAGTTAGTCAACCAGATCTTAAAGGTTCCTTGTATTTACACTAAAAAACTTTCGATGGCTAAATCGTAACTTTTAAGTCCGAAGCCTAGAATAACACCACTGGCGGCAGCAGAAATGTAAGAAACATGCCTAAATTCTTCGCGTTTATGAGTATTTGAAATATGCACCTCTACTACAGGAGTCTTAACAGCCTTTACTGCATCGCCTATACCAACAGAGGTATGAGTGTATGCGGCGGCATTTAAAACTATACCATCATATGAAAAACCTGTTTCCTGAATTTTTGAAATTAGCTCACCTTCGATGTTAGATTGAAAGTACTCTAAATCAACATCTTTAAATTTTAATTGAAGTTTTGAAAAGTAATCTTCAAATGTTTCTGCTCCGTATACCTCTGGCTCCCTTTTCCCTAATAGATTCAAATTAGGACCATTAATTATGATAATCTTCATGTATCAAAAGTAATAAATGTTGATTAACAAATTGATAAGAAATTGTAGAAGTAAATTTTACTCGAAGTACTTAATGGCTTTAGCGACGAGTTCTATACTTCGGCTCAAAATTATACACAATTCCAAGAGTTAGTGTAGACCAAGTAGCAGCATCCAATTCAATTCCTGTATATGAAAAATTAATCTCTACACTTGAGCTCATTAAATAGGCAATCGTTGGTCTATAGTACAAACCACCATCATTACCTTCACTAACACCTAAAGCCCAACCTACATTACCACCAAATGAGAAATCGTTCGATGTCCAAATACGTACACCTGCTGATAAAGGGGCAAACTGAACTGGTTTTAAATCTGCACGTACAATATTAGATTGAAATGTTTCTGCAAAACCATGGATAAAACCTACCGCAGGTCCTATATCCACAACTTCACCCAAAGGGTACATGTATAAAAGATCAGCACCAACAACAACACTAAGTGCTTCATTGAAATCATTAAAAGGCAAACCTGCCTGAATACCCATTTTAAATCCTTCTTGAGCAAAAATTTGGCTCGTAAAAATGGTCATAACCAGAAGTAAAAAAATCTTTTTCATGTGAAATGGAATAATTTTCATTAACCTAGAACGAAATGAAACAGTAAAAAGTATACAACAAAAGGGTATAAAAAGAAGCCATAGTTGCCCCTATACTTTTAAAAGACTTTAATACTTATTCAATTATATATTTACTACTTAGACCAAAAACCAAAACTTCATTTCCCAATTATTCTTCAAGTCGAATAAATGATTCCCATTTTAAAGAAAAAGCTAATGCAATATTCTGCATTCGTAATCATGACCAGCAAAAGGTATATGTGCTACCCCTGCTTCAAAACTATTACATTACCTATTAATAAAATTAATTGAGTAACTTAATTAGAGTAAATATGAAAACTAACAATAAATCTTCATATACCACAAAACCAATATTTAATACCATTTATACTTTATTTTTAATTAATACAATATCTATCTTTAAACCATGAATTGGCAACATGCTCTTAAAGATTATACCATGTATCTTAAGCTAGAACGTGGGTTATCAAAAAATTCTATACAAAGCTATACTAGAGATATTGAGAAACTAATGTCCTTCTTAAATTCACATGCGATATCTGACAACCCCATACAAATAGAAAAAGATACCGTTCAGCAATTTATATATGAAATTGCCAAAGTAGTAAACCCTAGGTCGCAGGCACGAATAATATCAGGACTTAAAAGTTTTTTCAACTATCTAATTTTTGAAGATTATCGAAAAGACAATCCATTAGATTTAATAGAATCTCCCAAAATTGGACGCAAATTACCGGATACACTTTCTGAAAATGAAATAGATAAATTAATTCAAGCTATAGATTTAGCTACTAATGAAGGGGAACGTAATCGTGCGATGCTTGAAACTTTGTATGGTTGTGGTTTACGGGTTTCTGAACTTATTGACTTAAAAATATCGGATCTATTTTTTGAGGAAGATTTTATTAAAGTTACCGGTAAAGGTGATAAACAACGTTTTGTTCCCATTAGTACTGTGAACAAAAAGTATATTAATATCTATAGAAATGAAATTAGGGTTCATTTAAATATTCAAGAAGGATTTCAAGATATACTTTTTCTTAACCGACGAGGAAAACAACTTACACGAGCAATGATCTTCACCATTGTAAAAAACTTAGCGGTTACTATTGGGTTACATAAAAATATAAGTCCGCATACATTCAGACATTCCTTTGCTACTCATTTACTTGAAAATGGAGCCGATTTACGTGCCATTCAGCAAATGCTTGGTCACGAAAGTATTACCACTACAGAAATTTATATGCATGTGGATCGCTCACATTTAGCCGAGGTTATGAATACCTATCACCCCCGAAAAAGCGATTAAAGCTTCCACTTACTGCCTTTATCATAAACTGATGGCATTTTTACCAAAGCTTCTCCAAAAGCGCCAATGTTGGAATTGTTGAGCCGAACATTACTTTTCACTTCAATCATAAAATCATCACTAATATCATAAACTGCACCTGCCACAAAACCAAGTCGATATGGAACTTCTACTTTACCTGCATATTCGGTAACCACTTCCACTTCTAAACAAGAGAGTAAGTATACTTTTTCATTTAAATACGCCTTACCTATAAAACTTGACCTAAACCTTTCAGTTAACAAATATGTATCATAAAACCCTTGAAGTTCAATTTGTGTAGATTTAGATATTCCATATTGCACAATAAACGACTTATGCACATTACCAATTGCTGAAATGGGATGATAAGCATGTCCAGAAATTGATAAGCCTGTTACTGATGTATGGCTATTTGCTTATGGTAGTTCTTCGATAGTCTGCCCAATAGCTATAATTACAAACAAAAAACAGATAGCTAAATACCAATACTTTCATATTACAGGTTTTTCAATGGAAGTTGATTTCCTGTAAAAGGTATTTTAATAATAACACCAAAAGAAATACTTAGCAAAACTTTAACCGACAGACTTTTAGACATTAAAACCTAATATTCTGAATAAATATAAAAGATATCAATTGACTTAATCTTTAAATTGACTGTAGTCTCTTTTAAAAGGTCTTATAATCAAACGAGCTTCACGATCAAACCGAATATAGTTATACACCCAATTGATGAATACGACCATTTTATTCCTAAATCCAATTAGAAAGAACAAGTGAACGAACATCCATACAAACCATGCAAAAACACCTTGAAATCTATACCCTTTTATATCACAAACGGCTTTATTTCGACCAATTGTCGCCATACTACCTTTGTCAATATACTCAAAAGGTTTCATCGATTTACGTGCCAGCAACCGCTCTAAGTTCTCTGCTAATAATCTACCTTGCTGAATTGCAGGTTGTGCCACCATAGGATGACCACTAGGATTATCTTCAGTTACCATACAAGCAATATCACCTATGGCAAAAATATCTGGATGACCTTTAACTTGATTAAATTCATTAACATTGATTCTGTTGCCGCCTGCTAATAAATCTTCTGCATCCAATCCTTTAATTCCCACGGCTCTTACACCTGCAGCCCATACCACAGTTGCAGTTTCGAAAACCAAATCGGTCTTGGTCGTAACTGTTTTACCATTGTAACCAGTAACCCGAACCCCTTTCCAAACTTGAACTCCCAATTCCTCTAAAAATTCTTCAGCCTTTTTTGAAGCCTGAACACTAAAACCAGGTAAAAGACAATCGCCCCCTTGCACTATATTAATTTGCGCCCTTCTGGTATCTAAATCTGGATAATCTTTAGGGAGAATACCCTTCTTTATTTCTGCCAATGCCCCAGATAGCTCTACCCCTGTTGGCCCACCACCTACGATAACAAAATTCATTAATGCATCTCGCTCATGATAGTCATCTGTTAAAAGTGCTTGCTCAAAATTTTCAAGAATTAAACTTCTAAGATTAAGCGACTGGGGTATAGATTTCATCGACATGGCATTCTTTTCAATCTCTTCATTCCCAAAAAAATTGGTTTCAGAGCCAGTAGCTACAACCAAATAATCATATGAAAGTTCGCCTATATTGGTATTAATTTTCTTTTTAAGCGGATCAACATTATCTACCTCAGCTAAACGAAAATAAAAATTATCATATCCAATTAAAACCTTTCTTAAAGGGTAGGCAATGGAATCTGGTTCGAGACCACCTGTTGAAACTTGGTATAATAAGGGTTGAAAAGTATGGTAATTATTCTTATCTAAAAGAACTACCTGTACTTCTTTTTTACTTAGTTTTTTGGCTAAAGTAACTCCGCCAAAACCACCACCTATAATTACAATTCTAGGATAGCTTGAAAGTGGTATGTTCATAATTTATTACTTAAGCGTAAAATTAAACAAATGCCTTTCTTCTTTAAAATAATATTCTGTTTTTAGTATATTTAAGGTCTAACTACAAACAACTCCAAAAATGCATAAAACCTTATTTTTATTGGCAATACTAAGTACTTCCTTTTTTTCAATGCAAGCTCAAAAGAGTGAAAAAGAAATTCTTAAAAATCTAGAGGAAAAAAGTGAAGATTATGGAAATATAGCCCAGAATATTTGGGAATTCGCGGAAATGGGCTACCAAGAAGAGCAGAGTTCTGGACTATTACAAAAAACATTACAAGATGCAGGCTTTACTATTAAAAAAGGAGTTGCAGGAATACCGACCGCATTTATAGCTGAATACGGCAGTGGAACACCTGTCATTGCCATTCTGGGTGAATTTGATGCGCTACCAGGCCTATCTCAAAAAGCTATAGCTGATAAAGAATCAGCAGGTAAAGCGGCTGGTCATGCTTGCGGACATCACCTGTTCGGCACTGCCTCAACAGCTGCAGCCATTTCAACTAAAGAATGGTTGGTGGCAAACAAAATGCAAGGAACAATTCGATTTTATGGAACACCTGCCGAGGAAGGTGGTTCAGGTAAAGTATATATGGTTCGCGAAGGTCTTTTCAATGATGTGGATATTGCACTTCACTGGCACCCTGGAGACGAAAACGAAGCAAATGCTGGTGCAGCATTGGCGAATAAATCCGCGAAATTCAGATTTCATGGTATCTCGGCCCACGCGGCGGGTTCTCCTGAAAAAGGTCGTTCTGCCCTAGATGGCGTTGAAGCTATGGATATAATGGTAAATATGATGCGTGAGCATATTCCTCAAGAAGCACGAATACATTATGTGATCACAGATGGCGGTAAAGCCCCAAATGTGGTTCCTGATTTTGCTGAAGTATACTATTATGCTCGCCATAATAAACGCGATGTTGTAATTGATATTTTCGACCGGATGGTAAAAGCTGCTGAAGGTGCTGCTTTAGGTACTGGCACGACAATGGATTATGAAATGATTGGTGGCACGCATGAACTATTACCAAACCTTACTTTACAGAAATTGATGCACCAGAATCTTTCTGAAGTAGGCGGTATTGTATACACTGCTGAAGAAAATGTCTTTGCTGATAAAATTGCTATGTCATTAGGAATGGATCATGCAGATTTAGATACTGCAAAAAATGTTCAACCTTATAAAACGGAAGCTAGAGCTTATGGCTCTACCGATGTTGGCGACGTTAGTTTTACTGTACCTACAGTTGGATTTGGAACTGCAACATGGGTACCTGGCACCCCTGCACATAGCTGGCAAGCAGTTGCTGCCGGTGGAACATCGATTGGTAGAAAAGGTATGATGGTGGCAGCAAAAACGTTGACCAAAACTGCAATTGACCTCTTCAAGGACAAAAAATTGATTGAAATGGCAAAAGCTGAATTTCTAGAGCAAAGAGGTGCTGATTTTAAATATATACCTCTCTTAGGTAATAGAGCACCTGCATTGGATTATAGAAATTAGATTTCCCATAGTATAGTTAAGAAAAAGTGCCAAGGTTTCCTTGAGCACTTTTTTATTTATTTTAAGATGTATTGTAACAAATAATCCTTTTATATGACTAACCAAATAAGATCAACCAACCAAAAGTGAACAAAGAACTTGAACACAAATTTGTGACCGAGCTACAGGACAACCAAAACATTGTTCATAAAGTGTGTACGCTGTATACAAATGACCGCGACTCTCACAACGATTTGTTTCAAGAAATTACCATACAATTATGGAAAGCATATCCCAAATTTAGAGGTGATGCAAAATTTAGCACTTGGATGTATCGTGTAGCTTTAAATACAGCAATTACCCTGTATCGAAAGCACAAAAGAAGAATTGATACCGCTGATTATGAATCCATAATTTTTAAGGTAAAAGCAGATGAGTATGATGAAACAGAAGAAATACAATTAAAATTGATGTATAAAGCAGTTAAACAATTAGGTGATATTGACAAAGCCTTGGTCTTTTTATATCTCGAGGATAAAAATTATACCGAAATCTCAGAAACATTAGGTATAACAGAAGTAAATGCACGCGTTAAAATGAACCGTATAAAAACAAAATTAAAAACCATTTTGAATCCATAAGGGTATGACGGATGAACTGGAATTATTAAAGAAAGACTGGCAAAAAAAGGAGTTTGATATTCCTAAATTAAGCTATGAGGATATACATAAAATGATATGGGAAAAATCTTCCTCTATCGTAAAATGGATACTTATCATAAGTATCTTAGAATTTACACTACCTCATTTGTTATACCTTTTACCATCAATGCAGGAGGGCATGGAGGTGTACAAAAAGATTGGAGTTTCCAAATATCTCTTTGTTCTTTCTATATTAACGTATACCGTTGCATTTTACTTTATTTTTCAGTTTTATCAAAGATTTAAAGAAATTTCAGTACTTGATAATTCTAAGAATTTAATGAGGAAAATTATTAAAACACGAAGAACAGTTAAGCACTATGTTATTTTCTCATTATCGATGATTATGGTTACTGTAATCATAATGGTTATAGGTGTTTATTTGAATGACAATATCACCCAAGCTTTTCCTGAATTAAAAGATGGTCTCAAAAACGTATCCCAAGAAAAATTAAAAATAACAGTAATGCTATCAATAGGTATTTTTGGAATAATACTAACCTTGTTTATGGGAGGTATTTATTTTCTATTATATGGTCTATTGCTAAGAAAATTAAAGAAGAATTATAGTGAGTTAAGACAATTGGAATTTTAAGATTGTTTCCATTTACGCTTCTTATTCTCCTCTTCGTACGCTAATAAGTCTTTCTTAGAAATCACCTTTAAAAAAGAAGGGTGCTGCTCAATAGCGTACTCTAGTTTTTCTATGATAGCCTCAAAAGATTCATTTTCATAATCAATTTCCAAAGGTTCTTTGATAACCATGGATTGTAAAATTCCCTTTTTCTTAATACGAAGTCCTTTCTTATCAAATGAACGACGAAAACCATCAATTACTACTGGTACAACTACAGGTTTATATTTTTTAATAATATGGGCAGTACCTTTTCGTAATGGTTTCCATGGTGTTGTTGTACCTTGAGGAAAAGTAATTACCCACCCATCGGTCAATGCTTTTCCAATACTCGAAATATCACTCATTTTCACTTGCCTTTTCACATCTTGCCCTTCTGCTCGCCAAGTTCTCTCGACGCTTACTGACCCTGCATAGGCCATAATCTTGGTCAAAAGACTTTTCTTCATCGTTTCGGCTGCAGCAACATAATACATGTTCAATTTAGGCTGCCATATATATCCCAAATTTTTTATTGAATCTTCACGACCACTTAAACTTGCATTGAATACGTGAAACATTGCTACCACATCAGCAAAATATGTTTGGTGATTACTAACAAATAGTACATTTCTATCTGGTAAATTTCGAATAACTTCTGACCCCTCTATCTCTAAAGTGTTAAAACGTTTATAACGTTGATGCGATAGCAATGCTAGAATACGAATAAGCCATTTTTTGATAAATAAATTATGCCCAAAAGGGTTTGTCTTAAATATTCCCATAGAATGCTAAAATAAATAAATATGCCTTACAACACCTGCTTTAATAACTCTTTAATCTCGTTTAACATCATAGCGGTGGCTCCCCAAACGATATAACCGTTTAATTCAAAGGCAGGTACTTCAATATCGACTGCATGTGAAGTAGTTATTTTTTTTGATACGATTTTATTTTCGTCTAAAAAATCTAATAAAGGCACCTCTAAAATCAATTCAACTTCATGATCCTGCTTAACAAATGGTTTTGGATTTTTATACAAACCGATAAATGGTTGTACAATAAAGTTACTTGGAGGTATAAATATTTCTGACATCTCTTTAATCACCATTACATCAGTTGGCTTTACCCCTACTTCTTCATGCGTTTCTCGCAACGCGGTAGATAAAAGTCCGTCGTCATATTTTTCAGCTTTACCACCAGGAAATCCTACTTGATTAGAGTGAACTCCTTTATAGGTCTTACGAAGAATTAGCAATAAATTGGTATTTTGGCTAATTGTTGGATAAAACAATGCCATAACAGCCGCCTTTCTCGGGTTTCGAATTTTTAGATTTATTTCTTTAAATTCTTCGAATCGGCCTTCAGGTGCCATTTTATACTGTGAAGCCTCCCCCGGAAGCGGTAGATGTTTTATTTTTGATATCCGTTGTTCAAAAAAATTAAAGTCCATGAATTCACCAAAATTCTATTTATATTTTTTTAGTATCGTAATTATTACCTTAGGATGCAAAGATACTTCTAAGAAATCTGAAAGTGTAACATTTGTACCAACGGCAACTATAGATTCGACCCAACTTGAAACAGTTTCCCTATCAGAACAAGAAAATGAAGAAAAATTCCAGCTTACTGAGGACAATGCCATAGACTTCTTTTTCAACTATGAAAAAACCTTGAACTCCAATAAAGTAAAAATCACTACAAATTTAGGAAGCTTTACCGTAGAATTATATGACAATGTACCATATCACCGTGCAAATTTCATTTACCTAACCCGAAAAGGATATTTTAATTATACCCAATTCCATAGGGTCGTTAAGGATTTCATTATTCAAGGAGGAAATTCAGATGATCGAAAAACCGGAAAGAAAAGAGCTGATATCGGCAGATACCTACTACCACCCGATACCAGAAAAGGACATAAACACGACCGAGGAACTATTTCTATGCCAAGTAGTGAAATGGATAACCCGCATATGCTAGCATCACCCTTTGAGTTTTTTATAGTGGTTACAGATCCAGGTTCTTATCACCTAGACGATGAGTACACACCATTCGGCAGGGTCATTGAAGGAATGGACATTGTTGACAAAATAAATAATCAGCCGGTTGGTGAAGGAGATTGGCCCATGCAGAATATTTATATTGAAAAAGCAGAAGTCGTTGAGTAGTAGATGTTGGTAAAACAGTCTTTTATAAGATGAGCGGTTATCTCAATATTTATTGCTATTGCGATATATATTCGGTAATGAAATCTTAAACCGAACAACCAAGACCCTAGTAATAATTATGGTTAGGATTGCCATAGAATAGGATATGGTATTGTCCATAGGAAATTGAATTAAAAGAAAATAAACTAATCCGCCTAAAATACAAACTGTAGCATAAATTTCCTTTCTAAAAATTACTGGTATTTCATTACATAATATATCTCGTATTACTCCACCAAAACAAGCTGTAATGGTACCTAAGGCTATGCACATGACTGGTGATAACTCAGCAGCCAACCCTTTTTCAACACCCATCATGGTATAAAGACCAATACCAATGGTATCGAATAGAAATAGCGATTTTCTGACATGCTTTAATTGTTTTACAAATAATATTGCCAGTAAAACGGTAATGATTATTATAAGTAGGTGCATTGGTGTATTTAACCATCCCACAGGTCTAATACCTATTAACAAATCGCTCAAAGTACCGCCACCAACAGCAGTAACAAAAGCAATTATCAACACACCAAAGACGTCTAACTTTTTATCCATAGCTACTAGAACACCAGATATGGCAAATGCAATTGTTCCTAATATATCAATGATAAAATAAAACATCACTTATAACTTTTGGGTGAAGTAATTATAGTCTTTAAGAACAGTTTCTAAATACTCCATGTCGAATAATTCAGAATTTGTTTGCAAGATACTATCAACCTTTTCTCTTAACGCCTTTAATGTCTTAAAATTACTGCTTTTTTTGGCTATGTTAAAAGTTTCTTTGATCAAACGAATATCCTTATCGGTCAATATCGTAACGTTGGTAAATTGAGGTACATATGCATCTTCCACTTCTTCCAATATAGTATGCGACACGGTTGTTTTGTTCTTTGTACTAATGACCACAGTACCCGCAGCGGCATCACCTAAACGCTGTCTCTTTTCTGAAAATAGAATGGTTAAAATACCAATTGAGCCTACAAAAAGCCAAATATCAACCAAGCGCAGCATCCAACGAACTAAATAATTACTCCAATGTACTGGTGAGCCATCTAACTTTACCACCCTCATTTTAAGCAACATTTTACCAACCGTTCTGCCATTAAAAATAATATGCATTAATAAGCTATAGAACATTGCCGGTAAGAAAATTAAAGCCATTAATCCTCTTTGTGTCCAGCCGTCTTCATAAATATAGCCGATAGCATCGCCTATTACATTCACTAAAAGGGAACACAGAACTCATTTCTTATACCCAGTAAAAATCAAATAACACTTTAGAAATTTTTGAACAAACCATTGCAGAGAAATTCATCTATGAAAAACAATTGGTAGTACATGAACTACGAAAGTATGGTATACAGACCATGCTTACAAAACCAGGAGATTTGACTATCAATACTATAAATAAATATTTAGAAATAAAGGCAAAGGGACTTTTATGAGCTTATCTTAAAATATAGGCAGCCTGTAATTCTGAGGTAATATCTCCCGTTCCTTTTTCTACAAATATCGGCAAATCTAATTCTTGATTAAACTCTAATTCCGCTACCAAACAACCACATTTTTTGCCACTACCACTTCTTCCTCTTCTACCACCATCATTTCCCGTAAATACTTCTAAAACTAAAGCTGAAACCATACCACCTAGTGTAGTGAAAACTACATCTCTTGTTTCCCATTCAGCACCCTTTGGTTTATCATAAATAGCCTCTTTTGCCAATCCGGCAGCTAAGCTACTTCCCACAGCACCAGCCCAAGTCCATCCTCGTTGACCGTTCGAAATCTTATACGCAGCATATCCTCCAACTCCGCCAATAACAATACCAGCACCTAAATGTTTAACAGCATCAGTACTTTTTTGAGCATATATCGTTGAAATTGAAAATAATAAATATAAAAAAGCTACAGATTTCATTTTAAAAGGGAATTTTTGTGGAAAACGTTTATTGGCTAGATATATTATGTTAGGCACTCATTGTAATAATAAACATTCCAACTGCGATAAACCCTACTTTTAAAAACTATCATGACCAATTTTCACCCATACATTACTTGTAAAGCTAGGAACAAAAAAACGACTAATTTTATATATCAAAAAAATTAAAAATGAAAACAATTTTACATAAATCAGACACTAGAGGACATGCTGATCATGGATGGTTAAACTCATATCATAGCTTTAGTTTTGCGAACTATCATAACCCCGAACGTATGAATTTTGGGGTACTACGAGTATTAAATGACGACATGGTTGCTTCAGGTCGTGGATTTGGAACTCATCCTCACAGTAATATGGAAATAATTTCCATACCTCTAGAAGGTGATCTTCAACATATGGACGATATGGGGAATTCTACTATCATTAAATCTGGTGATGTGCAGGTAATGAGCGCTGGCACAGGAGTCTCGCACAGCGAGCATAATAAAAACAAAAATAAAATTGTTAAATTTCTGCAAATTTGGGTAATTCCAAATAAAAGAGATGTAACTCCTAGATATGATCAAATTTCTATAAAAAATATAGAAACCAAAAATAGCCTATATCAAATTCTCTCTCCAAATGAGAATGATAATGGAGTTTGGATTCACCAAGATGCATGGTTTCATTTAGGAGATTATGAATCCGATAAAACGGATTACTATTCTATAAAAAAAGAAGGAAATGGTGTTTATATCTTTGTTTTGGAAGGTGACATAGAAGTAAATAGCCAAATCTTAAATAAACGAGATGGTTATGGAATTTGGGAAACCGACTCCTTTACATTACATAGTAATAGTGATGCCAAAGTATTGGTAATAGAAGTACCCATGAGTAATTAGCTATTTTGTAGTCTTCATTAAAATCAGAGTTAATTATTGTGTAAAAAAGACGCCAACTTAAGGCGTCTTTTGTTTTTTTAAGTGGCTACTTTCTTATATTTAGATAAAATAGAGCTCTAGTATTTATACCCCTCCGCTATGGAAAAAAATAATAAATCATTAAAAGAAGGTGAATTGAATCTTAAAAAAACACAGATCGATTTAAAAAATAAAACAAGGAACTGGCTGTATTAAATTATGGAGGAGATGCCAATTAAAATCGGTAGATTTAATGACCTTAGAATGGTATTCCAAAATTTCAATCATAATGCCCTAAAAATTTTAATCATCGAATAAAGTGACGTCTATTACAATTAGTTCTGTTAAAGTATCTGGCTTTTTTTAAATTTAACGTCGAAGAGAATGGCATAGGCATTCCTATAAATAAACAAGACAATATTTTTAAGTCTTTCATTAATAACATAACTCGGCAAAATTTGAAGGCTATGGCATCGGACTACGGTATTAAAAAAAAATAATCACCACTAAGGTCAAATCCGGGTGGAGTCTGAAGATCATAATGGCAGTAAATTTAATTTTACCACAAGTATAAATCTAATAGAACATATAACTATTGAAAAACCTATTTAAAATTTAAAAACCTTCTTATGAAACAATTTTTCGTAACCATGTTATTCATACTGACCATAAATAGTACTATTGCTCAAGATAGTGTACTGAAATTGGGAGTTGCCGGTCTTACACATGGCCATGTTGGATGGATACTTAGTAGAGAATCACAATCTGACATTAAAATGGTGGGTATAGTTGAACCCAACAAGCAATTAGCGCAAAGATTTTCTAATGAATTTGGGTTTTCTATGGATATCGTTTTCGATACTATGGATGAGATGATAAAAATGGTAAAACCAGATGCTGTAGCTGCTTTTGGTAATATTAAGGAACATTTAAATGTAGTCGAAGCATGCGCTCCAAAAGGCATACATGTAATGGTAGAAAAACCCTTAGCCACTAATCTAGAGGACGCTAAAAAAATTGAAGCCTTGGCCAAAAAATATCAAATTCATGTGTTAACTAATTATGAAACATCATGGTATGAGACCAATGTAAAGGCAAATGATTTATTAGAGAAAGGAGCAATTGGTGAATTAAGAAAGGTTATCATTAGAGACGGTCATAAAGGCCCAAAAAAGATTGGTGTTTCCGATGAATTTTTAGAATGGTTATCAGACCCAGTATTAAATGGCGGCGGAGCAATTATGGATTTTGGCTGTTACGGAGCTAATCTGATGACTTGGCTAATGAAAGGTAAACGACCAAAAAGTATTACTGCAGTTACACAACAGTTACAACCAGAAAATAACCCTAAGGTAGATGACGATGCTACAATTGTTTTAACCTATGATAATGAAATGGCCATTTTAGAACCTTCTTGGAATTGGCCCATCGGTAGAAAAGATATGGAGGTCTATGGTACTAAGGGCGCTCTTTATTCT
Source organism: uncultured Maribacter sp. (assembly GCF_963975365.1). Taxonomy (GTDB): domain Bacteria; phylum Bacteroidota; class Bacteroidia; order Flavobacteriales; family Flavobacteriaceae; genus Maribacter. The sequence continues at coordinate 78,049 of NZ_CAXBGF010000016.1, read as the reverse complement.
GACAATCCGACCCAATTACGGCTAAGACTTTCTAAAGGATACAGCGATTACACCGAAGAGACATTTCTTTTAGGGAAGCGACAAAAACCATTTGATGATCCATTCTCTGTTTTTGCAGCTGTTATAAATAATCAATTAATTTTAGAACCATACAATGTATATGCATTAGAGAATAACATAATTACTATGGAGATTCTACAAGCAGCCATTACAAGCTCTAAAACAGGTACAACCATTAAACTTAAATCGAATTAAACCTCAACATCTTTATCTAACACTATGAAACAAATTTTAACCACACTATTCTTAATTACATTTCTCACCGGTTTTTCTCAAAAATCAATAATAGGATTTTCACCTGAGAACACGAAAAAGCAATTTCAACTAGAAAAAAGTTTTGAAGAAAAATTAAATGCCACAAACCTAGATCAGTGGATGCAGAAAATGGCTGCAGAACCTCATTGGGTCGGTACAGAATTTGGCGAGAAAAATGCAAAATGGATTAAAAATCAGTTTGAATCTTGGGGCTACGATGCCAAAATTGAAACCTATCAAATTCTTTTTCCCTATCCTACAGCAAGGGTTTTAGAACTAACCGGGCCTACAACCTATTCTGCAAAATTAACTGCAGTTCCTGTAGAAGGTGACCCATTTACTGCTCAAGGGGATGCACTTTTACCTAGCTACAATGCATTTTCTACAGATGGTGACGTAGAAGCAGAATTGGTTTTTGTCAACTATGGTATCCCTAAAGACTATGAAGAATTAGAAAAATTAGGTATAAGTGTAAAAGGGAAAATTGTTATTGCTAAATATCAAGGTTCATGGAGGGGTATTAAGCCAAAGTTAGCTGCTGAAAAAGGCGCTATAGGTTGTATTATTTACTCTGACCCTGAAGATGACGGTTATGGTCAAGGTGATGTTTACCCTAAAGGTGCATATAAAAATGAAACAGGAGTGCAGAGAGGTTCTGTTATGGATATGCCTACTTACCCAGGTGATGTTTTGACTCCCGGTTATGCAGCTACTAAAGACGCTAAAAGATTGGATCGAAAAGACGCACCGACCATTACAAAAATTCCTGTTTTACCAATTTCATATGAAGATGCACTACCTCTTTTATCTGCTTTAGATGGTACGATAGCTCCAGAATCATGGCGAGGTGGTTTACCAATAACGTATCACATAGGTCCTGGACCAGCAAAAGTACACCTAAAACTTACTTTCGATTGGAAACTGGTGCCTGCACACAATGTAATTGCAACTTTAAAGGGGTCTGAATTTCCAGACCAATGGATTATGCGTGGCAATCACCATGATGCTTGGGTTCATGGTGCAAACGATCCTATTAGTGGTATGGTAGCACTTATGGAAGAAGCACGAGCAATCGGCGAACTTGCAAAAAAAGGACAGAAACCAAAACGAACTTTAGTTTTTTGTGCTTGGGATGCTGAAGAACCTGGTCTAATAGGATCTACTGAATGGGTTGAAGATCATAAAAAAGAATTGCAGGAGAAAGTGGTTGCTTATATCAATACCGATGGTAATGGTCGTGGATTTTTAGGTGCAGGAGGTTCACACTCATTACAAGCTATGGTGAGTGAGGTTGCCGAATCGGTGATCGACCCACAAACTAAAGCAACTGTAAAAGAACGACGAATGGCGGCGAATATGGTTAATGGCGGCGATGAATCTTTTGAATTATATGCACTAGGCTCTGGGTCAGATTACACCCCTTTTATACAACATGCTGGTATAGCAGCTTTAAATTTAGGATTTGGGGGTGAAAATGGTGGTGGTGAATACCATACCATTTATGATACTTACCCTCATTACAAAAGATTCAAAGATCCTGAGTTTGCATACGGTGTAGCTTTGGCAAATACTGCCGGACTGATAACCTTACGTTTGGCAAATGCGGATGTATTGCCACTAAATTTCACCCAATGGCATTCTACAGTTTCAAATTATCTGACTGAAATAATCAATGAAACGGAGACTATGCGTAAAGATGTTCTTAAACATAATAAAATGGTTGAGAATAATATATATCAATTAGCGGCTGACCCTACAAAACAGATTAAAAGCCCAACTAAAAAAGACAAGATACCATATATCGACTTTACTCCTTTACAAAATGAATTAGTAATACTTAATGAATCTATATCCGAATTCGATAAAATAAATACAACTGCACTTTCAAGCAAGATGAGAAATGAACTCAATAAGAAACTTATGAAAGCTGAACAAATGTTAACTTCTGAAAATGGACTTCCCAGAAGACCTTGGTTTAAACATCAAATATATGCTCCTGGTTTTTATACAGGATATGGTGTTAAAACACTACCTGGCGTTAGAGAAGCTATCGAACAAAAAGATTGGAAAGAGGCGCAGGAACAAATTGAAATATTAACTTCTACTTTTAAGAGTTTCAATACATATATTAAAGAAATGAACACAGGTATAAAATAATTATAATGGATTCAAAATATATAAAATTTTTAGCGGTAATAGCATTGAAGTCCATAAAGTGGAACTTACTTTAAAGAATAACGATATAGAGCCTATTCTAAAAAATGAAAGTGAATCTGCACGTTTGGCTGGTTTTGGGGCACCCTTATCTAATTTCATTCAGATTTTCGTTCATGAAGATGAAGAAGTAAAAGCCTTGGCCCTAATCAACCTATTAAATTGGGATGATTAAAAATAAAAAAGCCTCCATATTTGGAGGCTTTTTTCATTTAAAAGTATCTTATCCCTTAGACAAAGGGGTTATTTCTAATTTTCTGAATTCTACAGGGCCATGATCTCCTTGAATCATTATTGGGCCAGCTTCCACTTCGTTGTTATCTAAAGCGCCACCCGTCATCGCATCTATATTTTGGTTCGATATAACAGTCTTACCATTGGCAATAATAGTTACTTGTCTACCAATTAATGTTATATCAAAGGTTTGCCACTCCCCTGCTTTCATTGCAACATTTTCATTAGGGGTAAGTAAACCATAAATTCCACCAAAATAAATAGAAGAAGCTTCCAATCCTATATTATCTGCTATTTGCACTTCATAACGACCTCTTAAATACAAGCCACTATTACTACCTTCTGGATATCGAAATTCTGTATGTAATTTAAAATCCTTGAACTTTTCTTCCGAAATAAGGTTAACACCAGATTTAGAGCTAGTTAACACACCATCAATTACGGACCATTGGTTACCTTCTTTTATTTTCCATCCATTTAAATTCTTCCCATTAAAAAGCTGAATGGTCTTTCCTTCTTTTGCATTGTCATAAAAAGGTAGAATTGGAGATTTTGTAGCCTTCCAATTATAGGTTTTACCATCAACATAAATCATAGTACCTTCAAGGCCGTCACCAACAATTTTTCCTTCAAACTCCATATTTGAAGCTCCTGGCTCCCACTGTGGCGGAATTTCAAATGAAAACAAGTCTCCATGTTTTTCAATTTCTGCAACAGGTCGTGCGCTACCAAAGGCATAAGTAAACCTACCAATTAACGTGTTATTACCAGAGTGTCTAATTTCTAGCCAAGCTGGTAATTCTTCTCCTTCTTGATCAATAGTCAAATTCCATTTTCCTTCTAATGGATGCCCCTCTTGCGCTACCATAACATTTAAGTTAAGGGTAGCAAAAGTAAAAAGAGCAAAAGTTGTTTTTATTATATTCATAGTATTAGATGTTTGATATACATTCAAATATAATGGAAGTTTTAAATTTGTGTTTCCATTAGAAAAAATAAATACTATCAAAATCAAAAAAATGTCATATTTAAAATATCATGTTAATAATTTAACTAGAATAGTTTTTCATTATTGATTAATTACAATAATCGTTACTTTTAAACTTCAATTCAACTAAAAATTAAAATGACATCATTTCAAAAGTTTTTGCTAGGCATTTTTACCATATGCCTTTTAACTATTTCCTGTGAAGAAAAAAAACCAATTGAAATTCCTTTAACCATTCAACAAGATAGCACTGCGCTAATTGAAATGGTAAAACTTGCAAGGGAAAGCATTTCAGCAAAAGTAGCTGATGGTTTAAAATTGAGTCTTTGGGCCTCAGACTCTTTAGCCCCAGATCCAATTGCTTTGGATATTGATAATGATGGTAATATTTATATAACCCGTTCGAATAGAAATAAAAATTCTGAATTTGATATACGTGGCCATAGAGACTGGATGACCGAATCTATCGCATTAGAGTCTGTTGAGGACAGAAGAGCCTTTCTGCATAAGACCTTCGCTCCTGAGCTTAGTAAAGAAAATGAATGGTTGCCAGATTTAAATAATGATAGCATTCATGATTGGCATGACCTTGCAGTTGAACAAGATGAAGTTTGGATGTTAGAAGATACCGATAAAGATGGTATAGCCGATATCTCTACTCAAATAATGAATGATTTTAACGATGAAATCAATGATCAAGCAGGAGCACTTTTGGTTAGAGATGAAGATGTTTTTGTAGGTATTGGTCCAGGTATGTATCGCCTTACAGATACTAACGGTGATAAAATTTTAGATACAAAAACGAGTATTGCAACTGGTTTTGCAGTGCATATTGGCTTTAGTGGCCACGGTATGTCTGGGGCAATTGAAGGACCAGATGGAAAAATTTATTGGGGCATCGGCGATATTGGTGCAAATATAACTACAGTTGATGGTGAAAATCATAAATACCCAAATGAAGGGGTTATTGTAAGAAGCAATCCTGATGGTTCTAATTTTGAAGTATTTGCACACGGATTGAGAAATACTCATGAATTTGTTTTTGATGCGTACGGAAATATTATTTCATCAGATAATGATGGTGATCACAAAGGTGAAAGTGAAAGACTTGTTCATATAGTCGAAGGCTCTGATGCTGGGTGGCGTGCCAATTGGCAATATGGAAAATATACAGACCCAAAGAACAATGGCTATAATGTTTGGATGGATGAAAAATTGTTTATTCCACGTTGGGAAGGACAAGCAGCTTACATCATGCCTCCAATCCAAAATTTTCATAATGGACCTACGGGGATGAGGTATAACCCTGGTACCGCACTCGGTAAAAAATGGATGGATAAATTCTTTTTAGTAGAATTCGTTGGTGACCCTAGCCGTTCACATATTTGGTCTTTTGACTTAAAACCAAAAGGTGCTTCTTTTGAATTGAATACCGATGAATCTATTTTATCGGGCGTATTACCGACAGGAATTGATTTTGGACCTGATGGGGCTTTATACTTGGCTGATTGGGTAAATGGTTGGGGAAGTAAAGATTTTGGTAGGGTCTGGAAGTTAGACGTAACAGAAGATGCTAACGATCTAGCCCAAGAGCGATTAGAGACCCAACGATTAATGACTCACAGTTATAAGGATGATAAATCCGAAAACTTAGTAAAACTTTTAAGTTACGGTGATATGAGAATTCGCCAAAAAGCACAGTTCGAATTAGCCAAGAGAACCTTTTGGGGTTACAGGGCATTAAAAGATGTTCTTAAGAATAATGAAAATCAGTTTGCGCGTATTCATGCCATTTGGGGAATAGGGCAAATTGCTGCCAATGATAAAGATGATGCAAAGCCATTACTTGAATTATTGAATGATAGCGATCCTGAAATTATAGCTCAAAGCGCAAAGGTTTTAGGTGATTTGAGATATGAGGCAGCAGCCGATACTTTAATTTCCTTAACCACTCATGAAAATGATAGAGTTAAATTTTTCGCAGCTCAAGCATTAGGTAGACTAAAATATGAAAAAGCCGTTGAACCTCTTTTAGCAATGATTGAAGCAAACAACGACAACGATCTTTATTTAAGACATGCCGCTGTTTTAGCACTTTCTCGAATCGGTAATGCAGAACCACTTTTAGCTCTTGCGAATAGTGAAAATAGAGCTCTCCGACTTGCAGCCGTTCTGGTATTACGAAAATTACAAGATCCCAAAATCTCCATCTTTTTATCTGATAAAGATGAATATATCATAACCGAAACTGCAAGAGCTATTAATGATGACCTTTCTATTGAAGATGCCTTACCTGCTTTAGCTTCAATATTGAATAATGAAAAGCATACCTCAGAACCTCTTTTAAGAAGAGCCATAAATGCAGCATTACGAGTAGGTGGAGAACAGGAATTAGATATGCTGATTAATTTTGCAAAAAGAACAAATGTAACCAGTAGCTTAAGAGGTGAAGCTTTGGCTGCATTAGGTACTTGGAATAACCCTTCTTTGTTAGACCGAGTGGATGGTAGATATAGAGGTGAGATAATAAGAGAAGGAAATGAACTTGAGAATAAAATTATAAAAGATATTCCCTCATTTCTAAAAGACCGTCAGCCTGAAATTTTGATAGGAATTTCAAAAACCCTAAGTGCTATCGGTATAAACTCTTATAACGATGAACTTTACTATATTTTCAAGTCAAATAAATCTCCTGAAGTTAGAGCAGCTATTTTAAATACACTTGGTCAGTTAAAATTTAAAAACATAGAAGCTGCGATGTCAATTGGTATGCAAGACCAAAATGAAGAAGTGAGAACCGCTGCAGTGGGCTTATTAGGTCAAATTAACCTTCCAAAAGAAAAACTACCTGCCATTGTAGGTCCTATTTTCAAGAAAGGTTCTGTATCTGAACAACAAAGAATGTTAGACGTTCTCGGTGACTTACCTGTCGCAAACAGCAATACCATATTAAACAGCTTAATAGAAAAGGCAAGTAAAAATCAGTTAGATCAAGGTATAATTTTAGATTTGATGGAGTCGGTAAAGGCCACTGAAAATCCGAAATTAATAGCTCGATTAGAACGATTAAAAAAGGTTGGCTACTCTGCCGATTCTTTTCAAGAAACTTTATATGGTGGAAATTGGTGGTCTGGTAGATCTGTTTTCAATAATAACCCTACCGCACAGTGTGTACGATGCCATTCTGTAAATGGTGCGGGTGGTGAAGTTGGACCTGCTTTGGATAATATTGCCAATGTGTTAAGTAGAGAACAATTATTGGAAGCACTAATAGAGCCCAGTCTAAGATTAGCACCTGGTTATGGTTCAGTTAACATAACTTTAAAAGACGGACAAAAAGTTCATGGTGTGCTAATCGATGAAGACAACACACAACTATTATTACGAACTTCTGAAGCGGAACCTTTAGAAATTCCTCTTAAAAGAATTGCCAAAAGAGAAAATTCTATGTCCGCAATGCCAGCCATGGGTCGTATGATTTCTAGGAGAGAACTTCGAGATTTAATGGAATATTTAGCAACTTTAAAGAATCAAGAAATAGAGATTGTGGGTGAAGGAAGATAAATTATAAGGAAGAAAGTTCCTCTTTACGCTTTCTAAATTCCAATATCATCTCTTTAATTATTTGGCCAGCTGGTTTTATGTCATGTATCAATGAAGATACTTGACCTATTTCGAGCTCGCCATTTTCTAAATCACCCAGAAACATACCTTTTTTAGCACGACCTCGACCAAGCAGTGTTTTCAATTCTTCTGTAGTAGTACCTTCTGCATATGCTTTTTGGACTTCGTGATAGAACTTATTCTTAACCAGACGAACTGGGGCTAATTCTTTTAACGTCAACTGAGTATCACCCTCCTTTGCATTAACGACTACCTTCTTAAAATTCAAATGATTAGAAGCTTCTTCACTTGCCACAAAACGGCTACCCACTTGCACCCCATCAGCACCGAGTACCATTACCGCTAACATGGCTTTACCTGTGGCTATACCTCCAGCAGCAATTAATGGAATATGTATTTGCTCTTTAACCGTAGGTATCAATACTATCGTAGTGGTTTCATCACGACCATTATGGCCTCCTGCTTCAAAACCTTCGGCAACAATAGCATCTACACCAGCCTCTTGCGCTTTCAATGCAAATTTCAAACTGCTTACAACATGTACTACGGTTATTCCTTTTTCCTTTAAAAACGAGGTCCAGGTTTTTGGGTTTCCTGCAGATGTAAATACAATCTTAACATCCTCTTCTATGATAATATCTATGAGCTTTTCAATATCGGGATATAACATAGGAATATTGACACCAAATGGCTTATCAGTTGCCTTTTTACATTTTTGAATATGCTCACGTAAAACTTCCGAATACATACTACCGGCACCTATAACACCCAACCCCCCAGCGTTAGATACAGCACTGGCCAATCGCCAACCGCTTGTCCATACCATGCCACCTTGTACAATAGGGTATTCAATATTAAAAAGTTCGGTAATTCTATTCTGCATGAGAAAATTTTATAGCTAGTACTAAACTGTATTTATTAGCACCATAAGTTCGTTACCCAAATTTCATGAAATCACTCCAGAACCAATAAGGTCATCTTCTAAATACCAAGCTACAAATTGACCTTCGGTAATGGCTGATTGCATTTCCTTGAAATCTACATACATTCCACCATCAACCCTATAAAGTATTGCTTCTTGTAATTCTTGACGATAGCGTATACGTGCCTTAACTTCTAATTTTTCATCAATGTTCAAAGCTAAGTCTTGCCGTACCCAATGTATTTCTTTATCCTTTACAAATAAGGTTCTTCTATACAAACCTGGATGAGATTTACCCTGACCTGTATAAATAACGTTTTCCTTTACATCGGTATCTATAACAAATAATGGTTCTTTTGTACCACCTACATGCAACCCTTTACGTTGACCTTTGGTAAAATAATGAGCACCTTGGTGCTCGCCAACTATCTTACCATCGGTCACTTGATAAACAGGCTTTTTAGCATAAAAATCAAGTTCTGAATAAATATCTGTAAAAATAGGTGTTGCTCTTTCGTACCTATCTAACTCGGCAGGCACCTCAACTATTTTTCCTACTTTAGGCTTCAATTGCTGTTGTAAAAATTCTGGCAAACGAACTTTACCAATAAAGCATAAGCCTTGAGAATCTTTTTTATCTGCCGTAATTAAATTCATTTTTGCAGCAATTTCCCTTACTTGTGGTTTGGTCAATTCCCCTATCGGAAATAAAGTTTTTGATAATTGCTCTTGTGATAACTGACATAAGAAATAAGACTGGTCTTTATTCCCATCTTTGCCCGCTAGTAATTGATATGTTTCTGTTCCATCGACATTAGGTAACGTCCCTTTTCTACAATAATGACCTGTTGCCACATAATCAGCTCCCAACTGCATAGCTATTTTTAGAAACACGTCGAATTTTATCTCGCGATTACAAAGAACATCTGGATTTGGTGTTCGCCCCATTTCGTATTCCCTAAACATATAATCAACAATACGCTCTTTATACTCAACACTTAAATCGACTGTTTGAAATGGTATTCCCAATTTTTCGGCAACAATTAATGCATCGTTGCTATCTTCCAACCACGGACATTCTTCTGATATGGTCACAGAATCATCGTGCCAATTCTTCATGAACAAGCCAATAACATCATAACCCTGTTCTTTTAAAAGGTATGCTGCTACGCTTGAATCTACTCCTCCCGAAAGTCCTACAACTACTTTTTTCATCTATGCATTTTGTCGTAACAAAATTACAAAATTTCATTTCAGGATTACTTTTTTATACCTCATGTAATTAATCATAAAAATGGTCTGTTAAAAACAGTCAGATAGCGCTTAATGATTTCAACGCTAAGGACAGAAAAGATAGTGGTTTATTTAAATTGGAAATCAATTTTAAAACCTTCCCATCCAAACAACACCAAACACTCCTTTAGCATACAATAACCTCTCCTTGACAACTAACTTTTTTGAGAACCTTAAATTAATTTCATATTTACCATCCCAAATCTTACCAAACCAATCCTTAATCAATGGCAAAAGCCCTTTCAAATTTGAAAGGGCTTTTCTCTTATATGGTAAAACCAAAAGGAAGAATTACTACTTTTTCTTCTGAGCTTCTGCTTGCTCCATCATTTCACGCATTTTCTTTTGAAACTTGTTCTCTTTCTTAGGTTTCTTTTTGTTTTCCTGAATTTGCGCATGTATTCTATCATTATCCAGAATGAAATTCTTGATAACCAACATTATACCAATGGTAATCATGTTTGAAACAAAATAATACAAAGATAATCCACTTGCATAGTTGTTAAAGAAAAACAACATCATAAATGGCATTAAGTACATAATAAATTTCATGTTTGGCATACCTGGTTGCGTGGGCATATTCTGACCCGTAGTCATCATCATATAGAAAAAGATTGCTATTGATGCCAAAATTGGGAACAAACTAACGTGATCACCATAGAAAGGAATAGAAAAACCTTCTGGGAATTGATATATAGTATCGAAAGAGGAAAGGTCATCTGCCCATAAAAATGATTTCTGACGTAGCGCAAATGATGTTGGGAAAAACATGAATAGCGCATAAAATATGGGCATTTGTATTACAGCAGGTATACAACCACTCATAGGACTCACCCCAGCCTTACCATATAATTTCATGGTTTCTTGCTGTTTTTTCATTGCATTGTCCTTATACTTTTCTCCTAACTCGGTAATTTCAGGCTTTAATACCTTCATTTTAGCTTGAGATAAGTAAGACTTATAAGTTACAGGTGACATCGCCAAACGAACTAGGATAGTCATAATAACTATTGCAATACCATAAGGAAAATAGTTGCTAATTAGCGAGTAAAAAGGCGTAAATACATAACGGTTGATCCAGCCGAAAATTCCCCAACCAAAAGGAATGGAATCAACTAAACCTAAGTCTTCATACTTAGAAAGCGTATCAACATCTGTTGGCCCAAAATACCAATGTAAATCCTTAGATATCTCACCACCTTCCAATTCTAAAGGTAGAATAGATGAATATTTTTTCGTAAAACCAAAAGTTCTACTTTCTTCTTCAACTAAATTCACTGAGGTTAAATCACCATTTTTAAAAGGTTGATCAGCAGCAAGAATACTACTAAAGAAATGCTGTCTATATGAAATCCACTTTACATCTTCTTCCGTTTCTTCATCATCACTACCTTCAGAAAGCTTACTTATTTTATCATCTTCATGATTATACGTCAATCGGGTATATCGGTTTTCGTACTGAATACTTTTAGAGTGACGAATACCTTTTAACTTCCAATCTAATTGAACTGGCTTACTAGAATTTATCACATTATCCAAACCTTTTGACTTGATCGTAAAATCGACCAAATATTCATTAGGCTTCATCTCATACCTATATTCTAAATATTGATTATTAGATGTTTTTGCCTTTAAAGAAAGAACTTGATTTCCGTTATCGTTGGTAAGGATTGGCTCAAAGTATAAATCTTGAGTATTTAATACTCGATTATCAGATGTAGAAAAATCCAATCCGAAAGAAGCATTACCATCTTTAATCAAATAAACCGGTACAGAGTCATAGGTCACGAAATTTTTCATTATCGCTTCCGTAATCTGCCCACCTTTATTACTAATCTTCAAAAGAAGCACATCGTTCTCCAAAGTAGTAACTTCATTCGACGGTTTTGTAAATCCAAAAGCTCCAAGTGTCCCTTGGTAATTTGCTACGGCAGTTGAATCTTGCAAATCTAACTGAGGAATATCATTAATTACAGTTTCTGTTTCTAAATTCTCAGATGTCTTTGCAGCCTCAACTTGCTCTTGCTTTGCCTTTTCTGCCGCTAACTCTTCTGGAGTCGGTTGATTTTGGTAAAACATGAAGATCAGTATTCCGAAAATAAGCACGAAGCCTATGATGGATTGTACATCAAATTTCTTTTCTTCCATGTGGTATTTCTAAATTAATTGGGAATATTTGATTTTTAAGAAAGCAAATATATGTCCAAATATGAAGTTTATGCCAATGTGGCATTAGTTTGTGTTTTTTTACGCTCTAAAGCCGCTTTAACGAAACCTACAAATAATGGATGTGGGTTAGCTACCGTACTTTTATATTCTGGATGATATTGTACACCAATAAACCATGGATGGTCTTTTAGCTCCACTATCTCAACCAAATTAGTTTCCTTATTAAAACCTGTAGCATGTAAACCAGATTTTTCTAATTGCCCTAAATAGGCGTTATTAAATTCATATCTATGACGATGACGTTCGCTAATTTGTTTCGCCCCATTATACATTTTCTGAACTAAGCTACCTTCTTTCAAATCACAATCCCAAGCACCTAAACGCATGGTACCTCCTTTTTCGGTGACATTTTTTTGCTCTTCCATGATACTGATTACAGGATCTGGAGTTTTTTCGTCCATCTCTGTCGAATTTGCTTCTTTAAGTCCTAATATATTACGAGCATATTCTATAACTGCCATTTGCATTCCTAAACAAATGCCTAAGAAAGGTATCTTCTTAACTCGTGCATATTCTACAGCTTTTACTTTACCTTCAATACCACGTTCACCAAAACCAGGTGCAACCAAAATTGCATCTAACCCTTTTAATTTACTTTCGTAATTGTCAGCTGTAATATACTCTGAATGAACAGATTTCACGTTCACCTTTACTTCATTTGAAGCACCGGCATGAATAAAGGCTTCTAAAATAGACTTATAAGAATCTTGTAATTCAACATATTTACCTACTAAACCAATGGTAACTTCATTCTTTGGGTTTTTATGTCTTTTTAAAAAGTCGTTCCAACGACCTAAATCAGGTTCAACTATATTTGGCAATGCTAATTTTTGTAATGTAACCGTATCAAGTCCTTCTTCTTGCATCAATAGTGGAACATCATAAATAGTAGAAGCATCTATACTTTGTATAACCGCCTCACGCTTCACGTTACAAAACAGCGCTAATTTATCTTTGATTTCATCAGATATCTCGTGTTCTGTTCGGCACACAAGAATATCGGCTTTTATCCCGCTCTCCATCAATGTTTTTACAGAATGCTGTGTAGGCTTAGTTTTCAATTCACCTGCCGCAGAAAGGTAAGGCACCAAGGTTAAATGAATAACTATGGCATTATTATCCCCCAGCTCCCATAGCAACTGGCGTACCGCTTCAATATAAGGCAGCGATTCAATATCACCCACTGTACCACCTATTTCAGTAATAATAATATCATACTCACCACTATTTCCTAGCAACTGAACACGTTCTTTAATTTCATTGGTGATATGTGGAACTACTTGAACCGTTTTACCTAAAAATTCTCCTCTTCGCTCTTTCTCAATAACGCTTTGGTAGATTCTTCCGGTGGTCACATTATTTGCCTGAGAGGTACGAACATTCAAAAAACGCTCATAATGACCCAAATCTAAATCGGTTTCGGCACCATCATCCGTTACATAGCATTCGCCATGTTCATATGGATTAAGTGTCCCTGGATCCACATTAATATAAGGGTCTAATTTTTGAATGGTAGTTTTGTAGCCGCGAGATTGCAGTAATTTCGCCAAGGATGCGGCAATAATGCCTTTTCCTAAAGATGAAGTAACGCCTCCCGTAACGAAGATGTATTTGGTTTGTGCCATTTTTAGAATTCTATGTTACGGGACACAAAGTTACAAATTGAGGTTAGAACTTAACGTGTTTACTTCGGAAAATGTTTTTGTATTTTTCGAATTATGGATTCCAAGCCGTTTGTTTTAATTTCTAGCATAGAACGCAATAAATCTCCCAATTTACCATCGGGAAATCCTTTTTGCTGAAACCACACTAAATATGGCTCAGGTAAATCTACCAAATAGCGACCCTTGTGCTTACCAAAAGGCATTCGGTAATGAGCCAATTCTATTAACTTTTGCTTATCAGGATTTATTTCCATTTTTAAATCTAAAAAATTTATCTTTAAGGAATCAACAATTTAATCAACATGAAAAGAAGAAATTTTATTGGAACCACAGCAGCAGCCTCTGTTGGATTCTTAACTACTTCAGCTGCAATGGCGAACAATAATAAAGTAGCTCAACCGGACAAATTAAAGTACAATATAAACCATAGTGTTTGTTATTGGTGTTATGGAACAATACCATTTGAAGATTTTCTTAAAAATTTAGTGGAATTGGATATTCGGTCTATTGATTTGGTAGGCCCAGATGAATTTCCACTATTAAAAAAATATAACATTCACGCATCTATGTGCTGGGGTGCCGGTTTAGGAATTGAAAAAGGATGGAATGACCCTTCTTTACATGAAGAATTAATTAAGGATTACGAGAGAGTTATTCCTTTAGTTGCGGAAGCTGGTTATACCAATTTAATCTGTTTCAGCGGAAACAGAAATGGCATGGACGATTTAGTAGGGCTCCGCAATTGCGCAAAGGGCCTAAAACAACTTATGCCCCTAGCTGAAAAGCATGGAGTAGTACTTCAAATGGAGCTTTTAAATAGTAAAGTGAACCATAAAGATTATATGTGTGATACTTCTGAATGGGGCGTGTCGCTTTGTGAGACTATCGGTTCAGAAAATTTTAAACTTCTATATGATATCTACCATATGCAAATCATGGAGGGAGACATTATTAGAAATATAGAAGATTACCACCAGTATTACGGCCACTACCACACCGGTGGAAACCCAGGCAGACATGAAATTGATGAAACTCAGGAGATTTTTTATCCAGCGGTGATGAAGGCTATTTTAAAGACAGGTTACACAGGGCATGTTGCTCAAGAATTCGTACCAAGTTGGGATGATAAATTAGCAGCTTTAAAACAAGGCGTTACTATTTGTGATGTTTAAATAACATTTTATATGAAATATAAAAAAGCACTTCTACATGAAGTGTTTTTTTTGTCATTATAGTAAAATCATTAGTTTTTAAGTACAGTTGCAATATCTTTCACCCATTTCTCTTGAACAGTTAAATTTCTAGAATAGTTGGTTTCCGAATCGTATTTGTTTTGAAAATCGTTTAATTGACGAAGTGTAGTTTTATATATTTTACGAACTTCTTCTTTTACATTTTCAGTAAACTTTGTTTCGGCCAATTGTTTACGCATTTTACGAGCATATAGCTCAGTAATATCAAAATGTATTTGTTCGTGCGATAAAGTTACATCATTACAAACCTCTGCCTTATACCAAGAACGGGTAGGATAGAAATAAGCACCAACCGTATACTCTATTTTCAGCTCCTTATTCTCTTCGGATGTTGAAAAATTATAACTGATACCACTGGCGGTTGTAGCTGAAGCACTTGAATTTATGGGTGCTGGTCCTTTAAAATCTGCCCATGTAAATCTAAAATCTGGCGACCATTCTACCTCCTCTTGACTTTGAACTAAAGAAACAGTGAACAATATCAACAACAAAAAAACGAGATATGTTTTATCTATAAATCCCAATGATAGGTTATTACTTTCTCTATATCTGGATGCAAACTATATAGCACGGGGCAGGTATCTGCAGTGTGCTTTAAAATTTTCCTGTCTTTTTCAGATACTTTCTCAGGTAAATGAACTTCTACCTCAATTTTAGAGATTCTTCTTGGTGTAGCCGCCATGTGTTTGGTAACAGACGCTGTAGTGCCTTTTAAATCTACCGTTAAGCCGTTTGCTTTTATTCCCATCATAGTAAGCATACAACTTGCTAAACCAGTAGCAACCGTATCGGTCGGTGAAAATGCCCGACCTAAGCCATTATTATCTAAAGGGGCATCAGTTACAAAAGAATCATTCGATTTAAGATGAACACATTCTGTTCTTAATTCTCCGTTATAAGTAACTTTTGATGTCATTTTATTCAATCTCTTTAATTCTTAAATCATCAATCATCATTATATAAGATGATTGGTTATAATAACCTGCAACTCCTTTTCTCTCATAATTGAACTTATTACCATTATATTCCGTTTCACCAATGAATCTAGAAACATCAATTAAATCATTTTTATAAGCCAACTTCAATAACAAATCAAATGTAAGATCAAAACCTCTAACTGCATATCGGTCTGGATCATCGCCAAAACGAGTTCTGTATCGCTCAACAAATGAATTGTTAGCTACTTGACGATTTACAGATGGGTATGTGAAGTTTAAATTAGATAAGTGTGTGTTAGATATTACCTCATTCTCAAAAGCGGAGTTCATATCAGTAGTAAACATCCGAACACTGACTTTATCCTTACCTAACAATGCATCAAAAGCAGTATTGTTGAAAGAATTTAAAATTGAAACTACACTCGCTATCAATTTATAATTATCAGATTCAACAAACACCCAATTAGGAACTTTATCTGAAAGTAGCGTTTGTAATTTATCCCTGTTAATACCTATATTCTTTTCCTCTTCCTTTACAACAACTACTTTAGCTGTCGGAAAACGTTTTAGAATTGCAGCTTGCCCTACTTTACTTTTCTCATCTGCAATAATCAATATTGTTTCATCTTTATGTGTAGATTCAGTATAATCTAGCATATGTTTTAAAAGCACCTCTTCATTTGTATATGAGAAGAAAACATTATTTAAACTTATGTCGCTTTTTGCAGGTACAGGCGCTATTACAGGAACATTAAACTTAGCCGCTTGCACTGCTACTTCCTTTAACGATGGTATATCCAAAGGACCGAAAATAGCACTATACCCCCCTAACTGTTCGCCTTGCAATATCTGTTTTGTCTTAACCAAGTCTAATTGATTATCAAAGGTTTTTACATCAATTGAAACCCCTAAAGATTTCAATGAATCTAAAGCTACTAATGCACCCGAATAAAGACCTAAACTATATTTTAGGCTATTCCTAGAATCAATAGTCTTTTCAACGGCTTCCTCATCACTCAAATTCAACTTATCCAATCTAAAAGGCAATAAGAATAATACCTTAGGAACCACGTCAACATTAATACTATCAATTAAGTTCACCTTATCCAACACCAAAGAATTCTTCACTTCAAAATCACCCACTTTATCTTTTGGTAATTTTAGAACCATCCCTGCTTTTAGACCATCTTTCAAATCTGGATTCAATTGAACCAATTCTGCCCATGTCATTCCAAATTTTCTGGTTAACCTAAACTCGTTCTGCTTTGGCTTAACCTCGTAGAAGATATAATTATCTGTATTTATAACCCCTGTTTTTACTTTCTGCTCAGGAATACGAATTACCATACCTTCTTTTAATCCTCCACGTTCTGCAATTTCAGGATTTAAACGAACGATTTCATCGGACTTTACACCGAAGTCTTGTTCTAAGCGATAAAAATTCATCTTAGCCGGTACTGTATATGAGGTATATATTTGTGTTACCTGATTTTTAACACTGCTACCTGCAATTTTAGGCATCAAAAGCTCGTATCCTTCAGAAAGATAATTAGTGGTTTTAGATAAACCAGGGTTAAGCACCAACATACTATCGATAGTAATTCCGTATTTATGAGCAATACTCCATCTTGTTTCTTTTGGTGCGACGATATATTTTTCAAAATCATTTTCATTCAATCCAACTTCTTCCTTTTTTGGAGCCCTATACTTAGGTATACGCAACTCCATCTTTTTCTGTAATGGAGATGCGTATAACTGGGTATTATATTTTTTAAGTTCTTCTTCGGTGATTTTATATTGTTGCGTTATACCGAAAATGGTTTCATTTTTCCTTACCCGATGGGTCGTATAACCTATTGGTTCTCTTGCAACAATAGAATCTTGTATCTTATTGTTAGTATTACTAGAAACTGTAGTCGTAGGTTTGGCAGTAATTTTAGCTCCCGGCACCACCAAAATAGTATTAGGCCTTAATTGCTGACCTTGTTTTATCTCTTTGTTGTACTGAAGAATATTAGCAGGTGTAACTCCGTACATTTTAGAAATACTTTCCAATGTTTCTCCTGATTTTACCTCATGAGTATTGAAATTTTGACCCATGGCCGTGCACGAGACCAATAAGCAAAATGCTCCAATAATGTAAACCTGATTAAATAAATATCTCATACTATTCCCATTCTATTGTTGCTGGTGGTTTTGAACTTATATCATATACGACACGATTTACTCCAGGGACTTTATTAATGATATCATTTGATGTTTTTTGTAAAAATTCATAAGGTAAATTAACCCAATCAGCGGTCATACCATCTGTACTTTCGACAGCTCTTAAAGCTACACATTTTTCATAAGTACGCTCGTCACCCATTACCCCTACACTATTTACAGGTAGAAGCATTGCACCTGCTTGCCATACCTTATCGTATAAATCCCACTTTTTTAATCCATCTATAAAAATGGCATCCACTTCTTGTAAAATGGCTACTTTCTCTGGGGTAATATCACCTAGAATTCTTATTGCCAAACCTGGACCTGGAAAAGGGTGCCTACCCAATAATGCTTTATCAATTCCTAAACTTGCCCCTACCCTTCTAACTTCATCTTTGAACAACATTTTCAAAGGCTCCACAACTTTCAATTTCATAAAATCTGGCAAACCACCAACATTATGATGACTTTTTATTGTTTGTGATGGACCACCTGTAGCTGAAACAGACTCAATAACATCTGGATAAATAGTGCCCTGTGCCAACCATTTTGCACCTTCCACCAAATGAGATTCATCATCAAAAACTTCTATAAATACACGACCTATTATTTTCCTCTTTGTTTCTGGGTCACTTTCCCCTGCCAAATCATTCAAAAAACGTGCCGAAGCATCTACACCTTTCACATTAAGCCCCATACCTTCGTATTGCTTTAATACCTCGGTAAATTCATTCTTTCTTAAAAGTCCGTTATTCACGAAAATGCAATGAAGATTCTTCCCAATAGCCTTATGCAATAACACAGCTGCCACTGAAGAATCTACTCCCCCAGACAAACCTAATATTACTTTTTCATCGCCAATTTTCTCTTTCAATTCCGCTACTGTCTTATCTACAAAAGCATCAGGAGTCCATGATTGCTCCATCTTGGCTATCTTAACCAAGAAATTTTCTAAGACTTGTTTTCCATCTGTTGAATGATATACCTCCGGATGAAATTGAATAGCATAGGTTTCCTCTCCATCAAATTTAAATGCAGCATTCTCCACATCATGGGTACTTGCCAATAATGTAGTGTTCTCTGGCAGATGCTTAATTGTATCGGCATGGCTCATCCAAACTTGACTACCCGTGCTTATTTTATCCAAAAACGGATCATTCTCTACAACAAAACTAAGATTAGCCCTACCATATTCCCTTGTATTTGATTTTTCTACACTACCACCATTAAAGTGTGCTAGGTATTGCGCACCGTAACAAACACCCAATAAAGGTTTTTTGCCACGAATTTCAGATAAATCAGGATGGACTGCATCGTCTCCCCTAACAGACAAAGGTGATCCTGAAAGAATCACTGCTTTATACTCAGAAAGGTCTTTTGGCAATTTATTATACGGTTTAATTTCAGAGAAAATATTCAGCTCACGCACACGTCTACCTATGAGTTGAGTATACTGAGAACCGAAATCGAGAATTAGGACTTTATTTTGCATGGGCAAAAATAGCAAATTGACCGTTCTTGAAAAGTATCTTTTGGTTATATTTAAACTGGATTTCAATTTTTTTTATGAAACATGTAAGTGCAATTATCTTTGGAGCAGCAATTATCATTGCTGCCTATTTTTTAGGAAATGCTTATGTACAAAGAGCTAATCCCCCACAAATTATATCGGTTACCGGTTTAGGTAATGAAAATTTCACCTCTGACCTCATCGTTTGGGAGGGGCAGTTCTCAACCAATAGTACGGTTTTGAAAACAGCTTTTGACCAATTAAATAATGATAAAGAAATTGTACGCCAGTATTTAGTATCTAAAGGAATTGAGTCGGGCAGTATTATTTTTAATAGCGTTCAAACCACCGAAATGCGTGATAACCAATATGAGAATGGAAATTATGTTGGTAGTATTTTTCGTGGATATCAATTAATGCAGACACTTAATATTGAATCTGAAAACGTTTCTTTAATTGAAAGTGTTTCTCGCGAAATAACAGAACTATTAAACAAAGGTGTACAATTCAACTCTTCTCCACCAAGATACTACTACACAAAACTTGCTGATTTAAAAATTGAAATGATTTCTAAAGCTACTGAAGATGCAAGAATACGTGCCGAGAAAATTGCTGAAAATGCTGGTAGTAATTTAGGTGATCTGGTTTCCGCAAATATGGGTGTGTTTCAAATTACAGGCCAAAACTCTGGAGAAGACTATAGTTGGGGAGGTGCCTATAACACCTCTTCTAAAAACAAAACCGCATCAATTACTATGAGATTGGAATATAAAGTAAAGTGATAGTAGTACTTTGACCAATAGGTTTTACTGATTTGGCAAAGAATTAATTGCAAGACTAATTGTCCAATTAAAATTTATAAAAAACCCGGAGATCTCCCGGGTTTTCTTTTCAACCAACCATTTAAGGGAATACAATAAAAAAATCTTTTTCATAACAATTTGTATTCAACACCTAAGTCGATAGAATTTAATAACCTTACTATTTTTTTAAAAAAAAAAGAAAGCTCAGGAACCACCCTGAGCTTTCAACTAAATCAAAAACCAACTTTAAACCAAAAGCCAAAAATTAAACACATTCAATTTCTTTTTCAAAACTCTTTATTATTTAACAACCAGTTCTGCTTTTACCCTACTTTTAAATCTTATTATTTTACCTTTATTTAAATTATAGGCATGATTGATTCGTTTTTTGAAGAATTAAACAGTGAAATTAAAAAGGGCATATCTGAAAGAGGACATCCATTCAGATTTATAACTATGGCAACAGTAGGTAAAGAATCGATAGCCCGTCTACGCACCGTAGTACTACGTGAGATTTCTGAAGATTTGATTTTAACCCTCTATACAGATAGTCGTACCCAAAAAATTGAACATATTGCTGTAAACAATCAAGTTAGCTTTCTCATGTATCATCCTGAGAAATTATTGCAGTTAAAGATAGAAGGTACTGCTGAAATAGTTAAGGATAACAACAGGCTTTTTAATACATGGGATAACATTCAACCGAACAGTAGAAAAGACTACATAACCCAAACTAGTCCGGGAAGCGCTATTAGTAATCCAGATTATGTGGAATACATTGAAGATAAGAACTACTTTACAATGATTGATATTGTTCCTACAAAAATTGAATACTTAAAATTACAAAGACCTAAACATATTAGGGCTTTATTCAAAAAAGTCAATAAAGAATGGAAAGGGAAATTTCTAGTTCCTTAATCTACATAAAGATTTTCTTTTTCTTTTCCAGATTATAAGGGTATCAACTGGTGTGATGTTTTTTTTACGTTGGGTGTATTTTATTCTTGATTTAAATAGGTGTTTACCTATTCTCTATTTTTGAGTAATTACTGTAAAATTTAAATTCAAAGGATTTAATGCTTCGAACAACATAGGCACTAAGTCATCACCATATTCCAGATAAAACTCAGAGAAATTAAGTTGACGCTCTTGCAATGACTGGTTAGGGAAAATTTCGTTCTGCAGTTCGGTCATTCGAACTACTTGATCTCTTAATTTTCTCTTTTGTGCCTGAAGCAAACGTTTCTCCAAGGTATCCAATCCTTTTTTCTGTTTTACTTCTTGAGCCCTTACAGCACCTAAGAATGACTTATCCGTCTTTTCGGCCAGGGCATACATATCTTTAAATTGCTCTTCCAGCAATTTTTTCTGTGGAGAAAAATCGATATCTATATTTGAAATTTCCCTAATCTTTTTATTGATCAAGCTATTCTGCTTTAAGAAGATATCTGATTTAGAAATATTCATTCGCTCTAGCTTATCAGCTTGTTTTTCAGTAATAATCAAAGCAGAATTTCTTACCAGTAAAATTGGAAATGGGACGTTCATAGCTTCAAACGTAGCTTTTAACTCTAACCAATATGCTATTTCACCCCCACCACCTATATAGCAAAGATTTGGCAAAATAACTTCTTGGTACAACGGCCTTGCTATAACATTAGGAGAAAAACGTTCTGGAAATGTATTTATCTCATCAATCAATTCTTCCTTGGTAAACGAAATGGTGGTATCATTTACTATGTACTTTTTATTACTTTCTATTATACGTTCGCGAATACCATTTTTCAAATAGAAATAATTGATTTCACGTGGATTCACTTGTACTGGGTAATCAGATGAAATTCGCTCCAACTCTTCGATAGTTTCCGATACTTTTTTAAAGGCCGTTTGCTCAAAAATATCCTTCTTTATGTAAGGAACCAATAACTTTTTTAAGTTGGCATCATCGCCATCAACAATTACCAAGCCGTAGTCCTTAAAAATTTCATTGGCTAAATACCTAGTTGCATCCGTGAGGTTATCATGTTTTAAATAGGCATTTTCAAATAAATTTTTTAGTTGATTGGCGTTTTTACTATAACCAATAGTTTGTGCATATAAATCAAAAACTTCATCTAACCCCTTTGTTTCTATATGGCCTACAGCACCTGATGCATTTTTGTTCCACTGAAACTTTAATCCTTTGAAATTAAAATAATTGATTTCTTCGAAATCATGATCTTCCGTAGCCATCCAATAAATAGGCACAAAATCACTATCTGGATACGCTGTTTTCAATTGCTTGGTTAAATTAATGGTAGATATAATCTTGTATAGAAAATACAAGGGTCCAGTAAATAGATTTAATTGGTGCCCTGTAACAATGGTAAATGTATTTTTTTCTTTTAAAAGCTCAATATTGGCAGCTGTTCCTTTAGAAGTATCTGTGTTATTATACTGTTTAAGCATTGAATTATGCAGAACATCTCTCTGGGCTTGAGTAAAATGCTTTCCTTTTTCTTCTAGCTGTCCCTTAAAACCTTCAACATCGGGAAACCGATTATATAATGGCTTAAGCTTAGTTTCTGCGGCAATGTAATCGCAAATCAATTTCGAAAAATAGCCCGTTTTTGCTATGGGCAGACAGTCAATATCCATATAAAATTTAAATACTTGGCAAATATAAAACCCTTTCGTTTTACATTTCCTAAATATAAGTTAATTACCACTAGGATCAATAAGCCAATTAATCGGTGAATTACAATATAAATCACTTTCATTTTGCATTTATTTTAATAGATTTGGCTGACTTAGTATACAAATAACAATATGAAAGCAATTCTACATTATATATTTCTATTCGTTCCACTTTTAAGTTTAGCACAATTAAAATCTCCTTCAGAGTTTTTAGGCTATGAACTAGGAACACAATTCACCAGACATCATGAGGTTGTTGATTACTATCAATATTTAGCAGAAGCTGAACCACAACGCATGAATCTAATTGAATATGGAAAAACCAATGAACGCAGACCTTTATTATTGGCTACCATTTCAACTAAAGAAAATATGCAAAATCTTGAAAAAATTCGAGAAGAGCATATTAAGGGATTGAGTGGTGAAGGCACGCCAGATAAAGCTATTGTATGGCTCAGCTATAATGTACATGGCAATGAAAGTGTTAGCACCGAAGCTTCCATGCAAACCATTTACGATCTATTTACTAGCAAAAGTAGTTTCCTTGAAAACATTGTAGTGTTAATTGACCCGTGCATAAACCCAGATGGTCGAGATCGTTATGCAAACTGGTACAACCAATTTAAAAATTCCCCAAACCAAGTAGACCCAAATAGCAAGGAACATCATGAGGGTTGGTGGAGTGGTCGCAGCAACCACTATATGTTCGATTTAAATAGAGATTGGGCATGGTTGACCCAGGTTGAAAGCCAGCAACGCTTAAAACAATTCAATAAATGGATCCCTCACATACATGTAGATTTTCACGAACAAGGTGTCGACAACCCATATTATTTCGCTCCTGCAGCCGAACCATTTCATGAAGTTATCACTGATTTTCAAAGAGAATTTCAAGTTACAATTGGTAAAAATCATGCAAAGTATTTCGATGAAAATGGATGGTTCTATTTCACCAAAGAAGTGTTTGACCTATTATACCCAAGTTATGGGGACACCTACCCAACCTACAATGGCGGTATTGGTATGACCTATGAACAAGGAGGTAGCGGTCGCGCTGGGCTAGGTATTATTACCAGTATTGGAGATACCCTAACCTTAAAAGATAGAATTGCGCATCACCACACCACAGGATTGTCCACTATAGAAGTGGCCTCAAAAAATGTATCTAAATTGAATGATGAGTTCAAAAAATTCTATCAAAATAAGAATTACAAATACAAAAGCTATGTATTGAATGGAAATCCTGATAAACTAGAAGCACTAACTAATTTATTGAGCAAACACGAAATAAAGTATAAAATTGGAGACAATAGCATTGTTAAAGGCTATAATTATGCAACCGGAAAATCTGGAACCATAAAAAGTAATGATAAGAGTATTATAGTTTCTACGGATCAAGCGAAGAGCACATTAGTTAAAGTTTTGTTCGAACCAATGGCAAAGCTTAGCGACTCTGTTACTTATGATATTACGGCATGGTCATTACCTTACGCATATGGTCTCGATGCAATTGCGAGTGAGAGCAATGTTCCTGGCACTCTTTCAAATTCACTAAACATCACTTCTAAAATTGTAAAAGCTGATAGTTATGCATATTTAGCCGACTGGAACAGCATGAAAGATGCAAGGTTCTTGGCTGAACTGCTACGAAATAAAATTCGTGTTCGTTATGCCCACAAACCCTTTACTTTAGATGGTATTTCACATGAAAGAGGAACTCTTATTATTACTAAAAGTGATAACAAACAAGTAAAAAATTTCAATGATATATTAACAAAAGCCTCTGAAAATCATAATAAAAATATTACCCCAACCAACACCGGTTTTGTAGAAAGTGGTAAGGATTTTGGTTCTGGCTATGTTGATGTAATCCAGAATTTAAATATTGCCGTACTTTCTGGAGAACCAACATCGACCTTGCGTTTTGGTGAAATATGGAACTTTTTTGAGCAGCAATTAAATTACCCAATTTCTGTATTAGATGAGGATTATTTTAGTAAGATTGATTTAACTACATATGATATTCTTATTTTACCTGATGGATGGGGTTATAATAGCTTCTTATCTAATCATATCAAAGAAAAAATCAAGGATTGGGTAAAACTTGGAGGAAAACTTATTGTAATGGGAGGCGCCATTGATGCCCTTACCTCATCAGATAAAGATTTTGCTATTAAGGAAAAAGAAACCGAGAAAGATTCAACGAACACCATTTCGTCTTTTGAAATATCTGAACGAGAACAGATTAAATCTGCCATTACTGGCGCAATTTTCAAAGCTAATGTAGACAATACGAATCCGTTAGCTTATGGCTACGATGACACTTATTTCACATTAAAATTAGGAGATAGGGCATATAAATATTTAGAAAATGGAAGTGCTGTTTACCTTAGTGAAGGTGCCTACGAACCTGTATCTGGTTTTGCTGGCAGTGAAGCAAAAAAGAAAATTGCAGAAACATTAATTTTCGGAACTGAAGAAATGGGTAGAGGTCAAATAATATATATGGTTGACAATCCCCTTTTTAGAGGTTTTTGGGAAAATGGAAAGCTATTTTTTGCCAATGCACTTTTTATGGTTAAATAAAAATATCTATGAAAGAATACAAAGTTGAAACCCTTATTTATTATTCTAAAATAACTTTTGACAAATATCATATTGTTAATTCGTCGAACAAGGAAATTCAAGAAAAATTAAATGAATATGCAAAAGACGGCTGGCGTTTGGTCTCTACTGATGCCTCAAACTTTGGTGCGGCTATGTACATCTATTTATATTTTGAAAAATAGCCTTTAAGCATAGATTTTCATTGCCAATTAATTATAACTAAATGTCCCTGAAACACCTTAACCGGTTTCAGGGATATTTAATTTAAGAGAAGACATACACATTGGCCAACATATTAAAATCTTTTACGTTTATCTTGAGACAACTTTCTGTGAAAGCTGCAATAAACCAAACCCAATGGCTAACGACCAAGACCAAATTAATGAGCTAGTACAAAAACTTGAACTTCTTCTTAAGAAACAACAAGATTTTAATATCGAGGTTAATGAGATCCGTAGAGATATTCAAATACTAAGAAATACTCAAACAATAAAGTTTAACGAGGCACAAGAAAAATTAGTCATTGAACCTGTAAAGGAATACGTTAATGAGCCTATTGTTTTTAATGAAGCTGAATTAATCAAAACCCAGAAGGAGGCCATTGAAACCTCGGTTACGACTCAAGAACAACCTATTAATATTCCCGTTAAGAAAATTGCAACTCCAAAAGGAAAATCAAACCTTGAAAAATTTATAGGTGAAAACCTCATCAATAAAATTGGAATTTTAATTACTGTAATCGGTGTTGTCATTGGCGCAAAATATTCTATTGAAAATAATTTAATAAGCCCACTTACCCGAATAATTCTTGGTTATTTAATGGGGTTAGGTTTATTAGGTTTTGCCTTTAAATTAAAAGCAAAATATGAAAATTATAGTGCCGTTTTAGTAAGTGGAGCATTGGCTATTATATATTTTATAACATTCGCTGCTTATGACTTATATGGACTATTCCCTCAACTATTGGCATATGGTATTATGCTATTATGCACTGTTTTTGGAGTCGTAGCGTCTCTTAATTATAATAAACAGGTAATAGCGCATATTGGTTTAGTTGGCGCATATGGTGTACCATTTTTACTAAGTAATAATTCTGGAAACACCGCTGTATTATTTAGCTACATGGCGCTCATAAATATTGGGATATTAATCATCTCATTAAAAAAATATTGGAAAGCTCTTTATTACATCTCCTTTGCTTTTACTTGGTTAACATATGGTGCTTGGCATGCGTTCAATAGTATAGAAGAAAGTTTTTACATGGGCTTTACCTTTCTCACAGCCTTCTTTCTCATCTTTTATGCAACATTTTTAGCCTTTAAATTATTAAAAACTGAACATTTCAAGGTTGGTGATATCATCTTGATTTTATTGAATTCATTCATTTTTTATGGCTTTGGAATTGCTTGGTTGTACGATTATGAAAATGGTGAGTCATATTTAGGACTCTTTACCTTAGCAAATGCGTCAATACATTTTTCGGTAACCTTATTCATATTTAAGAAAAAATTAGCAGATCGAAAATTATTCTTTTTAACCTCTGGCTTTGTACTCACATTTATAACTATTGCCATACCAGTGCAATTAGACGGCAACTGGGTAACCCTAATTTGGGCATTTGAAGCTGCGTTACTTTTTTGGATAGGGCGAAGTAAAAAAGTTTCTTTCTACGAACATTTATCTTACATAATGGTAGCATTTGCCATTTTAAGCTTGATTATGGACTGGACATATACCTATCAAAAAATTGGTGTATATGATAGTTTAGCAACCTCTAAGCCATTTTTCAACAGCACCTTATTAACTTCCTTACTTTGCGTTTCCGCTTTTAGCTTTATGACTTGGATTCAAACGAAATTCAATCTTGAAAAGAAAACTATAGCGAATAGATTTATGGTGTTTGGATTGCCAGTTATATTGATTCTATCGCTCTATTTATCCTTTTATTTAGAAGTTGACTTTTACTGGAACAATGCCTTAGAAGCATCTGAAATAGAATTTTCAGAAACCGACAGTTATTATTTTTACCATAATTACAACTTAAGAGATTTAGGCACTGTGTGGAAACTCTTCTACACCATGCTATTTGTTAGCATACTTAGCATTCTCAATTCCTATAAAATTAAAAATAAAGCTTTAGGTATAGTTACAGTTTGTTTTGGCTTATTAATGGCTATTACATTTCTTGGTATAGGCCTTTATACCCTTAGTGAACTTAGAGAAAATTTTCTGTCGCAAGAGCTTTCTAAATATTTTGAAATAGGTAATTACAACATATATATACGATATATTGGTTTCACTTTTTTTGCATTATTATTATTCGCAATACGAATATTAGTTCGACAAGACTTTATGAAAATTAACTATAGAGTACCTTTCGAGATTGTAATGCACATTTCTATTATCTGGATCTTAAGTAGTGAACTATTAAATTGGATGGACTTATCTGGTTCGGAACAGTCATATAAACTAGGCTTAAGTATCTTATGGGGACTTTATGCTCTTTTACTAATTGCCATAGGCATCTGGAAAAAGAAAAAATACCTTCGTATTGGTGCGATAATTCTTTTCTCTTTCACTTTGATTAAGTTGTTTTTCTATGACATTTCATCATTGAATACTATCTCTAAAACTATTGTATTTGTCTCGCTCGGAGTTTTATTACTGATCATTTCTTTTCTTTACAATAAATACAAACACATCATAGCAGATGAATCAAAATAATAATCTATTCTTATTATTTATCATTCTAACCACGTCATATTGTTTGGGCCAGATGAAATCCTATTCAAAAAAAATAGAATTAAAAGGAATAGAGAACCAATGGCATACCATTCAATTACCCAACGAAGTTTTTCAAAACATGAATTCGAATTTAACCGATATTCGAGTTTATGGAGTAACAACTAAAGACACCATTGAGGCACCTTATATTCATAATGTTTCAAAAGCGGTTGATGCAAATTCATTTATTTCTTTTAATTTATTGAATAGCGTCAATAATGCCAAAGGATTTTTCTATACCTATGAATTACAAGAAAAGGAAATTATTAATGAGATTAAATTAAGTTTTAAAGACCCTAATTTTAATTGGCTTGTTACACTTGAAGGAAGTCAAAACCAACAGGAATGGTTTACACTATTAGATGATTACCGCATTCTTTCTATAATGAACGATCAAACAGATTATTCATTTACTACTTTGAAATTTTCGGATGCTAATTTTAAATATTTCAGATTATTGATTAAAAGTCCTGAAAAGCCAAAATTAGAATCTGTAAAAATCTTAAAGAAAGCAAAAAAGGCCCCTCAATACCACGATTACATCGTAAGCTCGTTCAATGTTTTCCAAGAAGAAAAAAACACAATAATAAATGTCGACTTAAAAAACAGGGCTCCACTAAATCTATTAGAGCTTTCTGTAGATGATAAAATTGATTATTACAGACCTATTACCATACAATACCTTGTAGACAGCGTTAAGACAGAGAAAGGATATCATTATAATTATCGAACAATGGCAACAAGAACTCTTTCTTCTATCGAGAAAAATAGTTTTCAATTACCAGGCACCATGGCGCAAAAACTTCGCATTATTGTTTCTAACAATGATAATCAGCCTTTAATATTTTCTAATATCAAACCTAAAGGATATATACATTGTCTAACTACCCGCTTTACAATGCCGGCAACATATTTTCTTGTTTACGGCAAAACAAATGATAAAGCTCCAAATTATGATATAACAAAAACTTCTATTTCTATTCCAGATAATATTTCAAGTCTTCAATTCGGAGATGCAATAGACATTCTTAAACCAAAAATCGAAACCAAAAAACCCCTTTTCGAAAATCAATGGTGGCTATGGTCAATTCTTGGTGTCATTATACTACTATTAGGTTTTTTCACCATCAGTATGATGAAAAAAGAGATTTAGAAAATTACACTTCTCATTTTTTGACACCAAAAAAAGCCTTTTGTTTTTAACTTGTAAGTTAATTAAACTGGCTCGCCATAAAGATCAAAATCTGCAGCTTCGGTAATTTTCACATTCACGAACTCGCCTTGTTTCACATAATGCTTTGCAGCATCTATTAATACTTCGTTATCAACATCTGGGGAATCAAATTCAGTTCTACCTATAAAATAGTTTCCTTCTTTTCGGTCTATAATACAACGAAAAGTTTCTCCTACTTTCTTTTGGTTGAGCTCCCAAGATATTTGAGATTGAATTTCCATAATAATATTGGCACGCTCTTGCTTAACATCTTCTGGCACATCATCTACCAATGAGTATGCATGTGTATTTTCTTCATGGCTATACGTAAAACATCCTAATCGTTCAAAACGCATGGCTACAACCCAATTCTTCAAGATCTCAAAGTCTTCTTTGGTCTCACCTGGGTAACCAACAATTAAAGTGGTTCTTATTGTCATTTCTGGAACCGCTGCCCTAAACTCTTGTAATAACTTCGTAGTCTTAGCCTCTGTAGTTCCACGACGCATACTTTTCAGAATACGGTCAGATATATGTTGTAATGGTATATCCAAATAGTTACAAACTTTTGGTTCCCTATTCATAACATCCAAAACATCCATAGGAAAACCTGCCGGAAAAGCATAATGTAAACGTATCCACTCAATTCCATCAATCTTCACCAATGCTTCCAAAAGCTGAGCAAGATTTCTTTTTTTATAAAGATCCAAGCCGTAGTATGTAAGATCTTGTGCTATAAGAATTAATTCTTTTACTCCTTTAGCGGCCAACTTTTCAGATTCGGTCACTAAATCTTCAATAGATTTACTTTTATGCTTACCACGCATTATAGGTATTGCACAAAATGAACAAGGTCTATCACAACCTTCGGCTATTTTAAGATACGCATAATTCTTTGGTGTAGTCGTTAAGCGTTCTCCTATCAATTCATGCTTATAATCAGCACCCAAGGCTTTTAACAAACCTGGCAATTCACTAGTGCCGAAGTACTCATCAACATTTGGTATTTCTTTTTGTAAATCTGGCTTGTAACGTTCACTAAGGCATCCGGTAACAAAAACCTTATCCACAACTCCATCTTCTTTCTTTTGAACATACTCCAAAATGGTATTAACACTCTCTTCTTTAGCGTTGGCAATGAAGCCACAGGTATTAATAACTACTATGTTTCCTTCCTCCTCATGCACAACTTCTTTGTTATTGGCCTTTAATTGACCCATGAGTACTTCAGAATCATAAACATTCTTCGAACAACCTAATGTTACTACGTTGATTTTGTTCTTCTTAAGGGTTTTTGTCCTCATAATTTAAATTGGGGTGCAAAAATACGATTTGGGTCTTTAAAAACGTTAGATATGGATAAATTTACTAGTATTCTTTAGTCGATTATTTAAAATAACCTTCCAAACCACAACTTGGCCATGAAATTTCCCTATTATTTCATCCTACTTATCGTGTTATCATTTTTTTTTGTCTGTTCTAGCGAATCTGATTCTGAAGCCGAAAAAAGTGAAACACTAGCTGTTATTGCTCCAGTACCTCTTGATACCTATTTTCCACCTATAACAAAAACAGACAAATGGGAAACCCTTTCAATAAAAACTCTTGGATGGAATAAAAACCTAGTCTACAATTTATATACTTATTTAGAAGATAACGATACCGATGCCTTCATAATCTTGAAAGATGGTAGAATTGTCATTGAAAAAGGCTCCACCTGGTACTATCATAATGCACCGTACACTTTGCTAGATGATGTAATTGCAAATGCTACCGATACAGATATTAATTCATATTTCTCAGAAAAATTAAAGACCTATTGGTATGCAAGTCTTATTTATAAAAGTTGGATATAATAATGTTTTATTTAGCTCAGCTAGAAGCATGGCTCTATTCGGAATTTTAAATTTAAACCAAGATATCTGGAATGGTACGCCTATTCTAACTGACACAACGTATTTTAATTCAATGACCAATTCTTCTCAAGATTTAAACCTTTCATACGGTTACTTGTATTGGTTGAATGGAAAAAGTAGTTATAGAGCACCAGGTTCTGAAGTTGAATTTTCAGGTAGCTTAATACCTAATGCACCTTCAAATCTCTATGCCGGCTTAGGAAAAAACGACCAAAAAATATATATGGTGCCAAGTTTAGATTTAGTTGTGGTTAGAATGGGTGGTGCGAGTAGTGAAATTCTATTAGGGCCATCTATTTTTGACAATGAACTGTAGGGACTGATAAATGAAATAATTAACTAATTTAAAGCGTTTTAACATACCATTCACACCCCTTTGGTTATAATTTACAATTAAAAAAATACAATATGAGATTATCGACCTTAATTTTGTTCATTTCTCTTTTAGCACTTTTCGGATGTTCTTCTGATGATTCAAATGAACCTACCCTAGTTGAAAAGGAAATGTATTTTCCACCTATAACAGGTTCTGAATGGGAAATCATATCAATTGAAGAATTAAAATGGAATGCAAGTGCAAAACCAGCCCTAATTTCATTTCTAGAACAAACTAAAACAGATGCGTTTATAATTCTTCAAAATGGAAGAATTGTAATTGAGGAATATTTTGGGGATTTTGACGAAGCCAAACCGCACTCCTGGAATTCAGCAGCTAAAACGCTAACTAGTATGACGGTTGGTATTGCCCAACAAGAAGGGTATATAGATATTAACATGCCTTCATCAACCTATATGGGTACAGGTTGGTCGTCTTTAACCAGCGCGCAAGAATTGAACATTACGGTTCGCAACCATCTTACAATGACTACAGGTTTAGATTATACTGTACCTGAAAATTTCAGTACCGAAAAGGAATACTTTCTATATAAAAATGAACCCGACACCTATTGGTATTATCATCAAGGAGCATATACTGTATTAGACCATATTATCGCTGGTGCAGTTAATCAAGATTTTACAGATTATTTCAATTCTAAAATCAGAAATAAAATTGGAATGAAAGGCTCATGGGTACAGCTGAATCAACTTAACCTATATTTCAGTCCCGCTAGAAGTATGGCTCGTTTTGGTTTATTAAATCTCAATAGAGGTGTATGGGATAAAACTCCCATATTAGATGATATTGCTTACTTTACAGATGCTACAACCACTTCACAAAATCTTAATCCTTCGTACGGATATTTATATTGGTTGAATGGAAAATCAGCTTATAAAGTCCCAGGTTCTGAGGAACTGTTTGAAGGCAAATTGATTCCTAATGCTCCAAATGATTTAATCTCAGGGTTGGGAGCCTTAGACCAGAAAATGTATATAGTACCTAGCAAAGGCCTCGTAATTGTGCGTATGGGAGATTCTGGTGGCGAGGATGAATTAGGCCCTACCACCTACGACAATGAACTTTGGAAACATATCAACAACATTATATTAGAATAACATGTATTCATAAAAACCTTTATTTTACAATTATCTTTATATAGCTCAAGCTAATAACAATGCTTATTTTTGTCTAAAAAATTGATGGATTTTAGAAAAATAGCCGAGAAAAGATATACCACAAAAAAATATGATGCTTCTAAGAAAATTTCGGAAGCTCACATCCAAGATTTGAAGCATATTTTAATGCTTAGCCCATCTTCTATTAACAGTCAACCATGGTTATTTACTTTTGTTTCTCATAAGGAAACAAAAGATGCTTTAGCTGAAGCATCTTTCTTTAACGCTCCTAAAATAACCAAAGCAAGTCATCTCGTAGTGTTTAGTGTTCAGGATAATCTTGAACAATTCGAACGCCATGTAGAAGAAAATTTAGCAGAAGGTTCTGTAAATTACTACAAGCAATTTCTGAAAGACCAACCATCTGAAAAAACCATTAATTGGCTAACTCAACAAGTTTATTTATCTCTAGGTTTTTTCTTAGCCGCCTGTGCTGCTATGGAAATAGATTCTACACCAATGGAAGGTATCGAGCCTGAAAAATATAAGGAAATTCTGAACATAAAAAATCACAAGGTACTATTTTCTGTTGCCATAGGTTATCGTGATCCTGAAGATGGCAATCAACCTAGTATAAACGGTAAATCTAGATTATCCATTGATAAGATAATAACTTCAATTGAATAGGATATCAATTATCTATTCTTCCCTCATTAATTCAAACAAGGTAATTTCTGGTCTAACATTAAACCGGACTTGAAGTAGGCATCCTAAAGCACTATTAATATAAAGTGTTCTACCGTCTTCCAAATCAATTTCTCCCGCATCATATTTTTTATTTCTAACAGGAAGCATTGGCGGAGGCAAAAATGGTGGCTTTACTTGCCCACCATGCGTATGCCCAGAAAGAATCCAACCCTTAAAATTATTCCAAACAGGTAGGTCACAAACATCCGGATTATGACATAGGGTAATATTTGCCTTTGAAGCATCATACCTCTTTGTCGCTTTTTCAGGATGAAAATTAATTCCCCAAAGGTCATCTATGCCTATGAAATTAATACCATTTAACTCTATGGCATCATTCCTTAACACAGTTATACCAGCTTTATCTAAACTTTTCGTTATACTGCTTGCCACAGATTCTTGAGCGTAATCGATACCATAATCATGATTACCAAGAATTCCAATAGTTCCTAAACTTCCTGTAACTGCATATTTAAGCACTTCCTGCAATTGTAAAATTTGCTCAGCATCATCATAATTTACATAGTCACCAGTATACACTACAAAATCTGGCTTTAGGGCTTGAGCTTCTTTAAACGAATCTATGATGTATTGATAATCGAAACTTTCACCAATATGTATATCGCTAATCTGCATTAAAATTTTACCTTCAAGATCTTTTGGTAAATTTTTTAATGGCATTTTAACATGAACAAACTCCATCCAAAAAGGCTCAATCTGCCAACTATACAATCCGGTTAAAATACTTAAACCAGCTCCCCACTTTAAAGTTTTCTTTATAAACTTTCTCCTTTTCATTAATTCTAAATTTTTTTATCCTTTAGACATTATTAGATAAGAAATTTCACTTTTCAGGAACTCCTATCCGAAATAAAACTGCCTTTTAAACCTACTAACTTATTTAAGATTAACATGATATTTCATATCCCAAAGGTTCCGATAAAACAAGATATTTGAAATATAATTGTCTTCATAATTACTAAGAAAGAAGAACTTATCTTCTCTAATTATTTTTAATAAGTTCACTTTTCCAATCTTTAATATCGTTAGCATTCAATCGAACAAACTCATCTTTATTTTCTTTATCAGCTAATTTCGATGATATTTCTGCCGCTTTAATAGCCTCCGAGTACTTCTCTAAATCGGATAAAATCAAAGACTTAA
The DNA here is from genome assembly GCF_963975365.1 of uncultured Maribacter sp. Taxonomy (GTDB): domain Bacteria; phylum Bacteroidota; class Bacteroidia; order Flavobacteriales; family Flavobacteriaceae; genus Maribacter. Next base: position 43,253 of record NZ_CAXBGF010000016.1, on the reverse strand, counting down.
CTCGATAAAAATAATAAGTATCACCCCCCAAATTTAAAGCCATATTAATATAACCAAGTGATTTAACCTTAAGAATTCCCTGCTCTTGACAATACCTTGCAATCTCGTAGTAAGTTTGCGCGGTAGGTGAGTTCAATAATTTTTCGTTAATCTGAGCTTGCATAAGTGACTCCGTATCAATTTGAATAGGAATAGATACTTTCGTATTACCCCACTTCCAAATCATAGTAATTTCGTTGTGATTTATTTCATCAAACGAAATCAAAAAATTTCCTTGAAACTCTAATGTTTTCAGTGGGATGACCTTTACCCTTAAAGCATCGTCTTGAGAATTATAATCCAATCGACCATCACCCCAATATGTAGTGTTATTGTGAAATACAATTTGCCATTCATCCTCTTCGGGAAAAGCATATAAAGCATAGCTACCTTTTGGTAGGGCTTGTCCATCAATTACAACATCACTAAGAAATGTTATTTTGGTAGATTCATTGGCGCCAACTCGCCAAATTCGGCCGTAAGGTACGAGTGCGGACTTTCCATTTACTTGATCACCAAATAATACACGCCCTTTCGCAGATGGTCTAGAATATTCTACCTTGATTTTTGAAAGTCCGAATTCTTGTTCTATTGTTGTAAAAGGGCTTGCCTTTGGATGATTGATCTGTGCCCAGCAAAAACTAGATGCAAAAAAACAAATAATGAAACCAACCTGCCTCAATTTTAAATTTTAAAGAAAGAATCTACAAACTCATATTTATTAAACACTTGTAAATCTTCGATACCCTCACCTACACCAATATACTTAACCGGTATTTTAAACTGATCGGAAATACCGATAACCACACCACCTTTTGCTGTGCCGTCTAGTTTAGTAATAGCCAAGGCGGTTACCTCAGTAGCCTTGGTAAATTGTTTCGCCTGTTCAAAAGCATTCTGACCTGTAGAACCATCTAGAACCAGTAATACTTCATGTGGTGTGTTTTCTACTACCTTTTGCATCACGCGCTTTACCTTTGTCAACTCATTCATTAAATTGACCTTATTATGTAATCGACCAGCTGTATCAATAATCACAACATCGGCATCTTGAGTTACGGCAGAACTTAAAGTATCAAAAGCCACTGAAGCAGGATCACTTCCCATTTGTTGCTTAACAATTGGCACATCTACCCTATCGGCCCAAACCTGCAGTTGGTCTATCGCTGCAGCTCTAAAAGTATCGGCAGCACCTAATACAACTTTTAAACCTTGTTTTTTATATTGATAAGCAAGCTTACCGATTGTTGTTGTCTTACCCACACCATTAACACCTACCACCATAATCACGTAGGGTTTCTTAATATTTGATATATTTAAACCTGTATTTTCACTTTGGTTCGTTTCGGATAATAAACCAGCAATCTCTTCACGTAAAATTCCGTTGAGCTCATCTGTACCTACATACTTATCTTTCGCAACCCTAGCTTCAATTCTAGTAATTATTTTCAAAGTAGTATCGACTCCAACATCAGAAGAAACTAAAACTTCTTCTAAATCATCAAGCACATCGTCATCTACTTTAGACTTGCCAGCAACCGCCTTTCCCAACTTTGAAAAAAAGTTAGTTTTAGTCTTTTCCAAACCTTTATCTAAGGTTTCCTTTTTCTCTGAAGAAAATATTTTTTTAAATAAGCTCATTGTTAAAACTATGGTTATTCAAATATAAAAATTAAAAAGCCCCTTTCGTAGGAAAGGGGCTTAATAACTACTGAAAGTTAATTTTCTTATTTCTTGGCAATCCAAGCATCTACCAATTCTGGTGGCATTACTTGTTCAACAAAAACGTAAGCACCTGATTTTTGTGACTTAACCATTTTTATTGCCTTTGTCAATCTTTTAGAACTTGTCTGTAAACTTGCTACGGTCTTCTTAGCCATGACTTATATTTTTTATGATTTTCTTAAATCGAAAATCTATTTAATTTCTTTATGAACGGTCATTCTCTTAAGAATAGGATTGAATTTTTTAATTTCCAATCTCTCAGGAGTGTTCTTTTTATTCTTCGTAGTGATATATCTTGAAGTACCTGGTTGACCAGATTCTTTATGCTCTGTGCATTCTAATATAACTTGTATTCTATTACCTTTCTTTGCCATCTTACGCTCTATTTTCCAGATTACTTAATAACTAATCCTTTTGCTTTTGCTTCTTTCAAAACAGCAGATATACCTTTCTTATTGATACTCTTTAAAGCTCTTGTTGATACTTTAAGAGTTATCCAACGGTCTTCTTCCGGAATGTAAAAACGTTTTTTTGAAAGATTTACATCAAATCTTCTTCTCGTCTTATTAATCGAAAACGAAACATTGTTTCCGAACATCGCTTTCTTTCCCGTAATCTCACAAACTTTTGACATCGTGCTGGTTTTTTCTTTTAAACAGGGTGCAAATTTATATCATTTTTATCGTTCAGACAACTATAAACATCACATTTTTAAAATTTCTTTTTGAAGCAGCTCAAATGCCTTATTCACAGCCTTTTCCACAATACGTTCTCGAGTGCTTCCCATTTGAAATTCTTGAACTAAATGCATCTTGGGACCATCAATCGCAATAAATATAGTTCCAACCTCTGCATTTGAATCTCCTTTTGTCGGGCCAGCATTACCGGTTGTCGCAATTGCAAAATCTGTTTTCATCAATTCTCTCACCCCTTTTGCCATAGCACTTGCAACCTCTGCACTAACCACAGAATGCTTATCGACAATTTCTTGCGGCACCTTAAGCACATTTACCTTACTTTCCGTTGCATAACTTACCACACTGCCTTTAAAGTACTTTGAAGCTCCTGGTATAGAAGTAATACTTTCAGCTATCTTACCACCCGTAAAGCTTTCGGCCGTTGATATTGTTAAATTTCTTTTTGAAAGCAATTTTCCAATAACTTCTTCAATTGTTTCATCATCCTCTAAACCAAACATGATATCACCAATAAGAGGATAAAGTTTTTCACATTCCGCATCGATTAATGCGACCAAATTAGAATAGTCTGATCCTTTTCCAGATAAACGCAATCTCACTTTACCTAAATTAGGCAAGTAAGCCAATTTTATAGAAGATGGAAGATTGTATTCCCAAGACTCTATTCGATTGGCAATTGAGCTTTCACCTAAACCGTAAGTGACTATAGTTCTATGTATAATATGTGGTCTCCTGTAAAAAGCAGCTAATTTAGGTATGACCGAGTCAACCATTAAATGCTTCATTTCAAAAGGCACACCTGGCATTGAAATGAATGTTACTCCCTCTTGATGCATCCACATTCCTGGTGCTGTACCATTCGCATTATGTAATACTTCTGCCTTACTAGGCACTAAGGCTTGTTTTCGATTGATATTTGATATGGGTGTATTTGAAATATATTTTGCGAACAACTCCTCAACATGTGCCAGTACTGCAGCATTCTCTACAAGCTCATCATTAAAAAACTCACAAAAGGTATGCTTAGTAATATCGTCTTTTGTTGGCCCAAGGCCACCAGTTACCAATACGACATCTACACGTTTTGAAGCATCGCTAAATGCATTTAAAATATGCTCCTTATCGTCTTGAATTGAGGTGATTTGATAAACGGAAATCCCTATTTTATTTAGCTCTTTGGCTATAAACACGGAGTTGGTATCCACTATTTGGCCTATGAGAATTTCATCACCAATAGTAATAATTTCTGCAAGCATTATAAATGAAAGTCTTTTTTTAATTCTGCAACAACCTGATTAATATCGGTTTTAAGTAATGGAAATTTCCTCTCCATTTCATCCATATTGCCTTCTACTTTTCCTAATGTTTCCAATTCTAAAGCAATGGCACGTGTTTGCTCCATACCCAACAGGTCAACATTAGGTTTTATTTTATGAGCTAACTGATAAACCTGACCATAGTCTTTGGCAGTTAGCGCCTTTTCCAATAAATCCAAATCTTCAGGAACTTCTTCCAAAAAAACAGATATAACAGAATTTATAAAATCCTGATCACCCTCTGCCATCTCATTAATCTTATCCAGGTTATAAATCATTATTTAATTTTTAAGGTAAAAAGCTCTATATTTTCCAAACTCCCCGAAAGATAGTCATTTGGACTTATTTTCCCAACACCGGCCGGAGTTCCTGTAAAAATTACATCTCCTTTTTTAAGCATAAAGAATGTTGAAACATATGCTATAATCTCATCAATTTTCCAAAGCATTAAACTGGTATTTCCATTCTGCACTACCTCATCATTCTTTACCAACTTAAAATTTAAGTCATTAAGGTCTTTAAATTGTGTTTTAGGGAGCCAGGCACCTATCACAGCAGCACCGTCAAAACCTTTTGCCTTTTCCCATGGCAGGCCTTTCTCTTTTAATTTCGCCTGTAAATCTCGAGCGGTAAAATCAATTCCTAATCCTATTTCATCATAATAGGAAGATGCAAACTCCTCGCTAATATGTTTACCTACTTTTTTAATTTTGACCAATACCTCTACTTCATAATGAATGTCATTAGAAAACTCGGGGATATAAAAATCTTGTTGTTTGGGTAAAACTGCAGAATCGGGTTTTATAAAAACAACAGGTTCTTCTGGTTTTTCATTACGAAGCTCCTCGATATGCGCAGTATAATTTCTGCCGATGCAAATAATTTTCATAAATACATTATCTATTCTTAGACATTTTTAAACTTATAACCGGTATTAAATTCTCTTTGTTTCCTGGCGCTTTTATCACAAAATCTGACCATTCTACCATACCATAAATCATCATTTTAAAGTTGTGATTCTTTTGATAAACAACTACAAAAGTAGGAAAGAAACGATTTTCTAAAACTTAATTTTTTTTAAATAGGATATTCATATTTATTCGTATATCAATTAAAAGTAAGAAACAGCCATTCTAAACCCGCTTAAAACCCGCATCAGACATACCAATATTCAAACTAGAAAGGTCTATAGAAACAAAAACCTCAATCTTTGAACTCTCTAAAATAATACTTTTCCTAATTACATAATGATTTAGTTTTTTGGTCTTTTATTTACATCGAAATTACAAAGCTTGAATTTAGAAGAAACTCTTTTGAACTTACTGTTTTGCTTAACGTGTATTGTTATTTTTTCTAAATATTTTTTATACAGCTCCTATATTCGAAAAATACAACGCCAATACCAGGGGATTTCAACAAAAGAAAAAGCACTCTTAATACTATATAAACTTATAGGATTAAGAACCTGTTAATCTCCTAAAGTATGCGAAACAACCACATCTTAAAGTTCAAAGATATCTTCTTGCAACAAGACTTTTTTATTCTCAGCGATTCTTTTTGTAGAAATTATAAGGTCTTTAAAACCTAAGTCTGAAACTTGGACATTACGTTCTAAATAAGGTTTTGGCGCATCTATATTAAAATAACCTTTCATTACTTGAGTTGCCATTAAGTATTTTCAATAAGCTAATATTAGTAAAAGGCATAGGCACTTTATTCTTTGAATCAAATAGATTGCCTTCAATCAATATTTCTTGAGTATGACCAACACCCATAAAAAATAAAATCAATAAAAGCGAAAGTATTTAACTAAGTTTATTATTGAGCTTGCTCAACTTTATTTGGGTCAGTATCTTCTTTGTATATAATGGAAAATCTGCATTTAGCATCCACCCAAAATAGCCAGGTTCGTTTTCTAACACCGCATGAACCTTTTTACCTTTATGCTTTCCGAATGAAAACACTTCTTCTCCATCTTCATCCATAGCAATGAAACCAGCAAAATCTACCGATTGTTTTCTTCTTGAAAATTCAGAAAGTTTTTTGATATTATTTTCCAAGTCCGGGTACCTATCTAACTGAGAAAGCAATACTTCATATGTCGCATTGGTATCTGCAGCAGCACTATGGGCATCTAATAAATCTTTATCACAATAGAACTTATAAGCAGCTTCTAAAGTTCGTTTTTCCATTTTATGAAAAATTGTCTGTACATCTACAGAAACCGTATTTTTCATATCAAAATCAATACCAGCACGTAATAATTCTTCCGCAAGTAATGGAATATCGAACCGGTCGGAATTAAATCCGCCTAAATCACTATCCTTTATAATCTTAAATATTTCTTTAGAAAGTTCTTTGAAGGTTGGCTCATTCGCCACCTTTTCATTGGTTATACCATGCACCGCAATAACCTCATCCGGTATTACCATTTCTGGATTTACTAACCATGTTTTACTCTCTTTGTTCCCATTAGGATACACTTTAAGTATTGCAATTTCAACAATTCTATCCTTTGCTACATTGACACCAGTTGTTTCTAAATCAAAGAAACAAATCGGTCTGGTAAGCTTTAATTCCATACGTGTTTAACTTTTGACAAAAATACCCTTTCGTTCTTTTAACCCTTTAGGATACCAGTGTTTAAATTTATTCTTAAAAATAATTATAAATATGCTGTGCTTTCTTGTTACGCTTTTAATCATACGAACAGAAATAAAGGCATTATAAATTTATAACAAGACAATCTTGCTTAGTTTATTCATTGATTTTGATTAAGTATTGTCAATATACGCAACAAGACCTGTTACACCTTAGAAGATTATATAGAATTAAAATTCACGATTAGGATCCCATGCTTCCAAGTAATCTGCGATTGCTTTAGCAAACATACTACCTAATGCTCCATTTACCACTCTATGGTCATAACTATGCGAAAGGTACATTTTACTACGGATACCAATAAAGTCTCCTTCAGGTGTTTCAATCACAGAGGGCATTTTTCTGATAGCCCCTAAAGCTAATATACCAACCTGTGGTTGATTAATAATCGGCGTTCCAAAAACACTCCCAAAAGTACCTACATTGGTAACAGTATACGTACCACCTTGCACTTCATCTGGTTTCAAAGTGTTATTTCTAGAACGGTTTGCCAAGTCATTTATAACCTTCGCCATGCCAACCAAATTTAACTGGTCAGCATTCTTAATTACAGGAACAATAAGATTACCGTCTGGTAATGCCGCCGCCATTCCTATATTAATATTTTTCTTTTTAATAACGGTATCTCCATCAACAGAGATATTCATCATTGGAAATTTCTTTAAAGCTTTAGCTACCGCCTCCATGAAAATTGGAGTGAAAGTTAATTTCTCACCTTCTCTTTTCAAGAAAGCATCTTTCATCCTATTGCGCCAATTTACAATATTGGTTACATCAACTTCAATAAAACTTTGAACATGCGCAGAAGTTGATACACTATCTGTCATATGCTTAGCAATCAACTTGCCCATTCTAGTCATAGAAATCACCTCATCACCACCGGAAACTTGTAGTTTAGGCTTATCAACTAATGGCCCATTAATTTTAACCGGTGCTGGCCCAGAAGTTATATCTGATGTAATTAAAGCTGGTTTAGACTGCTCTGCAGTTTTTACTTTTACATAATCAGAACTTGCTCCATTTTTCACATAGTTCAAAATATCATCTTTTGTAACCCTACCATCTTTACCTGTGCCCAATATAGTCTCGAGCACTTCAAAAGAAATACCTTCTTGTTTAGCAATATTCTTAACTAAAGGTGAATAGAATCGGTCAGAATCTCCTATGACAAAATTTGGGGAAGAAGTATCAGATTTAGCGTTTAACACAGCCTGTTCAGCTGCAGAAACCATTTCTACTTGCCCAGGCACTTCAACATCTTTTTTAGCAATTATTCCTGCGTCTTTAGCCACATCAACATCTCCATCTATTTCAATAATCGCGACGGTCTGACCTACTTTAACTACATCATCAACATTAAAGCATTTCTCTATCAAAACACCATCTACCTCACTTGGCACCTCACTATCAACTTTATCTGTAGCAATTTCAAAAATGGCTTCATCCATCTCAATAGTATCCCCTACCTCTTTCAACCATGACGTCAATGTTGCTTCTGCAACACTTTCTCCCATACGCGGTAGTTTTAATTCAAATTTTGACATATCGATAATTTATAGCTTGTTTTTGTGTATTTTTTTGCAAAAATAATAAAATTTATACCTTTTGGTTGATATTATTATGAAATTACATGAACTAATCTTGTCTTAGCGAACCTTCAAACGGAACTCTATTCACTATACTTCTGCCTAAGGTAACCTCATCAGCATATTCCAATTCATCACCTACTGCAATACCTCGTGCAATAGTAGACGTCTTTACCGCTAAACCTTCAATTTGTCTGAAAATATAAAAGTTTGTCGTATCGCCTTCCATTGTAGAACTCAACGCAAAAATTAATTCTTTTATTACCCCTTTTTCTATTTTTTCAACGAGCGATTTAATTTTTAAATTTTGTGGACCAATACCTTCCATAGGAGAAATTTTCCCCCCAAGAACATGATACTTCCCCCTAAACTGACCTGTGTTTTCTATTGCCATTACATCTCTAATATCTTCAACGACACAAACCAAAGTATCATCTCTTTTAGGATTTGCGCAAATTTCACACCTATTGGTATCTGAAATATTATGACAATTTTGACAAAACTGAATTTTACTTCTCAAACTAACCAATGATAATGAAAGATTTTCTGTACGCTGTTCTGGCTGCTTTAGCAAGTGTAACACTAAGCGTAATGCAGTTCGCTTACCAATTCCTGGCAATTGAGACACTTCGTATACTGCATTCTCTAATAATTTCGATGAAAAATCCATAGGCTTTAATGGGTATAAATTTACGATTAAAGTTGAAAAATATACCGTACAGCGTGCACAAAATTCTTAATGAATTATAGTCGCATTTTATGATACTCTCTTAGATAAGCTATACTTAGATAGCATATTACCCGCTAGTAATTTCTGTAGCATTCCCATAAATATATTTATTAGTTCTAATAACCAGCTTCAGAAACTATTAGAAGCAAAGCTAATTTAATGGCCTCTTCGCCATCCTCGTTCAACCACCATTCATTTAATGAATGCGCACCACCACCAATACCACCCCTACCTATAGTTATTGCCGGAATTCCCAAAGAAATAGGAATATTGCTATTGGTAGACCCTCTAGTAAGACTTGGTACAGAACCAAATAAGGTCGTAGCACTAATAGCTCTCTGCACTAAAGGAGTATCTAAAGATAATTCTCCCGAAGGCCTATACCCAATCTTAATTAGTTCTAGAGAAATCTTATCATCAATACCAGAGTTATTATACTCTTCTACAGCTGTTTGCATAGATGACTTAAAAATATTCTCAATCTCAATCAACCTATCTTTATCGACTGAACGCATATCTACTTCCATCCAAGATTCGAAAGGTATAGAGTTTACAGAAGTTCCTCCACCCATTCTTCCAATATTGAAGCTTGTTTTAGGACCTTCGTCTGTATATTTTTTAGCATTGACAGAAAACTCCTTTACAGCATAACCTAAAGCATGATGCGGATTTGCCAAACCAAATGCACCCCAAGAATGGCCGCCTAGCCCTGTGAACAAGGCTTTATACCTTACCGATCCCAAACCAGCGTTATTCACCCTCCCTATTGCTCCACCATCAATAGATATCCATGAATCTATTTTAGGTGCACCATTTCTAAATAGATGCTTAACCCCTCTTAAATCTCCTAATCCCTCTTCACCTACTGTTGCAACGAACCAAATATCTGCTTTCGTTTTTATATTTGAATTTTTCATTGCTTTAAAAATAGTCAATAGCATTGCTAATCCTCTTGTATCATCTCCTATTCCCGGTGCGAACAATGTATCACCTCTTTGTTGAACATTTACATTTGTGCCTTCTGGAAAAACGGTATCCAAATGAGCATCCAATGCTATTACTTTTCCACCTTCTATTCCTTTTTTCAATGCAACAACATTGCCAACTTCATCTATTAAAACATTGTCGGCACCTGCATCAACAAACATTTTCTCTAAGGCCTTAGCTCTTTCCCCTTCTAAAAACGGTGGAGCTGCAATTTCAGTTAATTCAATTAAATTTTTATTCGTTTCTTCTTCAATAGCATCTATATATTCAAAAGCACTCTTTATACTTTTATCTTTCAATAATTTCGTTAGTTCCTTATCAATTTTCTTGTCGATTTTTGAAGCATCTTGGCCATACAAATTATTGGATACACTAAAAACGAAAACCAACATTGTTAGAATCACTTTATCAAAAAATTTATTTAATCTACTCATTATTTAGTATTTTAGGATTTGTATAATGAAAAGGTATCAAAAAATAATTCTACTAGAAATATTCGAATACTTTATTAGCAATTAATTCGAGATTTATCTACTTAAGTCCAACCTTTTCATCTTATCATAATACCTCCTTTAACTTTTTGTAATTTGCGCTCAAAATTATAAACAATGAACGCCTCTCATTTACTATTTTTGATTTCTGGCTATTTCGTTTTGCTTTTAATTATTTCATATTTCACAGGCAAAAACGATTCTAATGAAGATTTTTTTAAAGCCGGAAAACAATCACCTTGGTATCTAGTTGCCTTTGGTATGGTTGGCGCATCATTATCTGGTGTAACATTTATTTCGGTACCTGGCTGGGTCGATGCTTCCCAATTTAGTTATATGCAAGTGGTGTTCGGTTACTTTCTTGGCTACATGGTTACCGCATTCGTACTTCTACCTATTTATTACAAACAAAACGTTACATCTATTTATGAATATCTTGATGATAGATTTGGTTTTGTCAGCTATAAAGTTGGTGCCATATCCTTTTTTATATCAAGAGTTTTAGGTGCTGCCTTTCGATTATTCTTAGTAGCTATTGTATTACAACAATTTGTTTTTGATGCTTGGAACGTCCCTTTTGAGATAACAGTAATTCTTTCCATTTTGCTTATTTGGGTCTATACTTTTAGAGGCGGAATAAAAACTATCGTTTGGACAGATACTTTACAAACATTATTCATGCTGGTATCTGTCGGACTTTCCATGTATTTTATATTGGATAAAATGGATTGGACCTTCGTTGAGTTTTTAAATTCACCAGAATTGGGCCAATACAATAAAACCATTTTTACAGATGATTTCTCTTCAAAAAATCATTTGGTAAAATCATTTTTAGGCGGAATGTTTATTACTATTTGCATGACTGGATTAGATCAAGATATGATGCAAAAAAACTTAACTTGTAAAAATTTAGGGGAAGCTCAAAAAAACATGGTCAGCTTTAGTATTGTGCTCGTCGTAGTCACTTTTATATTTATGTTGCTAGGTGCGCTTTTATTTATTTATGCGGACAAACATAATATAGCCATACCACTTATGGATGGTGCGCCAAAATCTGATTTACTTTTTCCTGAAATTGCCTTGAATAGTGGTTTAGGTATTACCGTTGCCATAACTTTCATGCTAGGTTTAATAGCAGCAGCTTACAGCAGTGCGGATAGTGCACTAACATCGCTAACCACATCATTTTGTGTAGATTTTCTCGATACGGAGAAAAAACCACAAAAAGAAGCAAAGAAAATAAGGAGAATTACGCATATTGGCATGAGTGTATTACTGATTATGGTAGTTATCTCCTTTAAATATATTTTAGATAGAAATGTAATTGATGGTTTACTTACCGTAGCTTCTTACACTTACGGACCGCTATTAGGTTTATTCTCTTTTGGTATTTTTACAAAGCACCAGGTAAAAGATAAATATGTTTGGATAGTTGCCTTAATTTGCGTTTTAATAATTCTTATTTTAGCTAAACTTCCGAATGAATATTTAGGCGGATATATATTTGGTTATGAGCTACTACCTTTAAACGGACTACTTACTTTCGTAGGACTTTGGCTTATTAGAAAACAACCAACAGAACCCAATATTAACGATATTGCTTAAGGGTTATAATTTAATATCGACCGGTAGACAAAAGCACCAAGGTACAGGCCACATCTACTTCTATACCGTTCTTTTCTAGCAAACTATAAAATATAGGATTTTCAGTACCCGGATTAAATATTACCCTACTTGGAGCTAAAGAAATTATCAGATTAAAATATTCTTCTTGTCTTTTTGGATTTAGATATAGCGTAATTGTATGAATATTATTAATTTTGTCGAAATTATTACTGATGTGGACTCCAGAAACCTCACCTTCCCCCAACCCGTAGGCTTGGGTTTCTATTCCTGAATCTACCAGTCTTCTTATAGCTAAATTGCTATAGCGAGTCGGGTTCATGGAAGCTCCAAAAACAAGGGTCTTTTTCATAATATTAAAAATGTTAAAATTTTACATATATATAACTAACTGCGCAATATTTAGTCTATTAATAAAGTTAGATATTATCTGAGTATTAATTTTTTTTTGTTGGTAACGCTATATGTTTATAGTTAATGGTTAGTGTTTAGTATAGCCTATCAGCATTATGAAGCCCGACTTCCAATTCATTTTGGAATGTTCGGGTTTCTTTTTTTTAAAAACTTGTAAAAAAATTCTATGCTAACCAAAATAAGTTACACCCAAGTAGTAACAATAGATAAAAAAAATCGTCTATTATTTTGTATAGGTATATTTAATAAAGAAGAATGGTTGGTTTTTTCTTGTTAGGTAAAACTATATAGAACCCATGGCAAAACCATGGGTTCTTTATTTACCATCGTATGATTACACTACCCCATGTAAAGCCACTACCAAATGCGGCTAAAACAACAAGATCACCATCCTTAACTTTTCCTTCTTCCCATGCTTCTGTAAGTGCAATAGGAATAGATGCAGCGGTAGTATTACCGTATTTCATGATGTTATTGTATACCTGATCATCGGTAAGTTGAAATTTCTTTTGAATAAACTGTGATATTCTAAGATTTGCTTGATGTGGCACCAATAAATCTATATCTGTAGATTTTAATTTGTTCCTCTCTAAACCTTCTATGATAACCTCACTAAAACGAACAACTGCATTCTTAAACACAAACTGACCATTCATATAAGGAAAGTAAGATTCATCATTAGGGTCATTATCCGCTATAATATCAGTAACCCATCTTTTACCCATACCTGGGGCAATCAATGAAAGTTCTTCGGCATGTTGCCCTTCTGAATGTAAATGGGTAGAAAGAATTCCTTTAGATTTATCCTCTTCCCTGCTTAAAATAGCAGCACCAGCACCGTCACCAAAAATAACGGATACACCTCTACCTCTAGTAGTCATATCCAATCCATGAGAATGAAGTTCAGAACCTATAACCAATACATTTTTGTACATACCGGTCTTAATATATTGGTCGGCAATAGAAATTGCATATACGAACCCAGAACATTGATTACGAACATCTAAAGCACCAACAGTTTTAATTCCTAAATCTCTTTGTACCAAAACACCTGGACCAGGAAAATAATAATCGGGACTTAACGTGGCGAAAATAATAAAATCGATATCATCCTTATCAATACCAGCTCTCTCGATAGCTATTTTTGCGGCTTTTACACCCATTGTCGTTGTGGTATCACCATCACCAGGCACAACATGCCTTCTCTCCTTAATACCGGTACGTTCTTGAATCCAGGCATCGTTGGTATCCATCACTTTTGACAAATCATCATTTGTCACTACGTTATCAGGAACATAATGACCTAAGCCTATTATTTTTGAATTATACATAGTAATATTTTTAACCTGAAGGATTTCAGGCAGAATTAGTGTTGCAATATAAACAAGAATTAATAATCAAGCCTAAAAATGTAACAAACACTAGCATTTAGAATGCTAGCAATAACTTTTAATCTAGATACTTATTAAAACTATTCACCTTAATATTTGCTTTTAAATCATGAAGTAAATTATACAACCCAAAAAAAGTACGATTCATATAAAGAAAATGCTTTGAACCTCTATTACCATTCATCTTTCTAATTTGTTTGTCAGACGCAAAACGTTCTCCTAAATCTGCTATTTTACCCCAAAAAATCTCATCGCCGAAATCAAATTCCTCATTATGAAATGGAGATGTAAACAAACTCAGTAACTGATAAAAGAGTGATTTAAAAAATACTATTTCATCTTCCTTATCGGTGGTCATCAAAATTTCTAATTCATACAATTTATCAGTAAAAATCTTATCATTCGAAATATTCTTAGGCTTTGCTAATTCAAAATAAGGTATATAAAACGAATTAGGAACCTCTTTAATACAGCCAAAATCAATAGCTATTAATTCATTCTCTCCATTCACCAAAAAATTACCTGGATGAGGATCAGCATGCACTTTTCGTAAACCATGAATCTGAAACATATAAAAATCCCATAGTGCTTGGCCTAACTTATCTCCAGTTTCCTGTGAAAAATTTGTTTTAGTGAATTCACTTAGATGTTTACCGGTCATCCAGTCCATTGTAATAATTCGTTCACTAGAAAGCTCTGTATAATATTTGGGGAATTTTATATTAGATATACCTTTGCAAGCCTTTGTTATTTCTATACTTTGAGCAACTTCCAACAAATAATCTGTTTCCTCTACTAACTTATTTTCAACTTCCTTAAAATATTTGCCAGAGTCTTTACCCTGCAGATTAAACATGCGAATAGCAATAGGTTTTACAATAGCTAAATCACTACTAATACTTTGGGCAACACCTGGATATTGAATTTTAACCGCTAATGTTTTTCCATTTTTAGTTGCCTTATGTACTTGCCCAATACTAGCCGCATTTATAGAATCTTTTTCGAAAGTATCAAAAACTTCTTCTGGATATTTATCTAGGTATTTTTTGAAAGTTTTGCGTACCAATGGAGCAGATAATGGAGGAACAGAAAACTGGGATAAAGAAAATTTTTCCACATAAGCATTAGGCAATAAATTCTTCTCCATACTCAACATCTGCGCTACTTTTAAAGCACTACCCTTTAGAGATTTTAATCCGTCATAAATGTCGGTGGCATTATCCTCGTTTAGTTCGTCTTTCGTAGTATCGGGATTAATAATTTTCTTACCTAAATATTTAGCATAATTACCGCCAATCTTAGCTCCCGTTTTAACAAGTTTACTGGCACGTTCAATCTTTCCTGTTGGTATTCTATCTAGTGTTTTCAAATAGTAGTTTTGTTAGATTAGGCAAAAGATTCCTTGTATAGAAATTTACCGAAATCGAGAATGTTATCTAAAGGAGTATTATCGAATACATCAAATATAGTATTGACAGATTTTTCTATAGCCACATCTGTCTTTTCAAAACCAGCGGAATCATCTGACTTCCAAAAATTCAATAAGAACATAAATTGCAGCCAAGCACCTTCTGAGAAAAATTGAGGATTATGCTTGGTTAATTTTTTATTTTCATTACCAGCTACTATTAGACCTTTTGCAAACTCTTTTATATTCCTTCGAAGGCCTTTTAGTTGCTCCATATTTTTAAGCGTATTATTAGATTGCTCCAAAGCGAACAAAACGTAACTTCTGTTTAAGGTAAGTACTTCAAAAAAAGTGTAGAAGAATGTCAACATTTTATCGCGATTAGAAAAATCCTGATACTCTTCATTCTTCATCATAACATTAGAAGAATTATCAAAAAAGGTAGTCCAAATACCTTTTTGCAATGTGCTTATTGAGCCAAAATGTATATAAAAATCAGACTCCTGTATACTGTTTACCTTACAAAACTTATAAACTGACTTTGGCACTTCTTCATGCTCTAAAACATAGTCCATAAACATTGTAACGATAGATTCTTTCGATATTTTTTTTGCTTTTGCAGACATATTCAATAGTTTTTTATAAAA
Organism: uncultured Maribacter sp.; assembly: GCF_963975365.1. Taxonomy (GTDB): domain Bacteria; phylum Bacteroidota; class Bacteroidia; order Flavobacteriales; family Flavobacteriaceae; genus Maribacter. The sequence goes on along the minus strand of NZ_CAXBGF010000016.1, from coordinate 27,537 downwards.
GGTACAATGCAATTTTCATAGTTAGCAGTTTTTATGAAACATTAGCTTTTGTTTAGCAAAAACGTGCTATTAAAAAATAGCACGTTTCAAACAACCTAACCAATAAATAATCAACATGCGGTTATGTGTAAAATTCTTTTTCATAGCACTTTTTCATAACCACAATACAAATATACATTATGTTTAACTTTTTATCGTAAAATATAAACAAAATATTTGTTAAACTTTACATAACTTATAACTGTCAGTTTGTCACAATCTTCAATTGTGGTATTTTTTTTGACTTCAAACTACCAAACTATTTTATAGCAATAGTCACTAGAATGGTGACATAAATAATATAACATATGGCAACAGGTAAAATTAATGTGTCTGTAGACAACATTTTTCCACTTATTAAAAAGTTCTTATACAGTGATCATGAAATTTTTCTTAGAGAATTAATTTCCAATGCTACCGATGCAACATTAAAAATGAAGCATTTAACAACTATTGGCGAAGCCAAAGTTGATTACGGCAACCCTATTATTGAAGTAAAAGCGGATAAAAATGGCAAAAAACTTCATATTATAGACCAAGGTTTAGGCATGACCGAAGAAGAGGTTAAGAAGTATATTAATGAAGTTGCTTTTTCAGGAGCAGAAGAGTTCCTGAACAAATATGAAGATTCTGCCAAAGATTCAGGTATAATTGGCCATTTTGGTTTAGGATTCTATTCTGCTTTTATGGTTGCCCATAAAGTAGAAATTATAACCAAAAGTTATAAAGACGAACCAGCGGTGTATTGGTCTTGTGATGGCTCTCCTGAGTTTGTAATGGAAGAAGCTCAAAAAGAGACTCGTGGTACAGAAATCATACTTCACATAGCAGATGATTCTACCGAGTTCCTAGAAGACGGTAAAATAAAAAGCTTGTTAAGCAAGTATAATAAGTTTATGCCTATTCCGATAAAATTCGGAATGAGAACGGAAACCTTACCAAAACCAGAAGGCGCCAAAAAAGAGGACCCTGCACCAACAGTAGAGGTTGATAATATTATCAACAACCCTAACCCAGCGTGGACAAAACTACCTGCAGATTTAAAACCAGAAGATTATAAAAGTTTTTACAGAGAGCTATATCCAATGCAGTTCGAGGAGCCTTTGTTCAATATTCACTTGAATGTAGACTATCCTTTCAATCTTACAGGTATACTTTACTTTCCAAAACTTTCTAATGACTTAAACCAACAAAAAGATAGAATTCAACTTTATCAGAATCAGGTTTTTGTAACAGATAATGTTGAAGGAATAGTTCCTGAATTTTTGACTATGTTACGTGGCGTTATCGATTCTCCTGACATTCCGTTAAATGTATCTCGTTCTTACTTACAGGCAGATGGTGCCGTGAAGAAGATTTCTTCTTACATCACCAGAAAAGTAGCAGATAAATTAAACTCTTTATTTAAAAACAACAGAGAAGAATTTGAAGCAAAATGGAACAATATTAAAATCGTTATTGAGTATGGGATGCTTTCTGAAGACAAGTTTTTTGAAAAAGCAGATAAGTTTGCACTTTACCCAACAGTAGATGGTTCTTATTTCACTTTTGAAGAATTACAAGAAAAAATTAAAGCAACACAAACAGATAAAGACGGCAAAACAGTTATTCTTTATGCTTCTGATAAAGAAGCTCAACATAGTTATATAGAAACTGCTAAGGCTAAAGGATATGAAGTATTGTTATTAGACTCTCCTATTATTGGTCACCTGATACAAAAATTAGAAAGTTCTAAAGAAAATATTTCTTTTGCTCGTGTAGATGCTGACCATATAGACAAACTGATTCAGAAAGAGGAGACTCAAATTTCTAAATTGTCTGATGAGGAAAAGGAAACTTTAAAAACCGAATTGGAAAAAGTAATTGGTGAAAAAAGCAGCTATACGGTTCAATTAGAAGCTATGGACAGTAATGCATCACCCTTCACAATTACAGAACCTGAGTTTATGCGCAGAATGAAAGAAATGCAGCAAACCGGTGGCGGTGGCGGCATGTTCGGTATGGGTGCCATGCCAGAAATGTATAACCTAATCGTTAATACAAACAATGAACTGGTCGGTGAAATATTGCATACAAAAACTGCCAAGAAAAAAGAGCGTTTGATCAATCAATCACTTGACTTGGCTAAGCTATCTAAAGGTTTACTAAAAGGTAAAGATTTAACAGAGTTTATTAAACGTAGTTATGAGATGGTAAAATAATCTCATTCATTCATAAGTTTAAAAAAGCCACTACAAAATATGTAGTGGCTTTTTTATTTATAAATCCATAAGACTACCAATAGATAGGCTCAGTACCTAAATACTTTTCAGCAATTGGCCGATAATAATCCAGCACCTCATCTAAATCATATATTTTCTGACTTTTAGTGTACAAATCATATTTATTAAAATCTTTTATTAATTTTAAATAATCAGCATCTTTATCATTTAAAAGTTCTTTATAGCTACCACCTGAATGCCAAGGATAAAAAGAGTGATATCTAATCATTACCATAGCCTCTTCTGGTAACGTATTTGTTTTATGATTGTTTAAAACCTGATACAAATATTCATCATGGCCCCAAGCTAAATCTACTTTATCTATACCACATCCCTTTTCATAAATGCCTGTTGGTGTTTTATATTTTTCATTCTGCATGTCTTTATTAAGACTATTGAATTCAGGAAATACACATGTGTCTGGTAATGCACAGCCTACAATAAACACATCACCAACCATACCCCATTGTTCTGCTTGGCTCGTACCATCTTCATCAGATCCTTTTAAGAACATTACTTTACCCAGATCATGAATCAAACCAGTTAATTGCATCCAATCTGGTCTGCCATCTGCACGTATGGCTTCAGCACTTTGTATTAAATGCTGAATGTTAGGTAAATTAATATCTGGATCACTTACATCTATAAGACTGTTCAAATGACGCATGGCTTCCCACAGGTCCATGGGTTTATCAAAGGTTAGATATTTTTTATGCATATGCTGCACATAATCTAAAGTTTGATTTTTCCTCATCTTACGATAATGTTCCTTTACCGCAACCGATACATCTGGTGCATTATAGTCCCTGAAAACTTTTTCCTTCATGAGTAAGAGATTAATTGTTAGTTAAAATTACACATTCCCTAAAATAATATACAAAACAACTGTAAACAAAACCAAGAACAAGCTAAATGGTTTAACATATTTCCAAGGTTTCAAATCTAATATTCCAGAGTCCTTCATCTCAAACCTTTCTTCTTTAGAGAAAAAATAAGAAGCGAAGTGCATGACTATTATATTCAGAATAAATTCTAATCCCCAAATGTGAACAAAATGAAGATTTACTTTAAATCCGAAATTAACTATGACATAAAAAAGCAATCCAAATAACAATCCTATTTTGGCTCCGGTAGCGGTAACCCTAGGAAATAAAAATCCTGCTATTATTACGCTAGCAATAGGAATAAAGAATATTCCGTTCAATTCTTGTAAGAGTTGATATAACCCTTTTGGGGCATTGGCTACGAATGGTGCAATTGAAATCGCGAATACAGCAAGAAGGGCTGATGTCAGTTTTCCTATTCTCACTAATTTAAGTTCGCTACTATTTTTATTTACGTATCGTTTAAATATGCCCAAACTAAAAACTGTTGCCGCACTATTTAAAGCACTATTAAATGTACTTAAAATAGCACCCATCATTACTGCAACAAAGAAACCTGTTAACCATAATGGCATAACTTTCTTTACCAATAGGGGGTAAATACTATCTTGATTATCATAGTGAGTTTCTCCAAAGTAATAAAATGCAATTAAGCCTGGTAAAACAATAATAAGTGGCACTAAAATCTTTAAAAGTCCTGTAAAGAGTAATCCCTTTTGTGCTTCTTTTAAATTAACCGCACCCAAAACTCGTTGTATAATTGATTGATGCATGGTCCAAAAATAAATCTGATTGACCATCAATCCTGTAAAAAGTACCTCGAATGGTAATATTGCAGTTCGGGCACCATTACCAATACTAGTTTCATTACTAATTACGTTAAACTTTTCTGGACTCTTATTAAACACCAATTCAAATCCACTAAACACATTACCATCACCTATACTCAGCAATGCCAAAATTGGAACTAGTAAACCCGCAACCAGAAGTCCGAATCCATTTATAGTATCGGTATAAGCAACCATTTTTAATCCTCCAAATATGGCATATATCGCTCCTAAAACACCAACAATTAATATGGTAATAATTATTCCTTGTTCTTGACTGACTTCCAATAAGCTTGATATTTCAAAAATTGCCTCGATATTTAGGGCTCCCGTATAAAGAACTATTGGCAATAGTGTTGCTACAAACGATATAATTAATAATAATGCTATAAGGGTTCGGGTTAAACCATCGAAACGTTTTTCTAAATACTCAGGTATTGTAGTCAATCCCATTTTCAAGTACCTAGGCGCAAAGTATAAAGCACCTATTACTAACGCTAATGCAGAGGTTACTTCCCAAGCAATAATTATAGCTCCGTTTTTATAGGCAGAACCATTCATACCCACTAAATGTTCTGTCGATATATTGGTTAACAATAGAGATCCTGCTATAACGATACCCGTTAACGACCTACCTCCTAAAAAATAACCGTCTTGAGTGTTAAGTTTATCTTTACGAAGTTTCCAAGTTGCATAAAAAGCAACAAATCCTGTAAAAAGTAAAAATGTTAAAAATGCCATGAACGTAAATATAGAAAAATGATGAACACAGACTCCTAAATATTAATGCTAAAACAGTATAGTTTTTATTTTAAGAAATGTAACCCGTTCCTTTTTGAAACTAAAAAGATAGATTAACCATATTACCATAAATATTAGTGCTTTTTTTATCTTCACCATATGAAGGTAATTTCAACTAATATAGGAGATCCAGTAACATTTGAATGGAAAGGTAAAAAAGAGCAAACGGGCATTTTCAAATATCCCACTTCAAAAGGTTTATTCTTAAGACAAAACGATGTTAAAGATGACACCATTATTGACCGCGTACACCATGGTGGCACAAATAAAGCATGTTATCTATTCTCATCAGATTATTATTCTTATTGGAGAAAATTATATCCTGATTTGAGCTGGGATTGGGGTATGTTCGGAGAAAATTTGACGATTGAAGGCCTTAATGAGTTCGAAGTTCGTGTGGGCGATATTTATAAAATCGGAGAAGCTTTAGTACAGGTTTCTCAACCTCGAGAACCATGTTATAAACTTGGGATACGCTTCGGAACTCAAAAAATTCTCAAAGAATTCATCGCTCATAATCATCCTGGCACTTATGTTAAAATACTTAAGGAAGGTTCTGTAAAAAAAGGAGATGATGTCGATTTAATTGAAAGATCTTCAAATTCTCTTACGGTTCAACATTTTTATGAACTGATGTTTTTAAAAGAAAAACCACAAGAACTTCTGTCCCTATTTATGACTAATGAATCTGTACCTCAATATAAAAAAGACAGATTCAAGAAATACCTATCTTAAATTTATAACAACGCATTTTAATGAAAAAAGTACTAATTGTATTCACGCTAATTTTTGGGCTAAAAACTGAAGCTCAAATAAATAACAGTATAGAAATAACCACGAACCCTACCATGCACAATGTTGGTTTTATTACCTTATTAGCTCATTATTATGAAGACGGCTTAAAGTTGAATCCATTAAATGCCACTTTTCAAGGAGATTACAGATACAATGATACCATACCCAATTTTCTTTCTACCGATTATAAAAAAGAACTGAAAAACTATTACACTAGTTATTTAGAGAAATTAAAGAAATTTGAAAAGGCTCAACTTTCAGAAAATGAGCGAATGTCTTTTGCCATTTTAACATGGGAATGTAAAATAAACCTAGAAAGCTTATCATTTGAAAACTTTACGCCAATCGACCAAATGTGGTCTATGAACTTAATGATTGGCCAATTAGCTGGCGGAAGTAGTGCACAACCTTTTAAAACTGTAGAAGATTACAATAATTGGCTAAAACGCTTAGATGATTATGTGGTATGGTTAAAATCAGCTAAGTCACAAATGGAAGCGGGCATTAAGGTGAAAAATGTACTGCCAAAATCTTTAATTAAAAAGATATTACCTCAGCTGGCAAGTGTTGCCGATGCAAAATTGGAATCGAATTTATTTTACTCGCCTATTCAGAATTTCCCAAGTGGATTTACTGAGACCGAACGGGCAAGGTTAACTTCAGATTACACCATGCTTATTACCAATAAAATTGTACCAGCCTACAAAGAACTTCTTGATTTTATGGCTAATGAATATATGAATGAGGGTCGTGAAACTAGTGGAATACAAGGCATACCAAATGGTGATTCCTATTATGCCCATCAAATAAAACTATACACCACAACAACATTAACCGCATCAGAAATTCATGAAATAGGCTTAAAAGAAGTTGCTAGAATTAGTTCTGAAATGGAAAAAATTAAGAAGGAAGTCGGTTTCATAGGCAATCTGAAAGATTTTTTTAAGGAGGTTCGTACTAAAAAAGAATTGATGCCATTTACCGACCCCCAACAAGTCATCGACAACTTCAATGACATACATAAAAAAATGACACCAAAAATAAATGCTTTATTCAGTAAGCAACCTAAAACTCCTTTTGAAGTTAGACGTACAGAAGCTTTTAGAGAAGCATCGGCAAGTGCCGAATATAATCCTGGCTCATTAGATGGTACTAGACCTGGTATTTTTTATGTTCCTATACCAAATGTATCATCATACAATATCTATTCTGATGAAGATTTATTTTTACATGAAGCTATACCTGGTCATCATTTTCAAATTTCATTGACCCAGGAGAACGAAGATTTACCTCAATTTAGAAAAACGTTATGGTATAGTGCTTATGGCGAAGGTTGGGCTTTATACACCGAGTCTTTAGGTAAAGAACTAGGTCTGTATCAAGACCCATATCAATACTTTGGTATGCTAGGTGCAGAAATGCATAGAGCAGTTCGTTTGGTTGTAGATACTGGCTTACATTCTAAAGGCTGGTCTAGGGAAGAAGCTATTCAATATTCATTGGATAATGAGGCTGAATCAGAAGCTGCTATTACCGCAGAAATTGAACGCTATATGGCAAACCCTGGTCAAGCATTATCATATAAAATAGGACAATTAAAAATTATGGAGCTTCGGTCTAAAGCAGAAGCTAGGTTTGGCAATGATTTCGACATAAAACTATTTCATGAAAAAATTCTTGAAGCTGGTTGTGTACCACTAGCTATTTTAGAAGATAAAATGATGAGTTGGATTAACCCAAATACAAAATTTTAATTATGATAAATCCATGGCACTTATATGCAATGAGTGCGCTATATATTTTTGCAGGCATTATGCATTTTATAAAGCCAAAAATGTATTTAAGAATTATGCCTAGGTATCTTCCTTTTCACAGACCATTAGTATTATTAAGTGGATTTGCTGAAATAATGCTGGGTATTGGCCTGTTTTTTAGGTCTACAAAAGTAATTTCCCTTTACGGAATCATTGCTATGCTTGCGGTTTTCTTGCTAGTTCATTTTTATATGTTGACCAGCAAGAAGGCTGGCGCAGGTTTTCCTAGATGGATACTTTTATTAAGGTTACCCTTGCAGTTTGCTCTAATGTACTGGGCTTTTTATTACCTAAAAATTTAAACAAATAAAAAGGGGACGCTCCCGTCCCCTTTTAATGAAATCAACTTAAATCAACTTAATTAACAACAAAATTTTCAGTGTACGTTTTGCCTTCAGACTTAACTGTTACTGTATATGTACCAGGGAAAGCATCTGCGAAATTGAACGCTTTTTCAACAATCATTTCGTCTGTTACTTCTTGTGCAAATACTGTTCTACTTTCAGCATCAAATATTTTTATGGACAACTTTGCTTTATCTAAATTTAAGTAGTTCAAAAAAATCATTTTGTTAGTCTTTCTAAAGAAAGGCTTTACATCTTCTGCTTTTTCAACGATGTTTACTGTATTGTTTTTTAAAACAATTGTATATGAATAGTTTTTAAAGTTATCGTCAGCTGAAAGATAATAGATACCATCTGTCAAATCTTTAAGATTTAATTTTTTGCTAAATAGACCTTCAGACATATTTTCAGAATAAATGACATTTAAGTCTGCATCCATTAACTTTACCTGTACACCTTTAGAAGAAGCATCCATAGTTAAAACCACACTTTTGGCTTTACCTACTGATAATAAGTTCAATTTAGGCTCTCTTGCCATGCCTGCTACTGTAGCGAACATAAAGGCAACTACTGTTGTGAATTTTACTAGATTTTTCATAATAAATTATTTTAAGGGTTAATGATAATTTATACTGCAAACATACAGTCGATATCTAGCTCTCACTACATCAAATTGTTCCAATACCTGTGCTATTTTAACCTCTTTACCTAATCTTAACACTACACATGTTAAAATTACACACATATAAGTTAATTTTGCAGAGACCTACTTAAAATGGGTTATTTAATTTTATACTAGTAAACATAAAATAGCATGGTTAAACAGAAACCTACTTTCGAAGCTATAGAGCCAGATTTCGGGCATTCATTTACATACCAAAAATTTGATGAGCATAAATTGAATAAAAACAACCTATGGCACTACCACCCAGAATTAGAACTGGTATATGTAAATGGTGGCTCAGGTAAGCGACAAATTGGAAGTCATGTTTCTTATTATACTAATGGAGACCTAATACTTATAGGTAGTAATCTACCACATTGCGGTTTTACAGATGCCCTTACCGGCAATACAAGTGAAACAGTTGTGCAGATGAAGCTAGATTTCTTAGGACCAGATTTCTTTAAACTGCCAGAAATGAAGAAAATTGAAAGCTTATTTAATAGTGCCAGTGGCGGAATTGCCTTTTCTGGTAAGACAAAACGAAAAATAGGTGATAAAATGGAAGTTTTGGAATATCAGACCGATTTTCAAAGACTACTCTCTATACTTAATATATTGAATGAATTAGGAAATTCAGAAGATATGCGATTATTGAATGCGGAAGGTTTTTCATTCACTACCGATGTTAAGGATAATGACCGTATTAATATCGTATTCAATCATGTTAAGAATAATTTTAAAGAAGAATTGACTCTTGAAGAAATATCTTCTATGGTAAGTATGACCATACCATCGTTCTGTAGATACTTCAAAAAAATAACGAATAAGACATTTATACAATTCGTTAATGAATATCGTTTGGTTCACGCTTCTAAATTATTAGCAGAAAAACCAATGAGTATTACTGAGGTTTGTTTTGAATGCGGATTTAATAACTTTTCACACTTCAACAAATCGTTTAAAGCATTTACTGGGCAAAATCCGTCGGAATACAGAAATGAACTTAAAACGGTTCTGGTGTAATTTCATTTCTTACATAAATTTAATTTAGCTATAAACTTGGCAGTTTATAAATAAGCGAATCAATTTAAGCACCGGCATTATTAAAAAACACTTAAAGTTAAACGCTCAATTCTGTTAACTAACAGTTGCTTAGTATCTTTACAATGGTATGATAAAAGAAATTACAGAAAGAGAGCTAGACCGTATCATTGAAATGGCTTGGGAGGATCGCACACCTTTTGAAGCAATTACTTTTCAATTCGGCATTACCGAACAGGAAACTATTGAGGTGATGCGCCGTGAGATGAAACCTAGTAGTTTTCGAATGTGGCGCAAACGAGTTCAAGGCCGTGCTACTAAACACGCCAAATTAAGAACCGATGATATGGACCGTTTTAAGTGCTCAAGACAACGGGGCATCAGTGGAAATAAAATTTCAAAAAGATAAGCTGTATCTGTGACCTATTTAAACGTTTCATTCAAAACTGCAGCAAGACGTATGCCTCCTTTTTGTAATTGGTCTGCAACAGTATTCCACCAGTCATAACTATATCTATATCCTAATTTTTGGCCAGGTTCTACAGAACTATATACCTTTTCAGCCAATTGGTGCGACTCTTCTACCCAATCTAATAAACTTCCATCTTGTAAATACTTTACTTGCTGTTTAGACACTTCTGGATATTCAATAGCTAGCTCAGTAAAACTCATACCATTGTCATTAATCATATTTGAATCCCATACCCTATGTAAGTTAGTACCGTCACCAAACCATTGTAATTGTATATCATTACCTCCCTTGTCCTCTGCCCTACCCACATGCATTGGTTGATGTAAGTCACCGATAAGGTGAACTAAAAATTTTAAGTAGAAAGCTTTATCCTCTCTAGTACTGGTTTCATCTTTAATGATTTCTATACAGGTATTTATACCTTGCACTAAATCTCCATACTCATTTGGCTCAATTTCTGCATAGGTTTTATCGAAAGGTATATTTACATAATGCCAAGCACCAAATTTACTATATGCACGATCTGCCTTTATATCATCACCAAAATTGGCTACAGCTGCCAAACTTTTACCATCTAACAAATCAGCAATAGCTCGCTTAGCTTTTTTACTTAAATGTTGTTGCGCAACTTCGCCAACTACCCGATGCCCTGTTTTAGACCAAACCATGTCATTTGCAAAAGTGAGGTTTGTTACAAGAAACAATAAAACCAATATATTCTTCATCGCTAAAAATTTGTCCAAAAATAGGATTTCATACTTTAAGGTATTGTTAAAACTTCGGTAAGGTTAAATTTATATTAGAACTTGCAAGGATGAAGAAAAAGAGAAGCAAATCAATAAAACAAAAACTTTCTATTCTAAAAGTCATTGGCTTTGGAATATTGGGACTATTTATTCTTTTATTACTTTTCATAGCAAGTATCAATTTTGGACTTTGGGGAAAAATCCCATCTAAAAAGGAACTTTCTAATTTTCAATATCAAATGGCATCAGAAGTTTTTACTGCTGATAGTGTTGTTATTGGCAAGTATTACCTATATGACCGACAGCCTGTTGCTTTCGAAGAATTTCCCGAGCATTTGAAACAGGCTTTGATATCTATTGAAGACGAACGTTTTTATGACCACGCAGGTATAGATTTTAAAAGTTTGATTCGTGTGGGCTTAAAAACGATTCTCATGAATGATGAATCCGCTGGTGGAGGTAGCACATTGACTCAGCAGCTTGCTAAAAATCTTTATCCTAGAATAGAACGGAACAAAACAAATATAGTAGTCGATAAGATCAAGGAAATGATTATCGCTAAAAGACTCGAGAAAATTTACAATAAAAATGAAATTTTAACCAATTACCTAAACACGGTATCTTTTGGTGATAATACTTTTGGTATTGAAAGTGCAGCGTTAAAATTCTATAACACTCGTACTAAAGATATTACAACAGCACAGGCTGCCACACTTATAGGTATGTTAAAGGCAACTTATGGTTACAACCCAAGATTGTTTCCAGAAAGAAGTATTAGCAGACGTAATTTAGTTTTACGTGCCATGTATGGCAACAACTATATTTCAGAGGAGCAAGTATATCTGTTTACCCAAGAAGAACTTAACCTTGACTATCGAGAATTTGATTACAATGCAGGTATAGCTCCTTATTTCAGAGAAGAGGTACGTAAAGAAATGTTACGATGGATAGCCGACCAAAATAATACTGGTTCCGATCTCAATCTTTATACTTCTGGTTTAAAAATCTATACTTCTCTAAATTATAAAATGCAGAAATTGGCCGAAGAGGTAATGGCTGAACATATGACCAAATTGCAAAATGATTTTGAAAAGAGTTATGGCAAAAATGCTCCATGGATCAAGGATAAAAAGTTGATGCAGAAAATCGCAAAGAGAACATCCTCTTATAAAAAACTACAAAATGCGAACTTAACCCATGAACAAATCATAGATAGTCTTTATAAGGATAATAGAAAAATAAACTTTATTGATTGGCAAGGTGACAATGAGATAATGGCCAGTACAATGGATAGTATTCAACATTATACCAAATTTTTGAACACAGGATCATTGACCGTTGACCCAAGTAATGGGGATATTTTGGTTTGGATCGGGGGTATAAATTTTAAACAGTACAAATACGACCATATTTCGCAAAGTAAACGTCAAGTTGGTTCTACTTTTAAACCTATCGTATATACTGCGGCCTTAGACCGAGGTATTGAGCCTTGTACATATTTCTCTGCAGAAGAGGTTGAATATGATAATTTAAAGGGATGGTCTCCCGGTAATTCAGGAAATAAAGATGAAACCTACCTAAATTATTCAATGGAAGAAGGTTTGAGCAATTCAGTTAATACCATTGCCGTGAAAGTTTTGGAGAAGGCTGGTATAAACCATGTATTGAAGATGGCCAAAGAAATGGGCATTGATGAAAAACTGCCCAATGAGGCATCTATTGCTTTAGGAACAGGCGCAATAAAAATTCTAGACTTGGCGCAGGCTTATACTAGTTATGCAAATAATGGTAAGCACATAAAACCAAATTTAATTAAGCGTATTACGAATAACAAAGATTCAATATTAGTAGAATTTAAATCAGATTTAAGTTCAAATACTGCCTTTTCGAAAGAAACTGGGCAAATTATGATAGAAATGATGAAGTCAGTTGTTAATTCGGGTACAGCATCTAGATTACGAAGTACGTACGGACTCATAAATGATATAGCCGGTAAAACGGGCACTACCCAAAACAATAAAGATGCTTGGTTTGTGGCACTTACTCCTAGCCTAGTGCATTTAACTTGGGTGGGGCTAGACCAACATGAAATCGGTTTTAGCAACACCAGTATTGGTCAAGGTGCTAATGCAGCCTTACCAATTTTTGGACTTTGGATGAAAAAACTAAATCAGAATAAAGATTTTGACAAGTACACAACTAGAAGTTTTCCAAAACCTTCAGCTACCATCTTGGATGCTTTGAATTGCGACCCAATAAAACGCGATGGATTCTTTAAGCGATTATTCAAAAACCCAAATAAAAAAAAGACTAAAAAGTTTAATGGATAATATTAAATTTTCAAAACAGAAAAATAAATACGATTTATTTTAAATTATTTCGATATATTCATGATATTATTTTAATATCATGAATTATGAAAGTAGAAAAAACTCACAGTCCACAGAATGGCTACGTAATGCTTTTTGTTGCTTTAGCTTTATTAATTGGCGGAATTGCACTTTTAAGAATTTACGTTGGCGTCTTTATGATTATTGCAGCATTAATTATGTGTGCAGGCTTTGTTTTAGTTAATCCAAATAGCTCACGAGTTTTACTTTTATTTGGAAAATATGTGGGCACTATTAAAGAGAATGGACTTTTTTGGGTGAATCCTTTATATACCAAAAAGAGAATTTCGTTAAGGGCAAGTAATTTCGATAGCGAACGATTAAAGGTCAATGACAAATTAGGTAATCCTATCATGATTAGCACCATTTTAGTTTGGCGAGTGACCAATACCTATAAAGCAGCTTTTGATGTTGATGATTATCAAAATTTTGTAAGAGTACAAACAGATGCTGCAGTTCGAAAATTAGCAAGTATGTATCCTTATGACAATTTTGCCGATGAGGGTCTCGATGAAGATATAACCTTAAGATCAAGTGTTAACGAGGTAAGCGAAGCACTAGAACAAGAAGTTCAAGAACGCCTATCTATGGCCGGCATAGAAGTTTTAGAAGCCCGAATAGGCTATTTAGCTTATGCGCAAGAAATAGCAAATGCTATGTTGAAAAGACAACAAGCCACTGCTATAGTTGCCGCAAGGCACAAGATAGTTGAAGGCGCTGTAAGCATGGTAGAAATGGCCCTAGAAGAGCTGAGTAAAAAAGATTTGGTTGCTTTAGACGATGAACGAAAATCTGCTATGGTCAGCAATCTTATGGTTGTACTTTGTTCCGATAAGGATGTTTCCCCTATAGTAAATACAGGCACTTTAAATCATTAACAATTATTGAATTCTCAGAATCCTGAAATAATAGAAAACATTATCAGCTTATTAATTTTATGAGTAAAAAAAAAGCATTTGCATTACGCATAAACGAATCTATGTTAAAAGCCATTGAGAAATGGGCCGCAGATGAATTTCGTAGCACCAATGGGCAGATTGAGTGGATGCTTATGAAGAGCTTGAAAGAAGCTAAAAGGGAGCCTAAAGAAAATAAAGCAGAATAAGTTTAGCATTTATTTAACTAAACAAAAACTTAAATTTGGCCCACCAACAAATTACCACCAAAATGGCCAAATACATTAGCACACTCGTGCTTCTACTTTTTTGTTTTATTTGTAGCGCCCAATCAAGCAACAAATCATTTGTTGTAAAGCAAATTAATGCTGACATTGTACCTGATGGTATTCTTGATGAACCCAGTTGGGAAATTGCAGATAGCGCAAATGAATTTTGGCAGTATTTCCCCTTAGATTCCGTTCAATCTAAAAAGCAGACCGACATTAAAATGTTATATGATGATGACAATCTATATGTTGGTATCAAAGTCTATACTGCTGGTAGCGATTATGCCATAGAATCATTAAAAAGAGATTTCAGAGCAGGTAATAGTGACAACATTACGTTACTTTTTGACACTTTCAATGATGGCAACAATGCCTTTCTTTTCGGTATTAATCCTTATGGGGTAAGACGCGAAGGTTTAGTCTCAGGAGGCGGATTAAATTTAAATGGATTTACAATTTCATGGGACGTTAAATGGAGGGGAGATTCAAAAATATATGATGGTTACTACACAGCCGAAATGGTGATTCCATTAACTGCATTCAAGTTTAAAGAAGGTGAAACAAAATGGAGGTTCAATAGCTATCGATTCGACACCCAATCTAACGAGAATAGCACTTGGATGCATATTCCACAAAATCAAAATATTTATGGCCTAACCTTTATGGGCGATATGGTTTTTGAAAAGCCTTTAGGCAAATACAGGACCCCCCTGGCCTTTATTCCTTATATCAATATGATAACACAAAAGGACTTTGAATTAAATGACCCTAACTCTAATATAAAGGTTGGTGGCGACGCTAAAGTAGCAATAGGCAATAGTATGAATTTGGATATAACGGTTAATCCAGATTTTTCTCAAGTAGAAGTCGACAACCAAGTAACAAACCTAACACGATTTGAAGTTTCACTTCCCGAGAAAAGACAGTTCTTCATTGATAACAGCGACCTTTTTGGCAGTTTCGGTGGTGGTAGAGATGCCAACCCGTTTTTTTCAAGAAGAATAGGTATTGCCAAAGATACCGCAGATAATTCTATAGAAAATAAAATTACTGGCGGCGTACGGTTAAGCGGTAAATTAACCAAAGGGCTTAGGTTAGGTTTTTTAAACCTACAAACAGGTGAGGATTTGGATGAACAAATTGCCTCTAACAATAATACCATGTTAGCATTACAACAATCTGTGTTCGGACGTTCAAATATCGGTATGTTCTTTATTAATAGACAAACCTTTAAGGATTATGATTTTCAAGATTCAGATGATCGTTACAATAGGGTTGCAGGTGTTGACTATAATCTAATTTCCAATAATAATACTTGGAACGGTAAATTCTACCTTCATAAATCTTTTGCTCACAACTCTGGAAGTCGGGATCTTTCATCAGGTACTTTTCTTCAATACAATTCAAGAAATTGGAACTTCTTCGAGGATATTGTTTATATAGGGGAAGATTTTAGATCAGATCTTGGTTTTATACGTAGAACCGATATTTTTAAAACAGCTACTATGTTCGAGCGTATTTTTTGGCCAGAAGATAGTGCCTTGCAAACCCATAGTTTTAAATTATTTCCTATTCTAACATTTAGTCCAGATAATAATTTTTTAAATACTGATTATGAAGTAATGGGTTCTTGGGAATCAAAATTCACAGACCTATCAGAAATTAATGTTGTATATAATAATACCTACACCTATCTTTTCGAAGAATTTGATCCGACCGATAAAGATGATGCCATACCATTACCTGGCGAAATAGGATACCATTATAATAGTATTTCATTAGAATATAAGTCAGATAGTAGAAAAAGATTCGCTTATGCTATTCAACCCACAATGGGTACTTTTTTTAACGGAGATCGTTATTCTATTCAAGGTGAAATGTTTTTACGGTTTCAACCAAAAGTATTTCTATCCTTGGCAATGAACTATGATAAAATTTCATTGCCTGACCCATATGCAAGCGCAGACATTTGGCTGATTAGCCCTAAAATAGACGTGACATTTAGTAAATCTGTTTTTTGGTCAACATTGGTTCAATACAGCAATCAACGCGATAATCTTGGATTAAATTCTAGACTACAATGGCGTTTTGCCCCATTATCTGATTTGTTCATTGTATATAATGATAACTATTTCGTGAATGCATTCGAACCAAAATATAGGTCCTTGAATCTTAAATTCACATATTGGTTGAATATATAATTATATAACTAACTTAATGATTATGATAATTTTAAAGAGAACTATATTATGAAAAAATGGATCCTTAGTTTTATATTCTCATTTTTCTCATTTATAATTTTTTGTCAAAAGGAGGTTAAATCTTTTACCGTTAAATTTATTGAAGAAAGTATTATTGCAGATGGTGCTTTAGACGAACCTATTTGGGAATTTGCAGATAGTGCGAATGAATTATGGGAATATTTCCCTTTAGATTCTATTCAAGCCAGAGAACAATCAGAAATTAAGATGCTTTATGACGACAAAAACCTTTACATCGCTATTAAGGCAAGTTCTGTAGGCAAAAACTATTCACTCCAATCTTTAAAACGAGATTTCAGGGGAAGCGGAAGCGATAGTTTTTCATTGGTATTTGACACTTTTAATGATGGTACAAATGCATTTTTATTTGGTATAAATCCTTACGGAGTTCGTAGAGAGGCACTAATTTCAAACGGTGGTGGAAATCGAAGCGATTTTAATCTTTCTTGGGATGTAAAATGGAAAGGTGACGCCAAGATGTACGATGGTTATTTTATAGCAGAAATGATTATCCCTTTTACCTCTCTTAAGTTTGAGGAAGGCTCTACAAAATGGAGATTTAATAGTTACAGGGTAGATACACAGTCTAATGAACGTAGTACTTGGACAAGGATTCCTCAAAACCAATTAATTTATAATTTGGCTTTTATGGGAGACATGGTTTTTGAAAAACCTTTAGGCAAATCAAGAACACCATTGGCCATTATACCTTACATCAACACACTTTCACAAAAAGATTTTACGAATAACGAAAGTATAAACGATTTTAATTTTGGCGGGGATGTAAAGGTATCTGTAGGAAACAGTCTTAATCTGGACATTACGGTAAATCCAGATTTTTCACAGGTCGAAGCAGATGACCAAGTAACTAACTTAACCCGGTTTGAAGTTTCGCTACCCGAAAAAAGGCAATTTTTTATTGATAATAATGACCTTTTTGCAGGCTTTGGTGATCAACGAGATGCCAACCCCTTCTTTTCTAGGCGTATTGGTATTGCCCAAGATACAGCTGGTAACACTATTGAAAATAAGATTATCGGAGGTGTAAGGCTGAGCGGTAAACTCACAAAAGATTTACGAATTGGCCTACTGAATATTCAAACAGCTGAAGACCGAGCAAATGAAATTGCATCTAACAATAATACCATGATTGCCATGCAACAAAAGGTATTTTCTAGATCCAATATTGGTATGTTTTTCATTAACAAACAATCCTTTAAAGAATATGACTTTGTTACTCGTGAAGATGAATATAATAGAGTTTTAGGCCTTGACTATAATTTAGCCTCAAAACAAAACAGGTGGAACGGTAAGTTCTTTGCCCACAAATCATTTAGTCCTGATGATAATGAAGGTAATATGGCAGGTGGTATGAGTATGCGCTATAATGCCAGAAACTATAACTTTTATAGTAAAACGGTTTATGTGAATGAAGATTTTTCATCTGATTTAGGCTTTGTACGTAGAACCGATATTTTTAAGAATATTTTTAGTGCACAACGTGTCTTTTGGCCTAAAAACGGTCCTATTCAAAATCATGCTTTTGAAATTTTCCCCATATTTATCTGGAGCCCAAAGAATAATTTCCAGAATACAGATTATGAATTTAGAAGTGCATGGTCCTTAAATTTTAATAACCAATCTCAGGTTGAAATAGGAATGTCTAATATCTACACCTACTTATTCGATTCCTTTGATCCTACGGATACGGATGGTGCCACACCCATTCCAGGAAATGAAGGCTATCATTACAATAATATTAGGGCAAATTATCAATCAGACATGCGTAAAATTTTCTCCTACAGGGCAGAAACAACCTTAGGTCGTTTTTTTAATGGTGATCGAGTTTCATTAGAAACTAATATGACCCTACGAATTCAACCCAAGGCCTTCATATCTATATTGCTGAATTATGACCAAATAACTTTACCAGACCCATACCCTAGCGCAGATATATGGCTTATAAGCCCTAAAATAGACCTAACTTTTAGCAAATCTATTTTTTGGTCCACATTGATTCAATACAGTAACCAACGCGATAATCTTGGTTTCAACTCTAGACTACAATGGCGTTTTGCGCCTTTATCTGATTTGTTTATAGTATATAATGATAATTATTTCGTGAATTCATTTGAACCAAAATATAGATCCATAAATCTTAAATTCACGTATTGGTTAAATATTTAAAATGAAATATAAAATTCTATGTTCCGATTTAGATGGAACATTACTTTCCACAAAGAGCGATGTTTCAAAATACGCCATTGAACAGATTAACAAGATTAAGAATGACACAAGAATTATTTTGGTTTCGGCCAGAATGCCAAGTGGCATGCGTTATATTCAAGAAAGTTTAGGCATCACCAATCAAACTATCATATGCTATAATGGTGCTCTTGTTTTATCCGGTCAACAAGAATTAACATCCGTAGTTATTCCTATTAATTTATTAAAAGAAATTTATGATCTATGTAGTAATTTGGAAGCTGACTTAGGGCTTTATTACTCTAATGAATGGTATGTACCCCAAACTTCTATTAGAGTTGAAAAAGAAACTAAATACACCAAATCTACTCCCACATTTCAATCAACCGAGACTACATTGTCGAATTGGAAACAAAGAAGAATTGGTGCGCATAAAATCATGTTAATGTGTACTAAAGACAGTGCAGATATTTTAATGCCACTGCTTAATGAAAAATTCAGAAATCAGCTAAATCTTTATCGTTCTAATGACACATTAATCGAAATTTCTCCAAAATCTGTTTCAAAACTCTCAGCAATAAAATTAGTAATGGACAACAATGATTCTTTAGAAGATATTATTGCCTTTGGTGATAACTATAATGATATTGAAATGCTTGAAAATGTTGGTTTCGGTGTTGCTGTTGCCAATGCTAGAGATGAAGTTAAAACTATTTCTAATTACATCACCTTAAAAAACACTGAAGACGGAGTGGCTCATTTCATTGAAGAACACTTGGTTAATTAACTATATTTGAAAATAGCAACCCACCAATATATGCACAACCTACTAGCTCAACCATTAATTAGCAATGATACCGTAGTCTTTGGATTGCTTGCTCTTTGTTTAGGTTTTATTTTTTACACGTCTAGCTTAAAAACCGGTTTTTGGAGCAAGTTCTACTCTATAGTTCCAGCAGTGCTTATGTGCTATTTATTACCTGCTATTCTTACCAGCACAGGTATAATTTCAGATGAAATTTCCAACCTATATTTTATGGCAAGTAGATACTTATTACCAGCTGCTTTGGTATTAATGACATTGAGTATAGATATAAAAGCGATATCCAATTTAGGTTCTAAAGCCATTATAATGTTCTTAACAGGTAGTGCAGGTATTATTATTGGCGGTCCTATCGCTATACTCATTGTTTCCATATTTTCACCAGATACTGTTGGCGGAAATGATTTTGACGCTATATGGAGAGGCCTTTCTACCATCGCTGGTAGTTGGATCGGTGGCGGAGCTAACCAAGCCGCAATGCTCGAAATATTTCAATACAATCCTGAAAAGTATGGTGGTATGGTATTGATAGATATTGTCGTAGCCAATGTTTGGATGGCAATAATTTTATTAGGTGTAGGTAAAACAAAACAAATTGACAAATGGTTAAAGACCGATACTTCCGCAATTGAAACCTTAAGAATAAAAGTAACCGAGTTTACTGAAAAAATAACACGCGTACCTACTTTAAACGATTATATGATAATGATTTCCTTAGCATTTAGCGCCGTTGGTATCTCTCATTTCTTTGGAGATGAAATAAGTACGTTTTTAACTAGTAATTTTGATGCTGTTAGCAACCAAAAAAGTTTTCTGTCTTTCTTAGGCTCTAGCTTCTTTTGGATGGTAGTTATTGCAACTGGTTTAGGTATTGCACTCTCTTTCACCAAGGCCAAAAATTATGAAGGTGCAGGTGCTAGTAAAATTGGCGGAATGTTCATTTATATCTTGGTTGCAACCATAGGAATGAAAATGGATTTAGGAAAGGTTCTTGAAAATCCTGGCCTAATTGCAGTTGGTTTTATTTGGATAACCATACATGCCGCACTCATGATTTTGGTAGCGAAATTGATTAAAGCACCCTATTTCTTTCTTGCAGTAGGAAGCCAAGCTAATGTTGGTGGTGCAGCTTCCGCTCCTGTAGTAGCGGCTGAATTTCACCCTTCACTAACTTCGGTTGGTGTGCTATTAGCCGTTTTAGGTTATGTTGTTGGTACTGGTGGAGCATTGCTTTGTGCATATTTAATGGAAATTGCCTCAAAATTGTAATAACCACTTTTTTAATAACAAATTAATAGTAGCCAATCATTTCTATTAAAATTTATAGATATTTGCGGCCTAAATCATACGAATGAAAAGATTAATAATTGTTTTAGTTTCTATCCTAGTATTAAGTTCTTGTGGCGATAACGCAGAAGAAACGTTAATTGTAACCGGTAAAATTAAAGGGCTAAAAAAAGGGGTGCTTTATTTACAGCATGTACCTGATTCTATTCTAGTTACTGTAGACTCTTTAGCAATAAACGGTGATGGTAATTTTACTTTTAAGAGCAAATTAGAAAGTCCTGAAGTGTATTATCTATACTTGAAAAAGAAAGATAACAATGACATAAATGACCGAATCACTTTTTTTGCTGAACCTGGTACAATTACCATAAATACAGATTGGAATACCTTTGATACTACTGCAAAAATCTCTGGTTCTAAAAGTCATGAAAAATTAGAGGAGTATAGTATGACAATGTCTGGTATCAATAAGAGAAATATCGAAATAATGATGAAGGCTGCACAACCTGAAAATCAATTATCTCAAGTTAGTATCGATTCTTTAGAAAATATCAGTAATAGAAATTTACAAAGAGGTTATGCATTTGCTATCAATTTTGCACTTAACAATAAAAATTCATTCATAGCACCTTATATTGCTCTAAAAGAAATACCAGATGCCAATGTTAAATATTTAGATTCTATCTATAGTGTTCTTTCTCCAGAAGTAGCGAACTCAAAATATGGCGAGGAGTTAGCCTTACTTTTGAAAAAAAAATAATAGTATTCACCAAATGGTTTGAAACAAAAAAGCATCCTATAAATAGGATGCTTTTTTGTTTATTAAATATAGATTTTTAACTTAAGCTAACTTGTTTAGTTTTTCTACTAATTTATTGGCTTTTGTTTCCAAATCATTTCTTACTTCATTGAAATGAGCCTTCTTATTTTCAATTTTACTTTCGTTAACCTTAACGATAAGTTCATCAAAATTTGCAATAGCCTCATCTATAATAGCTGAACCTTCTTTAGAATTATTCTTTCCGTTTGCAGAATCTACTATATAAACGCCTTCGATAATGTCACCAAGAACATTATTAATATCTTTCTTTAAATTTTTTATACTTGCCATTACTAATTATTTTTTTTGCAAAAATACAATATTTGAGTTGCTGAAGAGTAAATTATATGCTAAATAGTCACTTCTAGAAGTTTAGCTCCTTTAGATTGAAGCGAAATATTTTTGGTAATAGCAGGCAACAATGCTGTTTCACCCTTTTTAATAGTTACTTCACCTTCAAAAGTTTTTATTACCACTTCGCCACCAACACACATAAATATGGTAAATGAATCACGTTTTGTAGTATCTAGCTCAAGGTTTTCCGTAAGCTGAATGAAATTTGTTTTAAAATAAGGGCAGTCAACCATTTCGCTGACTTTATTTAATTCTTGGTTATATGGGACCTTAAAATCATCTTTCTTTTTATAATCTACCGCATCAAGTGCTAGCTCTGTGTGCAATTCACGTAGATTACCATCTTTGTCTTTACGATTAAAATCAAAAACTCGGTAAGTAACATCTGAAGTCTGTTGAATCTCTGCCAGCATCACTCCTGCGCCAATTGCGTGAATTTTTCCAGTATTTATAAAGAATGTATCTCCCTCTTTAACTTGTTCATAGTTAAGAAGATCCAATAGTGTATCATTATCAATACTTTCAGCATATTCTTCTTTAGTGACATCTTTGTTGAACCCTACAATCAATTCTGCTTTTGGATCAGCATCCATTATATACCACATTTCTGTTTTTCCAAAAGATTCATGACGTTCTTTTGCCAATTCATCATTAGGATGCAATTGTATGGACAAATCCTGCTTAGCATCAATAAACTTAATTAATATCGGAAATTCTTTCCCAAACCTTTCCACAACACTTTTACCTAATAACTCTTCGCCATAAGATTCTATTACATCTTGTAGCGATTTACCTTCTAAATTGCCATTTGCAATTACAGAAATATCTCCTTTAACTGTAGAAAGTTCCCAACTCTCGCCAGTAATATCGCTCTCTATTGGTTTACCTAGCACTTCTTTAAGTTTTGTGCCACCCCAGAGTCTTTCTTTAAGAATTGGTCTGAATTTAAGCGGATATAAGGTCATAATTAAAATTTTTAAACAATAACGATAAATAAGGAATTTTCTTACATTATTGAGTAACTAAATTATCCAGAAAATGTTACGAAATTTCTAGGTGTCTCATATAAAACTATTTCCAATTCATTTGAAGAAGAAATATGAGGTCTCAACCTATTCCAGATAATCACAGCTATATTTTCGGCTGTCGGATTTAAATTTTCAAACTCTTTTATTTCCATATTAAGATTTTTGTGATCAAGGTAATCTTCTATCTCTTGTTTGATTAGATCTTTTAACACCTTCATATCCATAACAAAACCTGTTTCCGGATCAATCTCACCTGTAACACTTACTATTAATTCATAGTTGTGCCCATGAAAATTCGGATTATTGCATTTACCAAAAATATCGGTATTTTTTGCATCATCCCATTCTTTTCTAAATAATCTATGAGCCGCATTAAAGTGTGCTTTCCTACTAACCTTAACCTTCATTGTTCTCTACTTTATTAAATAAATGTCGGAAGAATTTTTCAAAAATAATTTTGAACCATACCGTGTATTCTTCAGGATTATCGGCAATGTCTTTCTTGACCAATTCTGGTGACATCCATTTCCATGCCTCTACTTCTTCGGGGTTAATCTTTGGCTCGGCATTGAAATTCCCTATCATCACATGATCATATTCATGTTCGGTTAAACCGTTATCGAACGGAGCTTTGTATATAAAAGAAAAAAGTTCTTTCAATTCCGCCTCAAAACCCATTTCTTCTTGAAGTCTTCGCTTTCCGGCATCTAAATTAGATTCCCCTACCCTTTGGTGACTACAACATGTGTTTGTCCATAACAAAGGTGAATGATATTTTGATGCTGCACGTTGCTGTAACATTATTTCACCACCGTCATTTACAATAAAAACTGAAAATGCCCTATGTAGTAAAGCTTTTTCGTGTGCTTCCATTTTAGGCATGGTGCCAATCTGTTCGTTTTCTTGATTTACAAGAATTACCTCTTCTTCCTTCATTAGGTAAAAATAAGGCGTTTAACCTATTCTACGAAAAGTAGAATATATAATAATACATAAATAGACTAATCTAGAAGAATCGTGGAGATCTCAAATTGTTTTTAGTAGTAATAAAGTCATATCTAAAAATTACCTCAAAAGAACCATCATTAAAGGCTGCATTACCTAATTCTGTAGTTTCTTTGTCGTAAGCAATCCCAATTAAGAACTTATTTGAAATATTAAACCCAGCCATAGCACTAATTGCCGCACCCCATCTATATCCTGCTCCAATAACAAATTTATCATTTAACATAAAATTTGCCGATAAATCTAATTGTAAAGGCGCCCCTTTTACCACCTTAGTAAGTATTGTTGGCTTAAATTTCACAAATTCATCCAAATCCCAAACGTACCCTGTTATAAGATATATATTCATCTGCTCTTTTGCAGTTGATAAATTGGTTTCTTGAAAATGTGATGTCTCCAAGAAACGCGGTACAGATAATCCTAAATAAAACTTATTGGTATGATAATACACTCCAGCTCCAATATTAGGGGAAAGCCTATTATCAATATCTTGTTGTAAGGTTGGGTCTGTACTATATTGATTTAATTCTGAAAAACGTATATCTAACAAATTAGCACTGGCCTTTAGACCAAAACTTATTTTACCTTCTGTCGATGTCATAATTGTATATGAAAAATCTACATCAAAATTAGTTTCTGAGGTCGGTCCTATTTTATCATTTACAATCGCCAATCCTAGCCCTACTCCTCTATATCCAATAGGTGAATGAATATTAAAAGTTTGTGTCGTTGGCGCACCATCTAAACCTATCCATTGAGAACGATGTAGCGCTGCAATACTAATATGCCCTCTCGAACCGGCATAACCAGGATTCACACTTACCGTATTATACATATACTGAGTATATTGTGCATCTTGTTGGCCATAAGAAAACATACCAAAACTGAAAGTCATGATAGCAACAAACTGCTTTAAAATGCTCGTTTTAGGTATGCTTATATTTGCTTTTAACATTCTTCTTATCTATTAATATATATGTAACCAGAAAGTGTTTTTGTTTCGCCGTTCGGTAATTCATAATCTAGAATATAGAAATATGTGCCTACTGGCAGTTTACTATCAACATCTACGGTCACCCTACCTTCAGATGTGCCATTAAAAACATTCCCTTCTGTATTATATGCTCTAGTATTATAAACAGATACACCCCATCTATTATAGATTTTCAATGTATTGTTAGGATAGTTTTGTAAGCCAGAGATTCTTAACTCATCATGAATACCATCACCGTTAGGTGTAATAACGTTAAAAACTTCAATTTCTTCTTCTAATTGACCTAAATCTGAATCTAAGTAGTTTGGAATACCATCATCATCTGAGTCATCATCAAGATAATTACCGTTAAGATTTATATCTTCATCAATAGTTTCTATACCATCGTCATCATCATCTGTATCTCTATAATCAGATTTTTCATCATCATCTGTATTTGGTAATTGAGCATATGGATTATCAATTTCATCGTTTACATCTATATCTACAGAAATAGAACCTTCAAATCCGTCATCAAGACCGTCATTATCCTTATCAGATGCTATTCTTACCACATCTGCAATACCATCTTGATTATAATCATGACCTTCTATTTCGTCAAGAATATTATCATTATCACTGTCTTCATCTAAATAATCAGGAAGATTGTCGGAATCGGTATCTACTGGGAATATTCCCATTAACCCATTTGTTTCATAAGCATCATCTAAACCATTAGAATTTGCATCAAGGCCTGAAGGTGTTATATATTCCGCTGTAGCTTGAGCTTCAACATTATCTGGTATACCATCACCGTCACTATCAATATCTAAGTAGTCTGGAAAACCATCACCGTCAGAATCTGTAAGATCGGTTGACGGATCATTGTCTCCATCTAAATTCAAATCCTCAAAACTATCTACTATACCGTCATCATCGCTATCTAAATCCGCACCAGACGGGCTAATTATTATAGTTACAAGTGATGAACTACAATTACTTAAATCATCACAAACGGTATATTCAAATGTATCATTTCCTATATAGCCGTTATTTGGAAAATAAGTGACAATATCATCTGATGGGTCGCTTGGTGTACCACTATCATCTACTGTTGCCGAACCATTAGCTGGTTGCGTTATACTAAACGTGCCAACGGTAGGAAGGTCATTATCGTTTAAATGCCAATTATCTATGACCCTAATCTCATTTTCATCAACAACTAAAGAATCATCATTTGTATCTACAATTGGTAACACATCAATAGTTACCGTTGCAGTGCTGCAATCACCGAAACTATTACAAACCGTATAATCAAAACTATCTGTGCCATTAAAATCTAAATCAGGAGTATATGTAATAATATCATCTAATGGATTATTTGGTGTACCGCCATCATCTATTGTTACCGTTCCGTTAATAGGATCTGTAATTGTTAATGCTCCTATATTAGGTAAATCTGTATCATTGGCATAAACATCAATAATAACAGAAACTTCTTCATCTGTAGTTACTAAATCATCTTCTAAATTAGCCGCCTCACTTAAACACACTATCGTAAAATTTGGCAAACTAAATGTATTACCAGCTTTGGTAACAAATGCTGTATATTTTACAACGGCGTCTGTTGCAATTACCATAGGTCTTAATTGATCTCCACTTACTGGAGGATTCCAGCTAACTGTAGCACTACTTGGAACATTAGAAGTAACATCCATAGTCACTTCATTATTTGGATTATTACAATCGGTTACTATAAAATAGCCCGTTGCATTGGACCCACATAAAGTACCATCATATTTGGCAAAATAAATACCTGGTTGGGTTACCTCATAAAAGGAATCTGTGCCAAGTACAGTTGTATTGTCTGATGCTTCATACCAACGAAAATTATTTTGGTCACTATCAGTTGGTGCCTGCAACAAAAATTGGGCATTGGACACCAAAACACCCAGTACTG
The DNA here is from genome assembly GCF_963975365.1 of uncultured Maribacter sp. Lineage (GTDB taxonomy): Bacteria > Bacteroidota > Bacteroidia > Flavobacteriales > Flavobacteriaceae > Maribacter. Next base: position 578 of record NZ_CAXBGF010000016.1, on the reverse strand, counting down.
TAGTAACAATACTGAGAAATATGGTTTTATATATATGCTTTTTTTTCAAATCGATTTGGAATCTATACCTCAATTAGCTAATTATTGTGCTACAAAAACTACGTTAATCAATGTGTTATAATCAGTTGGTGTGGCAATAACATCATAGGTCATTTCTCCAACAGCATCAACACTTACATTAGCAAATACAGTAGGGTCATAATAAGTTACATAATAGTATAACTCATTATTAGCATATGTCGGTATTGTTGCTGGTGCTCCCGTACTGACAACAGCCGGAGTACCATATTGAATATCAATAGTATTTCCATCAGCAATGGTTAAATCAGTTCCTGTTAAACTCAATGTCTGGTCATCGGTATCTGTGTCAACATATCCACTCAAATCAACAGAGTTACCATCGGCAATAGCCAATGTGTTACCGGTTAAACTCAATGTCTGGTCATCGGTATCGGTGTCAACGTATGCACTCAAGTCTACTGAGTTACCATCGGCAATAGCTAATGTGTTACCGGTCAAACTTAATGTCTGGTCATCGGTATCTGTATCGATTCCGCTAATATCAATTGTGTTTCCAT
>NZ_CAXBGF010000015.1:0-114220 GCF_963975365.1 uncultured Maribacter sp. | reverse complement strand
TTTTACAAAAATAACAAGTATTTTTAAATTATGAGTGCTTGCGGACAATCAGATTTTTTTTAAAAGGAAGAGTTGTAGCCTAATATTTTTTGGCTTTTTAATAAAGTTTTTATGAACTAACGGTTGTTTTCTTTAAGTACGCCAAAAAAAAGAATTCAACTATCTACTTCTTTTATTACTTCAACAATTACGCAATTAACTTTTGTGCAATTCAAATATTCGGTGGCCTATAAATATAAAATATAATGATTTAGTTCGGTAAAATTAGCTTTTTTTTCAATCTATTATTTATATTTTTTTGTTAACAGTATTAACCATTCCAAAAAATGGTTTAACCATAACTTTTTGAATAAAGTTGATTATTATAAATAGCCTAAAATTGGAATAACCAAGTGAATAGCTATTACGTTTAAAAATTCACTGTTCTATATTAAAAGACTATTTTTAGACCCCAACTTGGCAAAATTTGAAAAAATTAGAACGTAGTTTATCCTTAATCTCGGTTATTGCCATTAGCATAGGTGGTATGCTGGGGAGTGGTATTTTTGTACTTCCAGGACTTGCCGCGGCTAAAACAGGATCTTCAGTATGGTTGGCTTACTTACTGGCCGCTATTTGTATCTTACCGGCTGCATTATCCAAATCTGAATTGGCAACGGCTATGCCATCGTCCGGAGGTACCTATGTATACATAGAAAGAGCGTTCGGGCCACTTTTTGGTACTATCGCGGGTATAGGTCTTTGGTTGTCGCTTTTGCTTAAAAGTGCCTTTGCACTAGTAGGTTTTGGTGCTTATTTAACTGTCCTGGTGAATATAGAAGCTGGGTTTACAAAATATGTAGCCCTTATTTTTTTAATTGCCATTCTTTTCTTAAATATTCTAGGTGTTAAAAAGGTAGGCAAAGTGCAGATTGTAATTGTTTCTATAAGTCTTATTACCCTTGCCCTGATTTTAATTTTTGGACTCCCTAAAACTTCTACAAAACTTTTGGATCCTTTTTTATTGAATGGTAACATAGGGCTTTTTAGCACAGTTGCTTTTGTATATATTTCCTATGCTGGAGTTACCAAAGTAGCCGCCATTGCCGGTGAAATTAAAAACCCTAGTAAAAATTTGCCAAGGGCCATGATTTTGTCCTTATTTATAATGACTTCGATTTATGTATTCGTTGCCTTTGTTCTGGTCGGTAACCTACCCATGGCCAACTTAAAGACCGATATAAAACCCATTTATACGATTGCAAATTTATTGGGAGGTAGTATAGTTGGCTATTTAGCCGCTTTTGTTGGGATCATTACATTAATTTCCATGGCAAATTCAGGAGTTTTGGCCGCTTCTAGATTTCCTTTTGCCATGGCAAGGGACCAGTTATTGCCAGACTTCATGGCCAAAATACATTCTAAATATTTAACTCCAGTTGTTACTATTGCAATGACTTGCCTAGCAATGGCTTTGGTAATTTTATTTTTGGATGTGGAAAAAATAGCAAAATTGGCAAGCGCCTTTATGGTTATGATGTTTATTTTGGTAAATGCATGTGTAATCGTTTTACGGGAAACATCTGCGCAATGGTATGCACCGCCTTATAAATCTCCGCTTTATCCTTTTGTTCAGTTGTTCGGAATTTTTAGTGGCGTAGGGCTTTTGATTCTTTTAGGGCTAGGGCCCTTATTGGCCATTATCGCTATTTTAATAATAGGGTTTCTTATTTATTTTTATTTTGGAAAGAACGCCACAAGAACCGGAATATTAAGAAAATATGGACATAGACCTGCACTTTATCTTTTTTATAGGCGAAAGCAAAAAGGGCAGATTACCTATAGGAACAATCAGTCTGGTATTATGCAGAACTTGGATGGTAAATTGGCCTCAGATGCTGGGGTTGTAGTACCTTTACTGGGCAATGAACAATCACCAGAAATGTTGATAGAAATTGCAGCGGCCATCAATAAGCGGGATAAAATACAAGCGGTAAATATAACGGAGGTACCCAACCAAACCTTTTTAGATGCCATGGTAGAGGAAAACCCTAAAATAGTTTCCTTGGAAAGGCGTATTTCACAATTGGCGATTACAAGAAACCTGAAGATAGATTTTGAAGCCGCCGTAACCCATGAAATTTCTGACACTATTCATGAATTAAGTGATCAGACAAATTGTGATTGGTTAGTTATGGGCTGGAACGGTCGCGCTCACAGTGGCATTTTAGTTAGCAATCCGATAGGTTGGTTGCTTACGCATATAAATTCAGATTTTGCACTTTTTAAGGATGTTGGTGTTAGACATATTGGCAAAGTGTTGTTGGCATTACGACCTGGTAGAAAGGACAAAAATTTTATTGCCGTTGCAGACCGTATATGCGCATTTTACAATGCCTCATTAACCCTTTTACATGTTGTTCCAGAACATTCTTCGAATGATGAGATAGAGGATTTGCAAGAGAATTCCAAGAAGTTATTATTAAAGGTGCCTGTTACTTCTACGGTTTTAATCCAAAGAAGTAATGATACAATTGGGGCTATTTCTAAAATTTCGGCTAGTTATGACCTTCTTATTTTGGGAACTCCCCAAAAAGATAATTGGCTAAGTATCTTATTTGGTACAGGCAAAGATATGTATACTGAAAAAAGCGCATGTTCCGTATTACGTCTTACCATGAAGGACCATTGATTTAACAAAAAGCGTATTTTAGCAGCGGTTAACTTTTTTAATTTCACCTAAATTCCTCTATGATAGAACTGGCAGGCATTATTATTCTTGGAATTATTGCACAGTGGGTGGCATGGCGTTTTAAATTACCTGCTATTCTACCCTTAATTTTAATAGGTCTTTTGGTAGGGCCTATATCAACGCTATATACAGAAGATGGCTCCAAAATAATAGAGCCCATTTGGAACGGCACAAAAGGACTTTTCCCAGGAGAGAGTTTATATTATTTTGTTTCTCTTGCGATAAGTATTATACTCTTTGAAGGTGGACTAACCCTTAAGCGTTCTGAGATTAAAAGTATTGGCCCGGTAATTACTAAATTAATTACTTTAGGAAGTGTTACTACGTTTTTTGGGGCGGCTTTAGCAGCATATTTTCTATTCGGTATTTCATGGCAGTTGTGTTTTTTATTCTCTGCTTTAATTATTGTAACGGGCCCAACGGTTATTACTCCAATTCTGAGAAATATTCCGCTTAAAAAAGATGTGTCTGCAATTTTGAAATGGGAAGGGATTCTAATCGATCCTATCGGGGCATTAGCAGCTGTTTTGGTTTATGAGTTTATTAGTGTAGGCGAAGGTGAGGCATATACCATGACGGCATTAGTGGAGTTCGGTAAAATCTTATTATTCGGTTTTACGTTTGGTTTTACATTTGCGCATGCACTTACTTTTTTGATTAAGAAGAGCTTTATACCGCATTATTTACTTAATGTTGTCACACTTTCTGTAGTATTGGGCGTTTTCGTAATGTCCGATGTTTTTGCCCATGAATCGGGTTTATTGGCAGTAGTGGTTATGGGGATGGTTATGGGAAATACAAATTTGCCAAATATCAAAGAGTTGCTTTATTTTAAGGAATCTTTGAGTATTCTTCTAATTTCGATATTGTTCATATTACTTGCAGCCAATATAAATATTGTAGACCTTGAATTAATTTATACATGGAAAACCTTGGGCTTATTCTTGTCCATAGTGTTATTAATTAGGCCGCTTGGTGTTTTCTTAAGTTCAATAGGGTCTAATTTAAAACTTAACGAAAAGCTATTCATAAGCTGGGTTGGTCCCAGAGGTATTGTTGCAGCAGGTATTGCCTCTCTTTTTGGATCAAAATTATTATCACGAGGAGAGCCAGGTGCAGAGTACATTACGCCTTTGGTTTTTATGATTGTTTTAGGTACAGTTCTATTGAATGCCACAACTGCTCGATTGTTTGCAAAATTAATTGGGGTTTTTCTTAAAAAATCAGAAGGCATATTGATTTTAGGAGCATCAAAAGCATCGAGGTTAATAGGCGCATATTTACATCAGAATGATAGGCATGTTGTATTAATAGACAATAATCAATCAAACATTGATAAGGCTAATAAATTAGGATTGGAAGCAATTTCTGCCAATATTTATTCGGATAGTTTAACAGATAATATAGAGCTTAACGATATTGGTTATATGATGGCTCTTACAGGTAATTCTGACATCAATAAATACGCTATCAATAAATTTCAAGATATATTTGGTGAAAACGGTTCGTTTAGGTTGGTAGATGCCGATGAAATGGCCGATCCGGAGAACAATCCAAAAGAGGGGCTATTTTCTCATACAGATGATTTTATTAAACTAACGGAAGCAGCTAGAAAATTTCCTGCGATACATGAAATTGAACTTCATGACACAGAACATTACAAAGGGTTGATAGAAATTACCAAGGCCGACGCTGATATTGTACCTTTATTCCTTAAAGATCTTGAAGGGAATATAGAGATAATTACAGCCTTCAGCAAAGATTTTACAGATATCAAGGTGGGCTATAAATTAGTATATTTGGGCAAAATATTTCCGTCTGAAAGACAAGAAAAAGAGGTCGTAAAAAAAACCTCTTAGTCGTTCAGTTTAAGTACGGCCATAAAAGCTTCTTGTGGAATTTCCACATTACCAACTTGGCGCATTCTCTTCTTACCTTTTTTCTGTTTTTCCAATAGCTTACGCTTACGAGATATATCACCACCATAACATTTTGCGGTTACATCTTTTCGTAATGCTTTAATAGTTTCTCTGGAAATAATTTTAGACCCAATGGCTGCCTGTATTGGAATATCAAATTGCTGTCTTGGGATAAGTTCCTTTAACTTTTCGCACATCTTTTTACCAATAGTGGTGGCATTATCAAAATGGATAAGCGCAGAAAGTGCATCTACCGGTTGGGCATTTAATAAAATATCTACACGCACCAACTTAGATGGACGCATACCAATAGGGGTATAATCAAAAGAAGCATATCCTTTGGACACAGTTTTTAATCGATCATAGAAGTCAAAAACGATTTCAGCCAAAGGCATATCAAAATTAAGCTCTACACGTTCTGTGGTCAGATAGGTTTGGTTGGTAATAAGTCCTCTCTTTTCAATACAAAGAGACATTACATTACCCACAAAATCCGATTTTGTTATTATTGTTGCCTTAATATAAGGCTCCTCTACACGGTCTATGGTAGAAGGATCAGGTAAATCACTAGGATTGTTTACGATCATGGGAACATCAGGATCCTTTCTGGTAAAGGCATGGTAACTTACGTTGGGAACGGTAGTTATCACCGTCATATCAAATTCACGCTCTAAACGTTCTTGAATGATTTCCATGTGAAGCATTCCTAAGAATCCACAACGGAAACCAAAACCTAGCGCAGCACTACTTTCAGCAGCGAATACTAAAGAGGCATCGTTTAATTGCAATTTTTCCATTGAAGACCTTAATTCTTCAAAATCTTCGGTGTCTACAGGGTAAATACCAGCAAATACCATTGGCTTTACATCTTCAAAACCTGCAATAGGGTTCTTTGTTGGATGAGCAGAATCGGTAATCGTATCTCCAACTTTTACTTCACGTGCATCTTTAATACCCGTAATCAAATATCCTACATCACCTGCTTTTATTTCTTTCTTAGGATGTTGTATAAGCTTAAGCGTACCAACCTCATCTGCATAATAGCTTTTATCCGTAGCTACGAATTTTATCTTTTGTCCTTTTTTAATAGAGCCATTTACCACTCTAAAATAGGTTTCTACTCCCCTAAAAGGATTGTAAACAGAGTCAAAAACCAAGGCTTGTAATGATTCATCAGGGTTTCCTTTTGGGGCAGGAATTCGCTCAATAATAGCACTTAAAATTTCTTCAATACCAATACCGGTCTTTGCACTTGCGGGTATTACCTCTTCTGCTTTACAGCCTAATAGATCAACGATATCATCGGTAACTTCTTCTGGGTTGGCGCTTGGTAAGTCAACCTTGTTTAAAACAGGTATAATTTCAAGGTCATTCTCTAAAGCCAAGTAAAGGTTAGAAATGGTTTGGGCTTGTATACTTTGTGCCGCATCTACTACCAATAACGCACCTTCACAGGCCGCAATAGACCTAGAAACTTCATATGAGAAATCTACGTGACCAGGAGTGTCAATAAGGTTTAGAATATATTGTTCACCCTTATAGGTGTAATCCATCTGTATGGCATGACTTTTTATAGTAATACCACGCTCTCTTTCAAGGTCCATGCTATCTAATAATTGCTCCTTTTTCTCTCGATCGGTAACCGAGCCGGTAAACTCTAATAGTCGGTCGGCCAAGGTGCTTTTACCATGGTCAATATGTGCAATAATGCAGAAATTTCTAATGTTTTTCATAGCGGTAATAGTAATAATAGTGGCAGTTTTAAACCAAGAATAGTACCCGGCTTTAAAGAGCAATTGCAAATATAATCTAATTTATAGCGCTAAGCTTGAGTGTAATCGCCAATTTATAGATGCTGCCTTTTCTTTGGATTACATAATTTGTAAAGGATTACAACGTTTTTTTAATTAGATTTGAAATTCAACCCAAGTTACTATTGAAACTATTATTTGCGATTTTAATCTTTACCATAGGTATATCTGATTGTGCGCTTAGTCAAACCTATGAATTAGAAGGTGAGGTTAAAGATCAATTTCAAGAACCTGTTGCATTTGCTTCTGTTTTTCTTTTGAATGTTACAGATTCTACCTTGGTTAAGGGAACATCAGCCGATGAGAACGGAATTTTTTCTATTACAAACATCTCTGAAGGACTCTATTTTTTAAAGGCATCTTACGTGGGGCAGATGTCAAATAATCTAGCGTTAGAGATTATAAAAGACACAAAAATTGGAGCTTTAATTATAGAACAGCAGGCAGAGGAGCTTAATGAGGTTACCGTAACTAGCAACAGACCTGTAGTAGAACGCAAGGTAGATCGTATTGTTTTTAACGTGGAAAATACCGTGATTTCACAAAACAGTTCATGGGATATTTTAAGTCAAACACCTGGGGTAATTGTAATGAACGATGAACTAAAGGTTCGTAATCGTGCTACTACTGTTTATGTTAACAACCGTAAAGTACAATTGTCATCAGAAGAGGTTAGAAATCTTTTAGAGAATTATCAAGGAGAAAATATAAAATCGGTTGAGGTTATCTACAACCCTCCAGCAAGTTATGATGCCGAAGGAGGATCAATTTTAAATATCATTACCAGTAAAAATGTATCTCTTGGGTATAAGGGAAACATCAATGCAGGGTATACCCAAGGCGTTTTCCCAAAATATAATTTTGGCACTTCCCATTTTTATAAGACCGATAAACTTAATGTGAACGCTAGCTACAATTTTGCTCCAAAAAAGGAATTTAAGAATACACTGAGTACTACTAATTATAATAATGACACAGGCATCTTTTCAATATGGGATACTAATTTTGACCAAATCATTCGAAGCAATACGCATAGCGCGGGCCTTGTTATAGATTATGATTTCGATGACAACAATAGCCTTAGCCTAACTTCTAACGTACAACTACAGCCTAAAAGAGAGTCCGACTTTTTTCAGAATACCACCATTAAAAATGGTTTGGGTATTATAGATTCTACATTTACTACGGATAGCTACTTAAATGAAATAAAAAATAATATTTCTGGGGATCTAACCTATAAACATAAATTTAAGGAAAGTGGAAATCTAAATTTAAATGCCCACTACACATACTTTGACCTTGATAGATCGCAAGATGTGAATTCTAATTACTTCTTGCCCAATGGTTCATTTATTCGTGATTTTAATTTTTCAACCAATGCAAATCAACAAATAGAAATTAAAACAGTTCAATTAGATTATAATGATAATTTGGGAAGCGTTTTTTTTGAAACAGGAGTTAAAGGGTCATTTATCAATTCTGAAAGTAGCTTAGACTATATTCTTCGAAATAATGGACCAGAATTTATACCGAACTTATCTGATGATTATATCTACGATGAAAATGTATTAGCGGCGTTCTTAAGTTTTTCAAAAGATTGGGAAAAATGGAGCTTAAAAACGGGGTTACGAGCAGAGCAGACAGAAAGTTCAGGTATTTCAGAAAATAGTTCTACTATCAACAACCTAAACTATTTTGAACTGTTTCCCTCATTGTATTTACTCCGCAATATTAATGAACACCATAGCTTTTCTATAGATTATTCTAGAAAATTAAAAAGACCTAGATATGATGATTTAAATCCGTTTAGAACGTATATAAATGAACGAACCTTTGAAGAGGGTAACCCAAACCTAACTCCTAGCTTCAGTCATAATTTTAATTTGAATTATACGCTTAATCAAGAATATTTTTTTGATTTCTATTATAGAGATAATGGTAGTTATATTTCCACACTTACATTTCAAGACAATGAAAATTTAGTTTTAAGGGATATTACCCAAAACGTACTTGCAAGTACTTCCTTTGGTCTTGATTTTACTTACGGTAAGTCTATCACTAATAACTGGTACTTGTATAGTTATATTTCACTTTTTCATGAAGATGAAACTTTTATTGCCTTAGAAAGTGATGCCTTTTCTTTTAAGAATGAATTCAACGGTGCTTATGTCGATTTAACTAATTATGTAACTCTTTCTAATGACGGTACTTTTAAAGGAGAATTGGGCTTTGTTTATATGTCAGGCTATTTACAGGGGTCTTATATTCAAGAACAATCTACCAATTTAACATTGGGACTGAGAAAGTCGTTTATGAAGAACAGGGCCGTGGTTAGTGTAAGCGCAAATGATCTTTTAGGAAAATACAATACCTATGTTTCTTCTAAGTATTTAAATCAAGACAACCGTTATTTAGCTGCACCGGAAACGCAATACGTGAAGTTTGGGTTCACGTATAATTTTGGGAATTTTAGGCTAGAGGATAATCAAAGAAGTGTTGAAAAAACAGAGCGGGAGCGGTTAGATAACTAGTTAAAATAAGTTAGAATTTTTTCCTGTTAAAATTTAAACGTTTACGTAAGATATTTCCGAATAACTTGCCTATTTTTAGTTCCTACAACCAACTAAATGATTAATAATTTCTTTGCCACCTTGCTTTTTAGCTTGATAGCTTCTCTTGTGTATTCTCAAGAATTTGAACTTACAGGTTTGGTCTTAGATGAAAACAAAAAGCCAATGGTATTGGTAAATGTTCTTTTATTGACTCAAGAAGGCGATTTTATAAAAGGCACCGTATCCAATGATAATGGTTTTTATCAATTTTCGGCTATTAAAGAAGGTACATATCGGATAATTGCTAGCTACATAGAAAACACCATAGAAAGTCCTTTAATTCAATTGACCAAAGATATAAATATTGAAACCCTTGTTTTAAATAGTGCGCAGCAATTAGACGAGGTTGTGGTTACGCAAAGGAAACCAGTATTAGAAAATATGGCAGACCGCCATGTATTTAATATTGAGAATACCGCCCTTTCTGATAATGATATCTGGAGTGTACTAAAGAGAACACCAGGTGTTATGGTTATGAATAATAAATTGTTGGTTAACGGTAGTTCGAATGTGAATATCATGATCAATGGTAAACGAATTAATTTGCCAGAAGAAGATATTATGAATTTGCTTTCTGGCAACTCGGCGGGTAATGTTGAATCTATAGAAGTAATTACTAGTCCACCAGCAAAATACAGTGCCGAAGGCGGATTATTGATTAATATTATAATGAAGAGAAATTTGGTCTCAGGCTATAATGGTTCAGTATTCAACCGATATACCCAGGGCGTTTTACCCAAACACACGTTGGGTATGGATCATTTCTTTAAAAGTAAGAAGTTGGATTTCTCTACGAATTATAGTTTTGGCCATAATAGAGATTGGACGAGATATACAGACATCACCAATTTTTTTGAAAATAAGCAAGCGAGTGAAACTTGGACGGCAGAACAGAAATCTATTTCCAAGGGAAAAAGTCATACCCTAAACCTGTTTCTAGATGTGCAATTAGATGAAAAGAATACCATAAGTCTAACATCAAACAACAGCTACTCTCCAAATGTCATTACTAATTATACATCAGAAACTGAAATAGAAGATACGAATGGAGCCACTACAGCACTTTTAACAGGCTTTAATATTTCTAACAAAGATGTTTTAAATACAGCTTATTATTTAGATTGGGTACATAAATTAAACAAAAAGGGAGCAGCGCTTTCTTTCAATACCCATTTCACGTATTATGATTACAAAATAAATCAAGAATTGAATAATAATTTTTTAGAAGGTGAATCTGAGTTTATTGTGGAAGATACCTTTAATATTATGTCAAATCAAATCATAAATCTATATAGTGCACAAACCGATCTTACACAACCTCTCGGGGAACATTCGACGATGGAGACAGGGTTAAGGTATGCCTCAATTAATTCTGAGGCAAGCATAGTTCAATCTGGTTTTGATCAAAATATTGAAGGAATAGGTTTAACGGAATCAGGAATTTTTAATTACGATGAAAAAATTTATGCAGGGTATGTTAGTTTTAATAACAGCTGGGAAAATTGGAAATTGAACGTAGGCTTAAGAGCAGAATATACAGATACCAAGGGTGAATTAAATACTGGATCAGAAGCAAAAACCAATTCATATATGAACTGGTTTCCGACAATGGCCTTATCTTATACAATCGATAAGAATGCGTTTTATTTAAAGTCGTATAGAAGAATCACAAGACCTAGATATAATACTATAAATCCGTTTCAATATTATTTATCGGCAAATTCTATAATAGAAGGCAACCCAAATTTGAAGCCAGCATATAGAGATTATGTTCAGTTCGATTATGTTTATGATAAAGCGTATAAGTTAGTGTTGTTTGCAGGAAAAAAATATAATGAACAATCACAACAAGTGTTTCAAGATAATACTACAAATATCATACGCACACAGTACATTAATCTAGAATCGAATAATTACTATGGTGCAGATGTGAGCGTTTCCAAAGATATTACCTCTTTTTGGAATTTATTTTTATTGATCAGTCATTATTATGATAAGGATAGCTTCACAGATTTAAACACCAATACCATTGTAGAAAACGCTATTTGGACCACGCATACCCGAACCACCAATAGTTTTACCTTTTTAAGTGACAGATCGCTATATGCAGATTTGACCTACATTCATTTTTCACCACGTATTAGTGGAAATACTAGATATTCTTCTTTTGGCAAAATGGGCTTATCCTTACGCAAAACAATATGGGGCAAAGCCGCGAGTATTTCTTTGGCAGTAGAGGATATGTTTAATGATGGGGGTATATATGGAACAAGAAACTATCTTGACCAGAGTAACAGTACATATTCTAGATGGGAGAATAGATTATTCATTGCCGGTTTCAGGTACAAATTCGGCAACACCAAAATAAGGGATAATTACAAAAGGAAAAATACCGAAGAAGGCAGACGTTTGTAGTATTATTTTAAGACATCATGGTGCTACAAACACCCAGACTTACCAAGAGGTAGACACCTGCTAAAATCATATCATTTCATTTTGTAGTTCTTTCGATCGCTCAATCTTATCATCCCTATAAAAAAGGGTCATGGTTTTAAAAGGGTTTATTTTATAATCTTTATTCACAATATGAACACATAATTTTTTTATGGCGAGTACATCAAAATTATGGGTATCTATAAATTGCATGATGATGATTCTAAATAAGTTATCGTAGCCTAATTCTGGGGCATCGATTTCAGGTAAACAGCACTAATGCTTTTAAGGTTTTCAGAGGCTTTTTCAACAGAATTCCCTGTGCTAAAGAGCTCGGACATTTTACCATGCAATTGCTCATAAATGATCGTATTTTTTCCATCGTTCAATAAATCATCAGGATTAATGAAACGTGTTTAAGCATCTACTTCATCTTCCATTTTACACCAAACACAATGGGTTCAAATGGCAGGCGGACAATAAGCAGATACAATTTATGATGTCAATCAAAGCGCGGTCGAAGACCAGGTAGTTGTACTAATTTACATTCTTTCTAGAAACAAACATTTAATCGTCCAGAAAGGGGCTCAAAACCATTAAGTTTATCTAAATAGCCTAATAATGACCTTCTCGTATTTTTATATAACTTTGCATCCCAAAATTAAATAGACAGTGCCTAAAATAGGAGACATACAACTGCCTGATTTTCCATTGCTTTTAGCACCTATGGAAGATGTAAGCGACCCGCCTTTTCGTGCCCTTTGTAAAGAGCAGGGAGCCGATGTGGTTTATACCGAATTCATATCTTCTGAAGGATTGATTCGTGATGCTGCAAAAAGCGTTATGAAGCTAGATATCTATGAGAAAGAACGCCCAGTAGGTATTCAGATTTTCGGCGCTAATTTAGAAAGTATGTTGCAATCTGTAGAGATTGTAGAAAAATCGAAGCCAGATATTATTGATATCAATTTTGGCTGCCCGGTAAAAAAAGTAGTTTCACGAGGAGCGGGTGCCGGTATTCTAAAAGATATTGACTTGATGGTCTCTTTGACCAAAGCTATGGTCGAGCATAGTAATCTGCCCATCACGGTAAAAACCAGATTAGGTTGGGACGATGATTCAATTAAAATTGTTGAGGTTGCAGAACGCCTGCAAGATGTTGGATGCAAAGCAATATCCATTCATGGGCGCACAAGGGCACAAATGTATAAGGGCAATGCCAATTGGGACCCTATTAGAGAAGTGAAGAACAACCCAAGAATGCACATCCCTGTATTTGGTAATGGTGATGTTGACACACCCGAAGCAGCATTAAAAATGCGCGATGAATTCGGCTTGGATGGTGCTATGATTGGCCGTGCCAGTATTGGTTATCCATGGATATTTAGAGAAATAAAACACTTTTTTGAAACCGGAACGCATTTAGCTCCGCCTACCATGGAAGAGCGCGTTGATGCCGCCCGTCGTCATTTACAAATGTCGATTGATTGGAAAGGTGAAATTTTGGGTGTTTTCGAGACACGAAGACATTACACCAATTACTTTAAAGGCATACCTAATTTTAAGGAACATCGCATGAAAATGGTTACTAGCGATGATTCTGCATCGGTTTTTGCAGCCTTTGATGAGGTGATGGAAAAGTTTGGAGATTACGAGTTTAATTTAATCTAAGCCTCAATTAATTTTTTATTGATTCGGCTACTGGCAATTTTAGATGCGATAATACCCAACACAAGTATGGTTGCAAGTACAATGGTAATATTGATGAACTCAAACTTTACAGGGTAGGCTAGAGACGGGGTTATTCTCAACCAGCCGAATGCAAGTTGCGACCATACGATTAGGACCCCAATAAGCACACCGATTAATCCGCCAAAACCAGTAACCAAAACTCCTTGTAAAAAGTAAATACGTTGTAATTCTTTGATGGTCGTACCTAGGCTGTAAAGGGTTTTAGAATTCTGTTGCTTGTCTAAAATCATCATAATAATTGCACCTACTACATTAAAAAGGGCAATAATAAGCACAAGGGTAAATATGAGGTATGTAGCAACGTTTTCGGTGTTCAGCATTTTGTATAAGGTACTGTTTAGCTGCTGACGGTTCTTTAGTTCAATACCAGAACCTAAAATAGCCTGAATTTCTGAACGAACCGAACTAGGTTCGACGCCATCATCCGTTTTAAAATTGATACCGGATACCTCCAAGGAGTCTTTTTCTAACAAAGCCTGAGTCAATCGTAAATCGGCAAATACATATTTGTTATCCAAATCAGCTTCCACGCCATATACATCACTTACAACAACGGGTAATTGGTTATATAGAGATGAAATACTTTGTTGCGATATAGAACCCTTACCTGGCTTAAAAGCATAAATCTGCAACGGACTTAGAAATTCATTAACGGTTAGCCCTAAAATGTTTGTGATACCTGCGCCGACAACGACTTGCGATTCATTTATAATCCAATTCCCATAGAAAAGAACACTATCTACTCCGGTAACTTTTCTATAATTACTATCTATACCTTTTATGTAGGCAATATGATTTTTACCCTTGTGTTCTAAAGAAACCTTTTCCTCTAGTTCTTTAGAGTAAAAGGCGAGACCTTCTATGTTATGTAAACGTTCTTCTTGTTCGGGAGATAAGGTAAAAGTTTTCCCGGCAACGGGAAGCGCTTTTAATTGTGGGTCAAAAGATTCGGTAAACGATAGGCTAAAGGTTTTTAATCCGGCGAAGGCCGAAAGCACAATAAACAATGCGGCAGAACCGATAACAATAACTAAAAAGGTAATAAAATTAATGATGTTGACCGCGTTCTGGGTACTTTTTGAACGTACATACCTTTTGGCGATATAGAGAGTAAAATTCAAACGATCAGGACTTTTTGCGCTTAGGTAGCAGATCTCTGTTCTCGATAGGATTTTCTTCGCGTTTTAAAGACTTTTCAATATTCTCGATATAATCTAACGAATCGTCTAAATAGAATAATAATTCTGGTACCCTACGTAACTGGTTTCTGGTACGCTGCGAAAGTTCGTGTTTAATTAAGGGTTGGTTCGATTTAATACCCTCCATTAATTCAGCTGCTTTATCGTTCGGAAAAATACTTAGATAAATTTTCGCGATAGATAAATCTGTAGTCACTGCAACCTTAGATACTGAGATTAGGGTATTACGTAGCCCGCCATCAATGGCAGCTTTTTGTAGAATATCTACAATATCTTTTTGAATAACCCCAGCTATTTTACGTTGTCTTTGCGTTTCCATACTGCAAAAATACATATTAAAATGTATCTTAACCCTTATGTGATGCATACTGAAGCAAATAAGACATGAAAAAGATTGAACATTTAGGTATTGCAGTGAAGAACATGGAAGATTCCAATTCACTTTTTGAGAAATTATTGGGTGTGTCCCCTTATAAACAGGAAGAAGTTGCTTCGGAAGGGGTAAACACATCTTTCTTTAAAAGCGGACCAAATAAGATTGAATTATTGGCATCAACCAGCCCAGACGGACCAATCGCCAAATTTTTGGAAAAGAAAGGTGAAGGCATACATCATGTAGCTTTTGAGGTCGATGATATTGTTGAGGAAATGGCACGTTTAAAGAGAGAAGGTTTTATGTTGTTGAATGAAAAGCCGAAAAAAGGAGCGGATAATAAATGGGTTGTCTTTGTACATCCCAAGAGTGCTAATGGTGTGTTGATAGAGTTGTGTCAAGAAATCGATAAGTAGCTGTTATTTTGTTTGTGTCGATTAAAAATAAGTGGTAATATTGCATCCGCAATTCGCGGGTTTTGTATCTGGTTTGAGCGCCAGTCTCTATCGATTTTAATCGAAATAAGAGTTTACAAAGCTGAAAATATTGAATTATAACCGGTCCTATAGCTCAGCTGGTTAGAGCACCTGACTCATAATCAGGTGGTCCCTGGTTCGAGTCCAGGTGGGACCACTTTTTAAGAAATCCAGTCTATTAAATTAGGTTGGATTTTTTCGTTTAATGCAATGAGGAAGCACCGTCAAAGTGAACCACTGAAAACGGATTTTTTTGAACCACTTAAAAAATCGTTTCAGACTATGCTATAAAAGGGTTTGAAATAAATATTGCTATGCTCACTTTAATCCGGCGGGGGTGGTATACTATGTCTGTCCTTTCCAACTAAAGGATAATTACATAAATAAAACATTTAATAAGGATAAAGTGCCCACTATCAAACAAGTGCAGAGGAGAATTACCAACGCAAACCGTATTATTCTTTCCTTAGAATTCATATTTAAATAGTTATCATTAGAGTTAAGGTTTTGATGATTTTTGAATATGGGAAAAAGCGCGATTGTTTTTTGAACCAGTAATTCCTTGAACATCAAAACAAATTAATTGTCTGTCTGTAAAAATAATTTTATCTCTTGTATGCGTATGTGCGCTTAATATTTTTTCATCACTTCTTAAAAAATCACCAAACTTGCTCTGAGCTACATCAACTGGCAACAACTGGGTTACACTAAAAGATACAATCAGATCCATATTTAAAGTTAAAAATGAAAAATCTTACTTTTTTAATTATCAAAAAAAACTCATGAAGCTCAATTCGACTTCCATATTTAAATTGAATTACGTTATTGGCAGCCTTTAAAAAGATGCTTTAAGGTCTTTAAGAATTATTCTTTGTTTATCTGTACTAACGTTTAATTAAGCCCGTAACACCGGAATGCAATGAGAAGATGTTACGGGCTAGTTTTTTACTTGGCTACTTCCACCAAATGGTTAGTCCAATCCGTTGGTATTTCATTTAAAGTGTAAACTTTTAGTTCCTTATTCTCTATACTCGCAGTAGATTGTACTAAGGTTTCATTTAGGAATTCAGTATCTAACTTATACATCGCACCAGTTGCAGGGTCAATGATTAGCATTCCCAATACTCCGCCCAAAAGTAAGTTTCCAAAATACCATCCGTCAAGTTTGAATTCAACCGGAACAGTTTTGGTATCGTACCCATTTTTATTAAAAGATACTTGGTATCGTGCTTTTCCAAAAAATCCGCTCCCTGATTTGAGCTTTAGTGTTGCAGGTGTTTGTCCCGCGAAGATTTCAATACCTTTTTTGTCTTTAATAACAATCTTAGCTTCGCTAGGGGCACTGTTAATTGATATAGGATAACTGGCTTTACTTACAATAGAAGCACAACTTGAAAAAAGAATTGATGTTGCCATAAGAATAGCTGTCATTTTGAAGTAAGATTTTTTAATCATTTTAAAATATTTATTAATGTTTGCCTACTTCCATTTATAGTCCCTTTTCGGCTTATTCTGACTTTATTTTTTAGATTTTATTTTTATTTATAGACCTAACCTACGGAGTCAGATATTTCCCCCGATCACCTTCTCCAATAGGCTGGCCCAAAGTTATTTTCATAGATTTTTTGATTCATAATTCAAACCTAAGCTCTTAAAATAAAAACCCCTTACGGAAAACCGTAAGGGGAAAGAAAACTTTAATAAAATGAAAGATTAAATCAGTCCAAGGTCTTTAACTATTGCCACTAAATGAATGGCATTATGCGCATTGAATTGAATGCGTAATTTGTTCAGTCGTTTTTCAATACTACTTAAACTGGCCGGTACAATATGATTTTCTATATACAACGCACTAATTTCTTCTTGAGAAAGACCTTTGCTAAGATTGTCCAATAATGAAATATCATAATCATCTATTTCCAGTTCGTTGATACTGTTAAATGCACTAGATACTTCATTAGATAAAAAAGTAACGCCACTAAATACTTTGGTAATGGCAATAGTAAGGTTTTTGAGCCCGGACCTACTTTTACATACGTAAGCATCTATGCCATGTTTGTTGAAAAGATTCCGTACTGGTTGTAACCTATCTTCAACAGAATAGACGATAACCTTTAAAGTAGGAAACTCGCTTTTAAGTTTTTCGACCAACACTTCACCCGAAGGATATTTTTGGGAACGATGATCCGCTTTGAATGACAGGTCAGTGATTAGTAATTGGAAAGGTTCATTGTTCAATACGCCTTTTTTAATCTTTAAGTAGGCATCATCACAATATTGTACTTGTTTAATTTGGGTTACGCCTAGTTCGGTCAAAAGGGTATGCACACCTTTATTGATGTCTTCCATATCCTCTGCAATTAAAACTTTCTTAAACATGTACTATACTATTATGGTTGCCTTGAATCCGTCATTTTTCTTTGATTCAAAGCTAATGGTTCCATTTATTGATGCGATACGGGATTCCGTATTCTGTAATCCATTTTTTTTAAAAAGGTCACATCCTATGCCGTTATCACTATATTTTATCAAAATTTTGGAACCAACTTGAGTAAAAACAAGAGCAACAGAAGAAGCCTTACTATGTTTACGCATATTAGTCATTAATTCTTGTAAGACCCTGTAAATTGCGGTTTTCTTAATTTCCGAAACTTCTTTCCAATCTATTTTTGAGAGATTACGAGTTACAATGGTTACATTTTGGTTCTTATATCCCAGTAATAAATCGTTTAATTGTAGCGCGTAATCTTGATTAAGGTCAATAGCACTATTTTCCTTAGAAATATCCCTAGTTTTTGAATAGATCCTCTCCAAATCATCCAATACACCATCATCTATACTGGGATTATTTTCAAGCGATATCATTACCTTGTACATATCATTGGCCACTTCATCATGTACTTTTTTGGCAATTCTTGTTTCCGTTTTATAGACTTCTTCAATTTTTGCTTTTCTGTACCGATATCTAAATATAAAATAGGAAGCGATCAATGCCAGTAGAATAAACAAAGCCAAGAATTGATATATTAAACGTTTTCGGGACTCTACCTCTTGTAATAATTGGCTAGCCTGGGTTTTCTTTTGCTCCTCGGCTACATTATATTTTAAATAGGCATTCTTGTTTTCGGCAAGTTGTTTGACATTGTATGTACTATCTGCTAAACGCTTATATTCATTAATATAGGGGTTTTTGTCCAATCGCATAAAGAGTGAAAGTGCGTCGAGTTTAAGGGAACTGCTATTTATAGTATTGGCCAAATTCAAGGCATTCTGCGAATATGTTCTTGCTTGAGAGGTATCGTTTCTATCCAAATAATATGCTGCCAAATTGCTATTACTTGAATGCAGCCCGACCAAATAGTTTTTATTCTTTCTTATGTCCAATGCTTTTTTTAAGTTGCCCAATGCATCAGGGGAATCTGTTTTTGATTGTACATAGCCTAAATTATCCAGTACCAAGGCAATCTGTAAACTGTCTTGGGTCTTTAAACTTTTTTGATAAAGTATGGAATAGATATCAATGGCATTCTTATAATCGAGTTCATCTTTGAAGACATTTGCCTTATTATTAAGTATAATGATGCTATCCTTTGCTTTTTTTGCGATAGCCAAAGCCTTGTTAAAGGAATTTTGGGCGGCTGGGTGATTTCGTGAGGCTCTATATATTCGACCTAATTGATTATATAAGCCTACTCTGGCATTTATCAAGGTATCTTTGAAAGCCATGGCTTCAATAAGTTTTAGGGCTTCAACGATGTGATTTTCGCTATCATAATTATCACCTATTTTAAATTCTCCCATAGCCAATAGCCTTAAATTTCTAATAGCGTTAAGCGTATCCTTTTTATTTAAATCTTGTTGTTTCTTTTTAGAATAGAAATTTATTGCGGAGGGAAGATTTTCCGGCAATTCCGGAGCTGTTATCGCATTGTAATAATATAGCGAACTATCAATTTTTGTTTGGGCAAATGAAAAGGTCACTGTACATAGCACAAACATTAAGTTTATAGTATAAAAAAAGAGAAATGAAATTTTAATAGTTTTCATTCCTCTAATGTAAAAACAAATTAGTTATTAATTGTTTGGCGGTGGAGGTGGTGGAGGTGGTGGAATGTCTTCACCATCACTACAGCAGGCTTGTAGCTCAATTTCATCCTCTGTTAAATTTTCAGGATTACACGAAAAAAAAGCTGAATTGAGGATTACCGAAAATAAAATAATCAACATTTTAATCTAATTTTTTCAAATTCGTATAGTATTGGTCGAACCCACTCACTTGTTCGTCGAATTTGTTTTCGACTTTAGTGTTTTTAAAGTTATTTAATGGAATCAATAGTATTTGTAATTTTTAGCATTAACAATGGAGTAGGAATCTATTGGTTTAAAACCAACGAACCATTGGGATATCGGTAAGGCTTAATACAAGGAATACTCATGGAAATTTTCGAGACATTTTATAATGAAATAATTGGTTTTTTAGGGATTTCCAATGCCTTGGAAATTCTGCAAGCAGGAGATTACGGTAAGTTTAGAACTTATGATGGTGTGGTGTCACTAATCTATCCGATAATACCACTATTGTTAATTTTAGAATTGATATTGGGTCTAGTCTATAAAAAGCCAGACACCAAAGTATACAAGGTCAATTTTTTAATTTATGTGTTCAATAGGTTTGTTGGTAGGTTTATCGCCATTGCCATGGTAACTATATGCATTGGGCTATTTCAATCTTTTGCACCTTTTCAGACCAGCATGACTTGGTATTGGTTCATTTATGGATATATCATTTGGGAATTTGCCCATTTTCTATATCATTATTGGGGCCATAAAGTCCGCCTATTTTGGTGTCTTCATTCAACACATCATGCACCGGAGAATATGAATCTTTCGGTTACCCATGCACACTTTTTTTTAGAGGCGCCTTATGCAGATACCATACGCACTACCGTCTGTATTTTGTTCGGTGTACAACCAGAACTTTTGTTTTTGATTATGTTTATAGACGGTACCTACGGGGCTTTCATTCATATTGGCGAAAATCTTGTTAAAGATGCTCGATTTGGATTCTTGAACAAAATTATGCTTACACCATCGCACCATCGTGTTCATCATGCACGAAACCCATTATATATGGACACCAATTTCTGTAATCTACTCAACATATGGGATCATGCGTTTGGCACATATCAAGAAGAGAAAAAAGAAATTAAAATAGAATACGGCATTACTAGAGAAATGGATTCGGGTAATTTTATGGATGTCTATTTTGGAGAATTTGTTGCCCTTTTTAAAGATATAATGAGGGCTCCCGGAATAAAAAATAAAGTATTGTACCTTTTTATGCCACCAGGATGGAATCATACAGGGGACCATAAAACCTCTAAAATTACAAGAGCTGAGTTTTTTCGGAATAATCCCGCCTATAATGCATCTTCAAAAGTTGAGCAGCCTAACCCAATAGACGGTAATTCTGTAAAGTAAGGTTTATGAAAACCTCTTATTTTACTATTCGGTATTGGCTTCTGCGCACTTTATAAATTACGAATAGTATTAAAATCGTCATACAATTCAATAATTTCAACCCTATAGGATTGCGGACTTAGAAATTAACATTTTCTTTAACATTTTCTTTTCGTTAAGATTCAGTTTCTACAGTACTATTCCTTAATTTTCTAGTTCAAACAAACTAATTCAAAAATGATTTTAAAAAACTCTAGGCGCAAAGTCAAATTACTGACTATTGCTCTAGCCATGTCATGTATACCAATGATAATGGCTCAAAATGTACCTTCTCCAGAAGATGTGTATGGTTTTAAAGTTGGTGCCGATTACAAATTGGCCGATTATACACAAATTGAAGACTACCTAAGTAAACTCGATAATGCTTCGAACAGGGTTAAAAAGGTTGAAATTGGCACTACTGTGCTTGGAAGAAAGATGTATATTTTATTCATCTCAAGCGAAGAAAATCTAAAGCAGTTAGACAAATGGAAAGATATCAGCACCAAACTAGCAAGAGTACAGGTTACCGATGACGAAGCATTAAAACTTTCAGAAGAAGGTAAGGCGATTGTTTGGGTAGATGGCGGTATGCACTCTACCGAACTGGCGCACGGTCAAATGACTTCGGAACTGGCGTATACCTTGGTCACTTCGGAGACTACCGAAATGAAAAAAATAAGGGAAAATGTAATTACTATTTTAATGCCGGTCATGAACCCTGATGGTTTGGATATTGTTGTGGACTGGTACAAAAAGAATTTGGGTACCGCTTATGAAACATCACGACCACCAATTCTGTATCATTACTATATGGGTCATGATAATAATAGAGATTGGTTTATGAACACTATGCCAGAGACGTATAATGTTACTAAGATTCTGTACAATGAATGGTATCCTCAGATTGTGTACAACCACCACCAATCTTCCCCATCATGGACAAAGATTTCACTTCCGCCGTATGCGGATCCTGTAAACCCAAAAATCCACCCTGCCATTACTGCTGCTGTTAGTGAAGTAGGTTCTGCAATGACGAAACGATTTTCTTTAGAAAATATGCCTGGGGCAATTGCCGATAATTTCTATACGATGTTCTGGAATGGCGGAGGCCGAACTACACCGTATTACCATAATATGATTGGTATTCTTACAGAAACGGGACACACAACGCCAACCCCTCGATTTTACGACCCAGAAAAATTACCTAAAACGGTTGCTGGTGGCACACCAACCGATGGTACCGATATTATGTATCCAGATCCTTGGAGAGGTGGTGAATCACATTTTCGCGATGCGGTAGATTATATGTTGACCGCAACATGGGCCACGTTGGATTTAGCTGCTGACCGCAAAAGCAATTACTTGTATAACATTTATAAAATGGGCGCTTCGGCGATTGAAAAGTCCAAAACAGAAGGTCCGTATGCATATGTATTCGGTAAAGACCAGTGGGATGCTTTTGAGTCCGTTAACTTGGTAAATGTTTTGCTACGCGGAGGGATAGAAATTGAAAAAGCCACTAAGAATTTTGAAGCGAATGGGAAGAAATATGATAAAGGGTCTTATGTCATTTATGCGGGACAAGCGTTTCGGCCTTATTTGATGGATTTGTTGGAAAAACAAAATTACCCAACCCGTTTTCAATATCCAGGTGGACCACCGGATACCCCGTACGATTTAGCGGGATGGACACTGCCTATGCAAATGGGCGTTTCTGTAGATAGAATTGTAGAACCTATGGAAATCGCTACCGAAAAAGTAGTTGATTTAGTGAAGTATTATGATGGTGAAGTACAGGGCAAGGCGTCTTTTGGCTATGCACTTAACGCAAATTCGAATGCCTCGGTTATCGCAACCAATAAAATATTAAAGGCTGGCGGTACAGCATACAAAACCAAAGCGTCTTTTAAATCGGGTAAAACAACAATTCCGGCAGGGTCATATATTGTTTCTGGCGGTAGTGAGTCTATTGATTCTCTAGCCACCAAATATGGTCTTGAGGTTACTGGGTTGTCTGCAGAACCAAAAATTGAAATGACTAAAATTCACCTACCTAAAGTTGGCCTTTACAAGTCTTGGGTGTCTAATATGGATGAAGGATGGACACGTTTTGTGATGGATGAATATGCCTTTGAAACAGATACCTTACACGATCGAGATATTAAAACGGCAGACCTCTCTAAATACGATGTGTTGATTCTTCCTTCGCAACGCGTAAAATCACTTTTACATGGAAATTCCGTTTTAGAAATGCCCGTAAAATTTACAGGAGGATTAGGCTTAGAAGGTTCTTTAGCCTTAAGTAACTATGTAAAAAACGGCGGTACGTTAATGGCTTTTGATGAGGCTAGTAATTATGTAATAGAACAATTCGGTTTACCGATTAAAGATGCTACCGAGGGTACTGATAATAAAGAATTCTTTATTCCTGGCTCTTTAATTAAAACAGGATTCGACACAACGCATCCATTGGCATTTGGTATGCAAGATACGGTAGCGGTATCGTTTAATAAAAGTCGAGCCTTCGAGATTGAAAAACAGGAAAAAAAGGGAGAAGGCGGAACAGAGGAAATTAAAGATGCTCCTATTCCTGAAATAGAGGTAATTGCCAATTACGCCGAAAAAGACCTGTTAATGAGCGGTTGGGCTATGGGCGAGAAAAAATACATTGCTAAAAAACCGGCTATGGTAAAAGCAAAGTATGGTAAAGGCGCTGTTGTATTATTCGCGTTTCGACCACAGTTTAGAGCGCAACCAAGAGGCACCTATAAACTTATTTTCAACACGATATATGAAGGAGCTTCAGACTAGTTGAACATTAAGCACACATTAAAAAGCCCATCAGATTCTGATGGGCTTTTTATTAATAGACACGATAACTTTAGTGTTTTTATAATGAAGCATAACAAAATTTTATTCTTTCCAGGTCAATTCAATTTTCATGAGCCAAAGAAATCTTCAATGCTGATGATTGCTGTTTTTATAGTGTTCTTTTAGCAAGTCCCTACCAAAATCGCCATCAAAATCACGCCATACGGTGTGAATGTGGTTGGCATTGTTTTGGCTATTGTCAAATTCAATCATAAAGGTTTTGCCCTGTATGCGATAGTAGTGTGCTTTTCCTAGTACTGTGGCACCTGCCCATGCAAATCGCAGCTCATTCAGTTCTTCTTTACGGATATTACTGATTCTCTTCATCGCCTGTTCTGCGGGGATAGTGGAAGCATATTCGTAAATAATGTCCATTAACAGTTTTTTCTGATCGTTAGTCATGTCGATGACCAATATACCTTCATCGGTAGGTTTTTCCGCTACGGGTTTGTTTAAACTAACGATATCATTATATGCTGTTTCATTAAAAATGGCACGTTGTTTCTGAGCGCTGCTTAACATATTAATGAGTTGTAAACCCATATCCTCTTCATGTACTAATGGGCTAAATCCTTTTCGTTCGCCCTCCAAAATTCTTCCTGGGTTAGAACCGAAGAATCTAGGGGTGTATGAAACGGCATCTGCAACGGTAGTAAAATGTAGCGAAACATGATGTCCTTCAAAAGTCCACATCCAAACATTTTCCTGTGTAGGATTGCCATAAATGGAAACATAATACCGTTCTGGGTCACGGTAAACGGGGTCTCCTGAACTGGCTGCAAGCACATTTTCCAAGCCAATAATTTCTGTGGTCTGTTTGTAGCCTGTATCACTTAATGATGACTGTAGTAGCTCATGAACTAATTCCTTTTGCTCGGCAGTTAATTCTTTTAACGGAAGTCCTTGTCGTGCATAGGAACTCCAAGGCAGAAAGTGCCAATCGTCTCTGTCATCTGCGCTGAATGCATAGACAATTTTCTCTTTTTGAGTATCGGTCAAAGAGCGTATAAACCGGTTGACGATCGTTACGTCTTGCGAGAATCCAAATATGGGAAAAACGGTAACAATGAATAAAAAGATGTTTTTTTTCATGGGTAAGAGCTTAGTCCACCTACGTTATTAGGTATAGATTAATACGTCACTTTAAAAATACTTCCACCAAAATCATCACAAACATATAAAGCACCATCTGGGCCTTGTGCTAATCCGCATGGGCGATGTTGTAAGGAACCATCTTCCGGATGAGCCAAATCAAATCCGGCAAAATTATCTAGAAAGATTTCCCAATCACCACTGGGTTTTCCATCCTTAAAAGGAACAAAGGCTACAAAAAAGCCCTTTTTAAGCGCTGGCGATTGATTATGAAAGGCCACAAAAGCGCCATTTTTATATTTATCCGGGAACATATCGCCTGTGTAGAAAAGTAAATCATTAGGCCCTAAATGTGCTGGGAATGCTACAAGCGGATTAATAAAACCTTCTTCATTGGTTTGCTCACCATCTCCACCATATTCTGGAGCTAGCATACGCTTATTTTTTAAGGGATCATAATAGGTTTTAGGCCATCCGGCATTATCACCTTCCTTTAGTTCGTATAACGTTTCGGCAGGTAATTCTCCATCTTGTTTTTGAGTGTATAGATCAGGATAAAAATTATGGAATCCTCCACGGCCATGGTCGGTAGCGAATAAGGAGTTTGTTTTAGGATTCCAAGTGATTCCGACTGCATTTTTAATTCCGGTCACATATCGTGAACCATCTGCAAAAGTCTGATTCAATTTATCGGTTTTAAACTTCCAAATTCCTCCTGCAGAATCTAAAATCGTACACGGTATCATTCCTGCGCCAGCATTGTTATCCCTACAGGCATCGTTCCAAGAACCAATGGTGACATACAGGTTGTCATTATCATCAATGGTAAAAGGCTTGGCATTATCCATCCCCATGTCTTTGAGTCCGTCTACTATTTTTTCTGGGGTATTCGTATCAATAACGTCATGGTTGCTATTCAGTTTATAGCGAAATACGCCTGAATTGGAGGACGCATATAAGTAATCGTCTGTTGCTAAAATTCCTGTACCGGGCATATCGGCAAAGTACTGTTGTTCATCAATAGCACCGTCTTTATTGGTGTCCTTCAGTAATACTATGGCCTTGCCCTCTTTTAAGACGGACCTGTTGGCATAAATATCTCCGTTTTTTGAAATCGTCAGATGCCGAACAGCGCCTAAATCTTTTGCTATTTCTTCGACCGAGAAGCCTTCAGTAGCTTTTAGGATCGTTTCATTGGTAATCGTTTTTACGATTGGCTTCATTTCGTTTTTGCATTGTACTACAAGTGTTGCACATGCGATAGCTGTAAAGAACAGCATTGGTTTTTTGGCGATGGATATTAGTTTCATATGTTGGTTTTAAGTGGTCGGTACATATTGGTTAAAGGTGGTGGGTTACATAAGATACTCAAAGGGTTAGAAATAATGCGAAGCTATAAGGTACGAAAACCAATGATGACACCGGTATAGGTTAAAGTGTCATCATCTAGTTTCCATAGAATTTGTTGTAATCGAAATGTGGTATTATAAAATCGGAGTCAGTACGATATTTCTATAGGCAACAGTACCATGGTCGCCCTGTAAATAAATAGGTCCGGGAGCAAAAACATCAGAGCTGATCGCTCCGCCAGTTGGGCCTTTCGCAGGGGCATTATCGATAATTTTTTTACCGTTTAAAATAACCGTTACATGGCGGTCTACCAAAGTAATATCCATGGTCTGCCATTCACCAGCGGGCTTTTCAGCATTTTCGCTAGGGGTAACGCGACTGTATAATGCACCCATATTATGACTGTCGAGAGGCAAGCCGTAAGAGTCTACCACTTGTATTTCGTATAATCCTCTAAGATAAACACCACTATTGTTTCCCTTGGGCACATTTACCTCTAGCTTTAAATTGAAATCATCAAACTCTTGGTCGGTTCGTAGGTTGCCATAATTAATATGCTCTCCATTTTCTGGTTGTACGGGATCATTCTGCATAGTACCGTTTACGACCTTAAAACCATTGGCCATATTGGAGTCTATAGGTCTCCAGCCGGTCATATCCTTTCCGTTAAATAGTTTTATGGGCTTGCCAAATTTTAAGGCACTTACATCTGGTGCCTGGCCAACAGCGGGCAAACGTCTTCCCGTGAAATAACTAAGCTCTTCTCCGTTACGCCCCCAAGTAGGGCCTGTCATGGTACCTGCAATGGCGTCATTTTTTTTGGTAATGCGTAAGGTCCAAGTTCTAATATGGGTACGTGCTTCTCCAGAAGTTGTTTTCAACTCCTGTTCAGACGTACGCGTAACCACTAGGGTGTGTTCATCTACTACATAAATATCGGAAACAGGGAGCACACTGCCACCGATCCATAATAATTCGCCGTCTAAAACACCCTGTTCTTCGTGTACGTTTAACCAAGCCACACCGCCACCGACAATGTCAATGGTCCAAGTACCTAGAAAACTATTTTCTGATTCAAGGGAGGTTTCACAGGGGGTGTTCGAAAGTAAAGAGGAAAAGGCCAAAAGAAAGGCCATGAGGGTAAACGGTGCTTTTTTCATGATATTATTGGTTTTAGTATGTTGGTTTGGTGGTGCATGCAGCATGTACCGTACTAAAAATAAGGATTTTAGGAACAGCAACTCTCAGTAGTTTAAAGTTTAACAGCGAATTATGGTATACAAACAAGTATATTTTTTAATGGAGATTATTTATTTAGAACTAGGAAGTTACAATAGTGGCATAAGCGGAATAAATTATATAGAATAAAGTATTCTAAATGGTTACAAACCTTATTATAAAGCACCGTAAAAGAAAATTCTTATAGATTATTTTAATGCTTGTTTGTCATCTCTTGCATTAGTGATTATAAGCACTTATGTAAGCTAAGGGTTAATCAAAATTAATACGGTCGCGTATGGTGCCATCTTCCCTATGGATAATAACATCTGCTTTGTATTTACGGGCAAGTCGTTCGGCTTTGTTTATAGCCGTAACCTGTAGTTTATGTTTAGAAGTAATGCGTTTATTGCCTTCGCGCCGTACTGCCCAAGCATTTGCATAAGGTACTACATGTTGGTGCCATGTTCTTCCCCTTTTACCTTGGCGGGCGCTATTAAAAAAAACTTCTACCAGTTCGATTAAAATAGTAAGCCAAGATCGGGTGTCGTTGTTTTTGGGCATGGTGCATTAGGTATAGTTTTCGAAGATACTATTTTCAGAGAAAAAGGGGGTGAATGCTTCTCGATACAACTTTTACTCCCGCCTGTAACCTTAGGAAAAGTCACTTGCGAAACAGCATCGCTAGAATAACTATTATAGGTACTTCCGTAACGTTCTAATTTAACCATCTAAATCATATCTGCCCAAGATGATTAGGCGTTTAGAGTAGTAAACCAAAAAATAATCAGTACTTTTATTCGCTAAGAAATCAACCTTAAACCATGCCTTTACCAAGCTCACGTTGACCGGTTTTTAGCGGTTTATGTTGACCCCCACTTCCCATGAAACAAGTATCGACTCTATTTTTTAAGTTTTTACAGTTCGTTAAAAATCATCCGTTCAAAACCGCTGGGTATTTTTTTGCTTCAATAATTTGCCTTGTCTTTTTACTCGTGCTGACTACCTATTTGGGATTATTTGGACGTATACCCCAGGAGGCCGAACTGAAAGCCCTTAAAAACCCCATTACCTCTACACTATATGGCAGCGATAATGAACCCATTGGGTACTATTTTTTGCAAAACCGTTCTAATATAGACAGTACCCAACTTAACCCTTTTCTGGTAAAAGCGCTCGTTGCTACAGAAGATGCCCGGTTTTATAGCCATCGCGGTATTGATTACAAAAGTTACGGCCGCGTATTGGTGAAATCGATACTCCTTGGGCAGGGTAAAGGTGGTGGAAGCACCATTACACAGCAAATCGCCAAAAATCTCTTTGGCAGACAAAAACAATTTTTCTTATCGACCCCAATCAACAAAATACGGGAACTTTTCATCGCTAGAAGGTTAGAGAATATCTATAGTAAGGAAGAAATCTTACTGCTCTATTTTAACACGGTTTCTTTTGGCGAGAATCTTTACGGCATAGAAAAGGCGGCCGAACGTTTTTTCAACAAAACACCTGCGGAACTATCCTTGGTAGAATGTGCAACCTTGGTAGGTGTATTAAAAGCACCCACGGCTTACAATCCTAGAAATAATCCTGAAAAATCACAAGAACGCCGTAACGTGGTGTTAAAACAACTTTTAAAGTACAACTACATTAACGATAGCACTTATAATGAGAGCTTGACCCCCTTGGAACTACAGTATACGCCACCAAAAAAAGTATCCTCGTTGACTGCCTATTACAAAGAATTCGTAAAGGCCGAATTCGATACATGGGCGCAAGCCAACCCTACCGAAGGTGGGCATGTGTATACCCTTGAAGCTGACGGACTCAAGATATACACGACCATAAATCCGTATGTTCAAAGATACTTGGAACGCTCCATGACCCGCCAGTTAGAACGGCTGCAAAAATCGATGGAAACCTATTGGACCAGCGAGACCACAGAAGGAGGCAAGGACGAGCTAATCGATAAGCTTATCGCTGGCAAGTCTCAAATAAAAAAGCTTAAAAGTCAAGGTAAAAGTGACGATGAAATTGCAAGGATAACCAACGAAAAGAAGGACAGAAACTATTGGGAAATAGGGGAAGGATTTCAACCCAGGTCGCAGTCGCTTCGTGATTCCATTGTCTCCGCAATTACCCGATTGCATACCGGCATGATCGCCGTAAACAGTAAAACTGGCAGAATTATGGGATATTTGGGCGGTATCGATTACGGCTTCTCTCAGATCGATCAGGTAACTAACAAAAAACAGGTAGGCTCCCTTTTTAAGCCCATTACGTACCTTACCGCACTACAAAGCGGCGAAGACCCCTGTACTTTTTACGATAACGTTTTGCGAACCTATTCGCAGTACGAAGATTGGAAGCCCAGAAATGCGAACAATACCTACGGCGGCAGCTATAGTTTGCACGGGGCATTGGCGAACTCTATAAACACCGTTGCCGTAACGCTACAATTAAAAATGGGCAATGAGCGCGTGATCAACATGGCCAAAAAAATGGGCATTGATTCGGAAATTCCCGATGTTCCATCTATCGTATTGGGCACTGCAGAACTTAGCCTTCTGGAAACTGTCCGCGCCTATGCAAGTATTTCTAACGGTGGCTACACCATTAGCCCTTTTGCGATAGACCGTATAGAAACCCAAGACGGCGAACTTCTTTTTGAAGCGAAACCGGCGTATGGAGGTCGCGTAGCAAGTACCGAAAGCATAGCGGCACTTCAAAAAATGATGGAGGAAGTCACGACCGAAGGGAGCGGCAAGGCCTTTGGTTTTTATGAAATTCCGTTCAATATTATCGGTAAGACCGGTACTACACAAAACAATGGTGATGGTTGGTTTATAGGTGCTTCACCAGAATTGGTGGTGGGTGCCTGGGTGGGTACTTTAGATAAGCGCGTGCAGTTTGGCCGCGGTTCGGGTTCGCAAACGGCATTGCCCATGGTAGCCTCGGTTTTTAAAAGTTTAAGTAGTTGGAAAAACCCGATGCTAACTCAATTTGAATACGAGGAGCACTACTTCCCATGCCCATCATTTTCTGAATTGTCCGCTCCAGAAGCTCAAGCGTTCTTTCAATCGGATACGACCTATCTACAGCAATTGAAAATTCGGGATTCACTTGACATTATGAGCAGGACCAAAATGGATTCGTTGATGATGGCCCCGGTTATAGGCATAGACTCAATTGCTATAGACACGGTACTTCAGAAGGAACTAGTGCTGCCCAGTAATTGAGGGCAAGTCGTTTGGCTTTGTTAATGGCAGTAGCCTGTAGTCTATGGTTAGAAGTAATGCGTTTATTGCCTTCGCGCCGTACTGCCCAAGCATTTTCATAGGGCACTACATGTTGATGCCATGTTCTTTCCCTTTTACCTTGGCGTGCTCTGTTAAAAAAATTTCTATCAGTTCAATTAAAATAGTATGCCAAGATCGGGTGTCGTTGTTTTTGGGCTTGGTGCATTACGTATAGCTGTCGAAGATACTATTTTCAGATAAAAAGGGGGTGAATGCTTCTCGATACAGCTTTTGCTCCAGAAAAGGTCGCAAAACCGACTCGAAGTGATAATGGGGTTCGAAGTGACAAATAATAATTTTCAACCAAAATGCAATGGCAACTATGCATAAGTTCATTATTTTTAAGCTACCTAAAAGTTCCTTATGAAATCGAGTCTGTGTTTTAGTACCCTACAGTCAGTTCTGGTATCCGTTTTTTTGGTTTTGGTGACCAGCTGTTCTGAGAAACAGAAAAATGAAAGTGATGCAACTAAAGCATCCGCCAAAATATATATCACAGCCCTAGATAAGTCACAACTTTTACAAGAGCATGAAGTAGTTACTGATAGCAATGCAACGCCAGTAGCGACTATACAATTAGACCCAACCACTACCTACCAAGAAATGGATGGTTTTGGGTATACGCTTACGGGTGGTAGTGCATTACATCTAAGCAAGATGTCGGCACCGGCAAGAGCGTTATTGCTAAAAGAGCTTTTTAGTAGAGACAGCACAGGTATTGGTATTAGTTATTTGCGTTTAAGCGTTGGGGGTTCAGATTTAGATGAATTTCCATGGTCTTATAACGATTTGCCCAAAGGTGAAACCGATGTAGACCTTGCGAAATTCTCCTTGGGGTACGATACCTTGTATTTGATTCCGGTACTGAAAGAGATTTTAGAAATTTCCCCAGCGATAAAACTCATGGGTTCACCGTGGTCTCCCCCCGCGTGGATGAAAGATAACCAAGACACACGTGGCGGTAGTTTATTGCCCGAATATCAAAGCATCTATGCCAACTATTTGGCGAAGTATGTACAAGAAATGGCCAAGGAAGGTATTACCATCGATGCCCTTACGATACAGAACGAACCCTTGCACCCAGGTAACAACCCCAGTCTATTAATGCTTGCCGACCAACAGGCCGATTTTATCAAAAATGACTTAGGCCCTACCTTTAAAAGCTTGGGAATTACAACGAAAATCATCATTTACGATCACAATGCCGACCGACCAGATTATCCTATTTCCATCTTAAATGATGCCGAGGCGGCGAAATATATAGATGGTTCGGCCTTTCATATGTACGGTGGGGAAATTGAAGCCTTGTCCGAGGTTCATAATGCACATCCTACTAAGAACCTCTATTTTACGGAGCAGTGGGTTGGTGCTCCCGGAGATTTTGCCGGCGATGTTGCATGGCACAACGAAGTGTTGATTATTGGCGCTACCAGAAACTGGAGCAAAACGGTATTGGAATGGAATTTGGCAGCTGACGAAAATCAGAATCCGCATACCGACCGTGGTGGTTGTGACCGTTGCTTAGGTGCGGTGACCATAACGGGCGATTCTGTAGTGCGTAACCCTGCTTACTACATCATTGCACAAGCATCCAAATTTGTGCCACCAGGCTCTGTTCGTATTGCTTCAACCGCATTGGAGAATGTACCTAACGTTGCTTTTAAAACTACCAAAGGGGAATTAATTACCATTCTTCAGAATAAAGAATCGGCAGCCATGACTATTGAAGTAGAAATGGGTTCAATATCTATTTTCATTGAGGTGCCTGCAAAGTCAATCACTACTATAGTCTCTAAAGGTTAGGCTGCATGGTAAGGGATTATCATAATGTTAAAAATCAAAAAAATAGGTGGCTTTTTAATTAGAATGATGATTTTTGCGCTTTTTTTACAATTAAATACTTATATTTTTTGAAAGAATTATATTACAAAAAATCAAATTTTTTAATACAAAATGGCAAAGATTGAAATTAAAAGTTCTCCCGAAGAGCTTGAAAGAGTAGCCACTTTTCTAGCGAACAACAACATTAAGTTTAATGTGGTTAAAGATTATGGTAATCACTCGTTAGACGATATTGATAAGTATGAACACCTTATGAATAAGTACGCTGCAAGTATAAGTTAGTGCTCAGTATTAGGGTAGTTAAAAACAAATAGAATTTAACTGCTACCCTTAGTTTGTTCGCGCCTGAAATTACATCAAAAAGGTGCCGTATAGTCTACAAATAGTTCATCTATCAACTTGGATCAAATAAGAAAAACAAAATTCTTATTTTAAGGGTGTTGAACGGTATTCGAGATTAGCATAGTTTCGTAGAACAAGCAAAATAGATAGGATGAAAAAGTATCCATCAAAAATTGGTATTGGCTTAGTTATTTTCATAGCAGCCGTATTGGTCGGTAGTACGATACCGATGATATCGCCACCTATTTGGGTTGGGCTCATCATTAATGTGCTGCTATTTATTTTTATAGGGCATTTGTTTTTTACTACATATTATGTAATTGATGGTAGTTCTTTACGTATCAAATCGAGCTTTTTGGTTAATAAGAAAATCGATATTAAAAGTGTTAAGAAAATAGCTGAAACAAGAAACCCCCTAAGTGCCCCAGCGGGATCATTAGATAGACTTGAAATTGTTTATGGAGAATATGGAAGCATTTTAATTTCGCCAAAAGATAAGCGGGGCTTTATAGCGCATATGAGCAGATTGAATCCTGAAATTAGGGTTCAGTACAACTCAAAAAACTAAGGTTCAGATTCTAATAAACACAGATTGAAAATCTTTATAAACCCACCAATAACATGAAAGGCTTACAAGATATAAAAGCAGAAATTGACCAATACGTAAGTAGTAATAACAAGACAGAATTAGAAGTTGTGGATGCCCTAAACAAATATTACTTCAATAAGGCAGTAACGGCCGAGATTAAACTGTATAAGAAGAAAAAGAAAAAGGTTGCTGAAATAACCAAAGACTTAAAAATATCGCACCGACGTTTCTATAAGATATTGGAGAATAAAAAAGTGGAGTTCACTAAGTACAATAAGTCTAGAGAAGATGATGAAGTGTAATTTTTTCTCACGCATTCTTTTAAAGAAATAGTATTAAAAAATAAAATAAACGAGATCAAGAAGCACTTTCTGCAATTCCTCCTTTGAACTTAAAGAACGTGAAAACACTGAAAAGCGAAATAGATTCTAGGAAATGAATAAATTTAAATGATGAGAAAAACATTATCGATGATAGGAATGGTTTTGGCTTTTATTACCATCGTGAATAGTTTTTTTACAATGGGCGATACACGTCCATTTTTCGGATTTGAAATGAATATTTGGGTATATCGCCTAATTTGGCTTGCATTGTTCAGCATAATTCTAAATGGCTACCTCAAAGAAACTAAAAGGGTCAAATAAAGGATATATAAAACGGAATTACCCATTTTAAGGTAGTTATACATGTCTAACCTTTACATCTCATGAAAAAACTAAAGTTCAAAATCAGCGATATCATTTTTGTGGTGTTCATAGTCTTGCTTCTGATACCACAGACCAGAACACCTATTCAAGTTGCACTTAATAAACTAAAAGTGGCAGTTTGGTCCCCTAGTGTTGAGGATGAAGAAGACCAAGAACGGGTAGTTCCTTTTGAATATGTGGTACAAGAGTTGAATGGAGCAACGAAACGTATTGCCATAGGTCAAGGAAAGGTTACTTTCTTGAGTTATTGGGCGACTTGGTGTCCGCCTTGTATTGCAGAGCTGCCGGGTATTCAAGAATTATATACCGATTACGGAGACAACGTTGATTTTGTCTTATTAACCCAAGAAGAGACGGAGAAGGTGCAACGATTTATCACCAAAAAAGGGTATGATGTACCCGTGTATATTCCGCAAATGCAAGCACCAGAAATATTACAAAGCAACAGCCTTCCCACCAATTATATTATAGATGCGAAGGGTAACATTATTATCAAAGAAACCGGTGCCGCAGATTGGAACAGTGCCAAGGTGCGAGCACTTTTAGATGAATTACTGTTGAATTAAGCACAACACTAGGGAATTTTTCTATAAGCGTTTTTGAATATAGGCAGCCATCATCTCTTTTTTAGCCAATGCCTTTTCAGCAAAATCAAATAGGCTTAAACACCTATCGAGGTTTTGGTTCTCATAAGTGACTTTGTAGTAGGTATTATTATTCAAGTAATCTGTCAGTGCCCGTAAACCATGAATAAAGGGCATAAATACGGCCCCAAGTGGCAAACTTTGTTTTTCTTCTTCCGTCAAAAAAGAGTCGTTCGATGCCAGTCCGTCAACAAAAGCTTCAAACAATTCGCTGTTAAAAGAAATAAGGTCATGGTTTTGCTCATCTTCAGGGGCAACATTGACAACAGTTCTTATCGCATCGCCAAAATCGTAATAAAAATAGCCTTTCATTATCGTATCTAGGTCGATAAGGCACAAGGCTTTATCACTGTTTTTAGAGAATAATATATTATTGAGTTTGGTATCGTTATGACAGATACGTACAGGTAGTTTTTCATTATCTAACGTATTGAGCTCCTTTAGAAAGGGATGTGCTTTTTTAATGGCGTCAGCAGCTATTTCACGTTTCTGTGGTTCCGCATTATTAAGCGCCACTTCAAACTCATGCCTTCTATGGTTGAGGTTGTGAAACTTGGGTAAGGTGTCTTCAAAAAGCCCTGTATCGGCACCCTTTAAAAGGTTATGAAACCTTCCTACAATTCGGCCCGCTTCAAAAGCAGTACTAGTATTGGTGGTTATGTTATAGGTGGTGCTATTAGAAATATAGGTCATCATCCTCCAGAAATCATCATTTTTCAAGAGGTAGTTTTCTCCGGTTCTGGTCTGCACAAATGTAATTTGGGTATAATCATCAGCAGTTAATAAAGGTAGTGCATGGCCAATATTATCCATCAAAATACCTGCGTTTTTAAACACATTCCGATTGATTTTCTGAAGGATGAATTGCTCACCTTCGGTATCGGTAACCAAATAGGTTTCATTAATGAGTCCCGCAGTTAATGGCGCGTATTGAAAGTTGTTTCCGTTGAGGTTGAATTCTTGAAGTATATCAAGCATGTGCTGCTTTTGAATCATAAATGGGTCATGCAATTTGGAAGCTAAAGGTATTGAAATTGCTGTAAAAATTGAATCCCTATGATCCTGTAGTATTCACCCGTAAATTGAAATACATATTAATCGTTAATAACCGTAGCCTACTGCTATAATAAAATACTACTTTGTGTAGCAAACAAAGCAAAGTATCAAATACAGAGAATAAGGTTTTAAATGGAGTGAAACTTTACTCATTTGCGGGTAAGATCATCTACAATATATTGAAAAAAGAGGTTTTTTAACTTAATTATGTGTAGTACATCTATTGGAAATACGATTTTGAAAATATAGAAGTTAATACTATAACTA
This sequence comes from uncultured Maribacter sp., assembly GCF_963975365.1. Classification (GTDB taxonomy): domain Bacteria; phylum Bacteroidota; class Bacteroidia; order Flavobacteriales; family Flavobacteriaceae; genus Maribacter. The sequence goes on along the minus strand of NZ_CAXBGF010000015.1, from coordinate 78,138 downwards.
AAATTTTTTCCCTAAGAATGATTAAGATTATAGCCTACTTAAAAGTTACCGTATTATTTTTTACTTCCTATTATGCACAAGCCCAATGTGAAGTTTTTAAAAGTGAAATTAGCGATGTACAAAGTTACATGCTACAGGTGAGTCAACTAACCGATTCATTAAGTACTGCTGCAGAAACGGCTTCGTATGATGCAAGATTAAGTACAGCACGTACAAATACCAAAACGGTTATGCTTTTAATGGGCCAAGCGGTTACTGCAGCAGAAGAAGCCGTTACTCTTGCTTCTGAAGCACAATATGATTCTGAAAGCTGCGGATTAGATGAAGCAATGAGCTATACGATCGATGCGGAAAGAAACGCTATCGATGCACGCGATTTTGCAAGTGAAGCTTTTGAAAATGTAAAGAATGCATCAAAATCTAAAAACCTTGGTAATTTACAGTTTCATATGAGAAAGGCGCAACGCATACTTAGAGAGGTGCGAAATTCAGCTGAAGCTTCAGCCTATGCTGCCGATAACGCACACTACAGTTGTAGCCATGATATGGATCATGCCTCTGCAGATCGTTAATTTACTGTAACAAATATATCGTAAACCCATAGCCGAGGCTATGGGTTTTTATTTTAACTGTAAATAAGTGTAGTCGTAGCAATAATGAAGATGATTACAGTTTTATTGCACAGAATTTTGGTCTCAAAAGTAAAAAGCATTTAGGCTTGTATTTGAATTTCAAAAAAAATACAATGCGATTCTTAAGAGAATTTAAAGTTTTGCGTATTACTGTGGTAATGCGTCAATTATTTTGCGGTAAGGACACACAATGATTTTTCTAATATGGAAATGTCAAGTAGGTTGGTGTCTATTCTGTTATGTTCACCATCTACTTGAGTATCGAAAAAATCGGAATGATTACGTTGAAGGTGCACATTTGTGGCTTGAAAGCTTTTCGATTCTTTTAACCAATGCACTTTTCTGATCAAGATTAAAATACCCAACCATAGCATTTTTAATCGATTAATTTTTTTGATGACCAACACGTCGAGCTTACCATCTTGAAGCGAAGCCTTTGGTGTTAAACTTAATTTATAGCCCATTTCATTAGAATTAGAAATTAAAACGATAAATGGGTTGATCATAGGGGTTTCGCCATTGATACCAATAGATAAAGGTTCGTTCTTTTTAATGTCTCTAAAGGTGGTGGCACAGGCACTGATATATCCTAAAAGTGTTCTTTTTTCAGAAGATTCATAATGCTTTATCAAACTGGCATCAAAACCTACCCCTGTATTGCTAAAAAAATAGCGACCATTGATACGACCAACATCAATAAGCTCTTCATGTTTGTTCCTAATAATCTCTAAAGCTTTTCGCCTTTTCTTCGGAATTTTAAGGTTAGAGGCCAATCCGTTACCAGAGCCCATAGGTAGAATACCCAAAGCAATGTTGGTGCCGATTAAACAGGTGGCGACTTCATTTATAGTGCCATCACCACCACAGGCAACAATGATATCTGCTTTTTCTAAAATAGATTCTTGGGTCAATAACGTGGCGTGAGCTTTATATTCAGAAATTTTAAGGGTTAAATCATGTACACCGCTTATAAAATAAGGCTGTAACTCATCTTTGGTCGTAAGTGCTTGGCCGTTGCCTGCAATTGGGTTTACTATAAAATGGATTCGAATCATTGATGAAGTGATTTCAATTGCAGCCCCCCATTATGGTAAAGTTCATCTGCTACTTGATAGTTTGAGATGGCTATATTTTTAAACGATTCATTCATAGGAGTATTTTGTAGGCTATTGTCCATAGCATTCCATTCGTAAAAATTAACGGTTTCTCCATCACCAAGCACCAATATTTTACCGTCTTTCAAATAGCCTAATTTTCTGTAATTACCAATTAGTGCACGTTCATCTTTCGGACCCATTTTAAGGATATCCATGCCAAAAAGGTTACTGTCATATTCCCACCCTAAGGTAGAGAACAAAGTTGGAAAAACATCTATCTGAGAACAAAGCGTATTGTTTTTAGAAGGCTTTAAGTTCGGTAAATTATAAATAAGTGCTGGAATGTTGTAGTTGGCCACATCTAATTCCCATTTACCGGCACTACTTGCACAATGATCACTCATAATAACGAATACGGTGTTACTAAACCAAGGTTTAGTCTTTGCTTGTTCTAAAAACGCACCGATTGCATAATCCGTATATTTTACTGCACCATTTCTTCCTGTACCTGAAGGAATATCTATTTTACCTTCTGGGTAGGTAAAAGGTTTATGATTCGAAGTGGTCATTACAAAATCGAAAAAGGGCTTGCCGTTTTGGTGTGCCAAATCTGCTTCCTTAAGTACTTTGTTATAAATATCTTCATCACAAACGCCCCAGGCATTTTCAAATGTAACTTCATCATCTTCGATATTCGTTCTTTTTGCCGTGTTATTTGCATCCAATAAAAAGCCACGGCCACGATCAACGATATTAAAGCCATTGCCCCCAAAGAACGTATTCATATTGTCAAAATAACCGTCACCCCCATAAAAGAAATTACGGTCATAGCCTTGTTCTTTAAATACTTCGCCAATAGTAAAAAGACCGGTGTTATTTTTTCTTTTAACAATACTACGGCCTGGGGTAGGCGGTATTGATAATGTAATGGCCTCCATTCCTCTAACCGTGCGTGTACCCGTTGCATACAAATTGGTAAAGAAAAGGCTTTGGTTGGCAAGATTATCTAATACCGGAGTGATGTTCTGATCACCCCCTAAACTGTTCAAATATTTACCGCTCAAACTTTCTATACAGATGAAAATTATATTCGGTTTTTGTACCGTTCTTGTAGTGTCTGTCGAATGAATTGTTCTGTATATCTCATTTTTAGTTGCATCAACGAAGGTATCTCCGTAAGGTAGGTATTGCTTTTTAACAGCAGCAAAAGCATCTTTTTGAGGTATTGCGGTGTAAAATTCAGAAAAGGCCAGTTCATTATTGCGGAAGGCGGCAAAAAAGGAATAAATACCAGCTTTTGATAGTTCATTGTTATATCTGTTCTTAGACCATTCTGCCTGATCATTGTTTATGAAAAAGCTGAATACAAGACATATAGTAACCCATGGCAGAGTAGCCAATAACCGTTGTTTAAAGGTAGTTTCATTTTCAAATGTCTTCTGAAATAACTTTCTTTTATGTACTACATAAAGAGTGAGCGCTACTAATGAAAGTAAAGAGCCGATTAGTAATGGAAGTGGATAAGACTCATTAATATTTTTGACAACCTCATAGGTATAAATTAAATAATCTACCGCAATAAAATTAAAGCGGCGTTGAAATTCATCCCAAAAAGTAAACTCTCCAAAAAAGGAGAAATAGATGATAAGTACGGCTAAGAAAAAACCAAACCAAGTGCTAATTTTATCGACCAAAGAACCATACCATTTCTTGGGGAAAATTAATAGATAAACCAAGAAGGGCATTAAGAATAGGGAGAGCGTTCCTATATCATAAAATAGCCCAGTAATGAACGTTCCAACCATAGTGCCTATATGGGCATCTACCTCTGAAAAATCCCAAATGAAAAAGGTAAGCCGTACTAAAAATGAAATACAAATAAAAAGAAATACAAAGGCTTTAAGTAGTGAAAAACGTTTTGGAAACAGAAGAGTCCACATATAAAATGTATTTAGGGTAATTTGACCCTAAATGTATAGTTAGATTCTTAAGAGAAGTTAAAGTTTTACACTAAAGGAATAATCTTTCAATATATTGCTTTCTGTCTGGGATGTTTTAAGTTACTATGAAAATTGAAGTTAGACGCCTGATTTATGTAAGTAATCTCAAATTTGTTACAATAAGGTTGATTATAATTACTTTTTGGGATGAATTTGCTTCATAATATCCTCTAACATTTCTACCTGTATTTGCTGAATATTTAATAATTCTTGTTGTTGGTGAATTATTAAATGATCTATTTTTTCATGAAGGGTACGAATTTCAAGCTCGGCCTTTAAATTGACCATATAGTCTTGTTTTGCACGTTCACGATCCTTTTCTTCTTGCCTATTCTGACTCATCATTATTACAGGTGCCTGTAAAGCCGCTAAGCAAGAAAGAATTAGATTTAATAAAATGAACGGGTAAGGATCAAAACCTTTATTCGCCAATAAAATGATATTCGCTGAAATCCAGAAAAAAATTATAAAGGCAAAAAGTAGGATGAATTTCCAGCTACCGCCGAATGTTGCCACCTTATCTGCGAGTTGTTGACCGAAATTAAAATCATTCGAGGTGTCTTTTACATTTTCAGAGATGATTTCATGATCATTCAATGTTTTTAAAACATCTTCCTCTAAATGAGAAAGTTCACCTACCTCTTTAACCAAATAGCTAGAAAGATACTTTTGGCGGTATAGGTTTAGTTCGGCAATTGAAATAGAACTTTTTTTATTGAAACTAGGGTAGTCATTTAGAATTACATCAAAAATTGATTTTCTTATTGTATTACCAAAAACTTGCTCGCTCTTTGGAAATTCTTGCTGAGAGATACTACTGATAAATGTATTCATATCACGTTTTTTAGCATAATTACGCTATTGAAATTACAATAAATACTGCTACCTAACCCATCGTTTGTATCTAAAACTTGTAAACTACACCCATGGCATAAGCACCATTACCACTATCAAAACTAAGCTCTAAATGTTCTTCTAAATAAGGGGTTGTAAATAAATAGGTGCTCCCAATCCCTACTGCCGCTCCAGCAAGAATATCCCAACCATCATGTCTGTCATTTACACCTTCTAGTCGGCTATAGCCAACAAAGCCAGCAACCAAATAAGCCGGCACACCATATTTCCACCCGTAACGTTTTTGTAAAAATGAAGCTCCTTGAAAAGCAAAAGAAGTATGGCCCGAAGGAAAAGCATGACCGTCTGTTCTACCTTCTGGTCTTGGTTTATTTATAGCATATTTAAGAATCCATGTTGCTGTTAAGTTTGTGCCCACAGATTTGCTTAATTGCCAGAAACCTACTTTGTCTTTTTTAGCAAGTATGGTAATCAAAGAAAATGCCGTTGGGGCGTATTGTGCATAATCTCCTATGTTTTGAATTTGGGTCTCCATTCTAATTTCCCTTGCAGTATCTTTTTGTTGAGAAAAGCTAACGTTTAAAAGAAAGAGAAAAATTAATAAGTAAATAAATTTCATATGATTTAAGATTTTTGATAAGTTTTATTGTGGAGGATAAGGCTATTTTGTAGTTATATAGTATGAATACAATTCAAGGCAAAAAGGTTCTAAAAAGGGGATGTTCGTTATCTAATTTTAAAGTATCGGTAATTTGTAGAAAAAGTGTTCGGAATTTAAATTCCGAACACTTTCAAATAAACACTCAATTCACCAATCATTAAAAACCATCAATCAATATCGTCTTCTTTTATTAGTTCTTTTTTGACCAATTTTCCATTGAAGTCAAATACTACTTCTAATTCTTCTTCACCTTTCTCTAGTTCAAATTCATACACCGAACCAGTTATAGCTTCTGAAAATTCTGATTCTTCGATTTTATACCCTTTAAAATCAGAATTCAATATATTTTTTATGTTTTCAGGAATATCACTTTTCTTGATTTCGTGCTCGGTTTCTTGCCATGTGCCATCTTCTAAAAAGTTTGCAGAATATTCAACTCCTTTAATTTTGAATTCAGCTTCCCATTCGGTATCCGATTCCTTATCCCACTTTACTTTTTTTACGGTAGGGAATTTCATGGTAAAGGCAGCTTTCACCTTTTGTGGTACCTCACTATTGAATCCAAAAGCATAAATGCCCGACCCAATAATTAGGGTAAGAACTAGGGTTCCTAATAATTTTATTTTACTCATGATTTTCAAACTGATTTAAAGATTATTAGTCAAAACTAATACCTAAATCTAAAGATGGTTTTAAGTAATTCTTAAGGGAATCTTTTGTCTTTTAGTACAATTATTTTCTATCGAAGAAAATGCCAGTATAGGTAAAATTTAGACGCCTACAAGTAGAGAAATAATTCATTTTTATTTCATGGCGAGATTGTTATAAGGTATTGAATTACTAAAGCTTCAATTCAATTTACTGCCTCCTAAATTTTAGTGGAGTTATGAGACCTCAATGGCACGAAGTCTTTTATGTGATAGGAAAATTAAAACGGCCATAAGCACTATGGAAATTAGGGAAGCAGGAAGCGTTCCTAAATCGAGACCTCCTTTTTCTAGTGGTTTGGTTAAGAAATCGCCAAAGGTTGCCCCGAAAGGTCTTGTGAAAATAAAGGCAATCCAGAAAAGTACAATCTGATTAATTTTGGTAAAGTAATGTAATAAGACGACTAGAACAATAATACCTGCGGTAACCATGGCCCCAAGTAGGTAACTAAATCCAATCACATCACTTAGATAATCTCCAAATGCGGTCCCCAAACTATTTGAGAATAATATAGCAATCCAATAATACGTTTCTTTACTTCTTTCGGCTATGGGGTAAACTTCTAGGTTATTGTATTTTTTGTACCACAGATAAAGGGATATTATAAGCCCGATAAATAAAACAATACTACCCCAGGTATACCCAAGATGAAGGCTACGGTCAATAAAGTCAGATATTTCGGTGCCCAAGGTTGTAGTGGCTATAATAACAAGCCAAAACCAAATTGGCACGTATTTTTTTCGGGTCAATTGAATTACTAAAACAATACCGAAAAAAGCAAAGGTGATAAGTAAACCCACCGTGTATCCTAAATCTAAAGTTTGCGCAATGAAATCTCCTAAGGTTTCACCCAACGTAGTGGCAACGATTTTCATTAACCAAAACAATAAAGTAATCTGGGCAACTTTGTTTAGGGACTTCATGTGGTTTTCATTAAATTTTATATTTAAAGCCTAATCTAAACAACAAGGTCTCAAAATAATTATGATAGGTCGCGGTGAATCCTTCGTTTCGAACTTCTTGCCTTATACCAAAACGGTTGAATATATCGGTAGCAGAAAAGGTGAGCTCTGCTTTTTTGTTCCATAGGTTTTTCTTGACACCAAGATCTACAGAAGAACGCGCCAATTCTTTCCCTTGAGGAATGTTTTTATCCGAATAATAAACACCGGTCAATTGAAAAGTAAATTCATTGGGTAAACTTAGTTCTGAAGTAAGTTTGGCATTCCATGCATTTGCGGTAGAAGCCTCAATAGTAAAAGGCCGAACAAAAGGGAAAAGCACGGTGCCTTCATATTCATCAATAGCATTTGAGTACCAGTTTACCGTACTTGAAAGGCTCCAATTTTGGGTAAGGTCTTGACTAGCCAACAACTCCAATCCCGTATTTGTAGCTCTGCCTGTGTTTTGATAGATTTTGTTTACGATATCGTAATTAGGGTTCGAATCATCGATACTAAAAATACGCATGTATTGATCTTGTATAATTCGGTGGTACACAGCTGAAAATAACGAGCCAGAATTCCATGAATATTTGTGTGCCACTTCAAAGGCATCTGTAAATTGAGGGCGTAAATAAGGGTTACCAACTTTCAGTAATTCTGGATCATCATATTTAGGAAACACACGTAATTCTGGTTCACCTGGTCTATCGATACGTCGATTGTAAAATGCTGATATTTTATTATGCTCGTTTAGTTTATAGGTAAAACGAGCACTAGGGAAAAGCTCGAAATAGTCGTACTTATCATTGTTTGGGTAGTATGTGTTCGCTGGGTCTAAGTCATAAAAAACATCAGTCTGTTCGGCTCTTAATCCCGCTTCAATATCATAGAATTCTTTCTCTAGAAGGTAATTGACATAACCCGCATATAAATTTTCTCCCCAATCGGAAAAAGAGCCAAGTCCAGGATAAATAATAGATTCATTACCTGGGGTAATCGTATAATCTACAGGTAGTCTTCGAATGCGAAGTTTCGCGCCAAGTTCTAGTCTACCATTACTCAGCGGTTTTACATAATCTGAAGATAAACTAGTGGTATTTTCTATGGCTTTTATATTGGTTTTGTCTCTCCCCACACGAACGGCCGAACTATCGTTTAATGAATAGGTTTCATCTTCTAGGCCTTGGGTATATTGAGCATTGGCACTTAAGGTATGACCGGGTTGTTCAAATGAATGTCGATAATTAACTGCGGCATTAATGTAACGGGTAACCTCTTCTTCTTGCCAATTATAAAATCGATTTCTAGTATTGGTATTCAAATCTATAAAAGCAACTTGAGAAGTATCTATATGCCGTTCTCGGTCATATAAACCAGAGAACGTAAAGCTATTATTGTCATCTAAGTTATAGTCAATTCCGCCATTGATGATAGAACGAAATTGCTTTCTGTTCTCTGGTACTTGAGAAATAATATTGCGACCATCATCATAATTTCTAGTCGTAAATTCATTGTTGGGTAAAGCTTCTTGAACTATAAATTCTGACTGTAGAAAGTAATTGAGTTTCCCTTTTCTATAATTAAGATTTAGACTAGGAATTAGTTTGGGATTAACTGAAAAACTACCTAAATCAGTAGGGGTGTCTGGTCTTCTTTTGCCCAGTGCACCAAGTCCGAAAGAAAGGCCTACATCACCATTTAAACCTTTTTGAGTTTCTTTTTTGTAGATAATATTGACGATTCCGGCAAAACCGTTAGCATCATATTTTGCCGATGGATTGTTGATGATTTCAATCTTCTCAATGTTGGACGCTGGGATGTTAGCCAAACCTTTTTGATTACCAAAACCGGTTAAGCTACTTTGTTTGCCATCAATGAGTACCACCACTTTATCACTACCACGTAAAACTACTTTTCCATCTTGGTCAAACGTAACCCCAGGCATAGTTTTCATGGCATCTAGTACAGAACCACCTGCTTGGGCAATATTATAATCGAGATTAAATGATTTTTTATTGAGGTCGCTATTGGTAGTAGCTTCTTGCCCAACCACCTGTACTTCATTCAATTGTTCTGCACTTGGCTGTAATGCTATTTGCCCTAGGTCGAAGACACTGTTTAATCCGCCAGCGATAAGCGGTTTTTCTACCGTTTCATATCCTATAAATGAAAATAGTAAGGTGTATTTTCCTGTGGACAGGCCTAAAATCTCAAAACGTCCATTGTCATCTGTTATCGCACCTGTTACCATAGAATTATCGGTAGAGTTTTGGACCGTAACATTAGCGAAAGCTAAATTTTCTAGGGTATTTGCATCACGTAATTGGCCGGTAACATTTACTGAACTTTGAGAAAATGCGTTGGTAAGGGAGGAAAAAAACAGTATAACGATTAAAATCTTGTGCATAAAATTAACTTTTGAGAGCAATTATAGGTTAAGAATCTAAAGATAGTTTTAAGAACACTATTGTTTTGGTAAGGAAATGGTAAAATGATGTTCGTTATTGGTATACCTATAGGAAGGTTGAAAGCCATATAAATCACATATCTTTTTTACAATGGCCAACCCTAATCCGGTAGACTTTACTTCATCTGATTCTTTATAGAATCGTTGAAACAATTGGTTCGGTTTTAATAGGGCACGTTTGCCTTGGTTTTTTACAATGAGTGATTCTTTTTCTAGGACCACCACTATTGGTGCATTGGGCAAACTATATTTTAAGGCGTTAGATAGTAAGTTGTCGCAAAGAACCTCTGCAAGATGGCCATCCATTTTAAGAATAATATCATCAATATTTTCAAATAATATTTCTGTAGTGTATAGCTCAGATAAATTTTCTATTCTATCTTTTAGAATCTGGTTTAGATTGCACAGACATATGTTGGTGAATTGGTCATTTTCTATTTTGGAAATAAGGCCTAGTTTTTTGTTTAATTGTTTTAGGCGCTGAATATCGTTTTGAATCGATGATAATTGCTCAAACTGTAAATTATTAAGCCAATCACCATTTATAATGGTATCAATTTTAGCTTGAATTATCGCCAAAGGGGTTTGAAGTTCATGGGAAACATTTTCTGTAAATTGTTTCAGGTTCTTGTAGTCTGAACGGACTTTATCAGTTAAGGCCTTTATATGAGTGTTAAGCTCAGAAAATTCTATTATGTCACTTTCATTTAAGGTGATGGGGTTTTCAGACGAGACCGAAAAAAGTTTCATTTGGTTTAATGTATTAAAAAACGGTAGCCATAAATTTTTATTACTTGCTTTATTGAGGTAAAACAAAAAAACAAAAATGAAAAAGATGATTATAAGGTAGGATAGGATAACGGCTATTAGGATATCTTCTGATTCTACGATCAATGCCCTTACGGTAATACGGTATGCTTTACCTTCAATAGAAGTGAACGTTGTTAGTTCCCTAAAGGCTTCGAGCTCATTTTGCGAAGGATCAAATATTAAGGTGTCCTTCAATTTTTCCTCACCTATACGAGATACAGGTAAAATTTCTATAACCGGAGGTATTTGGTAAAGTTCATGATTTTCTGTAATTGAGTTTTCTACGCGTGCTTCCGTAGAACGTAGTTCTTCTTCCACCTCATTGGTAAGAAGCTGTTTTACATAGAAAAACATACAAATGGTGCTTACAATTGCAAGGACAAGACTTATCCATAAAAACCGAATAGATTTCTTTCGTAATAATGGAATTTTTTTGTTTGGGAAACTCATAGTTTACTCTTCTAAAAACTTGTACCCACTACCGTAGGCAGTTTTTATATATTTTGCACCCGCATCTGTCAATTTTTTACGGAGATTATTGATGTGGACATAGATGAAATCATAATTATCGACCATATCACTGTGGTCGCCCCATAAATGTTCTGCAATAATTTCTTTAGAAAGCACTCTACCCTTATTGGTGATAAAAAATAAAAGTAAATCATACTCTTTACGTGTAAGGGCCATGGCATTATTTGCAATATAGGCAGTTTTAGACCTAGTATCAATTGAAATTTCGTTAAACTCCAGCCGCTCTGATCCTCCAAATTTACCCCTACGTAGAACAGCTTTTATACGAGAATTTAATTCTGCAAGATGAAAAGGTTTCGTCAAATAATCATCGGCACCCAAGTCAAGCCCTTTTAGCTTATCATCTAAAGAGTTGTTTGCAGAAATTATGATAGTGGCGGTCTCTTTTTTGTCATTTTTTAAAAGTTTAAGAATGTCTAAACCACTACCGGTGATTAAGTTTATGTCCAAAACTAATAGATCATACTCATACAGGTCTATTTTGTATAAAGCCTCTTCATAGCTAAATGCAGTTTCACATACATTTCCATCTTTCTCCAAATAACTGGCGATAGATTGTAGCAGGGCCTTCTCGTCTTCTACTATTAGAATTTTCATAGTATAAATCTAAGTTGCTATTCTAAAGAAATTCTTAAGCCTTAATGTGTCCTAAATCAGATTAGCAAATCACTCTTTTTTCTTGTTCACCAATCCCTTGGTAAACTCATTAAGGGTTTCTACTTTTTCCTCAAAATCTCCTTTTATGGTCTTTCGATATTCGTTAAGGTTTTTTACAAGGTCGTCAATGTTTTCGGGGATAACATCTTCAAAAAATTGACGTAGACGCTTAGCGGTAGTTGGTGATTGGCCGTTTGTGGAAATAGCCACTTTTACGTTGCCTTTTGTTACAATACCACCCATATAAAAATCACAAAATGGCGGATTGTCGGCTACGTTGACAAGAATTTGCTGGGCTCTGCAATCGTGATATACTCGTTCGTTTACAGGAACGATGTCGGTGGTAGCAATAGCCATATGTTTGCCTTTTAAAAAAGAGGCATCATAGGGGGCAACATTCATTTTTATGTTGAATTTATTTGCCAATTCAATAGTCTCTTCTCTAAACATTGGTGAAACCATTTCAACCTGCGCATTGGGGCTCGATTTTAACAAAAAAGTCAATTTCTCTAGGGCAACATTGCCACCTCCAACGATTAAAATCTGAAGGTTAGATACTTTTAAAAAAACTGGGTATAGCTCGTTCCGTTCCATGAGGTATTCTATTGACTTAAAGCTTTAAAAATTAATTCAGACACATATTTTGACAATGGCAGCTTAAGAGCTGCCTCCTGACCCTTTGCTGACATTTTTCGCCACGTTTTTTTAAGAATTTCAATGGTTTTATCTACAGGGTGTTTTAGTGCAAAAGGCTCAAAATAGTACTCTAAAAAAACCAGGCAAATAACATCTTCTAAAGTCTGTGTTTGATCATTTTTTTTAAGTTGTTTCTTCTCTAAGAGAAAACAAACTTTGTCAATAGTATCTTGATTGTATCCAACTTCTTGTAAAATTGACGAGGCTTTTCTAGCATGAAATTTTTTCAAATCATGGCGCCATTTTAAATATCCTTCACGATTCATTGTATATGATTCTCTTGTAATCTCCCATCTACAAATATGTTGACAACGAGCGGTTAGTATCAATGCTTCTGATGCATTTGGGGCAAACTCATTTAAACGCTCTGTCATTCGGATACCATACAGCATTTCTTTAGGGTATGTTGTACCATCAAAAATTTCGGTATTGGGATCTTGCTTATTGGCTGCATCAAAAAGCTGAAAGGCTAGTAATAATTCATCTGTTGTAGCCATTAGCGAAAGGTTTACTCAAATCTATTCAGAAAAGCCAACATACACAAAACCATCTTCTATTTTTACAGGATACGTTGCAATCGTATCTAAACTTCCATTCAAATTTTCACCTGTTTTCAAAGAGAAGGTGTTTTTGTCTAATGGGTAGGCAACTTTTGCTTCCATATTCTTTTCCCCGATTAATCCGCTTGAAAGTGCCATTTCCATTTTATGCGGACAAAGATTTTGACAAGCATGCCAATGCGTATGTTTTAATTTCTGTAATATTTTGTGAAATGGGTTTACCATTTATTTTGTTATTAGCTTAGCATATTCCTCTTTTCGGTCTAAAAGTAAATCGGCTACTTTAACCAGTAAATTACATCTTTGCCAAAGAAACTTATATAGCTAATGCTTTATCCAATTTGGCTGTAATTGTACTTTCCTTATCTTTAAAATACGTTTCTGTTATATTGCCGTTGTATGGGTTTTTAGATTGAATATCTTTCATGAAACAAATTGATAATTTAAGGTTGTGCTTGATTAATTTGTCCCAATTTATTTTTAAGCCTTTTAGGCAATTTGTATCCTTAATATTTATTGGTTTGCAGTTAAGAAATTTGGCATACATTATTTAATGCGTAAAATGGTGAGGTGAATTAGTGTATGTTTTTAGACACCTAGGTTTTAACTGAACATTATAAGGATAGCTCCAACAGCAGTTAATACTAGAATCATCTTTCTGAAAAAAGCTTCTTTAATTAATTTTATAAATCTAACCCCTACAAAAAAGCCAAGTAAAATTCCTGGAAGAAGTATTAGGTTTAATGATAATGATTCAAAGGAAATCGTCTCCCAAACAAAAAAATGAAATGGTAGTTTAATGATATTTATAATTAGAAACAGCCAAGCTGCAGTACCGATAAAATGATTTTTTGGTAAGCGAATGGCCAAAAAATAAATATTCGAAAAAGCTCCTGCCAAATTACCAACCATTGTGGTTATGCCTGCAATAGTTCCGATAGAACTTGCAAATGCCCAATGGGTAGGTACTGTTTTCGATTTTTTACGATCCCACCAATACATCATAAAAACAGTTGTGATGATAATAATGGACATACCTATTTTAAAGAATTTTTCGGGTAAATCTTTTCCGATTACCACCCCGATCAATACCCCTAGAATCATCCAAGGTAGTACTTTAAAAACGTACTTCCATTGTGTATGTCTATTGTAATATATTACAGCAAAAATATCGGCCAAAATAAGCAAGGGGACTACCATACCGGTCGATTCTTTTGCGCCAAATGCTAGGGCCATTAGTGTTACGTTCATTACGGCGACACCTTTTAAGCCAGCTTTTGATAATCCGATAATAAACGCCGCCCCATAAGCAAGAGTCCATGCGGTTGGGGTAATTTCAGAAGTCATTGATAGTAGCACTTTGTACGTTTAGCGTATTAGATTTAATAATATCCGAAAATAACATATCTTTAACAATCAACCTAAAACCAATTTATGGAACTCAGTACTTTAGACTATACTTTTATCATAGTGTTCTTTTCCCTTGTATTAGGCATCGGCATATATGTTTCAAAAAAATCAGGTAAAGATTCTACAGAATTTTTTCTGTCTGGCCGTACGATGCCTTGGTGGCTTTTAGGGCTTTCAATGGTCGCAACCACGTTTTCAACAGACACACCTAATTTGGTAACAGATATTGTTCGTACAAACGGTGTTTCAGGAAACTGGGTATGGTGGTGTTTTTTAATTACAGGTATGTTAACGGTTTTCGTTTACGCTAAACTTTGGCGCAAATCGAATGTAAATACAGATCTTGAATTTTATGAAATGCGCTATGGAGGTAAACCGGCGAGCTTTTTAAGAAAATTCAGAGCTGTTTATCTAGGAGTGATTTTTAATGTGATTACTATGTCTGCTGTAACTTTGGCAGCAATTAAGATTGGCAGTATCATGTTAGGTTTAGAGCCTTGGCAGACCGTGGTTAGTGCAGGGCTAATAACGGTAACCTTCAGTGCTTTGGGGGGATTTAAAGGAGTGGTATATACCGATTTCCTTTTGTTCTTTGTGGCAATGGCAGGTGCAATAGGTGCGGCCTACTACTTAGTTAACATTCCGGAAGTTGGTGGTATAAAGGCGATAATGGCAAATGAGAATGTAGCTTCGAAATTAAATATACTTCCAGATTTCAGTAATAAAAAAGCATTGATTACTTTATTTATTATACCGCTTGCAGTGCAATGGTGGAGCTCATGGTATCCTGGGGCAGAACCAGGTGGTGGTGGTTATATTGCACAACGTATGTTAGCCGCCAAGGATGAGAACCACGCTATTGGTGCAACATTTTTTTTCAATATTATGCACTACGCCTTAAGACCTTGGCCTTGGATTTTGGTAGCCTTGGCATCAATAGTGGTTTACCCAGATTTGGCTAGTATTCAAGAAGCTTTTCCGAATGTGACTTCAGATAAATTAGGGCATGATTTGGCGTATTCGGCGATGTTGACAAAATTACCAAGTGGACTACTTGGTGTTGTATTAGCATCATTGGTAGCTGCTTATATGAGTACAATTAGCACGCAGTTGAACTGGGGTTCTTCTTACATCGTGTATGATTTTTACAAACAACAGATAAATCCGAATGCATCAGAGAAAAGGTTGGTAGCAGTAGGTAGAATCTCTACTGTAGTATTAATGATATTTAGTGCGGCACTGGCATTGTTACTGCAAAATGCATTACAATTGTTTGATGTCTTATTGGCATTTGGTGCGGGTACCGGACTTATTTTTATTCTCAGATGGTTCTGGTGGCGAATAAACGCTTGGAGTGAAATAACAGCAATGTTCGCATCGGGTATTATTTCAATCATTTTAAAATTGACGCCAATTGGCGCTTTCCTTTTTGCTACGGATACCGGTATATTACCAGATTGGTCTGAGTATATATTTATAGTTGTGATCACTACTCTTATCTGGTTGTTAGCCACCTTTATGACCCAACCGGAATCAAAGGAGACTCTAAGAGGTTTTTATAAAAAAATACAACCAGGAGGTCCTGGTTGGGCAAAAGTGGTTATGGATGCTGATGATGATTCTGTGGAGATAGTTAGGATAAAGGAAAAATGGAGTGTACCTGCAGGTATAACAGCAATGTTATTAGGGGTTGTTCTGATTTATTCTATCATGTTTGCAACGGGCTATTGGATTTATGGACGAACTACTCAGGCTATAGTTTTAACAGTAATTTCTATAATTTCTGGAGTACTGTTGATAAAAGCTTGGAATCGATTAAAAGGTAATCTCTTATAAAGTTAGAATGGTAAAGGAAAGAATATTATCAGTTGACATTTTTAGAGGAGCAACTATTTTACTAATGGTTTTAGTGAATACACCAGGAACATGGTCAAATGTTTATGGCCCTTTTCTACATGCTGATTGGCATGGGTATACGCCAACCGATTTAGTTTTTCCCTTCTTTTTGTTTATTGTAGGTACCTCAATAGCTTTTTCTTATAAGGGCAGAAAAGTTAATGCTGAAGTATACAAGAAAATAGGAGTTAGGACCTTGAAATTAATTGCTTTAGGTATTTTTCTTGGAGCTTTTTTAATACATTTCCCGTTTTTTAAGAATTTTCAAGACATTCGTTTCCCTGGTGTGTTACAACGAATAGGAGTAGTGTTTTTCTTTGCTGCTATTTTATTTATCAATCTCGATTGGAAAAAATTAATAGGGGTAACAGTTATCTTATTAATTGGTTATTGGCTTTTAATGACCTTAGTTTCCGTAGAAGGAATTGCTTCAACTTTAGATAGAGCGCCAAATAATTTGGCGAATTGGCTTGATGTACAAGTTTTCGGCACACATAATTATAAGGCTGACTATGATCCAGAAGGCTTGTTGAGTACCATTCCTTCAATTGCTAGTTCTTTGCTGGGTGTTTTTACGGGTTTAATACTCACTTCTAAACAAGCTAAGAAAGCAACAATATTGATGGGCCTTGGTGGTAGTTTTTTAATCATCGGCCATATTTGGGATTTAGTATTTCCAATTAATAAAGCACTTTGGACAAGCAGTTTTGTGCTGGTTACCGCTGGTTGGGCAAATCTCATTCTCGCCCTCATTTATTATTTAACCGATGTAAGGAAAATAGAATTTGGTTCTGTATTTCGATATGCTGGCGCAAACGCCATTGTAATTTACTTCTTATCTAGTTTTATAAGTAAAATTATGGGACAGATAGAAATAGGAGATACCTCTTTGCACGGGTGGCTATTTCAAAAAGTATATGTCCATAATTTTCTAGCGCTTGAGGCATCATCTCTATTATATGGTCTAAGCGTGGTGTTGTTTTATAGTTTTGTTGGCTATTTTCTTTATCAGAGAAAAATATTTATTAAGGTGTAGTTCGTTAGGTAGTATATGTAATTCATTAACTATTGCCCATTAACTTTGCTACATATTTACCAATAACATCAAACTCTAAATTGACAATGGAGCCAACTTTATAGGTATTGAAACGAGTGTGCTCATAAGTATAAGGTATAATAGCTACTTCGAACGTATTTTTGCCAGAATTGATAACCGTTAAACTGGTGCCATCTATAGTAATAGAGCCTTTTTCGATAGTAGGGTTGCCAGTTGCCGAATCATAGGTAAAAGAAAATATCCAACTACCACTATCTTCACGTATATTAGTACATTCTCCGGTTTGATCTACATGTCCTTGTACGATATGGCCATCTAACCTAGAGCCCAGTATCATTGCCCGCTCTAAATTGACAGCATCGTTAGTTTTTAGACTATTTAGATTGGTTTTATTTAAGGTTTCTGCAATTGCAGTCACGGTATATGTAGTATCGTTGATGCTTACAACGGTCAAACAAACGCCATTATGAGCTACGCTCTGATCTATTTTAAGTTCTGAAGTTAGGTTAGATTCTATAGTAATATCCAAGTTGCCACCTTTTGCCTGAAGAGAGCTTACCCTACCTAATGTTTCAATAATTCCAGTGAACATGTGTCGTTTAATTTAAGTAATTTTGGTATTCAAAATTGAGTACAAAGGTACAGATTATCATGGAGGAAAATAGTAAAATAAGATTAGGTATTTCTATAGGAGACTTAAATGGAATAGGCTGTGAGGTGGCGTTGAAAACATTTGAAGATAGTAGAATGTTGGATTTTTGTACACCTATAATCTTTGCTTCTAATAAAACCGTTTCTTATCAAATGAAAGAATTGGGACTTAATATCGTATTTAATGGAGTTCCAAATGCTTCAAAGGCAATTGACAATAAAATTAATATCGTAAATGTTTGGAAAGAGATTCCTAAAATCGAATTTGGGCAATCAACAGAAGAAGGTGGTACATATGCTATCAAATCTTTAAAAGCAGCGGTTGGTGCTCTTAAGAAAGGAGACATTGATGTTTTGGTAACAGCACCTATCAATAAGAACAATATTCAATCGGAAGAATTTAAATTCCCTGGCCATACAGATTATTTAGCACAAGAGCTTCATGGTGAAAGTTTAATGTTCATGGTGACCGATACCTTAAAAATCGGCTTGCTAACCGATCATGTTGCTGTAAAGGATGTTTCTGCTGCAATAATACCAAGATTAATTCGTGATAAAATCAATATCATCGAAAAATCGCTTATGATGGATTTTGGAATCCGAAAGCCTAAAATTGCTTTACTCGGGTTAAATCCACATAGTGGAGATAATGGTGTAATTGGCAAAGAAGATGATGAAATATTGAAGCCGGTAATTCGTGAAATGTCCGAAATGGGTCATTTGGTTTACGGACCATATTCTGCGGATAGTTTTTTTGGTTCTGACGGATACAAAAAATTCGACGCTATTTTGGCGGCATATCATGATCAAGGATTAATCCCTTTTAAAACAATTTCTTTTGGTCAAGGTGTTAATTTTACAGCGGGTCTTGATAAAGTAAGAACATCACCAGATCACGGTACAGCATATGAAATTGCCGGAAAAGGTGTGGCTGACGAAAGTTCGTTTAAAGAGGCCGTATTTATGGCTTTAAAAATTTTTAAGAACAGAACCGAGTATCAAGAGCTTACTAAAGATATATTAAAAAAGCAGCGTTTAAAAAGAGAACGCTAGTATTTTCGAAGCCAAAAAAGTTATAAAGATAAATAGTTGATAACTATTGTCTTTTATTAAAAAAATAGTATCTTTGCACCCGCCTTTTATGGGTCGGTATTGTTAAATTAAGTGTGTACGTGATGAAGCAAAAGGAGTTTAATATTCCTTTCTCAGGATTGAAGCAAGGAAAACACAACTTTAATTACCAGATTGATAATACGTTCTTTGATTCTTTTGGATACGATGAGTTCAATGCTGCGAACATCAATTTAGATGTTGTACTACATAAAACCAGTACGATGTTAGAGGTTGATATGGAAGCTTCGGGCACGGTGAATGTCAATTGCGACATTACGAGTGAGCCTTTTGACCAGCCAGTTAATGCAGATTTGCATTTGGTTGTTAAATTTGGCGAAGAGTATAATGATGAGGATATTGAAATCCTTATTCTTCCTCACCGTGAACATGAGTTGAACATTGCACAGTATGTGTACGAAATGCTTGTATTGGCTGTTCCGCAAAAAAGAATTCATCCTGGTATTGAAGATGGCACTTTAAAATCTGAAGTGTTAGACAGGTTAAAGGAGCTTCAACCAAAAGAGAAAAGATCAAACAAAGAAGAAAACGATCCCCGTTGGGATGAATTAAAGAAACTATTAACGGATAAATAAGGTTTAAATGGCACATCCTAAAAGAAAAATTTCCAAAACAAGGAGAGACAAGAGAAGAACACATTATAAGGCAGTAGCACCTACATTGGCCAAGGATTCCTCAACAGGAGAAATGCACTTGTACCATAGAGCGCACTGGCACGAAGGTAAATTACACTACAGAGGTCAAGTTTTAGTTGATAAAACTGAAGAAGCAGAAGCTTAAGACTTTTTTATATTATACAAAGCTCCCACTTCATTAGAAGTAGGGAGTTTTTTTTACTCCATTTTGTATATTATCTCTTTGTCTTATAGATGTTTTAAGAGGTAAACACTATTTGTACAACAAAGGTAAATTTTTAAAAACCGGATAACTTTAAGAGAAAAGTCACTGAAAATCATTAATTTTCATGACTTTTGACTCGTTTTTTAAGTTTTTTTACAAGAAAGCAAACAAAGTATGACCAAAATTACAGCAGCTATAACCGCGGTAGGAGGCTATGTTCCCCAATTTGTAATGACGAATAAAATGCTTGAGGATTTGGTTGATACCAATGACGAATGGATTACCACAAGAACCGGTATAAAGGAAAGAAGGGTATTAAAGAAAGAAGAAGGGGAAGGAACATCATATTTAGCGATTAAAGCAGCTAAAGATCTTATGGAAAAAAAAGGTCTTGTGGCAGCAGATATAGATTTAATAATTGTTGCTACCGCAACTCCAGATAGTATGGTAGCTTCAACGGCAGCTTTCGTTGCTTCTGAAATTGGAGCGGTTAATGCATTTGCCTATGATTTATTGGCAGCTTGTTCAAGTTTCTTATTTGGCATGTCGGCCGCAGCGGGCCATATAGAAACTGGTCGTTATAAAAAGGTTTTATTGATTGGTGCAGATAAAATGTCCTCAATTATAGATTATACTGATCGTACCACCTGTATCATTTTTGGTGATGGTGCCGGTGCAGTTCTTTTTGAACCAAATACAGAAGGCTTAGGTTTACAGGACGAATATTTACGAGCAGATGGTAGCGGAAGAAAATTTTTGGGCATGGAAGGTGGAGGCTCTATAATGCCTGCCACTATAGAAAGTGTACAGAACAGAAAGCATTTTATTTTTCAAGAAGGGAAAGCCGTTTTTAAATTTGCAGTATCGAACATGGCAGATGTTGCAGCCAAAATTATGACGAGAAATGAATTAACTGAGAATGATGTTAATTGGTTAGTACCGCATCAAGCAAACAAACGTATTATTGATGCTACAGCAAAAAGAATGGGAATAGATGATTCAAAAGTAATGATGAATATTCAACGTTATGGCAACACTACGTCTGCAACATTACCGCTATTATTATTTGATTACGAAAAACAGCTAAAAAAAGGGGATAACCTGGTTTTCGCTGCCTTTGGTGGTGGATTTACTTGGGGTTCCATTTATTTAAAATGGGCATATAATTAACGAACAACTACCAACATAACTTATATAAATATGGATATTAAAGAGATTCAAAGCCTTATCAAGTTTGTAGCCAAATCTGGTGCAAGCGAGGTAAAATTGGAGACGGACGATATTAAAATCACAATCCGTACTGGAAGCCTTGGGAATACTTATTCCGAACCTACCTATGTGCATACTATGCCAATGCCTCATCAAGTGATGCCCGCAGCAGCACCAGCACATACAGAACAGCAACGGGCAGAAATAAATAGCGCTACTGAAGCCGAAAGGAAGAAGTCAGAAGACGATAAATATATTACGATTAAGTCACCTATTATAGGTACTTTCTATAGAAAGCCTTCTCCAGACAAACCAGTTTTTGTAGAAGTTGGCGATACTATTGGTAATGGTGATGTACTTTGTGTTATTGAAGCAATGAAATTGTTCAATGATATTGAATCTGAAGTTTCAGGAACAATCGTTAAAATTTTGGTAGATGATTCTTCGCCAGTAGAGTTTGATCAACCATTATTTTTGGTAGATCCTTCTTAACTAAATTTTGAGTAATAATTGTTAGATACTGTTGTTGGAATGGTATTTAAGAATCATGTCGAAACTAGAACTTAAAATTTAAAAGATGTTTAAAAAAATACTGATTGCAAATAGGGGAGAAATCGCTTTGCGGGTTATTCGTACCTGTAAAGAAATGGGTATTAAAACCGTTGCTGTTTACAGTAAGGCAGATGAGGAAAGCTTACATGTGCGTTTTGCAGATGAAGCTGTTTGTATTGGTCCAGCTGCAAGTAGTGAATCCTATTTAAAGATACCAAATATAATTGCTGCTGCAGAAATTACAAATGCAGATGCCATTCACCCAGGTTATGGTTTTTTATCAGAAAATTCGAAGTTCTCACGTATCTGTGCAGAGCACGAGATAAAATTTATTGGAGCTTCTGGTGATCAAATAGACAAAATGGGTGATAAGGCCACGGCCAAAGAAACCATGAAGGAGGCTGGTGTACCTTGCGTACCCGGATCAGAAGGTCTTTTAAAAGATGTTGCTGACGCGAAAAAGATAGCTAAGAAAATGGGCTATCCGGTAATGATAAAAGCTACTGCAGGTGGTGGTGGTAAAGGTATGCGTGCTGTTATGTCTGAAGACAAAATGGAAGAACTTTTTAACAGCGCAGTTAATGAAGCTACTGCTGCTTTTGGAAATGGCGGTATGTACATGGAAAAATTAATTGAAGAACCAAGGCATATTGAAATTCAAATCGTTGGCGATCAATATGGGAAAGCATGTCATCTTTCTGAAAGAGATTGTTCTATACAAAGACGTCATCAAAAATTAACAGAAGAAACTCCTTCACCATTTATGACCGATAAATTACGGGAAGCAATGGGTGAAGCTGCTGTTAAAGCTGCAGAGTATATTAAGTATGAAGGGGCAGGAACTATAGAATTTTTGGTTGACAAACATCGTAAGTTCTATTTCATGGAGATGAATACCCGTATTCAAGTAGAGCACCCTATTACTGAGCAAGTAATAGATTACGATTTAATTCGTGAGCAAATATTAGTGGCTGCTGGGGTGCCAATTTCAGGTAAAAATTACCTTCCAAAATTGCATTCTATAGAATGTAGAATTAATGCAGAGGATCCTTATAACAACTTTAGACCATCACCAGGTAAGATAACCACCTTACACATACCTGGAGGTCATGGCGTACGCATGGATACCCATGTTTATAGTGGTTATAGTATACCACCGAATTATGATTCTATGATTGCCAAGTTGATTACTACGGCTCAAACTAGAGAAGAAGCAATTAATAAAATGAAGCGTGCATTAGACGAATTTGTAATAGAAGGCGTTAATACTACGATTCCGTTTCATAGGCAGTTAATGGACCATCCAGATTATTTGGCGGGGAATTATACAACAGCTTTTATGAATGATTGGAAAATGAATCCACCTAAAGAAGATTAATAAAAAACTCCAACAGCAATGTTGGAGTTTTTTATTGCAATTTTAATCTAGATTTTCATAATTAAATTAATTCACCAATGAACCTTAGCTACTGGGAGCGCAAATCATGGTTTTCCAATATTGATTTTACAATAATAGGCAGCGGCATAGTAGGTCTAAACTGTGCTATAGCTTTAAAAAATAACTTTCCGAAAGCACGAATCTTGGTTTTGGAAAAAGGGACTTTGCCACAAGGCGCTAGTACCAAAAATGCAGGTTTTGCTTGTTTTGGTAGTATTTCGGAAATTTTATCTGACCTAAAAACACATTCAGAGCAAGAGGTGATTAATTTAGTTGGTGACAGGTGGAAGGGTATTCAGACGCTGCGCAGTTTATTAGGAGATTCATCAATTGGTTTTGAAAAACATGGAGGACACGAACTTTTTTTAGAAAAGGACAAGGAACTTTATAGACATTGCAAAACGAAAATCACTGAGATAAATGATTTATTGAGACCTATATTTAAGGGAGATGCTTTTGAAACCACGCTGAACAAATTTCATTTTAAGGGCATTAAAAAGGAATATATCTCCCAAGTTTACGAAGGTCAAATTAATACTGGAGATATGATGAAAACCTTATTGCAGTTAGCGTTGACAAAAGGAATTACCATATTAAACGCAACTAAGGTTGATTCTTTTGAAGATTTTGGCAACAAGGTTACCATTTGCACAAATGAATTCGAGTTTCAGACCAAAAAATTATTAATAGCTACAAATGGTTTTGCCTCACAATTACTTCCAGAAAAGGTAAGCCCAGCAAGAGCACAAGTTCTTATTACGAAGCCCATTCCTAATTTATCTATCAAAGGAACATTTCATTTAGATGAAGGCTATTATTATTTTCGAAATGTTGGTAATCGTATACTTTTTGGAGGGGGTAGAAATTTAGATTTTAAGACAGAGGAGACTTACAATTTTGGGACTACCAATTTGGTCGAAGACAAACTCAAAAAATTATTGAAAACAGTTATTTTGCCTAATAATGAATTTGAAATCGATTATAGCTGGAGCGGTATAATGGGTGTGGGGTCTCAAAAGAAACCTATTGTAAAACAACTGAGCAATAACGCAGCATGCGGAGTACGTTTGGGTGGTATGGGAATTGCTATTGGGACAACAATTGGCAAGCAATTGGCTCAAATTTTTAAATAGCTTGTATTCCTTTTAACCTGTTTTTTAGAATCTTATCCGAAAGAAACTTATTCTTTTGATTTTATTTTTAAATTGTACATCCCCTTAGCTTATCTGTTACTTAAATTTTTGTATTGGTTTACCTAGAACAGTAGACGAATAAATGTTATGTAACAGCATTGAATACTATATGAAAGAATTGACAAAAAGGATTGCCACAGGTATAATTTTAGTTGTGTTCGGGGCAATGAACCTTGTAGGATGCGGTGCATCACAAACCCACTATCAGCGGGAATATGCTAAAGTGTGGAAAGAATTGATAAAATCGCAAGCATGGCAAGAGTCTTTACTTGCTAAAAATGCGGAGAATACAGAAGAATTATACGCTAGTAACGAAAACGAGGTTTTGCTAGCCAATGATGCAAAAATAGAAATTGGTTTTGAGGACAGGTACCAAGCTCTAGTATCAAAAGCCTATTTTAAAATAATTACCGAAGCAGAGAAAGCAGATGCCCGTATTTCTGCAGATTATAAATTATTGCAAGACGACGAATCGTCTATATCAATAAGTAAAAAGCAAGAGCACCAAATCACTAAAAAATATGAAGCGCATAAAGCGATGTTGAGTGGGCTAAAATCTTGGAATATTTTTAGTGAGGACCGTTCTGGCGATTTAGATTATTTCAAAATTGAAAACGAAAGTGCTATCCTAAGAATGATACAATCGGGCGATGCAGACCATCAAATGGTAAATTACTTGATTTATAAATTAGCAGATTTGTACCACGTTGAAGAAAATTGAAGAATTCGAGACCTTAAAAAAAGAGGCTTACAAGTATTGTAAACAATTTGTTGCAGAGAGGTTAGGAAGAATACAGTCACAGATAAAAGAACTTGAAACTGCGCTAACTTCAGAAACAAAAAGTAGTGCTGGTGATAAGCATGAAACTGGCAGGGCTATGATTCAATTAGAGCGCGAAAAACTGGGTCAGCAACTTTCAGAACTAGAAAAAACACAACAACTTCTTTCTAAAGTTCCAAAGGACAGGAACTCCCAATCGGTTGGTTTGGGAAACTTAGTTGTTACAGATTCCTTCACATATTATATAGCAATATCTGCAGGAGAGTATAAAAATTCGACCCATTCTGTATATTGCATTTCTGCTGCCACCCCGATCGGAAAATTGATTTTCGGTAAGGCTATTGGTGACCCATTTCATTTTAATGGTAAAACCGCAACCATACTAACAATTCACTAATATTTCATACAAATAATTTCGTTATCTTAATCCCGGCATATCTTTTTTTGCTTAATTAATAGTATGGATAAGAAAAGGAAATTACGAAGTAGCGAGTGGTTTGGCGGTAATGATAAAATGGGTTTTGTTCACCGATCTTGGTTAAGAAATCAAGGATATCCCGATGATTATTTTGAAGGGAAACCAGTAATAGGAATTTGTAATACCTGGTCTGAGTTAACACCATGCAATGGTCATCTTCGTGATTTTGCCGAAGTTGTGAAAAGAGGAATTTTAGAAGCGGGCGGGTTTCCATTAGAGTTTCCTGTAATGTCTTTGGGTGAAACTATTATGAAACCCACTACCATGTTATTTCGCAATTTAGCGAGTATGGATACAGAAGAATCCATTCGCGCTAATCCATTAGACGGTATTGTATTGTTAACAGGGTGTGACAAAACCACACCTTCCACAATAATGGGGGCTTGTAGTGTAGACTTACCAACCATTGTTGTGCCTGGTGGACCTATGTTAACAGGTCGCTTTAGAGGAGAAAAAATAGGTTCTGGTTCTATGAATTGGATGATAAAAGAACGTCAAGAGATTGGCGGGTATTCTGCAGAAGATATTAAAGAAGCTGAGGTTTGCGTTGCTCGAAGCATAGGACATTGTAATACCATGGGCACCGCTTCAACTATGGCGACGATGTGTGAAGCTTTAGGGTTGACATTGCCAGGATTTTCTTCAATACCTGCTGTAGATTCCAGAAAAAAATTATTTGCTCAATTGTCAGGTAGGCGAATTGTAGAAATGGTAAAGGAAGATTTAAAACTTTCTAAAATATTAACACGTAAGGCTTTTGAGAATTCGATTGTAACCAATGCTGCAGTAGGCGGCTCTACAAATCTTATTATTCATTTAACGGCAATTGCCGGTAGAATTGGAGTGAAACTTAATCTAGAGGACTTTGATAAAGTGGGCAGTAAAGTACCGTTGCTTGTTAATTTAAAACCTTCAGGGAAATATTTAATGGAAGATTTCTTTTATGCGGGCGGTTTACCGGTTGTCATGAAAGAATTGAAACCATTGTTACATGATGAGGCCATTACCGTAAACGGGAAAAGTATCACAGATAATTACGAAAGTGAGGTTTGTTATGATAGAGATGTAATCGCTGCCTTAGAACATCCTTTTCAGGAAAAGGCAGGAATTGCTGTATTAAAAGGGAATCTTTGCGAAAATGGAGCGGTTATAAAACCGTCAGCTGCTACGCCAAGATTGATGCAGCATCGAGGGGAAGCAGTAGTTTTTGAAAGTATGGAAGATTACCACGAGCGAATTGATGACCCAAATCTAGAAATAGATGAGAATAGTGTGATTGTGCTAAAGGGCGTTGGTCCAAAAGGATATCCAGGAATGCCAGAAGTGGGTAATGTAGATCTTCCTAAAAAGCTATTGGCTAAAGGAATAACAGATATTATTCGTATTTCAGATGGGCGAATGAGCGGTACAGCCGCAGGTACGGTTATTTTACATGTCTCCCCAGAATCCACGGTTGGTGGAACTTTGGCATTTGTGAAAAACGGTGATATGATAGTGTTGAACGTCGAAAAACGTTCATTACATCTTGATGTTGAATTAGAAGAATTGATCAAGCGAAAAAAAGAATGGATTTCACCAGAACCTTTGGCAAAGCGAGGGTATGTTAAAATGTACATTGATCATGTAGAACAAGCCGATAAAGGCGCCGATTTAGATTTTCTTGTTGGTGGTTCTGGCTCTAAAGTAGAACGTGATTTACATTAAATTATGGAAATATTCTATTTAATAATTGCGGTTATTGCCATCATCATATTAACGACTAAGCTGAAAATACATGCGTTTTTGGCGCTCTTCATTATTTCTATTTTATATGGGATTTTTGCAGGAATGTCTTACGCCGATATTATAATATCTATTAATGAAGGATTTGGTGGAACGCTTGGAAAAATAGGTTTGATAATTGTTCTTGGCGTCATCATAGGTGCGTTTTTAGAGAATACCGGCGGCGCTTTTGCTATAGCGGAAAAGGTATTAAAGATTATAGGAAGCAAAAGGGTGCCTACAGCGATGGGTATTATAGGTTATATCGTTTCGATACCGGTTTTTGCGGATAGCGGTTTTATGCTGTTGCATCCGTTGAACAAAAGCCTTTCCAAGAAAGCAAAAATATCGATTGCTGGACCAGCAATAGCGTTAGGTTTGGGTCTAATGGCATCACATACTATGGTGCCGCCAACACCTGGACCAATTGCAGCTGCAGGAATTTTAGAGGCAGATTTAGGATTAGTCATTGCCTTCGGTTTCCCAACCAGTATAGTTGCCTTAATTGTCGGTATTATTTTCGCTAAGAAGTATGCCTCTAAAACATATATTGAGCCAGAGGTTGATAATGCATTATCGGCCGAAAAGGAAATAAAAGATTCTCCGGGAGCACTTAAATCCTCAATTCCAATTCTAGTGCCGATTGTACTAATCGTATTGAAATCAGTTTTAAATCCAATAAGAACAGGTTTGGATAACGGTTTTATAGCCGTTATAAATTTTGTAGGAGAGCCGGTAATATCTTTGTTGATCGGTATTTTATTATGTCTCTTATTACCTAAGAAGTTGAATTATGATATGCTATCATCTTCTGGGTGGGTAGGAAAAGCTATTAAAGATGCCGCATCAATCATTTTGATAACAGGCGCAGGCGGAATATTTGGTAAAATTTTACAGAATTCTGGGATAGCCGATATTTTAGGTCAAACCCTAACAGAATATAATATTGGAATATTCTTGCCCTTTGTTTTGGCAGCGGCAATAAAAACGGCCCAAGGTTCCTCAACAGTGGCTTTAGTAACTACAGCATCTATCATTATGCCCATGATGTCATCACTAGGTTTTGATACTGAAATACAAAAAGCCTTGGTGGTAATCGTAATAGGTGCCGGATCGGCGGTTGTTTCCCATGCCAATGATAGTTTCTTTTGGGTCGTAACCCAAATGAGTGGAATGAATGTGAAAACAGGGTATCGTTTATTTAGTTTGGGAAGTGGTTTACTCGGACTTACAGGTGCAATTACCGTTTTTATCTTCTATACAATCTTAGCATAAACTTCTATAATATGAAAGTATATAATACCAAAAGTGGAATATTAGTAGAGCATGAATCAAAATTCCATCTACTTGATCAAGTAGATTGGGACGAGTTTATTAATGATGATGACATTATCGCTAATACATATATAAAACTAAATGACAGTAATAGAATTAAGGATGTCAACTCAATTATAGAAAATGAACTAAAAGTTCCTGTTCAAAGTCAAGAAATATGGGCTAGTGGCGTTACTTATTATAATAGCAAATTAGGTAGAGAAGAGGAATCTAAAGAATCTGGGGGCAGTAGTTTCTATGCTAGGGTTTATGAAGCTGATCGTCCTGAATTATTTTTTAAAGCTACGGCTCACCGCACGGTTGGTAATAAGGGAATTGTTCGAATAAGAAAAGACTCAACCTGGAATGTGCCAGAACCAGAATTAACCTTAGTCATCACATCTACAGGCAAAGTGATCGGGTATACTATTGGTAACGATATGAGTTCTAGAAGTATTGAGGGTGAGAATCCATTGTATTTGCCACAAGCCAAAACATATGATGGCTGCGCAGCTTTAGGCCCTTGTGTGTTACTAACCAATGAATCTTTACCAACAGATACCAAAATAAGTTTAACCATCAATAGGGGAGGGAAAAACGTATTCGACAAAAACATTGGTATTGACCAAATAAAAAGAAAGTTAGAAGATATTGTAGAATACCTTTACAGAGAATGTACTTTCCCCCATGGCAGCTTATTAATGACCGGAACTGGCATTATTCCGTCAAGCGATTTTACATTAGAAATCGATGATGAGGTTATTATTTCAATAGATGGTATAGGAAGCTTAGTGAACAAAGTGGGTTAAAATTCTGGCTTGCCACGATTTATCTTTTTAAGGGAAGCAATTTTTTTGCTTTTTAATCTTTTTTCAATTGAGGATCGCGTTGGTTTGCTTTTTTTTCTTGACTTTGGTACTATTAAAGATTTTTCAAGCAATTTAAAAAATCGGTTGATTACCAATTGCTTGTTTTTATGTTGACTTCGTGATTCATCACATTGTAAATTCAACATACCATCTTTCGTTAATTTGCTTTCTAGCTTTAATTGAATTCTTTTCTTCTCACGTTCGTTAAGTCCGCTAGAAGTATTTAGTTCAAAGGAGAGTTCTACTTTAGAAGAAACCTTATTTGCATGCTGACCACCAGGACCACTACTTCGAATAGCCTTGAACTGTAATTCAGTAAGAATTTGATCTTTGTTCAAAATTAGGTTTTGAACAAAAGTAATTAAAAACAATCCTTTCTTATTTGCTAAAGGCAGGATTAATAAAATATTAAGTGTAGCTCTTTAAAAGAATTATTAAAGTCGGTAAAAGAATCATTTTAAGTAGCTAATATGGTGTTAAAAGATTTCAATTTTAGATTAGATATCAGAAGCTTCTTGTATGCGTTGATTGATAGTTTCAATAGCCACATTTAAAAAAACTTCTTTCCCTTTTGGTAATAGATGGTCTGCATTGAAAAAGATCACATCATTTTCGGCACTTCTACTTTCTGTTAAATAGTGACTTCCCATAGGATATGCTTTTTCAACAGTAACTTTTAATCCTGAAGACG
This sequence comes from uncultured Maribacter sp., assembly GCF_963975365.1. GTDB lineage: Bacteria > Bacteroidota > Bacteroidia > Flavobacteriales > Flavobacteriaceae > Maribacter. The sequence continues at coordinate 48,249 of NZ_CAXBGF010000015.1, read as the reverse complement.
GCGATACTCTAAATTCATGTGTATACACGATAATTTTTCGTTTAGTATTTGCATAGGTTTTAAGTACATCTATTGAAATCATACTTGCTTCACCAAATAGGGATGCTACATATAAACTCTTCGGATTTTTATAAAGTTCCATCGGACTGGCCCTTGCAATTATTTCTTTATCTCTTAAAACTATAGCGCGATCAGCAAATGGTAAAACATCGTTTACATCATGTGTTGCAACAATTGTGGTAATTCTATTTTCTTTTAAATAATTGAATATATTTCGTCGCAAGCTATTTTTTAGAAAATTGTCGATATGCCCGAAAGGTTCATCTAAGAGTAAAACTTCTGGTTTTTGGGCCAAAACCCTTGCAAGTGCAACGCGTTGCTGTTGACCGCCGCTTAGGGTTTTTACCTTTTTGTCAGCAAACTCCGTAAGCTCAATCAATTCTAGAAGCTCTTGAGTTCTTGCCTTAAGTTCTTCGGGATAGAAAACGGAAAGGTATTGGCTAATATTTTCAGCAACGGAAATAAAGGGCATTAAATCAAAATCTTGAGAAAGGTATTTCATAAATGGTGCTCCCGGCACCAAGTTGTATGCAGGGCCTAGAATTTGTTCATCTTCCCAAAAAATTTCGCCTTGTTCCAAGTCCATCAACCCATAAAGGAGTTTGAGTAAAGTACTTTTACCGCAGCCACTTTCTCCAATTATAGCAATATGTTCCCCACGATGAATTCTGATATTGATATCCTTTAGAATATCTATTTCAGCGTATGCAAATGATAAGTTTTGAATGCGTAGCATTAGAGTTTATTAAGGTGTTCATTAGTTTTAAACTATATTAGTTTAAAACTAATGAAATGATTAAATATTTAAGAGACAATTTTTCGACAAAAAAGACAAATAAATTGCTGTTATCATTGTTAATCGTTGATTTAGTTTTTGTTATAATACATATAGCTACTTGTTTATTATATTATATTGGGAAAATTGAAAATTTCGGTGATTACAATTTTTTGGTTCTCACCCAAGATGAAAGTTTTGCAGAAATTTTCCAATTCTTAAAATACCTATCTGTTATAATAATGATTGGGTACTTGATATATGTTGAAAAAGCGTACGCTTATATTTCTTGGAGTTTATTATTTATCTTTTTTTTATTAGACGATTCTTTAAGTTTACATGAAAATATAGGTGAGTTTTTGGTTAAAGAATTTAATTTTAAACCTATGTTTGGATTAAGGGCTGTAGACTTTGGTGAATTAACTTTTGTCGGTATTGTTGGTCTTTTTCTTCTTTTATCTTTTTTGTTTGCATATTTAAAAGGGACTTCGAGGTTTAGAAAAGGAACAATTGATTTGTTTATTTTACTGTCATTCATGATATTTTTTGGAATTGGTTTTGATATGCTTCATGAAATTTTAGGAGAAAATTTAAAAGTTGGTTTTGTAATTGGTCTAATTGAAGATGGAGGTGAAATGGTTGTAATGACTTTAATTGTTTGGTACGTATACCAACTCATAAAATCAGATAAAAAAATCAAATCTTACCTGTTTGAAATTTTATACCCCAAAAAGATTGAAATTTAAAAGACAAAAAATTGTTACTCTTTAAAATCTTTTAAAACACTTTTGTTCGGTAATTCGGTATGCCCCATATTAAATAGTGTAAACCCAAATATATCTGCATATTGTTCGATGGTTTTACTTACTGGTGTACCAGCACCATGGCCTGCATTGGTTTCTATACGTATTAAAGTTGGGTTAGTGCCTTTTTGTTTTTCTTGAAGTTCGGCTGCAAACTTAAAGCTATGTGCAGGTACCACTCTATCATCATGGTCACCGGTTGTTACTAAAGTAGCAGGGTAAGAGGTTCCGGCCTTAACATTATGAACAGGGGAATACCCTTTTAGATACTCGAACATTTCAATAGTATCTTCAGCAGTTCCATAATCATATGCCCATCCGGCTCCTGCTGTGAATGTATGATAGCGTAACATATCCATAACACCAACTGCAGGCAATGCTACTTGCATTAAATCTGGTCTTTGTGTCATTGTAGCCCCAACCAAAAGGCCGCCATTAGATCCTCCTCGAATAGCTAGATATTCTTTTGAAGTGTATTTATTGGCAATTAAATACTCGGCTGCTGCAATAAAGTCATCGAATACATTTTGTTTTTTGGTCTTGATACCTGCATCATGCCATTTTTTACCATACTCGCCGCCACCGCGTAAATTTGGTACGGCATAAATACCACCTTGCTCCATCCAAACGGCGTTGGCAATACTGAAAGAAGGTGTAAGACTAACATTAAACCCTCCGTAAGCATATAAAATAGTAGGATTTTTACCATTTAATTTGACGCCTTTTTTATAGGTGATGATCATTGGTATTTTAGTGCCGTCTTTTGAATTGTAAAATAGCTGTTCAGAAGTGTAATTTTCAGGATTAAAATCTATTTCAGGTTTCCAGTATAACTCATATTCACCATTTTCTGGGTCATATTTATAGATAGAACCTGGTGTATTGTAGTTCGTAAATGAGAAATAAAAATCTAAATCTTCTTTCTCACCTCCAAAACCACTTGCAGATCCAATACCGGGCAATTTTACTTCGCGAATAAGTTTGCCATCATAATCATATTGAAAAACTTTTGAAATGGCATCTACCATGTATTCTGTAAAAATATATCCTCCACCTGTATTAGGGCTAAGCACATTTTCGGTTTCTGGAATAATATCTACCCAATGCTCTGGCTTCGGATTTTTGGCGTCAACAGTAACTATCTTTTTGTTAGGCGCATTTCTATCCGTGACGATATAAAGTTTAGATCCTACATTGTCAATAACATAATTATCAGAATCGGTATCTTCAACAATAGGAAATAATAAACTGTTAGGGTCTTCCAAATCTCTAATAAACAACTTATTGCCCGAGGTAGATACTGAGGCACTTATTACTAAATATTTATTATCCTCGGTGACATTTGCTCCAATATATCTATGTTTTTCTATAGGAGTACCACCAAATATAAGTTCATCTTTTTTTTGTGGCGTACCTAATTTATGGTAGTAAACTTTATGTTGGTCAGTTTTGGCAGATAGTTCACTGCCTTTTGGTTTGTCATAGCTGGAGTAATAGAATCCTTCATTGCCTTTCCAAGAGATTCCACTGAATTTAATATCAATCAACGTGTCTTCCATAATTTCTTTGGTCTCGGCATTTAAAATAATTGCCTTTCGCCAATCACTACCTCCTTCAGATATAAGATAAGCTGCTAATGAACCGTCTTTGGTAAAAGTTAAACCAGCTAATGAAGTGGTACCATCGTCTGAAAAAGAATTAGGGTCTAAAAACACTTCTGGTTTTTCATCTCCTTTTGCTCGATATACAACATATTGGTTCTGTAGGCCATCATTTTTATAGAAATAGGTATAATTGCCTCTTTTACGTGGAGACCCTAGTTTTTCATAATTCCATAATTTTTCAAGCCTATGTTTTAAATCTTTTCGAAAAGGTATTTTTTCTAAATAACCGAACGTGGTTTTATTTTGTTCTTTGACCCAAGCTTCGGTTTCGGGGCTTCTATCATCTTCTAACCAACGATAAGGGTCTTTAACTTCCGTTTCAAAATAGGTGTTTACGGTATCAACTTTTGCAGTAACAGGGTAATTCACGATAATAGGTTCTGGTTTAAATTCATTTTTACATGAAGAGATTATGATAATGGCCAATAAGCCAGGCAGCAATTTTTTCATTAGTAGTGAATTTTCAACTAAAATACCATAAAAAAACCTTCAAAACAGATAAGTTTTGAAGGTTTTAACGTTCTTAAAATAAGATTTAAACGAGTCCTTTTTCAACTAAGTATTCTGAAATTTGTACAGCATTTGTGGCGGCACCTTTTCTTAAGTTATCGGCAACTATCCACATGTTTAGCGTATTTCGTTGCGATTCATCTCTACGTATACGACCTACAAAAACTTCATCCTTGTCATGTGCGTAAATAGGCATCGGATAGGTGTTCGTATCTGGATTATCTTGAACCGTTACACCAGGCATTTCGTTTAATAGTCGACGTACTTCATTTAGCTCAAAGTCAATTTCAAATTCTACATTTACGGATTCTGAATGTCCGCCGGCAGTTGGTATACGAACAGCAGTGGCACTAATTGAGAATGTACGGTCATCTAATATTTTTTGAGGCTCGCGCGCTAGCTTCATCTCTTCTTTAGTATAGCCGTTTTCCATGAACACATCACAGTGTGGCAATGCATTTCTACCAATTGGGTAAGGATATGCCATTTCGCCCTGTATGCCTGCTATTTCATTTTCGAGTTGTTTCACAGCTTTTACCCCGGTACCTGAAACAGACTGGTAGGTTGAAACAATAACACGTTTCATTTTATATTTTTTGTGCAACGGATATAAAGCCATAACCAATTGTATCGTAGAACAATTTGGGTTCGCGATTATTTTATCATTTGCGGTAAGTTCATGAGCGTTTATTTCAGGAACCACTAATTTTTTAGTGGGGTCCATTCTCCAAGCAGAAGAATTATCTACTACCGTTGTGCCTGCTTCAGCAAATTTTGGAGCCCATTCTAATGAGGTGTCGCCACCTGCAGAAAAAATTGCAATATTTGGTCTTGCAGCTACAGCATCTTCCAAGCCAATTACGGTATGGTCTTTACCTTGAAAGGTTATTTTTTTACCAACGGAACGTTCAGAGGCAACCAACAATAGTTCCGTTATCGGAAAATTACGTTCAGCCAATACTTTCAACATTACTTCCCCTACCATGCCTGTGGCACCTACAACAGCTACTTTCATTTGTTAGTTCATTATAATTAAGCGGCAAAAATAACCATTACAATAATCTGCACAAGTAAAAGAATAAAGAATAATCAAAATATAACAAAATGTTTAATTTGTAACAATTAATATATTGATGATTCAAATTGGGTGTTTCGGTAGAACTCAAAAAAAAGAACCGTCAACGTTGTTAGCGAAACAATGTTGACGGTTTTATTAATAATAAGTTGCAGTGCAACTGTTCCTTGAAAAAACCAAGGAGTTATTTTCTGTTTACTTTTTTAAAGCATCACGAATCTCTACCAAAAGTTCTTCAGCTGTAGGTCCTTTTGGAGCCTCTTCTACTGGAGCTGGTGGAGTTTTTGTTTTGTTGTAAGCTTTAACAATTATGAATAATACGAAACCAACAATAACCAAGTTGATAATTGCGTTAATCCATTTACCGTACAAAATAGCATTTTCAGGCTTGGCTACAACACCATCTGCAGCGATTACTGCTTCAGAAAGTACAATTTTCATATCGGCGAAATCTACTCCTCCACTAAAATGACCTACAATTGGCATCATAATATCGCTGACAAATCCGCTAACTACTAATCCCATAGCACCTGCAAGTAAAACAGCTACCGATAAATCTATGACATTGCCTGTCATAATAAAATTCTTAAATTCTTTAAACATGTTCTAGTGTTTATTAATGGTTAATATTAAAGCAATTTACTAAAAATCATCAAATCTTAAATAAATGTTAATAAGTTCAATGTTTGATTACCCGCTTTATGCGCTGCGAAAGTCCTGTGATTAATTCATATGAAATAGTATTAGCGGTCTGTGAGAATTCTGTAGCAGGTAATTCTTTTCCGAAAATAATTACTTCATCCCCTTCAGAACATTTAATATTCGTTACATCAATCATAATCATATCCATACAAACATTACCAATTATTGGGGCAAGTTGCCCGCTAATACTAACGAATGTTTTGCCTTGGCCGTATTCTCGACCTATTCCGTCTGCATGACCCAAAGGTAAAGTCGCTGTAATGGTTTCTGAATTTGATGTATACTTACGGTTATACCCTACAGATTCCCCAGCAGGAATATTATGTTTCTGTGCAATGATGGTTTTTAAAGTTGCCACAGGTATTAAATGCGAATCTACATTTGGGTGGTTTCCATAACCATACAGGCCAATGCCACTTCGTACCATGTCATATTGTGCGTGAGGATAATTTATAATTCCAGAGGTGTTCAAAACGTGTTTTAAAAGTTTGATTTTAAACGTAGCGTCTGCTTCCTTACATATAGCATCGAAACGTTTTAGTTGCAAGGTTGTAAACGCTGTTTCATTATTATCTTCAGTTGCAGCTAAATGAGATAAAATGGCAATTACCTTAACGGCATCTTGATGATGTATCAGTTTTGAAATGTCGGGTAATTCTTCTGCAGAAAAACCTAATCTATTCAACCCTGTATTAAACTTTAAGTGAATGGGATACTCTTTAACACCCCGTTCTTGGGCTGTTAAGATAAAATCTGACAAGATAGATTGTGAATATATGCTTGGTTCAAGGTTATTTTCAATTAAAACTTTAAAATGGGCCTTTTGTGGGTGAAGCACTAATATAGGCACAGTGATCCCTCCTTCTCTTAAATGAACACCTTCGTTTGCATAAGCAACTGCAAAATAATCTACACCCAAATCTTGTAGATGTAGCGCAATAGCTTGCGCATCACTACCATAAGCATATGCTTTAACAACTGCTAAAAATTTGGTTTCTGGCTTTATTTTTGAACGTAAATATTCATAATTATGCTGTAGTGCTTTTAGGTCAATTTCTAAAACTGTCTCCTGTGCCTTAGCCATTTTCATTCTTTTTGATTGTAGCAACCTCCTCAGATTTTACATCCATGGTTTTCACTTTTTCTTTTAGCATTGCCTTGTAATAAGCTCTACGGCTTAAGGGTTCATATTCATTCACCTCACCTAATAAAACCAAGTTATCATTGCTAGATTTTCTAAAACTATAATTGGCCAAATTACCTGTTCTTGTACAAATAGCATGTACTTTAGTTACGTATTCGGCGGTTGCCATTAGTGCTGGCATTGGGCCAAATGGTTTTCCTTTAAAATCCATATCAAGACCCGCAACGATAACGCGAACGCCTTTATTTGCCAAATCATTACAAACAGTAACTATTTCATCATCAAAGAATTGCGCTTCGTCAATGCCGATAACATCGCAAGTGTCTGCAAGTATTCGAATATTCGCTGCGGCAGGTACAGGCGTAGAGCGTATTTCATTGGCATCATGTGAAACCACCATTTTATCATCATAACGAGTGTCTACCATGGGCTTAAAGATTTCAACCTTTAATTTGGCAAACTGGGCGCGTTTTAGTCTTCGGATCAATTCTTCTGTTTTTCCAGAAAACATAGACCCGGCAATGACTTCTATCCACCCGAATTGTTCTGTCGGATTCACTGTATTTTCAAGAAACATTTTGTAATTTTAGACGAAAATAAGGGGTTTTTTGTTTATTATTTTAGAATGATAAAGTTATTAAAATAAAGATGCCTTCTTGGTCTTGACATAAAAAATTGTGAGATGAAAAATAAGTTGAAAAAGGAGTTGAGGAAGTTGTCCACAGAAATTCTAACTGCAGATAATCTAGATGATATAGCGGACCTTTATGAATTATCTAAAAACCTCTATGAAAAATTGGCTGTGCTAAAGTTTATTGAGGTGGAACTGAACGATATGGAAGTAGACGTTTCTAAAAATGCTATTGCTGCTAAGTTCGAAGAATTGGCAAACGCGGTATTAGATTCTAATAAGTCTGTGCCAGAGAATAACCCGCACGATGAAGATATCATTATACCTGGCATGGATACTATTAAGGATATGGTTTCTGAAATGCCAAATAAAGAAGAGTTAGAAGATGTTTTGGCTGAGTTTATGTCAAAGCCTAACTATATGAAAAATGACAAGGAACTATTTATGCCTTTAAATGAGGATTTAAAGAAAAGTGAAGCATCGCCTAAATCATTAAATGATCGTTTAGGAAATAGCAAGGTTAAAGTCGATCTTAATGATCGTTTGGCATTTGTTAAGCATTTGTTTAACAATAGTATGGAAGATTATAACCGGGTATTGTCTCAATTAAATACAATTGATTCTGAGGAACGTTCTATTTCTTTCATTAAGAATATGGTAAAACCAGACTATAATAATTGGGTAGGTAAAGAGCAATTTGAAGAACGATTTATTGAATTGGTCGCCCGTAGATTTGCTTAATAATAACAATAATTGAATTACACACCCAGCCACTTGTGTTGGTTTTTTTATTCGATAATCGAAATTTAAATGAACAGAGGTTTGCCTCGCTAAATTTAAGTCGTTTGGTTACGAATGTCTTGGGCTTGCCCCGAGGTTGTTTATTTTAGAAACACATGGGAAAACTTTATTTAGTTCCGACTCCGATAGGCAATTTAGAGGATATGACCATAAGGGCTATTCGTATACTTAAAGAGGTCGATTTAATTCTGGCTGAGGATACGCGTACTAGTGGTAAATTATTGCATCATTTCGAAATTGGTACACCTATGAAAAGTCACCACATGCATAATGAGCATAACATGGTCGATTATTTAATTGGTCGATTAAAAAACGGAGAAAACATTGCATTGATTTCTGATGCTGGTACACCAGGTATATCAGATCCTGGCTTTTTATTGACTCGTGCCTGCGTAGAACATGATATTGAGGTAGATTGTTTACCTGGCGCTACGGCATTTGTACCTGCTTTAGTCAATAGTGGTTTGCCAAATGATAAGTTTGTTTTTGAAGGATTTTTACCCGTTAAAAAAGGAAGACAGACCCGCTTAAAGTTTTTGGCGGAAGAATCACGCACCATTATTTTTTATGAATCTCCACATAAATTATTAAAGACACTTGCAAATTTTGTGGAATATTTCGGAGAAGACAGACCTGTTTCCGTTTCTAGGGAATTGACCAAGCTTTATGAAGAAACCGTGCGCGGTACAGCTGAAGAAGTATTAAAACATTTTACCGAGAAACCACCAAAAGGAGAAATTGTAATTGTTGTTGGGGGACAAAAGTAGTGAATATGACAATAGAAGAGTTCAAGAAAATAGTAGTAACTAACCCTAAGAGAATATCTTTTTCCGATACTATGGCGGTAATTGATTCTAATTACGTTTTTACGCCTACGGCATTTTCAAATGGGGATTTAACTAATGAAGCGGGTCAAAATTCCGGTTCGTGTAAAGTATTTGCTTTTGCTAATAAAGTAGGTTTAACAAAACAGGAAACACTGGCGTGTTTTGGCACTTATTATTTTGATGAGGTACTTCAAGAACCAGAAGGTGATGGTCATCAGAATATTAGAAATTTTATGAAAACCGGATTTGAAGGCTTGACTTTTGATGGAGAGGCGTTAAAATAATTTCAAGATAGGATTAAAAATACCTTAAATTGTTACCATGATAGTTCCATGGGTAATAGCTACAATCACGGTCATAGCAGTATATTTTTTAGACCGATGGGAAAATAGACACGTCAAATCTATTTTTGATTGGGTACCGGCAATCCTTTTGGCCTACATCATTCCTGCCATTATTTCCTTTGTATTGAATGCCGATTATTCACAGGCGAGTATTCATGATTTTAGTAAGGATTATTTTATTCCCTTAGCGATAATTGCTGTGATGAGCAGTTTGTCCCTTACTCAACTTAAGGCTATTGGATTAAAACCCTTATTGGTCTTTGCATCTGGATCATTATTTATCGCAGTATTCCCGATTTTATTTTTATTGCTTTTTTCTGAGACCGAATTGGTGTCTGAAATCATGATACAAGATGGATATTGGATGGGCATACCGCCTATAGTAGGAAGTTGGATTGGTGGCAGTACGAGTCAGTTGGTCTTAAAAGAATTAGTAGCATGCCCTGAGAATATATTTCTAACCATTTTGGTGATGGATAATATTCTAGTGAATGTTTGGACAATTCTAATGTTTCAAAGTATAAAAAAAAGCGACAAATTTAATGCATGGTTTAGGGTTACCGATATTGCCATTCCCGAAGATATTCGAGTAGAGAAAGGTATTAAATTATATCCGTTAGTAAGTGTTGCTATCATTTTAGGAATAGTAATTCTATGTAATTTTTTAATAGAAAGTTTTGTTGCGAAAGTGGTGCTATTGTCCTTTTTAGGATTGGCAATAAGCAATTTCATAAAACAATGGAATTATAAATTCGCTTTAAAAGCAGGTGGAATTCTAATTATTGTGGTTATGGCCGTTTTAGGTTTAAAACTACAAATTGCCACGCTAGGGTTTAACATGCCTTTTCTAGGGTTTCTGGTATTGTGGTTGGTTGGCCACTTTTTGTTTATGATACTAATTGCAAAACTCTTGAATGTAAATATGGCATGGGTGCCTATTGCAAGTATGGCAAATGTTGGCGGCATAGCTACGGCGCCAGCGGTTACCGCTGCCTATAATTTAAAATGGATGCCACATGCTATTGTTTTGGCTATTTTAAGCATGGCGACAGGAACGTTTTGGGGGATGTTAACGATTTGGTTATTGAGAAATTTTGTGGTTTAACAACATTGCGAGATTTGAAGAAATTAAACACTTTGATATCCAAGATGAAACTGTTTGCTTCCCCCAATAGCTCTCGGAATATTAAAGGTAATTTTTGATTTCCATAAACCATCAACTAATAAACAGATCCATCATGTTTTCCTTTCTCCCAGCCATGCTTACCTAAGTATTGGTCGGCACTATCGCCTGCACCAGTTTCAATAGAAGTACCCATAGAGTCGTTCCATCTGTTAAGATATCCAAAGAGAGAAATCACCCCGAGCATTTCTACAATTTCACCTTCGTTCCAATAGTTATAAAGTCGTTCTTTTATTTCAGCATCAACACCATTAGGTACTTGAGAAGCTTGCAAAGAGAAATCCAGTGCGGCACGTTCGGCTTCTGAAAATGCGGAGTGGGTTCTATATTCCCAAATATTATCCAATTGTTCTTGATCTGCACCGTAGCGTTCTGCAGCGCGTATGGCATGTGCTTGGCAGTACCGGCAACCTGTAGCATTACTGCTCACCCAAGCAATCATTCTTTTTAAGGCAGAAGTTACACGGCCTTCATTCGCCATCACCGCTTTGTTCAAGTTGATAAAGGCTTTTGAAATAGCAGGTCTATGCTGCATTGTTAAAACGGAGTTTGGACAGAAACCAAGGGTTTCATTGAAAAAAGCTGCTAGTTCTTTAGTTTCTGGATCATGATTTGGGTCGAGCGGTGTTACTAATGCCATAAGTGCTTTTTAGTTGTTTGTCAATCGAATTATTGGTTTCGACGTTCACTTCGTTTTCAGAAATGACAGCCGATATTGTTGTATTTTTGTATCCTTACAAGAAACAAAAAATTATGAGTACAACAAATCATATTACCACAAAATGGTTGGGCAACATGGCCTTTGAAAGTAATAATCCATCTGGGCATTCTTTAAAAATAGATATTGCCAAAGAAGATGGTGGTGATGGTAGTGGATATAGGCCTAAAGCACTTATGTTATCTGCGCTTGCAGGTTGTTCAGGTTTGGATGTTGCCGCTTTGATTAAGAAAATGAAACTTGAAGTGGATGATTTTCAAATTGAAACCATTGCAAATCTTACAGATGAGCATCCAAAGTACTATGATAAAGTAGTTATAGAATATCATTTTCATGGTAGTAATCTAAATGAGAAAAAGCTTCAGCGAGCAGTTGATTTATCCGTAGAGAAATATTGTGGAGTTATGGAGATGTTCAGAAAGTTTGCTGAGTTAGAAATAAAGACTGTTTTTCATAACCAATAGTACGTCTATGTTTGGAACAAAGGAATCTTGGTGTTTTATGTTCCTATTTATAAGATTGCTTCCTGCATCGCAAAGAAAGGATAATAACTGAATACATAATAGAATGCGCTGGACAATAAAACCTAAACCTAAACAAGAAGACATAGGCATTTTAGCCAATGAACTTCAGGTAGATGATTTGGTTGCGCAACTTCTTTTGCAAAGAGGAATTACTACGTTCGTAGAGGCAAAATCATTCTTTAGACCACAGTTAAGCGAGCTTCATGATCCCTTTTTAATGAAGGATATGGATATTGCCGTTAATAGAATTGAAGAAGCCATCGGTAATGGTGAAAATATTTTAGTTTTTGGCGATTACGACGTAGATGGTACTACTGCAGTTGCCTTGTTATCATCATACCTTTTAAGTTATTACCCAAATGTAGCAACGTATATTCCGGATCGTTATGATGAAGGATATGGAGTTTCGTTTAAGGGAATCGATTTTGCAGAGGATAACGGATTTTCTTTAATCGTTGCTCTAGACTGTGGTGTAAAGGCAATCGATAAGGTTGACTATGCAAAAGAAAAAAATATTGATTTTATTATTTGTGACCACCATAGACCTGGCACAATATTACCCAATGCTATAGCTGTTTTAGACCCTAAACGTAAAGATTGTTCATATCCCTACGATGAATTATGTGGCTGCGGTGTCGGTTTTAAACTAATTCAGGCATTAGGTTCGAGACGTGGAGAAACTATAGATGATTTAGTGTATTACCTTGATTTAGTGGCTACTGCAATAGGAGCGGACATTGTACCGATAACCGGAGAGAATAGAATTCTTGCTTATTATGGCCTACAGGTTATCAATCGACAACCTAGAATCGGTTTTAAGGCAATTATAGACCAGCTAAATAAAAAAGAGCTAACGATTACAGACGTTGTATTTATAATTGCACCAAGAATAAATGCTGCTGGGAGAATGAAACATGGTCAACATGCGGTAAATTTATTGACCGAAACCAATATGGACCAAGCGATAAAATTCGCTTTAGAAATAGAAAAATTCAACACTGATAGAAGAGGTCTAGATCAAGAAATTACCCAAGAAGCATTGGTTCAGATTCAAGAAAACGAAGAAGAAGAAGGCTTTACTTCTGTTGTGTATAAAGATACTTGGCATAAAGGGGTAATAGGTATTGTAGCATCTAGGCTTACCGAAACATATTATAGACCTACATTGGTTTTTACTAAAAGTGGCAATAAATTAGCAGCTTCGGCACGGTCTGTAAAAGGCTTTGATGTGTATAACGCGTTAGAAGGATGCGCAGATTATATAGAACAGTTTGGAGGACACAAATATGCGGCAGGTCTTACTATGCTTGAAGAGCAGTATCTAAATTTCAAGCATCAGTTTGAGAAGGTGGTCAAAGAAAGTATAGACCCACAATTACTTATTCCTGAGATTACTATTGATACGATAATAGAATTAAAAGAAATTACCCCTAAATTAATGCGAATATTAAAGCAGTTCGCACCATTTGGTCCTGGTAATATGTCACCTGTATTTATGGCTGAAAATATAAATGATACTGGCTATGCAAAAGGGGTGGGTGCAAATGCCGCACATTTAAAAATTTCTGTGGTACAGCAAGACCGCTATAAGATTGATGGTATCGGTTTTAATATGGGCGAAAAACTATCTTTAGTGACGAGTAGAAAACCATTTAATGCGGTATTTTCAATTGATGAGAACGAATGGCAGGGAAATGTAAGTCTGCAACTAAAGCTTAAGGACATAAAATGAAAATTAAATATATTGCTATTTGGGTTACCGATTTAGCAATAATGCGTGCTTTTTATGAAACCTATTTTAATGCAGTTTTAGAAAAAAAATACGTTAATCCTACCAAAAACTTTACATCTTATTTTTTACGTTTTAAACAAGGGTCAAGAATAGAATTAATGTATATCCATACATAAATACATCTTCTAACCCCAGTATAATAAACTCAGGTTATGCACATATGGCCATTTCATTGGGAGCAAAAGATAAGGTAGATTTATTGTTAATGGGTTAAGGGGCGATGGTTACACCATAATAGATTAGCCAAGAACAACGGTTGATGGGTATTACGAAAGTGTTATTCTTGATCCAGAAGGCAATCAAATCGGAATCACAATTTAAATTCATTATTTATAATAATTCTAAATAAGATTTATATATTTATATGAAATACTTAGATAGTTATGAATGAGATACAACCGATTTACCAAAATGATTTTGGTATAGCGTTTCAGTGGAAACACGATAAGCCCCAAAAAACAAAGAAAGTTCAATTGATTTTTAGAGATATTGGGTTGCTGTTAACACCTAACGAAATCCAATATTTTTCAAAATGTATAAATGAAACTTTGCAGAGCGGTAATGGTAAATTATGTGAAGACTGTAAAGTGAAAGGGGAATGTAGGTCATTGCTTTTAAATTCACCCGCCCATCAAATAACCTTTGCAGTAAGTTTTCATGAAGTATTAGAAATTAAAGATTTAATAAAGGGTACCCTATTTAAATTACAATTAGATTCTTTTTTTGATGAAATGGGAATCGATTAAGGGTTGAAAATTACATAGTACTTTTTAATTTTCTAAAGCAACAATAAGTTTCACTAACATGAAACGGCAGGTTTTTTATTAAATATCTTTGATTTTTATTTAGCTATTTACATATGAACGTAAATGATCCCTACGCAGCCTTAAGATATAAGGAATTCAATATTTTTCTTTTAGTTCGCTTCGCGATGGTTTTTGCATGGTCTATGCAGTTTATTGTCATAGAATGGCAAGTCTATACTATTACTAAAGACCCATTATCATTAGGTATTATTGGTTTAATGGAAGTTATACCTGCCGTGGGTATGGCGCTTTTTGCTGGTCATATTGTAGATCAAACAGAAAAACGGAATCTTTTAATGAAATGTATTTTAGGCTTTTCAGTAATAAGTTTTGGTTTGTTTTTGTTGAGTTTGCCTTCGGTTATAGAAACCTACGAAACCAAGGTGATACTTTACGGTATATATGCTTTGGTTTTTTTAGGTGGTTTGGTTCGTGCCTTTTTAGGCCCTACTATTTTCTCATTAATAGCTTTAATAGTTCCTAAGAAAATATACCCAAATGCCGCTACGTGGAGTAGTACCACTTGGCAAATGGCTTCAGTAATAGGTCCGGCTTTAGCTGGTTTTTCTATTAGTTTTATTGGGGTACATTGGTCTATGTGTGTTATATTCGGTTTTTCATTAATAGCTTTAGGAGCTCTTTTTAATATTTCAAAAAAACCAATTCTAAATCCTAAAATAGGCGAGCCAGTTTTTCAAAGTTTAAAAGAAGGGCTAAATTTTGTTTTTAGAACACGTGCTATATTGGGAGCTTTAACCCTAGATATGATTGCGGTATTATTTGGAGGTGCTGTAGCTCTACTGCCCATTTTCGCACAAGATATTTTACATGTAGGGTCAGAAGGTTTTGGTGTTTTAAGAGCTGCACCAGCAGTGGGTGCGGCTATTACCATGTTAGGGTCTACACGTTTTCCTTTGCATAAGAATGCAGGTAAGAAATTATTATTTGCAGTGTTTGGTTTTGGTATTTGTATGATCGTTTTTGGTCTTTCTACCTATTTTTGGTTATCGGTTATTGCATTGTTTTTAAGTGGCGCGGTAGATGGGGTTTCTATGATCATACGACAAACAATATTACAATTAAAGACTCCCGATAATATGCGAGGTCGTGTAGCTTCCGTAAATTCTATGTTCGTTGGGTCGTCAAATGAATTAGGAGCTTTTGAAAGTGGAGTAACCGCTAAATTAATGGGAACGGTAACGGCAGTTGTATTTGGAGGAACAATGACCTTGTTGACAGTGGGTATTACCGCTTTTGTATCCCCTGGTTTTAGAAGGCTCGATTTACAGAAAGATGTTGAAGAGCATGAAGGTTAGATATTTTAATATAAAGTATAAAAAAAAGTCCCTAATTAGGGACTTTTTTTTTTGTAGGTAATACTTAAGATTTGAGTTATTAAGTGGGGAAACTTGTAGGTTCTATTAAGATTTGGGACTCAATATTCTAACTAAATAACAATGTAAAGATATAACCAAGTCTTAGTTTTTTAAAACTAATGTTGTGAACTACTTAAAATATGTTGTAAGAAAAGGAGTACAATATGTTTAAACGATAAATAAGGATTAGAATGATTATTATGAGTGCTGTTTTAACGTGCTTAAATATTAAAATAGGGTTAACGGTGCTTTTATTTTTTAAATGATATTTTACTTTAAAGTAACTTTTAAAGATCATTTAAGAATTCATGCATATACAAAGAAGCCCCTAAAATAGGGGCTGCTCTTTAATGTAGGTAATACTTAAGATTTGAGTCATCAAGGAGGGAACTTATAGGTAATGTAAAGATTTGGGTTCAACATTATAACTTAACGACACTATAAAGATAAATTGAAGTGCTAGTTTTATAAAACTATTGTTGTGAACTCTTTAATTTTTATTGTAAGAAAAAGGTTACAAGTTGTTTTGACTATGGTAGGGTCAAAATAAAGTGATTATTTAAATTCTTTTAAGGTAAGTTTTTCTCCGTCAAATTCTGCGTAAGTATAAAAATTGACCCAATCTCCCAAATTAGTATACTTTGATTTTTCGTTTAACTTTATCTCCAGAGGAAGATGTCGATGTCCAAAAATGAAATGATCGTAATGTTGTTGTTCTAATTTTCTTTGGGCATATTGTACAAGCCATTCCTTCTCATCTCCTAAATATTTCGCATCATCATCACCAGAAATCAATTTATTTTTAACCGAGAAGTATTGCGCCAAGCGTACGCCAATGTCTGGGTGTAACCATTTAAAGAGCCATTTTGCAACAGGATTGGTAAATACCTTCTTCATGCGTTTGTATCCTTTGTCATCAGGGCCTAGACCATCACCATGACCAATAAAAAAGGAAGTACTATTAATGTTATATTGCCGCGGTTTGTGATAAACAGGAATATTAAGTTCATCCTCAAAGTAACCGTTCATCCAAAGGTCATGATTACCTACAAAATAATAAAGAGAAATTCCTGAATCAGAAAGTTCTGCTAATTTCCCCAGTGTTCTTGTAAATCCTTTAGGAATTACCGTTCTATATTCGAACCAAAAGTCGAATAGGTCGCCCATTAGAAAAATAACACCTGCATCAGCCTTAATAGAATCTAGCCAACTAACGAATTTCAATTCTCTATGCCTACTTTCTTCCATAGTAGGTGCACCTAGGTGGTTGTCGCTAGCAAAATATACTTTTTTCCCTTTCGGAAGTTTAATGTTCGTCATTAGGATGTAAATATATAAAAACTGTTTTGCGTATAAAGACGGAATAGAGTTCTAAATAAAATTTAGCTTCTGTATGAAAATAAATTTAAGCAGCTAAATCTTTTTCTATTAGTACCATTTTTATGGGTAGATGGTCGCTATAGCCATTTTGATTAAAAGTAGAAGAATTAGGTCTGCCCAAACTTGACCGTCTTTTAAAGGAGCCTGAAGTAAGCTCAGGATAATCTATAATAGAAATCGAACTCAATTTAAAGGGTAACGATGTTTTTTAAGATAGAATACTTTTTGAGATCATGAATTGGTCAAGTATATTATATTCGTTACCGAATACGAACGTGCCAATTTGTGCATCTAAAAACCGATGCATTGCATTATAGAAGTATTTTAGTCGTACGCGATTACTTTTTACCAGGGCCATATTATTAATTGCCATTAAATATAGTGTAATGCTCTTATTAAAGGAATTGTCATTAAAATCTCCCATCATCAGGATATTGGCATCTGCACTTTGTTCTTTATAGATTCTTTCAATCTAGTTAGATAAGTTTTCCGCTACCATAATTCTAAACGGTTCACTTTCTAATTCACCAAGAAGATCTAGACGGCCAATGGTTAAGTATGCAAATAAGCTTGTTCCCATTAGCAGTGTTAATATGAACTTGAAATAAATCTCGGGTAGTATTTCTTTTTATAATGCGAAGGCTAAAGGTTAATTGTTCAGGACCATATTTGGTTTTATCATAAATAAGGGCAGTATCAATACCTCGTTTATCACCTCCTTCAGATATGACAAAACCGTAATTTTTATTTAGGGCGGTGTTCATGGAAGTTATAAGCAGCTCAATAACATGTTCGTTTTCAACCTCGCAGACACCTAAAATATCCGGACCATTATTATCATTAAATTTTGAAATGACCGAAGTTAGATTGGCTATTTTTTTGTCAAGAATAATTGAATCCTAACCTTTAAGTTCCGAACCTAAATGGTTGTTTAGAAATTCACTTCTACGGGGTCAATTTTCGACATCAAACAAGTTTCCAAGATTCCACCAATAAATATGATGCTTTGCCATATTGTTATATAGTAAGGTATTACCCTTAAAATAAT
Organism: uncultured Maribacter sp.; assembly: GCF_963975365.1. GTDB lineage: Bacteria > Bacteroidota > Bacteroidia > Flavobacteriales > Flavobacteriaceae > Maribacter. The sequence goes on along the minus strand of NZ_CAXBGF010000015.1, from coordinate 30,086 downwards.
ACAATAATTATAGATAAAAACGATGTTTACAGTTAAAGTTTGATGAAATTAATTATCACTAGCAAACCACTCTGCAAAAGAAGTGTCGGTTTCTTGTAGCTTAAGTGAGAACAACGAAATGTTTTTTGGAAGTCTAGCCTTTATCTTAGCGGCAAAATCAATAACCATATTCTCACTTGTAGGTTGGTAGTCAGCTAAGATTACATTATGGCCACGGTCTGTTAATTCTTTTGCCAATTCAACATGAGGCGTGTTTTTGTTGAAAACAGTGGCATGGTCGAATTTATCTACGATATCTTCTTTTACAATTTTTTTCAAATCCCCAAAATCAATGACCATTCCTAATTTTACATTAGAGGTATCCGTAATTGGTTTTCCAATAACCGTTACAGATAATTTATAGCTATGGCCATGTACGTTTCTACATTTTCCGTCATAGCCATAAAGTGCATGACCTGTTTCGAAATTAAACTGTTTGGTAATACGTATGTTGCCCATAGAATTCAATTAATAGACAAAGGTAGGGAAGTTTAAAAAGATTTAAACGTTAGAAATCAATCTAAAACAATTTCGGTATTACCTGAGATTAAGCTAACATGACAACAATCTGCAGCCACAACATATTCTTCATTTACAACTTCTTCATTAGATATGTAACCTTTAAAAGAAAGGGTTGCCGTTGAATTTTGATATTGAACTCTATGGGCGTCATTAAGAATAGGATAGAGACCTTGTTCTTTAAAATACTGATTTTCTACTTCGTTAAAATTTTCGACCAAGTTCTCGCCAGAATCAACATCGATTACTTCATAGCTATCTAATACTATTGTAGTACCTGATGTATTTATTACACTTACGGTAAGGGTCACAAAATTTTGTGTGCAAGCAATCATTGTGCAATCTTGCAGCGTAGTTTCATCTTTGTCGGTGCAAGAAGCAACCATTGAAAATGAAAAAAGAATTAGGGCAAATTTTGTGAACATAGCAATAGATTTTCTAATAGATGCACAAATACCTAATAGTTGCATTAGGTATAGAATTACCTTTTATACTTTTTTTTTGCGCGCACTTTATTCACAAAATAGAGTACTACGACGAAAAGGGCAAGGATAGGGAAAACGAGATTGCCGTTTAACATTTGAAAGAATTCCATAATAATGATTTAGAAACAAAACGAACCGCTGTTTCAGTTATTGTCTATTTTTTGAATTTTGATAGGGCATTGCGTGTAAAGTCAGAAAGGGCTAATTTTCCCGTTATGGCTGCACGATCAGTCAATAAGACGTCCCAATGTTCGGTGCCTTCCCATAAAACTTTCTTCCATTCGCTTAATGCATCAGGATTATAACTTACTAGTTTATGAATAAAGAAGTCTAATTCTTTGTCCATTTCTTGAGCAGATTCATACACTTTTGAAAACAAGCCTTTTTCTTGCGCCCAGTAAGCACTCTTCCACTCGGTAGGGGCCAGTGACAATTCTGCCAATGCAGCAGTGCCTATTTTTCGTTCTACAGCAGGTGCTATGACCAATGGAGCAATACCGATACTTAGTTCAGAAAGTTTAATAGATGCTTCAACATTAGAATATACATAGTCACAAGCTGCGGCAAGACCAACGCCACCGCCAACAGTTTTACCATGAACACGGCCAACAATCACTTTCTTGCATTTACGCATAGCGTTTATGACATGTGCAAAACCACTAAAAAAAGCTTTGCCCTCTTCTAAGTTCGAAACGGCTAATAATTCATCGAATGAAGCGCCTGCACAGAATGCTTTTTCACCTTCAGATTTTAAAAGGATAACCGATACACCCGCATTTTCGGATAGCTCATTTATAGTATCTGTAAGTCGGAGCAATAAATCTGCTACAAACGAATTGCTTGCTGGGTGGCCAAATTCTACATGTGCTACCTGACCATCTATTCGGGTGTATAAACTTCCATTTTCTCTTGTGGTAACCATAGCATTTTTTTTAACTCGATAATCAAGATTAAATACTTCGAGGTTTGCCTCGAAATTTTAAAGTAGTTTTCTTACGAATGCCTCGTGGGCTTGTTCCGAGGTAGTTTACACAAAATTACTGATTTTGCAATAAAGGTTTAAATTTTCTTCTAAACTTCCACACTAATGCTCCACCTCTTATTAACATCCATACGGTAAACGCCAGCCAAATACCGGTAAGTCCCCAGTTTAAATACTTCCCAATAAAAAGCATAGGTACAAAACCTAAAAAAGTGGCAACCAACAAAGTATTTCGTAAATACTTCATTTCGCCAAGACCTTTAAACACACCGTCTAGAACAAAAGCAATACTATTGGTAGGTAAGCCTAGTATTATGATATAAAAGATACTGTAAAATGCAGATAGCACTACACTTTCGTTAGAAAATAGACTACCCAAAGGTTTGTAGAAAATGGTAGCTAATGCCATAATTGCTAGGCTGACTATAAGCCCGAATCTGGTAATCTTTTTGGCTAATAGCCATAGTCCTTCATAATTTTTTTCTCCCAATAATCTACCGCCCATAATATTACCGGCAGCGCCATAGCCGTCTATGAAAAATGCGGAGAATAGCCAAAGATTTATGGCAATGGTATGTGCGCCAATATATTTGTCGCCTAATGCGGCCGCCTCCCTTACTGCTAATATTAAGGCGGTGTTTAATGCGACTGCCCTAACAAAAAGATTAAGGCTCATAATAACTAATCTCCCCAATTCTGTATGTAAAGGAAATTTGAGTTTCAAACTAATATCTGTCTTTTTCAATAGTAGGTAGAAAGCCATTAGTGCCATAATCGCTTGTGCAAGTAGACTCGCATAGGCAGCACCTTCTAAATACATGGGCTTAAGTATACCTTCAATGCCATAAACGAATGCAAAATCGAAAACCACATTTAGTAAAGCTCCGGTAATGGCGATGACCATGGGCCAATAGGTATTCTGTAAACCTCTAAAAATGCCCATAACAGCGAAAACGAATAGGGTTAAAGGAAAACCCCAAACACGAATGGAATAGTAACTAATACAATACTGAAGAATTTTCCCTTTAGCATTTAAAAGCTCAAAGATTTCTTGAATAACAAAAATTGTAGAGAGTAAAATAAGAATGCTCAAAGCAATGTTGAGGTAAATAGCTTGAGCCGGTAAGGTTTTGACTTCTTCTAATTTACCAGCACCTAAATATTGAGAAATTATGGCAGATATGGCGCTACGGGTTTGTCCAAGAATCCAAATAAGCATAGATAGAAAAGAGCCTACAATACCTGCAGCTGCCAAAGATTCTAGTCCGTCAACGGGAATGTTGCCCACAATAGCCGTATCGGTAATTGACAATAACGGTTCAGCAATACCAGCAATTGTTGCCGGAATAGCTAGTGCGTTTATAGATTTAAAATTAACGGAAGTTTTCAAAAAAGTAGGTTTCTATAATACGAGTTCATAGCAATGAAAAGGATGTTTGCTTTGCTTTGGAAAAAAGATATTTCCTAATTTGGTATAGCCACGTTGCTCGTAAAATTTCTGATTTCTCTTGTTTTGGCTAAAGGTGTCTAACCTCACGGATAGGGCATTTTGTTGTCTAGCAAAGTTTTCCCCGAAATCCATTAAGCGCTGTGCGAAACCCAGTCCTTGAAAATCAGGATGTACTCCTAAACGATGAATGTAGTAATTTGTGCCGTTTTCTGTCAGCCAGTCTACCGTGCGATACTCCTCGTCCATAAAAAGTGAAATGACTATGCATCCTACTATGTCATTATCTCGAAGAAACACATAAAGTTCATTACGTTCTATATCATTTTCAAATGCTTTTTTAGACGGATACTCGGTTGTCCATTGGTAAATTCCATTTGCTTCCATGGCTAATCTACAAGCATCGGTCATGGATAATATTTCAGGTATTTGCGATATCTTTGCCAGTTGAATCATAAAAGCGATTTATATAAATCGTAAATTTAGAGTAATAATCAACAATTTTTATCATGATGAATATTCTTGTTCCAATCGGAACCTCTTCTAATGCCAATGAAACCTTACAATATGCAGTGGATTTTGCAGCAGCTTTTGGTGCGAAAATTTATGTTATGGAGGTTTTCAACGTAACTGGAAAAACGGGTACGTTAACCAATGTTTCCCAAAAAATTGCCGAAAGTGGAAAGGAACGATTGAAAGAAATTATAGCACAAGTCAACACAAAAGAGGTATCTATAAAGATTGCAAGCTTTAATGGAGAGCTAAAAGACGGACTAAGAGAAATTGATAAAGAAATAGGAATTGATCTAATTATTTTGGCACCTAGAAGTAATGATATTCAAGAAGAATATTATCTAGGACAAACTTCAGGAACAATTATAAAAAGAACCAATATACCTACATTGATAGTGCCGAAAGGAACAACGTATAAATCGTTTAGTACTATTTTGGTTGCTTTTAAATCAGGTATTCTTAAAAGAAATAGGATTCTTGATCCGTTAATTGAAATAAAAAATAAGCATAAGTCCAAAGTAAATCTGTTATTGGTAAAAACACCAGGTTATTCTGATGATGACCTAAAAGTGAATACAGCTTTAATGGATATAAGCTCACAACTTACCTTGACCGAAAATTCTACAACGTATCATGGGGTATTGGAACATTTTCAGGCACAACACCCAGATTTACTTTGCGTTTTTAGAAGAAAAAGAGGTTTTTTTAAGAAAATGTGGGAGAAAAGCACCATACTTAAATCGGAATTTTATTCCCCTGTTCCTGTATTGGTACTAAGTGTAAAGAAAGATTAACAAGGATTTTGATAGGTTATGAAAAAGTAGTTCCTTTGAGCCTCTCAAAAAAGGGGGATTAGCTCAGTTGGCTAGAGCGCTTGCCTGGCAGGCAAGAGGTCACCGGTTCGAATCCGGTATTCTCCACCAGTAAACACGGGCCTTCACAGATGTGAGGGCTTTTTCATTTTTAGCAATGCACAGTTTGTGCACACTTTTGAAGATTCCTTCCTTTTGACGTAAAATTTAACATTAATTGGTCTTATTTGTACTAAAAGGAACTCATTTGAGTTTATTTAGCGTGGTATTTCCTACTTTTAGGATTGTTAAACTACATATTAATTAATGGCTTTATTTCAAACTTCCGTACTTAAAAATTACCTCAAGCAATTAGATGAAAAACAGTTAGTTAGGCTATTGATGGTTTTGTATTTCTTTTTTTTTGCTTATAGCTGGTTTGGATTGAAAGATAAAATAAAACTTAAACTCAAAAGTTTTGATAATGGGCTTAATAAATCTGTAGAAAGGAATCTAGATTGTTGCCAACAACTAATATACAACCGGATATGACAAAAACATATGATTTATGCGCTGATAATATGTTTAATTACGTATATTGTATGTGATTTAAAATTTTAACAATGGCTACAATTAGAAAATCATTGACTATCACCACGGCCCAAGAGCAATGGATTAAACTCCAAATTGAAAATGGAGGCTTTGCCAACGACAGTGAATATATGCGACATCTAATTCGTTTAGACGAAGAGCGCAATAGGGAATTCATAACTACCAAAGCAGCCATACAGGAAGGTTATGATAGCGGGGTGAGTTCTAAAAATAGATCGGTTGAAGAAATTATCGAGGCAGCTAAAAATCGTAAAACTAGGGAAAATGCCTAGTTACAATTTATCCTCAAAGGCAGATGGCGATATCGACGATATAGTAGATTATACTTTGGAGACCTGGGGGGAATCACAAACACATGATTATGTCACCGAGTTACTACAATTCTTGCAAACTCTCGCCGAAAATCCTGATCTTGGCCGTTCCGCTTCTGAATTTGCACCTCTGTTAAAAAGATTTAATTTTAAAGCACACACCATCTTTTACGAACCAACAAAACAGGGAATATACGTTGTTCGCATTTTAGTACAGATTAGAGATTTTAAGAGACATCTTTAGACACTAAGTTTTGCTATTGAAAGGAAAAAACATATTACTAATTTTAAATTTTTTGATGATATGATGACAGAGAAGGGCAATGATTATGGGCTATAGCGGACATTGTCATCATATCATCAAAGATTTGTGTAAAACTCATTGGCTATTGAAAGAAAAAAAATTGGCTAAGAAGCTCGTACCTTTCTCCATCCAACATTATTAATTGGTTCACTAAAGCAAATCGTTATCAATGACTTTTGGATTATATTCGGTTAAGCTGGCTTTTTTGATAAAGGCTATCCATTAAAATTTTCAAAAATATGGAATAGCATCTACCTAGTTACCTAAGGATGAAGAATGCCAACGGTACCTGTACCTCGTTTCAGGTAACTTCTATAAATCTATCTTACCTAAAGATTACCTATCCTACCGAAATGGTAACATAGGTCACATCAAAAAAACAAGTAACCTAAGCCAAAAGTCCCATAATTGCTAGAAAAGGTAAGAAGGTAGGTGAAATTGGATAAAATAAGCTGATGAAGAAAAAAGACCGTTAAATCGTTTTGATTTTCAACATTCGGTTTAAAAAAGTCGATGTAATAGAAATCTACTTTATACAATTAGTACTAGAGAAGAATTTATTTTTTTCTTCATCAGCATTTAAAAAATATTATAAGATGGAAAATTAGCCCCGGAACTATAAAAGTTACGGTGAAATAGGGGTCATGGAAGACCAAAAGTTATATCGGCGATCTGGCACTCAAAATGGGTTTGGTCAGGAAGCGCGAGATGTGTCTTTGTTGCCACAAAAACAAACTCGCTTTACTCCCGATGGTCGCAAAGTAATATGAATCGAAAAGAAAGAGTTCCAAATCAAAAGTAGCTTGCGCCCTATTTCGATTTTACTTTACGCTTATCTACCGGAACACTATAAAATCGAAACAGGATCCATGCGCAAGTAAGTTATGGTAAGATTTGGGATGATTCTCCTAAGCCACAATTCTTTCGTTAGCTTCGTCCAAAGTGTCATTGTCAAAACGTTTCAAGTAGATTTCGGTTGTTTTTAAAGAACTATGCCCTAGACCTTCACTAATGATAGCGGTAGAAATACCCATGAATTTTGCAATCGTAGCCCAAGAATGACGAATTGCATAGGTTGTAAAATGTTGCTCAATCCCAGCATCTACCGCAATTATCTTTAGCCTTTCGTTTACCCTTCTCCTAATGGTCTTATACTTTTCATATTTAGCTGTGCTACCGTCATAATTCGACGGGAATAGAAAATCATCATCTTTTTTGTTTTCTAAATAATGACCTAGAATTTCCTTCAACTCGGAAGTCAATTTAACCGATAAAGGATCACCAGTTTTACTTCTTCCATAAAATATTCTCTCTAGGCGAACATTTGATTTTTTAAGTTTTACTAAATCTATCAAATTCATTCCTCGACAATTGAACATAATAAGGGCATAGTTTTTAGTATGCCATAAGGCAGACCCTTTTTCGTAGTTTAATTTTCGAATATTTAGAAAGTCATCTTTGGAAATCGCTCTTTTCTTTGTTTGGTTGGAAGAAGGGATTTTATAGCGATGAAAAGGATTCTTGGCCACTTCTATTCTATCTTCGTTAATAGCTGCATTGTAAATGGCTCTAATCGCCCTTAGAACGGAGCTAATACTATTTGGTTTCACTCCTTCAGACTCTTTATGTATTTGATAGTCCTTGAGCATGGTCACATTGAGTTGATCTAACCTGAGATCCTTGTTATTATTAAATTTAATAAATGCTTTTATCCCGCTCTTATACCATTCTGCTGAGCTTGGCTTATTGGATTTAAGTTTTCTATCGATAATTACTTGGCCCCAATCTGTTAACATCAATCCGTTAGACATCTTACTTTTAAGTTCTGGACTTATCTGGTTTTCCCACTTCTTTTTGATTTCTTCAACCAATGTGTCTACGTCCAAATATTGAATGGCATCACCCAGCTCATTTATTAAGCTGCGGGCATCGTGAAGTTTATTATAAAGTATATAATTGATTTTTGAGCAGTCTAAGCCCTTATTAACCAAAACGGACCGCTTTAAAGAAATTGAGTTGGAATCCCAGCCACTTTTTGAAGTTTCATATGGTAATCTAATAATTCTAGGCTTAGCATGGAATACACGCAAAGCAATCGGAAAAAGTTTGGAAATAGCATTTTTCGATGATTTTCTTGTATCTAATATGAGCCTAACTTTAGCCATTTTTTGATGCTTAAACTACTTCAAGTTAGGAATAAAAATGCACACTTTGTGCACACTTTTATTTGTATTCAAATGAATTCATTTGAATACAAATCTTATTAAATAACTGAAAATCAGTAGAATGTATACAATTTTGATTTTGTTAAAAGTGTTAAATTGCGGACTGGCAGGCAAGAGGTCACCGGTTCGAATCCGGTATTCTCCACCAGTAAACACGGGCCTTCACAGATGTGAGGGCTTTTTCATTTTTAGCAATGCACAGTTTGTGCACACTTTTGAAGATTCCTTCCTTTTGACGTAAAATTTAACATTAATTGGTCTTATTTGTACTAAAAGGAACTCATTTGAGTTTATTTAGCGTGGTATTTCCTACTTTTAGGATTGTTAAACTACATATTAATTAATGGCTTTATTTCAAACTTCCGTACTTAAAAATTACCTCAAGCAATTAGATGAAAAACAGTTAGTTAGGCTATTGATGGTTTTGTATTTCTTTTTTTTTGCTTATAGCTGGTTTGGATTGAAAGATAAAATAAAACTTAAACTCAAAAGTTTTGATAATGGGCTTAATAAATCTGTAGAAAGGAATCTAGATTGTTGCCAACAACTAATATACAACCGGATATGACAAAAACATATGATTTATGCGCTGATAATATGTTTAATTACGTATATTGTATGTGATTTAAAATTTTAACAATGGCTACAATTAGAAAATCATTGACTATCACCACGGCCCAAGAGCAATGGATTAAACTCCAAATTGAAAATGGAGGCTTTGCCAACGACAGTGAATATATGCGACATCTAATTCGTTTAGACGAAGAGCGCAATAGGGAATTCATAACTACCAAAGCAGCCATACAGGAAGGTTATGATAGCGGGGTGAGTTCTAAAAATAGATCGGTTGAAGAAATTATCGAGGCAGCTAAAAATCGTAAAACTAGGGAAAATGCCTAGTTACAATTTATCCTCAAAGGCAGATGGCGATATCGACGATATAGTAGATTATACTTTGGAGACCTGGGGGGAATCACAAACACATGATTATGTCACCGAGTTACTACAATTCTTGCAAACTCTCGCCGAAAATCCTGATCTTGGCCGTTCCGCTTCTGAATTTGCACCTCTGTTAAAAAGATTTAATTTTAAAGCACACACCATCTTTTACGAACCAACAAAACAGGGAATATACGTTGTTCGCATTTTAGTACAGATTAGAGATTTTAAGAGACATCTTTAGACACTAAGTTTTGCTATTGAAAGGAAAAAACATATTACTAATTTTAAATTTTTTGATGATATGATGACAGAGAAGGGCAATGATTATGGGCTATAGCGGACATTGTCATCATATCATCAAAGATTTGTGTAAAACTCATTGGCTATTGAAAGAAAAAAAATTGGCTAAGAAGCTCGTACCTTTCTCCATCCAACATTATTAATTGGTTCACTAAAGCAAATCGTTATCAATGACTTTTGGATTATATTCGGTTAAGCTGGCTTTTTTGATAAAGGCTATCCATTAAAATTTTCAAAAATATGGAATAGCATCTACCTAGTTACCTAAGGATGAAGAATGCCAACGGTACCTGTACCTCGTTTCAGGTAACTTCTATAAATCTATCTTACCTAAAGATTACCTATCCTACCGAAATGGTAACATAGGTCACATCAAAAAAACAAGTAACCTAAGCCAAAAGTCCCATAATTGCTAGAAAAGGTAAGAAGGTAGGTGAAATTGGATAAAATAAGCTGATGAAGAAAAAAGACCGTTAAATCGTTTTGATTTTCAACATTCGGTTTAAAAAAGTCGATGTAATAGAAATCTACTTTATACAATTAGTACTAGAGAAGAATTTATTTTTTTCTTCATCAGCATTTAAAAAATATTATAAGATGGAAAATTAGCCCCGGAACTATAAAAGTTACGGTGAAATAGGGGTCATGGAAGACCAAAAGTTATATCGGCGATCTGGCACTCAAAATGGGTTTGGTCAGGAAGCGCGAGATGTGTCTTTGTTGCCACAAAAACAAACTCGCTTTACTCCCGATGGTCGCAAAGTAATATGAATCGAAAAGAAAGAGTTCCAAATCAAAAGTAGCTTGCGCCCTATTTCGATTTTACTTTACGCTTATCTACCGGAACACTATAAAATCGAAACAGGATCCATGCGCAAGTAAGTTATGGTAAGATTTGGGATGATTCTCCTAAGCCACAATTCTTTCGTTAGCTTCGTCCAAAGTGTCATTGTCAAAACGTTTCAAGTAGATTTCGGTTGTTTTTAAAGAACTATGCCCTAGACCTTCACTAATGATAGCGGTAGAAATACCCATGAATTTTGCAATCGTAGCCCAAGAATGACGAATTGCATAGGTTGTAAAATGTTGCTCAATCCCAGCATCTACCGCAATTATCTTTAGCCTTTCGTTTACCCTTCTCCTAATGGTCTTATACTTTTCATATTTAGCTGTGCTACCGTCATAATTCGACGGGAATAGAAAATCATCATCTTTTTTGTTTTCTAAATAATGACCTAGAATTTCCTTCAACTCGGAAGTCAATTTAACCGATAAAGGATCACCAGTTTTACTTCTTCCATAAAATATTCTCTCTAGGCGAACATTTGATTTTTTAAGTTTTACTAAATCTATCAAATTCATTCCTCGACAATTGAACATAATAAGGGCATAGTTTTTAGTATGCCATAAGGCAGACCCTTTTTCGTAGTTTAATTTTCGAATATTTAGAAAGTCATCTTTGGAAATCGCTCTTTTCTTTGTTTGGTTGGAAGAAGGGATTTTATAGCGATGAAAAGGATTCTTGGCCACTTCTATTCTATCTTCGTTAATAGCTGCATTGTAAATGGCTCTAATCGCCCTTAGAACGGAGCTAATACTATTTGGTTTCACTCCTTCAGACTCTTTATGTATTTGATAGTCCTTGAGCATGGTCACATTGAGTTGATCTAACCTGAGATCCTTGTTATTATTAAATTTAATAAATGCTTTTATCCCGCTCTTATACCATTCTGCTGAGCTTGGCTTATTGGATTTAAGTTTTCTATCGATAATTACTTGGCCCCAATCTGTTAACATCAATCCGTTAGACATCTTACTTTTAAGTTCTGGACTTATCTGGTTTTCCCACTTCTTTTTGATTTCTTCAACCAATGTGTCTACGTCCAAATATTGAATGGCATCACCCAGCTCATTTATTAAGCTGCGGGCATCGTGAAGTTTATTATAAAGTATATAATTGATTTTTGAGCAGTCTAAGCCCTTATTAACCAAAACGGACCGCTTTAAAGAAATTGAGTTGGAATCCCAGCCACTTTTTGAAGTTTCATATGGTAATCTAATAATTCTAGGCTTAGCATGGAATACACGCAAAGCAATCGGAAAAAGTTTGGAAATAGCATTTTTCGATGATTTTCTTGTATCTAATATGAGCCTAACTTTAGCCATTTTTTGATGCTTAAACTACTTCAAGTTAGGAATAAAAATGCACACTTTGTGCACACTTTTATTTGTATTCAAATGAATTCATTTGAATACAAATCTTATTAAATAACTGAAAATCAGTAGAATGTATACAATTTTGATTTTGTTAAAAGTGTTAAATTGCGGACTGGCAGGCAAGAGGTCACCGGTTCGAATCCGGTATTCTCCACTAATAACAGTAAGGCTTCAAGAGTTTTAGACTTTTGGAGCTTTTTTTTGGTGTGAAATTATAAAAGGAAATGGCTTTCAAAATAAGGTAGATTCGTATTCAAAAATTTTTATCAATTATTATTTATTTTTTCTAAAAAAGATACCATTAATGGTTGCTTTATAAAAAATGAAATCAATTTTATTTGACTTGATATAAATGAAGAATTGTATCATTTCATTTTAGGGAAAATAAAGGATGAACAAGTAGCAAAGGACATAAATCAAGATGTTTTCCTCAAAATTCAGACCATTTAAAACAGTCTTGTGGCAAGTTCGGCAATATAAATACGCCAGTTTTTCCAGATATGGCCGCCTTCCGTTTCAACGTATTCAGATTTCATATCCAAGTCGTCCAATTTTTTTTGAATTTTTGATTGGTATCATAAAGAAAATCGGTTTTGCCAATGGCGGTTCGGTAGAGCTTTATGCCATTTTCCTTTTGGGTTTTAGGGTTTCCCCGATTGCACTGTTAACTTCTTAAGGTTTATTCTCTTTAAATTGATAGTATAATCAGGATCCACAAAAGAGAATAAAATGAAAAAAGTAATTGTATAGGGTGCTTCGTGAGGGTTTGGTTTAAAAGTTTATAAATGCCCTAAAATGTAAAGGACGTTCCGTTGAACCTGTTGGAAGAAACAAAAGAATAATTGCGAACGATATGTCCAATTCAAACGTTGTGGAGGCCGATATTTTTGATTATCCAAAAGTTAAAAATGCGATTACCGGCCAGGATAACGTGTATATTAATTTTGCGGGTGACTTGGAAAGGATGGGAAAGAATATTGTGAAGGCCATGCAACAAACTTGCGTTAAAAGGGTCATCGCCCTTAAATTCATTGGTGTTTATGACATTCCTTTAAAATCGATATTGATTCCATATAGAAAGTTAGTGGATATAATAGAAGGGTCAGGAATTGATTATACCATTCTTAGACCTGATTGGTTTACCAATGGAAATGAAATTGATTATGCTATTACACAAAAAGGGACACCAAATTTAGGATCCGCCATCTCTAGTAAAAGTATAGCCGCATTTATAGCAAAGCTCGTCCAAGACCCGAAACTATAATAAATGAAAATTTGGGAATAAGTAGTTAAAATTAAAAAAGGACACAAGCGAAAGGATAACGACTATCAATTGGCTTAGCGAAGTGGCTTCCCAATACTGTTCGAATTACAGTATAGGACTAAATTTATTTTCTTTAGAACGGATATCAGAAAAGCCGACAAAGAAATAATCCTAAAATTAAATACCTATTTCAGAAAAAAATAAATAATATTGGAATGCAAAAGGAATTTCTTTAGACCATTGGTGGCAATACTTATGACAATAGGCGAAAGTACCTGTCCATTTATTCACAACCACTATTTAATTAATGAAGATTTCATCAATATAATTATTTCTAAAAACCAATAGCAATATGTACCAACTCGTTAAAGGCATAAAAATAGTTAGTAACAAGGCAGTAAAAAGGAGATTCCTTTTTTTATCTCTACTAGCAATCTCATCTTATAGTTTTGCCCAAGAAGTTGGTCAAACGGAGCGTTTGGTCTCACCCGAATTAAAAGATGACAATTCTGTTGTCTTTCGCATAAAGGCACCTAAGGCCGAAAAAGTAGGTCTTTCTGGAAATTGGATGCCGATGGTTCCCAACGGTGAACAAGGCATGATAAGACAAACCGTAGATCTTACCAAAGACGATCAGGGGGTATGGTCGGCCGAGGTCTTACCGCTGGCACCAGAGCTGTACGGATATACATTTTTGGTCGATGATGTTAATACTTTGGATCCTTCCAACTTGAAAGTGGCCCGTGACGGAACTTTCAGAACGGAAAGTTTACTTTACGTTCCTGGGGAAGCTTCAGACCTTTATTGGGCCAAAACAGGTCCAAAAGGGAGTGTACATGTAATTTGGTACGATTCCCCTACCTTAAGCCTTACCCGACGAATGTTTGTGTACACTCCGCCGGGTTATCATTCATCAAATGAAAATTATCCTGTTCTTTATTTACTTCATGGAGGTGGTGGTGATGAGGAAGCATGGCCTACCCTTGGTGTGGCACCCACTATTTTAGACAACCTTATTAACAGTGGTAAGGCAGAACCCATGATCGTGGTAATGACCAACGGTAATCCGTCACAAGCCGCTGCCTTAACGGTAACACCTAAATTGCCAAATGTAGATCAGTCGGGAAGAGGCATGGCCAGTATGCTATTTGAAAAAAGTTTGGTACACGATGTGATTCCTTATATCGAAACTAATTTTAGGGCAAAAACCGATAAGGCAAACCGCGCCCTTACAGGATTGAGTATGGGAGGCTTGCAAACCATGAATACCTCTTTTGAAAACCCAGAACTGTTCAATTATATCGGTGTGATGAGTATGGGTTTTGCTGATTTGAGCCGATTCGGAATTGAAGTGGACCACTCGAAACGGGCACAGCAAATCTTGGCACTTAAAGAAGTAAATCCAAAATTATACTGGATTGCCTGCGGGAAGGATGACTTTCTATATGAAAGTGTAGTGACCATGCGCGAGGAATTGGACAAGCAGGATTTTAATTATACCTATAGAGAAAGTACCGGCGGGCACACTTGGACCAACTGGCGAATTTATCTTTCTGAATTTGCCCCCATGTTATTTAAATAAACGGAAGCTGTCTTAGACGCGACAAGCACTCCAAATACATTAGTTTGGGGAACAATTCTTCAAAAAGTTAGGTTATAGCGCAAGTAACTCTACGCCTTTTTGAAGAATTGTTTTTTTTTAGAGAACGGATACTTACAACTTGAAATGACCAAAGATGGGCGGGAGGCTTGTTCATTCAGGTCAATAGAACATGCTAAGGATGCTTATGTTTATGTTTTTAATGAAGATGGTATTCAAACTTTAATCCCTTTGATCATACCTGTGAAAAGAGTAAAAAACAGCCTTTCCTAGTACCATTTTATAGGGAGTCTCCTTATTAAATATGTCAATTCAAATGCCTAAATTCACTAGGCGAATGTCCTACACGTTGTTTGAACAACCTTGTAAAATGCTGTGGATATTTAAAACCAAGTTCAAACGCTATTTCGCTAACGGATTTTGATGTATCGAACACCCTTTCCTTGGCAACTTCTATCAATTTGTTTTGGATATACTCCTGGGCCGATTTCCCGGTTTCCTTTTTTACCAAATCCCCAAAATAGTTGGGCGACAAGTGTAGTCGCTCTGCAAAATAAAATACGGAAGGTGTACCATGTTCTTGTGGCTTTTCCGATGCAAAATAATCGTTCAATAAGTCATCGAATTTTTCCATGGAGCCGACATTCTCAAGCTCACGGGTTAAGAACTGACGGTCATAAAAACGCATACAATAGTCCAAAAAGAGTTCAATATTACTTACAATCAGCTTTCTACTATGCTTGTCTAAATTCTGTTCAAGTTCATATTGAATTTTCTCGAGTAAACTCAATAGCATCTTGCGTTCTTTGGCTGAAAGGTGCAGGGCTTCCGTTACGGAATAAGAGAAAAAATTATATTCTTGAATTTTTCGGCCCAATTCAGTACCTAGTAATAGATCAGGATGAAAAAGTAGAACATAACCCTTTGGTCTATAGTTAGGTCTATCATATGATAGGGCTACAACCTGCTCGGGACCTAAAAAAACCAAAGTACCCTCATCGTAATCGTAGTCCTTTCCTCCATATTTTAATTTGCAACCCTTGGCATCCTTTATGAAGACGGCATAACAATTAAATCTTAGGCCATCAAAATTAGAGATTACTTGAGCTTCCTCTTCCACGTCCTTAAAATCGATTACACCTACCAATGGGTGTAACACCTCTTGTTTTCTTAGTGAAAGATAATCTCCTACTTTATTGATATTTAAGATATTTTTCATGCGATGGTGAACTATTTACAATAAAGATAAGCGATTGATTACCAGTTGTTCAAACGACTTTTGCAAAAACGGTAATAATGGTAGGTAAATCAGTAATATGGGTATTAAATGTACCATTCCCATACAATATTTTTGTTCAACCTAATTTTAGAAAAAACTAAAAATGTATTCATCATTAAATAGTAGACGATCAATGCCACAACTGCCATATTCACTACAAGCGTTTATTTTATACCTGATTTTAACAACCCCAATTTTTATAAACGGTCAAGAAACGGAAAACAAACCATTCTTAGACGATTTTAGTGGAACCGCCACGGTTACCCATAATGGTATTTCATTGGTGCCGTCATTTTCCTTGGGTGATCCTGCGGCTATTTTTGATTTTAAATTAACTAAAGGTAAATTCAGTTTTGAACCCGATATGCGATTTGCTTTGGAAGGTAAACCCTGGTCTTTTCTATTTTGGTTTCGCTATAAAGCTTTTCAAAAGGAACGTTTTTCCTTACGCATAGGTGCGCATCCTGCACTAAATTTTAGAACTGTGGGCATCCTTAGGGACGGGCAAGCAGAGGAACTTATGGAGACGCGGCGCTATATAGCTGCCGAGATTGTTCCCAACTACAAAATTTCGAAAAAAGTGAATGTGGGAATGTATTACCTAAGAGGTCAAGGCTTTGACGAAGGTATTAAAACATCAAATTTTTTCGTCTTAAATTCCTCTTTTACAAATCTTCATATTTCAGAAAAGCTATACTTCAATTTATCACCTCAGGTATATTATCTTACTTTAGATGACGATCAAGGCTATTATGCCGTAGCTTTTATCACCTTGGCAAAAAAGGATTTTCCCCTATCAATTTCTTCCATATTGAACAAGGCCATTGATACCCAAATTTCTCCTGAAGATGATTTTATATGGAATGTATCCTTGAATTATAGTTTTGGGGGCAACAGAACTAAGCGAACAAAAAAAGTAGCACAATGAAAACGAGAAAATTAGGTAGTCTAGAAGTTTCTGAAATTGGCCTCGGTTGTATGGGAATGAGCTTCGGTTACGGTCCTGCCAAAAATGTAAAAGAAATGACTACATTGATCCATAGGGCAGTGGATATGGGTGTTACTTTTTTTGATACAGCGGAAATCTACGGCCCTTATATCAATGAAGAACTAGTTGGGAAGGCATTAAAACCTTTTAAAAATCGGGTAAAAATAGCCACCAAGTTTGGGTTTGGATATTCAGATGGTAAACCAATGGGCTTGAACAGCCATCCAGACAATATTCGAGACATGGTGGACGCATCTTTGCAACGGTTACAGCTAGAAACCATAGATTTATTGTATCAACATCGTGTGGACCCCAATGTGCCCATTGAAGAGGTTGCCGGTACCGTAAAAGATTTAATAATTGAGGGGAAAGTGCATCATTTTGGGCTGTCGGAAGCTAGTGCCTCTACCATTAGGAAAGCACATGCTATTCAACCGGTTACCGCACTACAGAGCGAATATTCGTTATGGTGGCGAGAACCAGAGGAAAAAACCTTTGACACCTTACAGGAATTAGGAATCGGTTTTGTTCCTTTTAGCCCATTGGGCAAAGGCTTTTTGACGGGAAAAATGACTAAGGACACGACCTTTGACAGTACCGATTTTAGGAGTAGTGTGCCAAGGTTCAGCCCTGGGTCTATGGCGGCTAACCAAGTTGTAGTAGACCTGATCGAAGAAATTGCCCAAGAAAAGGAAATTACGCCCGCACAATTGGCATTGGCTTGGGTATTGGCACAACACGAATGGATTGTTCCCATACCTGGAACCACCAAACAGCATCGTTTGGAAGAAAACTTGGGGGCAGCCTCCGTATCTTTTACCACCGACGAACTTATTAAAATTGAGAAAGCGAGCTCTAAAATTGAGGTTCAAGGAGAAAGATACCCTGAAAGTGCGCAGAAAATGATAGACGAATAATAGGCCTGCCATTTTCTAAAGATTGCAATTGCAAACTTAAAATAGGGGAATGAATATTTTGAGTCTTTAGAAAAGCTTAGTGTAATTAATGTATGTGAATCCGTAATTAGGGTAAGACATTTATCAACATTGATAGATATCTTCGATAGCATAAAAATATTTACTTCTTTTCAAAACAATTAAAAATAGCAACATATGAAAATGATCTTGTTGAACAATGGAATAAAAATGCCGTTTCTAGGTTTTGGCGTATTCCAAATCAGTGATTTTACCGAATGCGAGCGTAGTGTTATGGATGCCAAGAAGTAGGTTATCGATTGATAGATACGGCCGCATCCTATGGTAATGAGGTAGCCGTTGGCAATGCCATTAAAAAAAGTGGTGTTTCCAGAGAAGAGTTATTTGTCACCACAAAACTGTGGATCCAGTCTAACGGGTATGAAGGTACTAGAAAGGCATTTCAGGAATCTTTGGATAAACTGCAACTTGATTATTTGGACCTTTATCTCATACACCAGCCCTATGGCGATGTATATGGTTCTTGGCGAGCTATGGAAGAATTGTACAAAGCGGGTAAGATTAGGGCTATTGGCGTAAGTAATTTTCATCCGGATAGGGTGATGGACCTTATACTTCACAATGAAATAACACCTGCTGTGAACCAAATAGAGACCCATCCATTTCATCAACAGCTGGAAACCCAAAAATTCTTAGAGGAACAAAATATTCAGATAGAGTCATGGGCCCCTTTTTCCGAAGGAAGAAATGACCTTTTTTCCAATGAACTGTTATCCGGTATCGGGAAAAAATATAATAAATCAATAGCCCAAGTAGTGTTGAAATGGCTAATCCAACGTGGTGTGGTGGCCATACCAAAATCGGTAAGAAAAGAAAGGATGAGGGAGAATATTGATATTTTCGATTTTGAACTTTCCAACGAGGATATGGATGCAATTAAATTATTGGATATGAATACCAGTAGCTTTTTTGACCACAGAGATCCTACTATGGTGAAGTGGCTGGGGGAACGTAAATTATAGAGTATTGAAGATGTAGAATATTAAAACCTAGCTGTTATTGCTAATAATGGTGATGTTTGGGTTAAAGGCATTCTTGCATTAATGTAATCCAATATTATTTTAGCAACTTCTTTAGAAAGCATACCCAAGTAAGTCCTTACATGGTTAGAAAGGACTAAGACTTACCGACTGATTTTTTATAAATTGCCATAAACAAGATTTCAAATAGAACTACAATGACTCAAATTAAAATAAATTTATCCGTGCTTCTAATAATTTTATTGGTGACTACCTGCAGCACATTCGCACAAACTAAAACCGCAAAAAAAACCAGTAATATGATGGTACGCATCGCCGAAATCGAAATCGATTCAAATTACCTGGATGAATATATTGCAATACTCAAAGAAGAGTCGGAAGCATCCGTTAGGCTAGAAGCAGGGGTTATCTGTATTTACCCCATGTTTAAAGCGGAGGCCCCCACACAAATACGGTTATTGGAGATTTATGCCAGTAAGGAAGACTATGAGGCACATCTGAAAACACCCCATTTTCTAGAATATAAAATAGCTACTTTGAAGATGGTAAAGGATTTGAAACTTATTGAAATGAGTGCTATAGACGCTCAATCTATGCCAATGATTTTCCAAAAATTAAACCAATGATTACTGACACCAACAATGCTAATATTACCAAGTAAAGAATTTATTGTTTTAAAACAACCTTGGTTTCTTTAAAAGTTAGGGAATGTTAATAAATATTTTTGACGCAATTAAACCTTTTTTAAAATTCAAGGTCAAACTGACCGCTAAATACAATAAATAACTAGTGCCAAGAACTGGAGTAATACTTTTAAGGAAATGAAGCGGAAGGATTTTTTGATAAAGGGACTGGTTAGTTTAGGAGGTGTTGTCGCTTTGACAGGATTTGCCAATACACATAAAAAAAGCACAATCGGACAAGATATAAATTCAGAGGATTGTAATGTTTCGCCCCGTGAAACTAAAGGTCCATTTCCCAACAAAACTCCTGCGGACTATGTTCGTGAAAATATTATCGGCGACCGAAAAGGTGTCCCTCTGTTAATTAGCCTAACCGTTTTGGACAAGAATTCCGGTTGTGAGCCTTTGAAGAACGCATTGGTAGATATCTGGCATTGTGATAACCAAGGGAATTATTCCGAATATGGAGGCATTAGAATGCAACAAACGGATTTGACACAAAAGCATTTTTTAAGGGGTAGACAAACCACCGATGCCAATGGCACGGTATCGTTCATCAGTATTTTTCCTGGGTATTATCCGGGACGTGCACCTCATATTCATTTAGAAGTTTTAACTTCAAAAGCTAAATCTGTATTGGTTACCCAGGTCGCTTTGCCAGAAAATATATGTGATACGGTATATGCTTCTGAAAATTATCAGGGGACCGGTTATGTTCGTAATACCAGGGATGGGATATTTAGTAATAGTCTAGATCAGAATATGGCAGATAAGGTTTCAGGCAATATTATTGATGGCTTTATACTAGAAAAAGCAGTCGTGGTAACTATATAAATGACAACAAGATTTATATAATTTATAGGTCATGA
Source organism: uncultured Maribacter sp. (assembly GCF_963975365.1). GTDB lineage: Bacteria > Bacteroidota > Bacteroidia > Flavobacteriales > Flavobacteriaceae > Maribacter. The sequence goes on along the minus strand of NZ_CAXBGF010000015.1, from coordinate 9,741 downwards.
CACAAAAATTAAAATTAGTATTGTTGGCAGTATTTGGTTCAGCTGTAATGGTATTTGCCCATGAAAAAACTGATGATGACCATACAAATTCAGGAAAATTTGTACATACGGTCTATTTCAAACTAAAACAAGAAACCCACAAACAATTGGTTTTAAAATTCTTACGAACAGTTAAAAACATTAAAGTCCTTAAAAGTATCGAAATTGAAAATTTTATCGATACGGATAATCCTAAAAACAATCAAATCAATAATTAAACATCAACAACTTTTAAAATTTTTAAAACATGGGAAGAAAATCAGAAAACACGTTCAGGGAATTTCATAGATACTTAGGATTCTTTTTAGCCGGTATCATGGCGGTCTATGCCATAAGTGGTATAGTACTCACCTTCAGGAATACGGACTATATGAAAAGCGAGGTTCAAGTAAATAGTACCCTGGAAGCCAATTTAGAAGGAGATGCGTTGGGTATGGCTTTACGAAGACGTGGCTTTAAAGCGGATAAAACAGAAGGAGACGTTGTATATTTTCAAGGCGGTACCTATAACAAAGCTACTGGGGAAGCATCGTACACCGAAAAAAAATTACCGATAGTTCTTGAAAAAATGAACAATCTACACAAAATGCATTCTGGCAACCCTTTCTTTTGGTTGGGTATTTTCTTCGGAATCGCATTGTTGTTCTTTTCAATCTCGGCTTTTTTCATGTTCAGGCCCAGTGCACCCATTTATAAAAAGGGACTGTATTTCGCCGGGGCAGGATTTCTACTGACCATTATATTATTTTTTGTGTAAACACCTGAACTTTTTACTTTTTTATAACAGAAAGTCCTGTTCTTTTCATTAGAACAGGACTTTCTGTTATAAGAGAATATTGGGTCAGATTAAAAATTGCACAAAATTCTTGAAGGTATGTTGAGCTTAAAATAAAACAGATAGAAAGACATAGCTTTTAATGAACCGAAAAAGATGTACTTTTCGATAATGAAATCCGAACCTTTAATTGCACATTTTAAAACCTACCTCCCTTTTGAGGAAGCAGAAATTTCCTTGATCGAAGACAGGATTTCGCGGCGAAGACTTAAACGTCGGGAGCATATAATGGTTACAGGAGAAATTTGCAGATATTACACTTTTGTGGTAAAAGGAGTACTTCGCCTTTATGGTATTGACCCAACCGGAAAGGAGCATAATATTCTTTTTGCAGCGGAGAACGATTGGATTTCCGATATTACTAGCTTTCACGACACCACGCCGGGAGTATCTAATATTCAAGCCATTGAACCTTCGGAAATCATTCAAATTGCACAACAGGACCTGTACCATCTATATTTAAATATCCCCAAACTGGATCGTATCTTTAAAGTGATTACCGAAGAAAAATACGTAGAGCTTCAAAACAGGGTTTTTCAAAACATAAGTTCTACGGCACAGCAACGGTATACTTATTTCCATGAGAAATATCCGCATTTGGCCACTCGATTACCCAACACCCAAATAGCTTCCTATTTAGGCATTACTCCCGAATTTTTAAGTACGATCCGCAAGGAAATCATCTTGGGGAAATAATACATCATCTTCATTTCTTAAACTAGTTTAAGGGTAGTAATAAAGCAACTATTGGATATTTGTACCTCACAAACACTATAATAATTTTGACATGCAACTAAAAACTCCAATTATTGCCCTATTAATCCTTTTAGGATGCTCCTTTATCTCTAATGCCCAATCGCAAATAGACAATCTTGTTCAAGATTGGGAACGTGCAAAAGCATATTCCCTTGAATATTTAGAAGTCATGCCAGCCGATAAATTTAATTTTAAGGCAACACCGGAAGTGCGTTCTTTTGCAGAGCAGATGCTACACCTTACAGATGCCAATTATGGATTCACAGCAACGGTCACGGGTATCGAAAGCCCTGTTGGTATGGGAGAATCCGAAAAAAGCACGGATACTTCCAAGGAAAATGTGACCAAATTGGTGACCGCGGGATACGATTTTGTAATCTCTGGCTTAAAAGCGTTGAACGATGAACAACTATCAGAACAAGTGACGCTTTTTGGTAGGTTTGAACTGACTAAAGGTCAAGCTTTATCAAAACTATTTGAGCATCAAACACACCACAGGGGCCAAACAACTATTTACATAAGGCTTGTTGGTGCAACCCCGCCAAATGAGAAATTATTTTAATTGAAAGAAAGGAAACATGAAAAAGTATATACTATTACTCTTTTTAGGTTTATGGACCATAGGAGCAGTTTCGCAGACCTTAAAGCTAAAAAGCCAAGAATTCGAACTACATAACGTTACAGGCTCCATTATTAAATTTCAAGGTAAAAAAGTGTTGAAGATTGAGCGTGATCTAGAGGCGCTTCCCTTCGATGCCGATAGATTGGAAGAAACTGTGGATGAAACGCACTATGCCCGTCTTGTTGGGTTAGATGATTTTGAAAACGGTACCATAGAAGTGAAAATGTACAGCCAGATTCAAAATCCATCCCCGTATGCACCTGCAGCTGGATTTATAGGGGTATATTTTAGAATAAAGGAAGATGATTCAGCCTTTGAATCCATTTATTTGCGTCCCAAGGTAGGTAGGATCAATAACCAGTATGCGAGAAACCATGCTGTACAATATTTCTCATATCCTGATTATAAATTTCAAACCTTGCGAGATGATTTTCCAGCGGGAACATATGAAGGTTCTGCTCCTGTAACCCTTAATGAATGGATTACAATGAGAATTGAAGTTAATGGAGAAACTGCCGAAATGTTTATCAATGATATGAAATATTCGTCCTTTATTGTAAATAAGATGTTAGGGAAAAACAAGAAAGGTTACTTAGGATTGTATGTAGATATTGGTACAATTGGCTACTTTAGAGATTTAAAAGTTACCAAACGTGCCTTTAAAAAAGAAAAGGAAAATAAGGAAAAGATTGATGATATTTAGCATAACAGTTTTAGGCAATATTTTATGAAAAAGATACTTCGATTACCACTTGTTTTCTCCCTACTTTTCTCAATATTAAGTGTGGCGCAAAATGATAAGATTCCCTACGGAAACAATGACCTTGCCGGTCAACATGTTCAATTGGGCGATGCAAGAATCTACTATGAAACGTATGGTGAAGGAGAACCCATTGTCTTGCTGCATGGGGGCATTATGGGTTATATCGATGAAATGGCAGGGTTTATTGAAAAGCTAAAACCCAGTTATAAAGTTATTGCCATGGCTACCCGTGGCCACGGCAAATCTGAAATAGGCACGGAAACCATTACGTACGAATTAAAGGCCAATGATGTTATGGCCGTTATCAATGCTATAACCAAGGATAGTGTAACCATCCTGGGGTTTAGTGATGGGGCCTATACGAGTTATAAGGTGGCTAGCATGTTTCCAGAACGGGTCAAAAAACTGATTGCTATCGGTGCAGGGGAACAGGTTCCCGGTTTGCGAAAAGTCGTCTTTACCGGAGGGCCGTTCAATTCTGATAATGAGTTTTGGAAAGAAAAGAAAAAACTAATGCCAGAGCCCCAAAGGCTGGAAGCATTCTGGAGCGATATGTAGTATTTTTACAATACCATGACAGCAAGCAAAGAATTGTTCAACAGCATCCAATGCCCTGTTCTGGTCATGGCCGGGGAACTTGATAGGAATGCCCCATTGGCTACCGTCATAGCGGCATATCAAATGATTCCCAATAGTCAATTGGCCATTATCGCCAACACGGGGCACGTAGTTTTCATGGAAAACTTTGATGCGGTTTGGGCGAGCATACACCCATTTTTGTCGGCTTTGGAAAATGAACGATAAGCACAAAAATGAATACACAGCTTCTTTTGGATTACCATTGATAGACTCCATTTGTTGGATAAAATTTGATGGTGACCCAAAGAAGTCCACACTTGTGTTTTTACACGATTCTTTAGGTTGTATTGCGCTTTGGAGGGATTTTCTCCAGAAACTGGGCCAAGTACTAAACTGCAATGTTATCGTATACGACCGTCTGGGATATGGAAAATCATGTCCTTTTATGTCGAACATTCGCGGACTTGACTATATGGAAATTGAGGCCGATATTTTAAATGACCTTATGGTTTATTGGGGAATTGAAAATGCAGTGCTTTTTGGCCATAGTGATGGTGGTTCCATTGCCCTTTTAATGGCAGCCAAATATCCGGATAAGGTTAAAGCGATACTCTCCGAGGGTGCGCATGTTTTTGTAGAGGATATAACCATAAAAGGTATTGAGGAGGCGGTTGAATTATATAAAACGACCGACTTAAAAACGAGATTGATAAAATACCATGGAGACAAGACCGAAGCCATGTTCATGGCATGGTCCAAAACTTGGTTACGGGAAGATTTTAAAGATTGGAACATCGAATCTTATTTGAAGAATATCGTTTGTCCTGTCTTGGTCATCCAAGGAGAAGAGGATGAATATGGTACATTAAAACAGGTACAAAGTATTGTTGATAATACGGTCGGTCTTTCCCAGAAGCTCATAATTCCTAAAATAGGCCATTCCCCTCATAAGGAGTCTCCAGAATTAATTTTGGAGGCAACTTGCCAATTTATTAGGCACATAAGTTAAATTATGTTTCAAGCTCATCAAAACCAATTATTGGTCCTTTAGAAACCGATACATAAATGGCGCCCTGTTTTGCGCCCCCGTAAATTTTTTGCCCAAACGCTCCAACACATTAAGCGCCAATATTTTCTTTTGAAAATTATTCATAGGAAACGTTTTATTATACACTACTTCATACAATTGTTTTACCTCTTTCATGGTAAACTCATCTGGCAGAAGATTAAAGCCTATTAGTTTTTCATCCAGATTTTGGCGTAATGCTTTTATGGCGTAGGTAACAATTTCATTATGATCGTGTGTCATTTTAGGTAAATCCATTATACTTTCCCATTGTAATTGTTTTTCCAACCCTCCGGTTTTTGGAGTTACTTTATCAATATCTACCAATGCATAATATCCAACACAAACAAACCTATCGGTCACCCAATCAATCGTTTTTTTGTCAAAATTGTTTCCTTCCAAGGTTTTTAATGCCTCTAGTATTTCATTTTTGTGTGGACTGCCAATGATGCGATTTTCCCCACCGAACACTCGAAACTGATCTAGATAAATATCGCTCAAGCCAGTTCTCTCTTGTAAAATTCTTGCAGCAGCGGTATCTGTACTTTCTCTCTTTAAAACGTAACCACCTGGTAAGGCCCACAAATTATTTCCATAAGAGAGTTTAGAAATAAGCACTTTTAATTCTTTGTTTTTATATCCAAAAATAACACAGTCGATTGATAGGTTTGGCAGGTAATCTGTAACAACTATTTTTTTCATGAAAAGATTCTGTAGTACAAACTTAAGGGTATTTTTTAGGATGAAACTTGTAGGGATTCAAAATTTTATAACTATTATCTATTTTATAGAAAATAAAGATTATATTCGTTTCACTCGAACAACTTAAAATCAACTTAAATGAAATTATCGTTACTCCATAGATTGTTATTGGGCATTATTTTTAGCATATTTTTTTTGATAACCACAGAGGAAGTGAAAGCACAGAACACCTCGGATTCCCTTCAAATAATTAAACTATTACAAAAAGAAGGACTCGCCTGGCGCATGGGCGATCTAGAAGGTTTTACTTCTTCTTGGCAAGAGAGGCCTTATGGTAGAATTATGTCCTCATCAAAAGATGGTAATGTCATGAATATTCCTGCTTCCTTTATGAAGACTCCACCCAAGGAAATATTTGGTAATGGGGGTATGGTCATACACACCAACCATAAAATAGGTATTTATGAGAAGAGTGCATGGGTTAGCCACGATGAAGTTGCCATTGATAAATTTGGGAAGGAAAACCATACGTACGAAATGCGTATGTTGGAAAAAGTAGATAACCAATGGAAATTGGTGGGGCAATCTGCGCACTCTTTTAACCCTAAAAAAGAAGGAGCCAAAATTGATACCACCAGTTATATACAAACCGTGGATATTACTTCGGGATTAATCGAAACAGTTCTGTCGGTCCCCGTTCTTTATGAAGCCCCAAATTGGCATCCGAACAATTATTTAATTGTAAATAGTAAAGGGAAATTGCATACCCTAGACCTTGATAGCAAAGAATTAAAAGTATTGGACAGTGGTTTTGCCGATAAAAACAATAATGATCATGTAATTTCTCCTGATAATAAGTGGTTGGGCATAAGCCATGTAGACCAAAATGACCCCTCCCCAAAAGCCTATAAATCTGCTGTATATATAATGCCCATTGAAGGTGGTAAACCCAAAAGACTTACTCCGGAAGTAATGTCTTTTCTGCATGGTTGGACACCCGATAGTAAGACGGTTGCCTATACTGGTGAACGCAATGGAAATTTTGACATTTATACCATTGGCATTAACGGTGGAAAAGAAAAACGTTTGACCAAAACAGATGGTTTGGACGATGGTCCGGATTATTCGCCTGATGGTAAATACATCTATTTTAATTCGTACCGTACAGGATATATGCAAATTTGGAGAATGCGTGCCAATGGCTCTAGACCAGAGCAATTAACCTTCGACGAAAACTCAAACTGGTTTCCGCACCCTTCCCCAGACGGCAAATACATCGTATACATAGCCTATACTTCGGATGAAAAACAAAACCATTTATTCGGCAAGCAAGTAAAATTGAGATTAATGGATATTGAAACTAAAGAAATTAAGGACATAACACCGGTTTTCTTTGGCGGACAAGGCACTATAAACGTACCTTCTTGGAGTCCCGACAGTAAAAAAATTGCTTTTGTAAGCTACTCGATTAATTAATCATCAATTTAAAATTATACTAATGTATAAAGACAACAGTAATAAAAGACGTTCGTTTTTAAAACAACTAGGCGCCACAACTTTAGCAACAGCAGCAGTACCTTTCACATCCTTTGCGGCACAAGAAAAAGCGGAGGAGCGTATACTTCGATATAATAAAAATTTTACGGCCAATGATACCGTTCGTATCGGGGTAATCGGTTATGGGGTACAAGGTCATTTTGACCTAGCCACCGCACTAAGGGTTCCCGGTGTAGAATTGGTGGCCATTTGCGACCTATATGCCGGAAGATTGGTGAACGCCCAAGAGCAATTTGGAAAAGAACTGTTCACCACCAAAAACTATATGGATATTTTGGATCGAGAAGACATTGATGCCGTACTCATCTGTACTACCGATATCTGGCATTCAAAAATTACCTTAGATGCACTTGCTAAAGGAAAGCACGTATACCTGGAAAAACCTATGGTCTATAAAATTGACCAAGGATATTCCGTAATGGAAGCTGCAAAAAAATCAAATAAAGTCTTACAGATAGGTAGCCAGCGTGTAAGTAGTGTTGGGTATGCCAAGGCAAAAGAATTATTGGCCGACGGTGCCATTGGCAAATTAAACATGGTCAATGCCGCTTGGGACAGGCAAAGTTCTATTGGTGCTTGGGAATACACGATTCCTGCCGATGCCAGCCCAGAAACCACCAGTTGGGACAAATATGTGGAACAAACCGAAAAAATGGAATTCGATGCCAAAAAATTCTTTTGGTGGCGCGCCTATAAAGAGTTTGGTACCGGTGTTGCGGGTGACCTCTACATACATTTGTTAAGTGGCACCCATTTTATAACCAACTCTAAAGGTCCAAAGGATATTTATAGTACTGGGCAATTCAGTTATTGGAACGATGGCAGAAACATGCCCGATGTAATGTCCGGAGTCATGCAATATCCCGATAGTCCAGAGCATCCTGCCTTTCAATTGAACTTACAGGTAAACTTCATTAGTGGCACGGGTGGCCGCGAAGTCATTCAATTGGTAGGTTCGGAAGGGGTCATTTTAATCAACGGAAGTGATATTACCCTAAAACGTAATAAAATGCCCGAAGCGCCAGGCTTTGGCGGGTATGATTCATTATTTACTTTTTCGAAAGAAATGCAGGATAAAATGCAAACCGAGTACGATGCTAAATGGACGGCTATACAAAAAGGTAGAATCCCACAAGGTGACATTATTTACAAAGCACCAGAGGGTTATAGTGACCACTTAGACCATTTTACCAATTTCTTTGATGCGGTACGCACAGGCAAAAAAGTAGTGGAAGATGCCGAGTTTGGTTTTAGGGCCGCCGCACCGGCATTGGCCTGTAACGAAAGTTATTTCAGTAAAAAAATAATGCACTGGGACCCCAATACCATGAAACTGGTGTAAAAGTAAAGTTTACGAAAAGTATACTTAAAAAGGGCAATCTGCAGGTTGCCCTTTTTACATTTTGACCATTAGTCACGTAGATTATCGACCTTGTATTCCTCGAAATAGCGTATTAATTCAACATCCGGTACTCCTGAGGGGTATATCCCACCTTTTTCTTGAAGAGTCTTGTGAAATGTTGCGGGTATTTAAATCCAAGTTCGTATGCTATTTCACTTAAAGATTTATCGGGTTCGAATATTTTTTGTTTCGCTGCTTGAACAAGGGTATCCTGTATATGGTCATTGGCACTTTTGCCGGTATCTTTCTTGATCAGATCTCCAAAATAATTCGGGGACAGATGTTGTTCTTCAGCAAAATAACTGACCGATGGCGTACCTAATTCCTTTGCTTTTCCCGATTGTATGTAGGAGCTTAGGGAAGCCTCGAATTGTTCAATAACACTTAGATTTTCTTTTTCCCTTGTAATGAACTGACGGTCATAGAAACGGATGCAGTATTTTAAAAAGAGTTCTATATTGGCAACTACCAGCTCTTTACTATGTCTGTCTATCCCCTGTGATAGTTCATTTTGTATCTTCTCGAACAAATCCAAAATCAGTTCGCGTTCTTTTTGGGAAATATGCAAGGCTTCATGGAATTGATAGGAAAAATAAGAATAGTTGGATATTGTTTTACCCAAGTTGGTATTCCATAATAAATCAGGATGAAATAGCAGGGCATACCCAGAGGGTTTAAAGTCTTTATCAATATGTGCCACGTTTACCACTTGTCCTGGAGCAAGAAATACCAATGTCCCATCTTGGTAATCATAGTTTTGGCGCCCATATTTCAATATACATCCCTCTCCTTGTTTCAAAAAAACACCGTAAAAATGATATCGAACGGCCTCTGCATGTTCCCCATTAGTCCAACTCCCTTCAGATAGGTCATGAACACTAACAAGTGGGTGTAAGGTTGCCAGGTTAAATTTGGAACAATAATCATCGACCTTTATCAAATCTTTTGTGTTGGACATCCCTGAAATATTTTGTTTGAATTTAGTTAAAGTTTTGTGAACAAATGATTTACAAAGAATCAATCCGTAAAAATGGTAGGTGAATCCGTAATTGTGGTAAGCATTTCATTTTTAAAATTCCATAGATTTGGAAAAGGTAATTTTAAAATTTAAATCAATAAAATAATTGCATAATGAGAACATTTTTAATAGGACTTTTTTCAGGAATCCTTAGTATAACTTCTTTTGCGCAAGAATCTATCTTTCCTATGGGTGAAAAAGCGGCAAACGTACACCATACCGGTGATATTTGGCTTACGCATGTTGTAGATGCGGATGAAACCTTTAAACATAGCGTAGCACAAGCGGTTTCAGCGCCTGGAGCATTTCTTAACTGGCATTTACATCCAGATGGCCAACAATTGTTAATCACTAACGGAGTTGGTTTTTATCAAGAAAAAGGAAAGGAAGTACAAGTTATGC
>NZ_CAXBGF010000014.1:0-121040 GCF_963975365.1 uncultured Maribacter sp. | reverse complement strand
GAGGCTTATATCGATAGTTGTTATCTCTAATCAAAGGCTTGTGCAACGGTTACCGTTGTTAGTCTTTCGTTATTTTATTTCATTTTCAATCAACTCCATAATAGATTCCAAATCCTTCATTAACGGTTCGTAATGTGCTTTTTCCATTGCGTTAGTCGTTAGAATAAACATCAAGATATTATTTTCGAACTTTCTTGATTTTAATAGATCCAGATTGCTAACACTTTGCTCCATTTTTTGTAAACCTATTTCTTGGCTTATACCGGTTAGGTCAAATATGGTTCTTAAACTGTTTTCATTTGTTCTAAAAATATCAAGAACTTTTTCTCTTTGAATTCCAAGTTCGCTTTCCTGCTTTGAGATATCTTCTATAGTCGAAATCCAATTTGTTAATTTTATTCTTAAGTTCGTATTTGAAATATCTTTTAAACTCCCAGAGCTTATCATTTCGCTTAAAAGTGAGTTGTTAGGATTAAAAGAAATATCAGAGGAAAATGTATTGAGCAATAATTCAGAAAATTGTTTTTCGGATGGTGATTCATTTTTATTAGAAATATCTTCTAACAACTTTTTTGCTCCGTAGAAATTACTCTTGTTTATTTTAATCAATTCACTTAATTTAAATTTGCTTGTTTGAAATTCTGCTTTTAAACCATTCAAATAAGTTTGCTCTTTTTTCTGAATAACTCGATTTTGATTACTGTTATTGATGGCAAGTGCAATTAAAATTCCAATAACAACAAGAATAATCTCTCCGATTGCATAAATCAGATACTTACTGAATTTATTTTCAATCAGCATTTTTTGTCTAATTTTTCTAAAAAATTTTATCATTGGTCAATGGTTGGTCATAATGAAGGCTAACAATGGAATATAGTAAATATTACTATATAACAATACCTACCAATATACCACAAAAAAAAAAAGCATCACTCTTCAGTGATGCTTTTTACAAAGAACATTAAATTATAAGCTTAGTTTCCCTTATTGTAATCAGCTAAGAATTTCTCTAAACCGCTATCAGTTAATGGGTGCTTCAATAGTCCAGTAATTGAACTTAAACCGCCAGTCATAACATCAGCACCTATTTTAGCACAGTCGATAATGTGCATTACGTGTCGTACAGATGCTGCTAAAATTTGAGTTTCGTAACCGTAGTTATCATAGATCAAACGAATATCTGCAATAAGACCTAAACCGTCTGTTGAGATATCATCTAAACGACCAATGAAAGGAGATACATAGGTTGCACCCGCTTTTGCAGCCAATAATGCCTGACCTACAGAGAATACCAATGTGCAGTTAGTTCTATATCCTTTATCTGAAAAATATTTAATTGCCTTAACACCTTCTTTAATCATAGGCACTTTAATAACGATCTGTGGGCTGATCTTAACCAACTTCTCACCTTCTGCTACCATACCATCAAAATCGGTAGATATTACCTCAGCACTTACATCACCATCTACAAGGTCACAAATTTTCTTGTAGTGTGCCATAATGTTTTCTGCACCTGTAATACCTTCTTTTGCCATTAAGGAAGGATTGGTAGTTACACCATCTAAAATACCCATATCCTGAGCTTCCTTAATCTCGTCTAAATTTGCTGTATCTATAAAAAATTTCATCTGTTATCTATTTTTAAAAATGATTACTTAGTTTAAAAAATCCATTACCTCTTTGTACACTTGATCTCCGGTGAATCCGAATTTCTCATCCAATACACTTGCTGGTGCTGAATAACCGAAATGCTCTAATCCGAACACTTTTCCATTAGCTCCTGCTAATCCTTCCAAGTTTACTGGCAAACCTGCTGTAAGTCCGAAAACTGGTTTGTTCGGCGGAATTACCTTTTCTTGGTATGCTTCAGATTGTTGTCTGAAAATACCTTCTGATGGTATAGAAGCTATATTTACTTTAAGACCTTCTTTCTCCTCTAACAATTTCGTTGCAGCGACCAACGTTGCTACCTCAGAACCATTTGCAATTAAGATTACATCTGGATCAGCAACTTCTTGTATTAAATAACCACCTTTTTCAGCTCCTAAGGCTTCTTCGTAACGGTTTCCGCTCTTAGCTGGAACATCTTTAATACCTTGTCTAGACAATATTAGTCCGGTTGGGGTTTTCTGATTTTCCATAGCCATTTTCCAAGCTACATTGGTCTCTTGAGAATCCGCAGGACGTAAAGCAACGAAACTTTGTTCATGGCTGTGGTTCTTTAATTTCTCTAGCAAACGTATTTGTGCTTCTTGCTCAATGGGTTGGTGTGTTGGCCCGTCCTCACCTACTCTAAAGGCATCATGTGTCCAAACAAACTTCACAGGTAATTCTTGAATACAGCTTAATCGAATAGCTGGTTTCATATAATCGGAAAATACAAAGAAGGTTGCTACTACTGCCATTACTCCGCCGTGAAGAGCAATACCGTTTGCCATAGTTGCCATTGTTAACTCTGCTACTCCTGCCTGCAAGAAAGCTCCGGTGAAATCGCCTTTCTTTAATACATGTGTTTTGTTCAAGAATCCGTCTGTTTTATCACTGTTCGATAAATCGGCAGAGGAAACGATCATATTCTCAACATTCTGTGCTAAATATGCCAAAACATTAGATGATGCTGCACGTGTTGCTTGCCCATCTTTTTGTTCGATTGAACCAAAATCTAGCTTTGGCAATTTGCCTTCCAAGAAGCCATCTAATTTATTAGAAAGCTCGATGTTTTCTGAACGCCATGCGTCTATCTCTTTCTTTTTAATTTGAGCTTCATCTTTCTTCTTGTTGACAATACCTTCATAGTACTCTTCAACTTTTGAATAAATATCAAAAGGATTCGCTACATCGGCACCTAAATTCAATAAGGTTTTTTCATAATCTGCACCTGTATCGCCAATTGGCTTACCGTGCAGTTCCGTATACCCTTCATATGGTGTACCATCTGCAGTAACACAACCCTTACCCATTATTGTTTCTCCAATAATCAACGTTGGTTTTTCTGTTTCTGCGTTGGCATCTTTTAACGCTTTTCTTATTTGCTCATGGTCATGTCCGTCGATAGTAACAACCTTCCAACCCCATGACTCATACTTCATAGCTGTATTCTCTGAAGTAACCTCATCTGTTTTAGATGAAAGCTGAACATCATTAGAATCATAGAACATAATAAAATTGCTTAGCCCTAAATGGCCGGCAATTCTACCTGCACCTTGCGATATTTCTTCTTGTACACCACCATCAGAAATAAAACCATAAATTTTATGGTTCATCCAATCTCCAAAACGTGCCTTTAAGAAATTTGCCGCGATTGCAGCTCCTACTCCCATGGTATGACCTTGACCTAATGGACCAGATGTGTTTTCGATACCTCTTGCTACATCAACTTCTGGGTGACCAGGAGTTACTGAGCCCCATTGTCTAAAATTAGCAACATCATTTTTTTCGTAATTACCCAATAGATAATACTGAGCATACATTAAAGTTGATAAGTGCCCTGCATCCATGAAAAAACGATCACGAAAAGGCCACTTCATATCTGAAGGATCGTAGTTGAAAAATTCAGAGTATAAAATGTGCATGTAGTCTGCGCCTCCCATAGGTCCGCCTGGATGTCCAGAATTCGCCTTTTCTACCATGGCAACAGCTAACGCCCTAATATTATCAGCTGCTAATTGATCTAGTTCCTTATTCATTTACTATCAGATTATTTTTCAGGTTTGTGTTTGCTTTAAACTTATAAAATCTTCCCAAAGATACTTTATCTAAGGCGCTAATTAAAATAATTGGGGTAACATAATTCAATAGGGTTCAAGTGCTAAGCCCAAGTGATCCCATAGATTATAATATCGAAACCTTCGAAAGGGTTTTCGAAAACAGCATTTAAACCCCATAGCACCAATTATTTCATTAATTACTAGAAATTAATGACTTAGAGACTACATTTGCCTGGTTTTAGCAAAAGTAGCCATAACAACGATTTATATAAGATGCTTGTTCAATGAAATGATATTCTCATATATAATTCGATTTATAACGATTTAATCCTATTCTGTTTACTTCTGATGCAGTTCTTAACAGCTCAATTATCCTTTATGAATTTGAAAACTATATGTTTTGAATTACACAAATACCTCCTATTAGTTGTTTTCTTGCTATTTATTAATGCTATCATTGGACAAACAACTGATTCTAAAAAGGTAAAGGTTCAAATGAAAACTTATAATTACGCAGATACGCTGCTTCTTGACTTTTACACAGTTCCAACCAATACATTTAAAATGAAACCGACCATTGTATTAGTTCACGGTGGGGGTTTTACAGCTGGGCAACGTAACGGCGGCGATGAAAAGGGTTTAAGTAAATACTTTGCGAAATTAGGATTCAATGTCGCTTCTATAGATTATAGACTATCGCGGAAAGGAAAATCTTTTGGCTGTGATTGTGCTACGTCTATAAAAATGAATTCCTATACTGAGGCCGTTGCCGACCTTGCCAAAGCAATAAATTATCTAACTAAGAGTGCAACTCCATTTCGCGTAGATTCTTCTAAAATTTTCTTGATCGGAAGTAGCGCCGGAGCTGAAACGGTATTGAATTTTCTTTTTATGAGATACGATTATCGTTTTAAAGACCTACCCTACCCTGATGCAACTATACTAGGAGCCATAAGTTTATCTGGCGCAGTTGTCGATGAAAACAATATTTATGCAGGCAACAAGATTCCTTTGCTCTTTTTCCATGGCATGAAAGACAAAGTAGTGCCTTACGGTACTAGTGCACATCGTAACTGTGTTACTACCGATGTTGGCTATTTGAATTTAAACGGACCTAAATCGATTGCTGAACGTTTATCTGATTTGGACGGAAATTACAAAGTGTATCATAATACGAAAGGCGGACACGAATGGGCTTCTCTCGGATTTGATTTTCCAGAATTGATAAGTGACTTTTTAGAACAAGTTTTAAACGGTGAAGCCAACATGAGAGACTTTGAAACCATTATTTCTCCTGTAGAAAGCAAAGAATAAGTTTACACTAAGCTACATTTACTTCAAACAAATGGCCAATTAAAGCAGTAATTGCCATGGCTACCGTACCCCAGAAACTAATTCTTAAAATAGCTTTCCAAATATTAGACCCGCCTGCTTTTGCTGCTATTGCCCCTAATAATGCCAAGAACACAACAGCGAAAATATATTGTACATATTCCATGTACTCCAGCGAACCAAAATAGGCTACCAAAACTGGCAATAACCCTCCAAAAATAAAAGATGCACCTGATGATAATGCAGCAACTAATGGTTGTGCCTGTGTAATGTCATTGATACCTAATTCATCTCGTGCATGGGCTTCTATAGCATTATGTTCCGTTAGCTGCTTTGCAACTTCTAAAGCTAACTTTTTGTCCAATCCACGATCTACATAAATCTGAGCCAATTCTAACAGTTCTTCTTCGGGCATTTCTTCAAGCTCTATTCGCTCTCTATCCAAATCTGCGGTTTCTAAATCGGACTGTGAACTCACCGAAACATATTCCCCTGCAGCCATTGATAATGCGCCTGCCACCAAACCTGCTACTCCCGCCAATATAATAGGTTCTCTTGTGGTACTTGCCGCAGCAACTCCTATGACTAAACTAGCCGTAGACAAAATACCATCATTTGCTCCAAGAACAGCTGCCCTTAGCCAACCACTTCTAATACCATAATGTTTTTCGTCTTGCATAGTATATAATCTTTAATTCATAAGCAGTTTAACCAATACCACTTTCAGAGACAATCATTGTTTTATCTGTTCTCAATTACAACTTCATCTCCTTTACCGATAATCACCAAATTGGTAGTCGTTAAAAATAATCCTGTTTCTACAATACCAGGTATGTTTTTAAGCCGATGTTCTAAATCGGTCAGTTTTATATCAGTATTCCAAATATCAATATCTACGATATCATTATTTTCATCCGTTTTATAAACATCAATCCCTCGCATTCTCTGAACCGGATTAAGACCCATTTCTTCAAGTTCATTTATAATTAACTGAGTAGCAAATGGGATGGTTTCTAACGGTAATTTAAATTTTCCCAATCGAGATACTTGTTTTGAAGAATCGGCAATTATAATATTGAAATCAGAATTATGGGCCACTATCTTTTCGCGAAGCAAAGCGCCACCCCCGCCTTTAATTAATTGAAATTGGCCGTCGACCTCATCTGCCCCATCAATAGTAACATCTAACTTTTTGGCTTCGGCAAGGGTAATTACATTAATACCTAACTTTTTCGCCAATTTTTCTGTTTCGTCTGAAGTAGCGACCGCTTTAATTTCCAAACCATTACGAACCCTTTCACCTATTGCCTCTATCATAAAATAGGCGGTAGATCCTGTTCCTAAACCAACTGTCATTCCGTCTTTAATATACTTTACAGCTTCTAATGCTGCTACTTTTTTTTCGTTTACCGCGCTCACTTTATAAATGTTCTATATTAATATTTATGGTTCTAAATCACTAAAGATATTTATAATTAACTGATGTAATTATCATAAGGATGAAGTAAAATTAAAAAATATCGAAGTTATTGCCCTAAAAATTGACATGTAAAAGTAAATTTTGATTCTATTACAACTGTACTTTATTTACTGATTGGGACACTATTTTCCGCACCTTGAATCTGCACAATCGGAACGTCCAAAGATAATTTCGAACGCTCTACAACAAAATTGCTACACAAATTTTTCATGAAGCTATTGGCACTATTCGACATCACTAATAATTGACATTTAGCCTTTTTAAAAAAGTAATCCAATGCAATAGCCAAACTGGTATCTATGGATAATTGATGAAAAGTATGTGTTACATTTTCTAACTTTCTTTCAAACAATTCATGATTTAGCTTCTGTAGTTCAAGCAATTGACCTTTTTCTTGCTGCAGCGTGACTATACATACCGAGCTATTAAAAATTTTAGCTAAAGTTAAAATCGGGTCTAATTCATCACTATTAAAAAAATGATTGGAATCTGACACAAAAGCAATATTTAAAGGCTTAGTAAATTCAAAATTATAAGGTATTGCAAATACAGGGCAGTTATTTACGGCATTTAATATTCTAACCGTATTTCTACCTAAGTATATGGTTTCATTATCAGAAGAACCTATGGCACCCATAATTACAAAGTCAATATCATGTTCAATAATCGTTTCTTTGACCTCATCTGTTAACAGTGAAAAAGAAGATATTGTTTTATAGCTATGAAGTGGATTTTTAAAATCTTTCTTCACTCTTCTAACAATTTCTTTCAACCCTTTTTCTGAAGATAGCGCTGCCATAGAATTTTGTGAAAAACCTGAAACACTACCGGCCATTAAACGATTACTATGTAACTCAGGTGTGTAGGTATTTAAAAAGTAAAAAACGCATGGGCTACTATTAAAAAGATGCAAAGCAAATTTGACCGCATTATACGCAGATGGTGAAAAATCGGTAGGTACAAGTATATTTTTCATATAAATGTTAGAGGTCGTTTAATGATAAAATTAGGTGGACTACTAGTTTGAAACTATGATATATATCAGAATAGAAATTTATTTAAAACCGTCGGCCAACTCTTGCAAAGCTTGTACTTCTAATACTCCAATTTTCTTACCCAATGTTTTAATAAGTCCCTTCTTCTTAAATTCAGATATCATTCGAATTAATGATTCTGTAGCAGCACCCACAATATTTGCATAATCGTCCCTACTCAAGGTCAACACCAAAAAGCCATCCTCATCTTCGCCGTAGTTTTTCTTTAAATAAACAAATGCCTCTGCCAAACGCTGTTTAACCGTTTTTTGGGACATATTAACAATAACATCATCGGCCTCTTTTAAATCGTGCGCCATATGGCGTAATACTTCAAGTGAAAAATTAGGGTTCATATTTAACGTATTGGAAATTATTTCTTTAGGTATAAAGCATACTTCCATATCGTTTATTGCAGTGGCACTTAAATTTGTGAAATCTTCAGCTACAACCGAACGTTGACCCATAACTTCGCCCTTATTGGTCAACTTTACTATTTGTTCCTTTCCGTTACTACTTAACTTAGATAGTTTTGAAACTCCATCCCTAACACAATACACACCATCAAGTTTCTGCCCTTCTACAAATAACGAGTCACCTTTCTTGATTTTTTTGGATATCTTAGAATCAGAAACTTTTTTCAACTCTTCTTTACTTAATGCGCGGAGCGAATTAAACTGCCGTACAATACAATTCTCACACTTACTTTCCATGGCCATTTACTTTATACCTAACATGGTAAAATTACGTATGCCAAAAATTGTAAAAACTGATAATTATCATGTTTTATTATATCATTGGTACTCACCTTTGCTAAAAGCTAAAGACCCAAGCTTAAAAATATGCACGATTCTAAATGCTACCATTGTGGAGATTCTTGTGATAGGCATTCTATCAGCTTTGATCAAAAGTTATTCTGCTGTTCAGGATGTAAGACGGTATATGAAATTTTTGCCAGCAACGATTTATATCATTATTACGAAATACAAGCAGCAGCAGGTTCTACCCCTAAATCAATTAAAGGAAAATATGATTTTCTTGATAATGCTGAAATAATAGAAAAATTAACTGAATTCAATAATGGTTCTATTCAAATCATAAACCTATATATACCTCATATTCATTGTAGCTCTTGTATATGGATTTTAGAGAACCTAAATAAGCTAAACCCTCATGTAACCAACTCTCAAGTCGATTTCCCGAAAAAGATGATTAGAATCACCTATCGCCATGATGAGTTCAGTTTAAAGAATTTGGTTTTGTTATTGGCCAATATTGGGTATGAACCTTATATTTCTTTAGATGATTTTGAAGGAAAAAAGAAGGAGATTGATCGTAGCCTAATTTACAAGTTAGGTGTTGCAGGTTTTGCTTTTGGTAATGTTATGTTTCTTTCATTTCCAGATTATTTTGATTTAGGCTCGAGTGCAGCTAACGGAGGTGAATTTTGGCTCAACAAATACCAACATATTTTTCGCTGGTTAATGTTCATATTCTCTTTACCCGTGGTATTCTATGCAGGATGGGATTATTTCGTATCTGCATATAAAGGGCTAAGGGCAAAACTTTTAAATATTGATGTGCCTATTGCACTTGGTATATTGGTCTTGTTCGTAAGAAGTACTTTTGAAATAGCTTTTCATTGGGGAAGCGGGTTTTTCGATTCTCTTACCGGATTAGTGTTTTTTCTTTTACTAGGTAAATTTTTTCAACAAAGAACGTATAGCTTTCTATCTTTTGAAAGAGATTACAAATCATACTTTCCAATAGCGATCACAAAACTAAACTCTGATGGCACAGAAGAAACGGTTCCTGTTCAAAAGATTAAAAAAGGTGATAGAATATTGATTCGTAATGAAGAGATGATACCTGTTGATGGAACCTTGGTATATGGTAATGCACAAATTGATTATAGTTTTGTATCGGGTGAATCTGAACCAGTTAATAAAGTATCTGGTGAACTCATATTCGCTGGAGGAAAACAATTAAACGGTGTCATTGAAATGATTGCCCTTAAATCGGTTTCTCAAAGTTACCTAACCAAGTTATGGGGTAACTCCATTTTTAAAACGGATAAGACAACTTCATTTCAAAATCTAACTGATAGTATTGGTAAACGATTCACCATTTCGGTACTTTCAATTGCCTTTATTGCAACTGCATTTTGGCTAGTTTACGACCCATCTAAAGCAATAAATGTTTTTACGGCTGTTTTAATAATCGCATGCCCTTGTGCTATTGCGCTAGCCTCACCATTTACCTTAGGAAATATGTTACGCATTTTTGGCAAGAAAAAATTCTATATCAAAAACACACAGACTATTGAACGATTGGCTAAAATCGACACTGCTATTTTTGATAAAACGGGCACGATAACAACAACACAAAAAAGTACGGCCCATTATGAAGGTATGCCCTTAACCACCGAAGAAGAATCAATTTTAAAAAATACCATTAGAGCCTCTAACCATCCACTTAGTAGAACATTATACGAAATACTTAAGGAGCAAAACATCATAACCCTCGATGAATATGAAGAGCATATAGGTAAAGGCCTAGAAAGTGTTAAAGATGAAATAAACATGAAAATTGGGTCAGCAGATTTTGTCGGAAATACCAAAACTCAAGACCAGCTAGACACTTCTATTTATATTAGTTCAAATAACGCCTACAAGGGCAGGTATGTATTTCATAATCAATATCGCGAAGGGGTGTCTTCTGTTTTTTACCAAATGTCTAAAACGCTGAGCCTAGCAATTTTATCTGGGGACAACGAAGGGGAAAAAGCACGATTAGAAAGCCTATTGCCCAAATTGACTCCCCTGTATTTTAACCAGAAACCTGAGACCAAATTAAATTTCATAAAATCACTACAGGAACAAGGCAAAAAAGTATTGATGGTCGGTGACGGATTAAATGATGCCGGTGCGCTTGCTCAAAGTGAAGTTGGTATTGCCATTTCTGAGAATATTAATGTGTTCTCCCCTGCTTGTGATGCCATTCTTGATGCCTCTAAATTTCAGCAGCTTTATCCCTATATAATTGCTTCTAAAAAAGCGATGCGAATTATTAAAATGAGCTTCATACTATCATTACTTTATAATTGTGTTGGATTATATTTTGCCATTACCGGACAATTAGAACCCGTTATTGCAGCTATTTTAATGCCACTAAGCTCAATAAGCATTGTCATTTTCACAACAATTATGACGAACCTTATTGGTAGAAAACTTCAATAAACCATGAATTTTAATAATTTTAAGATAACCAATCGTAAAGGAAACACACTACTTTCTATTGCTATAGGCATTATTTATCTATGGTTTGGAGCTTTGAAATTTTTTCCAGAACTAAGCCCAGCTGAGGATTTAGCTAAACGCACAATACAAATATTAACCTTCAATATTATACCCTCTTCCATATCAATTATAATTTTAGCTTTTATGGAAGTTGTTATTGGACTATGCCTAATTTTCAAATTTTGTCACAAGCAAATAGTGATAATTGCCATACTGCATATCATTTTAACCTTTTCACCATTATTCTTTTTCACTGAAGAATCTTTCACGAAGAATATTTTAACACCCACATTATTAGGGCAATATATAGGGAAGAATTTGATAATTATTGCCGCTCTTTTTACAATATTAAAAGAAAATGTTAAAGCATGACATTTGTCATTTTTTAGGGTATACAACCCTCTTAAATTTACAGCTTAATTCAATTTAGCATGAGTGTAATTTATGTGTTATTGGCCATTAGTATTTTTGTTGCAGTCATATTTTTCATTGCTTTTATCGTTTCTGTGAAGAGCGGTCAATATGATGATTCGTATACTCCGTCTGTACGCATACTATTTGAAGATGAACTGGTGACAACCAAAAAGAGTAGCACTAAAGAGTTCAAAGCAGAAAAAATCCAACTAAATAAACAAGTATAATTATGGAAGTACAGCAGTTTTATTACGATAACAAAATCGTGAAAAATTTCCTTTACGCGACCATGTTTTGGGGCATAGTGGGTATGTCTGTAGGCTTATTGTTAGCCTTTATGTTCATGTTTCCCAACTTAACTGACGGAATTTCGTGGTTAAGCTTTGGTCGTTTGCGCCCATTGCATACGAACGCAGTAATTTTTGCATTCGTAGGAAATGCTATTTACGCAGGAGTCTACTACTCTACGCAACGTCTGTTAAAGGCGCGTATGTATAGTGACTTTCTAAGTAAATTCAATTTTTGGGGTTGGCAGGCGATCATTGTCGCAGCGGCAATTACCTTACCATTAGGGTACACTAGTTCTAAAGAATATGCAGAACTTGAATGGCCAATAGATTTAGCCATTGCTGTAGTTTGGGTAGCCTTTGGCATCAACCTTATTGGGACTATGATAAAAAGAAGACAGCGACACCTTTATGTTGCTATCTGGTTTTATCTCGCGACTTTCGTAACTGTAGCTGTACTTCACATTTTCAATAGTTTAGAATTACCTGTTAGTGCGTTAAAAAGTTACTCCGTTTACGCAGGTGTTCAAGATGCTTTAGTACAATGGTGGTATGGGCATAATGCGGTGGCATTTTTCTTAACTACCCCTTTCTTAGGACTTATGTATTATTTTGTACCTAAGGCGGCAAACAGACCAATTTATTCCTACAGACTTTCTATTGTGCATTTCTGGTCTTTGATTTTCATTTATATATGGGCAGGACCTCACCACTTGTTATATTCCGCTTTACCTGATTGGGCACAAAACTTAGGTGTTGCCTTTTCTATTATGCTTTTAGCTCCTTCTTGGGGTGGTATGATAAATGGACTCTTAACATTAAGAGGTGCTTGGGATAAAGTTCGTACCGACCCGGTTTTAAAATTTATGGTCGTTGCAATTACCGGTTATGGTATGGCAACTTTTGAAGGTCCTTTACTTTCTCTTAAAAATGTAAATGCCATCGCCCACTTTAGTGATTGGATTATTGCTCACGTGCACGTTGGAGCATTGGCTTGGAATGGTTTCTTAACCTTTGGTATGATTTACTGGTTGGTACCTAAAATGACCAAGAACAAATTGTTCTCGACCAGTTTGGCAAACTTCCACTTTTGGATAGGTACTTTAGGTATTATTCTATATACACTGCCTATGTACGTAGCTGGGTTTACTCAAGCTTTAATGTGGAAAGATTTTAATCCAGATGGTACGTTAGTCTATGGTAACTTCTTAGAAACCGTAAACGAAATTATGCCTATGTATTGGATGCGTGCCATTGGTGGCAGTCTTTATATAGTAGGGGCTTGTGTTATGATTTATAATGTAGTTCGTACGATAAAATCTGGTAGCACTATTGAAGATGAGTTAGCAGAAGCAGCTGCACTTACCCATGTTTCAAAACACAGAATAGCAGGTGAAACTTTCCATACTTGGTTAGAGCGCAAGCCTATTCAATTGACCATTTTAGCGACTGTAGCAATTTTGATTGGCGGTATTATACAAATTGTACCTACTATTTTAGTGAAATCTAACATACCGACAATAACAAGTGTAAAACCATATACTCCTTTAGAATTAGAAGGTCGTGACCTATATATTCGTGAGGGTTGTGTAAGTTGCCACTCTCAAATGATCCGTCCATTTAGAAGTGAAGTAGAACGTTATGGTGAATATGCCAAAGCTGGCGAATTCGTATACGACCATCCATTCCTTTGGGGTAGTAAGCGTACTGGACCAGATTTACTAAGGGTTGGTGGAAAATATTCTGACAACTGGCACTTGAACCATATGTATGATCCACAAAGTACATCATCTGGCTCTATAATGCCTGCCTATTCTTGGATGGTGCGCGACAAGCATGACCGTAGCGATATACAAGCCAAAATGGAAGCTATGGTGACATTGGGTGTGCCTTATACCGATGAGGATATAGCAAATGCCCAGGCTTCAATGGATGCCCAGGCTGAAAAAATTGAAAAGAACTTATACACCGATCCCGATTTTGCTAAAAACTATGAGGCCGATAAAACTTATGCTGCTGAAAACGGAGAGGAGTTTATAGAAATGAGAGACCGTGAAATTGTTTCTTTAATTGCATATCTGCAACGATTAGGAACAGACATTAAGGTAAAGGAAACAGGCGAATTATTATCTGATAAATAGAAATCACATGTTCAAATTTGTAAAAGGTTACATGGAAACCATTGATGGCGTAGCAACCTACCCCATGATATCATTACTTATCTTCTTTGTGTTTTTCACATTGTTATTCTGGTGGGTTTTAACTGCCTCAAAATCATACATCAAAGAAGTAAGCGAATTACCATTAGAAGAAGACGATAACCAACAACTCGATTAATTATGAAAAACAATACAGCTTGGTGGCTTAGAATAACGGTGGCCTTTTTCTTGGTCATTATACTTATGGAAGTTTATATCGATAGTGGCGATAAACCTGCTTTTCTTGTTTATCCTACCTTAATGTTTGGCTTTATGGCGCTCATCTTGCTATTATTAATAGCGATAGCCTTTATTGTTCAAGCAATCGAAAACGTTTTATACCATACGCTTGACGAAGAAGCAAAGGCTAGATATTTATCTGCAAAGGAGGAAAAATGGGAATGGACGTGGGGTAAAAATATGTACAATAAAATGCTTGGTTCCAAGCCCATGGAAGATGAGGTTGAGATTATTCTAGACCACAACTATGATGGTATACGTGAGCTAGACAATAAGTTACCGCCATGGTGGGTATACCTATTCTATGCCTCAATCGTTTTTGCCGTTGTTTATTTAGTACGATTTCACATTTATAATGACTACACTCAAGATGAGGAATACGCACAAGAAGTTGCCACTGCACAATTAGAAATCGAGGAATACAAAAAGACCGCAAAAGGTCTTGTTGATGCCAATACCGTTGAGCTTTTAACTGATGCTTCAGATTTAAATGCAGGTAAAACAATTTTCGAATCTAATTGCGTTGCTTGTCATATGGCAGATGGCGGTGGTGGTATCGGACCTAATTTAACCGACCAAAACTGGATTTTAGGTGGCGGTATAAAAAATGTTTTCCACACTATCTCAGAAGGTGGTCGTGATGGTAAAGGTATGATTGCTTGGAAACAGAATCTAAAACCTGTAGAAATTGCTCAGGTAGCTAGTTATGTATTGAGCTTTGAAGGTACTACCGCAGCGAACCCTAAAGCAGCTGAAGGGGATATATGGGTAGACCCCAATGCTCCTGAACCAGCAACTCCTGCACAAGAATCTAATACCGAACAGGTAATAGATTCTATGTCGGTTTCAATGAACTGAATAATGTGAGGGCCTAACGCTTCGCAAGCCAATAAAGAAAAATAAAATGGCACAAGATCAAGATAATTTTAGGGATTCAATTGGCACCATAAAAGAAGATGGAAAACGAGCTTGGGTCTTCCCTAAGAAACCCAGTGGCAAACTTTATGAGTATCGTAAATACGTAAGTTACGTTCTTCTTACCTTCTTGATTGCTTCTCCTTTTGTAAAGATAAACGGCAACCAATTTCTAATGTTCAATGTTCTAGAAAGACGTTTCAACATCTTTGGTTTTCCGTTTTATCCACAAGACTTTCACCTATTCGTTATTTCAATGATTATTGGGGTGGTTTTTATCGCACTTTTCACTGTTGCCTTTGGCCGTATTTTTTGCGGATGGATGTGCCCTCAGACCATTTTCATGGAAATGGTTTTCCGTAGAATTGAATATTGGATAGATGGTGATCGTGGTGCCCAAATACGACTGGACAGACAAGAATGGAACGCCGAAAAGATTCGTAAACGTTTGCTAAAATGGCTTATCTTTTTTATCATATCGTTTATCATAGCTAATGTTTTTTTGGCTTATTTAATCGGTAGCGATCGCTTAATACAATATGTTACCGATGGTCCATCACAACATATTAGTACGATGGTGTCTTTATTAATATTCACAGCTGTCTTTTATTTTGTTTTCGCTTGGTTTAGAGAGCAAGTATGTATCATTGCCTGCCCTTATGGCCGTATGCAAGGCGTGCTTCTTGACAATAAATCTATTGTAGTAGCCTATGATCACAAAAGAGGTGAAGGTGAAAATGGAAGAAAAAAATGGCGCAAAAACGAAGACCGAGAGGCTTTGGGCCATGGCGACTGTATAGACTGTTTTCAATGTGTAAATGTTTGTCCTACAGGCATAGATATTAGAAACGGAACGCAGTTAGAATGTGTAAACTGTACTGCTTGTATTGATGAGTGTGATTCCATCATGGAAAAAATAAATCTCCCAAAAGGTTTGATTCGTTATGCCAGTGAAGATGAAATTACAAAAAAAGAAAAGTTCAAATTTACTCCCCGTTTAAAAGGGTATACTGCTGTATTGGTTATTTTGACAGGTGTTCTTGTTGGTATGATGTTTTTAAGAAATGACCTCGAAGCCAATATTTTAAGATTACCTGGTCAGCTTTACGAACACAAAGAAGGTAACATTATTAGTAATGTATTCACGTACAAACTCTTGAATAAAACCACCAAAACCGTAGATAATGTTCATTTCGAATTGATATCTCCTAAAGGAGAGATTAAACTAGTACGAAACGTAAATTTTGATGTACAACCGGAAGCTTTGGCAGAAGGCACTTTATTTATCGAAATCAATGCTTCAGCTTTAAGTGGAGATAAGAACGACTTAAAAATTGGCGTATATAGTAATGACAAATTAATAGAAACTACAACAGCGCGCTTCTTGGCACCACGTAGTTATAAATAATATTTAAGTAAAAGATCATGAAAATAAATTGGGGTACAGGTATCGTAATCGCTTTTGTAGCTTTCATCAGTTTCATTCTCTTTTTCGTGATTCGAATGACTACAAGCCATAATGCCAATCATGATTTAGTTACCGAAGAATATTATAAGGCCGAACTCGGTTTTCAAAAAGAAATAAATGCTGAGCAAAACGCTCTTAACTCTATTAAACAAATACAATTAAAAAAAGTGCCGGACGGGTTACTAATTGTTTTTCCTGAAAAGTACAATAATACCAATGTATCTGGTACAGTACACCTCTACAGACCTTCCAATAAACGCTTAGATTTTGACTTACCCATAGTTTTATCCGATTCACATTTACTCATACCTGACAAACATTTATTGGATGGTCGCTGGGATATAAAAATATTTTGGAAACACCAAGGAAAAGAATTTCTACATAAAGAAAGTTTAACCTTTTAAGAAAAATATGATTTTATCTGCAGCCATATTGGGTCTCATGGGTAGCTTGCACTGCGTGGGCATGTGCGGCCCTATTGCCTTTATGCTTCCGGTAGACCAATCTAATAACTACAAAAAGTTTGGTCAGATTTTCATTTATCATTTTGGACGATTGATGGCATATGGGATTATCGGACTCATTTTTGGATTTCTCGGAAAGGGACTCTCTATTTTTGGCGCACAGCAAAAACTTTCTATTGCTATTGGTGTTTTAATGATACTTGTAGTTATAATTCCGTATAAAACCTTCAACAAATACAACCTATCGAAACCTATTTATAAAGTCATATCAACAGTTAAAAACCAACTCGGTAAAGAATTGAAGAAAAAATCACCCGACACCTTTTTAACAATTGGTTTCCTAAACGGATTTTTACCATGTGGCTTGGTCTATATGGCGCTTTTTGGGGCCATTGCTATGGGAAATGCTTTACAGGGCAGCCTTTATATGATACTTTTCGGATTAGGTACTATACCGTTAATGACTACCGCCATTTATTTTAGTGGATTATTAAAAGGTGGTATACGTAAAAAAGTACAAAATGCGATACCTATTTTTGTAGTAATCATCGGCTTACTTTTTATATTAAGAGGACTAGGTTTGGGAATACCCTATGTATCACCCGCACCAGTTACAGAATTAGCTTCAAGCACAATAGAATGCCATAACTAACGGCCGCGGCCATCAAACTATTTTTCTATGAGACCATTACCAAACGAAATTATACTTCGCCCAAGGTTTCAGTTAGATGTGGTCGAAAACAAAGAAGATTTATTAAAAAAGTTTGAAACTGCTGGGTATGACCCTTTTCTTGTTAATCGATTAGATGAGCATGTCTTTATAAAATTCAACACTAAAAATAATCATTTTTGGTCACCTCAACTTCATTTAGAAATTGATGAAATAGATACTTCTAAATGCCGTGTTCATGGAGTATTTGGGCCAAACCCAACCCTATGGACTTTCTTTATGTTTGTACATTTTGTTATTGCTAGTTTGTTCATTATTCTAGGAATTTGGGCGTATTCTAGTGCGAGTTTACATAAACCCTACGGTTTACAATTGGGTTTAATGTCTATAATAGTTGTCATGTGGTTTGTGCTTTATTTTTTCGGTCGAAGTGGTAAACGAAAAGGGAAACCACAAATGCACGAACAATATGGTTTTATGATGAAAGTTCTTAGTTCATAAAAATGAAAAATCCTTTGAAAACAGCACACTAATCAGGTAATATAGCTACCGATTTAGCTCTTTATATAATCCAAAAAAAGCTACTGGTTATCCTATAGGTCAAAAACAAATAAACCCAGGGCGATTGCCTTGGGTTTATTTATAGAATATGATATTTTAAAAAAGAATTAAATCTTAAAGGTTATAACAGGAATTCTTGAGTGGTTTACAACATCTTCTCCAATGCTACCATTAAACAAATGCGAAAGTCCTTTACGACCATGTGTTGGCATGGCAATGGCATCTGCAAGAATTGTATTACCATAATTAAGTATACCTTTTTCTACACTATAATCATTATAAATTTCTACTTGTTGACCAGCATTGGCCTTCGTCAAAAATTTATTGATTTTCTGATACGCATCTTTATTACTTAAAAATTCATCATTTGGCGTATTTATAAAGACTAGCTCCATTTTGGCATTTACCAATTCTGAAAATTCCCTTGCTTTTTGAAAAGCTGGTAAATTGTCATCATTGAAATCGCATGCAAACACAAATCGGTCTATTTTGAATTCGGAAACTGGACCTTTAATTACCAGAACAGGTGTAGATGAATTTCGAACAACCTTTTCAGCATTAGAACCTATTAAAACTTCCTCAAGACCACTGGCGCCATTAGAACCCATCACAATTAAATCCGCTTTATGTTCTTCGGCAATAGCATCAAGCTCACTATACACTTTATAGTGTTTTATTATGGGGGTAATGGTTATACCTTCTAAAAATGGCTTGTTCAAAAATTCCTTTAGGTTCTTCTCGGCCAATTTTACTAAAAAAACCGTCTGTTCAATATAAATTCCATCAGGCGAAGAAATCATCGCTTGATTAAGCTCTAACATGTGAACTACAAGAAGCTCTACTTTATGTTTTTTGGCTAGATCTGCAGCAGCTTTTAAAGCAAAACCAGATTGCTCTGAAAAGTCTGTGAGTACAATAATTTTTTTCATAAAAATTTTATTTAGAATTTAATAAAATAGAGAACTTCAATATTTATAAAATTAAACAGTCATTGAAAAAAGCTTTGTATCAGGCGATTTTTTCTGTAAAGGCAAATCAAAAGCCATGCACACATTTCGTACAAAGGGTCTACCCTTTTCTGTTATAAGCAAACAACCATCTGTAATCTCAACTAAACCATCTTGCTCCATCTCCCCTAGTCTTTTTATTATATTATCCATCTCTGAAATATGTAACTTAAAATCGCCCCAAGAGGTTTGAAATTTGCACATTAAATTTAAGATATGCCTTCTTATTATTTGATCTTCGCCTGTTAAAATATGTCCCCTGTATAGCGGTATAATATTATTTTCTATTAAATTCTGATATTCTTCAACATTCTTTACATTCTGTGCAAAACCATACCAACTATCACTTATACTAGAAGCACCTAATCCAATCATTAGATGGGTATTAGAGCTCGTATAACCCATAAAATTCCTATGCAAATCCCCACTTTCCATTGCCTTGTAAAGACCATCTGTTTCTAATGCAAAATGATCCATGCCTATTTCTTTATAACCATAATCAAGCAATAACTCTTTACCAATTTCATACTGTGCTCTTTTCTCATCTGCAGCTGGTAAATCAGCATCTTTATAACCTCTTTGCCCGTTACCTACAAGCCATGGCACGTGTGCATAACTGTAAAAAGCTATCCGGTCTGGTTTTAACTCTTTGGTTTTAGCGATAGTATTTTTTACATGTTCTAATTTCTGATGTGGTAGACCGAAGATAATATCGTGGCTCACTGATTCATACCCTATTTCTCGTGCCCATTCGGTAACATTCTTTACGTTTGTAAATGGTTGAATTCTATTAATTGCCTTCTGCACCGTTTCATTATAATCTTGTACGCCATAGCTTACTCTTCTAAAACCAACATCATATAAAGCTTGTAAATGTTCTTTTGTAGTATTATTTGGGTGTCCTTCAAAACTAAATTCTGCATCATTCGCTTTGCTCGCATTTCTCAATATACCATCAATTAAAAATTTTAAATTTTCTGGTGTAAAAAAAGTAGGTGTACCACCACCTAAGTGCAATTCTTTAATTATTGGTTTTTCGGAAAAAAGTGCTCTATACAATCTCCATTCTTTTAAGACAGATTTTATATAAGGTAATTCTAAATCATGTCGTTTTGTTATTCGCTTATGACATCCACAAAAAGTACACATGCTCTCACAAAATGGTAGATGTATATAAAGACTTATTCCTGTAGCTGAATTACTAAGATGGAAGCTTTTCTTTACAGAATCTTCCCACTTCTTTCCAGAGAACGTATTAATATCCCAAAAAGGTACTGTTGGATAACTAGTATATCGAGGACCGGGTACATTATATTTTTGCACAAGTGAACACATAAACTATTAATTTAAACACAAACTTACACGTCAAAAACAGTAAATAATATGACCAATGTCAGTTCTTGGTATTATGATTAGTTTTAAATTTTCTTTAATTTGTTATTACATACCATTGGTGTTATGTAACCATTGTTACCTTTAAAAGAGCGTTGATCTATTAAATTTGTTACCAAATTTTTAAGTCATGTTAGCAAAAGGTTCTAAATTGTACAGTATCATTTTTTTGAAATGCCCAAGGTGTCATACTGGAGAATTCCTAGAAGCAAATCCTTATAAGTTAAGTAATTTTAACAAGGTGAAAGAACGTTGTCCTAAATGTGATTTAAAATACAGTATAGAACCTAGTTTTTACACTGGATCAATGTATGTTTCTTACGGTGTAGGTATCGCTGTTGCGGTAGCTGCATATGTATTAACGTTGATATTCGGGTTACAACTTAAGATTTCAACTTTATTTATTGTAATTGTCACAGCTTTAATACTAACCATGCCATGGATTGCTGCCGTATCTAAGTCGATTTGGGCAAATATATTTTTTAAATTTGATAAGAAAATAGCACAAGAAGTTAATTGAAAAAAGAATGATCCAAGACTTAAAAGAGCAATACGGAAATATTTTTGAAGAGGAACTAATTAATGAAATTGTTCAAGTAGGCACTTTTAAAGAGGTTCCCGAAGGATATAAATTGATAGAAATAGGCGATTACCTTAGAGGAATGCCATTATTAATATCTGGTGTTATTAAAATTCTTAGAGAGGATGAAGATGGCGACGAACTTCTTTTGTATTATCTAGAGAAAGGTGATACGTGTTCAATGACCATGGCTTGTTGTATAGGCGATACCAAAAGTGAAATTAGGGCCATTGCGGAGACAGATGCCAAGCTCATAATGGTACCCATTCAAAAAATGGAGGAATGGACCATTAAATATAAATCTTGGAGAAATTTTGTATTCAATAGTTACCATGTTCGTCTAAACGAATTATTAAGCACTTTAGACAGTATTGCCTTCCAAAAAATGGACGAACGTTTAATTGGCTACTTAAAAGAAAAAGCTCGGGTAACAAACGATGATATTATTCATAGTACCCACCAAGATATTGCCTATGACCTTCATAGCTCTAGGGTAGTAATCTCTAGATTATTAAAAAAATTAGAAGAGATGGGTAAAATAAAACTTCATCGTAATTACATTAAAATTTTAAATTTATAGTTCTTCTGTAACTATTGTTACTGCGCACGTTTTTATGCCGCTTTACTTTTGAGGGATAAAATTCCCTTATGGAAATGTTGCATGTTTTTGGATATTTAAGCGCCTTAGTAATAGGCATTTCATTAGGCCTTATTGGTGGTGGAGGTTCCATTTTAGCAGTACCCGTTCTAGCATATCTTTTTTCAATCAGTGAAAAAGCCGCAACTGCCTATTCTCTATTCATTGTTGGCGCAAGTGCATTGGTAGGTGGCTGGCAACAACACCTAAAAGGTTATGTAGATTGGCGTACCGCTATCGTATTTGGTTTTCCTGCAATTATTGGTGTTACCTTAGTTAGACATTATGTGGTACCTGCCATGCCCGATGTTTTATTTCAAATAGAACATTTTCAATTTACCCGTAGAATGGCCATGTTCGGTCTTTTTGCAATATTGATGATACCTGCTGCATACTCCATGCTTAAAAAAGAGAAGTGCGCCAGCAATACCGGAGAGGTTTCCTATAACTACCCACTAATTTTAGTGGAAGGATTACTTGTCGGTAGTATCACCGGATTAATCGGTGCCGGTGGCGGGTTCTTGATTATCCCCGCTTTGGTGATTTTGGCAAATGTAGAAATGAAGGTTGCTGTTGGTACTTCATTAATTATAATTGCCATAAAATCTCTTATGGGTTTCTTTTTAGGAGATGCTTTGACCATGGAAATCGATTGGAACTTTTTAGCCCTATTTACAGGCCTTTCGTTCATAGGAATTTTCATAGGAAGTTACCTCAGTAATTTTATCGATGGTAAAAAACTAAAAAAAGGTTTTGGCTATTTCATTCTAGTCATGTCCGCGTTTATTTTCTATATGGAATTTTTTAAATAAAATTTTCCTTATGTGACAAAAGTCACTGTACAGCCCTTATATAACTAGTAATTTTAGATTATAAATCAAATCATTTATAATCATGAAAGTAGAACAAATATATACAGGATGCTTGGCCCATGCCGCTTATTATATTGAAAGTAACGGAGTCGCAGCGGTGTTTGACCCATTACGTGAGGTTCAACCTTATTTAGACCGCGCCAAGAAGGACAATGCTAAAATTAAATATGTTTTTGAAACGCATTTTCATGCCGACTTTGTTAGCGGTCATTTAGATTTACAAAAAAAGGCCGGTGCAGAAATAGTTTTCGGTCCTGGTGCAAAACCAGCCTATGAGGCAACCACAGCAAAGGATAATCAAATTTTTGAAGTTGGTGATTACAAAATAAAAGTAATTCATACCCCAGGTCATACTATGGAAAGTACAACCTATCTTTTAATAGATGAAAAAGGTAATGAACATGGTATTATCACCGGTGACACTTTGTTTATAGGCGATGTAGGAAGACCAGATTTGGCACAACATGTTGTAGCTGATTTAACCGAAGAAAAATTGGCTGGTTATTTATTCGATTCCCTTAGAAATAGAATAATGCCTTTAAGTGATGATTTAATAATTTACCCTAATCATGGTGCGGGTTCTGCTTGTGGTAAAATGATGAGTAAAGAAACTACGGATACCTTAGGGCATCAAAAAAAGGTGAATTATGCCTTACGCCCAGACATGACCAAAGAAGAATTCATCAAAGAATTGTTGACAGGACTTACAACACCCCCTGGGTATTTTCCTAAAAATGTTCTTATGAACATTAAAGGATATGAAAGTTTAGATAAAATTATGGATAGGGCAACCACACCATATTCTCCCGAAGCTTTTGAGGCTGTTGCCAATGAAACAGGTGCATTAGTATTGGATACCAGGGATGCCGAAGACTTTGCAAAAGGTTTTATTCCTAATAGTATCAATATTGGTCTTGATGGTAGTTTTGCCCAATGGGTAGGTGAAATGATTCCTGATATTAAACAAGAAATACTTTTAGTTACTTATAATAACAAGGAAAAAGAAGCTATTACAAGATTATCGCGAGTAGGTTATGATAATACGGTAGGTTTTATAAAAGGAGGATTTGATGCATGGAAAAAATCTGGAAAAGATGTTGAGGTTTCCAATAGAATTGATAGTTCAGAATTAGAAACTCTTTATAAGAATAAGAAACCATTAATAATTGATGTAAGAAAAAAGAGTGAGTTCGATTCAGAACATGTTATCGGGGCAATCAATGTTCCCTTAAATGAAATCAATCAACATTTAGCTCAATTTCCAAAAGACAAGCCATTTGTTTTACATTGTGCAGGTGGTTATCGAAGTATGATTGCCGCTTCTATCCTAAAACAAAGAGGATGGCAAGACTTCACAGATGTTAGAGGTGGCTTCGACGCCATTTCGAAAACATCGATTCCTAAATCGGAATATGTTTGCCCTTCTACCCTATTATAGCCTTTTAAAATAGTGAAATTAAGCCTCATTTTAGATGGGGCTTTTTTATGACAGAACAAATGTAACCTAAGTTACTGTACTACCCAATTTCTTAGTTTAATTTTGACCATAATATTAAATGTGAACTTATGAAGGTAGAACAAATATATACCGGATGTCTTGCACAAGGTGCATATTACATTGAAAGTAATGGAGAGGTAGCAATTATTGATCCCTTACGAGAAGTGCAACCTTACATAAAGAAAGCAACATCTGATAATGCTAAAATCAAATATATTTTTGAAACCCATTTTCATGCCGATTTTGTGAGTGGTCATGTAACCTTGGCCAAAGAAACCGGAGCAGATATAATATACGGACCAAAAGCGAATCCATCTTTTGATGCTATCATTGCAAAGGATAACCAAGAATTTAAATTAGGTGATGTAACCATAATCGCACTGCACACTCCTGGTCACACAATGGAAAGTACTACGTACCTCTTAAAAGATGAAAAAGGTAAAGATTATGCCATTTTTAGTGGCGACACTTTGTTTCTTGGAGATGTGGGCAGACCAGATTTAGCTCAAAAAATGGGTGAATTGACCGAACGTGACCTTGCAGGTTTTCTATATGATAGTTTACGTGAAAAGATAATGCCCTTAGCAGATAATGTAATAGTGTATCCGGCACATGGTGCTGGTTCTGCTTGTGGTAAAAATATGATGAAGGTAACGGTAGATACGTTGGGTAACCAAAAGAAAATGAATTACGCGTTACGTAAAGACATGACCAAAGAGGAATTTATAGATGAGGTAATTGATGGTCTACTTCCACCACCTCAATATTTTCCGTTGAACGTAAAAATGAACAAAGAGGGGTACGAAGATATCAAAACGGTATTGGAGCGTGGTACAAGAGCACTTTCCCCAAAGTCTTTTGAAGCCGCGGCAAATGAAACGGGGGCCATTGTATTAGATGTGCGCCCTCAAGATGATTTTGCCAAAGGTCATATACCACGCTCTATATTTATTGGGCTTGACGGCAGTTTTGCTCCTTGGGTAGGCGCCTTGATCGCAGACATAAAACAACCCATTTTATTAGTTGCCCCAGTAGGATTAGAAGAGGAAGCTGTAACCCGACTTTCTAGAGTTGGTTTCGATGGTACCTTGGGATATTTAGAAGGCGGGTTTGATGCATGGAAGAAGGCTGTAATGGAATATGACACCGTAAGTCAAGTTGATGCAGATACACTTAAAAAAGTTATAGATACCAAAAAAGAACCTGTGTTCGATGTGCGAAAGGAATCTGAATATCTTTCCGAACATATATTAGGAGCTAACAATACACCCTTAGATTTTCTAAATGACCACTTAACAGAATTTCCTGAAAATAAAATATTTTATGTACACTGTGCTGGTGGTTATAGAAGTATGATCGCGTCTTCCATTTTAAAAAGTAGAGGAATACATAACCTTATTGATGTAAAGGGAGGATTTAAGGCTATGCAAGAAGCAGGTATACCTGTATCTGAATTTGTTTGCCCAACAACGTTATAAATAAAATATCAAATAGACATTTTAGTCATTTAAAAACAAAACTTGATTTAGTTTTTGAATCTACCTAACGGCAGATTGGTTGATGTAAAGAGGAATATTTTTCTGTAAAATATTCCTCTTTTTTTAATGCTTTTTTTAACCATATGTAACTAGAGTTACTGTAGCTATTGTACTGTAACAGTACCTTTAATTAAAATTAAAAGAACATGGAAACTATAAATAATATTGAAGTGAACAGTATGCCAAGAATTGGAGATATTGCTCCAGATTTTGAAGCTGTAACCACAAAAGGAAAAATTAAATTATCAGATTTCGCTAAGGAAAAATGGATAGTAATGTTCTCGCATCCAGCAGATTTTACTCCGGTATGTACTACTGAAATGAGCGGATTTGCAGTTCGTAAACCAGAATTCGATGCACTTAATACAGAACTACTGGGTCTTAGCATAGATAGTGTTCACGCTCACTTAGGTTGGGTTCAAAATGTTCGCCAGAATACTGGGGTATATTTCGATTTTCCTATCATAGCAGATTTAGATATGAAAGTCTCAAAGAAATACGGAATGTTACAGCCTAATGAAAGTGAAACTGCAGCTGTACGTGCCGTATTCTTTATCGATCCTAAGAAAAAAATACGTCTAATTATGTATTACCCGTTAAATGTAGGGCGTAATATGAATGAGATCTTAAGAGCCTTAGAAGCCTTACAAACTTCTGACAAATATAAAGTAGCAATGCCTTTAGATTGGAAAAAGGGAGATAAAGTAATTGTTTCTCCGCCTAAAACTTTAGACGAACTAAATGCTCGAATTGCCGATGACACCTTAGAAAAGGTTGACTGGTATCTTGCTAAGAAAAGTCTTAATTAATTTTTTTGGTTGATTGGTTCAGGAAACGGTCTTGAAAATGGCCGTTTCCTTTTAGTATTGAATATTAATTTTAAACAGAATAATTATGTCATTTTTAGAAGCCATTTTTGGTAAAAAAAAAGAAACTTTAGGCCAGATTACTATTTTGAATAAAAACGAGTATGCATCGGCCATTATTACAAACAAGGAAAAACCCATTGACGTTAGAACAGCATCGGAATTTAATAGCGGCCATATTAAAAATGCTATAAATATTGATCTTTTTAATCCTAACAATTTTAAAAATTATTTTGAAAAGTTAGATAGAAATAAGGCCATTTATGTGTATTGCCGATCAGGAGCTAGAAGCCAAAAAGCTGCACGAAAATTATTAAACATGGGTTTTCTTGAAGTGTATGATTTAAAAGGAGGGTATTCGTCCTGGAATTAATCATCGTAATACTTTTATGTACTAACAAATAAAAATTAAGAATACATTCTTTCAAAAATTTGGTAATTAGTATAAGTGGAAATCTATAAACTATTTAATTATATGAAAAATGCAATACTAATTTTATCAGTCATTTTAATGGTTAGTTGTAAAGATTCACCCAGTAGTAAATTTAAAGTGCTCGCTGAAAATGAGAGTGACCCTAAAACTCAAGAGACTGCCAATGAAGGTAAAAGACTTTTAGAGGCTAAATGCTATGTATGTCATAATCCTAAATCGGATGAAAATAATGTATTGGCACCGCCCATGGCCGCTATAAAAGCTCGATATAGCAAAGATCATTCTACGAAGAAGTCTTTCTCAGATGCAATATGGAACTTTGTAGAAAAGCCTACCAATGAAAAGGTTAAAATGAAGGGAGCTCTTAATCGTTTTGGTTTAATGCCATTTCAATCATTTGACGAAAAGGAGATACGTAAAATTTCAGATTATATATTCGATTACCAAATTGAAGAACCTGAATGGTTCAAACAGCATTGGGAACAAAATCACGGAGATAAAAACTATCATCAAAAAGGTAAAAGAATGAATGGCAGTTTTAATATGGGTGAACAAAACCTAATGGAAAGAGGTATGACATATGCTCAGAGCACCCAGAAAGTTTTAGGAGAAAATCTAATGTTAAGGCTACAGAAAAATGGTATCGAAGACGCAGTGGTATTTTGCAATGAAAGAGCTTATCCATTAACCGATAGCATGGCAATTTTTCATAATGCAAAAATTAGAAGGGTAACCGATAAACCTAGAAACCTTGAAAACCAAGCTAATGAGAAAGAGCTTGAGTATATAGAATTTTTTAAATCAAAAGTTAAAAATAAAGAGACCTATAAGCCTATTCTAACTACTGAAAATGGCACGACACATTTTTATTCCCCTATTATTACGAATACTATGTGCCTAAATTGCCATGGAACACCAATAACAAATATAGACCCAAAGGTATCTCTTCTTTTAAGTACTAAATACCCATACGACAAAGCTGTTGGCTATACCGAAAATGAAGTAAGAGGTATTTGGAGTATAACTTTCAATGACTAAAAATATGCAAAATATGACATCAGTAATTCCAATTCAAAATCTAAAGTGTGGTGGCTGTGCCAAAACGATTATTTCTAAATTAGAAGAAATACTTACGATAACTAATGTAAGTGTATCGGTAGAATCATCATCAGTTAAATTTGATGTATCAAATCAAGAAGATATTACTACCGTAAAAAATAAATTAAAGTCAATTGGGTATCCGAGTATTGATCAAGACAATTCAATTTTATCAAAAGCAAAATCATTTGTAAGCTGCGCTTCGGGAAAATTATCTAATTGAAATCTATTGCTTAGCCAAAAAAGAAGTGGATAATCGTCACTTCTTTTTAGGCTTAAACCCATGTAGCATTTGCCCAAAGAAGTCTTTCGGTAAATTCTCATCACCTGGGTACCCCAACTTAACATCTCCACTATCTTCAGGAATGTAATTGGTCTTAAAAATATAATCCCATATACTTAAACTGATTCCAAAATTTACTCCGTAAGTACCTTTGGGTAAAACATAAGCATGGTGGTATAAATGCATAACAGGATTGTTTAATAGATACTTTAAAGGTCCCCAAGTAATTTTAATGTTAGAGTGGTTAAAATGTCCAATGGCAATTGCAGCAAAATGAACGATATACGCTTGTTCTGGCTCAAAACCGCCAATAATCATAACGCCAAATGTCTTTAAGGGTTTATAGAAAATATTTTCCATCCAGTGGTAACGTAGGTGCGCTGCAAACCCCATTTCCTTAACACTGTGGTGTACTTTGTGAAAATTCCATAGAAATGTATACTTATGTAGTAAAATATGGGTAAACCACTGTACAAAATCCAAAAGAACAAAAAACAACAGTAATTGCCCCCACATTGGCCATTGAGATATATTTATAAGCGCCAAACTACTTGCTGTAATGCCCAAATCGGTAAAGAAAACATTTAGCATTTTATAAATACCACTTATTGCTATAGAAAACAAAAAGAAATTGAAGAACATGTAAAAACCATCTAACCAAAAATCTTTTCTAAAAAAACCCTGCTCCTTTCTCCAAGGAAAAACGATTTCTAAAATCCAAACTAGCAAGGAAATAAAGATTAAACCCCAAAAATAATTGAGATACCAAGGCACCTTAAATATGATGGATTTTAAAGTCCAATTAAACGTTCCTAATATAGCGTTTAAAAATACATCTAAATATGCCTCCATTCGTATTATGATTTATGTAAATATACTTTTTAAAAAATGGCAAATCTGTAACTTTTGTTACATATTCTACATTCATAATCTCTTGTTTTAAACATGACAAATGTCATACCCTAACTTACAGGTTAATATTACTTTGCATAATAATTTTAACATGAACTATAGCGCTAACCATTTTATCTATAATAAACAATCATCATTACAATCTGCGCTTTAGCACTTAAATTAAATATCATTATCATGAAAAAAAACATGGGAAGTACAGACCGATTTATTAGAATCTTTATAGCCGTAGCTCTTTTAACTACATTTTATACAGATACCGTTACCGGAACCTTAGGCTATGTAATGGCAGCTATAGCAGGTGTTTTAATACTAACAACCTTTATAAGTTTTTGCCCACTTTATACCTTGTTCGGAATAAACACTTGTAAAATAAAAAAATAGCAACTTAATACATTCAACTTTTAATAACCTAATTGTATAATATACTTTTAGGTTTTATACTATTTTTATCGCTATGTAACTTTTGTTACATATTTAGTACCTCTTAACTATTATATTTATTAAATTACAAAACATAGTTTAAAAATGAGTTCACATCATCAGGTACTAGTTATTGGAGGTGGTACTGCGGGTATTATGGTAGCAGCCCAACTTCTAACACAAAAAAAAGCAAAAGACGTTGCAATTATTGAACCAGCAGACACCCATTATTACCAACCTGCATGGACTTTAGTAGGTGCCGGTACGTATGATTTTGAAAAAACTGCCAGACCAATGTCATCCGTAATACCTAAAAATGCTACATGGATAAAAGATAAAGCTACAGGTTTTGACCCCGACAACAATATTGTTTATACCGCATCTACAGGAGATATCACATACGATTATTTAGTTGTTGCACCAGGTTTGGCATATGATTTTAGTTTAGTACCTGGATTGGGCGAAGCTATGGATAAAGGTGTTGTGTGTAGTAATTATACAGACCCAAAACATACTTGGGATGTTATCAAAAATTTCAAAGGAGGAACTGCATTATTTACACAACCTACAACGCCAATTAAGTGTGGCGGAGCACCACAAAAAATAATGTATTTAGCAGAAAGCCATTTTAGAAAAAGTGGTGTTCGTAAAAAAACCGATGTTATTTTTGCCACTGGAGGTACTGTTATTTTTGGTGTAAAAGAAGTTGCCAAAACTTTAATGGAGGTTGTTGACAGAAAAGATATCAACCTAAGATTTCATCATAAATTAGTAGCCGTAGATGGTGATAAACAAATTGCATGGTATGAAATGGGTCAAGAAATTACAGCTGGTGGTTGTGTTGTAATTTCTAGTGATAAAGTAGATGATTTAAAACTAGACGAAAAGTTTCAGTATAATTATAAAGATGTTAAGGTAACATTAGAAGGTAACCGCTATGGTATCCATTACGATATGTTACATACCGCACCACCATCAGTAGCTCCTAAATTTGTAAAAGAATCTACTTTGGTAAACCAGGCGGGCTGGTTAGATGTAAACCATCAAACTATGCAACACAATAAGTATCCAAATATTTTTGGCTTAGGAGATGTATCCGCATTGCCAACAGCCAAAACAGGAGCTGCCATACGTAAGCAAGCACCTATCGTAGTTGATAACCTAGACAGATTAATGAACACCAAAAAAATGGGGACTCAATCGTATAATGGTTATTCCTCGTGTCCTTTGGTTACCGATTACGGTAAAATGGTTTTGGCAGAATTTGATTATGACAATAATTTTACGCCAGATCCTAAACTGAAACAAATGTTCATTGGCGATTCTTCTAAAGAACATTGGAGATTGTGGATGCTCAAAAAATATGGCCTTCCTTATTTGTATTGGAATAAGATGATGAAAGGTAAAGATGTCTAACTTGCTACCAATAAAAAATCCCCATTTCCATGGGGATTTTTTATTTAATCTTTTTAAAAGTTATAATTAAGTATTACGTCTACATGAAATAAATCTACTTTATTAAAATAGAAATTTGGATTATCTGGAATATCGCCATTACCTAATTTCGAGGTAAGCAAAAGCTCTGGTTTTAGACGTTTTAATTTTTTAAAATTAAAAAATACATCTAAGTTAATATGCGTATAATCTGGCATGGCGTATTTATTTAGTGAAGCATCGGTTACTTCTGGTTTCCAATGCTTACCAATACTAAGAATTGAAGTTAGATTTAGATTCTCTTTCAATACATCAAACTCATTTTTATAGTTCAAAACCAAAGCATGATTATCTGCCACGCCTTCGGTTCGTTCTCGTTTTTGAAAACTAAATAAGTCTTCCCTACCCCATTCGCGTGGCGACAAAAATTGACCTTGCGGCATTATTCTATCATAAGCTAAAATCACTAACCCACCTTTGCTTTTAAAAGATATTTTCAATCCTAAAATATCTGCTGAATTTTGATGGAAATAACGAAGGGAATCTATACCATTACCACCATCACCCAACCTATTCTGGTGCAACCACTCCCCTTCTAATTGTACAGATTCGGATATTTTTAAGGAAGGTTTAACATAGAAGGAATTGAAAATATTTTCTACATACTGATTCCATACCTTAATACTCGATTTTTCAGTTAACTTAAAATCGGCATTCGCCATTACAATATAATCCGAATCGGTATTGTTGGCATATTGGGAAGCATTACCATATATATTTCTACCCACGGGATATGTACCTATACTTTCACCGATACCGTAAAACTTGCCTGTAGACCTTGGCGCTATTTCATTTAAGATTCCTAATTGAACAACTGTCTTTTGTCTTTTGAAGTTATACCAAAACCCTTGAACTAAAGTCGGTATCATTCTACCGTCTTCAGGATTTATTAGCGGTGTATTTATTTTCATTCGTCCAAGCGTAAATGAATGCTGAGCCAATTGATATTTCGCGTACAATTCACCTAATAAAAAAACAGCATCATTCTCTAGGTCTAATCTATCAAACAATCCTTCTTCATACCTACTCAACCTACCTGTTGTACTATCAGGAACGGTTAAATCTTGTAATCCTAAATTGGTGGAATTATATACAGCTGCTCCTAATTCTAAGTTTTCGAGCAGAGTATATTGATATTTTAATTTACCCCCAGTTGCCAAGGCATTGAAATCTTTTAGGCCATCTTTATTAGATGTCATCATGC
Organism: uncultured Maribacter sp.; assembly: GCF_963975365.1. Taxonomy (GTDB): domain Bacteria; phylum Bacteroidota; class Bacteroidia; order Flavobacteriales; family Flavobacteriaceae; genus Maribacter. Next base: position 88,734 of record NZ_CAXBGF010000014.1, on the reverse strand, counting down.
CATACGTGCGCCATTGACCAGAAAGTGTTCCTTTTTTCTTTACATCGATAGAATCTTGTGAAACAGAAAATAAGGGCAGAATAATAAATAGTATATATACTAATCGCATGCGCTTATTTCGTTTTGGTAATACCGTATTCCTTTTTGTAGTATTCCATGATTGGAGGAAAAGGACCATATTTGTGTTGCTCAGGTGAAAAATCATCGGACCACGGACCATAAGGTGTTGAAACTGGTTTTAGTTTTTTATCGGGATAATCGTTCTCTGAATTCAACTTGTGAGGTCTTGAAAAACTGTTGATATAACCCGCTACATTATACGCTTCTTCGTCGGTCAATTTAGGATTGTCCCAAGTTGCCTGTAAATAAGGCATATTACTTTTTATAAACTCTGCTGCAGTTATTACCCGATGCATGCCTGCTCCATCATTAAAACTATCGGCTCCCCATAATGGTGGATATGTATAACTTTTCCCGTCTACGGCATTGATCACTCCTTCTCCATTTTCCCCGTGGCAGATTACACATTCTTTCTTATAGACCTTTTCACCTTTTTCTAAATTGACCGCTACATCAGGAATCTTAATTTTAGGGTAGCCTTTAAACTCTGCCTTTCGGTTTTCTGGCAAACCCTCACTTAGCCAGTCCATATAGGTCACAATTGCCTGCATCTTGTCAGAATAGGTAGGAAGCATTTTACCATTCATGCTACGTTCCATACAGCCATTAATTCTGTCTTCAATAGTGCCTACTTTATTACCACGACCACCAAATTGAGGAAACCTTTCTAAAACACCGACCCAAGAACCAGAACCTGCTTGAGTCCCTTTCTGCAAGTGACAATTGGCACAAGCCAAATTATTTCCGCTATATCGGTTTTCAGGATTCTCGGCTTGCGGGCCCATAAACTTAGAAGTCTCTGCAATTAGGAAATACCCTTTTTTAACCTCCCCTGGCATATTTACTATTTCAGATAACACATCTTTAGGTTTCCAAATAGGTATAGGCGTTATTTCTTCATTTACAATTGGGACAAAAGTTTCATGTTTTGGTTCATACCTCAACAGCAAAATAAAGACTAGACCCACCAAGACAAACACCACTGAAAATAGCTTAAAAAGTTGTTTCGCCAATGTTCGTAATTCTTCCATGCTTGTTCTACTACTACCGTTTAGAAATTTTGTACCACTAAATTAGGTAACCAATCTAGAAATTCAATTTAATAATGTCAGTAACATAGGTTACAATTGCGTTAAATAACCTTACTTACTTTTATTACTTTAAAAATTAACGGACATTAGTAGCAAACATCACATATTTCATAACCAAACAACAGTTATTTAAATTCAACGAACACATGAAAAAAGCACTATTAATCGTAATTGTAATAATGACAACACATCTTACCACTGCCCAAGAATGGACAACACCGATTATTGATGGATATGGAAAAATAAAGGAGTTCAAAGAAGTAGCCACACAACCAGACAAAAATTTGACATATAATCTTGTTTTTGATGTAAAAGATGATCGTGAAATGGATGGTGTAAATATTGGCCTTTGGAAAATAGCTCGAGTAATTAATATGCTAGGCACTGGTGGAATTCCGCAAGACAAAGTACACATTGTCGCTGCTATACACGGTGGTGCTACATTTGCTTCTTTAAATGATGCTAAATATCAAGAAAAATACGAGAAAGCCAACCCTAATGCCGAGTTATTGAAACTCTTAAAAGAGTATGGAGTTGAGTTATATGTTTGTGCCCAGGCCACTGCTGCAAGAGGAATCACTAAAGAAGATTTAGATCCAAATACAGAATTAGCTCTTTCTGCGATGATGGTGCTTACCAATTATCAATTAAAAGGTTATGCACTATTACCTTAAAAGCTATTAAGGTGAAAGACTTTTGGAATAATCGATACGATGAAGAAGCCTACGCATATGGGTTATCTCCCAATATCTTTTTCAAAGAGCAATTAGACCTATTGTCAATAGGTTCTATATTACTACCTGCCGAAGGTGAGGGTAGAAATGCCTTATATGCCCTAAACAGAGGTTGGGAGGTGACAGCATTTGATTTTAGTGAATCGGCCATGAGAAAGGCAAAAATATTAGCTAAAAGCCATGGATTGCATCTCGATTACCAAGTGGTAGACGTATTAAACTTTGATACAGATAAAAGGTTTGATGTACTTGGATTAAGTTACACACATTTTCCGAGTTCAATGAGAGCTAAGGCGAATAAAAATCTACTCCATTTTGTAAAACCGAACGGTAAGGTGATTTTTGAAGCATTCTCAAAAGAACAGTTGGGAAAAACCTCTGGTGGGCCTAAAAATGAAGAAATGCTTTTCTCTATCGAAGAAATAAAAAACGAATTCAAAGGACTTGAATTCCAAATTCTTGAGAAAAAAACGATACAACTTAACGAGGGTATTTATCATATCGGGGAAGCCTCGGTTATTCGTTTTTTAGGAAATAAATATAATGGAGGCCTTTAGTAGCCCCCATTATATTTATATTTTAAAACTTAAATTGGGCAAAAGCTGTTACATTTCTGCCAGGATCATTAATGGGCACCGTTCTAAATTCTGCCTGATTATTGAAAGAAAAGTTTAAATGATTGTTATACGTTTTATCAAAGACATTTAACATGGCAACACCTAACGTCACATTTTTTAGAGGTACTATGCCCAAACGAAGATCCAAAACTTCATAGCCTGGGGTACTCTGTTCACCAAATGAGATTGCAATATCATCTTGTTTGGAGGTAATCGTATAATTTGCATTTACCCAAAATTTCTCCTTTTCAAATTGAAGTTTAAACCGAGTAGTAAGCGGCGGTACTAAAGGCAAAGACTCATGTAAATCCTTATTTTTTGCATATACATAGGCTAATGCAGTTGTGAAATTAAAATGATTCCAAAAATCAATTCCTCCACTGAGTTCAAAACCTGTTTTATAAGCACCATCTAAATTGCGAAACACTTTGGGGTTAACTGGTGCAAGCATAGGCATATATTTTCTAGTTTGTGTCTCGTCAATTACAGCTACTATATAATTCTCATATAAAGAATAGTAAATGGAGCTACTATAATTGAACCTATCTGTATTCGCATTAGACAATGGTAAACTTCCCTTTAATCCAATTTCAAATTGATTGTTAACCTCGGCATCTAAATTTGGATTACCAATATATTCATAAGCATCTTGCCCAACAGTGAAATGATTTATTACGCGTTCTATCATATTGGCAGAACGAACTCCCCTACCATAGGCAACCTCCATAATAAATTGATTGGATAGCGCATATTTTATAGATGCGGTTCCACTAATATTATGTTCTGTTCGCTTATCTAAATTTGGATATAACGCTTCAAAATCTTCTGCTGGGTCTTTTATTTCAGATGTAACGTTGTCATATCGTACCCCTACTGTAGCCATTGTTTTTGAAGTTAACGGATATTTGCTTTCTACAAACACTCCTAAATCGTTGATATAAGAATCTTGCCAAACCTTATCTATAAACTGAACTGGTGCAGCCAATACTACTCCCATAGCATTTCTTTTAACCAACCTGGAGCGATTTCCATCCCTGGCAATAGCTAAAAAATCAACACCTGTGTAAAGTGCCATTTTTTCATTAGGCTTTAATTTCAATTCTAACTTACCACCCGCTGTGGTAGCATCTATTTCAGACAATGCGTCAGTCATCATAAAACTTGGGCGTTCTTTATTACTCATGATATGGTCGACATAACTGTAATAGATTTTTGCATCTATATTTTCAACCAAACCGGTTAAGCCTTTAAATTTATAATCTAAAGAAAGAATACTACTGTTATCCTCCTCGGTATCCATGGGTAAACCTGCATGTAAAACATCGCGACCATACGATTGTCTCCAATGCGCTTGTAGACGTTGGTTTTCATTAAAATTGACACCAGTTTTAATTCCATAATCCAAGCTTCTAAAAGAGGAAGGAATCTCTACGCCATCACCATCCTTATAATTTCCAAAATCACGAAAACCAACATTACCGACAATATCATACTTCTCTGTGGCTTGCTGTAATCGCGCCATTGATACAATAGAGCTGCCATTACTTTCATACCCTCCATCTATACTACCATGAAGCCCGTAATCTTCGGTTGTAGGTTTTTGGGTTACCATATTAACAATACCGCCAAAAGTAGCACCATAACGTACTGTGTAAGGTCCTTTTATAATTTCAATTTTCTCGATTTCTTCAGGAATAACATGTGTAGTAATGGGATCCATACGATTGGGGCAAGCATTCATAGCCTTGGTACCACCATCGAATTGAATATTCAACTGCTCATATTGTGTAGCCCTAAAACTGGGATCAATAGCATAATTTCCCCTTTTTATCAATGAAAATCCGTTAATATCTTGAAACAAATCGGCTACATTTCTCGGCTGTACTATTTTCTTGACATAATCATTAGTCTCTAAGAAAAGTATAGGGTCTGTTTTCGAATTACCGGTAACCATAACTCCATTTATAATTATAGGAGCCTCTTCCATTAAAAAAATAATGCGTTCATTACTTGTTGATACCTGTTGTTTAAATGTTTTATACCCCATAAAGGAAATAGTCAACGTGGTATTATCTAAGGCTATATTTATTTCGAAATTACCATTAGTATCGGAGTAGGTCGCCAGTCCATTTTCGGTTAGAATGTGAGCACCCGCCAATGGTTCCTTATTTATTTCTGATATAATTTGACCTTTAAAGTTTTGTGCGTTTACAAGGTGCCCCAATAGTAATACTGAGAGCACCCAAAAATATTTTGGGTTCATTTATGAATCTTTTTATGATATATAGAAATACTGCCAAAGCACCATAAATAATGGTATTGGCTAAATTAAATCGTGAAAAAAATTCCTAAAATTGGGGAGGGTGAATTATGCGTTCTGAAAAGTGAAAATCATAAAGAACACTATACTGTAGTTCATTTAATTCTGTTTGGGGCAACTTCAAAAAATCAAAAGAAATTAGTGGAGCTACAAATAATATGGTTTCAGTTTTCAACCAATCTATATTAACCGGTGTTTTCTCATCTTCAGTTTCTTGTAGTAACATTTTTGACAAAGCACATTTACCATCACATTTCATTTCTGGTCGAGCCGTATTTTCACAAAATCTTTCTACAAAATCATCTGTAAACAATGCGTAATAACTCAAAACACTAGCCGTCTTAAGACTACTCGCCAGAGAAATGATCACAAATAAAGTCGATATGGTAAAACCAGACAATCTCATGCGGCAAAATTAATAACCAAAACTGTTTCAAAATGTGACTTTAGTCACATAATGTGAAATATTATAATTTAAATACTTTTTACAAAAGGGTCATTTAAACCATCAGTGATTTGTTAAAAAATGTTAAAAATACCTATATGTAACTTAGGTTACTAGAAATATTTAAACTATAGATTAAATTTATTAAATATTAAACATCAGATAAATATAATCTATTATCAGTATAACTTCTTAAATTATAGAAACCATGACATATACAAGTTTATCAAACATCGGATTAGACAAAAAAAGCTCGAACGACATTGCAAACCATTTAAATGATGTGCTATCTAACTATCAAATGTTCTATATGAATCTAAGAGGTTTTCATTGGAACATTAAAGGAAAGAATTTTTTTGAACTTCATCTTAAATTCGAGGAATTGTACAATGATGCATTAGTTAAGGTCGATGAAATTGCCGAACGTGTATTAACATTAAGCAATACCCCTATACATACTTTTGAAAAGTATATCGAAAATTCTGAAATAAAAGCCATTGAGAATGTGGTTGATGGAGATAATGCTATAGATACTATTTTAGAGAGCTTAAGCATCTTATTGAAAAAAGAAAGAGCAACACTCAAAATTGCTGCCGAGGCCGAAGATGAAGGTACCGTTTCTTTAATGAGCGATTATATTGTACAACAAGAAAAATTAGTCTGGATGCTATCTGCATACAAAGATTAATTTCATATATAAATTCTTAAATCCCTGAAATTTGCTGATACCGTTTTCAGGGATTTCTTTTGATTAAAACATACTTATCCAAATTATTTTTTCCACTAAAATTTAAAATGATTATTGATAAATCACTGTTTGTCTTAAGTAATTAAAACTTATTTTTTGATTTCTTTTAATCTATTTGTAACCGATGTTACCTAGCTAAAAGAAGCATTTTAATAGTTTTGTAAAAAATTCGCCTTATGGATGTAGAAATTCTTGCCCGTATCCAATTCGCTTTTACTATTGCCTTTCACTACATATATCCGCCGTTAAGTATAGGAATTGGTCTTATTATGGTAATAATGGAAGGTTTATACCTAAAAACAGGAAATAAACAATATGAAATCTTAACCCGTTTTTGGTTAAAAATATTTGCTATAACCTTTGGTATTGGTGTTGCTACCGGTATTATTATGGAATTTGAATTTGGTACCAATTGGGCCGTTTATTCAAGGTACGTTGGCGATATTTTTGGTAGCGCTTTAGCAGCCGAAGGTTTGTTTGCTTTTGGTTTGGAAAGTACCTTTTTAGGTATATTACTTTTCGGGTGGAACCGCGTATCGCCTAAGGTTCACTTCTTATCAACTATAATGGTTTTTTTGGGCTCAATGTTTTCTGCAGTTTGGATTGTTGTAGCGAATAGCTGGCAGCAAACACCTGCAGGTTATCATATTGTAGGCGAAGGTTTTAATGCCAGAGCGGAAGTAACAGATTTTTGGGCAATGGTATTTAATCCATCTAGTGTTGATAGGGTTATTCATGTGTGGCAAGGAGCCCTTTTAGCAGGTGCTTTCTTAGTATTAAGTGTACATGCATATTATTTATTGAAAGGTAGATATGTTGAAATCTCAAAAAAAGCTTTTAAAATTGCTCTTGCGGTAGCAACCATCTTTTCATTAACTCAACTACTTTCAGGGCACAGTTCTGCTGATGGTGTTGCGGTAAATCAACCTGCAAAATTGGCTGCTATGGAAGGGCATTACGAAAAATCTGCCCCTGCCGATCTGTACTTATTTGGCTGGGTAGATAATGAAACGCAAGAAGTTACAGGAATAAAGCTACCTGGTGGCTTATCGTTTCTCGTTAATCAAGATTTTGAGGCTCCTATTACGGGTTTAAATGCCTTTCCTGAAAATGAACGTCCAGGTCAAGTAAATGCTGTCTTTCAGTTTTATCATATAATGATTTCAATCGGAATGTTTTTAATTGCCTTAACGCTGTATGCCAGTTTTTTATGGTGGCGAGGCACTTTATTCGATAAAAAATGGCTTTTACATATTTTTGCGTTCGCCGTATTGTTACCGCAGATAGCAAATCAAGTAGGCTGGTTTGCTGCAGAAATGGGAAGACAACCGTGGATTGTTTACGGACATTTAAGAACAGATGAAGGGTTTTCGCAAGAAGTATCGGCTAACCAAATTCTATTTTCGTTGATACTCTTTTTAAACGTTTACGCCGTACTATTCCTATTGTTTATTTATTCGGTAAATAAAAAAATAAAGAACGGTCCGTACGATGAAGCTAAAAATCCTGATGAATTTTTAAAACACGTTTAATCGCAGATTATGGAAACTTTTTTAGGTATAGATTACCCTACCCTTTGGTATTTAGTCGTTGGATTATTATTTTCTGGTTATGCAGTTTTAGAAGGATTCGACTATGGTGCAGGTTCGTGGCATCTTTTTTTCAAAAAAGATTTAAGCAGGCGTATTGCCATCAATGCCATTGGTCCGTTATGGGATGCTAACCAAGTGTGGCTTATTATAGGTGGTGGGGCATTGTTTGCAGGTTTCCCGGTAATGTATGCCACCATGCTATCTGCCATGTATATTCCGTTCATGTTGTTTTTACTTTTGTTGGTCTTGCGTTCTTCTGCAATTAAGTTTAGAAGTGCTGAAAAGATGTTATGGTGGCGAAAAACATGGGATATTGTTTATTTCGTGTCTAATGTTTTAATAGCTTTTCTACTAGGTGTTGTACTAGGAAATATATTACAAGGATTTGAATTAGGTGAAAACTTCAGTTATAAAGGAGGCATATTCTTTTCCTTCCTAAGTCCGTATGCAATTATGACCGGCTTTACAACACTTTCTTTGTTTATGACACAAGGGGCTATTTTCCTACTCTTAAAAACGGAAGGACGGTTACATGCCAGATTAACCTTCTTACTAAAAAAAGGAATGATTTTTTTTATTACAAGTTTCGCAATAACTTCTTTGTATACCTTAATATTCATACACGGTGTTACCGATAAATTTAAAGAACAGCCGTTGTTTTTTGTTTTACCCATTTTGGCATTTTTAGCAGTAGCCAATGTTCCAAGATTAGTCTCCAAGAAAAGGTATTTTCAGGCATTACTGTTTTCATCTATGACAATGGCGTTTTTATTAATGTTGGTGGCCTTTCAGTTATATCCTGTTTTATTGCCCTCAACTATAGGCCCAACTTACAGTGTTACCATATATAACGCAGCATCCTCTCAAAAGTCTTTGGGTATTATGTTAACCATGGTTGTTGTAGGTGCGCCATTATTAGCGGGTTATCTTATTTTTCTTTATAAAACTTTTAATGGAAAAGTACAATTAGACGATACCAGTTACTAGCCACTAAACCCTAGCTAAGGAATTCAAAAACCTCTTGATTTGCCATTAGTTACGTGTTAATGTTGGGAATAAATAAGAAAAGTATACATAGTATACTGCTCTTTTATGTCATCCACATGACATAATCAATAAGGTTTAGATTAGGTCTTTAATAAATTAATCTTCTTTTTCTTTTTTCTTATTTAGCTTATACATAAGCCAAATGAAACCAACAACAAAATGAAGCAGAACAATGCCGGCAATAATATAGATTAGGGTATTGGAATTTCCTCTCATTACGCAACTCTCTTAAATAATTTCCTCAAAATTAAATATTCAATTCAAATTGAAATATGATAATAATCAATAACACTAGTTGGCATGTTATTGAAAGTGTTTTGGTTTTTGGAAAGCCCTATCCAAGTTTGGCACTTCGCGCAAATAATCAAAAATAAGAGTTTTTATTTATAAAAAAATGAACTAAAACCTATATGTAACAATAGTAACTGTAGGTGTTCTAGGTAAGTAAGAACTTTGATTAAAACCTAGAAACCATGAGTGTTATAAAAAAAACAAAACTACTTTTTTTGACTCTTACCATTGGTCTAATCATTTCTTGTAAGCAAAAGCAATCGAATAGTACCGAAGAAAACTCGACAGTAAACAATGAGTCCTTTGAACCTATCATATATAAGACCAAAGAAGTAAATATTGAAAATTATTTTCCAGGTCCAAATTTCATGAAAATTGTATTTGCTGAAAATAATGGACTTAATCTTACAGACGTACAACTACAACTTTTTACTGAGTGGCGAACAGAACACCAATCAAAAGTTGCCGATATAAATAGAAAAATAGCCGACTTGGAAATTGAGTTAAAAACACTTTCTATTGAAGGGACAGATATGGCAAAACTATTGGACCAAGCACAAAAGACTAACATTTTGAGAATTCAGGTCGCGAAAACCAAATTAGACTGCCGCCAGCTTATAATGGACAATTTAGATCCTCAGCAATGGCAAACTCTGGTATTAGCCTATGAAAAAAAGTATCCTTTTAACGAGCGAACTAAAATGATGGATGTTATAACCCATGTTAACCCTGTACCTAATTATATGAGCGTTATTAATGCCAATATTGCCGAATTGAGTATTACGCCATCACAAAAAACCATACTTGATAATTGGAGCGAAGAAAATCATCCAAAAATGATGGCAATGGCCAACGCCATTATCATTATGGAAAAGGAAATATACGAAGCATTATTAATGGAGCTTACCAAAGAAAATATACTTGCCAAATTTGAGGAAATTAATAGTATACGAACCCAAATTTTAGAGAAAAAATCAATTGCCGCAATCTTGTGAAGAAAACAATTTCTGAAAAGCAATGGGCAGTATTGGTTTCAAAAATAATATAACGATCACTTTTCTAGTGATATATATCATTCCATAAAAAATATTCATAAGGTAAATTAGAATCAAAATAGAATGCAATGTCGAAAATAGTCATATTAGGTGCTGGGATCTCAGGTCATGTGGCCGCAGCACACCTCCGTAGAAAGTTGTCTAAACAACATGAGGTATTAGTAGTTTCACCGAATAGTAACTATCAATGGATACCTTCCAATATTTGGGTGGGCATAGGTAGAATGAAGTCTGAAGAAATATTATTTCCTTTACAACCTTTGTACAAGAAAAAAGGAATTGGTTATAAGCAGGCGAAAGTTTCAACTTTTCATCCCGAAGGGGATAATGAAACCGAAAAACCTTTTGTAAAGGTAGAATACGTTGTTGGTGAAAAAAAGGGCCAAACCGAAAAAATAACCTACGATTATTTAATAAATGCCACGGGACCAAAATTGGCATTTGATATGACAGAGGGACTAAACCCTGGAACGAACAAAGCGTATTCCGTCTGTACCTATACACATGCTGAACATGCTTGGGGTGCTCTAAATGATTTGATTCAACAAATGAAACAAGGTAAAAAGGCTAAAATTTTAATTGGTACAGGCCATGCGAAATCCACATGTCAAGGAGCGGCATTTGAATATATACTAAATGTAGAACAGGAGCTGAGACGACATAATGTACGTAATAAGGCAGAAATAGTGTGGATAGCCAATGAGCCAGAGTTAGGTGATTTTGGTATGGATGGAATGCTACTCAGTTACGGGAACAATATTATGAAATCTAGCGAAATGGTTGAAATGGTCTTCGAAGACCGTGGAATAAAATGGATTATTGGTGCTGGCGTTAACAAAATAGAAGATGGTGTAGCTCATTATGAAACACTAGATGGTGAATACCATTCTGAAACATACGATTTTGCCATGCTTATTCCGGCATTTTCAGGGCATGGTTTTAAAGCATTTGATAAAAACAATCAAGACATTACAGAAAAACTCTTTAAAGGCTTTATGATAGTTGATGCCGATTATACGCCAAAACCTTATGAAGAATGGAGTGTGCAAGATTGGCCTGAGACCTATCAAAATCCGTCCTACAAAAATATTTTTGCTCCAGGTATTGCGTTTGCACCACCTCATGCGATTTCTAAACCTAGGGTAAGCAAAAACGGGACTTCCATTTCACCTTCTCCACCAAGAACAGGAATGCCATCTGGAATTACAGCAAAATTGGTTGCTGATAATATTATTGATGCAATCAACGGAAAAAAGAATTTACATCATAAGGGTTCTATGGGTAACATGGGAGCAGCATGTATTGCCTCGGCAGGATACGGAATGACCAAAGGAAGTGGTATCAGTATTACAACATATCCTATTGTGCCCGATTATAATAAATACCCCGATACTCAAGGGCGAAAACTGAGCAAGACCTTTGGTGAAATTGGATTGGCAGGGCATTGGCTGAAATTAGCTTTGCATTACGCGTTTATCTATAAGGCGAAAATGAGACCTTTCTGGTGGCTGATTCCCGAATAGTCTTAAAGGACAATCTTTTAAAACTTAAATCAATAAAGCTTAAAACCAAAAGAAATGACACAGAGAATATCGAAATCAAAACGCTTTTATATGATGAACCCTATAATTCAATTTTTTAAGTTCATTTGGTTGAGCATTAAAATAATGCTTATTGTGGCTGGCGGTCACGGAGGAACACGAAAGGCTAATAATTAATAATAAAAAAGCAATTATTTTAACTACAATTGGTGTTACAATCGGTGCTCTATCAGGGTAATTTATATTACGCTGAAATTAGTTGTATTAGTGGTACTTGCGCAATTACCTCTAAACAATAGATTTATTGATTGCTTAATGGGCAGATTGTTATTCAATACGTTAATGAAATCTACTAAAAAACAACTCAATTCCCATTTATATATTTGTGGTTTAAAGTAATTTAAAGCAACAGTAAGTAACTGTTTATGTAACTAAAGTAACTGTGTACCTTTTTGTTTTTCAAGAACTTAGTCCTGAATTTAAATATAAAGGTTATGAAAAGTTTAGTTAATACAAGAATTTCATTAGCTGTTATTACACTTTTTACAGCAAGTTGGTCTATGTCGTGTGAGAATGATGAAACGGACATAACATTAGATAATCAACAAAATACAGCTATTTCACTTGAAGATAAAGAAGCTTTGCTTTTTATGTTGGAGGAAGAAAAATTGGCTCGAGACACCTACATCTATTTGGACGAATTATGGGGTATCAACCAATTTTCCAATATTCAAATCAGTGAGCAGTCACATTTAAACGCAGTTGCCAATTTATTAGATACGTTTGGTATTGACTTTACTGTTCAGCCTGAAGGGGTATTTACAAACCAAGAAATTCAGAATCTTTATGATGAGTTTATTACTGACGGAACCATGAGTATGACGCAAGCACTTAAGGTAGGTGCCACCATTGAAGATTTGGACATTGTTGATCTTCAAGATTATATAAATGCCACTTCGAATACAGCATTAATCTCGGTTTTTGAAAGTCTTCAATGTGGCTCTCGTAATCACTTGAGAAGTTTTGTTTCGGCATTAGAAAATACCGGGAATTCATATACCCCACAATTTTTGACAGTTGAAGAATATGAGCTTATCATAAGCGACTCCAATGAACAATGTGGACGATAAACATTCTAAATATTTTATAATTTACAACTGATTATTTTCTCTGGTTCACTGTTATATACTTATCAATGCTCTTTCATTCATGAAAGAGCATTTTTATGTAACAAATGTTACATAAAACCCTGTATTTATTGGCTTTACATGACCTAAGTCATTTTGCATATTATTTCAGAACAATACTTTTATACCATTATAAATTTAAAATATAGTATAATGAAAAAAGCACTTTTTTTAGCTGCATTTATGGTTCTAGGAACTACTTCAATAACCGCTCAAGATCAAGATAGAGATCAAGACCGCTTAATGTTGGTCGATGGCGATGTACTACAAATTCGTGATCGAGATCAAATACGATTGCAAGATCCCTTAACCCTAAATGATGGTACCCTTGTAAACCCTGATGGGTCATATATAACTAGAGATCGAAATCGCTTACGCCTTCAAGATGGCGAATGTTTGGACAATGATGGTGTAAAATACCGCAATGAATATCAATATAGGTATAAGGTAAAACAAGAAAACAAAGGCTTGACCGATGCGCAAATTCAGGAACGCAACCAGAATAGATTCCAAATAATGATGATAGATGGAGAAGCCTTTCAAATTCGAAATCGTGAGCAAAATCAAATTCAAAATCAAGTTGCTCTGGGCGATGGGATTGTCGTAAACCCAGATGGTAGTTACCAAAATGCCCAGCAAAAACAACTGAGACTACAAGATGGTGAATGTATTAACATGGATGGTGCAAAGTTCAACAACATGTACCAACATCGTAAAATGATGGTACAAAAAAACATGAGTACAAATAAAATGATTAAAAAAGGCACAAAAAAACCTTCTACAAAAAAGAAGATAGGCAAAAAGTCCTCTAATTAATAATTGAATGGGTCTTTAGTATCTCAATAATGCTAAAGACCCATTTTAAAATATAAGCTGTCATAGTCATGAAAATAAGATTTTTACTCAATTTATTTATCGCCTTATGGATAACAACAGGTCTTGTTGCACAAAACAATCAACAGTCTGTTAAAGAAAAATCTGATAATGATGAGTCCTATGTTTTAATGGATGTCAGTTTCGTCAACGATGCAGTTTTTATGGGAAGGCGCGATTCAATTGCCGCACCATATATTTTTCCTTCTATAGGCTATTTTGATAAGTCGGGTTTCTATATGGATGCCTCTGCATCTTACCTCGTAGGTTCTGAAGAGAATCGGGTAGATTTATTTTTAGGAAGTCTAGGATATATGTCACATGCTGAAAGCATAAATGGTGGTATTTCTGCAACAGCGTATTTTTTTAATGAGGATAGCTACAACGTAAAATCTTCCGTTGTGGCCGATATTTCTGGTTTTCTTAGCTATGATCTTAAGTTTTTGGAAGTTTCGCTACTAGCGAGCACCTTTTTCAATGATGGTAGTTCTGCCGATATTTTTACAGGGGTAACTTTAAATCACCTTTTTTTTAGCAATGATAAGCAGTTTTTAATCAATCCTACCATAGCAATTTATGCAGGTTCCCAACATTTCTATCAAGAATATTATAGTACAAGTAGACTAGGAAATCGAAAAAGTCTGGGTAAAGGGCAAAGTATAAATGAGTCGCCAACCACGGTTTCGACCTTAGTAGAAATTCAAGATGTCTCTCAATTCAATATTTTGAATGTTGAATTAAGCCTACCCCTACAATACTACTATAAACAGTATATTTTTTCACTTACCCCGGTTTTGTCCATACCCCAGTCAAGCGCAACCATTACGACTGAAGATATGGTCATCTCTGAAGAATTGGAAAGTACTTTCTATTTTTCTGCCGGTATCAGTTACTGGTTTAATACTACAGCAAAAAAATAGTTTGTTTTTAATATATCATTTTTGGTTTGGATGGTAAAAGGTGTTTCTATAATAGGAATGCCCTTTTTCATTATAATTATTGTGGAATATTCATAAAAACTTAAGTTAGATGATGGTAGTCATTTATAGCCAAAAAACACCGCTATATATTTGTTTCACTAGTAAAAATTGGCATAGATGAATATTACATTAGCTCCCAAGCGCTATTTAAATTCATCGGTAACATTTGTTACTGTGTAGCCTGTTTTACCACCTTAATTTTGCATTAAATAAATGAATACGATGAAGTATAAATTAGGATTTTTATTATTACTCGTCTTTTATTCGGGACTTACACAAGAAACGAAGTCTATTACAAAAGATGAAGTGTTAGCTAAGGTTAAAGAGCGTAATAACACACTAAAAATAGCACAACAAGATGTACTATCTGCGAAGGGGGATTATAATCAGACTAATGCTGTTTTATTACCCAATGTCAGTGTTTCCCATACAGCTATTGCCACTACGAATCCTTTAATGGCCTTTGGCTCTAAACTAAATCAGGAAATTTTAACCGCGGCTGATTTTAATCCTAGCCTATTGAATGACCCTAGACAAATCGAAGACTTTGCAACACGGGTCGAAGTGCAGCAACCACTCTTGAATTTCGATGGGATTTTTCAACGTAAAGCGGCAAAGGCAAAATGGAACGCTACTGAATTACAATCTGGTCGCACTGAAGATTACCTAGCGCTAGAAGTTGAAAAAGCCTATATGCAATTGCAACTCGCATATAAAACGGTAACAGTTTTACAGAAGGCCCAAGAAACAGCATTAGAAAACAAGCGTATTGCTGAGAACAGTTTTAAGCAGGGTTATTTACAAAAATCAGATGTATTAGCTGTAGAAGTAAGAGTAACCGAAATTGATAATCAGTTACAATATGCAAAGAGTACTATTTTAAATACCAGTAACTACGTATCGGTTTTGATGAATTCGGATGAAAATGAAATTCTAAAACCTTCCGATTCATTATCCATAGTTAGCTTTACTTCCAATACGCCTGAAAGCTTATCTGAAAATAGAAAAGATATTTTGGCCATGAACTCAGCTACCGAAGCATATCGTCAAATTCATAAAGCAGACCAAATGGCATTCTTACCTCGTTTAAATGCTTTCGGCACTTACGAACTTCATGATAATGAAATTTTTCAAGGTCAGGCTCAAGGTTATTTATTCGGAGCAGAATTAAAATGGAATCTTTTTGAAGGTAGTAAGCGTTTTGGAAAATCTCAAAAGAGCAAAGCTGAATATGACAAATCTAAATTACAATTAGAACAATACAAGTCTGAAAGTCAATTAGAGCTCAACAAAGCTAAAAGAGGACTAGCAGATGCAAAGAACAAATTAAAGCTTACAAAACTAGCCCTTGAACAATCTGAAGAATCACTGCGTATACGCACCAACCGTTTTAAGCAAGGCTTAGAAAAAACTACAGATTTATTACTGTCAGAAACCCAATTCTCTCAAAAACAGTTAGAATATTACAGTACCATTTTTCAACATAACTATGCCTTGGCCTATTTGAAATTTTTAATGGAAGAATAGAAACGATTAGAAAAAAATATTACCAATACTTTGATAAGTACTTAATACCAATTAAAAGATGAAAAATAAAAAATATATAATCACAGCAATTTTAGGAACAACAATTCTAATCTCTAGTTGTGGTAGCGAAGATAAAAAAGAGGTAATCGATAATTCGCCCGCTGTAAACGTTAAAGTAAAGACGGTTTCAGAAGATAACAGTAGTCCTTTTTTAACGGTAAGTGGAAAAATAGAAGCAGTAAAGAGTGCAAATATCAGTACTCGAATGATGGGTTATGTAGATAAAATATATGTTGGTGTTGGTGATAAAGTTCGTGACGGACAATTATTAATGAGTGTCAACAATGCAGATGTTTCAGCCCAACTAGCCCAAGTAAATGCAGGTATTACCGAAGCTGAAGCCGCTTATACCAATGCTGAAAAAGACTATAATCGCTACACTTCTTTATTTAAAGAAAACAGCGCCTCACAAAAAGAGTTAGACGATATCACTGCCAACTATACCATGGCGAAAGCAAGATTAGAGTCTGCTAAACAAATGAGGAATGGGGTAAACGCACAAATGGGCTATGCGAATATTCGTGCTCCATTTGACGGTGTGGTCACTAATAAGTTTATAAATGCAGGTGATATGGCAAACCCAGGTATGCCTTTACTAGAGGTAGAATCTCCAGGTAATTATCAAGTTTTGGCCATGGTACCAGAATCTGAAATTCTTGCCGTTAAAAATTACAGTGAAGTCACCGTACAAATAAAAGCATTGAATAAGAATGTAAAAGGTAAAGTGAGCGAGGTTAGCACATCTTCTAAAAACACCGGAGGTCAATATTTGGTAAAGGTGATTATTGATAAAACAGATGCACAGATACTATCAGGTATGTACGCAACTGTACAATTTCCTGTTGCTCGTAAGACAACTAATTCCGCTATTATGATTCCTATCGAAGCTGTAGTAAAGAATGGTCAATTAACGGGCATTTATACGGTTAGCCAAAGCAATACTGCACTTCTACGTTGGTTGCGTTTAGGAAGAACTTTTGGCGACCAAGTAGAAGTACTTTCAGGTCTTTCTGCCGATGAGCAATATATAGTATCTGCGGAAGGTAAATTATTCAACGGAGCTAAAATCTCAAACCAATAAACGAATCTGGGTTAGGGATTGAAGCGGTTACCCCACAGGTACTTTTTTACCGATGAGGAGTAATAGTAAAAAGCCCAACCGCCTGTCTACGGATAGATGGAAAAGCACAAACAAAATAAATAGAAATAATGAAGGAAGGTTTAGCTGGCAAAATTGCCAAAATATTCATAGGCAGCAAGTTAACAGTACTATTAATGATTGTATTCATGGTCATTGGGGTGTACAGTTCGTTTTTAATTCCGCGAGAAGAGGAGCCACAAATTGACGTGCCGATGGCAGATATTTTTGTAGGATATCCTGGGGCGAGCCCTACTGAAGTGGAGTCTCGGGTGATAAAGCCATTAGAGAAATTAATTTCGAACATAAAAGGTGTCGAGTATGTATATTCAACATCGATGAAAGAACAGGGTATGGTGATTGTGCAATTTTATGTAGGTGAGGATATTGAGCGCTCATTTGTGAAATTGTATAACGAAATTAATAAGCATATGGACGAAATGCCCCAGGGTGTTACGTTTCCTTTGGTAAAAACCAGGGCTATTGATGATGTACCCATGCTTGGACTCACCTTATGGAGTGAAAACTATGATGGCTATCAATTGAGCCAAATGGCACAGGAGTTGGAAAGTGAGATAAAGAAGGTAAATGATGTAGCGATTACCCATAAAATCGGTAATCAAGACCGCCAATTGCGGGTGGTTCTAGATAAAGATAAACTTGCCGCAAGCGGATTAGATTTCTTGTCCGTTTCCGAAATGATAAAGGCGAATAATGCACAGTTGAATTCAGGTAGTTTTGATAAAAATGATACTGAGTTTTTAGTAAACACGGGCAAGTTTTTGGCATCGGTTACCGATGTTGAAAATCTTGTGGTTGGTGTACAGAAGAACCAACCGATTTATTTGAAACAAATTGCCAGTATTATAGATGGTCCAGAAATTCCACAAAGTTATGTTTCTTTAGGTTTTGGGCAGGCAAGCGACAAAGTTGCCGATTTCAAATCTGAATATCCTGCAGTTACGATTTCTGTAGCTAAAAGAAAAGGTGCCGACGCAATGAAAATTGCAGATATTGTTATTGATAAGGTTAACCATTTACGTACCACACTGATACCTGATGATGTTCATGTAGAAATTACCAGAAACTATGGTGAAACAGCTTCCCATAAAGTTTCTGAATTATTGTTACACCTTATAGGCTCTATTTTCGCGGTAACACTCGTAGTAATGTTAGCAATGGGCTGGCGTGGTGGTTTAGTGGTGTTTTTATCGGTTCCGATTACATTTGCTTTAACGCTGTTAAGCTATTACATGTTAGACTATACGCTAAACAGAATCACATTGTTTGCTTTAGTTTTTGTTACAGGTATCGTAGTGGATGACTCCATTATTATCGCCGAGAATATGCACCGGCATTTTAAAATGAAACGCTTGCCATTTAAGCAAGCTGCACTATATGCTATAAACGAGGTGGGTAACCCAACTATTTTGGCCACATTTACGGTAATAGCCTCTGTATTGCCTATGGCCTTTGTTTCTGGTTTAATGGGACCTTATATGGCTCCAATGCCGATTGGGGCTTCTATCGCCATGATACTATCCTTATTTGTAGCTTTAACCATTACACCTTATTTAGGATATATTTTCTTAA
Source organism: uncultured Maribacter sp. (assembly GCF_963975365.1). Classification (GTDB taxonomy): domain Bacteria; phylum Bacteroidota; class Bacteroidia; order Flavobacteriales; family Flavobacteriaceae; genus Maribacter. Next base: position 69,775 of record NZ_CAXBGF010000014.1, on the reverse strand, counting down.
GAGAAAAAGATAAAAAGGGTGAAGAAGAAAAGCAACAAAAACCTTTAGAGGAGACCTATATTTACAGGATTTACAACAAATTTGAACGTCCATTAATTGAAAATAAAAATAAACGATGGTTGTTTTTAGGATTGACAATTTTACTACTTATGGGATCTATGGTGTTGTTTTTCACCAAATCGGTGGCCGTAAAAATGTTGCCTTTTGATAACAAAAATGAATTTCAAGTAGTTATTGATATGCCAGAAGGTACTACCCTTGAACGTACGGGAGTGGTAGCCCAAGAAATTTCCCAGTACTTGTCCACTCGGCCAGAAGTGGTGAATTATCAAAATTATATTGGCACTTCTGCACCAATAACATTTAATGGTTTGGTACGTCATTACGATTTACGTGGCGGTAGCAACATGGCAGATATCCAAGTGAATCTTGTTGACAAAGGTGAACGTTCTGCTCAGAGTCATGACATCGCAAGATTACTGCGTCCTGATATTCAAAAAATAGCAGCGAAATACAATGCCAATGTAAAATTGGTTGAAGTTCCGCCTGGGCCTCCTGTACTATCTACGATTGTTGCAGAGATATATGGTCCTAATTATGAAGAGCAAATAAAAATTGCCAATAGTGTTCATGATATCTTAAAAAACACGAATGATGTAGTTGATATCGATTGGCTCGTAGAGGCGGACCAAACCGAATATCAATTCGTAATCAATAAAGAGAAAGCAATGCTCTACGGTGTGGCACCTCAACAAATTGCCTATACTATGAATATGGCTTTATCCAATAGAGCCATTACTAATCTATATGATGAGAATGCTACAGATCAAGTTGGATTGGTACTGGCATTAGATGAAAAGGAAAAATCGACCATTTCAGATATTTCACAATTGAAGATTACTTCTAAACAAGGTACAATGGTGCCGATTGCCGACTTGGTTGACATCAAAGAAACAATAAGCGCAAAAAGCATTTACCGTAAAAATCAAAAACGTGTAGTTTACGTAATGGCCGATATGGCGGGAGTATTGGAGAGCCCTGCTTATGCCATTTTGGGTATGGAGGAAAAGCTCAAAGAAATTGCCTTGCCAAAAGGTTATGAAATCAATGAAATGTACTTAGGTCAGCCTGAATTTGAAGATAACTATACCGTTAAGTGGGATGGTGAGTGGCAAATAACACTTGAGGTATTTCGTGATTTAGGAATCGCCTTTATGGGAGCTATCATATTAATTTATATTTTGATTGTAGGATGGTTTCAAAACTTTAAAGCACCTATTGTAATGATGGTGGCCATTCCTCTATCCTTAATCGGAATAATTTTAGGCCACTGGATTATGGGCGCATTTTTTACAGCAACCTCTTTTATTGGAATGATTGCTTTAGCCGGTATTATGGTACGAAATTCGGTATTGTTAATCGACTTCATTAATCTGCGTTTGGCAGAAGGTATACCAATAAAACAAGCAGCTATTGAAGCTGGTGCAGTACGTACTACACCTATTCTATTAACTGCAGGCACCGTAGTTATTGGTGCTTTTGTTATCTTATTTGACCCTATTTTTCAAGGATTAGCTATTTCATTAATGGGTGGAACAATTGTCTCTACCGTATTAACATTGTTAGTGGTACCCTTGGTTTATTATATGATCGAACGGAAAAATTACCCAGAGGTAGAGCCTCAAGAAAATATAAACACTACTCAAGACTAAAATAAGTAGCTATGAAATTATTAATTGTAACCGTTGTATTAGAATTTGAAAAGGATATTCTTAGACTTTTCAAAAAAGCCAATATTGAAAGTTTTAGTGAAAGCCGTATTGATGGGCATAAAAATATAACATCAATGGTTCGAACTGCAAGTTGGTTTCCAAGTGAAAAAGGAGGTGTAGAATCGAGTTTATTCTTCTCATTCACATCAGTCGAAAATATAGATACACTTTTTGGGCTTATCAAAGAATTCAATCAAAATCTTGAAACCAACAACCCAATAAAAGCTGTTGTGGTTCCAATAGAAAAATCAATATAATCTTAAAAAATCATAAAAATGCTAAATACATATTTTAGAGTTATCGTAGGTACAATGGTATTATTAAGCGTCGTTTTGGCCGTCTATTTAAATATCAACTGGCTATGGTTTACAGTATTTATAGGAGTTAATCTTATACAGTCAGCTTTTACGAAGTGGTGTTTATTAGAAACCATTCTTCTGAAACTAGGTGTTAAGAAATAATTAGGATAATGGGGTTGGTTGTATTAAAATTTATATGCTAGCCCTTCTCTAAATAATGCACCCTCATATTCTAAACAGGAATATGGTTATTATGTTTTGATTTTCAATAAATTAAAAGCCAATTTCAATTACCTTGACGCTCTCATTGAATTAAAAGTAATCACATTTGGGGGGGGTAATATCTTGCTAATGTAACAGCGTTAAAAAAAGATTTATTTTCTTTGCGCTTATTTACGTTACTAACATCAAGAATTAATTGACAATGAATTTGATTTATGACCCATGGCCATGGTATGTAGCCGGACCTTTAATTGCCTTTACCATGTTTTTACTACTTTTTGTTGGTAGAAAATTTGGCATGTCATCTAGCTTAAGAACAATGTGTTCGATTGGTGGAGCTGGAAAGATTTCTGATTTTTTCAAATACGATTGGAGAGCAGAACGTTGGAATCTAATAGTGATATTGGGTTCGATAATTGGTGGATTTATAGCCGCTCGATATCTATCGGATAATACTGTAAAAATAAACCCGGAAGTCGCGCAACAACTTTCTAACGATTATGGAATTTCTAGTGCAGGACAAGCATATCTTCCACCTGAATTATTTGCCTCGGAACATCTTACTGATCCTTTTGTACTTGCAATTTTGATTTTAGGCGGATTCATGGTTGGCTTCGGTGCTCGGTATGCCGGTGGCTGTACCAGTGGCCATGCCATTTCTGGGCTTAGCAATTTACAACTGCCCTCTCTTATAGCAGTAATTGGTTTCTTTATTGGAGGCCTGGTTATGATTCACCTTTTATTCCCCCTAATTTTCGGATAGTATGAAATATTTAAGTTATTTAACCATAGGTATATTTTTCGGAATCATAATGTACAAATCTGAGGCAGCATCATGGTTTCGTATTTATGAAATGTTTCAATTCGGTTCTTTTCATATGTATGGCATTATTGGCGCTGCATTGGTATTAGGCGTTATTGGTATTCAACTCATTAAAAAATTCAAAATAAAAGCTATCGGTGGTACCGAAATGAATTTACATCCAAAGAAAAAGGGTGTTACCAACTATTTAATTGGTGGTATTATTTTTGGCTTAGGATGGGCGTTGGCAGGAGCTTGTCCAGGTCCTATGTATGTTCTTGCAGGAGCTGGTTACTACTCTATTCTTATTGTAATCGGAGGTGCACTTTTAGGAACTTTTGTTTATGGTCTTTTAAAAGATAAATTACCCCATTAAAAACACTTTGGCTAAATCATTTGTCGGATGATAACTTAGGTGATAACCACAACCAACCTATTCCTAATAAAAATAGACTATAAAATAGTATTGGAGAAATAGGACGGTAACTTGAAACCGCCCTATTTTTTTTTGCAGTAGTAGTAAATTGTTTTAGGTTCGCGTTTATCGTTTTGGCCGTTCTTAATGATTTCCAATGTAAATCATCATATACATAATATACAAACTGTAACGTACTATCACTATTTATTTTCAGCGCATTCCAACCCTTTTTCTGTGGATAAACTGTACCCGAAAACTTATTGGAAATCATTGGTTTTTGAACCATAGATACAGGCACTTTATTTTCATTGACTATCGAGAACTCTTTTAAATTAGTGTAACTATTAAAATAAAAGGGCTCGTCGACTATAGGTATGTGAGATACTGCCTTCCATTCAACTACCAAATTATTCTTTTTACTAATGGCATCTAAAATTTGGGTCCAACTATTTTTATAAGCTATATGAGAACCATTTAGCAATAGCTGATAACTATTTAAAATTGTGGTAGTTGCAATTCTTCCTAAACCTATTTGTTTATAAAAGGCTATGGTTATACCATCCCTAATTAGTATATGTTGCCCTAATAATTGCTCATCGAAACCAAAAGGGTATTTCTCTAATGTATTGGTACTATTAGCCAGTTGAACCGCCCTAATACCATCTCGTTTAAATTTAAAATAAGATGAACTTTCAGGAAGATTAAAAAAGAATTCACTTGGCTGAATGAACAAACCCAACCCACTTTCACGAACATTCTTTTCGAAGCGATTTTTAATTATGGCCCCAAAACTATAATAGGTGTCTGCATCTACTATAACTACATCAAACTGATTCAAAACGGCATCGGTAAATTCATATACTGGTGAACTATTGGTATTGAAATATTCAAACTTAAATTTACCTTTTGTTAGTTGACTTCTAACAATTACTTCGTGCCCCTCTTCAGCCAAGAAATTCTTTAAATATTTTGTTTCGAACGTGGGGAAGATATTCAAAATCAATATGCGTAAAGACTTCTTTTCTTTAATTTCTATAGGTAAAGGATTCGCATCTAATAAAACCCCAGTACTGTCCTTTACAGTTAGTTGATACACATATGTGCCAATAGTTTTTGGACTTCCTGACATTGAAAAGTCAGAATTACTATTCTCAACAAATTGAATAGAGTCTAACCCATTTCCCCTTGAATCTTCAAAAACTAAAAATGAACCCTTACTCGGTTGGTAATAGCTACCATTTACTTCAACCTTTTCACCTATTGTAATTTGATTTGTATATGATAATCGGTTAATTCCAGATGGTTTTTTCATCGGAATATAGTCAACCTCCAAATCATTGAATCGTAAAAAATCATAGGATTGTATGCCCTGCCCTATTACATAAATACTGGTTAGGGATTCTAGTTCGTTCCTAATAGATTTCCCAGAATCATAATTCAGCACTTTTAAGCCTTTGTTCAGAATCACCAAGCTATCCTTCTGGTGATTACTATATCCATAAGTAAGTAAAAGACCTTGTTGCTCATCTATCTCCACTTCCTTTGTTGGTTCTAACACTAATAAGACCAATGCGGTCATCGTTACAAATGCCACAATACTATTCAGAACAATATTATTTAGATTTCTAGTAACCCATTCCTTATAGCAATACATAGAAAATAGCACTAGCCCTCCTATAAGAACCGGTATCAAAACATCTTTGTGTACCAATGAAAATCCGTCAATCATAGGTTTCCAGTTGTTTTAGATATAACGAATTGATTTCATCGGTATAGACATTGCGAGCACCCGGTATTTGTTTAGGTTGTGGTAAGGCTGACAACAAGCCTTTCTGAACGGATTTAAAATTCCCAATTGTTCTTGCCGTATTATTCTCAATTTGCTTTATTCCTTGAAGAACATTTAAATACTTGCCTGGATTCTCTATTGCCAATCGAGCCAACTCATTCCCTGCCTCTAAAAAAACCTCCTTATCAACCTCAAGAAAAACATCCTGTTGCTGAATTATTTTTTCTAATCGCATTACAGCTTCCTTCATTGATTTAAAAGGTTGCTCTAATTCTAAACTTTCAGTTTTTCGATAATTATCAATATCTTTTATAGAACCCGTTAATCTGCTTTCTTCCTTTATTGGTGGTGGATCAAAACCTATTCTATGTACATAAATACGAGCACTATTTTTTATTTCTTGAATCAATTTTAAGGCACCATATTGAAATGGTAATGATTTTTCTGGCTCATACAATCGCAAATACAATTCGGCATCCCACATGATGCTTAATGCCTTTCTCAATTTAGTCTTCAGGGATTCCTCAAACAAAGTAGACTCTTCTGGGTCATCATGATTGTGGAGGTACTCGTGTAAAGGATCTTCAACTACCTCTGATTCTTGAACGGCCACAATGTTATGTTCGTTTTCCCCATCATGGTCGTGTGAGTATTCTTTCAATATATTTTCTTGATCTTCCCCATGATTATGGTCTTCACCTGTTTTATCAGTTTCGATCTCTGTAGGTACTTCTGCCATTTCAGATTCATCGCCCATAAATTGACCATATTTTAAACGCAATGCTTTTTGGTCAAAACCAAGCTCATTACTTCTAAATTTAAACTCCTTAACCGTTATGCTGGGTTTATCCTTTATTAGTTTCTCGGTATCGATAATCAACTGACGTTGACTTCTAAAATAATCGGGCATTTGGTCAACTCCTAAAGTTCCCTCTACTCCGAATTGATCCGATACGGTATCTTTTATGACAGCAAAATAGGTTTCGCTTCGGGCTACATTACGTTTTGGCTCTTTTTCATCAAAGGCTTCAATATAAAAATAGAGCTCATCGCCTACTTCCATTTTTAAAGCATCTAAATCTATATTTTTAGTTAAACTTAAGTTGGTTTGTCCTTTTAGAATCGTTTGGTTAAAATTCAATTTCTCTTCCCTAAATTTTACAGACTCCCCTGAGCCTTTACTCACCGTTGCAACAATGTATACGTCATCTATACCGTAATCATCGCTAATGTTACTTTGTAACTGGATTTTCTTAGTATCGGAAAAATCAAAATGCGTGTATTGTTCCAAGCCTAAAACTTCGATTTCGGGCGGATTATCGGGTATGGCTTCTAACGAAAATAAATCGGAGGTAAATTCAACTCCATCTTCATTTTTAAATTTAAAACTGTAAAAACCCGATTCTATGAGGGATTGTTGAATGGTATAACCACCATCAACCTGCTGCATGGGGGATGATTCTCCCATGCGCTCCATAAACACACTTGTAACAGAATTATCAAACTGTAGTCTCCATCCAATGCTAGAATTGACTACTGCTTTTATATTAGGTTCAGTTATAGTTTTATTACCTAAGCGGGTATATGTAGGATAATAAACAGTAATTACTTGGTTGGTTATTTTCGGCAATACCGATTCTTTTAACAGCGTATCTGTAGCTACAAATTGTATATGCTCCTGAATTGGTTTTGAATTTAAAACATCACCTACCCCACTGTATATTCCTAATTTACTTAATAAAAAACCAACAAATACAAGGGAAAATAAAACTACGCTGGCTTGCTTTACTCTATTTGGAGGAGTAATTGCCCCTAATCTTGTCTTAAGTTCGAGAGATACTTTATAGCGTTGCAACCGGGCAAGGTTGGATAATGATTCTTCTGGCTGTAATAAAAGTCCGGTGCTAAAGGATGCTTCGACTACATGTGCGTCGATATATGTACTGGTAGTATTTAAATTGTGCGACCAAGGGTGTTTTATTAAGAGTAGTAGAATTAAAACAAGTATGAAAACCGCCAATCCAATCAAAATATTACTAGCTAAGAAATAAGTGAACACACCAAAACCTAAAGCGTATAAAAACACCTCTAGATACCCTAACAATTGCCACCGTTGATTGAACTTCATCAAATGTTGTTTGCCCAATTCCATTACTGCTTTCTTAAATAAGCCACAAGGCGTTCAACTATTAACAATGCAAATAACAACACCCATAAATAGGGAAGTAAATTAAAACTCCCCAATTGAGGTATCTTTGCAGTACTTGTCTTAAAATTCGTTTGTAAATCGGTTTCTGTTACACGCCTTATATCTGCTTCAGAAACTAATTCATCCAATTCATTATTAACATCTAAAATGTCCAATACATTTTCTACCAACCGTTGTTCAACTGCATTTTCAGCATTGATTCTTTTGGTTAAAACATAGGTGTTCACTATAGAACTTTGTTTAATGAGGTAATTCGATTCAGAATCCTTCTTATAAACCAATAGCTTCTGGTAGAATCTAGGCACAGGTTTTTCACTGAGCCAAACCGTAAGATCATACTTTTTCTTTTTAGGCACGAAAGTATCTAGATTGCTTTGTACTTTTATTTCTCGATTAAGATATTGCGCCAATGTCGCAAACGCTGCCTCAAAATATTTTTTATCCTTCACTAGGCTGTCTGCATAAAAAATGGCTATTTCAATAGGTTTCAGAACAACTATTGGCACCTTCCCTGTAATTTTCTTATCTGTTATAATAAGGCTATCACCTTCAGAATTCAATACATATTCAGAACCAACCTCAATAAATCGGCTAGAAACTTCAACTTTATTTGATGTTCCAACAGCTGAAAATAATTGTACATCTTTTTCATTTTGATAAGCAATCAATGGCTTATCTACAGTTTGGGGCGAATCAATTACCACCCATTTAATTGGATGATTGGTTTCTGGTCGCGAACCTTTTACTCCCTTAGCATATCCTTTTGTAAAAACAACAATACTGTCGGTTTTTAAAATATCCGTTTCCGATGCTAGCGACCAATAATCAGGTATCGCTTTATTCTCTATATGGTCAGAATAATTCTCCCAAATAGGAAATCCTTTTTGGAAAAGACGTATTTCTTGTCCGTCGCGAAGATTATCTAACCGAGCCATGAAATTCTTATTTTGACTTAGTTCTGGTTCCACTAAATAGGTTAATAAAGAATTATCGATTCTTTTATTCCACTTGGGTTTAGCCAAAATCAATGTTAATACACTTATGATAAGCATTCTTATGAGCAATAGCCAAAACTCATTTAATTGAATACTACTAGATTGTTTTGATTTTGATTCTGATAACAGCTGAACACTCCCTATTTTAATCGTCTTAGCTTCCTTTTTACTCCATAAATGAATTGCTATTGGCAACAATAGTCCCAATAAAGCCCATAAATACAAAGGATGTGCAAATGACATATTAGCTGAGTCTTTTACGTTGTTTCAAAAATAATTGAAGCGCTTCGCCCAAATGTGCATCCATACGGAAAACATGATGGTCGATTCCGTTTGAAAGTAATTCTTCCTTAACCCTTTTTAATCTTTTTTCAAGAGTCGACAAATATTCGGTTTTGGCTTTTGAGGTATCGACCTTTACGCGTTCTCCGGTCTCCCAATCTTCAAAAGTGATATTTGGTCCGTAATTGAAATCCATTTCCGCCGAGCCCATAATCTGTAATACCACAACTTCATTACGAGCCGATTTCAATCCCTTTATAAAACTTGAAATCTCAGTATTGGTTTCATACAAATCCGTAAAGAAAAAAACCAATTCTTTCCCACCTTTATTGGGTATTTTTTTATTAGAAATATGTGTTTCGGGCCATTTTCCGGTGTTTGAAAGATTAATCAGTTCTAACAACAGTCTATTGTAATGCTTCTTGTCCGCCTTCGGATAAATACTGACCACATCAGTTTCATTAAGCGCAAAAAGACCTACAGCATCACCTTGTTTATGTGCCATATAGGCCAAAGTTGCTACCAGAACACGCACAAAATCAATCTTGGACATATCCGTTTCCTTATGCAGCATTGAAGCACTGGTATCTATTATAAACTTAATGGCAACCTGACTTTCTATCTCTGATTGCTTGATATAATACCGACCGGAACGTGCCAGCATTTTCCAATCCAATAGTCGTAAATCATCACCAGGTTCATAGCCGCGATATTGACTAAATTCCATACCAGGACCAACGCTTACACTTCTATTTAAACCTGAAGTAAAGCCTTCAACCACTATTCGAGATATCAATGATAGCCCCGAAACGGTTTTGATGACTTCTGGTTTTAATAAATCGTGATAGTCCTGTTGTGCCATTTACCCGATAATCGAGATTTAAATGATTCGACGCTTGCGCCGAAATCTAAATTAAACTTATAATTCAATACCTCGCGGGCTTTCCCCGAGATTGTTTACTTGCCTTTTAGTTCAATGACATTCAATAAATGAGTTGCAACTTTATCTGAAGTAATGCCTTCTGTCTCTGCCCTAAAATTGACCAAAACTCGATGGCGTAGCACAGGCAAAGCAACGCTTTTAATATCATTTAAGGTAACCGCTAACCTACCTTCTAACAAGGCATTAGCCTTTGCTGTTAAGATCATTGCTTGACCAGCACGTGGACCCGCGCCCCAATCTACCCAATCTTTAACATAAGAATCTGTTGTGGTTTCTGGCCGAGTAGCGCGAATAATATCGCTAACAAAACTTATAAGTGCATCACTAATGCTAACCTCACGAACCAATTGCTGTAATCGGACAATATCGTCACCAGATATGACCTTGTTTAACTTCCTTTTTACGGCGCCTGTAGTCGCTTTTAAAATTGCTTCTTCATCTTGCTTGGTCGGATACCCAATTTTTATATACAGTAAAAAACGATCTTGTTGTGCTTCGGGCAAAACGAAGGTACCCGATTGTTCTATGGGATTTTGGGTAGCCAAAATAAAGAAAGGTTTATCTAACGGATAGGTTTTATCCCCATAAGTAACCTCAAATTCTTGCATGGCTTCTAATAAGGCAGCTTGTGTTTTTGGTGGTGTACGGTTTATTTCATCTGCCAGAATAATATTCGAAAAAATGGGACCCTTGTTGAACTTGAAAAACTTCTTTCCTGTAGTATGGTCTTCCTCTAAAATCTCTGTACCTATAATATCCGACGGCATTAAATCTGGCGTAAACTGAATTCGTTTAAATTTTAAATCGATTGCATTCGCCAAGGTCCTGATCATTAGAGTTTTTGCTAAACCGGGCACTCCTTCTAATAAGGCATGACCACCAGCTAAAAATGTAATCAGTAATTGAGATACCGTTTCTTCTTGCCCAATAATTACCTTACCAATTTCTTGCTTTAAGGCTTTCAACTTATCGGAAAGCATTTCTACCTCATCTGCAATACGTTGTAATTCTTTATCCATTTAAATATGTTTATGAGGTGAGGGCATACAACACTATATTGACCCCAAACCTTGTATTGTCTATTTTGTACCAGCGTTTGTTTCTAAAGTCGTAATCCCACTCGCAACCGTAATCCTTATTACTATAAAGCACGCCTACTCTGCCATTGATTTCTATTGCCTTTAAATAATCGTGTACCAAATCATCACCCCAACCGTTCAACTCTTGTGATGTTGTTGGCGGACCATCTTCAAAATCAAAGAAAATGGAATAAAGTTCGTGATCGTTAGGTATTTTTTTTAATTCGGAAGGACCAAATATTTCTTCCATTTGGCGTTCAAATGACTTTGCGAATAGTCCATCTAAATCATGATTGCAATCATCGGCAAAAACAAAACCACCATTGCGTACATACTTTTTAAAATTCTCTTTTTCTTTTTTTGTAAATTCTACCAGCTTGTGCCCGGAGATATAGCAAAACGGACTTTTAAAAATATCATCGCTTGCAAGCGAAATAATCTTTTCTTGGGTATCAACTTTCAATGTGGTGTATTCCACTAACGAATTCAACAAGTTGGAAGGCATACGTTGATCAACATCCCAATCACCGGATTCATACTGCAATCTTGTAAAGAAAAATTCGTTGTTCAAGAGAAGAGCTGCTTTTATTTAAATTCTAGTTTCAAAAAAGAAACTGGCTGTCGTATTATACACGAACAACCAGTTTGCTAGTTGGTTACTTTATTTAAACCGCATCGGAAAGACTGGTGAACGTAAAATCACGAACCTTCATATAAGGTATTAGATTACCGTTTATTCGTACCTGTTTGCCAAGGGTTTCTAAATTATTCAACATGATGATCGGACTTTCATTAAACCTGAAGTTTTTAACAGGATATTTAATTTGTCCGTTTTCGATGTAAAAAGTTCCATCTCTTGTCAAGCCAGTATATAGTAAGGTTTGTGGATCAACACTTCGTATGTACCATAAACGTGTTACCAAAATTCCCTTTTTAGTACTCTTGATCAAATCTTCCAAGCTTTGGTCACCACCTGCCATTATTACGTTTGATGGAAATGGAACAGGATCAACACCTTTTTCCTTTGCCCAAAAACGATCATAGGCCAAATTTTTAACCACTCCGTTTTCTAACCACGTTGTTTTCTTTAAGGGTTGCCCTTCTCCATTCCAAGTAGATGTTGGTACTTCTGGATTTAAAGGATCTGACCAAATATTTACACGTTCATCTACTATCTTTTGACCTAATTTGTTTGCACCATCTGCGGCAGACATAAAGCTTCTGCCCTCATCAGCTGAACGAGCGTCTAAAGATCTGAACATATTTCGCAATAAATCAGATGAAGCAGCAGGTTCTAGAATTACAGTGTACTTACCCGGCTCAATTGCTTTTGCCTCTTTTGACATCACAGCTTTATCGATTGCCGTTTTCGCGGCTTCTGCAGCATCAAATTTTGTTACATCATTAAAATCTCTAGATACCCAACCAGAACCCGTACCATCATTGGTACGCATGGTTACCGTGAAATCTACATCGGTAGATTGATTGTAAGCAAAAAGACCTTTAGAGTTGATCATGGCGCTGAAACCGGCAGAATCATTTAAGAATCCAGCAGCGGTAACATCTTTTGCAGCAGCAGGATCAATACTGCTACTGGCTACTTCAGCTCTATATTCTGGAGATATATTTGCCGTAGATTCACTAAAGCTTATAGATTCGTCGTACACCTGTGGACCTAAAGGTTCCATAAACTCAGAATTCTCAGGTGAAAGATTTGCCAATTCTTCCGCTCTTCTTACTACCTTTTCCAATGATGCATCATCGAATTCATCTATAGTTGCCGTACCCGATTTTTTACCAAAACTTGATTGTACCGCCAAACTTTGAGTAGAACTATACCCAGATGTAGATACTGTATTACGCGCATATCTGATATTGCCGCTATTATAACCGTTTAAATTAATTTCACAGGTATCGGCCTTGGAAAAGCTTAAGGCTTTTTCCAGAATTTTTCTTGCTTCCTCTTTAGTATATATTGCCATTGTTGCTATATTTTTTTGGGTGAAACTAATTAAATAGTTCTACCTGTGTTAATTACATTTACATCATTGAACCTAGCGGTAGAACTACCGTGAGATACGGCACTCGCCTGAGAAGGCTGCCCTTTACCGTCAAAGAAAGTACCAAATAATCGGTAATCACTTTCATCACAAATCTTAACACATGAATTCCAAAATTCTTGGGTATTGGATTGGTACGCCACATCTTCTAACATACCTACAATTTCACCATCTTTAATTTCATAGAACACCGTACCACCAAATTGGAAATTGTAACGTTGTTGATCAATTGAATAGGAACCACGACCGGCAATATAAATTCCTTTCTCTACATCTTTGATCATCTCAGAAATGGAATACTTATCCTTTCCTGGTTCTAAAGATACATTTGGCATTCGTTGAAATTGTACATCTTCCCAACTTTGTGCATAACAACAACCATGAGATTCATTTTGGCCTATCATGTGAACTTGGTCGCGAATAGCTTGGAAATTGGTTAAAACACCATTTCTAACCAAATCCCATTTCTTGGTTTTAACACCTTCATCATCGTACCCTACAGCACCTAATGAACCTACTTGAGTTTTATCAGCTACAAGGTTTACAACATCACTACCGTATTTGAAGTTTCCTGATTTTAATTTATCCAAAGTTGCAAAACTTGTACCTGCGTAATTGGCTTCATAACCTAATACACGATCCAATTCAAGTGGATGCCCAACCGATTCATGTATCGTTAGACCCAAATGATTTGGTTCTAGAACTAAATCATATTTACCAGCATCAACCGATTTTGCCGTCAATTTTTCTTTAGCCTGTTTTGCTGCAATGGTCGCATCTTCTACCATATCATAGCTATTTCTATATAGACGCAAACCAGCTGGCCCCTCTAATTTTTCAGATTCAAGTCCGTCTAGATATTCATACCCCATTCCGACTGGCGCACTCATGTTTTCTCTAGTCTTAAAGTTCCCTTTAGCTTTATCAATTGCAGTTACCCTGAAAGTTGGCCACAATCTGTGTATATCTTGATCAATATAAGAACCATCGGTAGATGCAAAATATTTTTGCTCGTTTACCATGAATAAGGCTGAGTTTACATAATCAGCACCATTATCCAAAGCAGCGGCATTGGCAGTCAATAATAAATCTACTTTTTCTGACACCGGTACTTCTTTAAAATCCTTTGTAATGGGAGTTTTCCATGAGACCTCACCATATGCATTTACGGGTGCCAATTTAACTGGTTCTGTTTGTATTTTTGAATTTGCCTTTGCAATTGCCACAGCTTGTTCCGTTGCCTTTTTAATTCCGTCTTCTGTAACACTATTGGTTGAGGCAAAACCCCATGTACCATTTGCTATAACACGAATACCAATACCAAAAGATTCTGTATTGACTACATTTTGTACTTTATCTTCCCTAGTGAAAACGTATTGATTTAAATACCTACCTATTCTGGCATCCGCATAGGTTGCTCCTAAAGATTTAGCTGTATTTAAGGCAACATCTGCCATCTTTCTTTTTATCAAAACATCCATGCCCGGTTCTAACAAAGCTTCTGTCGGAATGTCTTTACCTAGCAATAATGACGGCATCATTAATGCTCCGGCTCCAAAACCGGCGTACTGTACAAAATCTCTTCTTTTCATCTGTTCGTTTTAAATTGGTTCTTTAAGGTTACATCTACCTAAGGCACATCTAACTGTAACATATTTAGTATTCTAAGGATATTCCGTTCATAAAAACTTGTTCTGCAAACACTAGTTTTAAGTTAAAAATAGCTACAATTGATAAGATAATTTCACAATCTTAAAATCACAGAATTTGTGATATTAATTACAGCTCTCTAAAAATAGAAAGGGATTCTTAACAATTATGTTAACCTTAACATAAAATATAACTTAAAAAGATGTTTTTGAGAATAATATAAAAATAGAACCTAGAATTTTTGTTTTTCAACAGCGTGGAAGGGAAATCGACAATTGAATATATTATTTTTTTAATTACCGATGCATCTTATCCAAAATCTCGATTATCTCGGTTTTCTTAAGGACAGACACCGGTACGTTTTCTCCATTCTTCAACATTAAATAACCACCATCGGTTTTTATATAGGCGCTGATGCATTGAAGATTCACTAAATGACTTTGATGCACACGTACAAAATCATGACTGCTCAATAAATCTGCAAAATATTTTAAGGTCTTTGTTACGAAAATCTTGCGTTTATTCTGAAGATGAAAAATAGTGTTATTACTGTCCGACTCACACCGAATAATTTCATCCAGGCTTACAATAATAATTTGGTCTAGCGCATGTAAAGATATCTTGTTAGGTTTCTTCTCTGGAGCAGAAATGGTTTCCTTTAAAATTTGTAGACGTTCTTTATTAGGTTGCAATTGTTCTTTTGCTCTTTGGATCACCAAACTTAAATCTTCGTGCGTATAAGGTTTTAGCACATAGTCTATAGCAGCGAACTTAAACGCCCGTATGGCAAATTCGTCACTTGCCGTTACAAAGATTATTTTGGATTTTAAATCTGGAAAAATCGTTAGAATATCAAACCCTGTACCGTCCACCGAGGATAATATCCAAAAACAAAATATCGGGTTGGATTTTACGAAGTATTTTCGCAGCTTCCACTACACTCTGTGCCGTTGCAATTATTTCAATATCTGGATGCTGTACTTCTACATCCTTCTTTAAAAGGGTTAGGGCATCAATCATATCTTCTACAATAATTGCTGTGTGTTTAGGATTCTAATAATCCGTTAACAAAGGTATTTTAAAGGTAATCTTTATACCTTCAATGCTACCATCTTCATTTTTAAGTTCTGTAATATGTAAAGTGTCTATACTTGCAATAGACTCCAATCGTTCTTTGGTCACTGTCAATGCCATAGATTGATGGTCTGTTTTAGACTTTTCATTTTGTGATTTAAAAATACCCAAACCATTGTCAATAATACTACAATGCAAATGGGTTTTAGTGGTTCTGAACTTTATTTGCAGCTTGCCATTTTTATCTCCTTTTAAAATACCATGCCTTATTGCATTTTCTACAAATAGTTGTATCAACATTGGTGGAATCAAAATTTCTTCTGGATCTGGCGTTGTTTGTATATCAAAATTACATTCAAAAGGTTTCTGGGCCATTAACTGCTCTACTTCTACGTAATGTCCTAACACCTTAATTTCTTGATCTAAACCAATATGTTCCTTTCTTGAATTCTGCAGTGTTTCTCTAAATAAAATGGCAAAACTATTAATGGTAGCATTCATTTTTTATGGTTTGATGCCCACCATGGCTTTTATGCCATTTAGCACATTGAATATAAAATGCGGATTCATTTGCGAACGCAATGCTTTTTGCTCTAACGTAAGTAGGTAATTCTGAGTTTTCAACTGCTCTTGTTCCGCGTTATTCCTTGCTTTTATTTTTTTGATGTACTAAAGTCCAAAGGCCAGAAATATAAAAAATAATAGCGCTAAAACAGACCATTGAAACCAAGATTTTTGGTACAGTGGACTATCAATAAAAAAATTAAATTCTATAGGTTCACTTTCTTGCCATCTGTAATTTCTAGATTGTACCAAAAATGAATGTGGACCGTAGGCTAGCCCGGAAAAAAATTTGCATGTTCTCCTTTACCCAAGGACTCCATTGGGTATCATCTAATCTAGTTCTATATTCAATTTCTTTTGGGTGGTCGACATCTACTGTTCTAAACGAAAAACCTAATTGCGTTTGATCAGGAGTTAATTGAAGTATTTTATTACTATTTGTCCATTCTTTTAAATTAATGGAGTCTATATTTTTATAACGCTCCTCTACTCCTGTAAAATAAATTTTTGGTGGTGCAGCTGTTTTTTTACTTTCACTAGGTATATGTTTTGTCAATCCATAAATAGCACCAAACCATAGATTGCCCTATTCATTTATATCCACTGCATTTAAACATGTTTCTATACCTAGAAATCCGTCATTTCTACCAAAGTGATAAACGTCTACAATCTCGTTAGATGTATTCAATTCTATTTTATCTACTCCCCGTTCAGAACCTGCCCATAGGAATCCTTGATTATCAAAAATGAGCTGGTAAATATTATTGGAAGATAAATTTTTGGCTCCTTTTTAGATTAGTATTATTTGAAGTCAAATCTAACTTTGAACAATCGGTAATTATGGAGGCTTTTAGTATACGTTGGGCATGAACTAGAATTCGTAGATTCTTTAATTTTCGTTATTACTGACCAATATCATGTGCCACTATTTCAATGATCTATACATTTATCGGATTATTAAATACAAAAAGGTCATGAGAAGAAATTTGGATGAAAAGGAATGTGCAGCACTCCTTGAGCATAACTATATAGGGCGACTAGCTTATATTTCAGGTGGATATCCACATATTGTTCCCATCACTTATTTCTACGATTCGGAGACCAATACTATTACCAGCTATTCTTCTGAAGGCCATAAAATTCAAGAGATGAGAAAAAATACAGCCGTTTGTTTAGCAGTCGATGAAATTGCCTCTATCTCGAATTGGAAGTCGGTACTCGTACAGGGTACTTTTGAAGAACTCTCTCGTATTGATGCAAAACATATGCTTCATGAGTTTTCTGAAGGAGTGAAGAAAGTTATAAAAAACAACTATGGTGAACACCCAAAATATATTAGTGAGTTTTCTGCAAAAATTGATGCCGAAGATGCTCCTATTGTATTTCGAATGAAAATTAAGGAATTAACTGGAAAGCTTCGAAAAAACGATTATTAGAATTTAGTCCAAAAAATAAAAACCACTTAAACAATAACAATGCTATCATTAAATAATGAGAGCATTTTAAATATAATCTAATTACTATCAATTAAGAATCGCTTTTCAATGCTGTTTCTAAGTATTTTACGCGCCTCATTTAAATCTTTCTCCACTTCGCTAAGCTTGGCATCTCTAATATTTGCAATCTCATTTAAAGTAAATCCCTCATTTGCAAAAAGTTGAAAAATTGTTCTCATTCGTGTATTCATCTTATCAAGAACTAACTGCACATGGCGTGCAATACCATCTTTATTCAATGAAGCATCTAATTTTTCTGCCAGATCTTTTTCTTCATCCGTAATAAAAACATGGTCAAGGGTTAAGTCATCCTTATTTAAGGATCTATCATCCATTTCTTCAAGCATCACAAAATCACCATCACCGTCTCTGCTATATTTCTCCTCCATAGCATCCCACTCTGGTTGGGTGTATGTGTCGATATTATCAAAAAATACATGGTCAAACTCTTCCTCTACCAAACTATCTTCCAATAATTGATCTACTTTTTTATAAAGAAAAGCATGTAGTTCATTTTCGTTATTTATTTCTTTTAAATGATCATAGACTTCAATAAATAATTGATCCGTGAAATCATTTGGATTAAACATGCCTTTATTCAATTCTCCGTTTGCCACTGCGCTGTTCAATCGTTTAGATACATACCGATAAATTTTTGGAACAATTTTCAAAAGCTCTTTATTAAAAGACTTCTGATTATTCTCACTTTTAAAAAAGACTAATTTTGAATACGTTTCTTTCATTATCATACGAAGATCATTTATTTCTGTTTCCATAATTATAAACTTAAAGGATTAATCCCAGTATAAAAGTGCAATCTTATTCCTTCAATTAATATGATAAATATCAGTATATTCAAGTAGGCTTTACTATAATTTAGACAAGACCATAGGTTATTTAAAACCTTTATATACTACGCTAACAACAGTTTATGAATAGTCCCAAGGATTTCGGAATATCTGGCCTTACAGATAAAGAAGTTAAAACTTCACGAGAAAAATATGGTTCAAACACCTTCAACTACAAAAAAGAAAATAGCTTTTTAGATGCTCTCAAAAGCATCGCTAAAGAACCCATGGTTATATTATTACTAGTTGCCTCCTCTATATATTTTATGACCGCTAACTGGGGAGATGGCATTTTTTTAGCTTCTGCCATTATTCTTGTTGGCTCTATTTCACTTTATCAAGATTCGAGAAGTAGAAAAGCGTTAGAAAATCTTAAAAATCTAACACATCCTAAAAGTAAGGTAATCCGTTCTGGTTCCATTGTTGAAATTGATAGTCAAGACATAGTCGTTGGTGATTATCTTATGGTAGAAGAAGGTACCACTATCTCTGCCGATGGAACCATTGTACATTCAAATGATTTCTCGGTCGATGAATCCGTTTTAACAGGAGAATCCCTTTCCATTTACAAAGACGCTTCTAGTTCAGATAATTCAATCTTAACAGGAAGTACGGTCGCTAGCGGATTAGCCATAGCCAGAATTACCGCTATAGGAAATTTAACAAAACTTGGAAAAATAGGAAAAAGCCTTGTGGGAATAACCGAAGAAAAAACTCCTTTGGAATTAAAAATCTTCAACTTCGTGAAATTGATGTCTATTTGGGGAGGCGTTATATTTCTGCTGGTGTGGACTATAAACTATCTCCGTTCAAGAGAAATACTAGAAAGTCTATTACAGGCCCTTACTTTAGCAATGAGTATTCTTCCTGAAGAAATTCCTGTTGCATTTACCACTTTTATGGCTTTAGGTGCATGGCGACTTATGAAAATGGGCATTGTTGTAAAGCAAATGAAAACAGTAGAAACATTAGGTAGCGCAACTGTTATCTGCACTGATAAAACAGGTACAATTACCCAAAATAAAATGGCCTTGGCCAAACTTTTCACCTTAGAAACAGGGCAAGTAAAAAATGCTGATGAACATCTCGAAACCAAAGAAAAGGATTTAATTACAATGGCAATGTGGGCCAGTGAACCTATACCTTTTGACCCAATGGAAGTTGCCCTGCATAATGCCTATGGTAAATTATCCACTAAAGATGAACGCCCAAATTATAAGATGGTACATGAATACCCATTAGGTGGTAAACCGCCCATGATGACCCATCTATTTGAAAATACAACGGGCAACCTTATCGTAGCGACCAAGGGTGCTCCTGAAGCAATAATTGCGGTATCGAAACTAACACCTTCAGAAATAAAAATACTGCAAGAGACTATTTTAAATTTAGGAAAAGAAGGATACAGATTATTAGCGGTTGGTAATGGTATTTTTACCGGAATGGAATACCCGAAGCAACAACAAGATTTCAAATTTGAATTTAAAGGTATCATAGCCTTTTACGACCCGCCAAAAGAAAACATTCCTCAAGTACTAAAAAATTTTGAAAGTGCAGGTATTCATGTGAAATTGGTTACAGGCGACAATGCCAATACAGCAATCGCTATAGCAAAACAAATTAACTTTAAAGGATTTGAAAAATGTATATCTGGCGATGAGTTAATGCAACTAACCGATGCTGAATTGCAAGAGAAAGTAAAGGATATTAATGTGTACTCGAGAATGTTTCCTGATGCAAAACTGAGAATCGTAAATGCACTTAAGAAAAATAACGAGGTAGTTGCCATGACGGGCGATGGTGTCAATGACGGCCCTGCATTAAAAGCTTCCCATATTGGTATTGCCATGGGTAAAAAGGGTACTGAGATAGCAAAACAGGCAGCATCCCTCATTTTAGTAGATGATGACCTCTCTAAAATGGTCGATGCCATTGCTATGGGTAGAAAAATTTACACCAATTTAAAAAAAGCTATTCAATATATTATTTCAATTCACATACCGATCATTCTTACCGTGTTTATTCCATTGGCATTGCGTTGGGTTTATCCAAATATATTCTCGCCTTCTCACGTTATATTACTTGAATTAATCATGGGACCTACATGTTCTATCATTTTTGAAAATGAGCCTATGGAGAAAAATCTGATGCTTAAAAAGCCTAGACCTTTTTCAACAACATTTTTCAACTACAAAGAACTATTTACCAGTATCATACAAGGTCTAATTATAACACTAGGTGCACTTTCTGTTTATCAATATTCGGTTATAAATGTTTTCTCAGAAAGTGTAACTAGAACAATGGTATTTATGGTTTTAATATTTGCAAATATCTTTTTAACCTTGGTCAATCGTTCTTTTTATTATTCCATTTTCACCACCCTGAATTACAAGAATTCCTTGGTTCCATTAATTATTGGAATCACTCTAACACTTTCACTACTATTACTTTATATTCCAGCTTTTACACACTTTTTTGAATTTGAAAGTCTATCCATTGATCAATTGGGAATATCCTTATTAGTTGGTGGTTTTTCCGTATTATGGTATGAATCGGTAAAATGGGTGAAACGCTCTAAAAATAAGAATTAAGGTTTATTATAATTTTTCACCAAAAGCCAAATCACCGGCATCGCCAATACCTGGTACTATATAACCCCGTGAATTTAATTCTTGATCAATGGCGGCAATCCATAAATGGGTATGCCCTGGAAAGATATTATCTAGATACTCAATACCCTGCTGAGACCCTATAACCGAAATGATATGAATAGCTGTTGGAGTTCCATGGTCTTTCAATGTCAATAGTACATTTTCTAATGTTCTACCAGTAGCTAACATAGGATCTGTAAGCACTAATATTTTACCCTCTAAAGATGGTGCAGCAAAATATTTTACGATTACCTCAAAATTATCGCTATTTCCTTCATGTTTTCGAAAAGCAGATATAAAGCCATTCTCGGCGGTATCAAAATAATTTAAAAGTCCTTGATGAAGTGGTAAACCAGCCCTTAGAATAGAACATATTACCAACGAATCTCGATTAAGATTCATTTCTTTAACACCTAAGGGTGTTTTAACCATTGCCGGATTATATGTTAATTCTTTACTTAATTCATAACCAAGAACTTCGCCTATACGTTCAATATTTCGTCGAAAACGCATAGCATCTTTTTGAACTTGCGAATCACGTATTTCCGAAATAAACTGATTAAGAATTGAATTTTCCTTTCCTAAATTATGAACTATCATAAAGGCCGATTTTATTTCTAAAGTACTATTTTTAATTACAAGACTTGAATATATAAATGATATCATTCATATATTCAAGTCTTAAATCATTCATGCTTTTTGTAGAATCACCATTTAAGCATTCAGCATACCTCCATCAACTAAATGTGTACAGCCCGTAATGAATTTACTTTCATCAGATGCCAAAAACAATGCACATTCACCAATCTCTTTTGAAGTAGCATAACGACCAAAAGGTACGGCTGCGATAAAACCATCTTTAACAACCTCAGGACTATCAGGAGACATATCGCTTTCTATTCTACGCATCATTTCATTATCAACTGGACCAGGGTGTATTGTATTCACCCGTATTTTTCTAGAAGCATTCTCGACAGCAGCAACTCTCATAATACCCACAACTGCGTGTTTAGTAGCTACATATGCGCCTAAACCCGCAAAACCTTTTAAGCCTGCGACTGAAGATGTGATAATGACACTGCCCCCATCTTCCATCTTTGGAATAATATATTGACAACCCAACCAAACTCCTTTTAAGTTTACAGCAATTACACTATCGAATACATCTTCAGGGTATTCTGAAATAGGACTTGATACTCCTTCGATACCTGCATTTGCAAAGAATATGTCTATTTTACCATAGGTTTCTAAAGAATGATCAAGAAACTTGATCGTATCTTCTTTCTTTGAAACATCGGCTTGAAAATAAGAGACATTTTTATGGTTTAGTTCCGCACGTGATTTTTCAATAGATTCAGAATTTTTATCAACTAAAACAACTTTAGCGCCATGCTTTAAAAATAGATTTGCTGTTGCCAAACCTATACCTCCGGTACCTCCTGTGATAACAGCAACCTTATCTTTTAATCTTTCCATATGTATTATTTTATTACTTACAATTTGTTAATTGACCAACCTTTTCCTTCTATTTGAGTGGCTACCAAATTTTCATTAATAATTTTTACTCTAATTTCAGGCATTTCATAACGCTTAATCGTCATTTGTATATGGTCTCTTTTTTCGAAATAATCTGTTATCTCACCAGCAGTATTTAAACGGACATCAAAAAATTTGTACTCATAAATCTTTAACTTAAATTCATTTTCACCCTTAAAATTTTTCTCAAAAAAAACAGCGGTGGTATACCCATTTTTAAAGGGAAAAATATTTAAAAACTGTGGTTCTATAACCACTGCTCCAGTTTTATCAATAAAACCAAATACAGGCACACCGTCTTCTACGGTATTCTTAATAAGACACAAACCTTCATTAAACATTGGGTATTTTACACCTAATACATCTGTTTTAGTTACGTCTGCTTTTGGGTTCCAATAAATATCATCTCGGAAATCAATTACCATATCACCCTTTTCATTTACAAAACCCCATTGTTGGCCTTTGCGAACAGCTGCCAAACCTTCACCAAAAGGGGCTATTTCATCAATATTTTGTAAAACCTGTGCAGATATGGGTAGTACAACCAATAAGATAAATACCCATAGAAATATTTTGTTTTTCATGATTTCTAAATTTAAATTGTTCTACCAAAGTAGATGGTTCATTATCAAATTACTATGACGAATATCAGTCTTGTAGCTGTAATGAAGATTGATTGCATTGGTTTATCTAAATAAGATTTCAATTTTTGAAAGAAGTATCAACTCTGCCTTATTTTTACCTGCAAAGGCGTTTGCCATAGCAGTAGCTGTATCCAAAGTCAACCTTTTTATATCTGGTGTAAACATCTTTACATGTTCCTCATAAAACTCCTTAAATTGTATAAAACAATCTTTAGCTTCTTTCTCGTACTCTAAACACCAGTCAAAGGTGGTTTCAATTCTAAACGCGGCATCTGAGCCGTATTCATCTTCAATAGTATCAATATCTAACCAATAACTGCGAATATAGGATCGTAGATGATCAACTTCCTTTATATGTACGGTGCCATCTGTACTAGCCATGGCATAGAACAACTTTCCTAAATTCTCATAAAGCTCAATACCAAATTTTTGCGAGTTTAACATATCTTAAAAATTGAAATTAATATTTAGAAAAATTACTTTAATAATAACTACTTTACTATGATAATTATCAGTTAAGGATTATATTTAAAAATGAATGTTTTTGAAAAAAACAGTAATATTTTCAATCTATTATCAGAAGGGATTTCTGAAGGTATTATTCTCGTAAACACGCAACAAGTAATTGTAGCTACCAATTCTTCTGCAGAAGAAATGTTCCATTATGAAAAAGACGAACTCATAGGAAAATCATTAGACTGCATAATACCTAAAAGATACCACCATAAACATTCAGACCACTTTTCTAGTTTTATGGAGAAAAGTGAAAAAAGAAAAATGGGTAATGGTCTCGATTTAAGTGGCCTTAGAAAGAATGGGGAAGAATTTCCTGTTGAGGCTGGTTTAAATCCTTTCGTACTTTATGGAAATACTTATGTAATGGCATTGGTTACCGACATTACAGATCGCAAAAACTACACTCAACATCTCGAACGAACCGTTCAAGAGCGTACAAAACAATTGACAGATGCATTAGAAAAGGAAAAAGAGCTCAACGAGCTTAAAACACGATTTCTGTCGTTGGTTTCACATGAGTTTAAAACTCCTCTAAGTAGTATACTCACCTCTGTAACCTTACTCTCAAAATACAAGGAAACCGAGCAACAAGAAAAACGTGACAAACACGTAGAAATTATAAAATCCAAGGTACGACAGTTAGATACAATTCTTAACGATTTTCTATCTGTAGAACGTTTAGAATTGGGTAAAGTAAATTATGTAGTTGAAGATTTTCCTTTAAGTAGAGTAATCAATGAAGTAGTTTACGATGCCAATATGCTTCTTAAAAATGGACAGCAAATTCGTTACCCGGACAATATAGATGAGATAGTGATAAAATTTGATGAGAAAACCTTAGCCTTGGCATTATCTAATTTGCTGCAAAACGCCATTAAATATTCTCCAGAAGATTCAACTATAAAAATACTTTTTACCATTGAAAAAGAATTTTTGGTCCTATCAGTTATCGATCGAGGAATAGGAATACCCGATGAACAGCAGAAGTTTATTTTTGATCGCTATTTTAGGGCTGAAAATGCATTGCTAAATCAAGGTACTGGTATTGGTCTTAGTATCTCTAAACAACACCTATCAAATTTAGATGCAACACTTACTTTTGAAAGTCAAGAAAATATCGGTTCTACGTTTACAATACAAATTCCAAATAATATTAAAAGCAACACCTAATGAAAACCATTTTATTAATAGAAGACGATATTATACTAAAGGAAAACACAGCAGAACTTTTAGAGCTATATGGCTATCAAGTTTTTACTGCAGCAAATGGTAAAATTGGTATCGAAAGCGCAAAAGAAAAACTACCAGATTTAATTGTTTGTGATATTATGATGCCCGAAGTTGATGGCTATGGTGTAATAGAGGCACTATCAAGCGATACATGTACATTACATATTCCCTTTATTTTTCTTTCAGCGATTACAGAACATAAATCTATTCGAAAAGGAATGGACCTTGGTGCCGATGATTTTTTAACCAAACCTTTTGAAGAAGAAGAATTAATAAGTGCCATTGAAAGCCGACTGGCTAAGGCAAAATTACTACACAACATTAACACTAATAAACAAGAACAAGTAGACGACCCTGATAAAATCGGAAACCTTAATCAACTTAAAAATTATTTTGACGATAATGGCGAGGTAATTATCATAAATGAAGGTGATACCATTTACCAAGAAGGCATACGTTCTACCAATGTATATCTTATTTTAAAAGGTGTCGTAAAATGCCATACCATGGATCAAGATGGTAAAGAACTTATTACTTCTTTATATCATGCTGATGATTTTTTAGGCTTTACTTCTTTGATGAATAATGTTGTAAATCAAGAAACCGCTACTGCTTTAGAACCAGTAGAACTAGCTTCTATCACCAAAGAGCAATTACTCCAAATTGTTTCTGAAAACCACTCTATTCCTTTAGAGTTAATGGCGCTATTATCTGATAATATTTCAGACATTAAACATCAGCTTTTACAAATGGCATATAGTTCGGTTCGCAAAAAAACCGCTCAAACCTTATTGCAATTTGCCGAAATCATGAATAATGATACCACTGAGCCCATTAGAATATCTCGTGCCGATCTAGCCAGTGTTGCAGGTATAGCGACTGAAAGTTTAATTAGAACACTTTCTGGTTTTAAGAAGGAAGGGCTTATTGAAATAGAAGGTAGAAACATACATATAAAAGAACTTAAAGTGCTTAAATATGTTACCTAATCTGTTCTAGTATTTCTTAACTTAAATAGCCTGCATGATAAATATCATAGGTTTTCTTTTGGCACTCAAATAATTTTAGAGTGCAAAAAGAAACTATGAAGCATATTCTAATTCCTACCGATTTTTCAAGTAATGTAAATCATGCTATTTCGTATGCTTTGCAACTTTTTAAATATGAGCGTACGAATTTTTATTTTATTCATGCTTACGCAGATGAAGTATATGGCCCGTTTCATAATTTAGATATTGATTCTTTTGAGGAAGAAAAACAAGCCATTAAAAAAAGTTCAGAAAATGAACTAAGTAAGCTCATAATGGAAATAAAGGAGCGAACCCAAAATCCTAAACATCAATACGAGTTAATCACATCATTTGAATCTTTGGTAGATGCGGTCAATAATTTTGTGAACATCAAAAATATTGACCTTATTATTATGGGCACAAAAGGTAAAACCGCCAGCTCTAGTATAACCTTCGGCAGTAATACAGTTCAAGTATTTAAATATGTAAAGTGTCCAGTTTTAGCAATTCCAGACGGGTACGAATACAGTCAACCAAAAAAGATTCTTTTCCCTAACGACTACATGTTACCCTATAAAAGAAGAGAACTTAAACTTTTAGATATGTTGGCAGCACAATTTAAAGCACAAATACACAGCTTATATATATCTGATTTTGAAGATTTAAGCCTAAGACAATTAGATAATAAGAAATTTTTAAAAGAATCATTACCTAACGCAATGCTATCATTTGTTGTAACTGGTGTAGAAAATAGAGCTAAAGCTATTATGTCCTACATTAAAGAAAATGATATGGATCTTTTGGTTATGGTTAATTCTAGACATTCATTTTTGGAAGATATGCTGTACCGTTCTACAATTGATGAAATCGGACTAACACTTACTGTCCCTTTTTTAGTTATGCAAAATTTAACGAGGTAATCTTAAAAAAAAATCAAATGAAAAAAATAGTATTAACAACAGATTTTTCAGAAAATGCCTGGAATGCAATTTTTACAGCCTTAAAAATATATGCGGATCTAGATTGTCATTTTTACCTATTGCATGCTTATGAACCTTCAACTTTAAACTTATTAGGAACTAAAAGCCAACAACGATTGGGTGTAATTTATGATTCTCTTTCAAAGCATTCTGAACAAGAATTAGAGGAAATGTACAAGTATTTTGAGATTAATCATAAAAACCCAAAGCATAAGCTTACCACTGTATCTATGGCAGAGACTTTAGAGGAAGCTGTTAAAGATATCGTTAGCCAGAATGATATTGATTTAGTATTGATGGGAACACAAGGGGCTACTGGCGCTAAAGAAGTTTTCTTAGGAAGTAATACGGTTAAAGTATTAAAAACAATAAAAAATATTCCAATTTTTGCCATACCTAGTGGTTACAATTTTCAAAAACTACGTACTATAATTCTCGCCACAGATTTCGCTAAAACATTTAAAAAGAACGAATTAGATATAATCATAGAACTTGCAAAACTTTGGAAAGCTCCAATTGAAATTGTTCATGTGGCCATAGAGTTTAATTTGAATGATACCCAAAATATGAACAAGACTGTATTAAAGGAAAGATTTGCAGGTTTAAATTATACATTTAAAAATGTACCATTCGAAATAAGTATTTCTCAAAGTCTTAACACATATGTTGGTAATAAAGATTCTACTATTCTAAGTATTATTCGGCATCATCATACCTTCTGGGAAAAAGTTATAGGAGAAGCAATTGTTAAAAAAATAGCCTTTCATTCTAATATTCCCGTAATCTTTTTGCCTCAATAAATTTTAAAATATTTCCTTATTATTAATAAGCATTATAATGAAAAACATACTAATCCCTACTGATTTTTCAGAAAACGCATGGAATGCCTTGCTTTATGGCATTTCGTTTTTCAAAAAAACACATTGTACCTTTCATATTGTTCATGTAAATTCTGTTAACACTAATACAAGTGGAGAAACCGCTATGTTTCTATCTCCAGAGATTTTGGAAGAAAGCTTATTGGTAGAAAGTAATGAGAAGCTTAACAAGCTAATGAATAAAATAGAACATTTACCCTTAAATGTAAAACATGAGTTCAAAACTATTGCACTCTATGGTTTTTTAACCGACCATATAAAACAGCAATTCAAAGAAAAAAATATTGACCTGATTATTATGGGTACGAAAGGTTCTACTGGTTTAAAATCCGTATCTATTGGTAGTAATACAGGTGATGTAATCACAAAAGTACCTTGCACTGTTTTAGCTGTACCTGAACATGCTGTATATTCTGGTATTAAGGAAATAGGTTTCCCTTCAGATTTTCAAGTAACGTATGACCATAAAATTTTAGAAACTCTAAAAGATGTTCTATTGCTTAAAAAATCTGCTTTACGTTTACTTTATGTATCGCTTAAAAATGAAATATTAAGCCCCATTCAAGAAAATAATAAAAGAATTTTAATGGACTATTATAAAGATATTGAATGTTCATTTCATGTGGTTACTGGCAAGAAAGTTGATGAATCAATTCAGTGTTTTACCGAAAGTAGAAATCTAGATTTGTTGGTTATGGTTGCTAAAAATCTCAATTTCTTAGAACGTATTCTTTTTAGGCCCACAGTAGAAAAAATAAGTTATCATACTAAAGTTCCATTTCTCGTTATTCACGAGTCTTAAATTTAATTTATCATAATAAATATATTAAACACATACCTTGAATTAGGCCAATTCCATTACGGCATTTTTGATATCCTCTTTTTGTATCATGCCAGATTGGCGCCATAGTGGCTCTCCATTTTTAAATATCAACAGTGTAGGCAAACTTTTAATTTTATATTTCTGGGCAAGCTTTTCTTTAACTTCAACATCTATTTCTATCACGTTTAAACTTTCTCCCATTTCCTCTTCAATTTGTTCAAGAATTGGTGTCATTAATTTGCACGGAGTACACCAATTTGCATAAAAATGGACTAATGATGGCTTATCTGAACCTATATTTTTTTTGAAACTCCTTTTCATAGGGTACCTTTTTTATGATTAATAATAAGTTATTTCTTAAGAAATGAACCTGACGAATATCATACAATAATTCATCAACTGTACTTAATTTCAATATATCAAATAATTAAGACTATGACACGTGTTTTATTACCTACAGATTTTTCTAAAAACTCTTTAACTGCAATTCGTTACGCACTAACGCTATATAAGAATATAAAATGCACTTTCTATCTTATAAATAGCTACATGCCACCTGTTTACCATACCGAGTACCTAATGGGTAGTCCTGCCCAAATTGGTCTTGGAGATATCGTTAGAGAGAATTCCATAAATGACCTTAAAGATTTAAAGAAAAAATTACAAAAAGATTTTGAAAATCCATTGCACACTTTTATAACCCACTCTGCATTGAATGTACTTTCTAGTGAAGTTACGAGAACTGTTGAAACTGAAGGTATCGATATAGTAATTATGGGTACACAGGGTGCAACCGGTGCGAAAGAAATATTATTTGGCACCAATACCGTACATGTAATCAAAAATGCTAAATGTCCTGTTTTAGTTATTCCTTCTGCTTTGAGTATGAAGCACCAGAACAAATACTTTTTCCAAACGATTTTGAAATCGAGTTAGATAAAAACAGTTTATCACAGCTTTTGAAAATTGTAAATACACACGTATCTCAAGTAAATGTCATGCATGTTTTTACGGGAGACGAACTCAATCCCGTACAATTAAAAAATAAAGAGAAATTGGAAAAGGTTTTATCAAAAAATGCCTTGTTTCATGAAGTTTCAAGTAATGAAATTATAGCCGCAATAAATGAGTTTCAAGTAAAGCAAAAAATAAATATGTTAGTCATGGTTCAAAATAAACACACCTTTCTTGAGCGTTTATTTATTGAACCAGTTATTAAGAAAATAGGTTTTCATGTTACCATTCCTTTCATGGTAATACCACAATTATAAACATGGAAATTAAAAACATATTAGTATTAACAGATTTTTCCAATGAACCTATAATGCGCTCTTTTACATTACACAATTTTTTAAGTCGAAACAATGCACCTTTCATCTAATTCATATCATTGATGACCTTACGGCATCGTCAGGTCCGAGAAACGTTCTTTTGTAGGTGAAAAGAACTATCAAGATTACGAACCACATCGTAAGAAAATCTTATAGAAACAGTTCATAAAATAGTTCTCTAAACAGACAATAAAAAACATAAGTTCAATACCATATTAAGTAAAGGAACCATATCCAGTGTTATTTCTTAAACTATAGACAGTCTTCAAATAGACCTTATAGTACTGGTTAACAAAGGTAAAACTGGTGCAAAAGAACTGTTCATGGGTAGTAATTCGATAAAAATAGCTAATACCATTACACAATGTCCTTCACTAGCCATACCAAAAGAGATTGCGTACCCACCAATTGATGAAATTGCCTTTATAACCGACTATAAGAAAGGCTGTACGAAAAATACCTTAGCAATGCTTATATCAATTGCTTCTATTGCCGATGCCGCCATACGGGTACTACATATCAACGAAGAAAAAACAATGAACCTTAATCAGGTTTCCAATAAAAAAATATTGAAAAAATATTTAACAAAAACGCAACACAGTTTTGATGATATTTGGAATTATTCAGATAAGATCAATGTAATTCAAGATTTTTTAATTCAGCGAGACATTAAAATGTTTGCAATGGCCTATCACAGAAGAAGCTTCTTTAAACATCTATTACACGAACCTGCTGTTTTGGATTTAAGTATTTATACCACCATACCCTTTTTAATTTTGCCCGTTCAAGACTGATATTTATCATAGTTATTTATCTAATTGAACGATACATTTAATGAACAATCTATTTACGTCAACTATGAATAAGCGTATTCTGATACCAACAGATTTTTCTAAGAATGCATTGAATGCTATTCGTTATACCATTGATTTATATGCTAAATTAAATTGTGATTTCTATTTTTTGAATGTATATGATTTTGAAAAATATACGACCAACAGCTTAAACATTCCTGAAGAAGGAAGCGCTGAATTTGAACTGGCAAAAGCAGCTTCTGAAAAAAAATTTTTAAAATTATTGGATAGTATTGCATTGCATAACGAAAATCCTAAACACAATTATTATACTAAATCTACTCACAATTTCTTAACTGAAGGCATCAAAAAAATAATAGCTGAAAAGGATATTGAATTGGTTGCCATGGGTACAAAAGGAGCTACAGGATCAAAACGTGTACTTTTTGGCAGTAACACGGTAATGGCTATGGAAAAAATAAGAGAGTGTCCTGTTTTAGCTATACCAGAAAATATAGTATTTCAATCTCCTAAAGAAATTGTTTTTCCAACCGACTTTAATGACAACTTTAAAAGAGCAGAACTTAATTATCTAATAGAAATAGGAAGGATGCACAATGTTGAAATTGCCATTTTATACCTTAAGAAGAAAGAACTTTCTGAAAATCAGTTAAATAATAAGCAATTACTTAATACCATTTTAGCCGAGGTAAAATATAGTTTCCATACGCTTTCTGAAAATCATTTAGGAAAAGGAATACAAACTTTTGTTGAGAGTAGAAATAGTGATATGGTAGCTTTTATAAATCGCAAACATATATTCTTTGGCAGTGTATTTTCAAGACCACTTGTAAAGGAAATTGGCTATGATAGTAAAGTGCCCATATTGGCTCTTCACTAATATTAATCTTAAAAATGAAAAAAAAATGAAAAAAGCAGGTATTTGGATGGACAGTAAACATGCACATATTATTCGTCTGGCACAAGAAGAAGAAGAAACATTGGAAACCATAAATTCTGACATTGAATTCTTTAATAGAACAAGTACTGGTGGTTCTCGCATAAAATCTGGGGCTACACAAGATGTAACCCATGAAAGAAAATATTTGGAAAAAGAAAAAGCTCAGTTTAAAAACTATTTTAATGCTATAGCAGAAGCCGTTGCCGATTGTGATGAATTAATGATTTTTGGGCCAGCAAATATTAATGAACAATTTAAAAAAGAATTATCGCAACACCGCAAATCATTATTTGGCAAACTAAAAGCAGTTGAAAAAACAGATAGCATGACCGAAAACCAAGCGAAGAGCTATGTAAGAAATTTTTTTGGACATAAATAGTTGGTTGGTTAATGTCTGAAAATAGAAACCGTCAAAGAAGTTATTTCATTGGCGGTTTTTTAAAATTTAATTATGGATTCACTTTTACAGTTCTTTGAAGACCCGATGGTCATTAAAATGACCAAATTAATTATGTGGGTTTTATTCATCATTATAAGTATTGGCCTAATAAGAAAAACACTTAAAAAAAGAATTGATAATATATCAATAAGATATAAGGCTCAAAAGGGCGTAGAAATTATAGGTTATTTACTTATCCTGTTTTTGATTTTAATGGCCATTACTGTAGATAGTTTAAAAGATTACACCATTATTATAGGCCTATTTACTGCGGGTATTACATTTACACTTCAAGAATTAATACTAAGTATAGCGGGGTCATTTTATATTTTATTCGTTCGAGTATATAAGCCTGGTGACCGTATCGAGATTAATAATATTAAAGGTGATGTAATAGATATTGACAGTATTTACACCACTATTATGGAAATGGGTGAATGGGTAAGTAGTGATAATTATTCGGGTAGAATTGTAAAAATCAGCAACGCCTTCGTATTTAAAGGCCCTATCAAAAATTATTCAATGGACTTCCCTTTCGTTTGGGATGAATTGAATATTCTTATCACCTATGGTTCGGATACTGAACTTGCAAAAACTATACTAATGAATAGTGCTACTG
The DNA here is from genome assembly GCF_963975365.1 of uncultured Maribacter sp. GTDB lineage: Bacteria > Bacteroidota > Bacteroidia > Flavobacteriales > Flavobacteriaceae > Maribacter. Next base: position 36,861 of record NZ_CAXBGF010000014.1, on the reverse strand, counting down.
AACTTTTATCAGATTACACTGAAAAATCTAAGGCAAAATGGGCAGAAATGGTAGAGCGTTATTATATAGAAAATGCAACAATAGAACCTACTATAGCTATGAGTCTAACCGATAATTGGATTCAATTAAATGTAAGATACATTACAGATTATAAACGAAGAAGAAATACAAAACATACCCTTTTTCAACATATAGAAAAAGCAATATTAAAAACGAACGGCAAAGTAATCTTAGCTTCTTCTACGTTACAATTACTTCAAATACCGCCTATAGATATTAATTTAAAAAAGTAATATGGATACCTACAACACTATCGACATAATCAAATCTTCCGGACAAAAAGTGAAATTTTCGTTAGATAAGCTACGCAATTCTTTAAAACATAGCGGTGCAAATCATGAATTGGTAGAAGAAATTGTCAGCAGAGTTGGTGATGAACTTTATGAAGGTATAACGACTAATGAAATATACAATAGAGCGTACTCATTACTAAAAAAAAACAAATCTGTTTTTGCATCAAAATATAAGCTCAAGAAGGCCATTTATGAACTAGGACCTACAGGTTTTCCGTTCGAACGTTTTGTGGGTGCAATTTTACAATTTTCAGGTTATGCGGTAAAAGTTGATATTGTCTTAAACGGCGACTGTGTTAGCCATGAAATTGATGTTGTTGCAGAAAAAAATAATACGGTCACCATAATAGAATGTAAATTTCATAATGAAGAAGGTCGAAATTGTAATGTAAAAGTTCCACTTTACATACATTCTAGATATAACGATGTAAAAGCACATTGGGTTACTAATAGTAATAATACAAAACCCCTAAATAAAGGCTGGGTTGTTACTAATACCCGGTTTACAGAAGATGCCATAAAGTATGGAAAATGTGCCGACCTCTATCTATTAAGCTGGGATTACCCTAAAAAAGATGGCCTCAAAGATAGAATAGACAGGCTTGGTCTCTACCCTATTACCGTCTCTTGCTTATTAACCAATAGAGAAAAACAGTTTTTATTGAGCAGAAATGTTGTTTTATGTAGACAGCTTATTAAAGATAAATTCTTTCTGGACCATTTGGGTATTTCCAACACAAGAAAAACTAAAATCTTAAATGAGATAGAACAACTCTGTAAAGCTTAAAACCATGAAAAAAGTTAGTATAAAATTTCTCGGCGCATCAGGTACTGTTACCGGTTCTAAATTCTACATAGAAACTCCTGAAATAAACATACTAATAGATTGTGGTATGTTTCAAGGACTAAAAGAATTACGTGAAAAAAATTGGCAGCCCTTAACTATCGATGTTTCCAAAGTAGATGTGGTACTATTAACACATGGGCATTTAGACCATACCGGCTATCTACCCCGATTGGTGAAAGAAGGTTTTAAAGGAAAAATATTAGCTACGGAGCCAACATTATCAATTGCACGTATAATTTTGTTGGACAGTGCCAAAATTCAAGAAGAACAGGCAAATAAAGCAAATGAAGAAGGATATTCTAAGCATCCGGTTGCACTACCATTTTATAATTTAGAGGAAGCCGAAAATACCCTAAAGCTTTTCTCTGGCCTTAAAAAAGATGAATGGATCATACTTTCTAAGAACATCAAGTTTAAGTTTCAGTTTAATGGTCATATTATCGGATCAACATTTATTCATTTAGAAATATTCGAAAAGGTTTTTATCTTCTCAGGAGATGTTGGCAGATTAAATGATGAACTATTGGCACCGCCTGAAAGACCGAAATGGGCAGACTACCTTTTCTTAGAAAGTACTTATGGAAATAAACTCCACCCTGAAGAAAACATTACTGAAATTCTAAAAAATCTTATTGAAAAAACCATAAACGATAGAGGTACATTGATTATACCTTCATTTGCTGTTGAACGTTTGCAGTTGCTCATGTATTTATTATGGCAAATGTATAAGAAGAACAAAATACCCAATATCCCCATTTTTATTGATAGTCCTATGGGTAATAATGTGCTTAACGTATTTCAACAATATCCAGATTGGCATAAATTATCGATGAATGAATATGAAGCTATATGCAATCATTTTACGATTATTACATCTTACGCAGATACATGGACAACAATAGATGACCCTAGACCTAAAATTGTCATTGCGGGTAGCGGCATGGTTACTGGCGGAAGGGTACTTACCTATCTTAAACAATTAATCGATGAGCCAAAAACAAAAATATTACTCGTTGGTTATCAAGCTGAAGGCACAAGAGGCAGACAATTATTAGAAGGTACACATGAACTTAAGTTGTTTGGAAAATTTTATCCGGTGAAGGCCAGTATACATTTTATCGAGAGTTTATCTGCCCATGCAGATCAAGCTGAACTTTTGCACTGGATAGATAATATTAAAAACACACCTGAAAATGTTTTTTTAATTCATGGTGAACCAGGTGCCTTAGATGCTTTCAAAGTAAAAATTAGAGACGCTAAGGGTTGGGAATGCCACATCCCTAAATTAAATGAAAGCATAGATATGTGGTTATAAACTTTTTAAAATAATGAATCTCTTCTACTTTAATTTACAACTGACCATTGTCATATGCATGATATATTCTAAATAGTAACTTTGAATTATATACTTAATAAATCCCTATAGTTAGTATGAAAAAAATATTCATCGTATTCTCATTTTTATTAATGGGTTGTTCTTCTATTAGTTTAGTAGAAAATTGGAAGAACCCAGATATAGTTTTGTTCAATGCCAACAAAGTTTTATTGGTTGGTATGACGCAAAGTGATGAAACTAGAGAGCATTTTGAAAGTCAACTGAAAAAGGAATTTACGAATCGAAATGTCGAGGCATGGCGTAGTATTGATATTTTCGATTTATCACTAACCAATTCAAGAAAAACCGAGAAAGAACTGGATGAGGTTGAACAAAGTCTTTTGGACAAAGATTTTGATGCAATTTTATTGACTAAAATTACAGGTTCTGAAAATCGTGAGAATTTCATCAAGTCTATTTCTCGATGGGATGATCATCAATCTCGTTTTAATGACGATTATTTAGAACATCAAGGCATTTACTTTGAAGATGATTATTATGAAGAATTTACCGTATACCATGCTGAAACTACTTTATACTGTATCTGTGAGGGTAAAGAAAGAGCTATGATATGGAGAGGAGTTATCGATATCGCTGACCCAAATAACATTGATAAAGCAATTAAAGACTATATAAGATTAGTAATTACAACTTTAGAAGAGCAAGACTTAATTTTCACCTCACAAGTTAATTAATTAGCGTATTTAAAACAGTGGACTCAAAACTTTACCAAAACCTTCTTTTAGTTTTTTGCCCCAAGGTCTTTGAATAAATTCATCATACCGTAATTCATTACTTACTTTACAATCTTGAAGAAAGTCTTCTTTTAAAAGTTTGGCAAACTCTTTATGATACATAATGGCGTTTACTTCATAATTCTGTTCAAAACTACGGTCATCTAAATTTGCGGTACCAATTGAAGAAATTGCATCATCACTCACCATAATTTTACTGTGTAAAAATCCGTCAGGGAAAAGATATATTTTAATGCCCGATTTTAAAAACAGCTCAAAATAAGAATGAACAGCCCAACTAACCACTCTGTTATCAGCATTTTCAGAGACCAGCAAACGTACATCGATACCGCTTAGAGCTGCGGTCTGTAATGCACGTATAAGAGATTGACCCGGTATTATATATGGGTTGGTAATATAAATGTACTCTTTAGCCATGTTAATAATGGAAAAATAAGTCTGTTCCAGTACAGGAAAATCATCATCAGGACCTCCTGCCACTATCTGCACCAATTCATTCGAAATAGATTCTAAGTTGTGTCTCGAGAGTTCTAATGGCTGTAAAAGTTTTGTACTCACTAAATACCAATCTGTCATAAAAACTTGATCTAGTTGTTTGGCCGAAGGACCCTCTAACCTTAAGTGCATGTCGTGCCATTTACCAAGCCCAACTTGGCCTTTTAAGTATTTGTCAGAAATATTAATTCCGCCAGTAAAAGCTATTGTACCATCGACCACTATTATTTTTCTGTGGTTTCGATAATTCAGTGAAGAAAAATATCGTCCGAATTTAAAAGGAAGAAATGAATATGCTTCAACACCAATTTCAACTAATTGATTTAGGTATTTTTTACTTAAAGAAAAACTACCAATACCATCATAAATTAATCTAATAACAACACCTTGGTCTATTTTTTTCTTGAATAACTTAAAAAGCTTAGTGGCCAACTCACCATCTTCAAAAATATAATATTGTATATGAATTTGAACCGTTGCTTTTTCTAAAGCATAAAATATAGCTTCAAAAGTAGTTCTACCATCTTTTAATAATTGTAATTCATTATTTGATGTAGGAGGAAAATGTGAGCTTTTATAGCATAGCGTCATCAATTTGCAATACCTACCATTAAAAACATTTTTTTGTGCTTTATTAGTCCATGGCATCTTATTGAACATGTTTTTCTTAAGACGTATTAGTTTACGCTTTCTTCTATTTCTACCTAATAAAAGATAAAATATTATACCACCCACGGGTATTGCGAAAATCGCTAAAAGCCAAGCTAAACTCTTTGTTGGTTTGGCGCCATAAAGAATAATAGATAGTACTATAAATAAAGTTAACAGTACATAAATACCAATAAAAATTGTGGTCCACATTGGCTTATTGATTAGAAAATTGCTCTTTATAAAACTTCAAGATACTAGTAAATTGTTCAACATAAAATAACTACAATTCGCCAAAAAACCAACACTTTGGTAAATTCATTTAGCGCACAGTAATCCTATTTTTATATCTTTAGACAGCTCTTGCTCCAAGGTTCCATACAGTTAACTCTAAAACCTTGTTTACTTACAAATAACCAATGATTCCCAATAAAATATATGTTTAAAATCTCTATACGTTCAATAAAGCAAATTTCTTATTGGTTACTCTGTATTACCCTTTTTACAAACTGTACAAAAAAGAAAGAAACCATATTAATTTTCAGCAAAACCCAAGGATTTAGACACGGCTCCATAGAAGCCGGAGTTGAAGCCATAAAAAAATTGGGAAAGGAAAATGGATACAAAGTTATCGCAACTGAAGATGCCAATTATATTGTAGAAGATTCTTTGAAAAACTATGCTGCGGTTATTTTTAATAATACGACCAAGGATATTTTAAATGATGTTCAACAAGCAGACTTTGAACGTTACATTCAAGCTGGCGGGGGTTTTGTAGGCATTCATGCTGCAACAAGTACAGAATATGATTGGCCGTGGTACAACAAACTAGTTGGTGCTATATTTAATGATCATCCGCATATTCAAGAAGCCAAATTGATTATTAACGATAAATCACATACATCTACCCAACACTTAAATAATTCATGGACCAAAAGTGATGAGTGGTATAATTTCAAAAATATCAATCCCAATATCAATATTCTTATTTCTATTGATGAGAATAGTTACGAGGGGGGCACAAACCCTGGTAGTCACCCAATAGCTTGGTATCACGACTATGACGGTGGCAGAGCCTTTTACACCGAAATGGGACATACGGATGAAACATTTCTAAATCCTAAATTCTTAAGTCATTTACTTGGTGGTATCACCTATGCCGTAGGTGATAACACCTTAAATTATTCCTTGGCAAAAACAGATAGGGTGCCACCTGAAGACCGCTTCGTGAAAAAAGTTCTGGATTTTAATTTAAATGAGCCTATGGAGTTAGATGAACTTCCTGGTAAGGGAATCCTGTTCATTGAGCGTCACGGTGCTTTGAAACTATATGATTTTGAAATTGAAAAAACGAAAACCATAGCCCAGCTAGACTTGTTTTATGGTAATGAGGATGGGCTTTTAGGCTTGGCCGTTGACCCGAATTATGTACAGAATAATTGGATCTATCTTTTATATTCCGTTAAAGGAGATATATCTAAACAACATATTTCTCGTTTCACCTTAACGAATGATCAACTCCATTTAGATTCTGAAAAAATACTAATAGAAATACCTACCGACCGCCAATGTTGCCATAGTGGTGGTGCCTTAGAATTTGGGCCAAATGGCAATCTGTTCATTACCCTGGGTGATAATACTAATCCTTTTGAATCATCTGGTTTTGCCCCTATGGATGAACGCCCGCACAGAGCTGGTTGGGACTCTCAACGTTCTGCTGCCAATACAAATGATTTGAGAGGTAAAATATTACGGATAAAACCTGAGGAAAACGGTAGTTATACTATCCCAGACGGGAACCTCTTTCCTACAGGTACCGCCAAAACAAGACCCGAAATATATGCGATGGGATTAAGAAACCCTTTTAGACATTCCGTAGATAGCAAAACAGGTATTTTATATTGGGGCGATATTGGGCCAGATGCCGGCAAGGCAAATCCTAACCGTGGTCCTAGCGGAATGGGTGAATATAATCAGGCTAAAAATGCTGGTTTCTGGGGATGGCCTTTTACGCGAGGATATAATGAGGCGTATAATGATTTTAACTTTGAAACAAATATTGCAGGTGATAAATTTGACCCAAAACACCTTATCAATGATTCCCCTAACAATACCGGAATTCAAGAGATGCCGACTGCTCAAAAATCTATGATACCAATGACCTATTTTAGGTCTGAAGAATTTCCTTGGATGGGCGAAGGTGGTATTAACCCTATGGCGGGGCCAGTTTTTCACAAAGCGGACATGGCTAATGCTGAAAATCTATGGCCTAGCTACTTTGAAGATAAATTGTTCGTTTATGAATGGATGAGAGATTGGATTTACGTAATCTCACTAGATGAGAATCAGAATTATGTGAAGGCCGATGCATTTATGCCCAACGAAGAATTTTCACATCCTATGGACATGATTTTTGCCTCTAACGGTAATATGTATGTATTAGAATATGGTCAAAAATGGAACTCACAAAATTTAGACGCACGTTTAAGTAGTATCGCATATATAAAAGGAAATAGAAAACCAGTTGCCAAATTCGAGCATGACAAAACAGTTGGTTCCGCACCCTTAACAGTCAAATTTTCTGCAGAAAACTCTATTGATTTTGATTACGATACACTTACCTACAATTGGTATTTCACAGATGATGTATCGCAATCTCAGGACCAAAAACCTGAATTTATTTTTACTGAAAATGGTAGTTACACTGTTGTCTTAAAGGTTACCGATACTGATGGAAACACATCGACTACAAATTCAAAAATATTGGTAGGTAATGACTCCCCTACCATTGCAATAAATATATTGAACAACGATTCAATTTATTGGGATGGCAAGAAATTGGATTATGAAATCATAGTAGCAGACAAACAAGATGGTTCAACAGATACTAATACAATTTCTGCAGATGACGTAAAAGTGACTTTTGATTATATACCCGAAGGTAGAGATCTTATAAAAGCTACCTTAGGACATCAACGAAATCTGGAGCCAGCGGGAAAAAAAGCTATCGAAGCATCTGACTGTAAGGCATGCCATGCAATATTGGACAAAGTGAACGGACCTAGCTATACCGATATTGCGAAACGATATAGTAAAGACGATACAGGTTATTTGGTTTCTAAAATCATAAAAGGTGGCGGTAGTGTTTGGGGTGAAAATGCCATGTCTGCACATCCTCAACTTACTGTTGAAGAGGTTTCTCAAATGGTAGAATATATTTTGGACTTGAAACCACAGATGGAGGAAGTGAAAAAATCACTTCCTCTGTCAGGTATATTATCGTTTAAGGAACATATAGGTAAGCAAGGCGAAGGCAACTATGTCTTAATGGCTTCTTATCGTGATAAAGGCAATCCGAACCAACCTAATTCCGAACTTACAGTTAGTGAGCAATTCATTTTCAGAAGTCAGAAAATTGAAGCTGAAAACGCAGATGAAATAAAGGAAGGTACCGGAACTTGGAGCACAAGCAAATCAAGAGTAGTTGGGGTTATGCAAGATGGATTTTACTTAAAATTTAATGGCATAAGCCTAAAAGGCCTAAAGCATTTAAAATTTGCATCTTTTTATAATTTAGATCAAGAATTTAAAGGGGCAGTTGAAATTCATGAAGACGGTATAGATGGTCCAATTATAGGCAAACAAGTATTGGCGCATAATGGGGTGGAAGAAACATTTTACTATAACATACCCGTTTCGCCAACTAAAGATAATGCCAACTTATATTTAGTCTTCACAAACAAAGAAAACCCAACCCAAAACATCTGCCATGCAGATTGGATTTCTTTTGACTATAAACGATAAAAGGGTTTATCTTATTTAGATTGTTCTGATGTTTATGGAAATGTCATTAAAAAACCCAAAAAAAATGCTTAATGCATATAAAAATCCAACTCTGCTATGGCAGCCGAATTCCCATTGCCTGCAATTTCATCTACTTGTAATTTAATATAGCGCGTAGAAAAACTTTGTTTAAACTTATGCATGCGTGGCGTTGGGTCATTGATTAGGTTTCCAAAGATAAAGGCGTCTTGTTTGGTCCAATTTTCACCATCCTCACTAGAGTGAATAGTTCCTTTTTGAATCATCCCATCCCCAGTTGAAGTGGGCGGTGTATAAGCGAAAGATTTGATTTCTATTTTCTTGCCCAAGTCAAGAATTACAAATTGGTTCTTGCTCTTCAATAGCGACTGCCAATACGTTCTTGGGTCTTCGTCAAAAAGTAAACTGGCGGCATGCTTTTTTTGAGCACCGCTTGTTGAAACCAACTTCCATAATATTTTAGAGATTCCGAATTTAATACTAGCTACACCTCCTTTTTCTTTATTTTTAATTGCGATAGCTTTTATTTCCCCTTCATCAAATACAAATGGTGCTGTAAACAAACTAGATTCCGCAGAAGGTTCTTGACCATCTGTAGTATAGAATATTTGCATTCCTTTATTTAGATTGGCACCTGCATTTTCGCCATTAGGATTCCATCCAAAATCAGACATCTTAGGTACGATAGAAACCTCCCCCTTACTATTTCTTGTAAATTGTAATTGTGGTGGTCTACTTTCAAAATAATGTGCTGAAACATTTTGCAGCACAGGAATAAATCTTGTTTCAAGAATGCGTATGCGAAGTTTATTTGTCGTTACTTCTGGAAAACGTAATATCTTTTTATATCCTATATTGGTAGCATTGGCAACTTCTTTCCACGCACCGTCTATCCAAGCATCTAATGCATGTTTAGAAACGCGCTCACCAAATGTTTTTACCTTCTCTTGAATAAGAAATCTATTGATCTTGGCTTCTTTATTTAACGTTAGCTCAACAATCGGTTGTTCCCCTTGCAGAACCAAATCGGTTTCTTCATCATTATCTAAAAGTTCTTTTGGACCCTCTGCACCTTTCAACAAGTTAACCCCGTACGTTTCCTTAATTCTTTTACCAGTTTCTTTTAAAACCTGAACATCTTGGTCTGAAAATTTACCTTCGCGATTAGGAGGAATATTCAATAGAAAAATAGAATTTCCACCAACAGACCTTTCATAGATATCAAAAACATCATCTGTAGTTCTTACTTTTTGATCAGTGTCATCTCTATAAAACCATCCTTCTCGTATTGAAGTGTTTGTTTCAGCAGGTTGATAATGTAAAAACTTACCAACTGCCAATTTCTCTAAACTTCCTACATCTTCATCCGTAATATCTGCGAACAAGTTCAATGTTCTAGGATCCTCCTTATATGGTACCACATTCCACTCCGTATCTCTTGTGGCCCCAGCTTCATTACCGCACCAACGTGTACCTTCCTTACCAAATACGACAGCATTGGGTGCTAATTGGGTAATCAGTTTTTTCCAGTCCCTATATTTATATTGCTGATTTCCCTTACGTTTAGGATGGGCACCATCAAACCAAACCTCATCTATAGGGCCATACTCAGTTAGCAATTCAAATAATTGATTTAAAAAATATTCATTGTAATCATCCACTTCAAACTCAAAAGTAGTTTTATTCTCAAAGGGTCTACCTTCTATTTCTCTAGGTATGGTACGTTTGGTGTATTCGCTCAGATTGCCATAAAGCCCATCGGCATTTTCAATTTGAAACAAATCTGCTGGCGAAAGATAAACACCTAGTTTTATACCATATTTCTTGCATGATTCTGATAATTCTTTCAACACATCTCCTTCACCATTTTTATACGACGAAGACATCACCCCATGCTTTGTATACCTACTTTGCCATAACACAAAACCATCGTGATGCTTGGCAGTGATAATTACTTTTTTCATACCAGCATCTTTCATGGCCTTACACCACTGATCCGTATCAAGATTTTGAAGGTTGAAAATAGCAGGGTCTTCCATACCACTACCCCATTCCATTCTACTAAATGTATTTGGTCCAAAATGAACGAAGGCTATAAACTCATCTTTTAAAGCATCGTACTGGTTCTTGGTAGGAACAACATGAGTTGCTTTAAGTTTAATGGAATCTTGGGTGTCATCTGCATCGAGCGCAATCGTATTTTCTGTATGCATCACTAAACTCTGTTTAGCCTCATTTGCACACGAAGCAAATAGCAAACACAAAACTGAAATATTTAAAAAATAACTATAGCTTTTTAAAGTATTTTTAGTCATACCAACAAATTATGAAAATGAAAGAAAATTAATTTAGTACTGATAATTTCAAAACTAAATTTTTATTTGGATAATAACCGACTATAATTAAATCAATTTTAAATCATAATTCGACCATCTTCCATTTCAATAATATAGTCGGTTCGCTTCGCAAAATCCTCATCATGTGTTACAACCAAGAGTGAAAGACCTTCCTCCTCTTTCAATCGTTTAAATATGTTAAAAACATTATCAGAATTATAGCTATCCAAATTCCCTGTTGGTTCATCTCCCATAAGTATAGAAGGATTATTAATCAATGCCCTTGCGATGGCAACTCGTTGTTTTTCACCACCAGAAATACGGGAAGCCTTCTGTTTTACAAGATTTTCGATACCTAACATTTTTAATTTCAAAATGGCGTCATGTTCAATTTCTTGAACAGACTTTCGGGCCAACTTTTTTGCAGGGAGCATTACATTCTCTAAAACACTAAATTCAGATAGTAAATAATGGAACTGGAACACAAAACCAATATGCTCATTTCTAATTACCGATAACTCACTTGGCAATCTACCGGTGACCAACTTTTCATTTAAATATAACTCCCCGGTATACTCCGTATCCATAGTAGAAAGTATGTAAAGCAATGTAGACTTACCCGAACCTGATTTTCCCATAATTGAGGCAAATTCACCTTTTTTTATTGCAAAAGAAATGTCTTTTAAAACATGAAAGTCTTTAGGTTTCAGAAAGTGTTTATTAATGTTTTTAGCTTCTAATACTTTATCCATTTTCAATTCTCTTAAGTGCCTCTAATGATTTTTATCGGATCTATACGTTTTGCTTTATTAGAGGGTAGCCACCCTGCGATAAAGGTTGAAATTAAGGCAAATAAGATTCCTATTACATAATAGCCTATATTGAAATTAACGGGATACGTTGTAATTGTTGGTAGTGCTTCTGTCTTGAACGGCAGCCCGTCAATAATTACAGATAGTACAAAACCTAAAATCAATCCTAAGATTCCACCTACAATACCAATTATCATGGCCTGACTCATAAAAATGAACTGCACATCTCGGCCTGAAAATCCGGTTGCTTTTAAAATAGCGATATCTTTCATTTTTTCATATATAAGCATATTTAGAATATTATAAATTCCAAATCCTGCGACAATTAGTAATGTTATAGAAACTGCATATGTTATTAAATTTCGAATATTTGTACCAGTTTCGAATTGGGCATTTGCTTCGTTAATATCCGTTGCGGTTACATCAAATTGTTTTTCTAAAATTTGAGCCAATGCAGGGGCATCTTCTATCCTATTAAGTTTAATATTGATATCGGTAACATAATTCTGTGCCTCTCCTAATATCTGTTGTACTGTTTTTAAATTACAGAAGCTTTGTATATTATCGATATCTGCAATTCCACTTTGGTAGATACCAACAATTTTCAAAGGAAAAATACCGCCTTTCACAGTGCTTATTTGAACCCTATCGCCTACTGATAATGACATTTTACTTGCTAGCCCAGATCCTAACAGAATACCATTATCTGTACTTTTCAATGCTTCTGGGGTACCATCAACAATATAATTTCGCATATTCGATAATCTGGTTTCTTCCATAATATCTACCCCAACTAATGTACCACCTAATTCAATGGCACCGGATAGGTAAAATATTTGTGCCCGTACTTGTGGTGTCGCCCCCTTTACCTTGTCCTTTTTCTTTAAATAGCTAAGAATAGGTACTGCATTATGAATTTTCTTTTGCCCTTGTTTTGGTTTTATTGAGCTAATCATATCTACCGAATTTTCAAAATCTTCCAACATTGAAATTGGTTGATTAACCGTTGGCTCAATTTCATTATATAAATGAATATGGGGTGTTTGGTTCAAAATAAGACTATCTAACATATTATTTAAACCTGTCATAAAACTAACCATGGTTATGTAGGCACCTATACCAAAAGTGACGCCTAAAGATGCGGTAGCAGTAGATTTCATCTTGGTAAGAAGATGTGTTTTTGCAATATTTAGTATGACCTTCCAGTTTATCATCCTTTTGGCTTAAAAAGCATCGTCTTCTCCGTTATACCTGAAATAATCTCTACCCTTTCTAAATTTTCAAGTCCAACCTCAACATGAACTAAACCTTCTTCTGTTTCTACTTTATCACCATCCATTAAATATTCTATTGGAATGGTAAGTGCATCTTCTTTTTCCGCAATTACTATATTACCCTCTCCTGCTAAGCCAGGGTATAATATAGAAGGTGGCTCCGTAAAAAGTGCTTCAATTGTAAAAGTCTGTGAACGCTCATCTTTTTGAGGATATATTTTGCTCACCTTTGCGGTAAATACTTCTTTAGGGTAGGCGTCTAATGTTATCAATGTTAGCTGGTCTATTTTTATCCTAATGATATCTACCTCATCTATCAACATTACTATTTTAAAATTAGTGGCACTACCAATTGCACCTAATGGTTCTATGGTATTCACAAGTTCACCGGGCTCCTTTAATAAAGCATAAACCATTCCTTTAATTTTGCTATTTACCGTGTAATCATCTGTGATTATTTTTGAAGAAGAATAACTATTTTTAGCTTGTTCCATTTTTGTTTCCAAATCATATTTGGTTCTTACATATTTTGCTTTCTGTTGTTTTAGCTGGTTTTCTGAAAGCTCATACGCCAACTTTCTACTATCAAATTCTGCCTTAGATCCAATGTTTTGTTCCCAAAGCCGCTTTTGCCTACTAAAATTGATAGAATCATTCGTAAATCTTAACCTTGTTGCATAAATTTCATCTTCAATATCCTTTAATATGGCGGCATTGCCTTGTACATTTTCCTTAGATTGTTGCATTGTTAAATAGGCATTTTCAGTATTTAATTTAGGAGTACGATCATTAATCTGCAGAATAGCATCTCCTTTCTCTACCAAATCTCCTTCTTCCACAAAATTATCTTCAAGAATACCAGCAACTACAGCATAAATTTGATACAAGCTATCTGGCTGTATCGTTGTCGATGCATATACAGATGATGTTAACTTCGTTTTTTGAGGAAAAACTTTTTCTCGTTCTTGATTACAGGAAAGGCAAAGCAAGAAAAGTATACTGATATTCAAATTTCGCATAAAACATACATTATAAATCTTCAAAATAAATCGAAAATATAAAGTATTACTATGAGTAAAATCATATATGTGAATTTTTAAACAAAGAAATACTAGAACATATATTATAGATTTAAAATATTATTACGTCGAGTCAATCTTCTAATCTAATGGCCTATAATCATTCACTTCTTTTAGTGTGATTTTCATTGAAATGATACATGCTCTTAATTTAGGATAGAAATCAGGGTTTCCATAAGAAAAAATAGCATTAAGCACTTATGTTTCCTCATCCTTTTTAAAGATGCAATTCGTCTTTTCAGATGCTGTGGCAATCAAAATATCAAGTGATAACAATCGAAAGAAGTAATTACGAATAGACCTAGCCTTTATAAATTAAGCAACAAACTATGAAATATGATTTTTATCATAAATCACGTTCATTATTTCAAATAGCTTTGATGTTATATGCTTTTTTCAAGGTAAGAAATCATTTAACGTTCTACCCAGACAATGATGAATCTGACTGCAAATTTTAGAAGGATTTTTATCGTTTCATTCTAAATTTAATAACATTCAAATCGTAAATGGCCATTTTAAAACTTCCAACAAAAAGAGAAATTAAAAGGTACACTGCGTTATTTAACGTATTAATAAAATATGGTTTTGAAGATGTTTTGGCCAAGAGTTCATTAAGTAAAATAATACCAAAGAAATATTTAGAAAACCATCCAGATATAGAAAAAAACTTATCTTTTTCAAAATACGAACGTATTCGAATGGTGTTGGAAGAGTTAGGGCCAACCTACATAAAATTAGGTCAGATTTTCAGTACTAGAGAAGATATGCTGCCAACTGAATTAATTTCAGAGCTAGAAAAATTGCAGGATCACGTGCCTCTGCTAAAAAACTTCGATGTACTAAAAACCATTGAAGACGAACTAGGAATAGAAAACTTTAAATATTTCGCTACTATCAACATTGAACCATTGGCAGCAGCCTCTCTTGCACAAGTACACCGTGCACAGCTTATAAACGGTGATGAAGTAATTCTAAAGATTCAACGACCAAATATTGAAGAAATAATCGAATCTGACCTGCAGATGATGCGACAACTTGCCCACAGTCTTGAAAAGTACAGTAGCCAAGCAGAAGCGTTGCAGCCACTACGAATTGTAGAATCTTTCGAGCGTAGTATAAAAGAAGAACTTCAGTTTTCGAGAGAATTGAAAAACACTTTACAATTCACCAAGAATTTTAATGGCAATGAGCATATTCACGTACCAGCTATATATGAAGAACTATCTAATGATAAGATTATTTGTATGGAATTTATCGACGGTATTAAAGTATCGGAGATCGCAACACTCAGAGCTACTAATATTGACCCAAGAGCAGTTGCTAAAATTGGGGTTGACCTTTATTTAGAACAAATTTTAGAACATGCTTTCTTTCATGCCGACCCTCATCCTGGTAATATTTTTGTGCTACCAGAAAAAGGAAAAATCTGCTTTTTAGATTTTGGTATGATGGGCTCTATTATGCCGAGGGAGAAAGAACTCTTAAGTGATTTACTACTCCACTTTTTAAGTAAAGACATCAAGAAAATAATTCCTATACTTGAAAAAATTGCCATAAAAACTAATATATCAGATTACATAAAACTGGAACAAGATTTATATATTTTAATCGAAGGAATTAGTAATACGGCAATTCAAAACATTAATATAGGTACCACCTTAACTCAGTTTAAGACTGTATTATATGAAAATAGAATTAGCATGCCACACTATCTCTATATGCTGATTCGTGGTATAATTATAATAGAGGGCGTAGGTCTTAAACTAGACCCTAAATTTAATATAACAGATAACTTAATACCTTACACTGAAAAGATAGTACGCAGTAGGTTCAGCTTAAAATACCTATTTAAAAAGAGCCTAAACCGCATAAAGAACATTAATAATTTAGTTGAGACCCTACCAGATGACATCAATATCATACTTAAAAAATTAAAGGATGGAAAACTAGAAGTAATACATAAACACAAAGGATTAAAAGAATTTCAACTTGCTACTAGTAAAGCAGTTAACCGTTTGGTATTTGCCGTTATCATAGCAGCTTTATCAATTGGTTCATCTCTCTTGGTCATGGCCAAAATGCCTCCGTTGGTTAACGGAATACCACTATTAGGTGCCATAGGCTTTGTAATGTCTGCCCTATTAGGGTTTTACATCGTCATTTCCATATTCAGAAACGAATGATTTTAATACTAAGAAGAAATGGATGAACTCGATATCATATTAACAACACTAGACCCATACATTTTAGGAGTATTCATAAGCTTAGGAATTGGTCTTATATTAGGATTGGAACGAGAATACAACAATCTTAAGGGTGATTATGGATTTGCAGGTATACGTGCATTCCCTATAGTTACTATTTTAGGCTTTTCATTGGGTAGTCTTATTGAAATATTTTCTTTTTGGTTGTCAATTATAAGCTTGGGTGCTTTTATACTTTTTCTAGGGTTTAATCACTTTTATAAAGAGAAAAATAGCTTTGAACGAAGTTTTACGACCAATTTAGCCCTTATTGCCACTTTTATGCTTGGTCTTATGGTTTCTGCGGAATATTATCGTAATGCGGTGGCAACGGCAGTCATCATAGTCACCTTACTTTCTCTAAAGACACGATTTCATTCTGTCATTAGTAACATTACCTCTGAAGAACTTTTTGCATTTGTAAAGTTTTCTATCATAGCTCTATTAATATTGCCCTTTTTACCAAATAATACCTACGGCCCAAATGATTTGATAAATCCGTTTGAGATTGGCTCTATCATTGCAATAGTCTCTTTCCTAAATTTCATTGGCTATTTTTTAGTCAAATTTGTAGGTTCAAAAAAAGGGATTTTTTTGACGGCAATACTTGGCGGATTAATATCTAGTACAGCCGTTACATGGAGTTATGCTTCTAGAAGTATTGAAACTCCAGAACTGTCACGAAAATATGCTGCAGGTATTATCATCGCTTCGGCCATTATGTTTCCAAGACTCACGCTATTAATTTATATCTTCAATAGTTCACTTCTTACCCATTTGATATTACCTTTTGGGATTTTCACATTAATATGTCTAATCGTGGCATTGTTTTTCATAAAAGAAGATACTCAAAAGCTCGACACAGAGATTAAATTAGGAAACCCCATGAACCTTCTTAACGCCATAGGATTTGGGTTTATTTATGTGATAATTCTATTTGCAGTTTTTTACAGTAACGAATTATTCGGGGAAAGTGGTTTGTATTATTCTGCATTAATAGCTGGGTTAGCAGATACAGATGCAATTACCATAAGTTTGGCTAAATTTACTTTGGATGGAGAAAAAGTAACGCTTGCTTCATCTGTCATTGTTGCAGCAATTATGAGTAATATGTTCGTTAAATTAGGTATCACCGTAATTAAGGGGTCCAAAATTACTGGAAAATTGGTTGGTTTTACTTTTGGAGGTTTCATAATAATCGGAATTATATATTCTTTCATTAATCACGGGTAATTCTGTTTCTTTCGAGCAATATTATTGAATATCAAAATACCAACTAATCCTTCTTTGCTTTTTACTTTGAAAGTTAAAAGATTTTCTATTTTTCCTCAATACAATTTTCTGTTTAAAATTAAGCTTATATTTAAAAAATCTAGAGGGTTGTTTACCTAAGAATTAGAAAAGAAAAAACACCAATTATTATAAGTCGAAATAAAAAATCGCATTTAGTTTTTAAAAGTTAAAAGTGAGGTGTTTTGCTAAAGTAACTTGAAACAAAAAATAATAAATTACGTTATATATTAATGACACAATGTTTAATATAGTTTTATTAAAGAAAGTATTTGTTCGATTTAGAATCTCAATTTTTCCAGGAACAACTCTATTACTATTTTTTTTTAGTATTCTGAGCTATGGGCAAAATGACACTATTGACATCAACACAACTTTGAATGTAGCAGAAGAGTTCATATCTGCTAACGAAAGAACATTGGCAAAACAAAAGGTTCGTACGCTAAGAGAACGCTCTTTAGATGATTGGCAGAAGTATAGATTACAACAAATTCTTAAACGCCTTAGTTCAAACCAAATTGGTATGAGCTATGAATTAATCACTTTCACAAAAGACTTTCCAATACATAAATCATGGAATAGTATTTCTGCTGAATATCAACATTATTTCGGTGCAAATTCAGTTGCAGGTAGGGTTACCTATAGTGACCGCTTTGTTAATGATAGAGTTTTATTCGAATTGGATACCTACCCTGTATTTTCAAAAAAATTATATGGTAATGTGGTTTTAAGTTTTTCTGATGGAGGGTTCTATCAACGATTTGGTACTAGTGCATCCCTTTTTTATACCTTGGGCAAAGGCTATGAATTAGAGGGTGGAATTAGATATTTGAATTATGAACAGGATGATTTCCTTTCCATTAGTCTTGGCTTTACCAAATATTTAGGTAGCTTTTATTTGAATGCACGAGCTTCATTAGGACCAAAAAAGGATGAACGTTTTATTCAGAATTATCAAGTCACGTCTCGATATTATTTCTCGAACGCTGCTGACTTTGCTTATGTTCGTTTAGGTACCGGTATTTCACCAGACGACGTCAATAGATTTTCACAGATAGTCAATAATCCATCTTTGAAGGCATATTATGTATCTGGAGGATTTAGTAAATGGTTCAAAGATTATAGCATAGGGGTCGGCATAGGATATCTGACCGAAGAACTACCTAACAATCTAAAAGGAGGTCAATTTACCCTCAGTACACAATTGCGTTATCGATTTTAAAAAGAACTAATTTTAGTTTGATGTAGTAAAACCTTTTCTGGTCATTGTACCCCATGTAGATTTTACACCGAACAACTTCTTTAAATATCCCTTTATTTCTGCATAGAGCATTATCTGGTGGGAATAGAAAGGTTCGATGAAAGCCGCCAAAATTAATTTCGTAACCATTTTTATACTAGCGTACTGTCTAAAATTAATAGTATACATAAGAATTGCAATTGTTGAAAACATACAGCCAATCAAGTAAACAAATAAATAAAGAAATCTAGCTATTGGCCAATTGATATAACCCAAAATGAGATATACTGTAATCAAAACCAACCCAAGAAATTCGACAATAGGAGCACCAAATTCAAATAAAACCCAATACGGAAAAAATACACCACCCATTGCACCGTACTTTCTATTCATAAATAGATGTCTATGCTTTTTTAGCGTTTCCCAGAGTCCTCTAGCCCAACGATCACGTTGCGTTATATAAACCTTTGCTGTTGAAGGAGCCTCTGTCCAACATAACGTCTCTGGTAAATAAACAACATCATAGGGCAGGCTTTGCTGCTCCATATGAACCCGTAAACGCATGCATAGTTCTAAATCTTCCCCAACGATATCTTTATCGAATCCTCCTACTTCAAGAACACGGCTACGAGGATAAAGGCCAAATGCTCCAGAAACAAGCATTAGTCCGTCTAAATGGTGCCAAGCCATTCTACCCAATAAGAAAGCCCTAATATATTCTACTACCTGTATTCGGGCAATCCAACTTTTTGGAAGCCTTAGTTCTTTCAACGTCCCATTTTTAATAATAGAATCGTTAGCGATACCAATGCCTCCACCACATGCGATTACTTCTTTATCCAATTCTTCTAAATACGGGCGAACCATCTTCAAAAGAGCATCTTGTTCTATAATACAATCTGCATCGGTACAGAGAACTAAATTTGTTTTTGCGTTTGCAATCCCGCAATTTAATGCATCGGCTCGACCACCATTTTTCTTGTTGATTACTGTTAAACGACCATAATTATAATCACTACTTTGATATAGACCAATAATATCAGCATGGTTAATATTCGTTTCTTTAGGAGTATACGGTACTTCAACTAAATCAAATGCATTTATCAATTTTTGTAACGAATCATCTGTACTACCATCATTTACAATAATCAGCTCATAATAAGGGTATTGCAATGACAATAATGAATGTACATTGGTAACGATACTCATTCCTTCATTAAAAGCAGGTGCAATAAGACTAACACTAGGTAAATTCTCTGCTCCTTTAATATTATTTATGTTTAAAAAGACTGCCTGTTCTTTATTTTTTTTGATAGCCCTTATCGCCAAATGCACGAAGCTTAGGTATATCCCAAAAAGAACGATTCCATATGTAAAGAAAAACCAATCGATACCTGCTCTAAAATATTCCATTAAAGTTTATCATTTTTTTTATGATTTCTATAATCAACGTAACTAAAAGGTAGCTCGAATGTTTGTTTTGAAAAGGATTGTTCCTTATTGTATGGTTTAGAAATATTTAATTGTACCAACATATCAAAAGCGGCATTGGCTAACTTAGTATTGTGATGCTGCGTATGACTTTTTATCATATTAAATTCCCTTTCTACATTGAAAGCAACTACTAATCTCATGCCAAGTTCAAGAATATCAGTATTCTTTGAATTTAATAATGACTTTAAGGATTCTGTTACTATAGGTTTCTTAGACGATTTTAATTTTTCGATAATTCTTATCTGTTGCCACAATGAAATCGGGTAAGTTAATTTAGCAAAAAAGGATAGGATTTCCCAATTCATAAAGACCACCATGGCCAATTGAGCTTCTCGTCTAACGAAAATATTTGAAGAATTAATGAATTCGTGAATTTTCTTATAATTAGCTGTAATCTCAAGTTCATAACTATATTGAATAGCCAAAGCCCTATGATGCAAATTACGCGATGATAATTTATTTTCCAATAAATTATCTATACCCAATATTGATACTATCGGGAGTGGAATGTCTTTTTCAGGCAAGACCACTATACTCTTTACCTTTATAAGCTGTTGACAAACATACCAAAGTCCCTCAGAATTTGACACTTGTGCCTTAAGTCTTTTAACATATGAATTTCTTAATGGAGTATCAGAATTGTTGAAATACTGGCCCATAATACGGAAAATTATCTTTTTGTTAACCAAGCGAATTTTTTCCTTCCGTTTTCTATAGAAAACACTATACAGTGCCAATGCATAAAACATAGCCAGCAGTATGATCAACAAAAGAATAATTATTGATTGTAATTCGCTCAAATTAGAAAGATGATTTTAGGGCATTGCTTAATTCTGTTATCGTCAATGGAAAATCAAAAAATTGTTCGATTCCAATATTGAAAAGTTCTTTCTCTATAATGCCTTGATCCATATCTGTAATCACAACTATCTTAGCATCGGGTAATTTATCGTTTAGGTAGGCTATGTATTGATTTCTCGAAATACCATCAATATTAACATCGGTAAGTACAACTTCAAAACTTTGGGATTCCAAATAATTTTCAACCATACCGAAGGAATTAGCCACAACAGTAGTCTTGAAATCAACTTGCAATATGTACTGAAGCAAAAGACATACATCAATGTCTTCATGAACAATAAATAATTTTTTTGGGGGCACTATTTTTTGTTTAAAGCTTAAATATACTATAACTTTATTATAATAGGAATATTTTAGTCTTCCACAAAGGTAAGTAATGGATTGGTTTATTGAATAAAAATTCATGTTTATCTATTACTTAAGAACTTTTCAGATAACAAGTCAATAATTGAAAGCTCGACAACTTCCTTTACCAAATAATCAGTGTGGTATTTTGGCGGTAAAGAATGATCTAGCAAGCGAAATAAAACTCTTGCTAGTGAACTTTAGATGGTCGCCATAGTGCTACTTTTCTTTCGACGCATATCATATATGGTGAAGTCGGTGGGGCTTACAATGCTCTTTTAAATATCACAAAAAATCTACAGCTTCACTTGCAGCATCGTTAACTGTACTTTCTTATATGGCAAATACAGTAATTTCATGTTTAAAGGGTCACCAGGAGAAAAATTCCCTTACCGAATAAAATAATTGGGAGATGTGAGGTTAATCATTCAATCATTGCCTTAAATGCTATAAATAAGTAAAATATTAAGACTCCATATGTGATAGTAAATCTCTTTATGGCTACCTATTTTTCAATAGTTTAGACCAAAGTCCAATACTGTTTGCACAAGTAGAACAAGAAATTTTTAAAAAAATAACCTAAATGATAATTCGCTTGAAGGTTCTACTTTTAGAATTACGTATGGTATATATCAATTATATCCAGAAGTTAAGGATTCAGAAAATAGTGAGCCATCTAAAAAAGAACTAATTATTATGAATATTGAAAATATTGAATGAGTTCTGATATTATTATTTAGTCATCGTTATACATAGCAGCAATTTCCACACTGTATTTTTCTCTTATCACCCTTCTTTTAAGTTTTAATGTAGGCGTTAGTTCAGCCAAAGCACCATCGTCATGAATTGGTAACCAAGGTGTCGCTATTAACTTAAATTTCTTTATCTGTTCTATATGACCAAATTCCGTCTTATAGCCATCAATCACCTTCTGATATTTTCGAATTACTTTTTCATTTCGTATCATTTCCTCTAATGTGGTCCACTCCATTTTTTTGTGAAGGCACCAATTTTTCAATGCTACTTCCGAAGGTATTATTAAAGCTGAAACAAACTTTTGTTTATCGCCTATAACCATCATCTGTTCAACTAAAAAATCTTCCTTTATCCGGTTTTCAATCGGCGCAGGTGCTACATATTTTCCTCCAGATGTTTTCAATAGTTCCTTTTTCCTATCTGTAATCTTAAGAAACGCTCTTCCATAGGGTCCTTTAACGAGTTTTCCGATATCACCAGTGCGAAACCATTTTTTACCATTGTTTGTTTGGAATACCTGTTCATTAATATCTGGTTTTTTATAGTACCCTAACATTACGTTGGGTCCGTGGGCTAAAATTTCTCCCTCATCTTCGTTATATTCTCCAGAAGTTTTATCAATATATAATTCAACACCATCAATAGCATACCCAACGGTTCCGATCATGGCACCATTTGGTTCCAAGCTATTACCGGTTAAAGTCGGGGAGGTCTCCGTTAATCCGTATGCTTCTCGAATAGGAATGCCGGCTGCACAAAAAATTCGTAATATTTTAATAGGACAAGGGGCGGCACCTGTAATAATTTGTATTACATTACCGCCTAAAGCTGCTCTCCACTTACTAAAAATAAAGGTATCGGCAAACTTCCATTTCAAACTTTCACTAAAAGATAACTGCTGATCTATCTTATAATCAACCGTTAGGTCTAAAGCCCAAAAAAATAATTTTCTTTTGGCACCTTTCAAAGCTAAACCCTTGTTGTAAATAGCTTCATAAATTTTCTCCAATAACCTAGGCACTGTGGTAAAGATAACCGGTCGTACTGCAGCAAAATCCCCATCGGGTCCGCTTAAGTTATCTGTACCACAGAAAAATATCGAAACGCCCTTATAGCAATAACAAAATGAAACAGCCCGTTCATAAATATGGCAAAGCGGAAGAAAACTTAGTGCTTTTTCTTCGGGTTTGACAATTAAAAAATTTGAGGTGGTAATAACCACGTGCATAATATTGGTATGGCTCAACATTACTCCTTTTGGTTCTCCCGTAGTTCCAGAAGTGTAGATAATGGTTACTAAATCATCTCCCTTTATATTGGATTGGATGCTTTCTAAGCGTGGAATACCTTTGGTATCAAAAATAGTTTCCCAAAAAGGATTTCCATTCAATCTATCAAAGGTGTAAATATGTTTTAAGGTCGTTACAACTTTTTGAGTTTCTGATAGCTTATCATATAAATCCAGTGCCCCACAAAAGGCTGCTTTCACCTCAGCTTCATTTAAAATGTATTCATATTCTGATACGCTGATAGTAGGATATAAGGGAATACTGATCATACCCGCCATTTGCACGGCATAGTCCATAATAATCCATTCAGGCCTATTTTTATAGGCAACAATAGCTACCTTATCGCCAGGTATAAGACCTAATTTCAATAATCCTGCTGCTGCTTGTTCTGCAGTATCCTTTAGCTTTTGAGTACTATACGATTCCCAATTCCCATTTTTATCCCTTCCACTAATACAAGCTTCTAACGGATTGTTTTTTAATTGGTAGTCGATTAAATCGAAGAGTCTGGTCATTAGTTTGGTTTATTTTGACAACCTTGAAAATACAAAATAAAACTTACTAATTATAACAGGCAGATAAGGTATTATTCGAACATAATACTAATAAATTCAGCCACACAGGCCGGTTTGTCGGCATCCTCAATTTCTACCGAACAGTGCCATGTGACTTTGACACCATTTTGTGGATACTCCTCTATATAAGCAACTTTACTATTTAATCGTAACTTACTATCCACCAAAACGGCATTTGGAAAACGAACTTTATTCAGGCCATAGTTCACTCCCATTTTTACCGATTTAATTTGTACAAGATCTCCGAGCATTTTAGATAATAGAGAAACCGACATAAAGCCATGTGCAACTGGCTTTTTAAACGGAGAGAATTTGGTCGCCTTTTCCACATCTACATGTATCCATTGAAAGTCTAAGGTTGCCTTTGCAAAATCATTTATCATTTCTTGAGTAATGGTAATCCATTCACCTGACGGAAGTGCTTTTCCTTCGTAGGTTTTAAATTCCTTTAAATCATCTAAAACTAGTTTAGTCATTTTTCTATCATTTATCGTGAAGTTCCACCGTCAATGGTCAAGCAAATTCCAGAAACAAAACGTGCCTCATCAGATGCTAAATATAAATAGCCATAGGCTATATCGACGGGATGTGCAACCGTTTTTAAAGGTATACTTGCCTTAATCCCCTCAAAATGTTCTTGCGGAATTTTTTCGACCATATCGGTCATGGTAAAGCCAGGAGCTATGGCATTTGCCGTGATACCATATCTACCCAGTTCCATTGTCCAGGTCTTGGACATGGCAATGACACCTGCTTTGGTAGCCGCATAATTCGTTTGACCAAAATTACCTCGCAATCCCACATTGGATGCCGCACTTACAATTCTTCCATATCTATTTGCCTTCATATACGGTGCAACTGCCTGCGTGCAAATAAATACCCCTTTCAAGTTCACCTCGATAACAGCGTCAAATTCATCTTCGGTCATTTTCTCTAAGGTGCGGTCCCGAGTTATGCCAGCATTATTAATTAGAATATCAATTTTGCCATATTTTGAATTTACCTGTTCAAAGAGTATTTCTACAGCCGATTTGTCGGTTACCGAAACGGTATGGAATTCTGCCTTACCTCCTGATGCTTTAATTCCATTTGCTACTTCTTGGCCTTTTGGTAGTAAATCCATGATAATTACCGTAGCACCTTCCTTAGCGAACAGTTCAGAAATTGCCCTTCCTATTCCCTGTGAACCTCCTGTTACAATCGCTATTTTATCCTTTAATCTCATATCGTTATGTTTCAATAATTGTTATCGTTACTTTATCAAATTTGAACAACCATTTTCCCTTTCACACTTCGGTTCATCATTTCTTCTAAAGCCTCTTTAGCATCTTCTAAGGGAACTATTTTATGAATATGAGGTTTAAGCTTGCCTTCCGCATGCCATTTCATTAAAGTCATGGTGTTGCCCATATTTTCCCTAGGATATTGCATCGCGAAACCGCCCCAAAAAACACCAACAATGGATGCTCCTTTTAGCAAGGGCAGATTTAACGCAATCTTAGGTATCGTACCAGCTGCAAACCCTACAACCAAAAATCGCCCGTTCCATGCGATAGCTCTTAGTACTTGTTCTGAAAAGTCACCCCCAACAGGATCGTATATCACATCTACCCCTTTTCCATCCGTTAATTTCTTTAGGGTGGATTTCAAATCTTGTTTGGTGTAATTAATTAATTCATCAGCACCATACGCTTTACAGAGTTCTAGCTTTTCTTGAGTGGAGGCTGCCGCAATTACCTTGGCTCCCATTAATTTTCCCAGTTCAACAGCAGCAAGGCCAACCCCTCCCGAGGCCCCCATAACCAAAAGCGTTTCACCTTCCATTAACTTTGCCCTATCTTTCAATGCATAGTAAGACGTACCATAGGCCATCATAAATGATGCCGCCACCGGATAGTTCATTTGAGTTGGTTTTGGAAAACATGCGTTTGCTGGTACGATTACTTCTTCCGCTAAACCTCCATAGGCCACAAAACCAAAAACTTCATCACCAATTTTCAAGTGTTTCACCTCTTCCCCAAGTTCTTTGACGACACCGGCAATATCACTGCCAGGAGTAAATGGTAGCTCCGGTTTAAATTGATACAAGCCTTGAATAATTAGCGTATCCGGAAAATTTAATCCACAGGCCTTTACCTGAACGACTACTTCCTTTGGACCTGCATGTAAGGAATCTATTTCCTCTAACTTCAAATTAGATGGAGGACCATAAGTTTGACATCGTATTGCTTTCATTTTCTATATTTTCATTTTGTATGAGATGAATCCCGAACTGCATCAATCCTCAATAACCTTTAACACTAATTTACCCAATTTATCACCAGAGAAAAGTCTCTTATAAGTCGATGGAAAGTTCTCTATTCCGTCATAAACATCCTCACGGGTTTTCAACTTCCCTTCTGCCATCCATTTACCCATTTGCTGACCGGCTTCCCCATATCTTTCGGCCCAATCAAATACAACCATCCCTTGCATCGTTGCCCTATTCACCAATAAAGAAAGATAATTGGCTGGGCCTCTCATGTTTTGCTTGTTATTGTATTGAGAAATTGCACCGCAAATAACCACTCGAGCGTGCATTCGTAATCTTCCCAAAGCGGCGTCCAATATCTCACCTCCAACATTATCAAAATAAACATCCAATCCTTTAGGACATTCTTGCTTTAATCGCTCCTTAACATTTTCATTTTTGTAATCGATACAAGCATCAAAACCTAACTCATCAACCACATAGTTACACTTGTTGGTACCTCCTGCTATTCCAATTACGGTACATCCTTTAATTTTGGCTATTTGTCCAACAATACTACCTACTGCACCAGCTGCCCCTGAAACCACGACAACATCTCCATCTTTAATCTTACCCACCTCCAAAATTCCGAAATAAGCGGTCATTCCTGGCATTCCCAAAGTGCCGATATAAGTGGGCAATGGTGCTAATTTTGGATCTACTTTATAATATCCTTTTCCATCCGTTGCAACATATTGTTGTACACCTCCATGACCGGAAATGAAATCCCCTACCTTGAATGTTGGGTGATTTTTCACTTTTATGACCTCACCCACCGAGCCTGCGCGCATTACAGCACCAATTTCTACCGGTGCGATATAAGATTTTCCCTCATTCATCCATCCACGCATGGCAGGATCAAGAGAGATATAATGATTTTTCACTAAAACCTGCCCTTCCTCAAGTTCTGGAATAGGGTTCGTTTCTATAGACCAAGACGAAGCATCTGCAGCGCCTACAGGTCTCTTTATAAAAATGAGTTGTTTATTCATGTACATTTATTTTTTATTCTTGTTAGTAAAACTTTCTACATATGCCTTCATCTTTGACCTAATTTCGGGTTTCCACCACAATATGGTTGCTTCTTTCAAGGAGTTCTCCGCATTTAAATCGAGTTTATCCCAAAGTTGCTTTCTCAATTTTTTCTTAGTATTCATCAAGATCTCTTGGTTTGCTTGCAAATAGCGCTTCATCTGTTTTTCAGAACGTTCCAAAACGGTATCCAAGGGAACCAGTTCATCTACCAAACCAGCAGCCAAGGCTTCCTTTCCATTCAATAATTTACCTTCCATAATATACCGATGAGCCAAACCCTCCCCTATCCAAAAAGCATAAATTTCTGTTAGGTTTTGACTTATTTGGATATTTACGGCAACCTCATTTAAGCCAATTACATAGGAATCTCCCTCTGTCATATATCGATTATCACTGGTAACGGCCAAAACGCACCCGCCTGCTGGGGAATGTCCCGTTATAGCTGAAATAAAAGGTTTTTTAAACTGCACCAATTGCAGATACAGCGCACCAAAGGCCGTAAAAAACTCCTGAATCTGGTTCTTGTTATATTGGTACAATTCGATTAAATCCAATCCGGCCGAAAAATAGTGCGGTTGTCCAGTTAAGATTACACCCTTTACTTCTGGGTCATTTTCCAATATGTTGAAAACCTCGCTCAGCTCGTTCACCATCTCATGATTGATGGCATTTACCTTTCCCCGGTTCATCTGAACAATCGTATAGTTCTCCTTTTTGGTAAGTACTAATGTTATCATAGTCTGATATTATAAGGAGGTGCCGCCATCCAAGGTTATGGTTTGTCCAGTAATAAATTTTGAATTTTCAGAGGCCAGCCAGCAAATAGCTTCCGCAATTTCCTCTGCCTGCCCGAACCTGCCCATAGGTATAAATCGTTTTAACTTATTGCCCATATCTGGACTTACAGCAAGCAATTGTTCCAACAATGCCGAATTGGTAAACCCAGGGCAAACTGCATTTATTCGAATTTTTTTTCTTGCATACTCCAAAGCGGCCGATTTTGTCATTCCCACTACCGCAAACTTACTAGCGGAATAGGAAAGGTTATTTCCCGAAGCCTTCAATCCCGCCAAAGAAGCCACATTCACTATATTACCATAACCCTGTTTTAGCATCTGTTGTATTGCAAGTTTCATACAATAGAATACTCCAGTTTGGTTTACCGCGATTACATTATGCCAGTCGTCAAGAGAGTGATCTGCAGTCTTTGCTTGGTGTTTACCGGCTATTCCGGCATTGTTCACCATAACATCTAGACTACCATATTTTTGTATTACTTTCTGCAATAATTCCTTCACCTGCTCAAACTGGGTCACATCTGTTTGTAATGCAGATGCAGTACCACCATCGTTTCGAATTTCACTTGCTACCTTTTCTGCACTTTCCAGATTTATATCAGATACAATAACATTGGCCATATTTACGCCAAAAAGCTTTGCCGTGGCTGCCCCAATGCCACTGCCGGCTCCGGTAATTACCACTACTTTGTCTTTTAAATTCATTTTTTTAGTTTGATTGATTTACTTTTTTTTGATTTGGTGCACAATGAATTAATCGTGAATCAGTTAATGCGTGAGCCCTTAAATTTGAAGGGTATCCTTTGTCCATTATCATGTTCATGAAATCGGTAACGGAATTGTACTTTACGATAAGTACATCATCCCATAAAGTATCATCTTCAGGACCAATTAACATATGCTTGGGCGAACCGTAAAACACAATTTCTGCATTTGCCTTTAAAAAATAAGGAGTCGCTTGTCGCATATATTCCTTATAGGTTTCCTTACCCGTCATTCCCGTTTCAGCCACAACAGCTTTATATTTTATCATATTTAGCATAACAACAGGTTCTTTGGATTCGCTTTTTGCAAAGTCAGTTACTTGCTCTAGATTTATGTTTATAAAGTGTTGTTCGCCCATAGTTAGTACAAATTATCTATTTTATTTTTTTGAATGGCCTGCCATGCGGTATTGCAACATAAAGCAGAAGCCTTATTCAAATTCGCAAACTTGGGGTCACTCGTATGGCCATGTTTATATCGGTAATAAATCTGTTGGGCAATTACAGCAATCTTAAAAAGTCCGTAAGCGAAATAGAACGTAAGATCATCTATATTTCTGCCACTTTTTAAGGCATATTGTTGTACAATTTCCGTTCGTGAAGGATTGCCTTTCATTACCGTTGGAGAAGGAAGTCCTTGTTTCATAAACTCTGGGTCACCTGCCGTTGTCCAATAGCCTAAAGAAGTACCCAAATCCATTAGAGGGTCACCCAGCGTACACATTTCCCAGTCTAAAACAGCTGAAATCTTCTTCCAACTATCATCTGCAAAAACAACATTGTCATATTTGAAATCATTGTGGATAAGGGTATGGTCATATTTTTTGGGTTGATTTTCACTCATCCACATCATTACCTTTTGTGCCGCTGGTACTTCATCGGTTACCGCGGCCAAGTACTGCTTGCCCCAATTATTAACTTGCCGTTCAACGTACCCTTTCGGTCTACCTAATTCCGAAAGTCGTGCTTCCTTATAATCAATATTGTGAAATTCTACAAAAGCATCGACCCATGTAGTTGAAATGGTTTTAAATTGTTCGGGGGAAACTTGTTTACCAAACGCATACATGGCCGTTAGAATCTCTCCATTGACCTTCTCCATAATATAAAACGGAGCTCCAATAATTTTAGGGTCCTCATTAAAGACGTAGACTTTAGGACTCTTGTCGTATACAGGATTTAAATGCTGTAATACCTTAAATTCACGCCCCATATCATGCCCACGTTTTGGGGCTGCAAAGGGCGGTCTTCGTAAGACATATTCCTTATCCTCAATTTGAAGTTGGTAGGTGAGGTTGGAATAACCATTAGTGAATTGTTTTACTTTTAATTCGGAATGCACTCCGGTTATTAACCCATTTTCTAACAAAAAATCCTTGAGTTTAACCTCATTGATTTCCTCGCCTTCACGTACCGGTTTTAAGTTATTCTCGTTAGACATTCTATTTTTTTACATACTTGTTTATTGTACTTTTTCCCAATTGACTCATGTGAACTTCATCTGGGCCATCGGCCAAGCGTAGCATTCGTGCTGCTGCAAAGAAATGTGGTAAGGGAGTATCACTCCCAACGCCCTTTCCTCCTAAAATTTGAATAGCCCTATCAATTACCCTTAATGCCATTTGTGGTGTGACTATTTTTATCATGGCTATTAAATCCTTGGCGTCTTTATTTCCTACTTTATCCATTTTATCTGCTGCAGATAATACCAACAATCGGTTCTGTTCAATCTCACAGGCAGAAAGAGCGATATCTTGTCGAACACTACTAAAAGTGTCTAGGGTTCTACCAAAAGGTTTTCTTTGCACCGTACGTTCAGACATAATTTCTAGAGAACGCTGTGCCATTCCTATTAACCGCATACAGTGATGAATACGACCCGGACCTAAACGGCCTTGGGCTATTTCAAAACCTCTACCCTCCCCTAATAATAAATTAGATTTTGGCACACGAACATTGTCAAGAATTATTTCAGCATGACCTTCGGGGGAATCGGTATAGCCAAAAACACTTAGTGCCCTTTCAATCTTTAGGCCTGGCGTATCCATAGGTACCAAAATCATACTTTGTTGTACATGCCGCGGAGCATCAAAATCGGTTTTACCCATTACAATTGCAATTTTACAATTAGGATCCATCGCACCAGAAGACCACCATTTTCGACCATTGATCACATAGTCATTTCCATCAGAAACAATAGCGGTTTCAATATTGGTTGCATCAGAGGAAGCAACCTCTGGCTCCGTCATTAAAAAGGCCGAACGAATTTCCCCATTCATTAAAGGCTTCAACCATTTTTCTTGTTGTTCTGGTGTTCCATATTTGGCAAGCACCTCCATGTTTCCCGTATCGGGAGCACTACAGTTAAAAATTTCGGACGACCAGATTATACGCCCCATTATTTCTGCCAAAGGGGCATATTCCAAATTCGAAAGCCCAGGACTAAGTTCTCCATATGAAGCAGGAAGAAAAACATTCCACAGTCCGGCTTCCTTTGCCTTTTGCTTCAATGCTTCCAAACCGGGCCATCGTTTCCAACTATTTTCCGGATTTTGATGAAACAATCCTACCTCCTTCTCAATAGGGTGAACATGAGTTTCCAAAAAACTCTTCAATTCTTCTTGAAGTGCTATTGATTTATCGCTATAGTCAAAATTCATAATTCTCTTATATTAACCTGAAATTAAATAACCTCCATCTGCAGTATACACCCCACCCGTCATATAAGAGCCCGCATCAGATGCCAACAACATCACTATTCCGGCCATTTCATCAGGTTCTGCGACTCTTTTCAAAGGAATAATCCCTGTATATTGCGCAGCCAATTTTTCATCAGACCACAGACTTTCACTAAATTTTGTTTTAATTAATCCGGGACAGACCGCATTGGAACGGATACCATAACGGCCCCACTCCTTTGCCTGGTTCTTAGAGAGCATGATCACAGCAGCTTTCGTCATACTATAGAGTCCCAATCGAAATCCGGGATGTATGCCCTCTACCGATGCAATATTAATAATACTACCACCGCCATTAGCTTTCATATGCGGTAATGCTAAATTCGAAAGTAACCAAGGTGCCTTAACGTTTACGTTCATAATTTTATCGAACACTTCTTCCCCTGCCAATTCCAATGGGCCGTAGAAAGGATTTATGGCCGCGTTGTTGACCAAAATATCAATACGCCCATAGGCGTCTATCGTTTTGGCTATCAGTTGTTCCCTTTGGGTGGTATCCCCAATATGACATTCGATTCCTATGGCTTGCAACCCGGCTTCATTAAACTCCCTCGCTACTGTATCAACAGCCTCTTGTTTTCTGCTACTAATAACCACTTTGGCCCCGTTTTCAGCCAGCCCTTTAGCGATGGAAAGTCCTATACCTTTGCTTGATCCCGTGACGATAGCCACTTTTCCGGTTAGGTTAAATTTTGATTTTATACTACTCATGTTTCGTTGTCGGTTGTTCGTTTTTTTAAGTATTTCTTTTATTCTTTTGCCTTTTTAATCAAGCGAATAGTTGCTTCTCTGTGTTCAGTGTCAATGCCTGTTTATCCATCAATATTTCAGAAAGTCCTGTTGTTTTGGGAAGTTCGTATTTAAAATAAAACTGCATGGCGTGAATTTTGTTTTCATAAAATTCAGCACTAAAACTAGTATCAGCAGAGACCAATGCTTTTTGTGCTTCACGGCCTATATCCAACCATTGCCATGCCATGATTATTGTACTGAAAAATTCCATAAAAGGTGTGGCATCCGCCAAGAATCGCTGATAATCGCCCTTCATTGCATACCCCATAAGAGATTGTAGCACTTTTTGGGTTAGTTCCAATTTACTACGTAATTTCTCTGCCAAAGGTTTCAACGTTTCGTGTGCCATACTTTCTTTGATGGAATTCATAATTTCCTCAGAGAGTAATTTCAGTGCTTTTCCATTTTCCATGGTTATTTTTCTTCCCAACAGATCTTGGGACTGTATGCCAGTAGTTCCTTCATAAATGGCCGAGATTCGGATATCTCGTAAATATTGTTGTAAAATATAATCGGAACAAAAACCGTAACCCCCTAGTACTTGCACTCCATTATTTACAGAAGTAATACCCATTTCAGAAGGGTAGGTCTTTACAACGGGAGTCAATATTTCTAATAATAATTTATATTTCGCCCTACTTTCCTCATCTGGAAGCGATTGTGAAAGGTCTTGGTATCGAGAGGTCAAAAATACCAAGCTTAAAGATCCTTCTGTAATTACCTTTTGCAAGAGCAGCATTCTGCGTACATCGGGATGATTGATGATGAGTGTTTGTTCTTGAGAGGCATCTTTTTTTCCCGTACGTTGAAGCTCACGACCTTGAGGTCTTTCTTTAGCATAGCTAACCGAGGCATGATAAGCTGCCGTAGCAATTGCAGCTGCACCCCTACCAACAGCAATCCGTGCTCCGTTCATCATCAAAAACATATATTTTAAACCTTGGTTAGGTTCACCAACCAACCAACCGGTACAGTCTTCCTTATCTCCAAAAAAGAGATGGGTTGTACAATACCCTCTTTGACCCATTTTTTGAAAATCCCCAACCGTTGTAACATCATTATATTCTAAACCACCGTCTGTATCGAGTCGGTTTTTAGGCACAACAAAAAGTGATATTCCTTTAGTTCCGGCAGGTGCTCCTTTAATACGGGCCAAAACCAAATGAACAATATTTTCAGCCCCTTTATAATCGCCTCCAGAAATAAATATTTTTTGACCGTTTATTTTATAGGAATCTCCGTCAGGTACAGCAGTAGTCACAATATCCGAGAGCGAACTTCCTGCCTGTGGTTCTGTAAGGCACATGGTACCGCTCCATGCTCCCTTCATCATTTTGGGCACATAGGTATCCTTAAGAAATTGATTGCCAAAATGCACGATCAATTCAGCAGCACCTACCGTTAGGCCTATGTAACCAGGTAGGTGATTATTTGCCGTTTCCTGAATAAAAGCAGAAGCATGTACCACCATCGAAGGCAGTTGCATACCCCCAGCTTCATAGGAGAATGGTCCTGATAAAAAACCCATTTCACCCCCCAAATTCATATACTTTTTTACTTGTGGATGAACAATAAGTTCCCCATCCTTAAAGTGTGCGGGGTTTTCGTCCATCTCCCTATAATAAGGATAGAGTTCTTTATCTGAAAAATCTTTTACCGAATCGAGCATCATAGCTATAGACGCTTCATCATACTCCTCAAATTGTTCTTGCTCAAGTACCGTTTTAAGATCGTGTACGTTAAACAATAAAAATTTAAGGGTTTCTATCTCTATATAGGTATTGGCCATTACAACTATTTTTAAAAAATTAATGACATTGAAGTTAGGTTTTATTCAAAGGAATCTCGTTAAACTGGTTTAATAAAATAATCTATGTTCCGACTGAAATACAACGGAAAAGAAAATTATGTTTGAAAACGGTTCATCAATAACAACTAAATATAAATCTGAATTCAAATATTACGTGAAATATTTTCCCGGAAGTTATGCGGACTATTATTCACCTGAATTTATTTTTAAAACGGAAAATGATTTGAAAATAATCCCAATTCCAAATTTCTATACTTTTCTTTTTATACCAATAGCTTAGGTCATTTTGAATTATTTCGAAAATGTAGAAATGGGAAACGGTATTGGGAGAGTATTTTATAGAAACGTATTTTTAGGTTTCTTTGATGAAAAACATTTAAGAAATAAAGAACAAGCAACAAGGTTAGAAACTAATTTAGTGTAAACCCTAATCTTTAACTTATGTAAACTATGTGCCTTAACGAACATTAAAAAATGAAAAAAACAGAATTCCTACTTTCAATTTTACTTTTAATAATTCTATTTTCTTGCGGAAAAGACGAAGACCCAATTACAATTCCAGAACCTCAATTGTCATCCAAAAGTGAAATTTCGAAATTAGTTCTTGAACAGAACAATTTAGAATATTTAACCTCAATTTCAGGGAATGAAATTCAGGTAAATGAAAAGCTACCTTATGGAACGGAAAGTATTCAAATTAAATCAATCGAAGTCTCTGATAAATCAGCAGCCAATGTCAAAGCTGGTGATTTCTTCAATATTTCAAGTGGTAATTTTAAAATTAATGTAACTGCCGAAAATGGAAACTCTAAAGAATATACTGTTAATATCACATTTGAAGAAAGAACGTTTGAGGTTACAATCTTTGAACCGTTGATGGTATCCAAATCATACACAACGCCAACTTATGTGCATTATATGCCTTGGTTTGAAAGTCCAGAATTTGCAGAATTTCCCAATACAGAAAGAGGTAATTGGGGGATTCATTGGACAATGTCAACCAAAGACCCTTCAAATGTTGATGCGAATGGCAAAAGAGAAATAGCGGCTCATTATTATCCTCTCATAGGACCTTATGATAATGGTGAGCCTCACTATTTAGAATACGCAGTTACTTGCATCAAATTAGTAGGTTTAGATGGAATACTAATAGACAACCCTGGCATTACAGAAGTTTATGATGCCAGATTACTGCAAGAGCATACGGAAGCCATAATTCCTTGGCTAAAAAAAGCAGGTCTTAAATTCGGATTAGTTTATGAAGATGCTGCCCTAAAAAACGCTGAAGAGCAAGGTGTAATTACAGATAAAGTTCTGGAAGGAAAAAGGGTGTTAAGTTATATGCAAGATAATTATTTTGACACCGATGACTATGTCAATATTAATAATAGACCACTCTTGTTAAATTTTGGACCTCAAGGAATTTTTACAGCAAGTGAGTGGGAGTCAATTTTTTCGGATATTACTCCCAAACCTTTGTTTGTGACCTTACCCTATACGATTAACAACTATAATCTAAATGATGTAGGTGCTGGGGAATTTGGTTGGGTTGGAGAATCAGTAAATAATGATTTTAATACATATTGCCAAAACTCAAATTTTAGTTTATGTATTGGAGGAGCAATACCGGGTTTTAATGACTTTTATATGGAAGGTGGTTGGGGTGACGGATTTACGTATTATGACGATATGGGAGGATTACTATTTGAACAATCGCTTCAACAAGTAAAAACCAATGATATAGATTTATTGCAAATAATAACATGGAATGATTGGGGAGAAGGAACTATTATTGAACCTTCTGAAGAATTTGGGTATAGTCGCTTAGAAACTTTACAGAACTTTCTTGGTGTCCAATATTCAGAAAATGAATTAGAACTACCAGTCAAATTATATCAGAAGAGAAAAGAATATAAAGGCAAGATATTCGAAAATCAAGTATTAGACCAAGTGTTCTATTATCTTGTTTCATTGCAAATTGAAGAAGCAAAAAAGCTACTTGATGAAATTTAAAACTGTCAAGAATTGAGTAGACGGCTCTCCCCATAAATGACGGAGTGCACCCCTCACACCAAAGTACGTACGGGTCTCGTATACGGCGGTTCGCAATCCATCACTCCAAGGCTCTTTTCACCCTTGAAACTATCCTCTAATTTTAGTATAGGCCATGAATCGTCATTCCTATGCGAATTTTAAAGAGAATTACGTTCGGCCCTTCGTCGCTTGTGAGACCTCTGATTTTGCTATCAGCTCATTTCCAGCAACTACTATGACCTCTGCTGACTTCTCCATATAGCTACACGTAACTTTGGAGACCTCCCCAGGTAAGAACATCTTCTTTCACCCAATGCCCGCCGTATCTACATAGCTACCCTTTTGGTAATCGTTGGGCGTTACAATGATGTGCTTGCTTACCCAAGTAACCATGCCTCTATATACGGTTCCTGTTCGTCGGTACCGGGTTTTGTAGTCTCGCTTTCTTCAGATGTAACCTCGCGATCACCACCCTTGCGACTTACTAATGCTTCCAGACGTTACTACAGCGCATAAGGGACTTACACCCTCTAAAAAAATCCTTATATTGCTATAAGGTAAAGATGACCATACCGGGCACACACAGTACCTATGGCAAATAGGGCATAAAGTGCTAAATTTAATGGCTTGGGTTTATTTGCTATGCCCGCCAAATCTTTTTGGATTTGGCTTTTAAAATGAAAAAGATAAAAACAAAACAAAAAGCTTTGGC
>NZ_CAXBGF010000013.1:0-129847 GCF_963975365.1 uncultured Maribacter sp. | reverse complement strand
GATTTCTTTTAGTTAATTGTATATTAAAAATACGCTTCGGCGTATTTTTTTTATTTTGTTTGCATCCTTAAACATGGCGTTAACAGCATGAAATATTTTTTATCCGTACTATTTACCTTCATTTCACTTATCGGTTTTTCGCAAGACACAGAAGAAAGTCAACGCTTAAGTGCAGTTGTTATAAATGCACAAACCAAAGAACCTCTTGAAAGCGTACATGTGGTTAACCTAAACCAAGTTTTTGGCACCATTACCAATGAAAAAGGAGAGTTTTCAATCACCGCTGCAGTAAATGATACTCTTTATTTTTCTTTTCTTGGGTTCAAGTCTCAAAAAATAAGGGTCACCAACGACATGTTTAAATTTGAGAATACTGAAATAGCCTTAACTGAATTAGCTTATGCTTTAGAGGAGGTTATCGTAAGACCATATCAGCTTACCGGTTATTTAGAAATTGATGTAAAAAACCTTCCTATCAATAACGCTTATCAATACAGTATTTCTGGCCTAGATGTTAGTTATGAGGGTGGTAATAAAAATCCTAGTGCCGTTACAAAGGTGCTGGGGGCAATTCTTAACCCAGCAGATTTACTTCGAAACCTCTTTGGCAAAAAACCGGCGCAAATGCGTAAACTGCGACAAATGAGAGAAGACGATGAAATTCGTAATTTATTGGCTTCTAAGTTTGATCGCGAAACACTAACAGAATTTCTTCAGTTAGAAAAAGTTGACATTCAGGATATTTTAAACAACTGCAACTACTCCAAATCCTTTATCACCACAGCTAATGACCTACAAATTTTAGATGCCATTAGCAGTTGTTATGAGGAGTATAAAGTTCTCAATAGAAAAAAATAATATTTTTTAGATTGATTTCCTTGTTATA
The DNA here is from genome assembly GCF_963975365.1 of uncultured Maribacter sp. Classification (GTDB taxonomy): domain Bacteria; phylum Bacteroidota; class Bacteroidia; order Flavobacteriales; family Flavobacteriaceae; genus Maribacter. The sequence goes on along the minus strand of NZ_CAXBGF010000013.1, from coordinate 128,961 downwards.
GATTTAGAGGAAATATTTGGAAATGAAAAATTTATACTTTTTAGCACTGTCTGCAATTGTACTGGTATCTTGCCAACCGAACTCAAAAGATACTAATAAAACTACGTCTTCTATTACCGACAGCCTTGTTTCGGCCAAAAAGAACCCTAATTTTCAGTGGGAATCCGCAACAATATATTTTCTTCTTACAGATCGTTTTAATAATGGTAATCCAGAAAACGATTTAAACTTTGATCGAGATGAAACAACCGGAAAACTTAGAGGTTTTATGGGTGGTGACATTCAAGGTATAACTCAAAAAATTAAAGATGGTTATTTTACCAAGCTTGGCGTAAACGCTATATGGTTTACTCCTGTTATAGAGCAAGTTCATGGTGCTACTGATGAAGGCACTGGAAATACTTATGCCTACCATGGTTATTGGGCAAAAGACTGGACAGCATTAGACCCCAATTTTGGAACCGAAAAAGATTTGGAAACTCTTGTAGAAACAGCTCATGAAAATGGTATTCGTGTTCTATTAGATGTTGTTTTAAACCACACAGGGCCAGTTACCGAAAAAGACCCGGTATGGCCTGCAGAATGGGTTCGTACCTCCCCTACTTGCGAATTCACTACATATGAGAATACTACAAACTGCACATTAGTAGCAAATTTACCGGACATATTATCAGAATCTGATTCAGAAGTTAATTTACCTGATGCGTTACTTGCCAAATGGAAAACCGAGGGTAGACTAAGTGAGGAACTAGATGAGCTTGATTTATTTTTTGAAAGAACCGGACACCCTCGTGCTCCCCGGTTTTATATTATCAAGTGGCTTACAGATTACATAAATAAATTTGGTGTGGATGGTTTTAGGGTCGATACCGTAAAACATGCAAATGAAAATGCTTGGGCTGAACTATATAAAGAATCATCAGCAGCATTTGATTTATGGAAAAAGAAAAACACTGATAAAATTTTGGATAACAACCCTTTCTACATGGTTGGTGAAGTATATAATTATGGGATTTCTGGTGGTCGTGAGTTTAATTTTGGAGATAAAAAAGTAGATTATTTTGCCAACGGTTTCAAAAGTCTAATAAACTTTGAATTAAAAACAGACGCTGAAAAGGATTACGAATCTATTTTTTCTAAATATAGTAAACTGTTACATACTACTTTAAAAGACAAAAGTGTTTTAAACTATCTTACATCGCACGATGATGGTCAGCCTTTCGACAAGGAACGTACTAACCCAAAAAGAGCCGCTAATGTACTTTTATTGACTCCTGGTGCTTCACAAATCTATTATGGCGATGAAACCGCAAGAGATTTAACCATTGAAGGTACTGAAGGTGATGCTACATTGAGATCATTTATGAATTGGAATGAGCTTGATAGCTTAGCACAAACCAAAGAAATATTAAATCATTGGCAACAACTTGGTTCTTTTAGAAACGACCATCCTGCCATTGGAGCAGGCATTCATAAACTAATTACTAAAGAGCCCTATGTTTTTAGCAGGTATTTAAATAAAGATGAATTAGTTGATAAAGTTGTAATTGCACTTGACTTACCACAAGGTAAAAAATCAATATCGGTAAAAGGGGTATTTGGAGATGGCACAAAGCTTTATGATCAATATTCTGAAACCGAAATTACAGTAGCCAATGGTAATATTATTCTTGAAAATGATTTTGATATCGTTTTATTAGAACTAAAGCAATAAAGAAAGTGAAAAGGAATATTATGCATTAGAGTGAAGGGCAATCCTATTTCCCTCAGTATCTTTAAGCAGACCCATAAAACCATGACCGGCACCAATTTCGGTTTTAGACTGTAATACTTGACCACCTGCTTCCACCACCTTATCCAATATAGTAGCTATATCTTCACAGGCAATATAAACCAATGCCCCTTCGGTTAAACTTGGTACATATTGATTATGTTGCACCAAGGCTCCATTTGCTTGACCTATAATCGGCTTTTCGGGAAACAGACCCATTACAAATTGGCCAAAATTATTGACAGTTATAGTAACATCTAAGATAGTTTCGTAAAATTTTTGAGCTCGTTGCATATCTGCAACCGGAATTTCAAACCATGCTATCATATTTCACTATTTAAATTGCTTTTTAAATTCTCTAATCCTTTTTCAAAATCCTTACCAACCATTTTATCCATACTCACAAACAACATTATAATACTCATAGGAAATTTATTAGTTCCTGTAAACCCCCACGTCACTTTACTCCTATTATTATCAAGTTCCTCCAAATCCATATAACAATCAGACTGAGATTTAAACGGTTTTAAAAATCTTAAATCTTGTTCAATTCGCTTACCGTCAATTATTTTAGTTATTTCTTGCACTCCATCACCAACTTCCTTATTGCCGTTCCAATAACTTACGGCACCTACTTCACCATCTGTACCAGTAAATTTTTGGTCCATATTCGGGTCTTTGTTTGCCCATGGCGACCACTCTTGCTGTTTCTTTAAATATTTAAGTTGCTTCCAAACTTTTTCCTTAGGATGGTCTAATTCAATTGACCTATAAACATGATAATTTTTGGGAGCAAACAAGGATAGAATAATTAGTATTGCTAGCAATACTCCTAGAATTATTAACACTAAATACATCTGTTTTTTAATTAGTTATTAAATACAAGTTATGAAAGATTTAATTATCAGAATGATACCTAATCAATATATCATCTATACTTTTTATAGATTTTTTTGTCCAGTCTAAACGTTTCTCCATCATTTCTGAAGGGGTCAGTTTCCACTCAAAATCAGAAGATTTTAATTTAGTAGTCAATTGTTGTAAAATAATTGCCGCTGAAACTGAAATATTCAAACTTTCAGTAAAACCTACCATTGGTATTTTCAAAGAAGCATCAGCATTTTCTATTACATAGTCACTTAAACCCTTTTTTTCTGACCCAAAAAATAATGCCATTTTACCATCTAATTCATAATCTTGCAATAATGAACTATCGGCATGAGGGCTGGTAGCAACAATCTTATACCCTTTATTTCTAAGTACATCAACTACCTCTTTCGAATTTTTATATCTTTTTACATCTACCCATTTTTGGGCACCCATAGCAATTTCCTCATCTAATCGTTGGCCATATTTACCTTCTATTAAATGCGCCTGCTGTATACCAAATGATTCACAACTTCGAATTACAGCACTTGTATTATGCATTTGAAAAACATCTTCTACCGCAATAGTTATGAAATTGGTTCGATGACTTAATATATCATTAAACCTATTCATTCTTTTTTCTGAAATAAATTGTTCCAAATACACCAAAAGCTTCTCATCAATCATGCATCCAAGATAAGAAAAGTATATTTTTAAGCTGAAATTAAAAGAACTTATGAAGAACATTGTTGTATTAACCGGAGCAGGAATATCTGCCGAAAGCGGATTACAAACGTTTAGGGACGCCAATGGATTATGGGAAGGTCATGACGTTATGGAAGTTGCCTCTCCACAAGGATTTCACAACAACCCTCAATTGGTATTAGAATTTTACAACCAACGTAGAAGACAACTTTTAAGCGTGCATCCGAATAGAGCGCACCTGGCTTTAGTTGATCTTGAAAAGCATTATAATGTGCACATCATAACCCAGAATGTAGATGATTTACATGAACGGGCAGGTAGTTCTCAAGTGCTTCATTTACACGGCGAATTATTAAAAGCCCGAAGCACAGCTTCAACCTATGATATATTTGAATGCAATAAAGATATACTCTTAGGAGACATATGCAAAAATGGGTTTCAAATTAGACCACATATTGTTTGGTTTGGTGAAGCAGTACCTTTATTAGAAAATGCCATAACAATTATCAAGAGGGCCGATTATCTTATAATTATAGGTACCTCAATGCAAGTTTATCCGGCAGCAAGCCTTATAGATTTTGCTAAAGCAAATACACCAATATTTTTTGTAGATCCAAAACCAGCACTAAAAAGTACTTTGAATCGTAATTTAACCGTCATTTCGGAAAACGCAGTAAAAGGGGTTCCTACTTTGGTTGCTTCCCTAATTGATAAATAATTCTTGTTTGCTTAACCCATGCTATAATTTCAACCACTTCCTTATCTGTTATTTTAGAATTTCCGTGCAGATAAGTATACTCGGTTAAGGGCATTTCTGCTTGGACTACCATTTTTTCAATCTCATCTAAAAGATGGTCTTTCTTATCCAATGAATAGTTTTGCCACACAGAAAAATTCAAGTTCTTCTTTCTATCTTTTACATGACTATCAATCCAATATGAAATTGGGGCTATATTATTATACCACGGGTAGACTGTATTATTACTATGGCAATCATAACAAGAGGTTTCAAACAAAGCCTTTAAATTAGGAGAAGGATTAGTCTCTTTAATAAAAATTTGGGTATGGTTACCAGGGGAAATATTCTTTGTGGGACTGTAAAACTGCATGGCTATCAATATCAAAACCATACCTAGGCTATTTTTTTTAGTATTTTCATATGTGGGGGAAATATCGAATAAAGATACAATTTTATGACAAAGGAAGAGCTTTGCCAAGCGTTGAATTATGTTAGTGCAACACGTGAAAATCGTAGAAGGATGGCTTTAAAAATTGAAGAAAACCCCCAACTCATCCCTATTTTAATAGTTATTTCTTCAGATGACTTAGACCCAATATCCTGTAAAGCAAGCTGGGTATTAGAATCTCTTGCAAAGAAAAAGATAGAATTTATTTTCCCTTATATAGATACATTTACGCATTCACTATCTAGCTTAACCTTAGAATCTTCAATTCGGCCAGCCTCAAAAATATGCTCGCTTTTAGTTGAAAATCATTATTCAAATAAGACAACTCCATCAAAAAAAGTACTTTCCGAAAAACATCTAAATACAATTGCTGAAGCAGCATTCGATTGGCTCATTGGCGATCACAAAGTTGCCCCTAAGGCATATTCAATGACAACCCTTTTATTGCTTGGGAAAAATATAACTTGGATTCACCCAGAACTACAACTTATTTTAAAACAGAATTATGAAAGTGGCAGCGCTGCATATAAAGCACGTGCAAGAATAACTTTAAAAGCTATTGATAAAAGTTAGCTTAAAAGAATTATAACTACGTTTTTCTTTATTTGAAAATAACTTTTCGACTACAACTTAAAGAGAATAGTGTTTTAATCTATGGTATGAATAGGTATATTTGCCGCTTATTAATTCAACCATTTATTATGTCTCTTAACGCATTAAATGCCATTTCTCCAATAGACGGCCGCTATAGTTCAAAAACCCACTCATTATCTCCTTATTTTTCTGAAGAAGCTTTAATTAAATATAGGGTTAGAGTAGAAATTGAATATTTTATTGCTCTTTGCGAGATTCCTTTAAAGCAGTTATCTTCTTTTGATTCTTCTATGTTCGGAGATTTACGAAAAATTTATACTGAGTTTACTACAGCAGATGCCCAAGAAATTAAAGAAATAGAGAAAGTAACCAATCACGATGTTAAGGCGGTTGAGTATTTTATAAAAAAAGCTTTTGATTCTTTAGGACTTTCAAAATTTAAAGAATTTATCCACTTCGGATTAACATCACAAGATATTAATAATACTGCCATTCCGCTCTCTATTAAAGAAGCGATGAATGAAGTTTATGTTCCACACTATTTCGAATTGCTTGAAAAGCTAGATGTTCTAACGTTAGAATGGGCAGATATACCTATGCTTGCAAGAACACATGGCCAACCTGCATCTCCTACCCGATTAGGAAAGGAAATAATGGTATATGTAGTTCGATTAAAAGAACAATTCAATTTACTAAACGACATACCAAGTGCTGCAAAATTTGGTGGTGCCACTGGTAATTTTAATGCCCACCTAGTTGCATACCCTACTATAGACTGGAGAGAGTTTGGTCAAAATTTTGTTCAAGAAAAATTAGGGCTTCAACATTCTTTTCCAACAACACAAATTGAGCATTACGACCATATGGCAGCCCTTTTTGATGGTCTTAAACGTATTAATACCATCGTCTTAGATTTAGATCGTGATTTTTGGACGTATGTGTCCATGGACTATTTTAAACAGAAAATCAAAGCTGGCGAAGTTGGTTCGTCTGCAATGCCACATAAAGTAAACCCTATCGATTTCGAAAACTCAGAAGGTAACTTAGGTATAGCGAATGCTATTTTTGAACATTTATCTGCAAAATTACCAGTTTCAAGATTACAACGCGATTTAACAGATAGCACAGTACTCCGTAATGTAGGTGTACCATTTGCCCATACCTTGATTGCTTTTCAATCTACCTTAAAAGGATTGAACAAGTTATTGTTAAACAGAGACAAGTTCGAACAAGATTTAGAGAATAATTGGGCGGTTGTTGCCGAAGCCATTCAAACTATTTTAAGGCGTGAAAGTTATCCAAACCCATATGAGGCTTTGAAAGGACTTACGCGTACAAATGAAAAAATCAATAAAGATTCTATTGCCAATTTCATTGACACCTTAGAAGTTTCCGATGCTATCAAAAAAGAACTCAAGCAAATATCTCCAAGTAATTATACTGGAATATAATAATAGTAGAATACTAATTTCAAAAATTGATTAAATAAAAAGACCACCTTCTGGTGGTCTTTTTTCCTCCTATTATTATTATTACTTAATAATTTGAACTTCGTGTGAATAAGGAATTTCAATACCTGCACTATCCAATGCTTACTTAGTTTCTTCTATAGTTGCAAAATATACATCCCAATAATCTTCTGGCTTACAAAAAGGGCGTACTGCTAGGTTCACAGAACTATCTGCTAATTCAGATACGTTAACCGATGGGGCTGGATCCTTTAACACTTTAGGGTTTGCCACTAACATAGCTAATAAAGCACCTTTAGTTTTTTGAAAATCAGAATCATAGCTTACACCAGCTGTGGTATCAACTCTCATTTTACCTTCTTGCAGTATAGTTAATGATGTTTCCATTTGCCATCGCACCATTAGGAATGATAGCCAATCTATTTTGAGGGGTAATTAACTTAGTTGTAAAGATTTCAATTTCCTTTACATTACCTAAAATACCTTGTGCTTCAATTAAATCTCCAATTTTATAAGGTTTAAAAATAATAAGTAAAACACCACCTGCGAAATTTGATAGTGATTCTTGTAAAGCTAAACCAGCAGCGGCTATTAGAGCAGTAAAACTTGTAGTCTCAACACCTAAAGTTGAAATAACAGTGATAATAAGAAAGATAGTACATGCCCATTTTATTTAACTTAATAAGAACTTCAAACGTGATTCGTCATATTCTTGTTTTGACATACATTTACTGGCAACACCCACCAACTTCTTAATAACCAAAGAACCGATGATGTATATTAAAATTACGAATACTATTTTTGGCCCTTACTCCATATGTAAACCAATTCCTTTGTCAATCCAAACTTGTGCGTCTTCCAATCTAAATAGTTTTTTTGTTTAGATTGTTATTTAATTGTCCATAATCATATGACATCTTCTTTTTAAAAAGGTCCGTATAAAAAAGCATTTAAACCACAATTTAAAGCGAAAAAAAACCTATTACTTATTCGTAACAGGTTGAATTTAAATCTAATATAATTAATAATCAGCCTTTTATTAGATTACCAAGTTGTTCTAGGCCTTTACCGTTAAAATCAGATTTTTCCATAGCTTGAATCAATTGCACAAAACTTGCGGGGTTCATATCATCTCCCAAAACACGAACCAGAATTAATCCTTTTTCGTCATTATCTCCATAGATTACAATTTCATCTATGGTATCATCGTCTCCTTTTAATTGTATAGTAGCTTTTCCAAAAGATGTATTCATCTTCATTAATTCACTAAAATCTGAACTCTTTAAAATAGTCTTAATGGCTGCCTTTTGCACTTCATAATCAGCAGTGTTATTATCTTTTTTTTGAAAAGCTAGTATGTTTAACTTCTTAAGAGAAGTAGCCGCCTTTTTTTGAGCTTCACTCAATTCTGCCTTTTCTAAATTCAAAAGACTAGAAGGTAAATCGAACGACATAAAATTCGGGTTCTCAGCACTAGCAATAAAATACTGTTGCAAACTTTGTTCTGAAGAGCAGGATGAAATGGTAAGACTTATTACCATAACAATAACCCAATAAACTTTTTTCATAATGCTTTTTTTAAAAATTGAAGAAAAGAACCTTACGGTTTATCGAAAGGTCCTTTTCTATAATTAATTTACTTACCCGAAGCTTTATTCAAATCTTTAGGTAAATTCATTTTGTTCGTAATCGACCCAATTTTATTTAAATCGATATCACCAGTTAGGCTGACCAATACAGTTTCCAGTTTTCTACCATGATCGCCTATTTCAACATTATCCAATCCGGAGACAAACATTAATAATTCCGTAACATGATTCTTTTTTGAACCATCTCTAACATAGAACTTAACATTTACATCTTTGTCCTTTACACGCATTAATTCTTCTAATTTCGAAGACTTAAGATACTTTTTAACCGTTGCGGACATATCTGCCGAAACCGATGCGTCTTCGGTCATAAAAACTTTTATATTTTTAAGTCCGCTCGCTACCTCCATAAATTCCTTCGCTTCGGCATCATCACTCATTCCTCCTAATTTAGAGACTAAGTCTATCATACCTTTGTTCACGATTACCGAACCTACATTATCCATTTCCTCATACTTATCGAATACAGATTGTGAGAAACCCAATGCGGGTAATATTGCCATTAAAAATACTACTGCTACTTTTTTCATGATTGCTGTTTTTAGTGCCTCTATCCTATTTTAGGATAAAAGTGATTGATGAATTGATGAATACTTGTTTATCAAAAGCGCTAATTTAATTGGGGATTAACGCTTATTGATTATTATTTAATTCCCCTTTTTCGATGCTTTCCCTAATTGGTCACCTCCTGGTAAATCCATTTTATCGGTCAATTTAGATACCGATCGTAAATTGATATCTCCTGTTAAGGATAGTAAAACTGTTTCTAATTTCTTACCATTAATATCGATATCCATATCTTTCATACCGGTTACGAACATTAAAAGCTCTTTAACATGATCACTGTCTTTACCTTCCTTTACATAAAATTTTACATTAGAACCACCATCCCTAACTCGCATTAATTCTTCAAATGATGAACTTTTTAAGCGATTGGTCACCCAACTATCAACATCTTTAGAAATAGCCGCGTCATCGGTCGTAATGACTTTAAAACTTGTAATGGAATTTACGAGTTCAAAAAACTCTTTTGCTTCTGGATCATCTGAGCTTACACTCATTTTACCTAACATCTGAAACATCTTAGGTTGCATGGCAACAAAGGTTACCTTGTCATTATCTTCGTATTTATCGAAAATATCTTGAGCTCTTGAAATAATCGGAGCCAAAACCAACATTGTTAATAGTACTATCTTTTTCATTTTAATTATTTTTTCGTTAAAAATTTATTTGTTGTTTTTTCGAATTCTTCTAAATGATACAGTTGCTCAGTACCTTTATTAAAATTCATTGCCAATAAGGCAAATGCCTCTTGTGCAGACTCTATTTCTTCTTGTGTATACTCGTCTGCTAAAGTAACTGGGGCCGGTGTTGGTTGATACATATACAACCCAACCATAAAGACTGCTATTGCTGCTACAGAAACCCATTTCAAATAATTTATTCTAGGTTTTAATGGGACCTGTTTGGTAAAGCTTTCTTCCTTTGCTTTGGTGAAATAATTGAACAAAGGTGCATGTTGTTCTAAATGAGGTGCAACACTCTCTTTTGAAAAATACTCCCGTAGTGTTTCTTCTTCTGCAACCGTGGTGGTAGCCTCAAAATATTTCTCTATTAATTTTTCTATGTTATGCAATTCCATAATTGTGCTTTTCCATTAATTTTTCCCGTACGGTTTTTCGTGCTCTGGACAAGGCTACCCGTATAGCTGTAGGTTTCATATCCAATAATTTTTCTATTTCTTCGTATTCATACTGCTCTACATCTCGCAATTGTAATACCATTTTTTGTTGCTCTGGTAATTCAGCCATAATCCGTTCTACCCAACTTATACTGTCTTTAGCTTCTAACTCACTTTGTAGTGACGTACTAGAATCGGTATAATTACTATGAACCAATTTTAAATTACCTGCTTGTTTCGATTTCAATCTGTCCAGACAGAAATTTTTAGTCATGGTCATCGCAAACGCTTCTACATTATTATAGGTCTCCATTTTATTCTTCTTATCCCATAACTTTATAAGAATCTCTTGCGTGGCATCTTCAGCTTCCTCCGTTGAAACCAATAACCTTTTGGCCATGCGGAACAACTTGTCCTTAAACGGTAATACAATATTTAAAAACTCTGTTTGTTTCATTTTTGTTTGGCTGTTTGTACGCTTGCTAACAGGCTTACAAAAAGAAGACGAAGTTGAACGATTTTTGTTACAATTAATTTTTAATTTGTTTGGTTGTTGCTAAATTTAACATCCTTACAGTAAATATATCCGTATTTAATAGGACGCATATTATTTCATTCGTATGAGTACTTTATAAATTGGAACGTTTATTGCTATAAATAAAAATTAAAAAAACTATGAAAAAATTTTTCTTGTCCGTCCTATGCTTAGGCTTTGTTGTTATTTCTTGTAATAAAAATGATGATGATCCTGTACTTGAAGAAGAAGTAATCGAAGCTCCTGAAGAAGAGACTCCAGTTGAAGTTGACATTGAAGTTCAAAACTTTTTTTGGCAAACTTTAAACCTCTATTATTTTTGGCAAGGTGATGTGCCAGATTTGGCAGATGACCGTTTTGATACTCAAGCCGGTTATGAAGAATTTCTTACCGCCAACCCAGAACCAGTTGATTTTTTAGAGAATAAATTGCTTTATTCTGAAGATAGATTCACTTTCTATAGCGATGATTATACAGATTTAGTAAATAGCTCTGCAGGTGTATCTAAAAGTAATGGCCTGCAATTTGGACTATCATTAATAGGTAACACTGATGATGTTTTGGGTTATGTGGAATATATTATTAAAGGTTCTGACGCATCTAATAAAGATATTAAAAGAGGAGATGTATTTATTGGAGTTAATGGAACGCGTTTAAATCGAACTAATTTTATAGACCTGTTATTTGGAGACAACGACACGTACACCTTAAATATGGCCGAAATAACTGAAAATACGATAACCCCAATTGACAAGGAGGTTACTTTAACCAAACAAGAAGGTTTACAAGAAGACCCTATTTATGTGACTGAAGTTATTACCTCGGGTGATAAAAAAATTGGTTATTTCATGTACAATCAATTTGTACCTGGCTCTGAAGATGCCATGAACGCAATTTTTGCCGATTTTATGTCTCAAGGTGTAACCGATTTGGTTTTGGATCTTCGATACAACTTAGGAGGTAGAGGTTCTACTGCTTCTGTATTAGCTAGTTTAATTAAAGGTACAAATACTTCCGATTTACTTTTTAGAACCGTTTATAATGCAAAATTACAAGCAGAATTCGACAGTAGTTCAACCGACAATTATTTTGTAAGCACAACCGGTACTATCTATGGTAATTCGAACGCTGCTTTAAATACATTAAACCTAAGTCAAGTGTATATAATCGCTACTTCAGGTTCGGCATCAGCTAGTGAATTGGTAATGGTAGGTTTAGAGCCTTATATCGATGTTGTTCATATTGGCACCACTACAGTCGGTAAAAATCAAGGTTCTGTATTATTTGTTGATGATCCAGAAGGGGGAAATGTTTATGATGAAACAAGGGTGAATAATATTAATCCAAATGTGCAATGGGGCCTTCAACCTATTATTAGTAGAGTTGAAAATAGTGCAGGCTTTTCAGATTATGCAGACGGATTAATTCCTGATATTGAACTTGATGAAGATATCACCAATTTAGGCGTACTTGGTGATGCTAACGAACCTCTTCTGGCAAGAGCAATTCAAGAAATTACGGGTATAGGAGCTAAAAGAAGTTTCGATGTCATGATACCTGCACGTGTAATTTCGAGTTCTAAATTACATGATCCTAGAAATGCTACATTACTATTAAACAACAGTATTCCTTCCTCAAAATTTTCACTTACTCAAAAGAAATAAAATTCAAAGATTTTAGTTTCCCTACTTATGAAGAAGTTTTTAGTATTACTTGTTATAGCGGTTTTTTTTTCCTGTTCCAAGGATGAGGATTTGACCTTAAACAAAACCCTTGACCCCGATGGTTCTGCTGATGTAGAAGTTCAAGATTTCATGTGGAAAGCCATGAACTTTTGGTATTTCTGGCAAGCCAACGTAGATGATTTGGGCGATAATCGTTTTGTAAATACCAAAGAAGGTAGAGCTGAGTACACTGCTTTCTTAGATTCAGAAGATAACCCTGCTACTTTTTTTGAAAATAAACTGCAGTATATAGAAGATCGTTTTAGTTTTTATAATGAAGATTATCGCGAACTTACGAACTCTTTAGCCGGTATATCTAAAAGTAATGGCCTCGAATTCGGTCTAGTTCGTTTTCAGGACAGCGAAGAATTATTTGGTATTGTTCGATACATCATACCCAATTCAAATGCTGCTACCGCAGCTATTCTGCGAGGAGATTTGTTTACTGGTGTTGACGGGCAAACTTTAACATTGTCAAATTACGAGAAACTCCTTTTTACAGGAAGTAATTCGTATACCCTAAATATGGCAGATTTTGTTAACGGTAATGTTGTACCCAATGAAGAAGAGATAACACTTACCAAAGAAGAAGCTCTTGCTGAAAACCCAGTTTTAATTTCCAAGTCCTTTATAATTGGTGGTGAGAATATAGGTTACATTATGTATAACCAATTTACAAATGAATATGACGATGACCTTTATGCTGCCATTGAAGCATTAAAATTTGCCGGAATAACGAATTTGGTAATGGACTTACGCTATAACCCTGGTGGTTCGGTAAATACTACGCGTTTACTGGCTAGTATGATTTATGGCACAAATACATCAGAGGTATTTTTAAGAAAAAGATATAATGATAAACTTCAAAATCAATTTAACGATGACCAATTAGAAGTTTATTTTGCAGATAAGGTTAATGGGAAAACAATTAATTCTTTAGGCTTTTCTAAATTATACGTGCTTACTTCATCTAGTTCTGCGTCCGCTAGCGAATTATTGATCAATAGCTTAGAACCATATATCGATGTTATTCAAATAGGAGATGTAACGAGAGGCAAAAACGAGTTTTCGACTACTTTGGTCGATGATCGAGATAACTCATACTTATACACACCTTCTAGAGTAAATAAAATTAACCCAAATAATCAATGGGCCATACAACCCTTAATTGGTAGAAATGAAAATGCCGATGGTTTTTATGATTTTACGAACGGTTTACAGCCAGATATCTTTTTGAAGGAAGATTATGGAAACCTTGGTATTTTAGGGGAACAGAACGAACCATTATTAGCTAAGGCTATAGAAGCCATTACGGGACAAACAGGAAAACGGGATTTTACTGTTTTAAACCCATTAGATGTTTTTATAAGCTCTAAAGTTGGCAATCCAATCAATGATAAAATGATTGATGATACGGTCTATTAGTAGAATTTTAGACAAAAGAAAAAATGTAAAAAGGACAGCCAAATAGCTGTCCTTTTTTTGTTATAAACTCAATTTAAATCCTAGTCTTACATTTCTTCCTTTGGTAGTGTAATCTACTAGTTCTATATATTTTTCGTTCAGGATATTGTCAACGGCAAAAAAGGCTCCAAATCTATTCGAAAAATCATGTTTCAATTGTAGGTTAGCTAGACTAAAACTATCTAAAGTAATTGCTGAGAATGTGGCAAAATCAGTATCTGTTCGGTCAGATATATATTGGTAGGTAAGTCCTAGATAGGTTTTAACTCCAATATGGTATCCTAAACTCACATTGGCTTTATTTTTTGGAACTCTTAGTGCCAAGCCTTCTTTAGAATTTGTTAGCGTATAGTTAGCGTCAAATGTAAAACCTTTAACAGGTTTAGAGCTAAAGCCTACCTCTAAACCATTAAAATGAACTGTACTTACTGAATTACGATATTGACTTTCAAATGTATTTGGATCAATAGTTACATATTCGATTCTATCTTCTTCTGCCCTATTAAAATAAACGGCATTAATTGTAAACTTATCTGATAATTTAAATTCTAAACCGCCCTCTATAGTAGTATCCTCCTCAGGGTTCAAATCTTGATTAGCCCCAAATGGTCCATATAATTGCGATAAATTCGGCGCTATATATGAAGTAGAATATGAACCTATAAACTTTAAATACCCAGAATTAACATTTATTCTATAGGATGGATTAACGTTATAGATAAAATTTGAACCATACGTACTGTGATTATTTAAGCGCACACCCGCATTCAAGTTAATACCGCTATCACCAACATATACGATATTAAAATATGGATCCACAGTGTTAGAACTCCGCTCTTCTAAAAAAAGTGTTTGATTATCAATATAATTTAAACCAACTATCGTGTAAATTTTTTCTGCAAAAGTATATTTATTAAAAACGTCTAATACATAAGAACGAGAATTGTAAGCAGCAGGAAAACTAGAAATAAAAAATCTATCTATTTGATTGAATGCTGTATTGACATGTATACTACCCTTCTCATAACTATACTTAGAAGCTAATGAAAATCGTGACTGTTCACTAGTAAATGAAAAATCGGCATCTTCTATTGGAAATCCGTTATCATAATCACTATTCAACTTATTATAATATGCAGAAGCGGTTATGTCAAAACGTTTAGAAATTTGATAACCCAGCTTTACATTTCCATCTATTCGTGACAATGCATCTGATTCAGTACCTACAGCTGCAGATAATCCATCTGTAAACTGATGACCTCCGGAAGCCAAAAATGTTATCTTCCCCTTCTTAGCATTAAGGTTCACCGTGTTTGAAAAATCAGAGATATTATAATTTTGGTCATCCTGAGATTGGTTGGTACCCATACTAGAAAGTAAATCTAGAGAAAAACCCACTTTTTTAACTTTTTTGGTAGTTATGTTAATTACCGCTGTTGCAGCGGAATTACCGTAAAGTGTACTTGCCGCTCCTTTTAAAATTTCAATGCTTTCTATTTGTGATGTATTCAAAAGTCTAAGATCATAATCTGCACTGGTACCAGATGGGTCAGAAACTTGAATACCATCTATAATTACTAAAACTTGACGATTGTTACCTCCTCTAACGTAGGTAGATAAGTTCTGCCCAGCATAACTTCTGGTACCGTTTATCTCAATTCCGCTTTTAGTATTAATAATTTCTGCTACAGTGCGACCTTGGTTCTGTTCCAATTCTTTTTTAGAAATAGAAATGACCGTCTTACCAGAGTTTTCACGCTTTAGTTCAAACCGTGAATCACTAACGACAACCTCGTCTAACTGTAATGTATTAATGGAATCTTGTTTTTCTTGTGCCCCAACTTTGGCGCATAGCAATACCGTGACCGTTGGCCACAAAAAATAATTTTTCATTCGTTTATATTCATAAACGGGAGCGTAGTATGTCTGTACCCATACGCAAACCTTTATCCCGAAAGTTTAACATTGTTGTTTGAATAAGGCAGGTCTCCTGACTCGTTTTATGTTATTTTGCCTTCCCATGTATTCTGAACCGGTTCAGTTGACAAAGTGGCTATGAAGAAAATAACATCTTCTTTACAGAAGTGCCAATTGATATCTATTCGCCAATAGATTAGTTGACATAAACTTACAGTTGCGGGAACAGTTCCGGATTTACACCGGATTCCCTTTTAATTTCACTGCCATAAGCAGCGAAAACCAAAATTCACGGCGAAAATAAACATTTTGTTTAATCTTTCTTAGTAAACTTTTATAATACTACTTTTGAAAAATAGAAGTAAATCAAAGATGATTAAACACCTACTCTTTTTAAGTTTCTTACTTTTTTTATGCGGATGCAAAGAACAAAAAAAGGAGTCATCACTATTAAAAACACCCAGCAATAGTTCTTCGATAACCTACGCGAAAGGGTTTACCATAGAAAAGAAAACATCAGGCATAACCATAATTAAAGTCTTGGCACCTTGGCCGAATGCAGAGGCAACTTACACCTATGCTTTGATTCCTAAAGAAAAACAAGCACTAATAACCTTAAACATAGATGAGTTCGATGCCATTATTACGGTACCGGTAGAAAATGTGGTGGTGACTTCTACAACACATATACCCGCTTTAGAAGAATTAGGTGTATTAGATAAGCTTATTGGATTTCCAGAGACCAAGTTTATTTCATCAAAGGCAGCCAGAGCACGTATTGAAAATGGGCAAATAAAAGAATTAGGTGTCAACGAAAGCCTAAACACCGAAGCCGTTTTAGCATTACAACCTAAAATGGTAATTGGTTTTACAATTAATGGCGGAAATAGTGCTTATGAAACGATTCAACGTTCTAACATACCTGTTATTTATAATGGTGATTGGGTAGAAGAAACTCCTTTAGGAAAAGCAGAATGGATAAAATTCTTTGCTCCTTTTTTCGACAAAGTAGAGGAAGCGAATACTTTTTTTGAAAACATAAAAGAGTCATATTTAAATGCTAAAGAATTGGCTGCAACTATAAAAGTAAAACCAACAGTACTTAGTGGTGCGCTTTATAAAGATGTTTGGTACTTACCTGGTGGTAAGAGCTGGGCAGCAAATTTTCTAAAAGATGCCAATGCAGAATATCTTTGGAATGACAACCATGAAAATGGAAGTTTATCTTTAAGTTGGGAAAGTGTTTTAAACGTAGCCAAAAATGCTGAATATTGGATTGGTCCTGCTCAATTCAATTCTTACCAGGAAATGGAATTATCAAGTAAACATTATTTACAGTTCGATGCCTACAAAAAAAGAAAGATATTTACCACTGCCAACACCATGGGCGATACTGGTGGCACACTATATTACGAACTAGCACCGCAAAGACCCGATCTCGTATTAAAAGATTTAATTCATATTTTGCATCCTGGTTTATTACCAAACTATGAACCCTTCTTTTTTAAACCCTTACTTTAATTGTCCAAACACCCCACATACGCCATTCATTTTTTGCTGCTGCTAATCGGGTTACTAGTTTGCCTATGCATAAATATAAGTCTTGGGTCCGTAAGTATATCCTTTATTGATACTTTAAAGGTTATTTTAGGTTCTGATACCAATCAATCTTCAAATTCCTATATCATATGGAATTACAGAATACCAAAAGCTTTAACCGCTATTTTAGTTGGTAGTGGACTCTCTTTAAGTGGCCTGCTTATGCAAACTCTATTTAGGAATCCGTTAGCTGGCCCCTATGTTTTGGGTATCAGTTCAGGTGCGAGTTTAGGTGCTGCAATATTGATTATGGGTTCTTCCCTATTTTCGGGGTTTATTACATTTTCCGCTTTTAATGATATTGCTTTGGCTATCGCATCAAGTGTCGGGAGTTTTTTAGTATTACTTGCCGTTTTAACTGTGGCGGTTAGAGTAAAGGATACCATGGCACTCTTAATTATAGGTTTAATGTTCGGTAGTATTACCGCAGCTATTGTAAGTGTACTTTCATATTTTACAAAAGCTGAAAAACTACAACAATACGTTTATTGGTCCTTTGGAAGTTTAGGTAATCTTTCTTGGACCCAGTTAGCGATTCTATGCTTCTGTACTTTTTTTGGAATTATATTAAGCATATTTTCAATTAAGTCGCTTAATGCTTATTTACTTGGTGAAAATTACGCTAAGAGTTTAGGAATTCAATTAAAAAAATCGCGCTATACTATTATAATAGCGACAGGTCTTTTAGCAGGTTGCATTACCGCATTTGCAGGGCCTATAGCTTTTATAGGATTAGCTGTGCCCCATGTAACTAGACAACTATTTCATACGACCGATCATAAGATTTTGATACCTGCAGTTCTTAGTTGTGGCGCTATATTAATGTTGATTTGTGATACTATAGCCCAACTGCCTGGCTCAATGAGTGTACTTCCCATCAATGCGATAACTAGTATTTTTGGAGCGCCCGTGGTTATATGGCTATTGGTGCGCAAAAAGAAAATGATGTTTTAATCCAAACTATATAAAGTTATCAAACACAAAAAACAAAATAGCGTACTTAATATCATTGATTTATCTGTTGGATATGATAAGAAAGTCATTGCCAATAATATTTCATTTGACTTAATAAAAGGGGAACTTGTAGCTATTGTTGGCATCAATGGTATTGGTAAATCTACGCTGCTACGAACTATAAGCGGATTTCAACCTAAGATATCTGGCACCATACAAATTGAAGGAAAAGAACTAGCTTCAATCCATACCTTAGATTTAGCCAAAAAGGTTAGCGTTGTACTTACAGAACCTATTGCTTCTAAAAACATGTCTGTTAAAGAGTTACTGGCTTTAGGCAGACAGCCATATACCAATTGGCTAGGAAAATTATCTGCCGATGACATTGCCTTCATTACTAAGAGTGTTTCTTTATTGGAGTTAGAACCATTTCTGAACAAGAAATGCTATGAATTGAGTGACGGACAATTACAACGCGTTATGATTGCCAGAGCATTGGTTCAAGATACCAGTATTATACTTTTAGATGAGCCAACAACTCATTTAGACCTGTACCATAAAGTGCAAATATTAAAACTCTTAAAATCGATAGCACATAAAACCAAAAAAACAATTCTGTTCACCAGTCATGAAATTGAATTGACTATACAATTATGTGATAAAATGTTGATTTTAGACGGGCAAACCAATCCTTTTGAAGAACCCTGTAAGCTTATTGAACATAAAAATTTTGAAACACTATTTCCTACGGATATGATTTTATTTGATGCCAGCTCTGGTTCTTTTAAAATTAAAAGCTAAAGCTATATCTCTGTGGTATTTTTCATTATCATTTCTATGATTATTAAATCTGGAAAGGCATTTTAAATTTCAATTGGCGATCCAGTATCTTTACCTTATCACATTACAATACTCATGAACGAAATTTATATCTACTTCCTCATTGGAATCCTATGCCTAGCCATTGGATATATCCTTGGAAATTACATACAGCTACTAAAAACAAAATCTAACATAAGTGCTTTAAAGGAACGTGAACAACTAATGCATACTAATTTATCTGATTTACAAGAACGGTTAAAAGAGACAGAGCAAAATAGACTCATGCTTCAATCAGAAAAAGAACAACTTGGCAATAGAATTGTACGAGCGCAAGCTGATATGGAGCACTTACACGATAAAAATCGAGAACAGAAAGAAGAGGTTGAAAAACTACAGGAAAAGTTCACAAAGGAGTTTGAAAACTTAGCCAATAAAATTCTAGAAGAAAAAAGTTTAAAATTTACAGAGCGAAATGAAAAGAACATTAAAGATATTCTTACTCCACTAAACGATAAAATTCAACTTTTTGAAAAGAAAGTGGAAGCTAGTCAGAAAGAAAATATAAGTATTCATTCAGCCCTAAGAGAGCAACTCATGAATCTTCAGTCTCAAAATTTAAAGATTACCCAAGAGGCAGAAAATTTAACCAAAGCCTTAAAAGGTAATAGTAAAATGCAAGGAAATTGGGGCGAATTGGTTTTAGAACGTGTTTTAGAAAAATCGGGATTAGAGAAAGACCGTGAATACACAGTACAACAAAGCTTTACTAGAGCTGATGGAAGTCGTGTGCTTCCCGATGTCATTATCAATCTGCCCGATGGAAAGAAAATGATAGTGGATTCAAAAGTATCTTTAACCGATTACGAGCGCTATGTAAATGCCGATGAAGAAAATCGAGATAAATTCCTAAAAGACCACATCAATTCATTAAGAAGGCATGTTGACCAGTTATCTGCAAAAAAGTATGAGGATCTTTATGAAATGGAGAGTCCCGATTTTGTTTTGTTATTCGTTCCTATAGAGCCTGCATTTGCAATTGCTATAAATCATGATAACTCATTGTATAACAAAGCCTTTGAACAAAACATCATTATTGTTACACCATCCACGCTTTTAGCTACACTACGTACTATTGATAGTATGTGGAATAATGAAAAACAACAACGAAATGCGATTGAAATTGCAAGACAGGCTGGCGCACTTTATGATAAGTTTGAAGGATTTGTAAGCGATTTAATGAAGGTTGGAAAAAAAATGGATGAAGCCAAAGGAGAATATAGAGGAGCCATGAACAAACTGGTCGATGGTCGAGGCAATATTGTAAATAGTATTGAAAAATTAAAAAAGATGGGAGCTAAGGCAAAAAAATCTATTCCAGAAACTTTATTAAAACGCGCTAAAGAAGATGAGGATTATGAAGAAGAACCTAAATTAAAACTTTAAAAAATACTTTCATAAATACCATATAACATCTTAAACGTTTATTAGTATAAATGAATATTCGTCAATATATTGACCCCATCATTTTAAATGATGATTCATATTCCATTGAACATAGAATAACCAAATTATGAAAAAGATTATATCATTACTTTTATTAGGCTTTCTGCTTATAGGAGGCATTTATTATGCTTTTATATACTTCGTCTCTTTTAGTGAAGGAGTACGCTCTGGAGAGTTAATTAAATTAACCCATAAAGGGGTGATAGCTAAAACTTGGGAAGGTGAAATTAGCCAAGGTATTTCTGGTGCTCAAATATTTGCATTCTCCGTATTGGATAAAGACAAAGATGTGATAGAAAAACTAAAAGAATATCAAGGGCAATATGTTAAGGTAAATTATACCGAACGATACGCTACATTCTTTTGGCTTGGTGATACCAAATATTTTATTACTGCGGTAAAAGCAGAAAAGTCTCCGCATTTTAGAAATTAAGTAAAATCAGAATTGTTTTTCAATCGGTTAAAAGCACAAGTACATGGAAAAATTTAAAGGGGCAAGAGAATCAAAAGTTTCAATAACAGAGTTAATGCTTCCCTCCCATTCTAATTTTGGTGGTAAAGTTCATGGCGGACATATTTTAAGCCTTATGGACCAAATTGCATTTGCCTGCGCTTCTAAGCATTCACAACAATATTGTGTTACCGCTTCCGTAAACCGAGTAAATTTTCTAAACCCTATCGAAGTTGGAGAGTTGGTTACCTTAAAAGCCAGCATAAACTATACTGGACGTACCTCTATGGTTGTTGGTGTTCGTGTAGAGTCTGAAAACATTACATCGGGCACAAGAAAACATTGTAATTCTTCTTACTTTACCATGGTTGCCAAAGGGCCTGACGGTAAAAATGTTCCAATACCCGGTTTAATCGTAACCGATGATCAAGGGGTTCGACGTTTTGCCCGAAGTAAGTATAGAAAATTAGAAGCTCAAGAGCGCGATACTAAATTCGAATCCAAAACTTTTATTTCTAATGATTATATTCTCGAATTAGAAAGTGAAAACATTAAGATTGATTTGAAGTAATTTGTTCAGCGGCTGCCGCATCTAAAAACCAAATTAAATCTTTTGTTTTTGGAGACACATGGCTTGCAGGGTATTTCAAATACCCTTCTTCCCTGTCTAGTATGATTCTTACCTTTTCCGCTTTGCTTTCACCCGTAACCAAGAAGGCAACCGTTTTTGCATTGTTAATAATTCTGCCAGTTAGTGAAACTCTTCGTTGACCTGACTCTGGGTGAATGGCCACCTCGCAGTTATCAGGTGATTTCCATAAATTCAATTCATGAGGAAAAATTGATGCGGTATGCCCATCATCGCCCATACCCAATATAACCATATCGAACTGAGGCAAACTTAATTCTTTCGGCAATTCCGCTTCTAGTAGTTCTCCGTAACGCTTAGCTTCCAATTTAGGATCATTCTCCCCTTTAATGCGATGAATATTTTCTTCTGGTATATCAACCTTAGATATAAGATGCTCTACCGTCATTCTATAATTACTTTCATCATCATCTGGCGCAACGCAACGTTCGTCTCCCCAATACAAATGAATAGCACTCCAGTTAACATCATTTGAGAATTCCTCAACTAAAACGTCAAATACAATTTTAGGAGTACTTCCACCCGACAAAGCTATATGAAATGCGTTTTTATTCGATGATTTCTCAATCAAAAACCTTGAAAATTCCTCTGCAACCCTACCCTTATTCTGATATACTTTTACTTCCATTTTTTAAGAATGTAAATTGATTATTTTTTAAACTTAACAAATAACACAGAACCCAGGATCATCTGATAAATTCTCACTTGGGTTACGCCATTCAGCAACACCATCAATTAGTTCATTTGCATTCTCAGGCCCCCATACACCAGCAGCATACCCATACATTTTAACATCCTTTCCATTTTCCCAGTAATCTAAAATTGGGTCAACAAATGCCCATGCCGCTTCAACCTCATCTGCCCTTGCATATAAAGTTGCATCGCCTTGCATAGCATCAAGTAAAAGACGCTCGTATGCTTCCATAACACGTGTTTCTGTTAAACTTGAATAATAAAAATCCATATTAGCACGCTCTACTTCAAAACCTTGACCTGGTACTTTAACACCAAATTTTATCAATATTCCTTCATTTGGTTGAATACGAATAATCAATTTGTTATCCTTATTACTCATGCTTGATTCTTTGAAAATCTGATGGTGTGGTGTTTTAAAATGAATAACCACTTCGGTTACTTTAGTGGGCATACGTTTTGCCGTTCTTACATAGAAAGGCACATCTGCCCAACGCCAGTTATCTACAAAGAATTTTATAGCGGCGAATGTTTCCGTTTTTGAATTTTTATCAACTCCGTCCTCTTCCCTATATCCTTTTACTTCTTTATCATCAATTTTAGATGCAACATATTGCGCTCTAATCGTGTTATTGTAAAGCGTTTCTTCATCAGTCATTATTTTAAGAGACTTCAATGCTTTAAGCTTTTCATTTCGTATCTCCTCTGCATCTGCACTTAATGGTGGCTCCATTACTATTAGTGCTACAATCTGCAATAAATGACTTTGAAACATATCTCTCAATGCGCCAGATTTATCATAATATCCGCCTCTTTTCTCAACACCAACACTTTCTGCATTGGTAATTTCTACGTGATGAATATAATTTCTATTCCAAAGTGGTTCAAAAATACTATTGGCAAAACGAGTAACTAGTAGATTTTGTACTGTTTCTTTACCTAAATAATGATCTATTCTAAATATTTGGCCTTCTTTAAAATAAGTATGAAGACCATCATTTAATTCTTTAGCAGACTTTAAACCATAACCAAATGGTTTTTCAACAATTAATCTTCTCCACCCTTTAGATTCATCATTCAATCCATACTCCGACAAGTTTTTTGCTATTGGCTCATATAAGCTAGGTGGTGTAGATAAGTAAAAAATATGATTGCCATCTGTACCATATTTTTGGTCAAGATCACTAATACGCTTTTCTAAACGTTCGTAAGAAGTATCGTAATCAGACCCTAAATCTTCATAAAATAATTTATCAGCAAAATTTTGAAAAAATTCTTCGTCATTTAACTTACGGTCTTCCTCAAAATATGGACTTTCCAAAACCACCTTATTACGGAATTTCAAGTCACCTAAATCACTTCTACTAACTCCCAATACGACAAAATTTTCAGGTAGATGATTACCCTTATATAAATTAAATATAGCAGGTATTAATTTTCTCGCTGTTAAATCTCCAGATGCTCCAAAAATAATGAGCATTTGATTATCTGTTTTCTTCATAAACCCTCTCTAAACTTTATTCTTCAAATATCTTAAAAAGAAAGCCATTATACCCTTCTTTTGGAATGGAATTTAGAAATAAAGTCAATATTTTAAATTATTTTTGATTTGCATTAAGTCGTCGAAATTTAATAAAATGAAGGTGCGGCAATTATGTATTTTAATTTTAAAACATTGAATTTATGTATGATTTTGGTTTAGTAGGTCTTGGGGTAATGGGCCGTAATTTTATCCTTAATGTGGCAGATAATGGATTTTCTGCTTATGGATATGATTTAGATGATGAAAAAGTAAATTCTTTGAAAACTGAAGGTGGAGATTTAGAAAAAGTTGATGCCTCAACAAACATTAAAACCTTTGTTAAAAATTTAAAGCAACCTCGTAAAATTATGTTGCTGGTACCCGCTGGTAAAATCGTTGATTCAGTTATTGAATCATTACTTCCATATATTGATAAAGGAGATATAATTATTGATGGTGGAAATTCTTTCTTTACCGATACTGATCGCAGAGAGAGTGAATTACAAAATAGAGCAATTAATTTTTTTGGCGCTGGTGTTTCAGGTGGTGCAAAAGGCGCTCGTAAAGGTCCAAGTATTATGCCCGGTGGTTCAAAATCAGCATATGAACATATTAAACCTATTTTTGAAGCCGTTGCCGCAAAATATGAAGGAGAACCATGTGTTGCTTATTTGGGGCCAAAATCTGCAGGCAACTACGTAAAAATGGTTCATAACGGTATTGAGTACGGATTAATGCAATTAACTTCTGAAATATATGACCTTCTTAAAAAAGGAGGTGATTATAACAATGATGAGTTGCATTCTACTTTTGCCAAATGGAATTCAGGAAGATTGCAATCCTTTTTAGTGGAAATAACTTCTGAAATTTTTGAACAAGAAGATGACCTGACCAAAGGTCGCTTAGTGGATCAAATTCTAGATAAAGCAAAACAAAAAGGTACCGGAAAATGGACAAGTCAAAACGCAATGGATTTAGGTATACCTGTACCTTCAATAGATGTTGCCGTTAGTATGCGAGAACTTTCTGCTTTAAAGGAGGAAAGAATAAAAGCAGATGCACTATACGATAGACCAGTAGTGGCACATATGGATAAGGCTAAATTGGAAGAACTTTCTGAAAAGGCGTTGTATTTCTCTTTTATCATTACATATTCTCAAGGCCTGCACCAATTAGCAGATGCTTCTAAAGAATATGGGTATAATTTAGACATTTCGGTAATTGCCAAAATATGGCGTGCAGGTTGCATTATTCGTGCTGGTTTATTGGCCGATATTACAGAAGCGTTTAAAGCAGAACCAACATTACCAAATCTATTACTTTCACCAAATTTTGTTAGTAAAGTAAAAGATTCGGTCGGTGCCGCTAGAGAGTTAGTTGCTTTTGGAGCACAAAACGGAATTCCGCTTCCAGGTTTATCAAATTCACTTACGTATTTTGATGCGTACACATCAAGTAAATTACCTCTGAACCTAATTCAAGCTCAGCGTGATTATTTTGGTTCACATACCTATGAGCGTTTAGATAGAGAAGGAATCTTTCATACGGAATGGGAAGCATAAAAACTAAAGTTTGAATAAATCATCAGTTGTAATATTTGGTTTTTGTTTATCGTTGATATTCTCATCATTGCTTGGTTCCTGTAAGGACTTAAAGAATGAAGAAATACCTGTCGAAATACTTGACGAGCACATGCTTGACAGGCGAGTAAATACAACTACAGTAGACTCACTGATAAGACAGGTATATGTACCTATCTATTCTGATATTTACAATCAAACAAGAGATACTAGAACAATGCTAACAGCTACATTGAGTATTCGTAATACGAGTATTCGTGATAGCCTTTTCGTGAGTACCATTGATTACTATAATACCCAAGGCGATTTAGTGAGAAGCTATATAGATTCTCCTATCTACCTCAAACCAATGGAGTCTATTGATTATGTTATAGAACAACAAGATAATTCGGGTGGTAGCGGTGCTAATTTCTTAATTGATTGGTATTCTAAAAAGCAATTAAATCCATTATTTCAAGCGGTAATGGTTGGTGGTTTAGGGGCGCAAGCGTTCTCCTTCACTACAGATGGAATTGAGGTAGAACGAGAATAATCGAACTACCTCATTTTTTGAAGCATCATATTTCATTCATCTCTAATGAATTATAATAATAAATATTTTAAACCAGTTCAAACCTCTATAAATGGAGAAACCTCTGAAGAAACTATTTTTTATTACATGCAATCCGGCTCCACAATAACTGCTAATTACCAAGGAAGTAAAATTCTCAAAGGACATTTAATAGGCATTGTAGATTCTGAAGGTCATATTAGTATGCGTTATCAACAAGTCAATACTGAAGGAGAACTGATGACAGGGATAAGTGAATCCCCACCAGAGGTGCTTTCAAATGGTAAAATTAGACTTCATGAAGAATGGAAATGGACCTCGGGAGATTGTTCTTACGGAATATCTACAGTAGAAGAAATTTAATACATCGGCTCAAATTATGAAAATCCTAAAAGACAAAATAGTATTAGTTACTGGTGGAGCATCTGGCATTGGTGAAATCATGTGCCAATTACTCATAGAACGCGGTGCAAATATTATCATTTGGGATATTAATAGCGATAATTTAGAGTTATTAAACTTGAAGTATTCCTCATTAGGAAAACTTACGACCATGAAAGTTGATGTTTCTAGTATTTCTCAAATTAATATCGCTGCCAAAGAAGTTATTAATGTTTTTGGTGGAATTGACCTATTAATTAATAACGCAGGTATTATCGTTGGTAACTACTTTCATGAACATTCAGAAGCTGATATTACAAATACTTTAAGTATAAATGCGAATGCACCAATATATATTACCCATGCTTTCTTAGATAATATGTTATTGCGAAACTCTGGTCACATCTGCAATATAGCATCTTCTGGCGGATTACTATCTAACCCTAAAATGTCTGTTTATGTAGCCACTAAATGGTCACTAATAGGTTTTTCTGATAGTCTGCGTTTGGAAATGGAACAGTTAAAGAAAAATATTAATGTTACTACAATAATGCCCTATTATATAAATACCGGAATGTTTAATGGCGTAAAATCTAAAATCCCCATACTCGACCCAGAAACAACTGCTTTAACAATTATAAAGGCAATTGAGAAAAATAAAAAAATGGTTTCTATACCTGGGTATATTTATAGAATTACTCGATTTGCACAAGCCATATTACCAATTTCAATTTTTGATTGGTTTACAGGGAATGTTTTAGGTGTTTACAAAACGATGGAACATTTTACGGGTAGAAAGGCTTAAATCCCTATTTTGATACCTAATTTCAACTTTACTAAAACACAGAAAGTTTATTATTTCCTTAACGCAATCACAATAAATTAAAAAGATTATGCCCAATTATAAATATTCGATTTATGTAATTGAATTATCAAAAAAGGTATATTCTGAAAATAGAAAGTACAGAGAAGCTAACCCGCAATTTAATGGTGTTTTAGAATGTCTTTACGTGGGCATGACGAGTAAGGACCCTAAAGAACGATTTGAACAACATAAAAAAGGTACGTTAAGCAAAAAAGGACATAACCTGTCTTCGTCAATTGTTCATAAATATGGCTTATATCTACGTGGTAGTTTATACAATCATATCGGACCTATTTCATCTAAAGCAGAGGCTTTAAAAATGGAAGAACAATTAGCTATTGAGTTAAGAAGAAAAAGGTATGCTGTTTGGTACAATTAAACTTCATAATCCTATCTAGGATAGATTAATCTAGCAATTATCAGGTTATTATTCCGATAAATAGACCCCGCTTTAACTATTACATTTTCATAATTAATCGAGTAATATTAAATCATCGCCTTTGCGATATCTAAAATGCTGAAAATAAATTTTAATTAAACCTCTTCATTAAATGACTAAATTTAAGCGACAAGCTTTTGCTCAACTTAAATACTCTTCATATGAACGGATTAATAATGGATTATCCACTTACCACAACTACTATTTTAAAGTATGCAAAAAGTGCATTTCCTCATAAAAAATTAATTTCATACCTACCCAATGGAGACCGACATGAGTATACCTATGATGAACTTGAAAAACGCTCGTGCCAATTAGCAAATGCACTAAAATACAAATTAGGAATTACAAAGGGTGACATGGTAGGAACCTTTGCTTGGAATCACTATCAACATGTTGAGCTGTACTATGGCATACCAGGTATCGGCGCCGTATGCCACACGATTAATATTCGTTTGTCTTCTCAACAGACCGAATTCATCATCAATCATTCGGAAGACAAAGTAATTTTTGTTGATGCTACTTTAGTTCCTTTACTAGAAAAAATAGCGCCAAAGTTAGAAACTGTAGAAAAGTATATTATTATTAATGCTCCAGAAAATTTTAATACGACACTTTTAAACACACTTTACTACGAAGATTTAATTGAGGAACAATTAGATACGACTGAATGGCCAATTCTTAATGAAAACGAAGCTTGTGGCATGTGTTATACCAGCGGTACTACAGGTATGCCTAAAGGGGTCCTATATTCTCATAGATCTACCTATTTACATGCAATGACAATATCATCCCCAAATGCGGGCAATTACAGTAATGACGATGTAATTCTTTTGATAGTCCCTCAATTTCATGTTATGGCATGGGGTTTTCCTTATATGTGCCTTTTAACAGGTTCAGATATGGTTATGCCTTCTTTACATTTACAACCTGAAGCGATTATACGAATTTTAGAAAGTGAAAAAATAACTAAAGCCAATGGTGTACCTTCTATTTGGATGGGTGTTTATGCGGAAATGAAAAATAATCCTCCAAAAGAAAAATTAGCATTAGAAGAATACTTAGTTGGCGGTTCAGCTTTATCTGTTAGCCTAATTGAGAATTTTGAAAATGATTTTGGCATAAGAGGTGTTCAAGCATGGGGAATGACAGAAACCTCTCCTCTAGGTACTGCAAGTAGATTACAAAGGAAACACAAAGCTTTATCTAAAAAGGAGCAAATAAAAATACGGGCAAAACAAGGTATTGAATTTCCAGGTATCGAAATGCGAATTATCGGAGAAGATGGAAAGATTGCACCTCGTGATGGAAAGACCATGGGAGAATTACAGGTAAAGGGGGCTTGGGTCATAAAATCATACTTTAAGACCAATAACAGAGATAATTTTACAGATGATGGTTGGTTTAGAACAGGAGATGTAAGCACTATCGATGCCGATGGATATATGGAAATTACAGATCGAACCAAAGATTTAATTAAAAGTGGCGGAGAATGGATTTCAAGTGTTGCGTTAGAATCAGCGCTAATGGCACACCCTAAAATTAAAGAAGCAGCAGTAATAGCCATACCCGACAAAAAATGGACCGAACGACCATTGGCGGCTATTGTTTTAACCGATAACTCAAAGCCTATTTCTGATGTTGAACTTAAAGAATTTTTATCATATGATTTTGCCAACTATCAAATACCTGATCATTATGTGACGATAAATTTAGTTCCGAAAACCAGTGTTGGAAAATTTGATAAGAAAGAAATAAGAAGACTATATGCAAAAGGAGAACTAAAATAAATCTTAGTTCTCCTCCTATATATAATTATTGTCTAATAATTAGACCTACTTACTTAAATACATTTTACGTCTGGCATAAAGGTTATAGAATTCATCATCCTTCAAGCTATCTATAAAGAGAATACTTTCTCCTGTACTTTTCATTTCTGGACCTAAGTTTTTATTCACATTAGGAAACTTATTAAACGAAAAGACGGGCTGTTTGATAGCAAAACCTTCCAGTTGAGGATTAAAGGTAAAATCCTTAACTTTCTTCTCCCCCAACATAACTTTGGTAGCATAATTAACATAAGGTTCTTTATATGCTTTTGCAATAAAAGGTACCGTACGTGATGCTCTTGGGTTTGCTTCAATTATATAAACCACTTCATCTTTTATTGCAAATTGAATATTTATAAGTCCCACTGTATTTAATGCCAAGGCTATTTTCTTAGTATGATCCTTAATTTGCTGCATCACCAATTCCCCTAAGTTAAATGGTGGCAAAGTAGCATTAGAGTCTCCTGAGTGAATACCACAGGGCTCAATATGCTCCATAATACCTATGATATAGACATCTTCACCATCGCAAATAGCATCGGCTTCAGCTTCTATTGCCCCATCAAGGTAATGATCAAGTAAGAGTTTATTATTTGGAATCTTACGAAGTAAATCCACTACATGCTCCTCAAGCTCTTCTTTGTTGATTACAATCTTCATTCCTTGACCACCTAGCACATAAGATGGTCTTACCAATAATGGAAAATCCAACTCATCTGAAAGTGCCAACGCTTCCTCTGCGGTTTCAGCGACTCCAAATTGAGGGAATGGAATTTCATTATCCTGTAAAAGCTTTGAAAAACTACCTCTATCTTCGGCTAAATCCAAAGACTCGAAACTAGTTCCTATAATTTTTATTCCATATTTAGATAACTTTTCAGCTAACTTTAGTGCGGTTTGACCGCCAAGCTGAACAATTACACCTTCTGGCTTTTCATGACGAATTATATCATAAATATGCTCCCAAAAAACTGGTTCGAAATAAAGTTTATCCGCTGTATCAAAATCTGTTGATACCGTTTCTGGATTACAGTTAATCATAATAGTCTCATAACCACATTCCGCAGCTGCCAAAACACCGTGAACACAACAATAATCAAACTCTATACCTTGTCCTATTCGGTTAGGGCCTGAACCTAGAACTACAATCTTTTTCTTGTCGGTAACGATACTATCATTTTCAACATAACGAGTGCCATCAGGTTTTTCTATTTCTGCCTCAAATGTTGAATAATAATAAGGGGTCATCGCTTTAAACTCAGCAGCACAGGTATCTACTAATTTATAAACCCTATTAATATTAAGTTCTGTACGCTTATTATAAACTTCACTTTCATAGCAATCTAACATGTGGGCTATTTGTCTGTCGGCAAATCCCTTTTGTTTTGCTTCAAGTAACAAATCTTTAGATAACGTTGCTATAGTATATTTTGAAATTTCTTTCTCTAAGAAATGTAATTCCTCATATTGTTTAAGAAACCACATATCTATTTTAGTAATTTCATGTATTCTGCTCAATGGAATTCCCATTTGAATAGCATCATAAATTACAAAAACACGATCCCAACTTGGAATGGTTAGTTTACTAATAATTTGTTCGTAATTCTTATATCCTTTACCATCTGCACCTAAACCATTACGTTTAATCTCTAATGACTGCGTTGCTTTGTGTAAAGCTTCTTGGAATGAACGTCCTATACCCATTACTTCTCCAACAGATTTCATCTGTAGCCCTAAGGTACGATCAGAACCTTCGAATTTATCAAAGTTCCATCGTGGTATTTTTACAATTACATAATCTAAAGTCGGTTCAAATAATGCTGAAGTAGATTTCGTAATCTGATTGTCCAACTCATCTAAAGTATAGCCAATTGCCAATTTGGTCGCTACTTTTGCAATAGGATATCCCGTTGCCTTAGAGGCTAAGGCTGACGACCTTGAAACACGTGGATTTATCTCAATGGCAATAATATCTTCATTTTCATCTGGACTAACTGCAAATTGCACATTACATCCGCCTTCAAAATCCCCAATACTACGCATCATATGTATTGCCATATCACGCATTTTCTGATACGTCCTATCCGATAGAGTCATTGCAGGTGCTACGGTTATCGAATCACCAGTATGAATACCCATAGGATCCATATTCTCAATCGCACAAATAATAACTACGTTATCATTTTTATCCCTTAGTAGCTCCAGTTCATATTCCTTCCAACCCATTAAGGCCTTATCGATCATAACTTCATGAATCGGTGAAATCTCTAATCCGTAACTTAAAAGCTCATCAAAATCTTCTGGCTTATAAACGATAGAAGCTCCGGCACCTCCTAAGGTATAAGAGGCTCTAATTACCAATGGGAAGCCAAATTCTTGTGCTATTTCTTTTCCCTGTAAAAATGAAGTAGCCGTGGCTTGTGGTGCCATGCCTACACCTATTTTCAACATCAGTTCTCTAAACTGTTCTCTATCTTCTGTAATATTTATCGCATCGATATCTACACCAATCAACTCAACTCCGAAATCTTCCCAAATTCCCTTTTTATCAGCTTCAATACATAAATTCAATGCAGTTTGACCACCCATTGTTGGCAAAACAGCATCAATTTGTGGATGTGCTTTTAATATTTCTACAATTGACTTGGTTGTCAACGGTTTTAAATAAACATGATCCGCCATGGTTGGATCAGTCATTATTGTTGCTGGGTTACTATTGATTAGTATAGTCTCTATTCCATCTTCGCGCAATGAGCGTAATGACTGACTACCTGCATAATCAAATTCACATGCCTGACCTATTACTATTGGGCCAGATCCTATTAATAAAATTGACTTTAAATCTTTTCTTTTCGGCATTTTCGAACTTTGTATTTTGGGAATTGGTCAAAAAAAAGGTGCTACTTTCAGAAAAGTAACACCTATATATTTTAAAAACTATGCAATCATTATTTTTTATGTCTTGTTTCAGAGGAAACAGTCAATTTCTTTCTTCCTTTTGCTCTTCTTCTTGCAAGAACCTTTCTACCATTTACGGAAGCCATACGCTCACGAAAACCATGTTTGTTCTTTCTTTTTCTTTTTGACGGCTGATATGTTCTTTTTTGTCCGGGCATCTCTTAAACCTTTTCTATTATTTTGATATTTTACAGAATCCTCTGTGAAACTGGGCGCAAATATACAAAGAGTTTTTTCTTTGGCAAGGGTTATGAAAAAAAATTTTTTTATTAATCCGTACCTCTGAAAACCTAGCTTTTAACTAATTTTGCCAGAATTAAAATTAAACGCTGTAGTTACCTATTTCAATAGAGTTTCTATTTCCTAAAGAATTTTATATCAGTTTTCATTCAGATAAAATCTACATTATATGTTCAATAAAAATTTAAAATTGGTTATTGCAGGACTAATAATAGCTTTTGCTATTTATCAATTTATAGAGGGTAATATTGGAAATGGCATTTCTCTTCTACTTTTATCCTCGATTTTTATCTTTCTTTATTTTAGAAATGAAATTATTCTTCTAGCATTTTTAAGAATGCGCAAGCAAGATTTAACTGGCACTAAAAATTGGTTGGATAAAATCAAGAAACCCAAAGCAGCATTAACCGTTAAACAACAAGGTTATTACAACTATCTACATGGTATCATATTTTCTCAAACCAATTTAACTCAGGCGGAGAAGTATTTCAAAAAAGCATTGAAACTAGGCCTAACAATGGATTATGATGTAGCTATGGCTAAACTTAGTCTTGCTGGTATTGCCATGCAAAAGCGCCGTAAAAGAGAAGCCACCACCCTATTGAACGAAGCTAAAAAATTAGATAAGAATAATATGCTGACTGACCAAATTAAGATGATGCAGCAACAAATGAAAAAAATTTAAATCTATTTTGTTTCTCGGTAATATCCTTTATTAGGAATTTCAACAGTGTATTTTTTGCCAGAACCATTGTTTAAATGCGGTTCTCTTAACCACGGATTGTGACGTTTTAAAATCTTGTAATTGATTTCATACTGCTGTGCGAAATCTGCAAAATCACTAACTGGTTTATCGATTTCGACTGTAAAGGTTGGTACAGCTTCGTACATATCTTCTTTTTCAATATGGAAACCATACTTTTCAGGATTAGCTAAAATCTCTTTGATAGCCATTATTCTAAATACATATCTACCCGTTTCATCACCCAACAACAAATCCCAATAATTATCAACTTGCTGAATACCCATATATTTATTAATAGCTCCTGGTCCTGCATTATACGCAGCAGCTGTCAAAGCCCAACTCCCATATTTATTTTTCCATCTATTCAAATACTTACAAGCTACTTCTGTTGATTTTTCTAAATGATAACGTTCATCAACATTTGAATTTACTTCAAGGCCATACTCTCTTCCCGTCTCTCTCATAATTTGCCAAAATCCTGTTGCACCTGCGGGTGAAACAACGTTCGTTAAACCACTTTCGGCAACCGCTAAATATTTAAAATCATCAGGAATTCCGTTTTTAGCAAGTATTGGCTCAATAATCGGAAAGAATTTATGAGCTCTTTTCATTAATAACAAAGCATTCGATTGCCAATAAGTATTCACCAAAAATTCACGATCAACGCGCTCCATAATTTCAGGATCCTCTTGAGGAACAACTTCGCCTGCGAAATTTAAATTATCAGGTATATCAATTGACGAAATTTTATAGGATTTAACCACATTTTCCTGAACACTATCATTTACGACAAAATGATTGTTCACAGAAACAGCATCGGTACCCTGCACTGCAAATATTAATGTTCCCGCAACAAATACCACACCCAACAACATCAATATATTTTTTATAATTTTCATGACCTATTTTTTTTAATTATCGCATCCTTTATTCTTACTATCAAAGATATATAGAACTTTCTTATTCCAAAATAATTGTTGGCAAGTTCTCGTTAAACCATTTAGCACGATGTATTATCATGGTGTGTGTTCCATTTAATACCATTAAACAATCGGTAATATTAGAAATTGGAAAAACGTTATCATTTTCACCTTGTATATGCACTATATTGTCGCAAGGCTTTACACACTTCCAATTTACCAATTGATCAATACACCAATCTATATAGCTCTTATCGCGAATTGATAAGTATCGCTCATATAATGAAAGCCTTTTGGCAACACTTTCTCCAAACGCATATTTAGCCAATAATTCAACATTACTAATCAAACCAGTAGGCAATAATTTATGCACTTTTGTGTAACGCGCAAACAACATTCGTTTTGGAAGTTCATATCTAGTTTTAACACTTGATACTATAATCACTTTTCTTACATGAATAAAGTTTGACATTTCCTGAACTAAAAGTCCGCCTAAAGAAACCCCTAACAAAACAATATTCTCATCCGCTATCTTAGAGCACATATTTTGTGCATATTCTGTAAATGAAATACCAACTGTGGGAATAGTCCATTCCAAAAAATGTAATTCAAATTTATCCGGTGGAAGTTCAATATACTCAAAAATAGCAGAACTTGCGGCCATACCTGGCATACAATACACATGAATTCTATTATCAATCATAGTTATGAAACGTAGTAAAAGCTAGGAAATTAGGGATTTTTTAACTACTTTTGTAAAAGAATGCGAAAAACACCTAGTAATATTAGGTAATAATCTTTACAGCATTTCACTTACGACAAATTACGATATGAGAACATCGTAATTTTTTTGTCTAGTAGAAACACTAAAATAATCTATATGAACGATGTTATTATTAAAGACAATTCTTTTCTGCGCCAATTTGAAACTACAATAAATGGACATCTTGCAAGAATAGAATACTCTTCTCAAGAACGTAAAGTGTTCCTTACAAAACTAGTGGTTCCTGAAGAGATTACTGATGAACA
The DNA here is from genome assembly GCF_963975365.1 of uncultured Maribacter sp. Lineage (GTDB taxonomy): Bacteria > Bacteroidota > Bacteroidia > Flavobacteriales > Flavobacteriaceae > Maribacter. Next base: position 93,669 of record NZ_CAXBGF010000013.1, on the reverse strand, counting down.
TTTTAGAGAAAACTTCATCAAAGCCGTTCTAAGCTCAATTCAAGAAAGAAACCTTAGAGTTGTTCCTACAAGTCCTCATATAGCAGGATTTTTAAGAAAAAATCGATTACAGTACAAAGAAATGTTACCTATCGGTATTCGAATCTAAAAAATTAAAAAGCCTTTCAAATGAAAGGCTTTTTTTTATACTTCTATTGTCTCTTTAGAAAATTCAAACCTGACCAGTCCATCTTTATCTATATCTGTAAGTTTTATCTGGTGAAGCGTATTTACCAATTCAGGATTCCAAGGAGTTTTAACTTTTACATAATTCTCTGTAAAGCCATTGATATACCCTTCTTTATTTTCACCTTCAAACAACACGGTCAACTTATTGCCTATTTGACTTTCATAAAAAGCTCTTTTTTTCTTCACAGAAAGGCCACGTAACATTTTACTTCTTTTATTTCTAACTTTAATCGGTACTACCCCATCCATCGTAGCCGCTAATGTATTATCTCTTTCCGAATACGTAAAAACATGTAGGTAGGATATCTCTAAATCATTGAGAAAATGATAGGTCTCTAAAAAATGCTCCTCGGTCTCACCAGGAAAGCCGACAATGACGTCAACACCTATACAGCAATTTGGCATTACTTCTCTAATTTTCGAAACACGTTCTTTGTATAAATTAGTCATATACCTTCGCTTCATCAACTTTAGCAATGAATCACTCCCGCTTTGCAATGGTAAATGAAAATGTGGCACAAAAGTTTTGCTTTGAGCTACGAATTCTATCGTCTCATTCTTCAGAAGATTAGGCTCTATAGAAGATATTCGTAAGCGATGAATGCCTTCTACTTCATCTAAAGCTTCTACTAAATCTAAAAAGGTATGTTCATGCTTTTTATTTCCAAATTCACCCTTACCATAATCACCTATATTAACTCCCGTTAAAACAATTTCCTTAATGCCTTGTGCTGCAATATCAGCAGCATTTTTCAAAACATTATTCAAAGTATCACTTCTAGAAATACCTCGAGCCAATGGAATTGTACAATAGGTACACTTATAATCACAACCATCTTGTACCTTTAAAAATGCCCTTGTTCTATCGCCAATTGCATAACTACCTACATAAAAATCAGCATCGGCAATTTCACATGAGTGCACCTTTCCATGGTCATTCTTAGTCAGGTCATTTATATAATCTGTAATCTTAAATTTTTCAGTGGCGCCTAGAACTAAATCTACACCATCAACATCAGCTAGCTCTTCTGGTTTTAATTGTGCATAGCAACCAACGGCCGCTACAAAAGCATCGGGATTGATTTTTTGTGCCTTTTTTACGATGGTTTTGAATTTCCTATCTGCATTATCGGTTACCGAACAGGTATTGATAACATACATATCGGCCTTTTCTGAAAAATCCACCCGGTCAAAACCCTCATCAGTAAAGCTACGGGCTATGGTTGATGTTTCTGAAAAATTCAACTTACATCCTAACGTGTAAAAAGCTACCTTTTTCTTCATCTAATCATTTCTTTGAAAGTGCAAAAATACTTAAACTTCATTAGGCCTAAAAAGACCCAACGCTCCGAATTTTAATTTTAATACTTTCTCCATTTTTTAGTTATTTCAAAAACATGGTTAAGAATATTGGCTTCAACTTCATTAAACTCAACTCCTCTTCTAGCCATCATAACCTTAGCAGCCTCAAAAGCCTTCTCGGGTAAATAAGCGGTAAACCCAGATGCACCACCCCAACTAAAACTTGGAATAAAATTTCTAGGAAACCCTGGTACGTATATATTTGAATTTACCCCAATTACCGTACCCGTATTAAACATGGTATTAATTGCCGTCTTACTATGATCACCCATCATAAGTCCGCAGAACTGTAAGCCAGTTTGTTCAAAACGTTCTGTTGCATAGTCCCACAAACGCACTTTAGCGTAATTATTTTTAAGGTTCGAATTATTTGAATCTGCACCTATATTACACCACTCACCTAATACCGCATTACCCAAATAACCTTCATGCCCTTTACTAGAATACCCAAAAATTACCGAGTTACTAATCTCACCACACACTTTACTATAAGGCCCTATGGTAGTTGCTCCATAAATCTTACCGCCCATTTTCACAATCGCATGCTCACAAAGCGCTAAACCACCTCTAATTAAGCTACCTTCCCAAATTTCAGAATCTTTTCCTAAATAAATAGGTCCGTCGGTAGCATTCAAAATACTAAATTCAACTTTTGCGCCTTCCTCTAAAAATATTCGCTCTGGATGTATTAAATGATTGGTCTTAGAAATTGGCTGACTTGTTCTTCCTTTGGTAAGGAAATCAAAATCAGATTGTAAAATCTCAGCATTTTTATCGAAAATATCCCATGTATTCTTAATCTGCAGAAAATCACTAGTGAATTCAATACAATCAAACTCATTCACCTGCACTAAACTTTTTGGCTTATCGCTAGAATATGCCAAAAGAAGCTCGTTCGACATTAACTTTTCACCTATTCTCAAAGAATGAACTGCCTTCACCAATTCAACAGTAGGTAAAACTGATGCATCGATAAATATGTTATTATTCTCTAAGTTAGTTGGAAATTTAACACTCAAATAATCTTCTGTAAGCGAAGAAGTGGAAACCTTTAAAAATGCGTCCCAACGTTCTCTCAATGTCATAATGCCTACACGAATTTCAGCAACTGGACGCGTAAAGGTGAAGGGTAACAAATGATTTCTACGCGGACCATCAAAAAGAATATAGTTCATACAAGATGATTTTTTTTCAAAATTAACGAATATCCCTAGAGCTTTAATATTTTATGGATAACTATCATATTAACCAAGTTGAATGAAACAGAAACGCCCTCGAAAGTTTCGAAGGCGTTTTATATTTGAAAGAAATAATATTTCTATTCTTCTTCTTTTTTCTCTTCTTTGGTAAATTTCTTGTACTTGTTCTTGAATTTGTCGATACGACCAGCAGTATCCAAGAATTTAGCTTTACCAGTGTAAAATGGATGTGAAGTTCTTGAAATTTCCAATTTTACTAATGGATACTCAACACCTTCAACCTCTAAAGTCTCTTTAGTGTCTGCTGTTGATTTTGTCAAAAATACTTCTTCGTTAGACATGTCCTTAAAGGCCACAATCCTATAATTTTCTGGGTGTATATCTTTTTTCATTTTAAAAAATTTAACGCACCCATTCCGACGGGCACTCATTTTAAGCGTGCAAATTTAGTGAAAAACTATAAATGAACTATTAGAAAAAGTAAAAAATATTAAAATAATTTCTCATCATATTTGTAACATTCTTCATTATCGTTATACTAATAAGAAAATCAACCTTTAAATATTTAAGAACATGGAAGAAAATAAACCTAAAACTGGAAAATTCGCCTTAAATTTTGGATTACTTCTTGGAGTTATCAGTATCATATTTGCATTTATGCTATATACGGTAGACATGCACTACCAAGGTGGTTTTGCTGTTATGTCTATAAGTCTGGTATTGTCATTAGCTATGATAATTATAGCAATGATTCAATTTAAAAAAGCGAATAGTGGATTTATGAGCTTTGGACAAGCCCTCAAGATAGGTGTTGGTGTTTGTTTGATTGGAGGTATTATTGGCGTAATATTCAATCAGATTATGGCCAATGTTATTGACCCCGACATGATGAGTAAGGCTATGGAGTTTCAAAAAAATCAATTATTAGAGACCACCAAAATGACCATGGAGCAAGTAGAGGCACAAATGGAAATGGGTAAACCATTTACAACACCCACTATGCAAATAGTTTTTGGCCTAATATTCAGCGTAGTAATTGGCTTTGTACTTTCCTTAATTCCTGCATTGGTTTTAAAAAAGAATGAAAACCTTAACTAATTCGTACTTTTGACTGGAATACTTTATTTAAAGCATGCAATTATCCATAGTAATTCCATTACTTAACGAAGAAGAGTCACTTAAAGAACTTCATGATTGGATTGTATCCGTAATGCAATCCAATCGTTTTTCTTATGAAATACTATTTGTAGATGATGGCAGCAGCGATAAATCTTGGGATATAATATCCGAATTATCAAAAAATAATCCATCAGTTAAAGGAATCCATTTTTTACGCAATTATGGAAAATCGCAAGCATTGCATGCCGGTTTTAAAGCGGTATGCGGAGATGTTATCATTACCATGGATGCAGACCTGCAAGATAATCCTGAAGAAATACCGCAACTATACCATATGATTACTGAAGAGGGTTATGAATTGGTTTCTGGTTGGAAAAAGAAGCGATACGATTCTATAATCTTCAAAAACACCCCTTCAAAATTATTTAACTGGGCAGCAAGAAGAACTTCGGGTGTTCGTTTACATGATTTTAATTGTGGCCTAAAAGCATACGCTAGAGATGTTGTAAAAAATATCGAGGTTTCTGGTGAAATGCACAGATACATACCTGTACTGGCAAAAAATGCTGGTTTTTCAAAAATTGGAGAAAAAGTGGTTAAACATCAGGCCCGTAAGTATGGTAAAACAAAATTCGGTATGGAGCGTTTTATTAATGGCTTTCTAGATTTATTAACCATTTGGTTTGTATCAAGGTTCGGGAAACGACCTATGCATCTATTTGGAGCACTGGGTGTACTAATGTTCTTAATAGGATTCGGATTTGCTATCTATTTAGGAATCGATAAATTATTCATAAATCCGTTCGGAAGACTAATAACAGACCGCCCACAATTTTATATTTCATTAGTAGCCATGGTAATAGGTACCCAATTATTCTTAGCTGGTTTTCTAGGTGAAATTTTAATACGTTCTAAAAAGGAAGAAAATAGGTATATTGTATCAGAAGAAATAAACACCACTCTTTCAGAAAAGTAAAATTCTCATTAACTTAATAGCACATAAAACATTTTTACTATGGATAAAATCCTAGATACCGCCAAAAGTTGGCTAACCGATTTTTTTGACCCAGCCGTTAAAAAAGAAATAGAACATCTTATAGCTAACGATAAAGAAGAACTTAACGATCGTTTTTACAAAAATATGGAGTTCGGTACTGGTGGCATGAGAGGTGTTATGGGTGTAGGCACAAATCGTATTAACAAATATACATTAGGAAAAAGCACACAAGGTCTTAGTAATTATCTTAACAAAGTATATAAAGAAGAGAAAATCAAAGTGGTAATAGCTTTTGATTGTCGTCATAATAGCGATACACTGGCTCGAACGGTAGCAGAAGTTTTCTCTGCCAATAATATTAAAGTTTACTTGTTTTCTGATTTGCGTACTACGCCAGAACTTTCTTTTGCCGTAAGACATTTAAACTGCCACGCAGGTATTGTTTTGACAGCATCGCATAACCCACCCGAATATAATGGCTATAAAGTGTATTGGACCGATGGAGGGCAAATAGTGCCACCACAGGACGGTGCAATTATAGCGGAAATCAATTCACTTGATTTTGAAGATATTAAATTTAAAGCAAATGAAAATCTTATTCAAGTTGTCGATAAAGAAATAGATGAAGCCTTTATTGAACAATCTGTTCAAAATGGGAACTTTAATGCCGATGGAAAAGATGATTTTAAAATTGTTTTTACATCACTTCACGGAACATCTATTACAGCCATTCCAGAAGTACTTAAACGAGCTGGGTATGAAAATGTAACTATTATAGAAGAACAAGCTAAACCAGACGGTAACTTCCCAACGGTAAAATCACCAAATCCTGAAGAACCTGAAGCTTTATCTATGGCCGTTAAAAAAGCCGAAGAAATTGGTGCTGATATGGTTGTTGGTACAGATCCTGATAGTGACCGTTTAGGAATTGCTGTTCGTAATCTTGAGGGTAAAATGGAAATTGTTAATGGCAACCAAGCAATGGTGCTTATGACAAAATTTCTTTTAGACAAAGTGAAAGCTAAAGGATTTAAAGGTAATGAGTTTATAGCCACAACTATTGTTTCTACACCCATGATGGAAGCTATGGCAAAAGCATATGGCGTAGAATTCAAAACTTCACTTACCGGCTTTAAATGGATCGGTAAAATGATAAAAGATTTTCCACAATCTAAATTTGTTGGTGGTGGAGAAGAAAGTTTTGGGTATATGGTGGGAGATTTTGTTCGTGATAAAGATGCAGTTACCTCTACCCTATTGGCTTGTGAAATTGCTAGCCAAGCGAAAGCTAACGGTAGCTCTTTTTACAAAGACTTAATTCAATGTTATGTTGACTATGGTTTCTATAAAGAACATTTAGTTTCTATTACTAAAAAAGGAATTAGCGGTGCCGAAGAAATTAAGCAGATGCTAAAGGACTTTAAAGAAAATCCCGTGGAATCTGTTGCTGGCTCTAAGGTAAAATGGATTGAAGATTATAATACTTCAACGGCTAAAAATGTGTTGACAGGTGAAGAAAAAGTGATCGACATACCAAAATCCAATGTACTTATTTACGAGACTGAAGATGGTACTAGAATAGCCGCTAGGCCAAGTGGTACTGAGCCTAAAGTGAAGTTTTATATAAGCACCAATACAAAACTGGATAAAGCAGAGAATTATAAAAAAGTCTCAGTTGAGCTTGACAATAAGATCAAGAGCATTCTTACTGAGCTTAACTTAGGTTAATGAATTATTTCAAAAAGATTCTTCGATTTGCGAAGCCTTATAAGATATATGCGGTTTTAAATATTATATCTAACATCTTTTATGCACTGTTTTCAACATTGGCAATGATTTCATTATTTCCAATGTTGACAGTTCTTTTTAACCAGACGGAAAAAGTTTACACCAAGCCTATATGGAATGGAATTTCCGATTTGAAGGATTTTGGCACCGAATACCTAAACTATTTCGTTACCGAAAAAAGTGAAAATAGCGACCCAGGCGAAGTTCTTATGCTTATGGTAGGCTTAATTATCACCATGTTCCTTTTAAAGAACCTTTTTAATTACTTAGCCATGTATTTCATTACATTTTTACGTAACGGCGTACTTAAAGATTTGCGTAATGAACTGTATAACAAGACAGTAGAACTGCCTATATCCTATTATTCCGAAAAAAGAAAAGGTGATACTATTGCCCGTATAACTTCAGATGTATTAGAAATCCAACATTCGTTTTTATCAATATTAGAACTTATAGTCAGAGAACCACTAACGATAATCTTTACGATTATAGCTATGCTTTCCATAAGTCCTAAACTGACATTATTTGTGTTTTTATTTCTTCCTCTTTCAGGATTTTTAATCTCATTGATAGGTAAATCTTTGAAAAGAAAATCTGATAAGGTTCAAAAAGAGCAGGGTTATTTCTTATCCATTTTAGAAGAAACATTAGGTGGTTTGCGAGTTATTAAAGCATTTAATGCAGAATCTGTATTTGCTAAAAAATTTCAATCCTCTACTAAAAGATTTTTTAATTTTTCTAATAGCTTACTCAATAGACAAAATTTAGCATCACCAACAAGTGAGTTTTTTGGTATTGCAGCAATTGGGGTAATACTTTGGTATGGTGGTCAAATGGTTCTCGTCGAAAAAACATTGGAAGCAGAACTCTTTATAACTTATATGACACTTTCCTATCAAATATTAACTCCTGCAAAAGCAATAAGCAAGGCATCTTATGGCGTTAAAAAAGGAAATGCTGCCGCTGAACGTGTATTGGAAATACTTGAAACAGAAAATCCAATAGCTGAAATTAATGATTCTATCAATCAAGAGACCTTCAACCAATCCGTACATATCAATAACATCTCTTTTAAATATGAGGATGATTACGTTCTAAAAAAATTCAACTTAACAGTACAAAAAGGTAAAACTGTTGCTTTAGTAGGGCAATCTGGTAGCGGCAAAAGTACTATTGCCAATCTTGTTACTCGCTTTTACGATGTTAATGAAGGAGACATTAGTATTGACGGAAATAACATCAAAAACCTTTCAAAAAAGTCATTACGTGGTCTTTTGGGGTTAGTTACCCAAGATTCCATCTTATTTAATGATACTGTTAAAAACAATATTGGTTTAGGAAAAGAAAATGCAACTGACGAAGAAATTATTGCAGCTGCAAAGATTGCCAATGCACACGATTTCATAGTAAGCCTACCCAATGGCTATGAAACGAATATTGGTGATAGCGGCAATAAATTAAGTGGCGGACAAAAACAGCGACTATCTATTGCTAGGGCTGTTTTAAAGAATCCTCCAATAATGATTCTAGATGAAGCAACTTCTGCATTAGATACAGAAAGCGAACGATTGGTACAAGATGCATTAGAAAAAATGATGAAAAACAGAACATCTATCGTTATTGCTCACAGGCTATCTACAATTCAAAATGCGGATACCATTGTTGTGCTTCACAAAGGGGAAATTGTGGAACAAGGTACACACTTTGAACTATTAGAACTGAATGGAACCTACAAGAAACTAGTTCAAATGCAGACTTTAAGTGCTTAATTTTAAATTTCAAAAGAAAACAACTACCACCAAAGCTCTTAATTCATCCAAAATTTGATTGTAAATTAAACCTTTAGCTATTATTATCGTCTAATTACCAAATAAACATCAATTCAAATTGATTGTAGAGGAAACACTAGTACAGGATTTAAAAACCAAGAACACGCAAGCGCAAGCTTTTGAGGTATTGGTGAACACGTACAAAGAACGTTTGTATTGGCAAATTCGTGGAATAGTATTAAATCATGACGATGCGGATGATGTTCTGCAGAATACATTCATTAAAGTCTACAAAAACATTGATGGGTTTAAGGGAGATAGCAAACTCTTTTCTTGGATGTACCGAATTGCAACTAACGAAGCTTTAAGCTTTATTAAGCAAAGAGCAAAAATGCAAGGTATAACCGATGAAGATTATCAAGAGAAATTAGTATCTAACTTACAAGCAGACGTTTATTTTGAAGGCGATGAAATTCAATTAAAGCTTCAACAAGGGATTGCTACTTTGCCGGAGAAGCAGAAACTCGTCTTTAATATGAAATATTTTCAGGAATTAAAATATGAAGAAATTTCACAAATATTAGACACTTCGGTTGGTGGTCTAAAAGCTTCTTATCACTTAGCTGTTAAAAAATTGGAACAGTATTTAAAAATAGATTAAACCTTTTATGTCTTTGAAAGTCAAATTAATATCATGAAAAAGAAAAGCAAAATTCCGTTTAATACTCCTCAAGGCTATTTCGATAGTTTTGAAGAAAGATTAGTGGATAAATTATCGACTGAACAAACCACTATGCCGAAGGCAAGAGGTTTTACAGTTCCTGATAACTATTTTGATATGTTTAATGATAAGTTGACTAACAAACTTAGTAAGGAGACTAAAGTAATACCTCTTTATCCTTATAATAAAATCATGGCCATTGTCGCATCTATTGCTGCTATATTCATAATCTTTTTCGGTTATGATTGGAATAGTACAGAAGAACTAAGTTTTAGTGCTTTAGCAAATACGGATATAGAAGCCTATTTCGAAAATAATGAATTTGATTTAACATCTTATGAGATTGCAGAAGTTCTGCCCTTTACAGATACTGAATTTTCAAACATGTTAAATTCAACTTTAGAGAATGAAAATATTTTGGATTATTTAAATGATAATACGATTGATTTTGAAGAACTTAATTTACAAGACAATGAATAGGTATATACTATCAATTTTTATGCTTTTTACGGCTATATCGTTTGGCCAACACAGAAAAGATTGGGGAAAAATAAAGTCCTTAAAAGTGGCATATATTACAGAGAAATTGTCCCTTGACAGTAAAGAAGCTCAAGAATTCTGGCCTATCTACAATGAGTATGAAGAAAAAAGGCATGCATTAATTCGTAAAGAGCATAGCCAAATAAAAGACAAGCTAGAAAGTAGCGACGATTTATCTGAAGAAGAGTCTAAAAAATTATTGACACTTAAGATTTCTATTGAAGAAGATGAAGAAGAATTGGACAAAGCATTTTTAATTAAGGTCAGCAAGGTTACATCCGCCAAAAAAGCATTGTTATTATTAAAAGCTGAAGAAGATTTTAAGCGTGACTTAATTAAACAATACAGGCAAAACAGAGGTGGGAAATAAGTTATTTAAAAACGAGTTTAGAAATTCTGTTTTTACCGGCAGCATAGGCAACTGAGTCATTTTGAAATCTTAAGGTATAAAATGACTCTTTCGATAATTCTTTCCAATTGACACCCATATCAAATGAATACGAAATGCCATTAAAGCCAGCTGCTACAATTCCATTACCATTGGTACCAGGAACAAATTGAATACAACTTTTATATGCTGGTTTATTACCATCTGCTAATAATTGCCACGTTTTTCCTCCGTCTTTGGTAATCGCTTTATTTTCCTTTGCAGTATCAGGTTTTGTATAATCACCGCCTATCGCAACACCTAATTTATTGTTATTAAAATCAATTGAATAAATTCCTTCCGTAGGTTCTTCACTACGCAACGGGGTTTGAGTTATATCCCATTTTTTTCCTTTATCCTTTGAGTGTAAAACGCGACCACTTGTAGTGCCAATCCAAATTTCATTTCCTATTGTTGCAATATTCGTATTACTAGCAGCAAATGCGCCTTCGCCCTCTATACCCGCTGGCAATTGCATACAAGATATCTTAGACCAAGTTGCGCCTCCATCCGAAGTAATGATAATACTTAAACATCCATCTACAGAATCTCCAACTGCAATTCCGTCTTTATCATTCAGAAAGGTCATAGCATCATAAAAAACCCCTTCTCCCTCCTCCTTGTAAACGAGCTCCATTCTCCCATTCTCACCTGTTTTATATAATAGTGCAGGTGATTCTACCGATAACATAAAAAAGTCTGTTGATGTATGTGCAACCGCTCTAAATTCAGGAATTTTGGTATGATACTTTTCAATATTCGTCCGTACTTTCCCAGTAGTTAAATCTATAGTACCAAATGTTCCTTTGTTGGCAGCGAAAGCTAAGCTATTTCCCATAAGTTCTATTGCCCTAACACTTAACGAATCTGTATAAATATCAGTAACAGTAACTGAACTAAACTTAATAGGCTCTACATTCTTAGAACATGAGACCATTAAAATAACAATTAGTAAGGCATAGCGCATAAGGAAAGGTATAAAGTTCTTCAAAAATAAATGGAATCGCTTCTAAAACAATACCTTTGCAGCCACAATTTTTGAGGACTACCGCCATTTTACTCTAGATAGCATATCAAGTAATGGTAATAATCTTCTAGCCAAGTAAATAAATATCACTTCAAATGAAATTACACAGAAATCTGGTGTTTGCCGTTATTGACGCATTAAACCTCATATTCAATGAAAACGAGTACGCCGATAAAGTCGTGCAAAAAGTACTTCGCTTTGACAAACGATGGGGAGCACGTGATCGTGGTTTTATCGCAGAAACGACCTATGAAATGGTTCGTTATAAAAGATTATACGCTGAAATAGCAGAGGTAAAAGCTCCTTTTAGTAGACCAGATCTGTTTCGTATGTGGGCTGTTTGGGCTGTACTTAAAGGAATTAAGTTACCTGATTGGAAACAGATTGAACCTACGCCCGAAAGAAGAATTAAAGGAAAATTCGATGAACTTTCGCAAATTAGAAAGTTTAGAGAAGCTATTCCTGACTGGATTGATGAATTAGGAGAAAAGGCTTTAGGAGATAAATTATGGACCGAAGAAATTGCCAAACTTAATGAGCCAGCCGAGGTAATCTTACGCACCAATACTTTAAAAACTACGAAAGAAGAATTACGTAAGGCATTATTAGATGAAAACATTGTTGCTGAGCCTATAAAGGGTTATGCTTCAGCCTTAAAACTTGTCGAACGAGCAAATGTTTTTGTTACCGAAGCCTTTAAAAATGGGATGTTCGAGGTACAAGATGCATCATCTCAATTGGTTGCAGAATTTTTAGATGTTGAACCAGGGCAAAGAGTAGTTGATACTTGTGCAGGTGCTGGTGGTAAATCTCTTCATTTGGCTGCTTTAATGGAAAATAAAGGGCAGTTGATTTCCATGGACATTTACGGAAGTAAGTTGAAGGAATTAAAAAGACGCGCCAGACGAAACGGAGCTCATAATATTGAAGTGCGAGAAATTGATTCTTCTAAGGTTTACAAAAAATTGTACGGAAGTGCAGACAGAGTTTTAATTGATGCACCTTGTACAGGACTAGGTGTTTTAAGAAGAAACCCAGATTCTAAGTGGAAAATGCAGCCGGATTTTTTAGACAAAATCATTAAAACACAACAGGAAATCCTTAGGAATTACAGTAAAATTGTTAAACCTGGCGGAAAAATGGTTTATGCAACTTGCTCAATTCTACCGCAAGAGAACAGTGATCAAGTAAAATCGTTCTTAAGCTCTGAGGAAGGAAAAGATTTTAAATTAGTGAAAGACAAAAAAATATATGCCTCAAAAAGTGGTTATGACGGCTTCTTTATGGCATTGTTAGAAAAGAGTGTCTAAACAAAATAATTTAGTATTCTTTCATAAGGACTTAAAAATAAAAAAAGCCTTTTAGTTTCAAAACTGAAAGGCTTTTTTTATTTGATTTTTATAGACCACTTTATGCTTTAAATTAAGCAGAGTTCATTACTTTTTTAACGTTGGATACTCTACACCTAATTGCTCTAAATAGGTATCATATTTAGTTTCATCGTAATAGAACTTCTCTAAAGCTGGCCTAAACTGATCTTGCTTATCCTTATTTAAATAAATTGGCGGCATATCACTTTCAGAAATCATAGGCTCGTACTTTGTTTCTTTCTGTTGCTCGTTATTAAAATAACCCCAAGCATCTTTTAATAAATCTGGCTTCAATAAAAAATCTAAAATCGTCATCGCTTCTACTTTTGCACCTGCTACGACACCTTTATGTGCAATTGGGGTCGCCATAGCTATCGCATTACTCCAGTGATGCCCTTGTAGCCCAGGAATGTTAGAAGGATATCTTAAGGTTACCGTTGGCACTTTCCATGAAATATCACCTATATCATCTGAGCCTCCACTAATCGGGTCTATTACGGGTAGTCCGATTGTGTCTAATTTTATGGGCAAGCCTTCTATTTTTTCTGAATTCACCTCTGTTTGAACGGCCTTAGCTAATGTTTGATCCGCATCTGACCATTTAGGTAACCCAACTTCTTTAATATTTGAATACATGGTTTCCGCTATCACTTTATTATAATGACGTGGCCAAGCAGTACCCAATACTTTAGAGGTCATCGTCGTTCCTGTCATTAAAGCTGCACCCTTGGCCATATCGTTTGCCAAAGCATACATTTCCATAATTCCCTCATATTTTATATCCCTAAAATAAAACCAAATAGCCGCTTTTGAAGGCACTACATTAGGCTGATCACCAGCATCTGTAAAAATAGAATGCGAGCGTTTTAAAGGATGTAAATGTTCTCTCTTATAATTCCATCCAATATTCATTAACTCCGCAGCATCCAATGCACTTTTACCTCGCCAAGGCGAACCTGCGGAATGTGCAGCTTCTCCTTCAAAAGCATACTCAACCGATATTAATCCAGTACCTCTTGTTGGCCCATATGAAACCCCTAGATTATTACCAACATGCGTAAAAATGCACATATCGATATCATCAAAAAGTCCGTCCCTCACATACCATGCTTTTGCCGCGACCAACTCTTCTGCTATACCTGGCCAAATTATAAGCGTACCTCCAATATCCTCGCGCTCCATAATTTGTTTTACCGCCAATGCTGATGAGATATTCATTGGAATACCAGAATTATGACCTTCGCCATGCCCTGGGGCACCGTCTACAATAGGTTTATGGTAAGCAACACCAGGATATTGGGAGGCTTTTGGGATACAATCGACATCACTACCTAACGCAATAATTGGACCCTCACCATTGCTCCATGTGGCAAACCAAGCTGTTGGAATTCCCGAAATCGAATTTTCAATTTCAAATCCGTTTTCTTTTAGAATTCCAGTAAGGTATTTAGAAGATTCAACTTCCTGGAATCCTAGTTCAGAAAAACTGAAAATTTTATCAACCATAACTTGAGATTGCTTTTTATTATCCTCAACAATTAGGGCAACCTCAGATTTCAGTTTTTCAATTTGTTTGTTTGATTTTTTCTTTTGCGAATAGATACCGTTAAGTGCGAGCAGACAGCATGCAATTGCAACTAATGTAGTTTTTTGATTCATGTTAGTTTTGAATTAGTTAGTAAAAGATACATAATTTCAGTCTCACAAAAGTGGCCTACTCCAATTTTTATGGAATTCAAAACCTAAATGATTCGATTTAGATTTTCAGCACTATTAAAATCACATTTTTACTTATTTGAAAAAGTAAAAGACTAAGAAATAAACTTATTACTACTCAAATAATGTCACTTGCTTTGTCTCCATTTTTTTTGGGACCTTTACCTCTTGTTGTTGCTTTTGTCCCCATCGATTCATTGCCTGCACAACGGTCATAAGTGATTTTCCTAAAGGTGTTAACGTATATTCTACCCGTGGTGGAATTTCAGAAAATAGTGTTCGTTCTAAAACACCTGATTTTTCAAGTTCTTTTAATTGCTTACTCAACATTTGCCTGTTTATACCTTCAATTTCATTAAACAATTTATTGAATCGATTAATCCCTTTAGAAACATGAAAGAGTATAACTGGTTTCCATTTTCCTCCTATCATATCCATGCAATACGATAATGCGTTCGTGTGTGATTTTTGTTGTGTCATAGTAATGATTTTACTTCTAACGAAATCGTTTAGTTTATTCAAATTTAATGAAAATATGATTTTCAAATAAGTATTAAACACAGACTTTTACTTATTTTAAAATAATAATCTAGTTTTAAGACTATTTAAAATTCTTAAAAAATTTCACTCACACCTAACTAATTTCATTAACAATACCTGTTTAAAAGTGTTTCGATTTACCGTTAATAATAGCGGGTAAAACCTTAATTTTGTACTTTAAAAATCAATACCAGATACATTAAATGATTCACTTTTTTGGGGAACCTAGCACAAAGGTTTTTGCGGTACAGACCGCGAAGGAGCTTTCATCAGAAGATACAAGTAAACTTATATGGTTGTTCGGCAACCAACCTAAAATAAATGCGGCGTCTTTAGACGCCTTTTTTGTTGGCCCTAGAGCTGCCATGATTACACCATGGAGTACGAATGCTACTGAAATTACTCAAAACATGGGTATTGATGGTATTATTCGAATTGAAGAATTTAATGTCGTTAAAGAAAATCACGTTGGTTTTGACCCAATGATTTCACAAAAATATACTTCGCTTGATCAAGAAATATTCACTATTAAGGTTGAACCTAAACCAATTTTGAATATTGACGATATAGCTACATTTAATCAACAAGAAGGGTTAGCATTAAATGATGAAGAAGTCGAATATTTAGAAAACCTCAGTAAAAAGCTAGGTAGAGAATTAACCGACTCTGAAGTATTCGGATTTAGCCAAGTAAACTCTGAACATTGTAGACATAAAATATTCAACGGTACTTTTGTAATTGATGGACAAGAGATGCCTACTTCGCTTTTTAAGCTCATAAAGAAAACATCACAAGAATTCCCTAACGATATAGTTTCAGCGTATAAAGACAACGTTGCATTTGTTAAAGGACCTACGGTTTTTCAATTTGCACCTGAAACTGCAGATAAGCCCGATTTTTATCAAGAAAAGGAATTTGACTCCGTCATTTCCATTAAAGCGGAAACCCATAATTTCCCGACTACCGTAGAGCCTTTTAATGGTGCTGCAACCGGTGCAGGTGGAGAAATTCGTGATCGATTAGCTGGCGGCAAAGGTTCTTTACCTTTAGCGGGAACTGCGGTTTACATGACTGCATATTCAAGATTGGAAGAAGAGCGGCCATGGGAAAAAGGAATGAAAGAAAGAGATTGGCTATACCAAACTCCAATGGATATCTTAATCAAAGCATCAAACGGAGCATCTGATTTTGGAAATAAATTTGGACAACCTTTAATTACAGGTTCTGTTCTTACGTTCGAATACGATGAAGCATCCACTCCTTTTGAAACATCTGAAGAAAA
Source organism: uncultured Maribacter sp. (assembly GCF_963975365.1). Classification (GTDB taxonomy): domain Bacteria; phylum Bacteroidota; class Bacteroidia; order Flavobacteriales; family Flavobacteriaceae; genus Maribacter. The sequence continues at coordinate 77,584 of NZ_CAXBGF010000013.1, read as the reverse complement.
TAAAACTACATTAAACAATAACCGTAGACTTGGTTATGACAAGGTAATTATGCAAGCTGGTGGTATAGGCTATGGTAAAATAGAACAGGCTTTAAAGGACAAACCAAAAACCGGAGATAAAATTGTTATTCTTGGTGGTGATAATTACAGAATAGGCATGGGTGGTGCAGCAGTTTCAAGTGCCGATACCGGTGAATTTAGCTCTGCAATTGAATTGAACGCCGTACAACGCTCTAACCCGGAAATGCAAAAAAGAGCAGCCAATGCGATTCGTGGTATGGTAGAGAGTGATAAAAATTCCATAGTCTCTATTCATGATCACGGTGCAGGAGGTCACCTTAACTGCTTATCAGAACTAGTTGAAGAAACAGGTGGTAAAATTGACTTGGATAAGTTACCTGTTGGAGACCCTACCTTATCTGCAAAAGAAATTATCGGAAACGAATCTCAAGAGCGTATGGGGCTTGTAATCGGCAAAAAAGATATTGACCTTTTAAAACGTATTGCAGAACGTGAGCGCTCACCTATGTATGAAGTTGGCGATGTAACGGGCGATGACCGATTCACCTTCGAATCTAAAACCAATGGTGCAAAACCAATGGATTTAGCCCTATCCGATATGTTCGGCAGTTCTCCAAAAACAGTAATGACGGATAACACCGTTGAACGTAACTATACCAATGCGGAGTATTCATTAGAATTTTTCCATGATTATTTAGATGCCGTTCTTCAACTTGAAGCAGTAGCCTGTAAAGATTGGCTTACCAATAAAGTCGACCGTTGTGTTGGTGGTAAGGTTGCCAAACAGCAATGTGTTGGACCATTACAATTACCATTAAACAACTGTGGTGTAATGGCCCTAGATTTCAAAGGAAAGGAAGGAATCGCTACAAGTATTGGGCACTCCCCTATTTCTGCTTTAATAGATCCAGCTGCAGGAAGTAAAAATAGTATTGCCGAATCGCTTACCAATCTTGTTTGGGCACCCTTGAAAGAAGGTTTAAAATCAGTTTCACTTTCAGCTAACTGGATGTGGCCTTGTAAAAATGAAGGTGAAGATGCCCGTTTATACAAAGCGGTACAAGCAGTTTCTGATTTTGCCATTGAATTGGGTATTAATGTACCCACCGGAAAGGATTCACTTTCCATGAAACAAAAATATAACGATGGAGATGTGATTTCTCCAGGTACAGTAGTTATTTCAGCAGCTGGTAACTGTAACGACATTACCAAAGTAATTGAACCGGTTTTACAAAAAAATGCCGGATCAATCTATTATATTAATTTATCCAAAGATAGTTTCAAACTAGGTGGATCATCATTCGCACAAACTAGAAATAGTATAGGGAATGAAACACCTACTATTAAAGATTCAGAATATTTTAAAACAGTTTTCAATACAATACAAGACTTAATAAAAGAAGACAAAATCGTTGCTGGTCATGATGTTGCTTCTGGCGGATTGATTACAACTCTATTAGAATTATGTTTTGCAGATACTCAGTTGGGTGCAAATTTAGATTTATCAGATTTAGGCGAAACGGATACTATTAAGGTATTGTTCTCTGAAAATAGCGGAATCGTTTTCCAAGCAAAAAATGATACTATTGAAGCTATTCTAAAAGAAAAAAATATCAAAGCCATAAAAATAGGAACCGTTACAAATGAAGCTACACTTACTGTTAGAAACAATGGTATGGAAATGGGACTTAATATTGAAACCCTTCGCGATACTTGGTTTAAGACCTCTTACTTACTTGATAATAAACAAACAGCAAAAGGTTTAGCGAAAGATAGATTTGAAAATTATAAAGTACAGCCATTAAACTATTTATTCCCGACTTCGAATTCTATTAGTCTTCCAATTCGATCAAGTATTAATGGCACAAGACCAAAAGCAGCAATTCTTCGTGAAAAAGGAAGTAATTCTGAACGAGAAATGGCAAACGCTATGTACTTGGCAGGTTTTGATGTAAAGGATGTGCACATGACCGATTTAATTTCTGGTCGTGAGAATTTAGAGGATATTCAATTTTTAGGCGCTGTTGGGGGTTTCTCTAACTCAGATGTACTAGGAAGTGCAAAAGGATGGGCAGGAGCCATTAAATACAATGAAAAAGCAAATACCGTTATTAAAAACTTTTTTGCTAGACAAGATACTTTATCTGTTGGTATTTGTAATGGGTGCCAATTGTTTATGGAGTTGGATTTAATTAATCCTGAACACGAGTCTCATGGAAAAATGACTTACAACGATTCTCATAAACATGAGAGTAACTTTACATCTGTAGAAATACAAAAAAATAATTCGGTCATGCTCTCATCTTTAGAAGGCAGCAAACTTGGCGTATGGATTTCTCATGGAGAAGGTAAATTCTCTTTACCACAATCAGAGGAGAATTATGATATCGTAGCCAAATATGGATATGAAGGTTATCCTGCGAACCCGAATGGAAGTGACTTCAATACCGCAATGCTTTGTGATAAAACTGGTCGCCATTTGGTTACAATGCCACACATTGAACGTTCTATATTTCCATGGAACTGGGCACATTACCCTTCTGACAGAACAGACAAAGTATCACCTTGGCTAGAAGCATTTAAAAATGCAAAAGAGTGGGTAGAAAAAAATGGTTGATTTTAAAGTATCTATTGAATCTTTAAAATTTTCAGTTTTAAAATGAAAATACCATTTTAAAATACCGTTCCCTTTGCTTATTTTGCAATCATTAATAAACTGTACATGCAAAAGATAACTCGTCTATTCGATATTCCTTATTACCAACTTGAGCACCATAATCTTGAGAAGGCTCTTGTAACAAAGAAAGATGGTAAATGGATTTCCACTTCAACACAAGAATATATAGATAAGGCCAATGCCATAAGTAGAGGATTACTTCGTTTAGGTATTAAACCTAATGATAAAATTGCGGTTATCTCTTTAACGAATAGAACAGAATGGAATATATTAGATATTGGCATACTGCAAATTGGAGCTCAAAATGTTCCCATCTACCCAACTATTTCAGAAGAGGAATATGAATATGTATTAAATCATTCCGAAGCGCAATATTGCTTTGTTTCTTGCACCGAAGTACTTAATAAAGTGAACATTATAAAGGAAAATGTAAAATCTTTAAAGGCGGTATACTCTTTTAACGAAATTGAGAATTGTCTAAATTGGCAAGAAGTCTTAGAACTTGGTGCCGATATAAGTAATCAAGAAAAAGTCGATGAGTTAAAAGCAAATGTCAAACCATCAGATCTTGCAACCCTTATTTATACTTCAGGGACTACAGGCAAGCCGAAAGGAGTTATGATGTCTCACGATAATTTAGTTTCAAACGTTGTTGCAAGTAAAGAACGCGTACCCTCTAAAGCCAATGATAGTGCTTTAAGCTTTTTACCTGTATGCCATATATTTGAACGAATGATTCTTTATCTATATCAATATTGTGGTATAGAAATCTATTTTGCAGAAGGCTTAGATAAAATAAGTGACAACTTAAAGGAGGTAAAGCCTAATTTGATGACCGTTGTACCCAGGTTGTTAGAAAAAGTATATGAAGCCATTATCGCTAAAGGTTCAAACCTAACAGGAATTAAGAAAGGATTATTCTTTTGGGCGGTAAAAGTTGGTCTCAAATATGAACCTTATGGTGCCAATGGGTGGTGGTACGAGTTTAAATTATCTATTGCACGCAAATTAATTTTTAGTAAGTGGCAAGAAGGCTTAGGTGGTAATCTGGGTATGATGGTTTCTGGTAGTGCTGCTTTACAACCTCGCTTAAGTAGAATTTTCGGAGCAGCAGGTATTCCTGTAATGGAAGGCTATGGTCTAACGGAAACATCACCGGTTATTTCCGTAAACGATGTTCGTAACCATGGATGGGAAATTGGTAGCGTAGGTAAAGTTATAACCAACGTTGAAGTTAAAATAGCCAAGGATGGAGAAATTCTTTGTAAAGGTCCAAATGTTATGTTGGGCTATTATAAGGATACCGAGAAAACCGCCGAGGTTATAAAAGATGGATACTTCCATACTGGTGATATAGGTGAAATTGATCATGAAGGATTTCTTAAAATTACAGATCGTAAAAAAGAAATGTTCAAAACATCTGGCGGTAAATATGTTGCACCACAGTTGTTAGAAAATAGATGTAAACAATCTCGATTTATAGAGCAGATTATGGTCGTGGGTGAAGGTGAAAAAATGCCTGCTGCACTTATTCAACCGAATTTTAACCACATACATGAATGGGCGAAAAGACATAATATCGCTTTAAGTGAAAATTCAGATATTGTCAATAATGAAAAAGTTTTAGCTCGAATTGATGAAGAGGTCACCATTGCTAACGAAAGTTTTGCGAAATGGGAAAAAATAAAACAATTCAGACTTACACCTGATGTTTGGAGTATTGAAGATGGGCACCTTACGCCTACCATGAAATTGAGAAGAAAAATTATAAAGGAAAAATACTTAGATCTTTACAATGATATATATGGGCATTAACAATGCCATTTAAATCAACTACAGCATAGATTTTCATAATATCAATAGAAAAACATACAATTGGTCAACTAAAAAAGTTTAAAAAAGCACTAATTGTTTTTAGTATTGTGAGCTTAGCTGTACTGTGTTTTTTATTAGGGATGGGAATTTAAAATGCTGAAATTAAACAAGATAGCATTTTTATTTATGTGGCACCTATTCTCGGACCAATGGTAATTCTATCACCAATATTGAGTCCTTTTATTGAAAAGGAAATTAAAAATCATTATTAAATATTCGAAATTCACAATAATCCATTAATAGTAGTTTAATATTCTTAATATTTTATAAATTTACTATGCATGCATAATAAATTTACTTATATTTGGTCACCAACTACCAAAATATGAAAGAAGCAACTATTGATTATGCGTTACGTGCTACCTGGCAAGCGGTGGCAAGAATGTATAATGAAGAAGCAAAGAATTTCGATTCTACTATGGCTGTAGGTTTTACTTTATTGAGTATAGATCCAAAATCAGGTACCCCTTCCACTTCTTTGGGGCCTAAAATGGGAATGGAAGCCACTAGCCTATCTAGGATATTGAAAAGCATGGAGGAGAAAGGTCTCATTTTAAGAAAACCTAATCCAAATGACGGTAGAGGTGTTCTTATATATTTAACAGAATTCGGATTAGAAAAAAGAAACGATTCAAAAAGTACTGTTCTTAGATTTAATGAAGCCGTTAAACAAGAAGTCTCAGAGGAAAAACTATCAAGCTTTTTCGAAGTTATCGATATCATTAATAAACTGATTTCAGACAAAAAATTATTTTCAAAAGATATATCAAATCATTAATACAGTTTAAAGTACATGAACAAGCACATTAAAAAAGTAGCGGTAATTGGTTCAGGAATAATGGGAAGCGGTATAGCCTGTCATTTTGCTAATATTGGCGTAGAGGTTTTATTGTTAGACATTGTTCCGCGTGAACTAAATGATAAGGAAAAGGCTAAAGGTTTATCCTTACAAGATAAGGTTGTTCGTAATAGAATGGTAAACGATTCATTAGCGGCAGCATTAAAATCTAAACCATCCCCTATTTACCACCAAAAATTTGCAGATAGAATTACTACTGGTAACCTAGAGGATGACATTTCTAAAGTATCTAAAGTTGATTGGATTATTGAGGTAGTTGTTGAAAGACTAGATATTAAAAAAATTGTCTTTGAGAACCTTGAAAAATATAGAACACCCGGGACACTTATTACTTCTAACACATCAGGTATTCCTATACATTTTATGAGTGAAGGTCGTAGTGAAGATTTCCAGAAGCATTTTTGTGGAACTCACTTTTTTAACCCTGCCCGTTATTTAAAACTTTTCGAAATAATTCCTGGTCCTAAAACTTCAACAAAAGTATTAGAATTTTTAGATGGTTATGGAGAACAATTTTTAGGTAAGACTTCCGTAGTAGCTAAAGATACTCCTGCATTTATAGGTAACAGAATCGGTATTTTCAGTATCCAAAGTCTTTTCCATATGGTAAAAGATATGGGTATGACCGTTGAAGAGGTCGATAAATTGACCGGTCCAGTAATTGGAAGACCAAAATCTGCAACGTTTAGAACGGTAGATGTTGTTGGTTTAGATACACTGGTTCATGTTGCAAATGGTATTGCCGACAATTGTAAAGATGACGAAAAATTAGAGTTGTTTAAGCTACCTGGTTTCATCAATACCATGATGGAAAATAAATGGTTGGGCAGTAAAACAGGACAAGGTTTCTACAAAAAATCCAAAGATGCTAAAGGTAAAACAGAGATTTTGACTTTAGATTTAGATACGATGGATTATCGTTCTAACAAAAGAGCAAGTTTTGCAACTTTAGAACTCACAAAAACTATTGATAAGGTAGCGGATCGTTTTAAGGTTTTAGTTGCCGGAAAAGATAAAGCTGGTGAATTCTACAGAAAAAATTTTGCTGCATTATTCGCTTACGTTTCCCATAGAATTCCTGAAATAACTGATGAACTTTACAAAATTGATGATGCGATGAAAGCTGGCTTTGGCTGGGAACATGGACCATTTCAAATTTGGGATGCTATCGGTCTTGAAAAAGGGTTAGAAATTATGAAAGCGGAAGGAGAAACTCCTGCTTCTTGGGTTAATGAAATGATTGCTGCTGGAAACAAATCTTTTTATTCGGTAAAAGAAGGTGCCACCTATTATTATGATATTCCTAATAAATCAGTTGAGAAAATACCTGGTCAAGATTCCTTTATCATCCTAGATAATATTAGAAAATCTAAAGAGGTATTTAAGAATAGTGGTGTTGTTGTTGAAGATTTAGGTGATGGTATTTTAAATGTAGAATTTCAATCTAAAATGAATACCATCGGTGGTGATGTTCTAGCAGGACTTAACAAAGCCATTGACATTGCCGAAAAAGATTTCCAAGGTTTAGTCGTTGGAAATCAGGCCCCTAATTTTTCAGTAGGTGCTAATATCGGCATGATATTCATGATGGCCGTTGAGCAAGAGTATGATGAATTGAACATGGCCATTAAAATGTTTCAAGATACAATGATGCGCATGCGATATTCTGCTATACCTACTGTATCTGCCCCACATGGTATGACTTTAGGTGGTGGTTGCGAATTATCATTGCATGCTGATAAAGTTGTTGCTGCTGCAGAAACCTATATAGGTTTGGTTGAATTCGGAGTTGGAGTAATACCTGGTGGCGGTGGTTCTAAAGAATTTGCTTTAAGAGCTCAGGATTTATTTCATAAGAATGATGTGGAACTAAACGTACTTCAAGAGTATTTCTTGACCATTGGTATGGCTAAAGTATCTACTTCTGCCTATGAAGCTTATGACTTAGGTATTTTACAACATGGTAAAGATATTGTTGTAGTGAATAAAGATCGTCAAATTGCGACCGCAAAGGCTCATGCTAAATTAATGGCTGAAGCAGGTTACACACAACCTGTAAAAAGAAAAGATATTAAAGTTCTTGGTAAACAAGCTCTGGGTATGTTCTTGGTTGGCACTGATTCTATGGAAGACAGTAAGTATATTAGTGAGCATGACAAGAAAATTGCTAATAAGCTAGCATATGTTATGGCTGGTGGCGATTTATCTGAACCAACCTTAGTTACCGAACAATATTTATTGGATCTTGAACGTGAAGCTTTCTTATCTCTTTGCACTGAACGCAAAACGTTAGAAAGAATTCAGCACATGTTAAAAACAGGTAAACCTTTAAGAAATTAGTAAAAGATGAAAACAGCATATATAGTAAAAGCATATAGAACAGCAGTAGGCAAAGCACCTAAAGGAGTTTTCCGTTTTAAAAGAGCTGATGAACTTGCGGCAGAAACCATTCAGCATATGATGGGTGAATTGCCACAATTAGATAAAAAACGTATCGATGACGTTATCGTTGGTAATGCAATGCCTGAAGGCTCTCAAGGATTGAATATGGCTCGTTTAATCTCTCTTATGGGATTGGATATCGTAGATGTACCTGGTGTTACCGTAAATCGTTTTTGTTCTTCAGGAATAGAAACCATTGGTATTGCAACCGCAAAAATTCAATCAGGAATGGCAGATTGTATTATTGCAGGTGGTGCCGAAAGTATGAGTTCTGTTCCTATGACCGGTAACAAACCCGAATTAAACTACGATTTGGTAAAATCTGGTCATGAAGATTATTATTGGGGCATGGGAAACACGGCGGAAGCAGTAGCGAACGAGTTTAAAGTTTCTCGAGAAGATCAAGATGAGTTTGCTTATAATTCTCATATGAAAGCACTTCGTGCTCAAGCAGAAGACCGTTTCCAAGATCAAATAGTTCCTATTAAGGTAGATCAAACGTATGTTGATGAAAATGGCAAAAAGGCTAATAGAAGCTACACTGTCAATAAAGATGAAGGTCCTAGAAAAGGAACCAGTATAGAGGCATTAGCTGGCTTGAGAGCTGTATTTGCTGCGGGTGGTAGTGTTACTGCTGGTAACTCATCTCAAATGAGCGATGGTGCTGCTTTTGTTCTTATCATGAGTGAAGAAATGGTAAAAGAATTAAATATAGAGCCAATTGCTCGTTTAGTAAATTATGCCGCCGCTGGCGTTGAGCCGCGCATTATGGGAATTGGTCCGGTAAAAGCAATTCCAAAAGCATTGAAGCAAGCTGGATTGAAACAAGAAGATATTGAGCTTATTGAATTGAATGAAGCTTTCGCTTCTCAATCATTAGCAGTAATGCGAGAACTAAATTTAAATCAAGACATCGTTAATGTAAATGGCGGGGCAATTGCCCTAGGTCATCCTTTAGGTTGTACTGGAGCTAAGCTTTCCGTTCAATTATTTGATGAGATGAGAAAGCGCAATATGAAAGGTAAATACGGCATGGTTACTATGTGCGTAGGTACCGGTCAAGGTGCAGCCGGAATATTTGAGTTTTTGAAATAACAACATTTTAGCTGGCATTAGGTTGTATTAGAATGCCTAACACCAACTACAAATATTAACACAATTTACAACATGAGTACAGAAACAATTAATAAAGATATTCTTAGAGGAGGACAATTCCTTGTTAAAGAAACCAATTGCGAAGATGTTTTCACATTAGAAGATTTAAATGAAGAGCAACGAATGATGCGAGATAGCACAAAAGAATTCGTTGATCGAGAATTGTGGGCACATTGGGAACGTTTTGAGAAAAAAGATTATGCCTATACAGAAGAATGCATGCGTAAGGCTGGTGAATTAGGGTTGCTAAGCGTTGCCGTTCCAGAATCTTACGGTGGTATGGGAATGGGATTCGTTTCTACTATGTTGGTTTGTGATTATATCTCTGGTGCTACAGGTTCATTTAGTACTGCCTTTGGAGCTCATACAGGTATAGGTACTATGCCTATAACCCTTTATGGAACAGAAGAGCAAAAGCAAAAGTATGTTCCTAAATTGGCCTCTGGAGAATGGTTTGGAGCTTACTGTCTTACTGAACCTGGTGCCGGTTCTGATGCTAACTCAGGAAAAACTAAAGCTGTTCTTTCTGCAGATGGCAAATCGTATAGCATTACGGGTCAAAAAATGTGGATTTCAAATGCAGGTTTCTGTAATATGTTTATCGTTTTTGCTCGAATTGAAGATGATAAAAATATTACAGGTTTCATCTTAGAAAATGACCCAGCTAACGGAATCTCTATGGGTGATGAAGAGAAAAAATTAGGAATCCACTCCTCTTCTACTCGACAGGTATTCTTTAATGATACAAAGGTTCCAGTAGAAAATATGTTATCGGAACGAGGTAACGGATTTAAAATAGCAATGAATGCCTTAAACGTTGGTAGAATTAAACTTGCAGCGGCTTGCTTAGATGCTCAACGTCGAGTGATTGGTGAAGCTACCAAATATGCAAATGAGCGTATTCAGTTTAAAACGCCTATTATGAATTTTGGGGCTATTAAATCCAAAATAGCAACAATGGCTACGAATTGTTATGCTGATGAATCTGCTTCATATCGTGCTGCTAAAAATATTGAGGACAGAATTAAAATGCGTGAAGCTGCCGGTAATACGCATCAAGAAGCAGAATTAAAAGGTGTAGAGGAATATGCTATTGAATGTTCTATACTAAAAGTTGCGGTTTCAGAAGATGTACAAAATTGTACCGATGAAGGTGTTCAAATTTTTGGTGGTATGGGCTTTAGTGCAGACACCCCAATGGAATCTGCATGGAGAGACGCTCGTATCGCTCGTATCTATGAAGGTACTAATGAAATCAACAGAATGTTGGCCGTAGGTATGCTTGTTAAAAAGGCTATGAAAGGTCATGTAGACCTACTTGGACCAGCAACTGCAGTGGGTGAAGAACTAATGGGAATACCATCTTTTGATACGCCTGATTTTTCAGAATTATTTGCTGAAGAGAAAGATATTATAAAAAGACTTAAAAAGGTTTTCTTAATGGTTGCTGGTTCTGCGGTTCAAAAATATGGCCCAGAGTTAGAAAACCACCAACAATTAATGTTAGCTGCTTCCGACATTTTGATTGAAGTATATATGGCAGAATCAACAATTTTGAGAACAGAAAAAAATGCCAAACGCTTTGGTGAGGCTGAACAAGCTACACAAATTGCTATGGCAAAATTATACTTATACAATGCTACCGAAACTATAATTCAGAAAGGAAAAGAAGCGATTGTTTCTTTTGCCGAAGGCGATGAACAACGTATGATGTTAATGGGCTTAAAACGCTTTACAAAATATACAAATAACCCTAATGTAGTATCTTTACGCACGCAAATTGCCGACAAAGTAGCTGCTGATAATGGGTACACCTTTGACTAATTCAGATTACCTTTTGTTGTTTGGTAAATTGAATATAAACCGCCCTAATAAGGGCGGTTTTTTATTTGGTAAACATTACCATAGAACCTAATTTTATGCTATGCATAAAGAATTACTTGAACAGGTTTATAACATCACCGATTTTAATAAAAACGGGCATTTATTAATAGAACAATTAACTTCTCATTTAAAGGATAAGTTAAATGCTAAATCAAGAAATGCCATAAACTGGAAAGAACCAGAGCAAGAATTAAAATTTTGGAAAAATTTCTTAATTCATGGTAATGAAAAAGATTTGTTTCAAGAAATAACGAAACGCTCTACCTATATTCATCATCCTAATTACTTAGGCCACCAAGTAAGTCCACCTGCTCCTATTACGGCACTTACTTCTTTAATTAGTTCATTATTAAATAACGGTACAGCTGTATATGAAATGGGTATGGCATCAAACGCTATTGAGCGTATTGTCATGGATTTCATTTGTAATAAAATTGGCTATGATGCCAATTCTAGTGGGTTCTTAACCTCAGGTGGAACTTTAGCTAATTTGACCGCATTATTAAGCGCACGAAAGGCCATTACCAAAGTTGATATTTGGAACAAAGGAACACAAAATCAATTAGGAATAATGGTTAGTGAAGAAGCGCATTACTGTGTAGATCGTGCAGCTAGAATAATGGGGTTAGGAGAACAAGGTATTATTAAAATTCCTGTTACCGATGGCTTTAGCATGGATACTGATGTATTAGAATCAAAATTCAATGAGGCCAAAACCAATGGGATTGAGATATTTGCCATTGTCGGTAGCGCCCCTTCAACAGCAACAGGAATTTTCGACGATTTAGAAGTTATTGGCACCTTTGCGGAAAAACAAAAAATTTGGTTTCATGTGGATGGCGCCCATGGTGGAGCTGGAATTTTTTCAAAAAAGTATAGGCATACCTTAAACGGTATTGAAAGAGCAGATTCAGTGGTTATTGACGGACATAAGATGATGATGATGCCTGCACTAACCACAGCATTACTGTTTAAGAATGAAGTTAATGCTAAAGCTACATTCAGCCAAAAGGCCGATTATCTTCTTTCAGATTCTGAACACGAAGATTGGTATAACTCTGGCAAGCGAACATTTGAATGCACTAAAAAAATGATGAGCATTCATTGGTTTACTTTGTTAAAACTATATGGTGAAGAAATTTTTGATGCAAATGTGACCCAACTATATGACATGGGCGCGAACTTCGCAAAGCTTATAGAAGAGGAACCAAATTTTGAATTGGCGCTGCAACCCATGTCCAATATTGTTTGTTTTAGATATTGCGAACCCGGTTTAAATACTGAAAATCTTAATGAATTAAATATAAAAATTCGCCAAGCGCTTTTAGAGGATGGCGAATTTTATATTGTACAAACCAAATTAAAAGGTATTCATTACATGCGTATAACGGTCATGAATCCCTTTACGACCGGTCAACATTTTAAATCACTTATTGAGAATATCAAACAACTTGTCAGAAAAATTTAATCTCGTAAATTTTCTAACATTTGATTTTCACTTTCTTTTTTAGAAAAGTTGATTGCACATTCAATTAATGCTAAATGCGAATAGGCCTGAGGAAAGTTTCCTAATAATCTTTTAGTCTTAAAATCAATATCCTCGCTAAATAGACCTAAATGATTACTATACCCTAATAGTCGTTCAAAATATTCCAATGCTTTTGCATGTTCACCAATTTTAAACAAGCTATTAATATACCAAAATGTACATACCGTAAAAGATGATGAAGGCAAGCCAAAGTCATCTTCGTTCTTGTAACGATATAACAATCCGTCATTATTCAACTCTTTACCAATGGCATGTACAGTACTAATGTATCGTACATCTTTGGCTTCTACACAACCATAAGATTCCATTAACAAAACAGAAGCATCTAATTCTTTTGAACCATACGATTGGGTGTAGGCACCTACTTCCTCATTCCAGGCATTATCATAAATATCTTGCCATATCTCTTCCCGTATAGGTATCCATTTGTCAATTTTATGCTTTTTATCAAGCATTTCCGCGACTTTGATCGCTCTATCCAAGGCAGTCCAACATAATACTTTAGAAAAGGTAAAATGTCTATCTTCTGTACGGAATTCCCATATTCCCTTATCCGCATCTTTCCAATTGTTACTTACAATCCAGACAATTCCTTTTGTTATCGCCCATAGGTCTTCGCCATTATCAATATCGACACTAAATTTTACCATTTGTTCATAAATCACATCCATCAATATTCCATAGATATCATTCTGCTTTTGGTGATAGGCAGCATTACCAACACGTACAGGTTTCGAACCTTTATAACCTGCCAAGTGTTCTAACGTTTCTTCTGTTAGCTTTTTCTCCTTATTAATACCATACATGATTTGCAGTTTCTCAGCCTTATCGGGTATTAAATCTATAATAAACTGTAAATATCGTCTTGCGACATTCTTATGACCCAATTCAGAAACTACTTTGATAACCATAGAGGCATCACGAATCCAACAGAAACGATAATCCCAATTACGTACTTCGCCTATTGTTTCTGGCAATGAAGTAGTCGCTGCAGCCAATACAGCACCTGTCTTGTCATAACTTAAGAGTTTTAAGGTAAGGGCACTTCGTGATATTTCTTCATTAAACTTTTTATAGGTCGGTGTTAAATTTGACCAGTTTAACCAATATACTTTCGTATTCTGTAAATCAAGATAAACTCTATCAATGGTAGGCAGTAATAACTTCTCATTATAACCTACTAAAATATAGCCATCTTCGGTTAGTTCAATATTACCATTATTTACAATAGTTTCTTTATCAAAAGATGAATAAAGAAAAATAGTATCAAACTTCACGTCATGTGTAAGACTTGCTATAAAATCCTTTTTTATAAAAGATTCCGTTTTCCCTATTGCGTATTCAAGCTTTGGATCATATAAGACCGAAAATTTAGGCGCTCCGGATATATGCTTAAAATATCTTATTAATTCTGGCGGTGCATGATAGGCATTGCCTTCCTTTCTATACCGTGGCATAAAATCATGGATTTCAAAATGATTATCCCCCGATTTAAAAGAGGTAATTAAAATATTGGTAAAAGGCTCATATTTTTGAGATATGCTATAGGTATCATCTACATTTATTTCAAAACTACCTCCTATTTCTTCATCTAATAATTTTGCAAAGACAGACGGACTATCAAATTCTGGTAAACAACACCAATCAATACTTCCTGTTTTTGAAATTAACGCTGCACTTCTACAATTTCCTATTATTCCGTAGTCTAAATTATCCATTCAATAAAAATCTTAATTCATATGAGGTTTCAATTGCTATTGGTCTCCTTTTTCCCGAAATTGAGAGAAATAAAAATTAAATCAAAGCAAAACCCGCTATTTATGTCCAAAACTATCATAATCTCAAATAGACTACCCGTACAATTGCAAATTAGCAATGGTGGCATCACTGCAGTGCCAAGTGTTGGAGGTTTGGCTACCGGAATGAAATCTGTTCATTCTGGCGGTGATAGCCTATGGATCGGTTGGAGTGGATTAACGGACGAGGAAATACCAGAAGAATTAGCTCCTAAAATAGATGCTGCATTAGCAGAACACGGATCTACTAAAGTAAATCTTACAGAAAAAGAAGTAGATGGCTTCTATTACGGATTTAGCAATAGAACGGTATGGCCATTATTTCATTACTTTCTAGAATATTCTGAATTTGAATTAAAAAGTTGGGAAATCTACAAAGCGGTAAATCAAAAATTTGCCGACGCTATATTAGAAAAGGCAGATAATGAGGATACTATTTGGATACATGACTACCAACTAATGCTAGTGCCACAAATGGTGCGTGCCCAACGACCCGATATTTCAATAGGTTTCTTTTTACACATTCCTTTTCCATCCTATGAGATATTCAGAACATTACCTTGGCGTAAAGAAGTTCTTTTAGGACTGCTAGGTTCAGATTTAATCGGTTTTCATACCTATGATTATGAACGCCATTTTCTTAGTTCCGTTCGAAGGTTATTAGGTCTTGAGGTGAGCTTCAATGACATCTATTTAGACGATAGGGTTATTAAGGTTGATTCCTTCCCAATGGGGATTGATTATAAAAAATTCAGTGATGCAGCAAAGGAGCATTCACAACGTAGTGAAGCACAAAAATCTGAATTACAAAAACGATTGGATACGCATAAGAAATCTGCACCCGATGCAAAATTCTTTTTATCTATAGACCGATTAGATTATACAAAAGGAATTGCAAAACGACTAAAAGCCTTTGAGTACTTCCTTAATAAATACCCGCACTATAAGGAGAAGGTTCGTTTAATTATTCTTGCCGTACCTTCTAGATCGAACGTACCACAATATAGATTATTAAAAAGAGAGATTGATGAATTAGTAGGCCGCATTAATGGTGAACTATCAACAGTAAGCTGGACACCAATTTGGTATTTCTATAGATCCATGCCCTTTGAGAATCTTATAGACCTTTACACATCATCTGATATTGCTTGGTTGACCCCTATAAGAGATGGAATGAATTTAGTAGCGAAAGAATACATTGCAACTAGAACTGATAAAACGGGTGTATTGATATTGAGTGAAATGGCGGGATCTGCCAATGAAATGAATGAATCATTATTGATCAACCCTAACAATTTTGAACAAATTGCAGATTCTTTAAATGAAGCGATCAATATGCCGAAGGAAGAACAGATTGCTAGAAATACCTTATTACAAAAAAGATTAGAACGCTATAACGTTGAAAAATGGGCCAATGATTTCATGAATTCTTTGGTCAATCAAAAACATAAAGATCTTTCCTCAATATCTAGTCGTTTATCGGTCGATATTATGAATGTTGTTATGAAAGATTATAAGAAAGCTAAAAGAAGATTGATATTCTTAGATTATGATGGTACGCTTGCCGGTTTTCATATTGACCCGCAAAAAGCATCGCCAGATGAAACATTATACAAATTGTTAGATCAAATATCTTCACAAGAAAACACCGACATGTATTTGATTAGCGGTAGAGATAAAGAAACATTTACAAAATGGTTTCTTCCTAAAAAATACAATATGATTGTAGAGCATGGGGTATGGATCTCTCAAGGAGGGGAAGAATTTAGAATGCTCGAAAAGGTGAAGAAAGATTGGATGGAAAAAATATTGCCTGTTCTAGAATCTTTTGTTGATCGTACTCCTGGTAGTTTTATTGAAGAAAAAAATTACTCTTTGGCCTGGCACTATAGAAACACCGATCCAGATTTTGGTCAAAAGAGGTCTGTAGAACTGAATACTGTACTTACAAGCCTTATAGCAAATGATGATCTTAGTGTTCTAAATGGAAATAAAGTCATGGAAATAAAGAGTAGTAATGTCAATAAAGGTCGTGCATCTATGCGTGTTTATACAGAACATGATTATGATTTTGTATTTGCTATTGGTGATGACTGGACCGACGAATTTATGTTCCAAGAATTACCCAAAGATTCAGTAACCGTGAAAGTAGGACGACAAAAAACACAGGCTAAATATTTTGTGGATAACACTAAAAATGTTCGTGATATTTTGAAACGTTTTTCTGATTTTAATTAGCATTTATAATTTAAGTCTAATTTTCATATCAATATAACCAACGACGTTCATGTGAAGCAAAAATCGCATATACTTCCTATCATCATACTTTCTCAATTTGCCTGTACATCTACTTGGTTTGCAGGCAATGCCATATTAGAATCGTTAACAAAAAAGCTAGATTTTGGTACCGACATAATTAGTTATGTACTATCATCGGTTCAATTTGGCTTCATTGTCGGCACCTTGCTTTTCGCTATATTAATGATAGCCGATAGATTTTCACCATCTCGCGTATTCATGCTTTGTGCATTTTTAGCATCGCTATCTAACTTATTTTTAATCTTACCAAATCTTAGTGTTATCGGGCTTATGCTAGCGCGATTTAGCACTGGTTTTTTTCTTGCCGGTATTTATCCAATAGGGATGAAAATAGCTGCCGATTATTACGAAAAGGGTTTAGGCAAAGCTTTGGGTTTTTTGGTTGGAGCATTAGTTCTAGGAACCGCTTTTCCTTTTTTATTAAAAGGAAGCCCATTGGCCAACCATCCAGATAGTGTTATAAAAATTACATCTGGTATAACTGCAATCGGAGGTTTTCTCTTGTTTATTTTAGTTCCAAATGGTCCGTTTAGAATAGGCAGCACTACTTTAAAGTTAGCTGTAGGACCTAAACTTTTTAGAAATACTGAGTTCAGAAAATCGGCATTTGGTTATTTTGGTCACATGTGGGAATTATATGCATTTTGGGCATTTACCCCAGTTGCTCTCTTTTGGTTTAACAAGCAAACCGGCAGTGGACTATCTATACCGTTATGGACAGGAATTATAATTGCCCTCGGTGGAGTGTCCTGTGCTTTTGGCGGAGTGATATCTCAAAAAATAGGTAGTGAAAAAGTAGCGATGATGGCATTAACAATGTCTGGTTCACTATGCTTAATCTCACCTCTTCTATTCTCTTTGCCAACTCCTGTTTTTTTATTAGGATGGTGCTTATGGGGAATTGCCGTTACCGCTGACTCACCACAATTCTCTAGTCTCGTTGCTTCTTCGGTTGCACCCGAATTAAAAGGAACAGCACTTACATTGGTCAATTGTATTGGTTTTGCCATTACAATTTTAAGTATTCAACTATTAGGGGTACTTCAAAACATAATTCCTATTTATCTACTGTTTATTCCCTTGGCCATAGGACCAATACTAGGAGTTTATAACCTAATGGTTAAGAAGATCAGGTAATACACAACATCGAATTTGCCGCAAGTAAAATCAATGAGAAAATGTAATGTATTTATTGTACTATAAAATTCATTTCCCGATTTTTGTTTTTGTAGGTTTAATACCTTTAACAATCGTACACTATTTAATTTGCTATTTACAATTGTTACCAAAGGAATAAAATTTCCTTCCTTTTAATGAAAATCATACTAATTACCATTTTAAAATTATAAACCAACTTGAAATGAAAAAATTACTTCTTATTGGTCTTTTGACCTCATCGTTTATAGTATCTGCCCAAACCGACCAACGTATCTACGACATTATCAATGCCGTTTCAGCAGAGCGTATCGAAAATGATATTACAAAACTGGCCAATTTTGGAACAAGACATACTTTAAGCGATACCATTTCAAAAACAAGAGGTATTGGAGCTGCCAGAAGATGGATTAAAAGTGAATTTGAGAAAACATCAAGTGCTTGTAATAGCTGTTTGAATGTTATTTATCAAAAAGATTTGGTAGAAAAAGGAGCTAACCCTCGTATTGTTAAAGATGTAGAGATCGTAAATGTACTCGCTATTCAAAAAGGTACTACATATCCTAATCGCTTTATTATTATGAGTGGTGATATAGATTCTAGGGTAAGTGACCCAACAAATTATACTGATGAATCTCCAGGAGCGAATGATAATGCAAGTGGTATGGCCGGTACCCTTGAAGCTGCCCGAGTACTTTCTAAATATAAATTTGAGAACAGCATCATTTATATGGGACTCTCTGGTGAAGAACAAGGTCTCTTTGGAGGTGGCGGAGTTGCGCAATATGCCAAAGATCAAGGTTGGGAAATTATCGGTATTTTCAATAATGATATGATTGGTAACATCACTGGTGTTGATGGTACTGTTAGTAATGTAGATTTTAGAATTTTCTCAGAACCTGTGCCACCAACCGAAACAGAAGAGCAACGCAAAGCTAGGCGTTTTTATGGCGGTGAAGTTGACGGTGTTTCAAGACAACTGGCACGTTACGTTCATAAAAACGTAAAGCTGTATATGCCCGAAATGAATCCGATGATGATTTATCGATTGGACCGTTTTGGAAGAGGCGGCCACCACAGACCATTTAATGATGCTGGTTTTCCAGGTATTCGTATTATGGAAGCTCACGAAAACTATACTCAACAGCATCAAGACATCCGTGTTGAAGATGGTATTGCCTATGGCGATGTTTTAGAACATGTAAATTTTAAATATGCTGCTAAATTAACTGCTGTAAACGCTATTAATCTAGCATCTTTAGCTTGGGCACCACCATCACCAGCAACGGTTAAAATTGGCGGTATCGTAGAACCTGCTGCTAAGTTTCAATGGAGTAAAGTTGACGGGGCCAAAGGATATAAAATCTACTGGAGAGATACAACATCTCCTACATGGGATAACAGCCGTTATGTGGGTGATGTTACTGAGTTCACCTTAGAAGGTATTGTTATTGACAATTTCTTTTTTGGAGTTTCTACAGTAGGTGAAAACGAATTTGAAAGTCCTGTTGTTTTTCCTAACGGGATATTTAGATAAGATTTGCCTAATATTGAAATATTTTAAAAGAATAATTTAATTCATTACAGGATGAAAAATATAGTAATTGCCCTTGCCTTAGGATTTTTCACTTTCGGTCAAGCGCAAACGTTCACAGAACAAGACACCCTTAGAGGTAGTATTACCCCCGAACGTTCCTGGTGGGATTTGAATTACTATCATTTAGATATCGAGGTCAATCCCAATGACAAATTCATAAGCGGTAGTAATACCATTCGTTACAAAGTACTAGAACCCCATCAAGTATTGCAGGTTGATTTACAATTACCGTTGCAAATTGGAAAAGTAACGCAGGATGGTAAGGAATTAGAAATAATCAATAAAGGTAATGCCCACTTTATTCAATTAGAGAAACAGCAAAAAATTGATGAGTTTAACGAAATAATAGTTACTTATTCCGGGCACCCGAAAGAAGCGGTTAAAGCACCTTGGGATGGTGGTTTTTCTTGGAAAAAAGATGAAAACGGTAAAGATTTTGTGGCAACTTCATGTCAAGGTTTAGGTGCTAGTGTTTGGTGGCCTAACAAAGACCATATGTATGATGAAGTAGATAGTATGCTTATTAGTGTCAAAGCCCCTAAGGGCCTTATGAATGTATCTAACGGACGATTAAGAAAGATAGATGAAGATACAAACACGTACCATTGGTTTGTATCGAACCCAATCAACAATTATGGTGTCAATGTCAATATTGGCGATTATGTTCATTTTGGTGAAAAGTACGATGGCGAAAAGGGAAACCTAGATATGGATTACTATGTTCTAGACTATAATTTAGAAAAGGCTAGAAAGCATTTTAAAGATGCACCAAAAATGATGGAAGCCTTTGAAAACTGGTTTGGCCCCTACCCGTTTTATGAAGATTCATTTAAGTTGGTGGAAGTGCCATATTTGGGCATGGAACATCAAAGCTCTGTTACCTATGGCAACCAATATATAAATGGATATTTGGGCAGAGATTTATCAGGATCCGGTTGGGGTTTAAAATTTGATTTTATTATTGTTCATGAAGCCGGTCATGAATGGTTTGCCAATAATATCACATACAAAGATGCTGCTGATATGTGGGTTCATGAAGGCTTTACCTGTTATTCTGAAAGTTTGTTTTTAGATTATCATTATGGTACAGAAGCAGCAAATGCTTACGTACAAGGAATTCGTAAAAACATTAATAATGACAGGCCAATTATTGGTATTTATGATGTGAATCATGAAGGTAGTGGTGATATGTATTATAAGGGTTCAAATATATTACATACACTACGCCAAGTAGTTAATGATGATGATAAATGGCGAATGATTCTTAGAGGGTTAAATAAAGAGTTCTATCATAAAACAGTAACAACAGACCAAATTGAACATTACATAAGTATGCAAATGAAACGCGATTTAAGGCCATTCTTTAATCAATATTTGCGTACAACTAAAATTCCTGTTTTCGAGTATTCTACAAAAGGAAAGAAGCTACTATATAAATACGCTAATGTAGTAGAAGGCTTCACCCTTCCTTTACGTATTTATATTGATGAGAAACCTATATGGTTAGAACCCACTACTACATGGCAAAAACAAAAAATTAAAGGAGAATTAAAAACTATTACCATAGACCCAAATTTTTACATCGATTCAAAATCGAATTAATTTTATTGTTTGGGCCCATCTTTACTAGGATTAGAGCAATAACCCCTGTTTATTTAATTTACAAGTAACGATTATTACCCTATGGCTTCATAAAAAGATCAATCGTTAGATTTACAAAAAGTGCCTTCAGAAATTTTATTAGAAGGAACTCAAAGTATGCACCAATAATATTCTTTATTGGTGGTTTTATTTTTGACACATCAACCTTAGGCCGCATAAATCGCACCTATGATTTATCGATTTTATGTCTGCACTAGTGCTTATGTTATCTATTGCTCAAGAAGTGTTTCCCTTTAAAAGACCGCTTCACTTTTTTTACCTTCATGATTCCTGTCTTTTTGAAGAAATTAAATACTATAATTTTTTTAATTTCAGGAGCAGCCAGTTTAACCGTTACTTTAGTTTTATTGATGTTTATTCATGGTAAAAGTCCGAGTATGCGACAAGAATAAAATTAGGTAAGATGATTATCATTATACTGAGTATCTACGGTATAATTAATCTATTCTATTTTATAAAACTTATACCACCTGTTCCATTGGCTCTAGATAAAGGAATTGTAGCCTACAATATTACTTTGAAAAATAACAATTACCTAGTTATCTATGAGTCTAAGGATTCATTTGTATTTTGGCGAAAACACAAATTAGATTTTAGCTATGCCCCAATGAAAGTGCGTATATATTGTATTCCATCTTCGCACCTACCGATTTAAAAAAAGCTGCTTTTTATAGATGGAAATGGTATAATGAAAATACTAAAGATTGAGAAATCATTGAAGATATCGGATATAATATTACCGGAGACCGTGATGGCGGATTTAGAGGCTATACTTTTAAGAACAATACAAAACCAGTTTTATGTAAAGTTCAAGTATTAACTGTCGAAGAACACCTATTAGGGGGTATTAATTTCAATATAATTGAACGTCTTGGAAACGATCCAAAAAATTTGAGAACAGACCGCTTCTAAACCCAAAGTATTCTTAAAGTCAAAAAGTTATATCGAAAATATCATTTTGCTATTCTAAAATATTTTCAATAATACTTCAGGTTTTTGGCTATCGCATTTAAACTTAGCCTACCTTCACCGTCTTAAATTAGACTTTGTCGATATACCTAAAAGTTCGAGCGGTAGAACGTGTTTTCAACCACTTGGAAAAGGAGGTGGACTCCTTTCAAAAATCCACAGGACTGGGCTGCATGCCCAATTGCGGCAAATGCTGTAGCAAACCGGACATTAATGCATCGGCCTTGGAATTCTTACCCTTGGCCTACTATCTTTTTAAGAATGGTGAAGCTGAACAATGGCTCGACACTCTTAACAATGATAAATCAACTACTCTATGTCCCGTTTTAAATACCATCCTTGCGCCTGGCGCTATAGGCTTCTGTTCTGAATACGCACATCGCGGACTCATTTGTAGGCTATTCGGATTTTCTGCAATGCTACATAAAAATGATAAACCTACTTTGGTAACATGTAAGCCCATAAAAGAGGGAATGCCCGTTGCCGTTGCTAAAGCGGAGTCACACATTGCCTCAAGAAAAGATTTTCCGTTAATCAGTAATTATTATATGCAATTACGTTCTATTGACGAATCTTTAGGCGAAGAGTTATTTCCTATTAGAATAGCTATTGCAAAGGCTATAAATGCTGTTTTAGGATACTATGCTTACCGAAGACCACCGAAACGAACAAAAGTCGCCTAAAATTGGTTTCTTCTAAAAACAGATATACGTACCTTTATCATTAGGTTAGTAAAGAGCTAGTTTTAAAAATTGGTTCTTCAATAAATGATAAAATATGAGTGAATACGCTGAAATTCCACAAGCAATACGTAATGAATTATCCAAAGAAAATCCGAATTGGGAAAATCTTCTTAAATCAACCCTAGAGCATTTTAATTGTTCTACAGGAACATTGCATTTTTTAGATAATGAATCGTTGCTTCAACTACAATCGCAAATTGGTATTCCTGAATTTCTAATTCCAAAATTATCCACTATCCCTATTGGTAAAGGTATGGCCGGTATTGCTGCGGAGCGAAGAACACCTGTGGAAATGTGTAACTTACAAACAGATGATTCAGGAGTTGCAAGACCATCTGCAAAAGACACAAAAATGGAAGGCTCTTTAGCCGCTCCTTTAATTCACGAAGGAAAACTATATGGTACTATAGGTATAGCTAAACCGGTGCCTTATGACTTTACAGAAACGGAAACCAAACTATTGATGAAAATCGGTGAGTCGATTAGTCAAAAATTGAATGGTTAGTTTTATTTATAATACGTAGTAAAAATAGAACGCTTGAACATACCCATTAAAAAAGCCCGCTTTATTAGCGGGCTTTTTACAAATAAGAGCTTTACTGTGTATTATCTGAACATCGCACCTGTAAGTGCTATTGCAGTCACCTCTTTACCTTCCTCTGCCTTATATGTAACATAATAAGGACCGTCTCCAGATACAGTTCCAGAAATTGGAATGTTTACCTTTGTACCTTGGGAACCTGCGGGTTGTGCCGGCAATGTAGCCTGTCCAATAACGGGTCCATCCGGAGTATTTTCATGAATTTCAAAGGTGAAACTCAAACTTGGTGGACTTTGCCATCCGGCAGTTAGTGTCAAAGAATTTATTGTCTTCAAAGAAGTATCCGCTAATTCAAACCAACCGGTCGCAGCATTCATTAACATTAAATTCATACCTCCAAAATTCATGGCTTGCATACCTTCAGTTTTTATGGCCTCTGTCAACTCTATAGTACTGCTTGGTATAACAATTGCCTTAGAGCCAGTCAATGGAATTGTTCCTTCAGCACCTTCATCAGTATAACTAGCCGTTAAAACCAGCATATTACCAGGAGCAGATGCTTCTGCGGTTATCGTTCCACTAACCGGTAGTGATTTTTCTTCTTCTTGGTTTGCTGCTAAAGAAAGAATATACTGTGAAATCTGTCTTGTTTCCTCAGAAGTAATTTTAGGGTGTGCAGGCATAGTTACTTCTCCCCAAACACCATTACCTCCGGTTTTAATTCTAGATTGAAGGTAGGCCAACGCATCCCTTCTATTTTTATATTTCTCGGCAACATCTTTGTAGTTTGGTCCAATGGAAGCCTCTGCTTCTTTATGGCAGGTCTTACAATCCATGGCTTGCGTTAAAGCTTTTCCGGTAACTGCAGCAGATACTTGTTGGTGACCTAAATTCATCGCCACTTTGTCCATACCTTCTAAATAATCTACACTTACAAAAATATTACTCTCGTCTATTGTAGCACCATCTGGATCACTAACACTAACCGCATAAGCAATTTTTTGACCTGGCAAATAAAAGGCAGGTGTACCTCCTTTTAATTCTAT
The DNA here is from genome assembly GCF_963975365.1 of uncultured Maribacter sp. Taxonomy (GTDB): domain Bacteria; phylum Bacteroidota; class Bacteroidia; order Flavobacteriales; family Flavobacteriaceae; genus Maribacter. Next base: position 53,294 of record NZ_CAXBGF010000013.1, on the reverse strand, counting down.
ACTTACCTCTGGTCTAGAGTTACCAGAAACAATACTTGTACTTTCACTTACGGCAGTTGCGCCTTTATCATCAGAAACGGTAACATTTAAGTTATATGCTCCGGCATCTACATAAGCATAACTTACAGTTGGTTCCGTAGTCTCCTTGGTTTCACCGTTTCCAAAATCCCATTTGTAAGTAACGTTATCCGCTTCACGATCATGTGCCGCTACTCTGGCACTGATAGTTAATGGTGTTTTTCCTGAGGTCGTTTCAACAATTAAGTCATCAATAACCGGTGGTCTGTTGCCTCCATTGTACTCTATGTAGCCTAAGGCAGAATTGGCATTTTGAGAGAACCAACCACTACCATATTCCAATAAATATATTTTACCATTAGGACCAACCTCCATATCAATTAAATTGTTCAATTTAACTTCTGGTGCAAAAGGTTCCATTTTATTAAAACTACCATCTTCTTTAAGATGTACGGCGAACATCCAACCACGCATCCAATCATAGATGATTACTTTACCGTCATAATAACTAGGAAGCTTCTCCTCTCCTGTATATAAGTCAGAATAATACGTAGGACCAGCCATTGCGTTTCTACCACCAGTGCCTGTTTGTGGAAAACTAGCTGACTCATCGTATGGGTAATACACGTACGCAGGGGTTGCTGGAGGCAATTCAGTTAAACCAGTGTTGTTTCTAGAAGTATTCATTGGTTTCTCTGGATCAAAAGTTGGTCCACTTTCACCTGTTTCATAATTGTACTGGTTATATGCATAATTATCCCCAATAAACAGAGGCCAACCAAAGTTACCTGGTTTACGTGCTTGGTTCATTTCATCATACCCTTTTGGTCCTCTTGTACCTAAACTATCGGCTCTTGCATCTGGCCCAACATCTCCCCAATATACATACCCTCTTTTAATATCAACAGAAATTCTATATGGGTTTCTATGTCCCATTGTATAAATCTCAGGTCTAGTTTTTTCTGTTCCTACTGGGAATAAGTTCCCTTCTGGAATAGCATAACTACCATCCTCGTTCACTTTTATTCTTAAAATTTTACCCCGAAGATCATTGGTGTTTCCAGATGTACGCCTTGCATCGAACTGCTCGTGCCCTGGTGTATCGTTCAATGGTGCAAAACCATTGTTTACATATTTTTCATCCTTTTCGTTGAATGGTGTAGAATTATCTCCGGTCGATAAGTAAAGTAAGTTATCAGGTCCAAAAGCAATTGAACCACCTGTATGACAGCATATTTCTCTTTGAGAATCAATTTCTAAAATAACCTGTTCAGAGGCTAAATCAAAATTACCATCGATATATTTAAAACGTGAAAGACGATTTATCCATTTATCACCAGTTGGCGCATAATACAAGTAAATCCAATGATTGTTAGCATAGTCTGGGTCTTTTTGTAAGCCCATAAGACCTTCTTCAGCATTAACACCTGGGGTCTCTAATGTTTTACAATACACATCTAATTTTGCAACTTCTTTTAATTCCTGGGTCTCATTATTAAAAAGAACTACCTCTCCCCTTCTTTGTGCGACCAAAACATCTCCATTAGGTAAAACGGTCATTTCCGTAGGTTCAAAAAACTGACCCTCGCTCAAAACAACTTTTGCAAAACGGTCAGTATCCGGCGGTATTTGTGATTTTACCTTAGCATAATCCAAATTCAAATTATCCCCTATGGCATATTGTATGCCACCTAAAAGGTGTTTTAAAAACAGATCTTCAGAGAAACTTTCGTTAGTATGACCAGCACCTGTATAAAAAGCACGGCCTCCATCATAATCATGGTACCAAGCAATTGGATGAAAATCACCATTCTGTCCTCCTTCATAAGAAGATTCATCTAAAGTCATCAGGACATTTACATCTGAATTTATTTTTTTATAGTTATACAGTTCATCATCCCTATTCCAAACAGAATCTGTAAAGAACTTAGTCGCCACAAAATTTTTGTCCTTGATGATAAAATCTGCATTAGGTGTACCGCTAGGGTGGCTTAAAAATTGAGCACCAGCCAAATCATTGTACCATCCCCAATCGTATTCGGTATCTGCTGCGGCATGTACCCCAACATAACCTCCACCTGCTTGAATATAGCGCTCAAAAGCAGCTTCTTGGTTCTGGTCCAAAACATTACCCGTAGTACTTAAAAAGATTACCGCTGAGTAGTTTTTTAAATTTTCATCTGTGAAAAGATCTGCATTTTTGGTTGTATCTACGGCAAATCCGTTTTCTTGACCTAATTTTTGAATTGCCACTATTCCTGCAGGAATTGAAGCATGTTTAAAACCCATGGTTTTTGAGAATACCAAAACCTTAGCTTCCCCTTCACGTTTATTGCCACCACATGAGACAATAACAAGCGCAAAGCCCAAAAGCAGCGCATTAAAAAGTTTTTTCATACGTAAAATGTTGTTGTTTAGTTGATTTAAGAATTTATAAAAATAGTGTTCGAATCTTTATAATCCAATACTTTATCAATGAAACATTGTATTTTTAATAAAAAAATTATCTACATTAATGAATTATGACAAAATTACCAGAGTTATATTTCAGAAATGATACAGAATTTAAAGAATGGTTACATATCAACCATTCGATTCATAAAGGAATATATCTTATATTTTTCACTGTAGCACACGAAAATGATAGTATGCGATGGGAAGAAGCTGTGCGTGTTGCACTTTGTTATGGATGGATTGATAGCACCGTAAAAAGCCTGGGCAATGGTAAAAGACGACAATATTTCTGTCCTAGAAAACCTAAAAGTGTTTGGAGTAAAGTCAATAAAGATCATATAAAAGAATTGAAAGCTGAAGGACTTATGCATTCTACCGGATTAGCATCAATTAAAATAGCTAAGGAAAATGGTTCATGGACTTCACTAGATAATGTTGAAAATGGAGTTATACCCGAAGACTTACAAATAGCATTAAATAGGAACCCCAAAGCATTCGAGAACTATTCTAATTTTACCCGAAGTCAATGTAAGAGTTATCTTTACTGGCTTAACCAAGCTAAAAGAGAGGAAACCAGACTAAAACGAATTACCGAAATTATTCGGTTATGCACGGCAAATGAGAAATACAGAAATGGAGGTGGAAGATAAAATAGAAAATAAATTGTTTAATCCCCTACGCTACCCCTATTTACATAATTGTTAATTAAACCTTATTTTTGCATTCACTTTTGTGGTGTACCAAGCCAACGTGTTTCCGTTATTGGTTTTCCCGAAGATGTCTTAAAATGTCTAAATTACCTAAGGAACATCGGTTCCTGGACCTATCTGATTACGGTAGGCCCTTTGCCTTCATTATTGCCAACCGTTTAAAAACAACAACAATTACGCCGATACACGTTACATTGGCCTTTACGGTCTGCGGACTTTTGGCAATTGCTTCTATACTAAACGGGTTTTATTGGTCAGCTTTATTTTTTCTTGTTTTAAAATCGATTCTCGATGCCGCAGATGGTGAACTTGCGCGAATAAAGAATACACCTTCACATATAGGTCGTTACTTTGATTCTATTTCAGACTTCATACTTAATCTACTTTTCATACTTTCTATTTGGTATACTACCAACAGTACTTTTTTCTTTGCATTGATAGCTTTCGTTGGCCTAGAATTACAAGGTACCCTTTACAATTATTACTATGTGATTTTAAGAAATAAACATAATGGAGATACTACAAGTCGTGTATTTGAGAATAAAACACCCACAGCCCTAAGTGGGGAAAATCAAGAAACTGTAGACCTACTATACAGTATCTATTCATTTTGTTATGGCCCATATGATCGTATCATTTATGGTCTAGATAAAAATGCCATAAAAGGAAAATATCAACCCAATTGGTTAATGACAGCGGTCTCTACATTTGGCCTAGGCTTTCAACTACTGCTCATTGGGCTTTTTTTAGTATTTGATTTAAAAGCATATATAATCCCTTTTTTTATAGGATATAGTCTACTGATTTTTGTTTTTATCCTAATAAGACAAGTATTGAATACCTAATTATTTTTACCTTTCAAAACGAACTAAAAACACTATGGCCATATCAAGTACTGTCAAACAAATTAGCCTAAGCATATTTTGCTATGCGACTATGCTATCATGTACATCAGAACCTAATATTACTTATGATGTCGCCATAGAAAACGTCAACCTCATTGATTTAGAAACAGGACAAATCGATTTGTCAACTATTTACTTAAAAGATGGACGTTTAGCTCATATAGAAAATACTGTGGAAAAATCAAGCTCAAAAGCAACAGCGACTATCGATGGTTCTGGCAAATATGCGCTGCCTGGTTTTTGGGATAATCATGTTCACTTTAGAGGTGGTGATTCTTTAATAGCTGCCAATAAAAACTTCTTGAACCTTTTTATAGCAAATGGCATTACCACGGTACGTGATGCTGGTGGTGACCTTACTTCGTCTGTGATGAAGTGGCAAAAAGCAATTACAAATAATGAATTGGTCGGACCAAAGATTTTCACATCAGGACCAAAAATTGATGGCCCTGGTGCCACATGGGCAGGATCATTAGAAGTTGAAAATGATCAAGATATTTCTAAAGCGTTAGACTCTTTGCAATCAATCCCTACAGATTTCGTAAAAATATACGATAGCAAAATTACGGGTGAAAATTACCTAAGGACTATTCGCGATGCAGAAAAAAGAAATCTTATCACATCGGGCCATATGCCATTTACGGTACAACTTGAAGCTACTATTGATGCCGGTTTAGATGCTGTTGAGCATTTGTACTACATTTTGAAAGGATGTTCTGCGAATGAGGAGGAAATCACCCAAAAACTAATAACAAAGGAAATTGGGTTTTGGGATGCCATGCCTCTTTTACAAGCCTCTTTTTCAGATTTAACAGCACTAAAAACATTTAAAAATTTAAAAACAAATAATGTCTTTGTTGTTCCCACATTGCATATTGGTAGTGTTTTGAGCTATTTAGATGAAGTTGACCATACAAAAGATGAATACCTAAAATATATGAGTTCAGACGTACAAAAAACATATCAAGGTAGAATTGATCGCGTTAAAAATGCTTCAAAAAAGCAGATTGCGGACAGAAAAAAATTAGACCAATTTTTTGGAAAACTTGCTTATAATTTAAATAAAAATGGAGTATCACTTTTGGCCGGCTCAGATAGTGGTGCATACAACAGCTATACGTATCCTGGTATTTCATTACATAAAGAAATGGAGGCTTTGGTCGCAACGGGTATTTCTCCCCTAGACGCCTTGCGATCATCTGCTTATAATGGAGCTAAATTTTTAAAGCAAGATGTAGATTATGGAACTATTTCAGAAGGTAAAATTGCTGATATTGTTTTACTCAATACTAATCCGCTAGAAAACATCAAAAACACGCAAGACATTTATATGGTGTTTACCAAAGGCACGGCTCGTTCTAAAACTGATTTAGATAACCTTTTAAAGACTGCTATTTTAAATTAATTCTATCACTTCTATGAAATCCATTTTATTTTTCAGTCTATTCTCTATATACCTTGTTTCTGCACAAACACTCTTAAAACCAGACCGTGTATTTGACGGTATCGAAATTCATGAAAATTGGGTGGTTCTCGTTGAAGGAAATCAAATAACATATGCAGGAAATAGTAATGCGTTTACGAAACCGGCCAACTGCACCGAAATTGAATTGCAAGGTTCCACCTTGATGCCAGGAATCATTGAAGGGCATTCACATGTTTTATTGCACCCATATAATGAAACGGATTGGAATGACCAGGTGCTAAAAGAATCTCCGGTAGAACGCGCCGTTAGAGGAACCGTACATGCTAAAAATTCACTTTTGGCGGGAGTAACGACCATGCGCGACCTTGGTGCCGAAGGTGCCGGATATACCGATGTATATTTAAAAAAGACAATTGATGATGGTATCATCATTGGACCACGCCTTTTAGTTGCAGGCCCTGCCATTGTAGCTACTGGCGCATACGGTCCTAAGGGATTTCATGATGGCGTTACCGTTCCTCTTGGTGCTGAAGCTGCTAGTGGGCTTGACCAATGTATTGAAACTGTGCGTAGACAGATGGGCAATGGGGCTGATCTTATAAAAATCTATGCCGATTACCGTTGGACACCAGGTGCTGATTCCCAACCTACTTTTCTACAGGAAGAAATTGATGCAATGGTGGCTACAGCAAAGAGTGCTGGAAAGTATGTAGTTGCACATGCAGGTACTCCAGAAGGTATGAAAAGAGCGATACTCGGTGGCGTAGAAACCATTGAACATGGAGATGGCGGAACGCTTGAAATATTTAAGATGATGAAAGATCAAGGAATAGGCCTATGCCCTACCCTTGCCGCTGGCGATGCCATTACCCAATACCGAGGGTGGAACAAAGTAACTGATCCAGAACCCGAACGAATTCAACAAAAACGTAAATCATTTAAAATGGCCCTAGATTCTGGTGTACAGATTGTGTTTGGAGGCGATGTAGGTGTTTTTACACACGGAGAAAACTACCGGGAAATGGAACTCATGGTCGATTACGGAATGAAGCCTTTAGACGTATTAAAATCTGCCACTTCTGGCAACGCCAACATATTTCATTTAAATCAACTAGGGAAATTAAAAGAAGGTTTTCTTGCCGATATTATCGCTGTAAAAGGGAATCCGGTTAAAGATATCACTAACGTGAAGAATGTTTCTTTTGTAATGAAAGATGGGTTGATTTATAAGGAATAATTACTTGTTGAAAGTTGGTTGAAAATATAAATTCTGAACACATTTCTTGATCTACTTGCTATTCATAATTTTTAGTGCACTTGAAATAATGAAAGTAATAAAAGAAGTTTCGATTACTCTTTGCAAAAAACCTCTATAGCCTGATTCTGGATTAGAGAACAAGACAAAAATGAAGATGGCACTGATAATACCTGTTACCAGAGCAATTTGAGATAATTGACGATGAGATTCAAACTTCTTCAACCCAAGTCCAATACACAGAATACCAATAGGAAGAAAGATATAGGTTAGTGTGGAGGCCGCATTATGAATTAGTTGTGCGGTACTAGAATGTAAGATTTTGGTCGGGCATCCTGCATCGCACGGAAATAATCCCACAAGTATGGTTCCTAATCCATAGAAAATGGCAAGGCCGAAAAATCCGGTTTTTATCAATCTTGAAGTTGGAAAAAATTTTGGTGCACTTAAACAAAAAATTGTGGTTAATATTCCGCTTGGCACATAACCAATGTATTGCAGATACCAGCCATATTCGGTGTTAGATGCGAACGATTCACTTATATACTGGCTAATAACACTATAATCATCAATTAGTAATGGACCAATAATAGCTGCAATTGCAAATAAACTTACTCCAAGAATACCAAAGTAGACTACAATTTTATTACTCATTTTAATAGCTTGGTTGGTAATATTTCTTTTCGATGAAACCAAATAGATTTTGTTACGCTAAATATCCATTTTGTTTTTCTCTTGCCAATCTCGCCTTAAATCTGAAGAAAGAACACTGCTACCATCATGGCGCCAACCTGGTGGTTTTATGAGGTACTTTAACCTATTCATAAATGAGGTTTTTGAAGTGAAGAAATCGCTTAACATAGCATACCATTCGGTAAATGCGATTTTCACTGGATTGTATGTATCTATATTTTTCACTAGGCCGTAAACAGGTTTTTCTACTTCGGGCTCGAAAGTGCCGAAAAACCTATCCCAAATAATAAAAACACCTGCATGGTTTCTATCTAAGTATTGAGGATTCGTAGCATGATGTACCCTATGATGACTCGGAGTATTAAAAATGAGTTCGAACCATTTTGGCATTTTACGAATCATTTCAGTATGAATCCAATATTGATAGATTAAACTAACGGACATTTGAACCAACACCATAACTGGGTGAAAGCCTACAATGATTAAAGGAATCCAAAAGATAAATGTATAAAAACCACCAGACCACGTTTGTCGTAATGCTGTACTTAAATTATAGTTTTTTGAAGAATGATGCACTACATGGCTTGCCCAAAAAAATCGACTCTCATGACTTATTCTATGAAACCAATAATAGCAAAAGTCTTCTGCAAAAAGTAATATCAACCAAGACCACCAAGCAAAAGGTATCTCGAATAGGTGATAAAAATTATATAGTAGATAAAATAAACCTAATGCAAAACCTTTGGTAAGTAAGCCGATTGCTACATTACCCAAACCCATAAGAATGGAAGTGCCAGCATCTTTATACTCATAGTCCTCAAGCTTAATTTTTACCGTTAAAAGTACCTCAAGAATTACGGTTGCTGCAAAAAAAGGAATGGCGTAATGAATTAAATTGGGTATTTCTGGTATCTGCATCACAGGGATTAATAATTTTGCTTTCCTAATTTACAAAATCTATTCGATACAATTAGCGAAGTATATTGAACAGGTTATTTCTCAATCTGAAATTTTCACAATTATCCCATTAGATTCTCTAAGGTCATTGCGTTCAATTAATGCAATGACATCTCCACTTGGGAGTTGTTTTATAGTTCTTACCCTACCTTCTACCTTCAAACCAAATGTTTTTCCGGATTCACGATTGTATTTCATTAGCCTTCTAAAGGCCAAGGAGCCAATTAGAAAATGATTATTCCATTCGGTAATAGTACTTCCTGTAACTTGCAGCAAACATGCAGGTGCAATAGCTTGTCCTCCGTCATTTGTTGGAACTGTCCAATAATGTTCGGGAAAAACGGTAAATGTGGCTGCCGAATCTTCAGAAATTGTGGACACCCAAGCTCCGTCATAATTAATACCATATGAAAAAAGGGGCCAACCGTAATTCTTGCCCTTTTCAATAATGTTGAATTCATCCCCTCCTTTTGGTCCATGTTCAATACCATAAAGTGTATGGGTCAATGTATCTAAAACCAACCCTTGTACATCTCTATGTCCATAACTCCAAATGGTTGATGGTGACGTAAAACCTTTAAAAATTGGATTATCTTCAGGTACACTCCCATCTTCTAATACCCTATGAATCTTACCGGCATCGTCATTTAGGTCTTGGGCATTTAATATCGGATTTGTACTGGTAGAAAAGTTGGAGTTTCCTACATTAAGAAAAAAATGAGTGTCATCTTCCCAAACTATGCGCATGCCGTTACCGGTATAATTGGTATGTCTTGTAGCGAAAATTGTCTGAAAATCAGAAGCTGTATTATCATGTACTTTTAGTCTTGAAACCTTTGCTAAACCATCTTCACCTAAATAGGAAATATAAACCCATCCGTTCGAAGCATAATTAGGATGCAGACTTATGTCCATTAACCCGCCATGCATGATAGCTGGGAGACCAGGTGTGCCAAAAGTGGCGACTCTAGGCATACCAGATATTTCAGTTTTGTTTCCGTTTTTTAGGTGAAACAGTTTACCAATTCTATCGGTGATATAAAATTCATCTTCTTCCAATATGGCAATACCGTAGGGTATTACAAAACCGGTTGCAATAGTATCCATTGAAAAAGAGTCATCGCTAATTGGATATGGTGAATCGGGTACTTTTATTATGTTTCTTTGGCAGCTAATTAAACAGCCTATGAAAAGCTGTACAAGTAAAATTGTTGTTAGTTTCAAAATCTTTAAATATTAATTTTTTGTATAACTCAACCATATATAGCGGATGAAAATGTTACTAGCTATGATTAAACAGCTACATCGGTTTGACGCTATTTTAATCATTTTGTTACGTATAAAATCATTTTTCTATTCGATTGCAATGAAATTTAACCAAAAAGCAAAAAATCTATATTTTGGTTTTTTTATTGAAATAACCCAATTAAAAAACTAACCACGGACTTCAATTTCTATGGATCATTCGTAAAATTGCCTAAACTCTGCTTTAGTATATTTCTTACGCTTTGCAACAAGTATAAAAAACAAACTTAAACTATACCAATCCCTCAACTTGGTTTCAAAATCACAAACATACATCTGCTCTTTTACCTCCTTATGAATTGTATCAGCTTCGGCTATTTCAAATCCGCTTTCAATAAGTCTTTCTAAAATGAGCAACTCATTTTCTTTAGTGAATTCGGTAGCCAAGTAGGGTTCTAAAATCCAATCCCTGTTACGCCTAAACTCATAGGGTTTAATTTTATTGGTTTCTGCAAATTGTTTAAAACCTTTTTCTTCTCTGCAGTAACAAAGAATATATCGTTGTCTATAAATACTTTACATACTCCAAATTCCAAAGAAATCGATTTAATATTTTGAGCCTAACTAATTTTGTTAGGTAAGCAAAAGATGGCTCAAAAGGATAATCGCTTAATATTATTTTATTAATTTGAATCTCCGATTTTCCCATACCACAGCGTAATTTTTTTCACCCAATTAATACCAGGTTAGAATAAAAACTCTTTCGGCTGTTTACTACCCGTAAAATTGAAAATATTCTTAATAAATTTTATTATTTCTATTTGATATCAAAATGACTTAGGCTACTCTTCACTTTCAATAGGCTCTAAAAGATCCCACATATTACCATATAAATCTTTAAAAACGGCAACCATACCGTAAGGCTTCTTTTCTGGTTCTCGACTAAATTTTATACCCCTTTCAACCATTTTATAATAATCTCTCCAAAAATTATCAGTATACAGAAATAAAAAAACTCGACCGCCAGTTTGGTTACCAACACGTGAAGCCTGTTCATCGCCGTCTGCTTTTGCCAATACCAAAGCGCATTCATTTGAACCTTGTGGCGCCACAATAACCCAACGTTTACCTTCATCTAAATCGGTATCTTCAATTAGTAAGAAGTCCATTTTTTTGGTATAAAATTCAATGGCTTTATCATAGTCATCGACTACTACAGCTATACGTGCTATGAACTGTTTCATACTTTTATGTTATTTGATGAAAAAATATTGATTTGAAAAATATATGGCAGCTTTTAATCTTCAAGAATATTGGTTTCAAAGCCATCTATACTTTGGTTATTTTTATTTTTCCAATATTCTTCAATTTTATCCTCGCCTTGCTTTACAGCCCAATCATTTAGTGTTGTTCGCTCCTCCTTAAAATCCATAAAGGGTACAGCAAAACCACAAGAAGTTTGTACCAAATCCACCTTCATTTCAATTATTTGTCGGGCTCCGACATTTTCATTGAAGAGACTAGAAAAGTCATTAAACTCACTATCACGTTTATGGTATATTTTGGCTTCTCCATACAGTCTTAGAATCATAGGTTTACCTTCAAAGGCGCAGAACATTATGGTCATTCTCTTATTCTTCAACAAATGTGCGGCAGTTTCATTGCCACTGCCTGTTAAATTCAACCATACGATTTTATTCTTATCGATTACTCTAAAAGAATCTGTTCCTTTTGGGGACACATTTACATTGCCTTCAGCTGCAGCTGTCCCTACAAAAAAAATCTTTTGATTTTCAATGAATTTCATCAATTCAGGAGTAATAAATTCTAATTTCTTTCCCATGTTCAAGTTTAAATTTTGCTAATTTAGAAATAAAGTATGCCGAATGTAACTAAAGCAACCATTCAATACCTTTTAATTCAATTACCTAATTGTGTAATTTGAAAAGTGTCAAAATAATTACCTGCTTGAAGACTTATAACTAAAATCCCATCTTCTTCAATTGGGTTTTGAGCCATCGAGATATAAATCTCGGTTTAATTTTTTCTTTCTATGGAGAATTCAGGTTGGTCAATGGTACAGTTTTCTTTAGTCCTATCAACTTCTGTTTAGTCAATTATTTCATCATTCAAAGAAATACCGCTAATCCACCATCCCGAACCTTTGGTTGTTATTTCGGCATCGCTTTGTTTCGAAGAAAATTGAAATTCTTTTTTGGGATAGTTTTATGTTGTTATCCCAATCCCCTTCTTTTGAATCTGAACATGATAAAATTCCTAAAAACAGTACTATAAAGGAATGGGGGGGGGCACTGAGACGTGAATTATTTATTTTGAAATTCTTATTTAAAATTGATGACTAAAGTAAAAAAAAACGGTAAGTATATGAAAAGTTGGCAATTTTGAAGCGCCAAAACCTTCAATTAAGAATAAAGTGCTATACGAGATAAAGTCTTTATTTTATAACTGTTTCGCCTATTTAAGATATGCATTGTTGTGCTTTCGATATTTTTCAATATTCTGATCTATTAATTCAATAATTTGGTTTAGAGTTGTCTTTATTTTTTTTTCTTCTTCTAAACCATATCTTCGAATATCATAAAAAAGATGATGAACCGCCCTCCTGAAATCTAGATGAGAATACTGCTATGAGAATTCCAATAATGACCAGAAGAATTTCACCAATTGCATATTTGAGATACTTTCCAGTTTTTTCTTTTGAAAGCAAGTTTTATCTAATTTTTCGAAAGAATTTTATCATTCGTTAGCATTTATTTCTTGTTTTGTCATCAAAAGCATTTTATCTATTATTTGCATTAGATTATTCTGGTCTGTATAAATAGTTTTATGCCAGCTTGTTATGTTGCCTATAATATCTTCTATTTCTTTTGATTTAAAAAACCATGTATAATCTGAAGGATACGAACCTTTTGGAAAGTCAGTAAAACCTTCATAAGTTCTACTCCTATTTGCACTGTTTATTTTACCTTCAATAGTGGGCCAAAGACGGTTATGGAGTAATAACGTAACGTTTTCAACTTCTTGAGTAGCGTTTATAACAGCACCATTAAAAGAGGTTATCATTGACTTTAATTCTGTATTTTGTATAATGTCTATTTGCCCAGATGCAATAATGGAATTAATAATACCATCGCTTGCTTCAAAAGTGTATGTCTCTTCTATACTGCCTAAAGCTTTATCTAAAGTAAGGGTTGGTGTAGTATCGCTATATTTAGAGAATAATGACAATAAATAAACACCATTTTCATATTGCTTTTCGTATTTCTTTATATAAAAGGAAAGGTTGTTTTTATTGGTTTCCAATTCTTTTTGTAAACTAATTAGAATTTTTTGTTCTGCAATTAATTGCTTTCTATTTTCATTCCAATTATTCACTTGTAGAGCCAATAAGATACCTATCATTACTAATATAATCTCACCAATGGCATATTTGAGGTAATTCACTGTTTTGCCTTCTGAAAGTAAATTTAGACGGATTTTTCTAAAGAATTTTATCATTGATTATTGGTTGGTTATCATCAAGCACAACTGTTGTGGCTATGAATAGTTGCGTGGTTTAGTACTTAACTACGCAAGTACAAACCAAACTAAAAATCTGCAAGGATTTTCATAGGTAGGCTTGCACTTGCAATTAATTTTATAAGCTGTTGTGCTTTCGTTATTTTTTATTTGTTATAGTTTCTCTTCAAATGCCTGTATTGATTTAATGGTGTTTTCAATAGCCGATTTTGTTTGGTTTGATAGCATTATATAAACATTGGTGAATCTTGCAACATATACTAATTGCCTTAAAAAATCTTTATCCAATAATCCTTTTTCGTCATAGAATAATTTTCTGTTTGAATAGTTTGCATACATCCTGCTTTCCCATTCCAATAATTCATTGCGGTCATCACTAAGTTGGCCGTTATAATTTATTCTATTGTAATAGTATTCATAAAGATTTATAATGTCCTTTTTCAGGTTGTCATTTTGCAAGCTTTCTATTAATCCAGTTCCGCTAGCAGCTTTATATGCTCCTGCCACAGGAAAGAATGTCCAGTTTCTCCCTATACTTATTTCTTCAGTTTGATTATTTTTAAGAATTTCTTTAAGTTGGGGATTGTTTCAAAGAGCTATCGATTCCTCCAGAGCTTTAAGTCTATCTTCTTGTATTTTAATAACATCTGAAATTGTGGATAGGTCATTTATTAAATCTGATTTTAAACTTGTTATGAAAGTATTCACTTTTTCTTGAGTCTTATTTCTCTCGCTCCAATTGCTAATTGATAATGCAATCAAAATTCCAATAACCACAAGAAAAATTTCTCCAAGAGCATATTTTAAATACTTTCCGGTTTTCCCTTCTGAAAGTAAATTTTGACGAATATTTCTAAATAATTTTATCATTGATTAATGGTTAGTCATAATTAAGCCTAACGTTTAGTGTAAGAATAGTAGCCGACTGCGGGGTACTTTCCTGTCAAGTTACAAGAAAGTTTAAGCGGGCTACAACCCTTGAATTTACTACTATTTCGGCTATTATTTTTACACATTGTGCCTGTTGCACAAGTTAGCGAAAAAACTCGTTGATGATCATTGCCGATCCGGGGATCGATCGTAACTTTAGGTATGCAGGGAAAAAAGGATTACCAAGAAAAGCTGTTCGCAAGCTTCCAGCTTAGCGAACGTATACCAAAGGACAATTTTTATAGACGCTTAAAAGGTGCCATCGACCTTGACTTCCTCTATCCGCTGACCAAGGGTCATTACGGGGAGAGCGGCCAGAAGAGCATCGACCCGGTTGTGTTCTTCAAGCTGTGTCTGGTGGGATATCTCGAGAACATCATCAGCGACCGAAAACTCATCGACCATTGTTCGATGCGTTTGGACATCCTGTTCTTCATAGGTTACGATATCGACGAGGAACTGCCATGGCACAGTACGATAAGCCGTACGCGGCAACTGTTCCCGGAAGCGGTGTTCGAGGAAGTCTTCACCAAGGTGCTGGCCATGTGCGTGGAAAAGGGCATGGTGGGCGGCCATACCCAGGCGATAGATTCGGCCCCCGTGAAGGCCAATGCCAGTATGGACACCCTGGAGCTGAAGGTGCCGCAGGAGGACCTGGACGCACATCTAAGGAAGGTACGTGCCCTTAGTTCGATTGACAAAGAGGAACCCCATCGCAAGAGCAAGGGCGACAGGTCCGATAGGGGCCAGCGCAGTGTTACGGCCAACGATAGGGAACTGTCCGCTATAAAGGGCCGTAACAAGAAGTGGGCGAAGGACCAGGACCAACGCCCCGGTGCCGGCAACAAGGGGAGCAAGTACACCAGCAACAAGACCCATTACAGTCCCACCGACCCCGATGCGCGGATCAGCGTCAAGCCCGGGAAGGCGAGAAAGCTGAACTACCTCTCACAACTGAGCGTGGATACGGCACATCATGTGATCACCGATATCAGGGCCTATCATGCCGATGGCAAGGACAACCAGCAGTTGCCCGATATCGTCGATAGACTTAAGAAACGGTTGTGGAAGCAAGGCCTTGTATGGGAGAACTGCGTGGCCGACACGGGCTACAGTAGCGGGGAAAATTACGCGATGCTGGAACAAAGGAACCTTAAAAGTTTCATTCCCCCGCATGGCACCTACAAGGGCGGGCCAACGGGCTTCGAATATATTGAAACGGCGGACCATTACGTTTGTCCCCAGGGCAAGGTGATCCCTTTCACCAAGGTGTTCAACGATTACCGGACGGGTACCAAGAAGAAGGAGTACCGTGCAAGAAAGCATGTCTGTATCGATTGTCCTTTACGCAGTGCCTGTCTGGGCAAAAGTGCACAGGAGAAGAAGTTCAGCGTCACCTACTACCGCGAAGAATACGAACGCAACATCGCAAGGGTGGAGAGTCCACAGGGCAGGTACATGAAGGGCAAGCGCCAGAGTACGGTGGAACCCGTGTTCGGCACCCTGACCCAGTTCATGGGCCTACGAAAGATAAATACCATTGGGCTCGCACAGGCCAACAAGGTGATGCACCTATCGGCCATCGCGTACAACCTGAAGAAGTACCTGAAATTCGAAGGGAAACGGGTAAATAGCGGGGCGGGGAAACTTGCTTTGGCGGCATTGGTGAAAAGTATCCTTCGATTGCTATTTGGGTCTTGCCCAAATCCTCGAAAATTGCATTACTACTTCTGACCTGAAAAGAAAAAAGCCCCGCAAAGAGGCTGATGTTCATCTATTATTTGACCGATTAGGGGCTTGTGCAACGGTTACCATTGTTATGCAAATTTATTTGTCTATTCTTAGTATTATGTATTCTGTTGAATCAGGCTTTCCTGTGGAAATATTCAATTCGCTATAGGTATCATTAAACTCCATTATTGTCGAAGCAAAGGTGTTAGAATTATTGACTGGTTCTATTGAGAGAACCTCTTTTAAAGTCCCAATATCAATTGAGTCGTTATTTTGTATTCTATTCCTCATAGTTTCAAATCTACTACATGTTCCATATAAAAAACTCAAATCTACATATGAAGGATGATACGAGTTGTTTATTAAAGGTCTGTTGGCATGAAAAGTATATTGTTTTGAATAATCAGGCCAATATTCAGTAATTAAATCAGATGCACATTCCAATGAAATAATATTCTGTTTTGAACCGATTAGATAATTCTGACCCGATGCGTGTTTTACTTTTTTTATGAAAGAGACAGCTTCATTAAATGAGTTTTTTTCCAAAACTCCCCTGGAAATAAAACACACTGGAAGACCATCTAAAGAACTTTTTAAATCCGTTAAACTATTCTCAGTAATTCCAATCTGTTTATTTAGACCATTTACTCCTAAATATCCAGCGAATGTTGTTACTAATTTCCTTGTGCCTGAATTACTATTATTAATATCCAATATAACTTCAAAACCATGATAGAATGGTGTTATGTCAATATTCTGAGCAATAAAATTTGAACTTCCATCCTTTTTGTAGTTATTTATTCCAACCGATGTACAATGATGTGGTTTGTCAATTAATTTTCCATTTGTCCATATTTCATCTATTAACTGAAATGCAAACATTGTATTAAAATCAATTCCAGAGCCTTTACTAATTCCTTTTACTTCATCAAGTAGTTCAGGCGTCCATTTTTCTATTGAAGGAATATAGTTTGTTGAGTCGAGAAATATTTTTATAAAGGTATCTGCTGGTATTTGATATTTTTCCTCGAGGTCTTGTTTCCATATACCAACTAGCTCATTAATTTCCTTTTGCAAAAGCTTACCATGTTGCAATCCGTTTTCATAAGCTGTTCCATTTAAGTGCAAGATAGGTATAACAGCGTTGGTGGTGTCAAGAGCAACTTTATCCAATGTATTTGATTTGTTACCACAGGAAATGTACATGAATGGCATTAAAGCTATTATCAATATTTTAATCACTGTTTTCATCTATTATTTGCAGACGTTCGTTTTAATTTTGCACAACGTACGGATATATGCACAATTACCTATATCCCTATTTTATGTTTATAAAATTTAAATTTAAAAAGTAACCCTACTCTACTTCCTTCATCAAAACTTCAATAGATTTTTCTAATTGTTCATCAGTCCCTTTTGCGATTAACTCAGGTTGATTTTTAATCAAAATTTCTGGGTTAGTTTCATTGTTCTCCATCCACTCACCTGCTTTGTTTTTTGAACTTATGGGAACTACACCCCAACGGCCACCATTTGGCAAACTTTCCCATCCTGCCCAACTGCACGTACCTGGTACGGGCATACCTACCGTTTTACCAATTTTTAAATCTACATAACCACTAGCAAAACAAGAGCCATCACTGTACATCGATTCATTAAACATGGCCAAGGTTGGCTTTGTCCATCGTGAGGTTGGTTCACCACCTACTACCCTAGCCTCCGTTTCATATGATAAAAAGGGTACACCGGTAAAGAACATTGCCAGATCTGCTACCAAATCGCCACCACCATTAAAACGGGTATCTACGATGACTCCTTTTTTATCATTGAACTTGCCCAACATTTCTTCAAAAATGGTACGATAAGGACCATCGCTCATTCCCGGAATGTGTACATACCCTAATGTTCCATTACTCTTTGCTAAGACCTCTTTTTCATTGTTTTTCACCCAACGGTCATATAACAAACTGCCTTCTTCTTTAAGAGAAATAGGCTTTACTGTAATTTGCTTTCGCTTACCGTTTTCCTCTATGATTTCAAGTAACGTAAAATTACCTTCAATACGGTTTAAATAAAATGCGGCATCCATAGTATTACCCATAGTAACTCCGTTAATTTTTTCGATTATCATACCTGGTTTTACATTAAAGCCAGATTTATCTAAAGGTCCACCTTTAACGACCTCTGTGATTTTTAATCCGTCCCCTTTGTGGGCATAATCAACGAACACGCCTAAAGAAGCTGTCTTATCGCCATTATCGATATTGTCTGAAAACCGCCCAGCGGCATGGCTCACATTTAATTCTCCTAACATTTCAGAAATCATTTCCGCAAATTCGTAGTCATTACCAATGTGTGGTAAATACTTTTCATATTCGCTACGCATGGCATTCCAATCAATACCGTGAAAGGTAGAGGTATAAAAAATGCCCTTGGTACGTAACCAAATATGGTCGAACATAAATTCACGCTCTGCATCGGCATCTAAAAACATTTCTGAATTTAATTTCACTGGGTCTGTTTTAGCTGCTGCTACATCTACCTTTGCAATTTTTCCATCTGCCAGAAGTAAGAGATTTTCCTTTTTAGCATCCCATTGTAAACTACCCTTTTTAGCATCTAATGAAATCAACATTTTAGTACTCTTGGTACGTATTTCGGTTTCCCATAAATTTAGGTTTTTCTCAAAACGAGTCAGGTAGTATAATTTTTCCCCATCTTTAGAGAGCACGGCATCAGCAAGTAATGAAGAGTGAATGGTTAAACGGGATTTTCTTCGTTCTACATCTTCCAAATCGAATTTCAAAGTTTTTACTTCCACCTCTTCCTTTTTATCGTCTTTCTTCTTTTTATCTTCGGATTTGGCTTTATCCTTTTTTTCTTTGGCGGTCTCCTCTATCATTTTCAATAAATCATATTCGGCTTTCGAGTTATTAAATTTATCCCACGAATCTTGATTTAAGAACATGCTATACACATCTAATTCTGACTGTCCGCTGGTGGCATAACTTTTTAATCCATCTCGATTTGAAAAGTATAGGATTTGATTGCCCTCATTTACCCATTTTGGAGATCCGTCATAATAGCCACTTTGGGTAAGGTTTTTACGTTGTTTACCATCTTTAGAAATCAATAACACCTCAGAATTACTTAATGATACGCCCCAACCTACCAAAAGCCAATTACTATCTGGACTCCATTGAAAATACTGATCCCCATCTTGCATATGAATAAGCTCATTAGGAGTCAATAAGGTGGTAATATTTTTGGTTTTAAGATTCTTTACTTTTAAAGTTCTTCGACCTTCTATATAAGCAACATAGGTGCTGTCTGGTGAGAATTCTGGCAGGTATATATCTTCTTTAGATGTTACTAAAGTATCTTCTTTAAATATGGTTGCTGCAAAGAAATACGGTTCTTGTGATCGTACTTTCGAGGACTTAAAAATAGACCATTTACCATTTCGCTCACTTGCATAGGCAACCCCCTTACCATCGGGCATGAACTTTACAAAACGTTCTTGCTCTGGTGTATTGGTAATGCGCTTGGTCAACGAGCCATCGAAAGAAGTAACGAAAACTTCGCCTCTACTTATAAAGGCTATCTCTTTGCCATTGGGTGCAATATCCATTTCTTGAACGCCACCGTTTACAGATACATATTTTATAGGGTTGCTATCTTCTTGTGTCCTAATAATAATAGCTACTTTTTTAGCTTCTTCACCTTCCTTAAGTGTATATATTTCACCGTCATAGCCAAAAGCCAACTTATCATTTCCGATACTCAATGAACGTACCGGATGCATTTTAAAATTAGTAAGAGTCTTAATTTGTGACCCTTCTTTTAAAGACATAGAGAAAACATTGAATGAGCCTTCTTGCTCGCTTAAGTAATAAATAGAACTACCATCTTTTGAGAATACTGGATTACGGTCTTCGCCTTTAAAATTGGTTAATTTAACGTGCTCTCCTGTGGCTGGTTCGTATGACCAAATATCTCTAGTTATCGCAGAGGTATGGTGCTTTCTAAACGCATCTTCATATCCTTTTTTATCATGATATACCATTTTACTACCATCGGTATTCACCTGTACATCTTCCGCAGGCACCGTTAATACTTGATCTACCCGTCCCCCTTGTACTGGAACACTATATAATTCGGGCTGTGTATCTGTTGGATATTGTCTATGGGAAACAGCATCTAAACGAGTGGCCCCGAAAAGCACAGTAGAATCATCAGCAGAAAAACTGAAAGGGGTTTCATCAGTACTGTGATAGGTTAACCTGGTTGCTGGCCCGCCTTGAGAATCCATCACATACACATCAAAATTGCCATATCTGTTAGAGGTAAAAGCTATTTTTTTGCCATTCTTGCTCCACACAGGGGCATAATCATGCGCTGAATGAAACGTCAGCTGTTTTGCTATACCACCTTCAGCTAGTACAGAAAAGAGGTTTCCTTTATAAGTGAAGACAATAGTTTGACCATCTGGAGAAATTGATGGGTACCGTGCCCATTTCGGATTTGTTTGTGCGGTACCTATAAAAGTTATACATAACAATAAAACAGTGAAAAAAGAATATTTCATATAGTACTTGGTTGTTATTTAGTCGTTACGAAAGATAATGATTTGATTTGTCTGCTACAATCAATGTGTGACCAATAGTTACCATTTTTACATACGCTACCAAAACTCACTAAATCTGTATAAATTTACTATAGTTTAAAACTGGAAGAAATCGTCTTGAAAGAAGAACAGAATTATTGGACCCAACGTTACGAAGACCTACAAACAGGTTGGGATATTGGTTATGCCTCTACCCCTATAAAAGAGTATGTAGACCAATTAAAAGATAAGTCAATCGAAATATTGATTCCTGGTGCTGGTAATGCCTATGAGGCGGAATACCTATGGAAAAAAGGATTTAAAAATGTGCATATTCTTGATATTACCGATGTTCCTTTAAAAAAATTCAAAGTGCGAAACCCAGATTTCCCCGATGCACATATTCATAATGCCAATTTTTTCGAGTTTCAGGGTCAGTATGACCTCATTATAGAACAGACCTTTTTTTGTTCTTTTGTACCTACAGAAACGAATAGAAACGAGTATGCCAAACACATGGCAAAACTTTTAAAACCAAGTGGAAAACTAGTTGGAGTATGGTTTGATATTCCCTTAACCGATGATATGGAAAAACGCCCTTTTGGAGGAGATAAAAATCTATATATCAGTTATTTATCCTTATTTTTAAAAACGATCACTTTCGATCCCTGCTATAATTCTATTGCACCAAGACTAGACAATGAATTGTTTGGTATTTTTGAAAAAAAATGAGGTGAGCGATCTCACAACTATTTAAGGGTTAAGTGGTCTTGCCTCTACCCCTTCAGTTGTAATTTGAACAGGCTTTATTGAGCCATCATTTCTAAATTCTAATTGATCCATACAGGTTACTCGATGATCTCTACCTTCATTAGGGATGGGCCTTCTATGATACACCATAATCCATTCATCAGTATTGGGAACATTGATTACAGAATGATGACCGGCACCTGTGGCAATTTCGGGGTCAGATTCCAAAATGGTTCCCATGCGTTTATAAGGTCCAATAATGCTATCGGCCATGGCATAGGCTACTTTATACGAATTGTCGGTCCAATTGCCTTCAGACCACATAAAATAATAAGTTCCATTTCTTAAGAATACAAAAGGGCCTTCTACATAACCCTCGGGTGTAATCTCCTTAAATAAAGATCCATCTTCCCAAGGTGTAATTTCTGTAAAATCAGCATTCAACTTACCCAAATTACAATGGCCCCATCCACCATAAAATAAATAGAAAGTACCATCAACATCCTTAAAAACAAATTGGTCGATTGGCTGGGCATCATTGTAAAAATCAGCTATTAAGGGTTTGCCCAAATAATCTTCAAAAGGTCCTTTAGGCGTATCTGCCACGGCAATACCTATGCCGCCATAATGGTTTATATCGTTATTAGGATCATACGAATTTCGACCCGGGCGTTGAATATCATTGGCTCCAAAAAATAAATAATACGTGTTCTCCTTTTTAATAATAGAAGGTGCCCATAAGGCCTGTCGCAACCATGGTATATTCGTAGTATCTAAAATGCGTTCATGTTTGGTCCAATTAACCAAATCGGGACTAGAAAAGGCATCAAAAAATAGTTGCTTTTCAAAAGCGTCTGAATAGGTCGGGTATACCCAATACTTATCCTCGAACACAACCGCCTCAGGATCTGCATACCAACCATTGAAAACAGGGTTGCCAGATTTCTCCAATACCTTTGCAACAGGAGGTGTCTTATGATCAGTTTTACAGGAAACTAAGACAAATGCAAACAACAACAAACCAATACTATTGACTTTAAAGCTCATAAATCATTCATTTTTTCAAAAGTAAAATAATATTTCCCATATTTGATTTAAGCTTTCTTTAATTCTAAAAACCTAAGTATCAATCAACCCCGATCTAATGATTTTTTCCCATTAAAACAATATCGTTTCCATATCCTCGTCTTAACAACACTTTAAGAAATCGACCCATCCTTTTCCAGTATATTTAGACACCTAACTAACAAACCAAAAAATGACAAGAAGTTTACTCTCCCTATTGCTGCTATTCGCATCTTTTTTCGTGACTGCCCAAGAATTTAAAATGGACCTCGTACAGGACTTGAAACCCCGCAATATTGGGCCTGGTGGCATGAGTGGCCGTGTTACGGCTATTGATGTGGTCAATGCCAACCCTGATATAATGTATGTTGGTACCGCTTCTGGCGGACTCTGGAAATCTAATTCGGGAGGTATCAAATGGGAACCCATTTTCGATAAAGAGGTTACGGCTTCTGTCGGTGCGGTTGCTATTCAACAAAACAATCCTTCAGTTATTTGGGTCGGTACAGGTGAAGGTAATCCTCGAAATAGTTTAAACGGCGGTTACGGCGTTTACAAATCGTTAGATGGCGGTAAAACTTGGAAAGCGATGGGTCTAGAAAAGACAAGACACATTCACCGTATAAAAATCGACCCAATGAACCCTAACACCGTTTATGTTGGTGCCATTGGTTCTCCGTGGGGCGAGCATCCGGAACGTGGAGTCTTTAAAACTACCGATGGTGGCGAAACTTGGGAGAAAGTACTTTTTGTAAATAATAAAACCGGGGTCGCCGATTTAATTATGGACCCAACCAACCCGAACAAATTAATTGCTGCCATGTGGGAGCATAAACGTGAACCTTGGTTTTTTAATTCTGGTGGATCTGGTAGTGGTTTGTATATGACCCATGACGGAGGCAAGAATTGGAAAAAATTGACCGAAGAAGACGGGCTACCAAAAGGTGATTTAGGTAGAATCGGTGTTGCCATTGCCCCTGGAAAACCCAATGTTATCTATGCTTTGGTTGAGGCGAAAAAAAATGCGCTTTACAAATCTGAAGATGGTGGTTTTAAATGGAATAAAATTAATGATAAAGGGGATATCGGAAATCGACCATTTTACTATTCTGAAATTTATGTAGATCCAGACAATGAAAATAGGGTCTTCTCTGTATTTACCTATGTTAACGTTTCACAAGATGGCGGTAAAAACTTTAATCAACTAATGCCTGCATACGGTGTTGACAATGGGGTTCACCCAGATCATCATGCTTTTTGGATACATCCAAACAACGGCCAGTTTATGATGGACGGCAATGATGGTGGACTAAACATTTCTAAAGATGGTGGAAAAACATGGCGATTTATCGGTAATCTTCCAGTGGCTCAGTTCTACCATATTGCAACCGACAACGAGTATCCTTATAATGTTTATGGAGGTATGCAAGACAACGGATCTTGGAGAGGGCCTGCTTATGTTTGGAAAGCACAAGGTATACGTAATAGTTATTGGCAAGAAATTAGTTTTGGTGACGGTTTCGATGTCGTGCCCGATCCTGTTGATTCTAGATATGGCTATACGATGAGCCAAGAGGGCTATGTACAGCGTTTTGATTATCTAACAGGTGATAATTATATTGTACGCCCTACACCGCCAGATGCGAATACCAAATTGCGTTTTAATTGGAACTCGGCTATAAGTCAAGATCCATTCGATAATAGCACCATTTATTTTGGTAGCCAGTTCGTACATAAAAGTGCTGACAAGGGATTAACATGGCGTGTTATTTCGCCAGATTTAACTACTAATGACCCAGAAAAGCAAAAACAAAGTGAAAGCGGTGGTTTGTCTATGGATGCTACAGGCGCAGAAAACCATACCACCATATTGGTCATAGAACCTTCACCGGTTGAAAAAGATATGCTTTGGACAGGTTCTGATGATGGGCGTGTTCATTACACTCAAAATGCCGGTCAAACTTGGATCGATGTAACGGCTAATATTAAAGGTTTACCAAAAGGAAGTTGGATTCCGCAGATCAAAGCTTCTTCACGAAATAAAGGTGAAGCACTTTTAATCGCCAATGATTATAGAAGATTCAATTATACACCTTACGCCTACCGTACTAAAGATTACGGTAAAACATGGGCTAGAATTGTAGATGCGAATGATGTAGATAGCTATGCCCTTTCGATTATTGAAGACCCAGAAAATCCTAATTTAATGTTTCTAGGAACAGATGACGGTCTGTATGTTTCTTTTAATGCTGGAGAAAAATGGCAAAAATGGACGGAAGGCTTCCCAACCGTTTCTACTAAAGATTTGGCCATTCATCCTAAGGAGCATGACTTAGTGATTGGAACTTTTGGCCGTGCAGCATGGGTGTTAGATGATATTCGACCCTTACGCGCCCTAGCTTCCGATAAAAGTATCTTGAATAAGGAAATCGATTTATTTACTCCCCCTACTGCGTATCAAGCAGCATACCAGCAACCTACAGGAAGTCGTTTTGGTGGTGATGCTATGTACCAAGGTGAGAACAGAAAATCTGGCGCTATGATTACCTATTACCTGAAAGAAGGGAAGAAAAAAGAAGATGGTACGAAAGATGAAGACAAAGAGATTGCTTCGCTAGCGAGCAATGACAAAGACGATGTTGAGAAAAAAGAAGATGCTTCTATAACCGATAAACCAGAATTGACCGGGGTACAAAAGAAAGATTCCGTTCAGTTCGATTTTTACGACGGAGACCGATTAATGCGCACCTTAAAATATAAAACTCCAGAAAAAGCCGGTTTCCATAGAATTTATTGGGGCATGGATGAAAAAGGTGGGGATAGACCTTCAAGAAAAGTTCAGACGAAAAAGAACGAATCTAGTGGTGTAGCTGTAAAACCGGGCACCTATACCATTAAAATGATGTATGGTGATTTGGTTGAAGAACGTAAAATAACAGTAAAACCAGACCCACGACTAGAAGTTTCTACAACAGGAATAAGCGAGGTTTATACCAACGGAAAGTTACTTGAATCATTTATGCAAGAAGCTGCCGATGCTGTTAAACAACTAGTGGTGAGCAAAGAAGTAGCAGAGCAGTTTCAGAAGGATTTAAAAAAACTAGACGAAAAGAAATACAAGGAACAGATTGATGCATCAAGGAAAATAGCTAAACAAATAGACACCGTAATGACCTTATATTTAGGTAAAGAAGATAAAAGGCAGGGAATTACACTTGATACGACAATGACGGTTATGGAACGTATTTGGACAGCTAGAGGATATGTTGGTTCTCGTAAAAAGGGAATGACCGATACCGAAAAACAATTGATACAATTTGCAAAAGAGGAATTGGAATCGGCTTTGATAAAAACCAATTCTTTTTTCTCTACCGATTGGAGCGATTATAAAAGTAAAATGGAAAACTTGAAACTTTCACCGTTTAAAGAGACGAAAGTTTTTAAATTAAACTAATACTAGACGACAAATTAATGAGAAAGGTTTTTTTCTTACTAGTACTATTTACAGCAATTCTAACTACAAATGCCCAAACCGAGGTAACAGGCGAAGATGCACTAGGTAATTGGTTTATGTATTTCGGCACCAATAAAATAGCTGAAAAGTGGAGCATACATACCGAAGCACAGTTCCGATATTACGAGACTGCATCCAATTTCAATCAGCTGCTATTGAGAACTGGGATTAACTATCACATTAACCCTGATGCAATTGCAACATTAGGTTATGGTTTTATTGAGACGGACCCAAGCTATACCGAGTTTGATATTATTGCTAGCGATATTTTGATTTCTAATAATTCTATTTCTGAACATCGGCTTTTTGAACAGTTTATACTTAAGAATAAAGTATGGGAATTTAATTTTGAACACCGATATCGATTGGAACAACGTTTTGTGCAAAATAATTACGCTGGTACAAGCAATACATTACACCGAGCGAGATATAGACTTCAAATGACCGTTCCTTTCACAGATATTTTCTTTTTGAACTTTTACGATGAAATTTTCATCAATCTTCAGAATGAAGCATTTGGCCAAAATCGTTTGTATGCGGCCGTAGGCCTTAATGTTACCGATAACTTAAGTATGCAATTCGGCTATTTAAAAAATCATTTTAGAAATACTGATTTTGACCGTTTGCAATTAGGTGTTTTTTACAATACTGATTTGAGAGAAATATTCAACAAAAAAGTAAATAATATTGATTAATATTTAGTCCCTGTAATTGTTTTTGTCATGCTATATAATCAGTAACTTTATAATGAAAATAAATCACTTGAAAATGAAAAAAATAACATTCACATTCCTTAGTGCTCTAGTAATACTTATTTCAAGTTGTAAGGATTCCAAAAAAAATCAAGATAATAAAGACGTTGAAGTTGCGGCGAAATCTTCCGAAATGTTCAGCCTAATTCCAGATTCAACAAAGGTCAGTTTTACGGCATATAAAACAACTGAAAAACTTCCTGTTGGTGGACGATTCCAAAAAATCAACTTTACAAAAACCAATAGTGGCGAAACGGCTATGGAAGCTTTAAACGGTACAGAATTCAGTATTCCCGTAAGTAGCCTTTTTACCAATGATCCTACTGGAACTAGAGACCCAAAAATTTTAGAATTTTTCTTCGGAGTGATGAAAAATACTGAATTGATTTCAGGGATATTCAAAGTTGAAAACAACAAAAGTTCCATTGATATTACCTTAAACGGTGAAACACAGAATATTCCACTTTCATATGAGATGAATGGAGACTCTAAAATCACTTTTAAAGGAGTAATGGACTTGGAAAATTGGAATGCTTTGGATGCTGTTTCGTCTATTAACAAGGCATGTGCGGTTTTGCACACTGGTAAAGATGGTATTAGTAAAACTTGGAGCGAAGTCGCTTTACAAGCAGAAGTTACACTACAAAAAAACAACTAACTTAGTAAACCAAGTCATTGATACTGATGGAGTTTCATTTATAGATCATTTTTAACGTTCACCATTTAATAGATAACGTCAACCATTTTGTTCGTTTGAAATTGATTGTTAAAATGGTTTATTTGAAGTATAATTAAAACATATATACACTATGAAAAATATTAAAATATTAGTTCTTGTTCTAACTGTGGCAGGTTTTTATAATTGTAAAGATGCAAAGAAAGAGGCCGACAACGTAAATATCGAAATGGATAGTGAAATGGAAAAAGTAGCTGAAGAAGTTACGACCAACCGTATTTCTATGCTAATGGAACCTAAAAGTGATAGTGAGGTATCTGGTGAAGTAAGCTTCGTTGAGAATGATGGGAAAGTTACCATGACCGCTACCTTTACCGGACTTACTGAAGGGGAACATGCCATTCATATTCACCAAACTGCAGATTGCTCTGCTGTTGACGGCTCTTCAACTGGTGGTCATTGGAATCCCACCAATGAACCACATGGTAAATGGGGTGATGCAAAAGGATATCACAAAGGTGATATCGGTAATTTTACGGCAGAATCCAATGGCGAGGGTATGGTCGAATTTTCTACGGACCAATGGTGTATTGGTTGTGATGATGAAAACAAAAATATAGTCGGCAAAGGACTTATCGTACACCAGGGTACCGATGATTTAACTAGTCAACCAAGTGGTGCTGCTGGTGCTCGTATTAGTTGTGCCGGTTTAATTCAATAGAATTAAAAATGGATTTATTAAAAGCTGTTCTAGGAGCAGCTTTTTTTATTTAAAAATGGATTAAAAATTACCAATACTCGCCTATCTAAAATTTAAATGTATTGAATTTTGGGTGAATTGTAAAGATGGTTATACCAAAGCAATCAGCAGTGTTCATTAGTACTGAGTCATATTCAGAAAAACAGCACCTTTGGTAGTTTCTTCATTAACACTACCAAATAAATATGTAGGGTATTACTCCTAGACCATCAATAAAATATAAATAATGAAGTCAATACTATTTCAAAATAAAACAAAAGAATATGTAAATTATTGAATACGTATTCGACAAAAGGCTACATGAACCGTTTATTTATTATTATATAACTAGGCTGTCTTAAAAAAAGACCATGAAAACTAAATTTTATTTGTTGCTAACCGTGTATACACTATTCTTCACTGATAAGAACGATCTACAAGCACAAAATTCAACTTCTCCAATTACAGATTTTAATGAATTATCTGAATCTTTTTTACAACGAATAAAGAAAAATGAAGATACCCAAGATCTACAAGATGTATTAGCAAATACCTCTATTAAAGAATTAGAAAATGCCCTTGACACCAATGATAAACGTTTGGCCTTTTGGCTGAATATCTACAATGCCTACATACAGGTTATTTTAAATAAAAACCCCAATTTATATAATGATCGTGGAATTTTTTTCAAATTAGAACAAATAAAAATTGCAGGCGAAACGGTATCATTTGCCAAAATTGAACACGGACTTATTAGAAAATCGCAATGGGAATATGGTTTGGGTTATATAAGAAAATGGTTCCCTAACAAATTTGAGAGAAGGCTGCGGGTAAACAAACCTGTTTTCAATGTACATTTTGCATTAAACTGTGGAGCCAAAGATTGCCCCCCTGTTGCAATTTACGAATGGGAACGTTTACAAGAACAATTTAGTAAAGGCACTAAAAACTATCTTGTGCGAACAACATCATTTAAAGCAGATTCGAAAAAAGTTACAGTTAACTCCTTATTCAGTTGGTTTAGGGGTGATTTTGGCGGAAAAGAAGGAATTAAAAATATATTAAAGAAGAACGGTCTTATTCCTGTTACTGAAGGTATTGAACTTAATTACGATAACTACGATTGGACTTTAGATCTTGACAATTTCATTGATTTATAGTTTTCTTTACATTCGTTATACGTAATGACCTAAGTTTTCTATTTACCTCTTTTGCCGAAATTAATAACTAGAATGGTAACTTTGCAACTGAAATTGCAAATTAGATTTCGCTCTCATTTATGAAAGCTAGCCTAGGTTCCCTCAAAATAATATGCATTGTTTGCTTCATCCTTTTAGGTATACTATCTGCCACTAAATTAGATGAATTAAAATTTTCATTCGATTTCAGTCATTTTTTTCCAGAGGAAGACCCAGATTTAGCATTTTATGATTCATATGTTAAAGAGTTCGGAACCGATGATAATTTTTTACTCATTGCAGTTGAAAATAAACCAAATGTATTTCAGCAAGATTTTCTAAATAAATTTCAAGCATTTTCTCAAGAAAGTAAGGGTTTTGAGTATGTATTGGAAAGTAATTCTTTAACGACACTCTCCTACCCTTTAAAAACTTCTTTTGGCTACACAACATTACCAATATTTCATATAAATGACCCTCATCAATATCAAAAAGATTGGCATAAAATTCAAGAAGATTCTCTGTTCATAAATGTCCTTATTGATAAGAAAGGAGAATCTTTGGTACTGGCTTTACAGACCGTGGATAACTTAAATTATAAGCAGTCTGAGGTATTGCTAAATACAATACGAACTTCTTTAAAAAGTAACAAATTAACTAATTATCATATACTGGGTAGGGCCTTTTTTTATGAAGCCATAGTAGAAATGCAAAGAAGTGAAGTTTTAACCACTACTATAGTCGCTTCAATTTTAGTTTTCATTATTCTTCTATTAGTTTATAGGAGTATGCCTGTAGTTTTGATTTCGGTTTTTTCGATAGCCATGTCCTTATTACTTTTCATGGGATTATTAGCTGCTTTAGGAAAAGAACTGAATGCTATGGCCGCATTTTAC
Source organism: uncultured Maribacter sp. (assembly GCF_963975365.1). Taxonomy (GTDB): domain Bacteria; phylum Bacteroidota; class Bacteroidia; order Flavobacteriales; family Flavobacteriaceae; genus Maribacter. The sequence goes on along the minus strand of NZ_CAXBGF010000013.1, from coordinate 23,254 downwards.
CCAGTATTAATGCTCATTGTTGGTACTTCCGATGTTATTCATCTCACCGATAGTTATATTCGAAAATTGCAAAGTGGTATTTTTAGATATGATGCAATTATTTCCTCACTGAAAGAGGTTGGTATGACTACTTTACTTACTTCGATTACCACTGCCGTTGGTTTTGTGACTCTTCTTTCTTCTAGACTAGTAAGTATTCAAGAATTTGGAATTAACGCGGCAATTGGGGTTATAGTGGCCTATACTACTGTAATTTTATTGACTGGTTCTCTCTTAATAAGTCTTCCAGAGAAAAAATTAATTGGACGTAAAAGTATTTCTAAAAATTGGGTCAACGCTCTTTTAAAGATAAATACGTTTACTAAAAACTATCCCAATGCTATTATTTTGGGTACTTTGGTTTTTACGTTTTTCTGTTTTCTTGGTATTTATCTAATAAAAACCAACAACGAGTTTAAACAAACGCTACCTGCAAAAAGTGAAATTGCTAGAGATTTCGAATATTTTCAAAATAACTATGCTGGCTTCAGACCTATAGAGATTGCGGTAATGAGCACAGATGGCCATAAGGTTACTGATTTCGAAATTGTTCAGGAAATTGAAAAACTCCTTACCTATTTAAAAACAATTAAAATTATTGGGAATATACAGTCAGCCAATTTGCCGTACAAAATTATAAATAAAGCTAATAATCTGAATAATGCTGCATTTTTCACCTTACCAGACGACAAAGCAACATTTATAGAATATCAAAAAGATTCACGTAAACTAGCCCGAAAACAATTGGCTCGGTTTATCAATGGTGACGAAACCGTTGCACGGATTAATGGTAAATTACAAGATGTAGGAACCGATAGCTTAAAAATTATTTATAATAGTATTGACAGTTTTGCAAAAACTAATCTAGATACTACTCTCGTTACGGTTAAAGTGACCGGCAAAAGTATATTACTGGACAAAAACTCAGAATATATTAGAAGTAGTTTGTTAGAAGGCCTATTGTATGGCCTATTGTTGATTGGTGTAATTATGGCATTTGTTTTTCGAGATATTAAAATCTTTTTAATTTCTCTTGTTCCGAATGTTCTACCAATTCTATTTGCAGGAGGAGTTTTAGGATTTTTAGGCATACCCTTAGAAGCTTCGTTATCTGTAGTTTTCGCAATTGTATTTGGTATCGCCGTTGACGACACTATACATTTTTTAGGAAAGTATAAATTAGGTATTACGCAAGGCTTGGACAAAGAGGCTGCGCTTGAAAAAACTTTCGCCCAAACTGGCAGAGCATTGGTCATCACCACCATTATCCTATTTTTCGGATTTTTGGTCATGCTATTTTCTATTCACCAACCAAGTATAACCATAGGGTTGATAATAAGCGTAACCTTGGTGACAGCTTTAATATTAGACTTGCTTTTATTACCTGTGCTGCTAAGAAAATTAATTAAATAGAACTGTTTGTTCTGTGAAGTGTTCTTTTTAGTGATCTATAGGCAAAAATAGTTCTGCCAACTAAAAAAATCATAAAGCTAATCCATAATGTAAAAAGTAGGTATTCCATAACACTAGTAGTTTTAGGTGGTTACTTTTAGTTCACATTTTTAAGATGCCCTGGCACTTTAAATGTATTTGGTCGATAAATATATGTATTTCAACCATTAAAGTCTTAAATAACGTTAAATTTTCGATGAAATACATACAAATTTTAATGTAATTATTCAAAATTCATAGTATTGAAGAACAATTTTCCCTAAAATAAACCTATAACCCCTATAAGTTAAAAGTTCTGTTTCAAATGTTAAAACTAAATTGGTATTGTTTTTCCTTTATAATCGTAAGCGCACCAATGCAATAAGAAATATTTATAGGTTTGAATCATAAAATCTAATCCGTTTAATTAGCTAACTTTGCATCTTTAAATATCATAGATATGAACCCGTCTGCCTCAGGTTGGATTGAAAAATATGGCTCCGTCGTTCAAAAACACCAAAATGCTTTTCCAAATTTTGACGCCTTGTATAATACACTGAAAAAGAGTGGGTTCGTGTACGGTTTAAATTCTGGGATACCCGATTTTATTCATCCTGAACATATATTGTCTGAAGATGAAAAGGCTAAAATCAATTTACTTAATGCTCTATATTTTACATACTTTTTAAATCATGGAGGTGATTTTAATAACTTTGTTGAGCGAGTTTATAAGTTCTATGAATTTTTAGAAATTGATACTTCGGGATTCTTCGGAAAGCTCTTTACCGGTAAAAAAACTTCTGCCAAGCTCGAAAAATTAATGGCCTCTCGAATTTATATCGAGGATAATATTTTTAGTAAAACTTTTAATAGCCTTATTACCAACTCCTTATTATTTGTAGATGTATTACTTTTTAAACACTACCTAAATAATATTGAAGATCTAAAAACAAAGGCAGAGGAAATTGAATATTTAGCTATAAATATCACATATCACGCTCTTAGTTCGAAAGAACAAAATAGAAAAGACAATAAGCTTTCTCAATTATTGGCTTCATCATTGACTTATATTAATAGTGCAGGCAGCACATTTGATGGTTCTTATAGAGATAGGCTACTAGCAAATAAAGAAACCTGGGAGAATAGATATCTATTAGATATGGCCTGTTTGACAGTTTGGGAAGATCACTCGTTAGATTACACGGAATCTGAATTTATATTTGGGATTGGTAAGGATTTAGGAATTGAAAATCACCTTATTTCTGAATGTATAATGCATGTTACAGAATTTTTTAAGCAAAATCTTGATACCATACCTTATTTAAAGGAAAAGAACCTTGCTCATCAGTTCTATGATAGCATGGGAAAAGTTGTAAAGAAACTTATCTTACGTAATAGCAAACGGCTACATAAAGAACTATCACAGAGCGCCGAACTTGTGGCTTTGCTTTCAAAATCGACCATTCGAGATTTAAGCAGAGAAGAAAAGAAAAAGGTTCAAAATCAACTTTTAGATATTTTCAAGAGTATCCCGTCTTTGGCCATTTTTATATTACCAGGTGGCGCAATTCTACTTCCGATTTTTATTAAACTTATTCCTAAGTTACTACCTTCTGCTTTTGATGAAAATAGGATTGACGAAGAAAAATAAATACTTTAACTTACTATTAATCAAAATTCTAACAGATCTATTCTAACCAAAGCTTAAAGTCCTTTACCTTTTCTCTACTTACAATAATTTCTAGTTGGGGATTATTACTTAATTTAATCTGAAGCCTAGAATTCGTATAAGAAATAATATCTTTTATATAATCGATATTAACATAGAACTTTCTACTTACCCTAAAAAACACCTGTGGTTTTAACTCATTTTCAAGTTGTTCTAAGGTTGTATCCAACAAATAATCTCGGCCGTCTTTTGTAGCGGCATAGGTCCCTTTATTTTCACTGTAGAAACACTCAACATCTTCCGAATTAATAATTTTTATATGTTGCCCCACTTTAGCCGTAAAACGCTTTTTGTATTCCCGCTCTAAAGGATTTACCAATAATTTTTTAATATCCTCAAAATCTAGAGCTATCGTATTGGGTTCTTTTGCCGATTTAAATCGTGTTTGATATTTACGTACCGCATGCTCTAAATCTTCATCATCGATAGGTTTTAATAGATAATCAATACTATTTAATTTAAAGGCCTGTAAGGCATATTCATCAAAAGCGGTGGTGAAAATAATGGCACTATGCACTTCAATAACATCAAATATCTCGAAAGAGAGACCGTCCGATAATTGAATATCTAAGAAGATAAGGTCGGGATGTTCATTATTCTGAAACCAGTTTATTGCCTCTTCTACCGAATGTAGCATGGTAGATACGTTTAAATCCAAACCCTCTAACATTCTACTTAATCTACGCGCGGCAGGCTTTTCATCTTCAATTATTATGGTCTTCATGGTTTGGTTTTTACTTTCAGAACGTAATTAATTTCTAGTTACTATTCGAATTCATATACTTTTGTATTTGGCGTTCTTCCCAAATCCTTACGCGTAACGAAAATTCGCCAAGTACCCTTATTCCGTGTATAGCGAGTATAACTCCCCAAACTATGGTGGTACCAAATACATTCCAATCTATCCACTCTAAAAATTCGGGATTTCCTAGTGCATTTTTATTGATCAGAATAAAAGTGAATTTATGTCTAAATAAGTACAACATGAGGTTTATAATAACAAATGCTATGGCGTGATAGTAAAAACCCCTAATGGAGGCCACTTTTATTTTTGCTCTTTCATATTTAGACAATACACTATTTTTCATCTCTTTATGATCTTCATAGCCCTTTTTCGTTTCCATATTATCTATATTTATCTGCTTCTTCCTTTTCCTTCTCTACGTATTTCTTTATTTGTCGCTCTTCCCAATCTTTTGAAAAAAACGGACTATAATTAAACACTTTTGCCGCGTGGAATGCCAAACCTATTCCCCAGAAAAAAGGAGTTGAAAGGGTTCCTATATTAAAAAATGCCTCGCTAAAAGATTCACCACTACTCATTCTTGCCATAGTGGTAATGGTACATATGAAAGCGTTCACCAAGATATAGACTAAAAGGTGAATATAGAATCCCTTTAGTTCTTTTACTTGCTTTTGTGCTCTAGCTAATTTGTCTGACTGTTCAAATTCGTTTAATTCCATCGTTTTGTATTTTCTTCTTGTTTTATAAATTCTTGAATCTTTCGCTCTTCCCAATCTCGGTTCATAAACGGATTCAAGTTAAAGATTTTATTTGCTTTTATAAATAAGCTGATTCCTAATCCGAAAACTACCCACAAAAACCAGGGGTGCTCCCATTCATTTACATAATAGTTTATAGAGGCGACGATGAGTATGGTAAACAACGCTGAAGCTACCTTACCATAAAACATTTTTATTTCATTTACCCGCTCTCGTGCTTTTAAATATTTCGTAGTATCCATGATCTTTGGTTAATTAGGTTATGATTCTTGCATGAATTCTTTAATCTTTCTTTCTTCCCAATTCTTTCCGAAAAGTGGGTTATATCCATAGGCATATAGACCGTTCATCAATAGGCCGAACCCCCAACCTAATGCGGGAAATATTGCCCAAGGAAAATCGGTTGTTCTATAATTGATATAGGTTAGAACTGGTATAACAATACAATATGCCAATACATTACCATAAAAGCCTTTTATTGCCTGTACCTTTTCTTTTGCCTTTTGATATTTATAATTCTGGCTGTTTGTGAAATTTGATTCCATCTTTAAGTGATTTTAGGTTACTACTATTTGATTTCTATACTTCAAATTTCGGGAGATACTCTTGGTTTTAAAAAATTGAACTACCCAGTTGTAACTTTATGTGACTGAATTGTAAGTTTGCTCAATTCTAGTATAAATGAAATGGTTGCAAATTGAATTGAAGAGTTCTGAATTGTTCTCGATACCTGCCTTCTACAAGGCAGTCAATTTTATTTCACCTTTTCACTTCGTATTATTCCTCTCGAACAAATATTGTTTTTAAGCATTGAATACCATATGCTTTCTTAGCACTTTCAATTTGCTCTGCTTCGGTTGGTTTTGGATAGAGGAGGAATTTAGGAGCAAAAATGTGCTTAGAATCACTAATTATAACTTTTGTTATAGAGGCAAACGGAAATTTACCATCTGTCATAGTATTCAAAACAATTTCCATTTTAGAGAATTCTGAAGATGATTTCAGCCGTTACTTTTACCTGAAAGCCTTTCAGTTTTTAATATATCAATAGAGCTAATGCAGACGTTCTTGTTCTGTTTTATATTACACACGGTTTGTGGCGATGCAATATTCGCAACAATGATACTATCGCTTACAAAATAGCTGAAAATCTCTTTAAGAGAAACATTGGGCATATTTGCAGCAGATGACGTGGCAAGCCAGCACAGGACTCTTGCGCTTATCCCATCTTTAATCTCTGCTGTCAGCTTCATTACTTATCAGATTTAAACTACTATTAGAAGTCATCCTTTTCCATGAATTCCCTTATTTTCTTCTCTTCCCAATTTTTACCGAAAAGAGGGTTATACCCATATGCTTTTAAACCATGCCCCAACAAACCAAACCCCCAACCAAGTGCCGGAAAAATTACCCACGTAAAACTGGTTGTTCTATAATTTATATAGGCTAAAACAGGAATTACGATACAATATGCCATAAGATTACCATAGAAACCTTTAATGGCCTCTACCCTTTCCTTTGCTTTCTCATACCGTTTAGAACTAATAAATGTTTCTTGGGTTTCCCTAAACGAAACAGCACTGGTCAACATAGGCAGACGTACCTTAAATTCTTTAGCAGTTTTAAAGATTTGCATTTCTTTCTTGGTTAGAATTGCATAGCGCTGGCGTATATTCTGCAAGCCTACACCACTGCTCTTTTTCACCACTTGCTTCTCCTGTAAATTATTGGTTACGTATAAATAATCATCTTCCTCATAAATTTTTATATGTAATGGTTTAGAGGATGTTACCACATTATGCTTCACTGCGTTCTCTAATAACAACTGAAGTGACAAGGGTACTATTTTAGCCTCAGGATTTAATGCCTTATCAGGAATTTCAAATTTTATACTGTCCTCAAAACGCATTTTTAATAAGCGCACATAGGTCTTCGCAAACTGAAGCTCCTCATCTACAGAAATTAGATTTTTACTTTTCTGTTCTAGCACATATCTATATACTTTAGATAGCGAGGTTGTAAATTTTTGTGCCTGTTCAGGATCTTCCTCTATTAGACTTGTCAATACATTAAGGCTATTGAATAAAAAATGAGGATCTAATTGGTTTTTTAATGCATCGAATTTAGCGGATGCAGAACCGGCAATAATTTTTTGCTCTTTTACTTTGGTATCCTGTAGTGCTTTATAAAAGTAAAAAGCATGTAAAAAAAGTGATACAATTAGAGTTATTACTATGGCGTAAATATAATACTCAGATTTTTCGGTAGCGATAAACGTATTAAAATCAATACCGAATAAAACAACTTCTGTAAACCATCGTACTATGGCAAAAGCCAATACAGTTAGTACAATAGATCCTAAAGCGCCAATCCACAATCTCTTTTTAGTATGCTTGTCCCAACTATAAATCTTTGAGATATATAGATTATAATAGGCATTTACGCAAGTAAGCACAAGGGCGTAAATAAAACTTACCCAAGTAAATTGAAGTTCTCTATATAGGCTTATGGTATTCCAATCTGCAAATAACAATTGAACTATCACCATAGTAACAGTGATAACGATACTTGCTCTCAATACCTTTAAAAAATTACCCATGCATTATACCATTTTGTGCGAATTCCTCAACATTGCCTTATGGTGCTTAAAATTAGCGATTTCCATTAACAACGGTGAAATCATTCATAGAAGGACTCATAAATAGCAAATTTGCAGTATTCACTTCAGTATAAAAAAAATTACAGTCCGAAATGTCAATAAAGACATCCGAACTGTATTTCACTATATATAAAGGTTGGTTGTATTCTATTTTGAAAAAGTAAACTCTGGTAATTTTATGATTTCACCACCCTTTTCGGCAGATTCATGTGATAATATACCCACACAGGTAATATTGGCAGATTGTTTTGCATTTGGGTAGGGTGATGTACCATTTACCAATCCGTCAACAAAGGCATGTACTAAATGTGGGTGAGAACCTCCATGACCGGCCCCTTGGGTAAATGATAAATGCTGATTATCGCCTTCATCGTAAACACCATGGGTTGTAAAGGGTTGAATCTCCTTTGGTAATAGTTTTGCGAAATCTGGACTCTCTACTTCCTCGGGAATTTCTGGTTCTGGTTTCTTGGCCGTATGCACTACTAATGGCTTACCTTCTATTAAAGGCCATTCTACCGACTTTTTAGAACCATACACTTCAAAACTTTCTCTATACTGTCGTGCTACATCGAACAAAGAACGATACACTTGGGCACTCAAATCTGAATTTCTGAATTTTATATGGGTGGTTTCTACCGCGTATGGAGAGTTGTACTCTTTAATCAATTCTTCTCGAATAGTACCTGAACCAAAACATGATACATATTCTGCCTCATCCCTGGTTAAACCAAGCACAGGACCAACACAATGCGTCGCGTAATGCATTGGTGGAAGTCCAGGCCAATAATTAGGCCATCCGTCCATATCTTGTTGATGACTTGCTTTTAAAAACTGAACCTTTCCTAATTCGCCATTCTCATACAATTCTTTCATATATAGAAACTCCCTGGCATAAACTACTGTTTCCATCATCATATAGGTGAGTCCGGTTTTCTCGGTAAGTTCTACGATCTGTCTACATTCATCAACCGTAGTCGCCATAGGAACAGTACATGCAACATGCTTACCCGCTTTTAGTGCTTGAATAGATTGTTGGGCATGATTGGGTATTGGTGTATTAATATGAACCGCATCTATCTCATCATCTTTCAACAATTCCTCAAACGAAGTATATCTTTTAACTATGTCAAAAGCATCGGCAATCTCATTTAATTTTTCTTCGTTTCGTTGGCAAACCGCGACCAATTCTGCATTAGGGTGTTTTTTATAGATGGGTATAAACTCTGCTCCAAAACCTAGACCTACGATTGCTACTCTTATTTTTTTCTCGCTCATTATATGCTCTTAATCGTTAAATGTTTGTTTTAAAAATTTTAATCCTTGCTGGGCAAATTCATCTTGACTTTTGGCCATGGTTTTCCAAATACATACCGCAGCGGCCAATTCTTTTATTTCTGGGGTAAAGCTTTCAATAACCAAACCTCCGCTATACTTTATATCATCAAGACCAAGCTTAAAATCGGTCCATGGTGTAAGCCCTGTACCAGGCACACCCCTATGGTTTTCAGAAACCTGCACATGAATTAATTTATCGCCAACGGTATTAATGGCTTCTCTAATATTCCTTTCTTCGATGGTCATATGAAAACCATCTAGCAAAACACGTGCTGATGGATGATTGATATCGGTAACCAATCGCATTACATCTTCTGCAGTATTGACCATATCAGACTCGAACCTATTCAAAGGTTCTAAAGCTATTGACAGTTCATGACCGGCCGCCATAATACATACTTCCTGTAAATTATTCACCGCTAAATCCCATTCAACCTTACGCTGCTCTGGTGATACCATGCGTGCCTTACCTACCGCAGAATACATAGGGCCAGCCAAAAAATCTACTTCTAAAATATTACATAATTCAAAACATTGCTCTAAATAATCAAAACACTGTCTATGTACTTTTGGGTCTTCATGGGTTAGATCTTTGGTAGGACCAAAAGCACCACAAACCGAAACCTTTAATCCGTTATCAGAAAGGGCTTTTTTAATTTCTCTTGCATCTATTAAAAGTGGATCTTCTACAGGTATCTCTACAAGATCATACCCCAATTTTTTAATCTTCGGAAATAATTCTATGCTTTTACTGGTAAATGGCGATTGCCACAACCATGTACTTACCCCAAAATCTATTTTATTGCTCATTTAAACTCTTGCTAACTGTTTTGAAATTTATTTGACAATCATAACCCCTTGCATAATGCGCCAGTGCCCTGGAAACGTACATATAAATGGATATTCACCCGGAGTTGTCGGTGCCTTAAATTTCAATGAATACGTTGCATCAGGATTCAGTAATGCGGTCGCAAATAGTACATCGCTTGTTTGCGGCACATAATTAAGTTCTGCTGCATTTGGATCAGCTGCCATTTTATCGGCTGCCATACCTACCGCCTCTTTCTTACCTGGTTTGGTAATGACCAAATTATGCTGCATAAAATCTGGATTTTCTAAAACCAATTCTACTTGCTCACCGGCATTAACCTCGAACTTGGTGACATCAAATTTCATTTCATTGGTGATGGTTTTAATCGTAATCACTTTTGCATTCGAAATTTCCTCGGTCTTTAATTCTGAAGATTCATCTACGTCTGCACCATAATACTTCATTAAAAGTGCCGCTATATCTGAAATAGAATAGGTTTTCTTTACCTGATCCGTATAATTTTTTTCTACTTTATATTTCCAAGTACCATGTATTCTTATCAGTTCTTCTCCCGATTGTAAATACAGCTGCCAAAAATTTCCATATATACCACCTTCTCCACCAGTATCCTCTACCTTAACCGCTACGGTATTTTTACCTGTCTTTAATACACCTACTGGAATATCATAGTTTCTGTTTGAGCTAAAACTCGAAGCCATACTACCTACTTCTACACCATTAACATAGGTTATATCAGAATCGTCAATAGGGCCTAATGCCAATACCGTAGCGTTATTTGCCATACTTGCTGGCACGGTCACTTCTTTTCTAAACCAAACTACCCCATCGATCTCTACACCGGCATCTTCCATATATTGAGGAATTTCCATAGTTTCCCAATTTGAGTCATCATAAGTGTCAGAACTCATATCACTTACTTCATCGGATGGTTTTTTGTAATCTGGGTTCGCTGCTGTAAACGCATTTAAGAATCCGTCTACATGTTTTGCCGATGCCGCATACAAGGCCTTAAACAACCACAGATCACTTAAAACCGCTTCATTCTTGCCAAGGTCATGTAATAAGGAACCTACTTTTTGGGAAGATGGTCGTTCCGAAAAATAGATGAGGGCAGACAATTGCACATTTGGGTCGCGATCGTTTAAGGTGTTCGCTTTAAACAGGGCGTTATCGGTATCCTCATTTCTCGGTAATATTTGTATTGCCGCCTTACGAACTGCCGATGCCTTATGAAATAAAGCACCTTTTACCACCCCTAATGCATTACTATCTGTTTTTAAAGCAGCTAACCCTTCAATAGTCCAAAGGGCATGCATTGCAGCATTGTTCAAGCCATTAGAATCGACGTCTTTTTTATTCACTAGTTGGTATAAATCGTTCAACACATCGGTATCGCCTCTTTCGACCAATAATCTTTGGGCCGTAAGCCTCCAAAACTGATTATCGCTGCTTAATGCTTCTACCAATGCTTCTGGATCTTCTATTGTTAATTGTTGTGCTTCATATTTATAATCATACTTTGGCACTACACGCCATATTCTACCATGCCCTTTATCGCGTAACGGATTCACATAGGCATTACCTTCCCCATTTTCAGCATCGTAGCCTCCTCGTTCAGCATTAGGCGTCGGGTTATGCTGTACTATAAAATTGTACCAATCTGCTACCCAAACCACACCATCTGGACCTGTTTTAGCTTCTACCGGCGAAACCCATTCATCTGAAGAGGCAAAAAGATTTCCTGCATCTTCTTCTACATAACCGGCACCGTCTTTTACAATTCGTGCTTGGTGTACCAACCCGCCTGTTGGTTCACAAACAAATGCAATGGTGTTCCAGTACCAACTTGGGTATGCCCTTGCGGTATAAAAATGGTGACCCGCAGCGGCAGTAAATCCTCCAAAAACATCTACCTGTCTCACATTCGGAGTGATAGCCTGCATAGCATAATGACCATCAATTTTCGCGCTACCATCGGTACCTATTCCTTTTACATTTTCAAAATTTGCATTAGGTATACCTACAAATACACTATGGGTATTATTAGCAGTGGAGGCAAAAATGGAATTATCCTCTGTTAAACCTAACCCCCATGTATTGTTACTGGTATTCGCCAAAACTTCAAATGTTTTACGCTTCGGATTAAAACGATATACATTCTGATTGAACTTAAATCCTTTTCCAAAAATATTTCCTTCGAAGCCAGAATATCCTACAACGCCGTACAAGTTATTATCGATGCCATATTGAAGGTTAGATGGCCCTGCATGGGTATCGAACGTACCCCATCCATCAATAAGAATCTCTTTTACATCTGCCTTATCATCGCCATTGGTATCCTTTAGAAAAATAAAATGTGGCGCTTGAGAAACCACGATACCACCATCATAAAAGACAAAACTTGTAGGTATGTTCAACTTATCTGCGAAGACGGTAACCTTATCGGCCTTACCATCACCATCGGTATCTTCTAGAATTTTAACCTTATCATCACCGATACTATTATCGTTACGCACCGTATTAGGGTAATCGACAGTTTCAATAACCCATAGCCTACCTTTTTCATCCCAATTCATCGCAATCGGGTTTATAATATCGGGTTCAGAAGCAAACAATGCTACATCAAAACCTGCCGGTACCTGTATAAGCTTTTTAGACTCTTCTGGCGATAATGGCAATTGATATTTTGGTGCCGGATCTCGCTTTTCATAGTTCGGTATATTCGCGCGCTCTTCATATTTTAAGGTTGGCATAGCTACCATGAACGCTTCCCAATTCTTTTTAACTTTGTCGTCTACCGCCCAAAGTATTCCCGATTTCACCAACTCTTGAAATCCTTTGTTCTCCCATGTACGTTCGTCATGCCCATAGGCGGTGTAAAAAACTTTTCCTTCGCCAACTTCCTTTACCCAGGTCCACGGTTCTTTATGATCACCCTCTACACGTTCCATTAAAACGGTAATATCATCAGCTATTTTATCATGCACATACGTTTCGTCCCAGGTTTCAAAAGGTTTTAAGTTTTTGGTTATAGGATGTTCTATATTGGTGATTTCTGCTGTGAAGGTTCCGGTTTCGTGGCTCATAAATTGTGCTCCGACCAAATTTATATACTCGGGTGAATTCTTGAAACAGAAACTTGCAGAATGTATCGGAATAAATGCTTTTCCCCCTTTTACAAAATTCAACAATGCGTTTTCTTCATTCTTATTTATTTCCTCATGATTGGCATAAACGATAAGTCCGTCATACAACTCTAGATTATCCGAATTCAAATCAGATGTCTTTTCTGTATACGTTATATTAATACCTTCTTTTGTTAAAGCCGATGCTAAAATGGGAAAGTATGCCCTTGAATTGTGGTGTTCAATTTCATGCCCTAAAAATAATAGTTCTATTCTACGAGGGGCATCGTCTAAACGTTCCTTTTTTGCTGGTGTACAGGCTGCAAAAAAAAGTAAGACAAGGGTAATTTTAATAAATGATTGGCTGAGTTTCATAAATAGCGTTGTTTTCTACTCTCAATATTACTAAAAATAGTGCCTTAAAATTTACTCTCACTTATCACATACTGACTGTATTTTATCATTTGATTGCAAATTATTGGCAATAATTGATAAATTAGTATACAATTGGTTTTTAACACCTAAATAAAATTTGTTAACCTATCATGAAATCTGCGCTTCAAAAATCACCTATACCCGAAAATAGAGCCTATTTGGCCCGGACGTTAAACGAACCGGTATTTGACCCTCATTGGCATTTTCATTCTGAGCATCAATTATTTCTAGTACAGAAAGGTAGTGGTACGCGTTTTATAGGTGATAGTGTAAAGCCCTATAAGGCAGGAGACATCACCTTTACCGGCCCCAATTTACCGCACATGTGGCGTAGTGAGAATGAGCAAGAACAAGAAAAAAATATTGCATGGTCTGAAGGGGTCGTTATATATTTTCACGAAGATTTTCTGGGCGAAAACCTTTTACATAAAGATGAAGCCATACGGTTACGACAGGTATTTCACAAGAGCCTTAGAGGCATGGAATTTACAGAGCAAACTGCGCTAACATTAAAAGAATTGATGTTAGACCTTGTTCATATGGATGGTTTTGAGGGTATTCTTCAATTACTAAAAATATTGGATTTCATAAGCCGTACAAAAGAATATACATTGTTAGCAAGCCCTGGTTATACCAATACGCTGCGAGAAGCAGATACGGAACGTATGTTTAAGGTGTATGCTTATGTGATGAAGAATTTTAAAAGGAAAATGTTGCTATCAGATTTGGCTCAATTGACCAATATGACTCCGACCTCTTTTAGTCGCTATTTTAAATTGCATGCCAATAAATCATTCTCTGAGTTTGTAAGCGAAATACGCATTGGTCATGCCTGTAAATTGCTCATTGAGCAAAAAATGAATGTTTCACAAGCTTGTTACGAAAGCGGATTTCAAACCCTGTCTAATTTCAATAAACAGTTTAAGACCATTACCGATCGTACTCCCCTAGCCTATAAAAAAGAATACGAGGTGTATTAGGATATTTTAGGTAGTATAAAGTGTAAAAAATCAATGTTCCATATACGGTTGCCAAGTAACCAAAACGTATTTTTCTTTGCCGCTATTAATCTTGCTCAAAAAACCATATTCATAAACAAATAAATAAACCTCTCCTTTTTTACTTTTCCAATAATGAGTAAAGAAGTTTGGGTCAAATCCTTGTGAAATTAATTCGGATCTTCTAATGGTAGTAAAACCAGATTTGTTAAATGTCTTTAACAATTTTCTATTGATTTTCAATTGTCTATCCACTTTCAGGAAAAAAGCCTCGGTTTCTTGACGTTGTTCATACTGATGTATGGATTTACATTTTATAGAACAATATTTCTTATCCGATCTTCCTTTTAACTCCGTATCACAAACCGGGCAGTTCTTCATTTTAATCATTTTTAAAAGTATATTATACGGTTAATATACTACTTAGTAATTGAAACATGGTTAAACTTGTACATGAATACTTTAAAATCGATAACCCTGTATCATTTAATGATCAAAGACGTAAAGATGATCGGTATCAAATTCACGCCAGATAAGTTGATACAGAATTTAATCAAAGGACTACCTAACCCCAAATGGAGCCAACAGTACAATATGGCCTATATTGAAAATACTAAGGCGAACCTTGCCATTATCTTCAACACCTTTAAGGGTGTAGTTTGGATAAACTATAATCGATTCTTGACAAACAGACCGTTGAACACCAATAATGAATCGATAGATGTGGAATGGTATCGCAAGAGGAAACCTATACCCCAATATAGATGTTGTCCAGAAGAGTACCTTCTGAAACTTGAACTAAAAAAATATGCCAATAATACCGTACGGACGTATGTTTCTTTCTTTGAAATGTTCATTAACCATTATAAACATAAGGAACTGAACGCCATTAACGAAAGTGATATCAGGGCGTTCCTTCAAAAGCTTATTCATCGTAACGTATCGAATTCTTATCTGAACCAGGCGATTAATTCCATTAAATTCTATTACGAGGTAGTACTGGGCATGCCAAATAGATTTTATGAAATAGAACGTCCAAGAAAGGAGTCCAAGCTACCCAAGGTTATATCAAAGGAGGAGATCATTGCGATTATCGAGAACACCAATAATATTAAGCATAGGTGCATTGTAAAACTTTTGTATAGTTCAGGCCTTAGACGGAGCGAGCTTTTGAACCTTAAAATTTCAGATGTGGACAGTAAGCGAATGCTGGTGAAGGTAAAGGACGGTAAGGGAAATAAGGACAGA
This sequence comes from uncultured Maribacter sp., assembly GCF_963975365.1. Lineage (GTDB taxonomy): Bacteria > Bacteroidota > Bacteroidia > Flavobacteriales > Flavobacteriaceae > Maribacter. The sequence continues at coordinate 7,917 of NZ_CAXBGF010000013.1, read as the reverse complement.
TATACTTTACTATCAAAATCCACGCTGGTTGATCTTCGTCTGTATTACAAAGAATGGAAACCTCAGGATTACTTGTTCGAGGGAAGAAAGGCATCGAAATATACCGCAGAAAGTGTATTGAACATCGTCAAAAAATCAGCGGCAAAAGCAGGTATAAGAAATACGGTTACCCCACATGTATTACGGCACAGTTTTGCTACCCATCTTTTGGAATCAGGTACAGATCTAAGACAGATCCAGGTACTTTTAGGTCATGGCTCCAGCAAGACGACCGAAATATACACCCATGTGGCGACCAATACTTTTAAGAAAATTAAAAATCCATTAGATTAGTATTTCTAAAATAGAAATATAGTAACTTGTTACTATATACAATTGTTATGTGCAACCTAAAAAAACGAACGACAGTGCAACATTGAAATGGAAGGAATGCAAAACGCCAACCCTTCACAAAATTAAAAGAGGTGTTTTTGCCAACACACAAGCCCACACTAAAACACCACATTTAATTTTGCCCAACCGCACCCAAGCCCACCCACCACCCCAAAAGATGAATGGATTGACAACAATCAAGTAAACTTTTCGACCAGTTCATTACACTTTGCAGACATTTCTTCTGAACTGTAAGGCATATCCTCATCCAACCAATTTGTTAGATAACTGACCAATGCAGCGGACAACGCTTCACTTGTAAAATATATTTTGAGTTGTTCTGACTTTGATTTTGATGAATCACGTTTTAAATCTTTGGCAATTTTCAAACTCATCACATCTCGAATATGACCGATAATTAAATCCCCACCTTTCTTCCCCAACATTGCTTTTGCAATTTGAAAATTGTCTGCGCAGTGATTGAAAAGCATTTCAAAATCTATCCCATCTTTACTTTTCTCGTTCATCGTTCCAAGCAAACTAAAGAGTAATTGTTCTTTACTTTCAAAATGAGCGTAGAAAGTGGAACGACCTACATTTGCTCTATCAATTATTTCTTGAACTGTTACCGCTTCATACCCTTTCTCTAAAATCAATGCTATAAAAGCATCTGACAAATACTTCTTTGATTTTTGAATTCGCCTATCAACAGGCTTTTGAGTTTTCTTCTTCATTTTACTGAACTTTTATCCGAATCTGTTCCATAACAGACACTTTGGTCGATTTAGCTATTGTACGTTTTTTTAAGACATTCTATTTTTGCATTACAAAAATAAAACAAGTTATTCGATAACAGACAACAAGTTTTAAAACAAACGAAGTATATGATAAAATCAATTCTAAAATACGGTTTTCTTTCAGTCGCCATTTTTCTAATGGCGTTTGCACCAGCGGACACACCAACCGAAATCGTAAAAAAGGCTCATTACAATGTTCGAAGTAGTGCTTACTCAATGAATATGACAATGAAATTAGTGCGTCCAAAATGGACAAGAGAACTCACTTTCAAATCTTGGTCAAAAGATGCGGATTACGGAATGATGGTAATCCAAGCACCTGCAAAAGACAAAGGAATCTCGACTTTGAGAATTAAATCGGAAGGTTGGACTTGGCTTCCTTCCATTGAAAGAGTAACCAAAATTTCACCGTCCCAAATGAGCCAATCTTGGATGGGTTCAGATTTTACGAATGAGGATTTATTAAAAGAAGCTTCGATAGTGAACGACTACACGCATAAACTATTAGGCGAAGAAAAATTTCAAAATGTTACTTGTTATAAAATTCAAGCAACACCTAAACCAAATGCAGCGGTAGTTTGGGGCAAGGTCATTTTATGGATTAGCAAAGATGATATATTACAACGGAAAGCTGAATACTATGATGAAGATGGAACATTGATAAACACACTTATCAATAGTGATTTCAAAACTGTAGGAGGTAAAAAAATAGCCACCACTTTAGAAATGACACCCAATAATAAAAAAGGACAAAAGACTATCCTAACAATTTCAGCTGCAAATTTCAGTGAGAAATTGGACAATAACTTTTTCTCAAAAGAAAAAATGAAAACCGTAAAATAAAATGAAGCAACTTATAAAATTAGCTTGGCGAAACATTTGGCGAAAACGCAAAAGAAGTGTAATTGTCCTTGTCAGTATTGCTTTTGCTATCATTATTACAATTAGCCTGCGTTCTTTAATGCTTGGTAATGGCGATAAAACGGTAGAAGCAGGTGTAAAGAATGTGGGATATATTCAAGTACATACTGCGGATTATTGGAAAGATAAGTCTATCAATGATTTGCTTTTGGATGATGATAAATTGATAGACAAAATCAACTCTATAGAAGGTGTTACACAAATTATTCCACGACTTCAAAACTTCTCATTAGCCGCAGGAGACAAAACTTCAAAGGCTTCTTTGGTTTTGGGCATTGATGGCGATAATGAAAATGAATTTAACAAAGTAAAAGACAGAATTGTAAAGGGTAGTTTTTTTACTTCAAAGAGCAAAAAAGTAGTGATAGCAGAAGGGTTAGCAAAATATTTAAAACTTACAGTAGGCGATACATTGGTGTTAATCGGACAAGGTTATCAGGCAAATGTAGCAGCAGGTAAATACCCAATATCAGGAATTGTAAAAATTCCTAATCCACAAATGAACGTGATGTTGGTGTATATGCCTTTGTCTTTGGCACAAGAATACAATAGTGCATTTGGAATGTGTAGCGCTTTAATGCTCAACATTAAAGACAAATCCCAAACAAACAGAATTTCCAAAGAACTAAAATCAAAGTTGGGTAGCAATTATGAAATTATGACTTGGGATGAAATGATACCTGAAATTTTGAACGGGCTCAAAATTGATACCACCATTTTTACTTTGCTTTCCTCGTGTCTTTTCTTAATTGTGGGTTTTGGAATAATCGGAACAATCATAATGATGGCATTGGAACGAAAAAAAGAATTTGGAATGCTTCAAGCAATCGGATTACAGAAATCACAAATACAAACTGTGATATTTTTAGAAAGTTTAATGTTGGGCATTACAGGAATTATTATAGGATTATCAATCGCAATTCCATTTATGATTTTTATGTACTACCACCCAATTCCATTGACAGGAGATGGTGCAAAATCTTTTGAGGCAATGGGTGCGGAACCCATTATGCAATTTGGAATCAAACCGAAACTATGGGCTTTAATGTCATTTATAGTTTTCTGCATAATGCTAATTGCAAGTTTGCTTCCTATTCAAATCATTAATAAACAAAAAGTGGCTGAAGCCATAAAACGATAATAATATGACTACAAAATTAGCTTGGAGAAATATTTGGCGAAACAAAACACGGACAACCGTTTTTTTATTGGCAGCCTTCTTTGGATTTGCAATGGCTTTATTCATATTAAATTTAATGAAGTCTATATCCCAACAGCGTTTGGATGATGCGAAGAATCTACAAACAAGTGATTTGCAAATTCACAAAATGGGATTTCAAGACGACAAGGACATTACACTTTTTATTCCTAACGCAGAAAATGTAATTCAGAAAGTCAAAGAAAACGCAAATGTAGATGTTGTTGCAAAACGCATATCCACAAATGCAGTTGCAGCTTCACCTGAAAACAGCATAGGTTGTGAAATTAAGGGAGTTGAACCTACAACTGAACGTGAAATAAGTGTAGTACAAGATTTTTTGGTTGAAGGCAGCTATTTAAGTACAGATATGAGAATGCCAATTCTAATCAGTAAGAAAACTGCCGACAAGTTAAAATTGAAATTGAAATCAAAAATCATTATCACACTCAAGAACACTCAAGAGGAAATTGTTGGCGGAAGTTTTAGAGTAGCAGGAATTTTTGCAACACCAAGTACACCTTTTGATGAAAATACGGTAATTGTAAATTACACCGATTTACAAGAATTGGGTTCAATTTCTGAACCGCAAGAAATCGCTATTAAAATTAAAGACCCAACAAAATTAATAGAAACACAGAGTGGTATTCAGGAAACGCTATCTGCCGAATATGAAGTGAATAATTGGAAAGAATTATTGCCAGAACTCAATGCTTTTGATGCTTTTATAAATATGGTTGGAGTTCTTTTTACAATCATTGTCATTTTAGGTTTAGGGTTTAGCTTGATGAATATTATGAATATGATAGTTCAAGAAAGAACGCACGAAATAGGAATGTTACGAGCCATTGGACAAAGTAAATTCAAGGTGTTTTCAATGCTACTAAATGAAGCAGGAGTGCTTATGATGATAGGTGCAGTTTCAGGAATATTATTTGGCTATGTTTTAATTCTCATTGCCAGCAAGGTAGGTGTGCCTATAAGTTCAGGACTTGATATGTTAGGCATTAGACCAGTGATGTATCCTAAATTGAATCCTGAAATTATAATAATGGTAATTGTAATTGCTAAAATTTTAACGGTTGCAATTGCTTCAATACCAGCATACCGAGCAATGAGAATTAAGCCTAATGCAGTATTAAGAGATTAACAACAAAAAAAATAAAATGAACGTAATAGAAATAAAAAACCTTCGCAAGATTTACAACGAAAAAACAGTTCCAGTAAATGCAGTAAATGATGTTTCCCTTTCATTTAAGGCAAAAGAATTTACCGCTATTGTAGGTGCTTCGGGTTCAGGAAAAACAACTTTACTTAATTTGATAGGTGGCATTGACACACCCACAAGTGGCAATGTATTTATCAATGGAAAAAATGTAAGCGAATTATCCGAAAACAAAATGACACAATTTCGCAGAGACAATATTGGGTTTGTGTTTCAGCAGTATAATCTTTTACCAGTTTTAACTGCAAAAGAAAATGTTGAGTTTATAATGGAACTGCAAAAGAAACCAAAAGAAGAGAGAGAAAAAAGAGTGACCGTACTACTTACCGAAATTGGTTTAGCAGATAAAATAAATGAAAGACCTGCAAAACTTTCAGGTGGTCAACAACAAAGAGTTGCAGTTGCAAGAGCTTTAGCTCACAAACCAACTTTTGTAATTGCTGACGAGCCAACCGCAAATCTGGATAGTAAGTCAACTGCGGATTTGCTAAACATTATGGAAGAACTTAATCAAAAAGAAGGTACAACCTTCATTTTTTCCACTCACGACCAAAGAGTAGTTGACAGGGCAAAACGAGTAATTGTATTTGCAGATGGGAAAGTGATAAGCGATACTTCAAAATGAAAAATGCGAAATTCAAATCTTATAATAATTCTTCTTCTTTTTCCAAGCCTTGGTTTATTTGCCCAAAATGAAAACATTAATCCAACAGACACAATTGATGTAGAACAAATTGAAAATAACAATCCAAGTAAGTTTGAAATAAATGGGTATCTGAAAGATTTGGTTTCAGTAGCTATTCCTTCTTTCAATGGATTATGGTCTTTCGATAATCAAATACATAACCGTGTTAATTTTAAATACTACGCTAATTCTTGGCTTACACTTAATGCTGAAGCAAGAAATAGAATTTACTTTGGGAATAGCGTTCAACAAATTCCAAATTTTGACGAGCAAGTTAATCAATCGTTAGATTATATACGTTTAGGAGGTATTGTCTCGCAAGGGCAATCTTACCTCATTCATTCAACAATAGACCGTGCAAACTTAAAACTTGATAAAGATAAATGGCAAGCGATAATTGGTAAACAGCGAATTAATTGGGGGAAAACGTATGCTTGGAACCCGAACGATTTGTTTAATGCTTACTCATTTTTCGATTTTGACTATGAAGAACGCAGAGGAACTGATGCTGCATTGGTAAAGTACAATATAAGTTCATTATCATCTATTGAATTCGCATCCAACATTGATAGCACTTTTGACAAAATGATATTTGCAACTAATTACAAAACAAATATTAAAGAATATGACTTTCAATTTTTGGTTGGTAAATACAAAACAGATATTGCCCTTGGTGCAGGTTGGGCAGGCCAAATTAAGAATGCAGGTTTTAAAGGAGAATTGACCTATTTTCAACCTTACAAAAATGTTGGCGTAAACCCGACTTTTATAGGCGACATTTCATTTGATTACACACTGCCAAACACATTAAATTTCCGACTTGAATTCATTGGAAATACAAATCCTATTAAGACCACAAATATCCAATTTTTGACTCAACCCGTTTCTGCAAAAGGACTAATCAACAACTATGTTTCAACCTTCATTTCTGTCGGTTATGACATTACACCATTAATAAAAGCCAACTTAAATTCCATTTGGAACATTGACGACAACTCTATTTTCTTGAACCCAACAATTGACTTCTCTCTGACAGAAAATACTAATTTACTGATTGCAGCACAAATATTCACAGGCGACAAAAACAGTCTTTACAATGGAGTTAGAAGCTATGTTTTCACAAGGCTGAAATGGAGTTTTTAACGACAAGTACAGCCAACACATTTGGTGGCACATTTGTATTTTTCCGAACCCTCAATCCAACGCTAAAAAATCCAAAAGAGCCACCAAGCCAACGCACCTGAAAAGGAAAGGCAGCACATAACATTGTATAAAAGCAATAGCGGTTCGGGTGCAAACTCGAACCGTTTTTGCGTTTAATTAAGTATATTGCTTGCCGAAAAGTAGTTGCATTTTAATCCGCTACTGCTCTTATACTAACCGTTGCCACACATTTGAGAGATGATTACGACAGACCTTTTAAATTCAGTTACAAATGACTTTTTTAGTTGTTATTGGAATCCAAAAAACGGAAAAATCCCTATTTGGGAAAAATCTGAATGGAATTTTAACGGAACTATACCCAATCACGATAAACAAGGATGTTATGCGCTCTTAAAAAATGACGAAGTAATTTATATGGGTGTTGGTATTAGTAAAGGTTCAGGAATTTATAAAAACCACGGCTTGGGTTTTCGTCTAAAAAGATATTTTAAAGTCAACAATAATCTTCAACTAAATCCCAACAAATATTTACCAACTGAAAAATGGCAGGAATTAACAGGTATTTTAACCATTGGCTTCCCAAATGAGCATTTTTGTCTTGCTTCGGCTTTAGAAATTTATCTTATTAATAATCTTAACCCATCACGAAATAAAAGCTTTAATAAATGAAAGGATGTTTTAAATTTATTGTTTACGGAATAATTGCATTTATAGCAATTGCTATTATTTATTCCTTACTTACACCGGAAAAGGAATCAGAAACCGAAAAACCAAACTTACCTGAAAACCAAACAGAAGAAGAGTTTGTAGAACCAAAGCAATATAATTACGGACAAGAAGAAACTGATTCTGAAAACGAGGAAACTACAGAATTTAATTTAGCAAATTCGCCACAAATTATAGAAATCAAAAATGAGCTGACAAAAAGCTACGAAAGTGCAATGGCAATGCGTGGACTGACTCAAAACGCACTAGAAATTGAAAAATCTAAAGGTAATGCGAATTATAACAAAGCTTATCAAGCATATTTGACTTTACAAACCAAACTTGGAGATAAACTACCAAGAGGAAAATCAAAAGTCATAAGTGAAGCTCTAAAAGTTTATGCAGAGATTTTCAATAACAAATATGCAATTCCTCAAGATTATAGAGCAGAAATAAAATTTATACAACAAAATTTAGAGGACTTTCCAGAAACCAAAACACAAATCGAAAAGGATAATGAAAATGACATTATTCGATTGATAATTGGAGCAAGGTCTGTGAAAGAAATCACTCTGCCTTCTGACGGACAATGGTGTATAATGGAATTAACAGGGGATGACCGAGTTTGGGTCGAGGGTTTTGTTCCAAATAATGGATTTGCAAAATATGATGTTGCATCTGACCAACTTCCTATGTATTTAGGCAATGAAAAAAGATTTAAAATTTCGTCAAACCTACAAGATATAAATCTGATTTTCAGCAGGTGCGAACGAAAATAAAAACGTGTGGCAACACCGGTAACCGTTGCACAAGCCTTTGATTAGAGATAACAACTATCGATATAAGCCTC
>NZ_CAXBGF010000012.1:0-130913 GCF_963975365.1 uncultured Maribacter sp. | reverse complement strand
TAGAGCATCTGACTGTTAATCAGAGGGTCCTTGGTTCGAGCCCAAGAGGGGGAGCAAAAAGCGAAAGCCTTATCAGAAATGATAAGGCTTTTTTGTTTTAGGACATTAAATTTAAATCGATTAAGATTATAAATGGGAGTATCTTATTTATTAAAACGATGAAATGCTTTTGTTCCGACCATTTAAAGCAGCTATTCTACTGTTGACCTGAAAAAATAAGTAGCCTCATTTGGAATAGCATCTAAGCTAGTGTGTTCATGTTTTTTATACCTAGACCTATCTTCTTCAGGAGCATTCGGAAATTCATATTTTCCTATTACTTCGGTTTTCACCAAATTCCAACCTGAATTAAAATTTAGGTCGTAAGTAACGTTAGTTTCTACTAGTAACGGAGTCCCCGTATTACTTAAATCGCCTTTCCAATTTTCAATGGCCTTTATAGAACAAGCTTCATCGACATAAACCCATGATAATAGATACCCTTCATCACCAAAATATAAATCTCCTGGTGTTAATAGGTTTCGGGTTACTTTTATCGAGTTTCCGAGGGTTAAAATACCTATTTGTTTCCCATTTTGATAGACTAATATGTAGGAGTTAAGCTTAAAGCCTGAATTTTCATTACTATATTGATATGAATCTTGATTATGAATATCGAAAAAGGTATTGCTGTTTTTAAAATTATTCAAAGGCTGCAAAATAGGAACTTTGCTTGTTGGATTTAATAGAATACTTCCATCAGGATTAATGACCCCAACTTTAACATATTCTACGACATCTTTACTGGAGTCATAGCGATAGTTGTAAACAAGATCGGCTGCTCCATTGTGCCAATTTTTGAATGTATTATTTTCACTGGCTAACGTATTTTTCCAATATTTATCTTCATTTTTTGTTGCCTTGGTAATTGAACCTATCTTGGTATTGGTTTTCTTTTTTTGTTCATGTCTTTTCTCCTCAGCATTGGCTTGCTGTAACATTTCTTCAAGATGCATGCTATCCATTATACTATCACGCATTTTCATTGCTTTGTCTATCATTTTTTGCTGTTCAGGAGTTTGTGAGAAACCCATGCAACCAATAAAAAATAGAAGTATTGGTAGCATTCGATATATTGATTTCATATTTTTATTTTAAAAGTATTTACCAATCCATTTGGTATTTTGTGGTACAGATTGTGTTGAAGAAACCTTTATGGTACTGGGTTTTATTATGTTGTCAAAAACACCTTCTTCGTACATACTGGGCACTTTATGTTCCTTGACATTTTCAATTTTATATTCAATAAAATTAAAACCTGCTTTTAATTCCAAATCGTACGAATACTGTGTTTCAATAGTGTCTGTTTCTGTATTGGTTACTGTGGAAATGCATTCACCTTGATACTTAAAATCTGATTCTATATATATCAATTCAAAATATGAACCTATAATGGCATTGTTAGAATAGGTGTCTTCTAAATAAGGCACTAGCATTTCATCTGTAACCATGAATAACAATCCCGAATACGGATTCTCTTTTGTACTTAATGAAATATAACCAGCATTAACCGCTTTACTATTTTCCTCTTCTGAAAGTATGTCATAACTAGTATCACATTTTCCAAATAGGGTAAAAGCTGCGTTTGACATAAAATTAGATTTTGTCTCTTCAGAAATGAAATTCACGTCATTTGGAAAATTAAAATCCAATTCTCCAGAATCTGTAATAGATCCTATGGATATTGGATTATCCATTCCAAAGGTAAATAGCACTAAATCCGCCGCTTTTAGTGGATAGTTCTCTAAAGTGTTGTGGTTTTGGGCAATTAGAACTTCAATTGATAGAAGCAATATGGCTAAGAGTGTGTTTTTCATGATAAATATGTTTTAGTGGTTAGGAACGTAATCTATTAGCTCTACAAGCAAATTAGGATTGTAATAGGATATAAATCCTAGCATAAAAAGGAAGAATAATAGTATTAAAGCACTTATTACACCATCTTTTCTGCCTGGTTCTAGGGTAGATATTTTTGGGTTTGATGGATTGTAAAAAACAATTACTTGTTTGCCTTCAGGATAGCGTGCCTTTAATTCTTTTGCTTTCATTCTTTTAATATTTTTAAAAGAATTTGCAAAAAACGGTTTCTCTCTTTTATAGCTAGTACCAGTGATTTCATAGGTGTATAAAAAATTTATGATTTTGGAAAGTGGAAAATCGAGTCCCTTTTCTACCACACCATTAGTTTTGGGCCAATGAACGGATTGTTTTGCCCACCAAAAAAGTCGCAACTTCATAACTAAAAAAGGTAAGGCCAACAACTGTAAAATAATACCCGCCATTTGAAATTGACTAAGAGACTCCATGTAATCCATAATGCTCATCTTATTTGTTAAACTCTTTAAAGCGTTTTAAGTCAATAACATTTATAGCATCCCAAAGTTCGTCTTCACTCATATTTTTGCCTTCTAGGGTTACATAAAATCGATTGTCGTATAAAAACCTAAGTTCAGCTTGATAATCTGCTTTGGTGTCTTCATCTCGATCAGTGCCAAAGGTTAATACTCCATTACGAACTTTTTTTGAATATCTTATTGTGTTGTTGTTTTCTGAAGTTATCTTGTTTAGGTGTAACATTTTTAACGGTATGATAGCACCCATAACATTTTTACCGGCAGCATCTAAAATTTCCATTTTCACAGCGTCTGCGCCAAAACTACCAACAACACTTTTATCTGAAATAATTCTAGGTTCTTGTGAGTCTAAGCTTAGTTTGCCCAATTTTTTCGGGAATGCCTCTAATAATTGCTCATTGGACAGTGGGGTTTTTGTATTTAAATCTTTCATCAGAAGATCATATCTTTCATTGATATTGTCATTTTTGCCTGTTATTTCATTCATTAATTCTTCCGCAATTTTGGAAATTTTCGATTCTGGTGCATCTTTACAGGAAATCAAAAGCAATAGTACAAGTGTCAGTTTTAGTAGATTTTTCATTTTCTTATATTTAAGACGCTTAATTAAATTGATCTAATTTTTTAAGATTTTCAAAATCGATATACGACCATAATGAATCAGCATTATCAGATCCAAGTAGCGATATTTTAAATCGATTGTTATAGATAAAAGATATTTGGTTTCTTTTGATTTTAGGCTGTAGAAAAGCAATGGTCTTGTAACCATCTCTATCTTTATAGACATATTCTGTTCCCTCAGGACCTTGATTCTTGAACTTTAGGCTGTCGAAAAAGTTTCTAACTATTGCTCTTGAGCCTGAACCATCTTCAATCCAAAAATTATAAGGACTATCATAAGAACCATAAGTTCCATTGGCCATTTGATTACTAGCCTCGAATCTATGTTCTACTATTTTTTTATTACCGTTAATGTGTTCTGGTATTATAGGTAATAATTGCCCACTAGTTAAAGGGGTTTTCTTTTTTAAGACTTTATATACCTCTTTTTGATTTTTACTGTCTTGGTACGAATTGGTTAATAGCTCTTCCCCTTGATTTTCATGGGTAGAAGAAATTGTTGAATTTTCTAATGTTTGCTTTTCTTTGCTGTTATTTTCTTTACAAGACAGTATTAGCAATAAAAGACTTAGTACATAAAGTTGATTTTTCATAAGTATATTTTATTTAAATGAGGGTATGGAAAAAATTTGTGCATTTGGGACCATTATTTGCTGTTCTTCATAGTAATAATGTATGTCTGCCCCACGTTCAACTAAAGATTCCAGTCTTTTTCGATTATCAAAAGTTATGGTTAGCCTTCCGTCATATATAAATACTGTTTTTTCAGAACCGATACCACCACTAATCTTTTTTGCTTTCGGCTCTTTTTCTAGCATAGAAATGGTGACCTCAGCTGCAAAGGCAGGTATTTTATGCATTACCGATCCTTTGTTCATCTCTAAGCCTGCGAAATCGATATCTATTGGAGCAAGTTGCGCTAAGGCACCAAACATTTGCAATAACTTGGTTTTCATCCACCCTTTGCCTGGAATGTTCATATAGATATAGCCTTCCTCGTCTGAATACAAGGTCTGGTTTTCAGTTGGGTGAGTCATTTTAAGGGCGTAATTGTCCGCATCAAAAAACATGTTAATGGTTCCGTCCGGTGATTTCATTACAATGCGCATATCGGAGCTTCCCGTACTTACATTGATACTTTGATAGCCATAATTTTCTTCACTAAAATGAAAAAAGCCTTCCAGTTTTACCGAACTATTTTTTTTCAGGTCTTTTTTTAACTTCGTCCTTTTAAAAGTGACCAAGGTGGTTTTTTCATTTTTACCCGTCGTAACATCTATAGCATCATACGGATCATTATCGGGTAAAAAAGGAACATGATCTAGCACCGTAGTACCATCCAATTTTAATGAAAAGCTCATTCTTTTTTCCTCTATTTCTTGAGCGGTGTAGCCCAAAAATTCTAAGGTAAAACTAGCTTCTTCGGGTCGATCGTCTTCAAAAACACCTTCAAAAGGATATACCGTGCCTTCTTGTAGCTCTTTTTTAGTTTTTTCATCTAAAAAACTTATGGGCTCGATAAGATGCATCGCATTGCCTTTGGTTGTCATTTTTAAATTGGTATACACTTCTACGGAATCACCTCGTTTTTCTTCGTTTTTAAATGTTTTTAAATTCTCTTTTAGATTGTAAGGTGTGTTTTTAAAAGCGATGGGTGCTGTTTCACCATATTGTAACATTCTATTATACATATGAGAAAAAGCATTTGTGGCATCATCGGTAAAAACAGTGTTATGCCAGTAAAAAAGTTGACCATTTTGTAGAATGTTGTTAAATGTGTTTCCCAAATCGCCTTCTTTTCCTAACTGACAAGCACTGAAAACAAAAAGTTTGTTATTGATCTCAGGATACTGATATGCAAAGAATTCTGGTATAAAATAAATTTCGTCTGCGCCCAAAGCAATTCCCCATACGTTTTTGCTTAAGACTAAATCAAGCATTTCGTAGCGATTATTTTCATTGTACTTTATTCCAGATGATATGTAGGAATGGCAGTTGCTTGTTGATTCTACTGCGTCACCTTTCATGTTACATGTTTTCGACCCATGAGAACTTAAATACACCATATCGTAATCATTGAACACTAAGTAATCATCTATAGTTATGTTTTGAGAAGCTTCGGTGTTATTGGATTTATAATTCACATTTCCTTTGTAATTTCTATGGGTTTTAAGTTTTGAACTAGGAACTTTTGCATCATCATTTTCAAATTCCCATTCATATGGTGCTAGTATTAAGGCCTTTTTGCTTTGTCTGTTTTCGCCCCGTTGTGCACCCACAACATTGGCGTTGTTCTCTTCCTCTTTTATAGGATTTAGCATCATCATTGGGGGCATTACTGCACCAGCAGTACTACCTTTGGTCAACGATGAAAACTCTTTGAGCTTTATTAGCATAGTGGGCCCATTTTTAAGCCTAAAACTCAATAATTCGTCTCCTACGCCAATTTCTTGTAGTTCTGGGATTTGCCTAAGCTCCTTTACTAATTCCGACACCGGTTTTAGTTGAATGGTATCTAAGATGGCAAACCCTTTTTGGATAACTGAATCTGGCATTTTTGAAAAATCTTCTAAAATACCATCAACAAAACCCTGTTTTTCTTTTTTGCTATCGTTGCAAGAAAACAAAACGAAGGAAATTACGATTAAGAATAGGTTACGCATCTTAATGTTTGATTTAGAATATTTTTACAGTGGGTTTTGCTGAGGAAGTTCTATGCGCGGAAATAATCAGTTTTGATTCACCTACTCCAAACCACATGTACCCTGTGAAATCATCAATTTTTAACGCTCCATATTCAATATCTATTAAACCGGCATTCCAGCCATTATCAAGATATAAAGTTCCTTGAAACACTTCAGGTTTATCGTCTTTTATAATGCCTTTTACATCATAGTATTTTGTAGTACCACCTACATTGACCGAAATTTGTGCAAATACGTCGGTAAAGTTATTTCTCTTGTTACCGGTATCCAATATTTTAAATATATTCCCGGTTGTAGATTCCCAGGTTCCCGTCCAAGATGGCGTAGCTATAGAAGGTATATTGTTAGGTACAATCACGGGCATTACAGTACCCCAAACTTTTTCTCCGTTCCAATTTTCTGAACGCCATTTTGTATCGGTCTCCGATTTATGGTATCCATCGAATTTTGTCTTATCTGCGGAGAGAATAAATTGATATTCCCCGGTTGTTCCCAAACTATTTTTATTGGGTGTTCTGGTCCTATACGTATATCTTCCTATAAGCTTTCCATCTTGCTCTCTGCCTTCCGTTAATTTTCCATAGGGAAAAGTACCTGTGTAGTTAGCTCCGTTTTTAGTTATGATGACTTTTCCAAATTTTGTATTCCATGCTCCAGACCAATGTTCCGTTTGGGCATATATAGTAAATGACACTAAGAACAGAATGCTTACGGTTACTAATATTTTATATGATTTTTTCATGATTTTCATTTAAATATTCTTAAACCACTCTTCATATTTTTCCCCTAAAAAAGGTACTGGACTTTCTTTTCCGTTGATAGCATTCATAAGGCCCATTACCCACATATAGAGAAGAACAATAATACCAAGGATATTGATAATCCAGCCCAATATGGGAATCATGTCAACAATACCCAATGCCAAACCAGTTGCGGCCAAACCTAATGATTGTTTAATATGATAGGCCGCAAAAGTATCTTTCTTATCATTGTTCATAACATAGGCGATGATGAGACCAATGATGGTGATGTAGGCTATAATGGCTATATTCTTACCTTCGTTAACTACTGTTGTTTTGTTTTCTATTGTTTCCATCTTGTTTCTTTTTAAAGTTTTATAAATTCAACCCTTCTGTTATTGGCCCTGCCTTTTTCGGTGGTATTATCATCGACCGCCTCTACTTCACCTTTGCCCATGAACTGTAACTTATCTTCATTGATACCAAACTCCTCTACCAGGATTTGCTTTACCGCTTTTGCTCTGTTTTCAGAAAGTATCTGATTATAATCTTCTGCACCTTGATTGTCGGTATGTCCAACTATTTGCACAGTGATATCACTATTGTCCCGAAGCATATTGGCGATGTCCAATAATATACCGTAAGATTCCTTTTTTACGGTTGCTGCAGCAGTATCAAAATAGATTCCCGTAGTACTGAATTTTCCATTTTTAAGTAATAATGAACGTAAATCCTCTGTAGACTCAGCAATTTTGAAGTTTGATATACCTACAAAATGCCCATTCTCTGGTAATACGTCCATCGCCTCAATAATGAAATATTTACCAATGTTCGCCTGTATTAAATTTGGAGAATCCACCATTTTTTCTTCATTTACCCACATTCTTAGCCTTTTTTTGTTCACGGCAATTGAAATATGAACTGTATTATTTAGATAATCTGTCATTTCCCTATCTATACGGCTACCAATTTTCACTTCAACCTCTCCTCCAAAATTTTCAACATTGCTTACTTTAAACCCATTATTGGAAAGCAAGATTTCGATATCTGCCAAGGAGCCACCTGCACCCATACTGTATGCTTTCTTAGTCAAGAATGCAAAAAACAGTTTGCTGTTAGGTTTGCCACTGCCATACCCATTGTTGGCCAAATCAAATTCTATGGTATAATTTTCAGGAAGTGTGTTTTCCATTGTGGGCATATACCCAGCTCTTCTTGAGATGGAGAGCCACTTACTTTCGGAGTCACTAGTGGTCACAACCTCCCCTGAACCACCAGTTTCCCAGTTGGCGGGGAAATCGCCTAGAGCATCCGCTACAAAATCATCATAAAACAAGAGTTTGTTGCCAGGTAAGAATGTGAAATTGCTATAGACTCCAAAGGTATTAGAGTCCGTTTCTTGTTCTGAAGTCTCGTTGTGTTCATTCATTTCATCATTCTGACTGCCGCCTCGGTTAGAAGATTTGTTTTTCTTCTTTTTCCCACCTTTTTTCCCATCTAATATGGTATCCATTGTTTTTTCGGTTTCCCGATTTACTTTTTGAGCCGTTTTTCTTATAACTGCTTCTTTTGCGGCGTCTTCTGTTCGCTGACCAAGTCTTTTAAGGAATTGGGAATAACTCGTTTGGGACGATATCAATAGAGTTATTAATACAAGTAAAATTTTTACATTCTTCATTTTATAACGTTTTTAGAATTATTTCCCCTTTTTTTTTAGAGATTACTTTTGTCTTAACACTTCCAAAATTTATATGATCTAAGTGCGAAAACTGGTCTTCAGAAAAAAGCGCTTTATCGGTATAAATAGTAATAGTTGATTCGATTAACGGTATGACCAGGTTGTCACTTAATTCGTACCTTCCTTTAAGAATCCCTAAATAAAATAGGTGGTTTGGATATGTATTGGGAAGTACATTTTTAGAATTCTCAATATCTAATAAAGTGATTCCAGAAACTGCATTAGTTTTTTGGCTTAGTATAAAAACAATCTTTGTTTCATTGGTGCTTTTTGTTTGTGCTGAACAAAAAAATACGCCAAACAAAAGCAGGATCAATACGCTATAAATTTTTGATTTTGTGATATTTACTTTCATGATTTTTGATTGTGATATCAAAATTATCTGAAAGTATGTGGTGAGGATACTAGGTATGTAACATAGTATGCAAGAAATGTAACATGAAGAGTAAAAACCTATATATCAGGTGATTGAAAATATTCGGCAGGTGTTTTTTTATATACTTCTTTGAAACATTTAATAAAGTAGGAAGGTGTGTTGAAACCAACAACATAGGCAACTTCATTTATAGAGGCATCTGAAGTTTTTAAAATATGCAGTGCTTGTTTTAAGCGTTGAGATCTGATAAATGAAGTAGTGGTCAGCCCTGTATAGGCCAATAATTTTCTGTGTAATTGCATTCTACTCATTGCAACTTCTTTACTAAAAAAAACAGCATTAAACTCAGGGTTTGACAAATGAGTATCTAGAATCTGTTGCACTTTATTCAAAAATAATTCATCGGTAGGAGTAATGGCAATATCTTTTGCCTTAAGTATTAACTCTTGACTATAGCGTTTTCGAAGCGCTTTTCTTATGTCTATAAGGTTAGCTATTCTTTTTTCAAGGATTCTTAATTTGAAAGGTTTTGTTATAAAATCATCTGCTCCGGCTTTTAATCCCTTCAATTCATTTTCTTCACCTATACCTGCAGTAAGAAGTATTATGGGGATATGACTTGTGCGTTCGTCATTTTTTAGTGTATTACATAGTTCAATACCACTACAAATGGGCATTCTTATGTCTGAAATTATGATATCTGGAACTATTTCAACCGCCTTTTTAATACCTTGTTTTCCGTTTTCCGCCTGAAAAATTTGATATTTATGTTTTAATGCCAACGTTATAAATCTCCTTACCTCTTCGTGATCTTCGACCACTAATAGAATAGGAAGTTCAATATCTTCATGTGTTTCTTCAAAAATTTCTGAAATAACATCTGGTTGTTTGAAAATTTGAGTACTTATTTTATTGTAAGTCCCTTTGTCGAAAGAGTCTAGGTTTATGGGAAGGGAAACTAGAAAATTTATGATGTTCTTTTGTTCTAGATGTACCGATATTTCACCATGGTACAACTGTACCAATTCTCTTACCAAAGAAAGCCCAACACCTGCTCCTTCGGCAAATTCATCTTTTTGATAAAAGCGGGTGAAGAGATTGTCTATATGTATTTCCGTAAGGTTTTCAGTAGTATTTTTTAGACTAATTAATACCTTATCATTTTCGCTTGTGACTTTTAATTCACAGAACCCTAGTTTAGGACAGTATTTAAATGCATTAGAAAGTAAATTTGTTACTATCTTTTCTATAACATCCTCATCATACCATGAATTTTTTATTGGTGCTATTTCAATAGTATATTTTATTTTTTTTAGGTCTGCATAATAGTCAAAAGAAGAGGCAATAGTATAAAGGAAGAGGCTAAGCTCCCCTTGGAAAATATTTAATTTCAACTTCCCCTTATCCAATTTGGCTAAGTCCAATAATTGATCTACCAATGATAATAATCTATTGGTATTGCGCTTTATCATAGAGAAATTTGCGAAATCGGAATCTGTTATATTACCCTCATTTAATTTTGCATCTATAGGTCCGGCAATAAGTGTAAGCGGCGTTCTAAATTCATGGGAAATATCGGTGTATAATTTGGATTTAAAATCATTGAGTTTTTTAAATCGTTCCGCTTCATCTTCCTTTAATTGTAGGTCTAGTTGCATTCTCCAACGCCACTTTAGATAAGAATATATGCCAAAAATTGTGCTTAAAAATAAAAGTGCATAAACAATTTTAGCCATGTTGGTTAGGTACCAAGGCGAAGCTATTGAGAACTTGAATGTTTCTGGAATTTCATTCCAAACGCCATCATAATTACTGGATTTTACTTTAAACTCATACGCTCCTGGAGGAATTTGGGGATAACGGGCAAAATTATTATTCCCGGCGGAAACCCAATTATCGTCAAAATTCAATAATTTATATTTATACATATTCTTTTCAGGGATAGAATATTGTAAACTGGAAAAAGTAAAGGTTATAGTATTTTGATTATGTTTTAAAGTAATGTCTTGCTTTAATGTTTGTGGTTTATCCAATACTTCAAAACCTGTTATCGTTGTTTTGGGAAGCGTAATGTTTCCTTTAATTTCCTCCGGCTGAAACCAGTAAAAACCATCTAGCCCTCCGAAATAAAGTTGTCCCGATGGATCTGAAAAATAGGCGCCTGTATTAAACTCTGTAGCCAAACCATCAAAATTATCATAATTTGTAATCTGCGGCGGATGTTCTAAATTATTTGCAGCTGTAAACTTCGTAATCCCTCGATTCGAACTTAACCATAAATTATCCTTTTCATCTGGTTGTATAGAATAGATTACATTGTTGGCTAAGCCGTCTGTAACAGTATATGTGTAAAAAAAACTCTTTTCAATATCAAAGGCATTTAGACCTCCACCGTTGGTTCCGATCCATAAGATGCCTTTGGGGTCATAATAAAGAGACTTAATTTTATTATTAGATAAAGAATTGATAGAAGCTTGAAATTTGTATGAAGTAAACGTTTGATTTTTAATATTAAACAAAACAATTCCATCTTCTTCTGTTCCTAGCCAAAATTCATTAGACTTACCTTTTGTAACCACCCTAATATTATTGCTTGGCAGTGAATCATTAGTGGTGTATTTTTTAATTTCACCTCTCTTTTTATCAAATTGAATTAACCCATGCTCCCGAGAGCCTAACCAATAGGTATTGTCATTATCTTTAAAAATACACCATATTGTATTAGCCGATAATTTGGTTGTCGATGTATTAGAATATTTTTCTAACTCGCCTTTTTGATTGAGTATATTGAGTCCACCACCTTGAGTGCCAATCCATAGATCATCTTCATTATCAATCAACAGACTCATAATTCTATCGGAGGAAATAGCCTGTTTTCTAGTTCCTTCTGTATTAAATGTTCTCCAACTATTGGTAGCTGTTTCATATTTAGTTAACCCCTTGCCAGAAGTTCCTAACCAAACATCGCCATTTTTGCTAACCGTGATTGCCCTTATAACATCAATGCTAATGTTTTCGGGTGTTTGAAAATTGGTTATTGAATTGAATTTTTCTAAGTACTCATCATAATAACTTAGTCCCGCCCCATCAGAACCAAACCAAAGCGTACCGGTATAATCTTCGTAAATGCTTAAGATATCGTTATAATGTAATGCTTTTGGATTATGCTTTTCAGTACTAAGATGAGTTATTTTAAAGTTTTTTAAATTAATCATATACAATCCATTACCATAGGTTGCAATCCATAATCTTTCTTTTTTATCAATATGTAATGCTAAAATATTTAGATCATTAGGTAATGGATCTAAAAATGAAAGTTCTGATATTCTATGAACTATGTTCTCATTTTCATCTTTAAAATATAGACCATTTCCATAGGTGCTAATCCATTGCCTTCCCGAGGCTTCAGTGACAAGGGCGCTAAAATTTTCTTTTAGTACTTCGCCATATTTTGTCTTAGGATAGATGTCTGTTTTTATTAATAATTTAGGGTCAAGTTCAATGATTTTCTTATTTGTTGTAATGAGAAGCGAACCATTATTATGTTGACTTATATGATAAATTTCTCCTTGAATTTCTTTGGCCGTTAATATGATTTTTGGGTTATAAGTGACATGATCCAACATATATAGTTCGTGATCATAGGTGCCTACCCAAAAATTCAAATTCTTATCTTGAAATATTATGTTTGTGTTTTTTAAACTTGAAATCGGTTTGAACACATCGGCAACACGGTCAAATTTATAAAGTAAATTGTTGGAAGGAATAATCCAAACATCTCCTTCTCTATCGGTATAGACTTTTCCTAAATTACTATAATCAGGTTTGGTAATGTCTAAAAAATTATATGGATAAATTGTAAATTTTCTTCCATCATATTTATTTAACCCATCTTGTGTGGCTATCCATAAAAATCCAATACTATCTTGCGAAATAGAAATTGCACTATTTTGAGATAAGCCTTCTTTTACCGACAACTGTCTAAATGAGACTTGTGATTGCGAAGATGCAGATTCAATGCAATTGATATAAATGATACAAAAAAAAGATTCTGCAATTAAGAGTATAAATTTTTTAAGATTCATTTATAGCAATTTTTGAAATATAGTTTAGCATTAGGTTCTTGTAAGCATAAAAGATTAATTCGGAAGTCTAATTTGATCAAGCTTCGTTAACCTTCTTAATTATTGAGTTTAAACTTTTCAAATTTTTAATAAATACTTAATGTGGTAGTTTGAAAATTTATTTAACTAGGAATATAAATAACCTACATTTGGTGAAAAAAGCACAAATAAATTTCTTGATTTTTAATTGCTATTGGTCTAATCTCAAATAACCGATATAAATTATTAGAATATTAAATTTATTATTTTAAGCTGAACAATGACATTATTGTCCACCTTTTTTTAATCTGTACCGTTCTCGTTTTAAATATCTTAGGTGGTGCATTTTATTTAGTGTCAATATTTGATTTGATAAAAGGGGGTCATATGTCATGGTATAATTGTATGAGGGGCTTCTTTTTTGAGCTCTTTGTTGTAAATCACTTTATCAAATTCTTATTTTTCGGCCTTGCATGAATTAATTTTAATTTCGCTCAATATTTGCTGTTTTTTTTTTGAAATCTGCTAAGTGTATTTCAAGTCCTTCCTTAAACATAATATATTGTAAACCTGTTGTGCATGAAAAGATTATACTACAATTGCCTTACGGTAAATCAAAGGCGTAGGGACCTACAACAGCTCCTGTTATAAAAAGACCTAATAAATATGGTACCCTTAACTTATTAAAAAGTATGGGGGCAACTTAGATTAAGAAGATTGCCAAAAACTTTAAAAATGAAATCGGTAAAGGGTAGGGGAGCAAATGGCGAAATCCAATCTATTTAGTTAGGTTGAATTTTTTGTTTTCGGCATTTACGTAAAACAAATTACGGCATTTTTTATTTTTATTAGACGGCATTAATTACGTCCGTAATTTTTCGAGGTTAAAGTTCTTCCCCTGGAAAGAGGTTCCAAGTTCTACCCCAGGGCAGTGTGCTCACGATGATTACAGCAGCAATGACAGGAATCGCAATAATGCCTATGGTTGCCCATGTTGATCGCGATTTATCCTTGGCTAGTACCTGTGTAAGATCTTGTTGATGTATGGGTGTTTTGATCCATACGCCTGATTTTAGGTGTACACCGAAAAAAACTCCATTATCGTAGGTAATGTATTTGTATTTGAAAATTTCCCCACTAGTATTGACAATTTTAGTATTGATTCGTTCGGTTGATGCGTTCTTTAAGTTCGTGGGAGTTTTATGATATACCACACAGCTTTGAAAAAGGAATATAACAGTTAGGAAAATTACGATAGCACTGAGCCTTTTATTAGTAGTAATCATTAGTTAAATATTTTTGTGAAGTGTATATTGTTGCAGTTTGGGAAGGAACGAGTGATACATATCTTCATTTCCATTTATAATGTACTTTTCCTTAATTGAACTTACGCCCATCCCTAAAAGGGACCCGATAGGGGCGCCCAGTATGCCTCCTCCAACTGCACCCACATCTTCCCAGCCACTTCCAGACTCAGAAACATAACCAGCTATAGCACCTGCTGCCAACCCACTTAAAGCCCCGATCCAAGCGCCTTTGCCCACATTTTTTTCCCGTCTTAATTTTATTGTTTCTATGGTTTTTGGGTCTATGTTTAATTGTGTTAAATCTTCCGTCATAATGAGTAATTCGATCTCATTGGCGGAATACAATGTTCCTATTATTTTTGTATCGTCCAATAATGTAATCCATGTTTTGAATCGTTTAACCTTTTGCGCATGGACCTCGGGAAGTGTACAAATAAGAATCAAAATTAAAATCAAGCGGAGAGTTTTCATCGTTCTGAGTTTTTCTAAAATTAGCTGAAAACAGAATGGACTACTATGATTTAGGTCAGGTTAATACAAATACACACAGAACAAAATACAAAAGGAAATAAAGAAAGTTTGTTGGTCAACCATATTCTAATGATCACACTTCATACACTTTGTGTCAGGTCCTAAATGTCCTTCTGCCCAAGCTTCACAATCAGCCTTAGTTTCAAAACAGGGATTGCTTAAATCAATGCTCCAAACCGACCATGGTTTTGAAGGGGAACAGGAGTCACATACGATAAGGTCAAAAGGGTCTTTTCCGCACCTTACTATGCATAAGAGTATAACGATACTAAAAATAGCAAGGGTAAAATATTTTTTAAAGGTGTTTAGATTTTTCATGATTGTAGAATATTGCTTAAATAAAGTACTATTATAACCGTGCGGAAATGATACTGATCAGCATTCCTTAGAAGATTTAAAAACTAAAACAATTTTACTGAGAAGTATTTTTTCAAATGAGATAAGTGGGCAATCAAAAAAATCAAAACCGGCTACTCACTTTTTAGGGTTAGGGCGCCGTATGCCCATTAGTTATCCCTAATTTTGCATTGTTAAAATTCCAATCATGATTTCAGTAGATAATTTGGCAGTAGAGTTCAGTGGAACAACCTTATTCAGTGATGTATCCTTTGTAATAAACCCCACCGATAAAATTGCACTAATGGGCAAGAATGGGGCTGGAAAATCAACGATGATGAAAATTATTGCGGGCGAACAAAATGCGAATCGTGGTAATGTAAGGGTGCCAAAAGATGCCATAATTGCCTATTTGCCACAGCATTTGTTGACGGAGGATAAGTGTACTGTTTTTGAGGAAGCCGCAAAAGCTTTTAAGCATGTTTTTGAAATGCGTGATGAAATGGAAAGGCTAAATAAAGAATTGGAAACTAGAACAGATTATGAGAGCGATGCCTATATGGGCATTATTGAGAAGGTATCTGATCTTGGCGAAAAATTTTATGCGCTTGAAGATGTAAATTATGATGCAGAGGTTGAAAAGGCATTAAAGGGTCTTGGTTTTAAACAAGAAGATTTTACAAGACAGACAAAAGAATTTAGTGGTGGATGGCGCATGAGAATTGAACTTGCCAAAATTTTGCTGCAAAAACCTGATCTTATTTTGTTAGATGAGCCTACCAATCATATAGATATTGAATCTGTAATCTGGTTAGAAGATTTTCTACTCAATAAAGCCAACGCCGTAATGGTAATTTCACACGATAGGGCATTTATAGACAATATTACCAACAGGACTATTGAAGTTACCATGGGCCGCATCTATGATTACAAGGCCAACTATACCCACTATCTGCAATTACGGGAAGACCGTAGGTCTCACCAAATCAAAGCCTATCAAGAACAGCAAAAATTTATTGCTGATAATATGACTTTTATTGAACGGTTCAAAGGAACATACTCCAAGACAAATCAAGTGTCGTCTCGAGAGCGAATGTTAGAAAAATTGGTAATCATTGAAATTGATGAAATAGATACATCATCTTTAAAATTGAGTTTTCCGCCAGCACCACGTTCTGGTGATTACCCTGTAACCGTTAAAGATGTTTCTAAATCTTATGGAGAAAAAGTAGTATTCAAAAATGCGAATATGTCTATTGCAAGGGGCGAAAAAGTCTCTTTTGTAGGTAGAAATGGAGAAGGAAAATCTACCATGATCAAAGCTATTTTAGGTGAGATTGAAGTAGAAGGAACTTGCCAATTGGGCCATAATGCAAAAGTGGGATATTTTGCCCAGAATCAAGCTTCATTATTAGATCCTGAATTGACCATTTTTCAAACGGTAGATGAGGTTGCCTTTGGCGATATTCGAAATCAGATTAAGAATATTTTAGGAAGATTTATGTTTAGTGGTGATGATATAGATAAAAAAGTAAGTATGCTATCCGGTGGAGAAAAAACCCGTTTGGCGATGGTTAAATTATTATTGGAACCTGTAAACCTTTTAATTTTGGATGAGCCTACCAATCATTTGGATCTAAAATCAAAGGATGTTTTAAAAGAAGCATTATCCACTTTTGACGGTACGTTGATTTTGGTTTCACATGATCGTGATTTTTTGCAAGGCCTTTCTGAAAAAGTATTTGAATTTAAAGACCAAAGGGTAATAGAGCATTTTGAAACGATTGATGCCTTTTTAGAACGCAATAGAATTAAAAGTATATCAGAAATCAATCTGATGAAATAATAGTAACCAATCAAATTTCTTATTACAAATAACTGTGTAAAGTAATTTACATTGCCAGGTTTATAATTAAAACCAACGATTTCAACTAATTGATTTATAGCAGTTACGGTAATCAATTCTATTAAACTATATCTTTGAGAGGTTAGGATTAGATTAACTGTTCGACAAATAAAATTCTATAAGTAAAATTTGAGAAGACGATTTCAATTATTTCAACTTTAATTTTTATTTTCAAAATATGAATCGAAATTTTAAAATTGTAACTATTATTTTATTGATGGTAGTAGGCTGTAAAGACTTTCAAAAGGATGATAAAAATGCATCACAAACCGAAAAATCTGCTAAAGAACTAAAAGAAGAGGCTACTCAAGCTGTGGTAAATGAGGCAATTAAAGCCCACGGTGGAAGTCTCTATGATTCTGCTTATTATCAATTTTTATTCCGTGATAAACTATTCTCTTTTGAAAATAAAAACGGGTATACGTATAAAGTAAGGTCAACAGATAGTTTGGGTAATCAAATCGAAGACATTTTAAAGGATGGAAAGTTTGCCAGAACAGTTAATAATGAGTTGCTGGAACTATCAAAAAAGGATATTGCTAAATATAGTGAAGCGCTGAACTCGGTTATTTATTTTGCTACATTACCGCATAAATTAAATGATAAAGCAGTACAAAAGGAAGGTGCAGGTGAAACTATTATTAAAGGAGAAGATTACGATGTAGTAAGAGTTACTTTTGGTAAGATAGGTGGCGGTAAAGATCACGATGATGTTTTTATGTACTGGATAAATAAGAAATCGCATTACATAAATTATATAGCGTACAGTTATAGCGTTAATGACGGTGGAGTACGATTTAGGAGTGCGTATAACCCAAGAACCGTAGATGGTATTCGTTTTCAAGATTACATTAATTGGGAAGCACCAGTTGGCACCCCTTTAAAAGAACTACCTGAAATGTTCGAAAAAGGACAATTGAAGGAACTTTCTAGGATAGAGACTACAGATATTCAGAATTTGAATTCCGTCGAGATGGTGGAGTAGCCATTTTTGTTGAACACAATTTACTTATCGTATCTTTGATAAGCGCTGTTTGAGGTTTTCAAATACGTATTATTATCACTTGTTTTTAAATTAAACTCCGTCTTATATGAAGGGTGATGCCTTATTCGAAAATTTTAGGGAGGTTTCTGCAAAAGAGTGGAAACAAAAAATTCAATACGATTTAAAAGGTAAGGATTATAATGAAGAAGTTGTTTGGGATTCTCCTGAAGGAATTAAAGTAAAACCTTTTTACCATGCAGACGATTTAGATAATCTTAAAATAGAATCGTTGCTAACAACTCCTTGGAGAATAGGCCAATCCATTTACGCAGGTAATGCAATTATGGCCAATGAAAAAGCGCACAGGTTAATTAAGAAAGGTGCTGAGGTTATACATTTTGTAATTGATAAAGAAACAGTTGATGTTGTTAAACTTTTGAACAATATTGATTTAAATAAGACAAAAATTTCTTTTGATATGCAATTTTTGTCCAATGTTTTCATTGATAAGATTTTTAAACTAGTTCCAAATTCTAATAATGTTTATTTTCAAACTGATCCTATTGGCCATCTAGCTAAGTCTGGTAATTGGTATGATTCGCTAACTTCGGATTTTGCGGTTTTAAACGAATTAATAGATTTGAATGTTGAAAATTTAGTAAGTGTAGATCTTGCGCTTTATGATAATGCCGGGGCAGATATTTCTCAACAATTGGCCTATGCATTAGCACATGCCAATGAGTATTTTAACGTATTGCATGGGAATGGAAATCTACAAAAGTTAAAGAGTATAGAATTCAAAGTTGCCGTTGGGGGTAATTATTTTTTTGAGATAGCAAAGTTGAAAGCGTTACGAAATCTTTGGAAAACGCTTACTGAAGCATACGAGATTTCTCCGCGCTGCCACATCTCAACAATTCCATCGAAACGGAATAAAACCATATATGACTATAATGTTAATATGCTAAGAACGACAACTGAATGTATGTCTGCAGTTCTTGGAGGTTCTGATACCGTTTATAATTTACCTTATGATTCCATTTATAAAAAGGATAACGTTTTCGCAAATCGCATTGCCCTAAATCAGTTAGTGTTGATGAAAGAGGAAAGCTATTTTGATAAGGTAGAAAACCCTACAGAGGGTAGTTATTATATAGAAACCTTAACCAATCAATTAGCGGAAAAGGCTTTGGTTCTTTTTAAGTCTATTGAAAAAGAAGGCGGCTTTCTTAAACAATTAAAGAATAATTCTATACAGAATAAAATAGCTGATAGCGCAAAAAGGCAGCAAGATAAATTTGATGATAAGAAGACTGTTTTAGTTGGCACAAATACATATCAGAATAAAAATGATATTATGGGAGGGGAATTGGAGATTTATCCATTTTTAAAGAAGAATCCTAGAAAAACTTTGATTACACCTATAATTGAAAAGCGTTTAGCGGAAGAATTAGAGCAAAACCGATTATCACATGAGTAGAAAGGATTTGCAACATATTAGTTTAAAGAACTCAGATCATAATTCGGCTAAAATTGATGAGACAAACTCATCGAATACGGCGGTTTTTGAAACAGCTGAAACAATTGCAATTAAAAAAAGATATTCTAAAGATGATATATCAGAATTAGAACACGTTAATTTTGTTGCAGGTATGCCACCTTTTCTTCGTGGACCTTATGCTACAATGTATGTGCAACGCCCATGGACCATACGTCAATATGCAGGATTTTCAACTGCTACAGAAAGTAATGAATTTTATAGAAAAAACTTAAAAGCTGGCCAAAAAGGATTATCGGTGGCATTTGATTTACCGACTCATAGAGGTTACGACAGTGATCATGAACGGGTTGTGGGCGATGTTGGTAAGGCAGGTGTGGCAATAGATACCGTCGAGGATATGAAAATTCTGTTCGAGGGTATTCCACTAAATGAAATGTCGGTTTCTATGACCATGAACGGGGCTGTTTTGCCTATCATGGCTTTTTATATCGTTGCCGCCGAAGAACAGGGTGTTTCGTTAGAACAATTATCAGGTACGATACAAAACGATATACTTAAAGAGTTCATGGTTCGTAATACGTATATCTATCCGCCAAAACCATCCATGCAGTTGGTTGCAGATGTATTCAAGTATACGAGTAAATATATGCCCAAATTTAATAGTATAAGTATTTCTGGCTACCATATGCATGAAGCCGGTGCACCAGCGCATTTGGAGCTGGCGTATACCTTGGCCAATGGATTGGAGTACATTAGAACAGGAATAGAAGCAGGTTTGAAAATTGATGATTTTGCTCCTCGACTTTCATTTTTTTGGGGTATTGGTATGAACCATTTTATGGAAATTGCCAAAATGCGAGCTGCGAGAATGTTATGGGCCAAAGTGGTTAAGAAATTCGATCCTAAGAGTGAAAAATCCTTAATGCTTAGAACACATTGCCAAACTAGTGGATGGAGTCTTACCGAACAAGATCCATTCAATAATGTAGCACGAACCACTATAGAGGCTTCTGCGGCAGTTTTTGGAGGAACACAAAGCTTACATACGAATGCCTTAGATGAGGCGATAGCGTTGCCTACAGATTTCTCTGCGCGTATAGCAAGGGAAACTCAATTGTACTTGCAACATGAAACCAATATAACCAAGACTGTAGATCCATGGGCGGGCAGTTATTATGTAGAGAAATTAACGCATGATTTAGCGCATATAGCGTGGGAGTTAATGGAGGAAATAGAAAATCTTGGTGGAATGACCATGGCTATCGAAACAGGAATTCCAAAAACTAGAATAGAAGAGGCTGCAGCTAGAAAACAAGCTCGAATAGACAGTATTCAAGATGTTATTGTCGGTGTAAATAAATACCAATTAATAGCCGAAGATGAACTTCAAATATTGGAGGTTGATAATAAAGAAGTACGCAGACAGCAATTATTACGATTAGAAGAGGTAAAAAGAAAACGAAATACTACGAAAGTAGAGGAATGTTTGAGTGCCATTTCAAAGGCGGCAACAAATAAATTGGCCGGTAGCGATTCGGAAGAAAATTTATTAGCTTTAGCAGTAGCTGCCGCTCGAGAAAGAGCAACTTTAGGAGAGATAAGTAGCGCTTTAGAAAAGGCGTATGGCAGACATAAAGCTATCATTAATTCATTTACTGGTGTGTATTCAAGGGAGATTAAAGAAGACGGAAGCTTTAAAAAGGCACAGGAGTTAGCAGATCGTTTTGCCGAGCAAGATGGTAGAAGACCTCGTATTATGGTTGCAAAAATGGGTCAAGATGGTCATGATCGCGGGGCGAAAGTTGTTGCTACAGGGTATGCCGATTTAGGTTTTGATGTTGATATTGGACCTCTTTTTCAAACGCCAAAAGAAACCGCAAAACAGGCTGTAGAAAATGATGTACATATTCTTGGAATATCATCACTTGCTGGGGGACATAAAACCTTAGTGCCAGCAGTGGTTGCAGCATTGAAAGGATACGGCCGAGATGATATTATGGTTATTGTTGGGGGTGTAGTACCAAAACAAGATTATGAATTCTTAAAAGAAGCTGGTGCTACTGCAATATTCGGACCTGGAACTAAAATTAGTGATGCGGCTATACAGCTATTAGAGTTACTTTTGGAGTAAGCCTTTTAAATATTGAAAATAAAATGGCCGAACAAATTATTTGTTCGGCCATTTTTTATGGTTGAATTTGAAATTATGCTGTAGCAACTTCTACTTCACTTTTACTATTCTTCATCCAAAAATAAAGGATGGTGAAAAGAACTATTAAGATAGCAGGGAATAGGACCATAGTTCCTAAAGTTTCCTGTCCAGATATTAATTCTAATTCATCTCCTGTTAAACCTTGTGCTGATGCGGCTGCTCTATCAGAATCAATCCAACCACCAATGATAGGTTGAAAAATTGAAGTTGAGAACATACCAATAGCACCAATGATAGACATTCCTAAAGCACCAGTTTTAGGTGTTTTTGTTGCAGCAAGTCCAATCATGTTTGGCCAGAAATAAGCAATTCCTAATGCAAAAATAATTGCAGCGACGTAAGCCATAGCTCCTGTTTGTGTACTAAATAAATAGATGCCAATGGTTGCCAAAATAGCAGACCCTAATAATACACCTGTTTGGTCAAATTTCTTTACCATATCACCACCAAAATATCTTGCTATTGCCATTAAACCTGCGGTTAATGCTAAAATTAACGTTGGTTCTGCACCACTTTTAGATAATATTAGGCCAACCCATTGATTGGGTCCAAATTCAGAGATAGCCGTAAGTGCCATACATATTGCGATAAATGCGAATAATGGGGTAAGCATACCCTTTAAATTTCCACTTAGGGTTGCAGCTTCCTCTATTTTTGCCTTAGGCCAAGTTTGCCCATAAAACAAATAAGCGTAAATAACTGCTGGGATTAATAGTAACCAAACTTGACTTTGGCCGATGATTCCGAAATCTGTCATGAATCCAGATAGTAAACTCCCTACTGCTATGCCGCCTGGAAACCACATGTGAAAACGGTTTAGCATTTTACTCATTTTTGTACCTTTATAAGCATCTGCAATCATTGGATTACACGCAGCTTCGGTACAACCATTTCCTAATCCGATAAGCAGATTTGCCACTAATAAGCCAATATAACTACCAGAAAAAATTAACAATATAATTCCGATCGTATGTGCGAAAAATGCAAATTGCATTATAATTTTACCACCTACTTTATGGTAAATAAGTCCTCCTATTACCATTGCAATAGGGAATCCTGCAAACCACATTGAGGTAATTAAACCTGCTTGACTTGCGGTTAATTCTAATTCTGTTTTTAATTGATCTAGAATTCCTGCTGCTATAGCAAAAGAGAAGGCTGTTGTGATTAATGCGAAACAGCTGGCATAGAACAGCCTATTCGCATTTACATTAGAAGTTGTACTAGAACTTTCCATATTTGTATTGATTTAGTTGTTGTTGGTTTAACTGCTAAACTAATAAAAATGAAATAATAACAATGCTTTTTTAGTAAAATGATACCTTAAGTGCGACATATAGCACAAAAAAATACTTTTTATAGACATTTTAGTGGGTTTTATGTAATTACAATTCCTCAGATTTTTAACCTTATTATGTTGATGCTTAGGTATTAACTAACTTGTACTTAAATAATATGTCACTAATTAAAATATTTATGAAGAGATTGATTTATGTTTTTTTATGCCTACTTTTTTTTAGCTGTAGTGAGATAGATAGGAGTTTGAATAAAAAATCAGGAAGTGATCAAAGGATTACTGCAGACTTAAATTACAATCCGGAGGCTAATTTGAAAAGTTTAGGTATTGTATTTCGAGATCAAGGCAAACCAGTAGCAAATTATGTACATGCGGTTAAAAGTGGCAACCTTCTGTTTTTGGCAGGTAAAGGACCAAAACAAGCCAATGGTGAGAACATAGTGGGCAAATTAGGGGAAGATTTAAACATAGATGAGGGTTATGCGGCTGCACGTGAAGTAGGAATCAATCAACTTTCTGTGTTAAAAATGGAATTGGGTGATTTGAATAAGATTAAAAGGATTGTTAAGGTTTACGGTATGGTCAATGCAACGCTAGATTTTACAGATCATTCTAAGGTAATTAATGGATATTCTGATTTAATGGTAGCCGTTTTTGGTGAAAAAGGAAAACATGCACGCGCTGCTGTAGGTATGGGTTCTTTACCAGGGAATATGGCGGTAGAAGTTGAGATGATTGTTGAGGTGTATGAAGAATAGCTAACTGGGAAGTAATTTTAAATTTGGTTTAAATAATTCTATTTTTGCCATACTTTAAGATTCCGGCCTCGTAGTTCAATGGATAGAATAGAAGTTTCCTAAACTTTAGATGCAAGTTCGATTCTTGCCGAGGTCACTTTTTGAGTTCACAATCATATCATTTAAAACCATCTACTAGAGTTCACAATCTTCAATATTTTATCTTAATCTTTTCGTACGATGTAACGGATTATTTTAATTAAACGATTTGTAGATGATTTGTCTTTCGTCCTTAATTTGGTTGAACTTAAAGATGTTTGTTGCGCGTACTACTTCAAAATTTTCAATCATATACATTCACTGACGCAGGTCATTTACCTTGTTTTTCTTGTACACTACTTTTGTTTTAATCAATTTTTATGGTGATGAATCAAATCATTAATTAAAACAACAAATTATGACTGTTAAATATAATACCTTCTGCAAACTGTCAAAGTACCTACTAATGCTCATTTTAATATGTGGGGGTGTACTTTTAAGTAGTTGCAATGAGCAAGCCCTTGGGTTTGCATTACCTCAAGGTAATATTGAAGAAGGAAAAGCGACTTATGAGAGATTGGCCTGTAATGAATGCCATAGTATTTCTGAGATTGAGTGGAAGGGTGGAAGTGATAGTCTCAATATTCAACTTGGCGGTGAAGTAACCATTAAAAAATCTTATGGAGATCTTGTCACTTCGGTTATCAATCCATCGCACAAAATCGCTCCGCGTTACAAACAAAATAATGCTACCGAGACTACCGAATCGGGCCATTCTAAGATGAAGAATTACAATGAAGCTATGACTGTTCAGGAACTTATTGATTTAGTCACTTTTCTTCAATCGGAATACAACATAAGTATTCCGAAAACGTATTACTATCCTTATTATTAAATAGTTTAGGTCTTAATCTATGCACATTGCCTTAACCGGGTCTTCTTCACTCTTAGAGATTCCTTAATAACGTCATCAATATTCCCTTTGATTTTGGGTTTTTTTTGAAAAAAATAATTGGATTAAAAACAAAGAATAACATGAAAATTAATCGTGTTTTCATGTTTTGTTTTTTAAAAGGGGTTTTGAATAAAGATAAACGTTTAAACATTCTCAAATTTTACAGAAATAACTTGGTGTTATCAGTGTTTTAAAATAAGTTAAGTAAACTAGAACAAAATTATTTCGGTCGGAAATCAAACTAAAAGAACCCCTTCGATATAATTGAACACGCCTGTCTTAAAGGTGTTGAAATTGGTATAGAATTCCTCAAAACGTTTTTTTAAGTCCTTGTGGTTTTGCAGATAATAGGTGTCACAAGAAATATCTTGGCATTCTAAAATACCTAGCAACTTGGTTTCATATAATTCCAGTTCTTTTTTTAGATTTTTGGTATCTCTATTTCTAGTGTTTAGTTCTTGCTTGAATAGTTGTAACCGCTCATATAGATTGGGTGTGTTTTCTTTATATATTTTAGTAGACAGCAACCGATCTATGAAATGGGTTTCAGTTTCAAAATATCCAACTGCCGTTCTCCACCATTGTGCGTCATGATGGAAATCGGTCAACAGTTCTTTTTGTGTGTTCTGTTCGCCCAACATATTCTTAAATGATTAAATTGATCAAAAAGTTAAGCTTTATGGCTGAATACTTAAATGATAATTATCAGTTCTGTACATTATTTTCTACCGGTTTTGTAACACTTTTGCTCCACTGATATGTTGTTCCTTTAGTTCCAACAATGCCTTGTTTGCTTCTTCTAAGGGATAAACTTGATAATTGGGCCTTATTTTTGCTTTTGCCGCCAATTTCAAAAATTCGGAAACATCCTTCCCCGTTACGTTGGCAACAGACTTGAGTTCCTTTTCCATCCATAAATCTTCTTGGTAGGATAGGT
Organism: uncultured Maribacter sp.; assembly: GCF_963975365.1. Taxonomy (GTDB): domain Bacteria; phylum Bacteroidota; class Bacteroidia; order Flavobacteriales; family Flavobacteriaceae; genus Maribacter. Next base: position 105,494 of record NZ_CAXBGF010000012.1, on the reverse strand, counting down.
TTTTAAGGTAATCTTTGTCATGGTCCTCTTTTCTAATGGCGTTTATAACCAATCGCCCTCCTTTTTCTAGGTTGCCCAATGCTTCTACAACGGGTTTCCAAGCTGGCGTAGTGTCTATGATGGTTTTCATTTTTTCGGGAGATGAATCTGTTGTGTCGCCCACCCAAACGGCTCCAAGTTTTTTGGCGAATTGCCGTTCCTCTTCCTTTCTTGCAAATACAAACACTTTGGTATTCGGGTAGCAGTACTTGACTATTTTCAGTACTAAATGGGCCGAAGCCCCAAAACCTGTAAGTCCTAACCTATCACCATCAGTTATCTGGGCTAGATGGATGGCCCGATAACCTATAGCTCCAGCACATAGTAGAGGGGCTGCCTCACTATCGGTAAAAAACTCTGGAATGTTATGCGCATATTTTTCCGATACGGTCATATATTCGGCATAGCCGCCATTAACGTCCTTTCCAGTGGCTTTAAAATCATCACAAAGGTTCTCATTACCTTCTTTACAAAATTTACATTTGCCACAAGCGGAAAATATCCAAGCGACACCCACTCGATCGCCAATCTGAAATTTCGTTGCTCCTAAACCTAATTTTTCCACAAGACCGACAACTTGATGCCCAAGTACTACCGGAAGTTCTGGAGGCATCAATCTCCCTTCGATTTCGTCGAGTTCGGTATGGCAGACTCCACAGACCGAGATTTTAATTCGAACTTCACTTTCATTGGGTTCTGGAATGGGAATATCAACCAAATCTAGTGGCATTCTATTTTCCTTTAAATCGGATATTTTTTTTAGGATCATTGCTTTCATACATCTATTTATTGTCCTCCAATTTTCGCTAAAATTTTTAATCGAACCACGGTAATCTTTATGGGAAGTCTTCAAGATTAATTTGCATAAATATAATTGAAGCAAAATGGGTTTTAAATGATCAAGATCATTCAAAATATTTTGGCTAGAATGATCTCGGTCATTTTTTACCCTAAGGCATTCCCTTAATTTTAATCCAATTTAAAAGACCAGTAAAATGCAAACTGAGCAGAAATATAAATCCGTAAATATCGTGTTAGATGGACTTGTGTTAAAGGGAAATCTTGCTGTTCCCAAAAACGCCATAGGAATGGTAATCTTTTCTCACGGTAGTGGAAGTAGTCGCCTAAGCCCTAGAAACAATTATGTAGCCGAAGTTTTACAAGAAAAAGGATTGGCAACCTTGCTCTTTGATTTATTGACAAAAGATGAAGACCAAATCTATGAAAACCGATTTAATATCGATTTACTGACTATGCGTCTGATTGATGTGACCAAATGGGTACAACTACAAAAAGAGACCAAAGGTCTGGCTATCGGGTATTTTGGAGCTAGTACCGGTGCGGCTTCGGCGTTACGTGCCGCCGCTTTTTATGGTAAAGACATCGAGGCCGTCGTCTCAAGAGGGGGCAGACCAGATATGGCCTTGCAAGATTTACATAAGGTAATAGCTCCCACCCTCTTAATTGTAGGAGGTTGGGACGATGTGGTTATTGAGCTTAATAAAAAAGCATATCAGAAGTTAAAAGGCGAACGTAAATTAGAAATCATACCAAATGCTTCCCATTTATTCGAGGAGGTGGGAAAATTGGAAGAGGTAGCGCGCATATCAGCTAATTGGTTTGCAAAATATCTGCATCCAGAAAAAATAAAAAAAGATGTTTAGGGATAGAATAGATGCAGGTCATCAATTAGCGGAAAAATTGATGAAATTCAAGGATGAAAATGTTGTGGTCCTTGCCATTCCTAGAGGAGGTCTGCCTTTAGGGGCAATCGTCGCAAAGGCTTTGCAAGCTCCTTTAGATGTAGCCCTGACCAAAAAAATAGGACATCCTTCAAATAAGGAATATGCCATTGGGGCGGTAAGTCTAGATAACATTATATTGACGAATGACATGGGCGTTAATAAAGAGTATATAATTGAAGAGACGGAGCGTATCCGTGAAAAACTCCTAAAACGCCATGACGAATATTACAAAAATCGTTTGCCCCAAAATGTCAAGGATAGAACAGTAATCATTATCGATGACGGAATTGCGACCGGTAACACACTATTGGCTACCATAGAACTAGTTAGTGAACAAGGTCCGAAAAAAATAATCGTAGCGATTCCCGTAGCACCAAATTCGGCAATAAGAAAACTTGAAAGCACTCTAAAAGTTGATGAAGTAATTTGTTTACAAGTACCTTACAATTTTCAGGCGGTTGGGCAGTTTTATGAAGAATTCTATCAAGTTTCCGATCAGGAAGCGATACAGTTATTGGAGAAAGCATATACATCAACAAAAACTAACCCTTAATAACTGCCACTGGTCTCAATTTTGCGACTTTCTTGGCAATACCCGAATCGCTTACGGTCTCGACCACCATATTAACATCTTTATAGGTGGACTTGCAACAAAAAAGTGGACAATTAGATAAGAGTCATGCGGCTATTTTTTGATTAGACATTTCGGTTTCAAATTCTTCTATTGTTTACAGTTCTAAATCTAGAAGTGAAAACAAACATTAGTTTACCCTAAAGCGAAAGGATTACCAATTTTAGAAGTTGATATTTTAAAAACGAAATTAACAGGTACCTAGATACCAGAACTGGCAGACCGTTTGCAAATTGATATCAAAAATTTGGTAAATCAAGACCATCCATCCTATAAAGCAAATTTCGAATATCATGATTTTTCAGAAAACGATTGGATAAAGATAATACGGTTCAATTCAGAAGCAACCTATTGTGCTTCGTGGTGATATGACCATATAAGTCGAAATTCCTACGGATATAATTAAAATATGAATCTGAAATGAATACTTTATTTGATTCAAACAAATTTTCATAACCCTAGGTGAGTTTTTACTATGACTTTTTCACTACAAAGTTCGATTTATGTAAATAGTGAATTAAATCTCTGATGATTCTCCCTTCAAAACTTTTAGATAAGCTGCTATCTGACCCGTGTGATAAATTTCGTGTTCTAAAACATTCCTCATAATAAACCACCAGAAACTCATTTTCTTTCCATTTTTATCGGCAACTTCCTTATTCATCCCAAAATCATCAAGTATGCAGATAGCGGTATATCGTTTTTTCAGATTTTTTTTTAATTCTAGAATCTTTGTCTCATAGGTATGTTTTGTTAGGTCTATATTTGGTTGTTCTGATCCTAATTCCCATTGAAATTGGTTTTCTTTGGATGTTCCTAAACTGAAAAAAAGCTCATCTACCTCAATAAGGTGTTTTAGGATATGTCCAAAACTCATCGCTGTGTTATTCAATCTCCAATTAAAAAAACCCTCAGGAACTTCTTGAAGCCTTTCAAGGGTAATTTTGCGTATTTCAGAAGAAAACTCTGCTAATCCTTGTATACTTTCATAAGTGTCCATAAGTGCTACCCTTCTTAAAAATTTGCGTTTTTGAATTTAGTATGGTGAGTCCAAAAGCACATAATAAAACTGAACTTGACACTGATAGTGAAGTACAGTATATTCAAAAGTGACTGCGATTCGCTTAGTAGGTTAGATTCTTTATCATATCGTTGGATCATATTCAATTCACCAAACAATCAAGAATCAAGTCCGAAAGCATAATACTGTTTTCCGGGCATATCTTCATATACTCCTTCGAGCATTACACCCCCTTCTTTCTTTTCGAGAGCGGAAACCAGTTCCTTTATATCGGTCACCTTTTTACCATCTATATGAGTAATGATAAAACCGGCGCGCATTTGTGTTTTCTGGCGTAATACCCCAGGGTGTAAATTAACAACCACCACTCCACCTTCCAAATTCAATTTTTTAGCTGTTTCCTTGTCCAGGATTTCAAAATCTGCACCCAGATAATTGAGCATTTCTACATTTTCCTTTTTCGTAATATTGGTGGTGCCCTTTACGTTTTCAAGAGTAACTTGAAACTCTTTCTCTTTTCCTTTTCGGTTCACAACAACAGATACCTTGTCGCCTGGTCTATGCTGCGCAATAATTTCCTGTAACCTTGGCGAGGTGGTAATATTTATACCATCGACTTTCACGATAATATCACCTTCTTCGATGCCCGCTTTTTCAGCTGCACTTTCTTCACCGACAGTTTCGACCCAAACGCCCTTTACGAAATCGATTTTCTTTTCCTTGGCCAAACTACCGTTCATCGTGGTTATGGTTACACCGAGCATACCACGCTGTACACTGCCATATTTTAAAAGGTCGCTAACCACTTTGGTAACAATGTTACTCGGTATGGCAAAACCATATCCTGTATAGCTACCCGTTCGGGTAGCAATGGCCGAGTTGATTCCCACAATTCTTCCATCAAGGTCTACTAGGGCACCGCCACTATTACCAGGGTTTATGGCAGCATCGGTCTGGATAAAACTCTCAACCGCTAATTTCTCAGGATTCATGTTGATATTACGTGCTTTGGCACTTACGATACCTGCCGTAACCGTAGAATAAAGGCTATAAGGGTTACCTACGGCTAATACCCATTCTCCGATTTCTACATCATCGGAATTGACAAACGATAACGCTTTTAAGTTGTCGCCCTTTATCTGTAACAATGCTAGATCCGTAGCAGGGTCAGCACCAATTACGATGGCCTTATACGTTTCGTTGTTGTGCAGCGTAACGTCCAATTCTGAGGCATTATTTATAACATGGTTGTTGGTCACAATATGACCTTTCTCATCGATAATAACTCCTGAGCCTGATCCGTACATTGGTTCTTGCGGCATATTTTCTGGCAATTGAAATCTGTCACCGAAAAATTCCCTAAAAAAATCGGGTAATTGTTGTGGCTGTATATCTTCATTTCCGCTACGCGGACTCTGTGTAGATCGAATATGCACCACGGCATCCAAGACTTTTTTGGCGGTATCGGTAAAATCAACTGGCCCGCCTTTAAAATTTTCATTTTCCGTAGATTCATCAGCATCCCTGTTCTCCGCATAAAACTGAACCTGTTCATTTTCTGTGTTTGCCTCTAGGTCGTTTACCTCCTTACAAGATGTTATTGATATAGACATCAAAATTATCAATAGTGCGCTTAAACTGAATTTTATGTTCTTCATGATTTTTGTGTTAAATGCTTTTATTGTACTTGAATTTTATATCTTATCTAAATGCTTTGCCTCTAAACCATTTCTATGCCTAATTCTACATAGCGATATGGAAACGTCTCTGTAAATGAAAATCCTTATCATTTGTTCAAATAGTACAATGGGGTAATTGAATTATTTTTAGACCTATAATCTTTATTACCATAATTCACATTAGTGTACTATAGGAGACTAAAGTAAAATTATGCTATCAATCATTTTCGTGCGATTCCAGTAGTCCCGGATGGTATTTTCTCAGAAACGAATTTCTGGTGGAATCCATTTTTCTCATCATTTCTTTTATGTCCAATGGTTTTCTTTTCCAATGGTCATAGAAATAGTCCTCCTTAAAAAAGTCCTTCATGAAAAGGGAGTCCGACTTGGGGAAATAGGAGAGCCCATCGTTCCATTTATAGGGAGCATGATAATCAAAATAGCCCCTAAAAGAATTCATTATGCTATCTAGATTTACTCGAACCGAGTCTCCCTCTGCATTGGGGAAGGCATATCTGTAGACGGAATCGTAGCGTATTAGATTACCTTGCTCATCAAATTCTCTGTGAACTTCCCATTCTTGCTTGGGTTTTTCGGACAACTCCTTTTTTTCATTTTCCTGTAGTTTCTCTTTTTCTTGGCCTTTGCATCCCACAAATAACAAGACCAATAATATTGTCATTATATTTTTCATAGTGTCAAATTTTAAGATATTCGTTTTTGATTTCAAAAAATCCTTTTTAATTGTTCCTCCGTGTCGTATTCCTGTTACTTCTCGTAGTGGTCCTATTACTTCTTCCTCTATTTGCATTATTTTCCTCGTGATAGGAGCGTATATTATCGTCTCGATATCCTTTTACTCGCTCGTATCTTGAACGCCTAAGATCTAGATTTCTGTAAGGTGGTGGCAAGACCTTACGGCGTACCCAAACGCCCCTGTCAAAATAAAGATAGGTACGGGCCGATAGGTCAAAATAAAAATGATGTTCCGGAAAATACACATAACGCACAACTTCCAACCTGTTCGGGTAGAACCAACGTGGTGGTGGCTCGATGACCCCTGTGGTCATAACCAAAGGGCCACAGCTTGCCAATAGCATTAAGATTATAGTTATGAGAAATAGCTGTACTGACCGGTATAGTTCCTTTATTTTGATATCCATCTTATTATCAATTCATAAACAAAATAATGGGAAACCCACCATCTTCGAAATGATCTGCATCATTCTGGACTTAAATTCTCAAATAGATGCGATGAAGTATTGAATTTATTTGGGCATAACAATTCATAATTATGAAATCGTAAAAAATTCAAAGGATTTATCGTTTCTCATTTCGCCCGTTTTTTATAGGAATAGATAAGAATCGATGATAAAATAACTACAGACTGATGTGTGTCATTTTGAGTGATATCAAATGCTTTTACTTTTAATTCTATTAAATAAGGTTTCCCTTTTATCTGAAGAAAGGCAGATTTATGTAAATAAAATTAAAAAAAGGCAATTATGAAAACGGTTGCAGAGCCAATAGGTTATTTTGGATGAACGGGTATTCTTACCAGATGTCAACGTGACACCGATTGGGCTCATCGTTAAGGTGACTAGGTAATCCTTTGCCAGGTTCGTATATGCCCATCTGAAAAAAGTTGCCTCAGAAAAAGCGATAAAAGGTATTACGGTTGTCAAGGCCGTAAACGAGGGCGTTGTCTTAAAATATTGAGATGACTATAAAAGAATGATACACTGCTTGCAAAAACCTTGGTAAAGGAGAAAGCGGATAACGGTTATAGAGATCCTACCGGTAATTTACTTTGGGTGCATCAAATAAATGCTGCAAAACGTGCGGTTAAAAATCTCTTATAAGCAAAGGAGCATCAATAACTTAAAATTACCTCGAAAAGAGGAACCTAATTAATATAAAGAAATAAGAAGCATACTCTTGATCGTTTCTTAAATCTTTATGCCAAGGGTAAATGGGTACAAGTAATAAATAGCATCGTATAACTGAAGGGTAGAGTACACTCGCACTAGTAAAATAAATTACCCTAAAGGGCCGCTAATACAAAATAGGTAACTAAAGTGCGGAACGATATTGTTGTAAGGTTCTATTCAGATTTTACCGATTAATACAAAACAAACATGAATGATTTTTTCTGATAAAATAGCACATAGCGAAAAGATACTGTTTCCTAAATCAGCGATTACCAAAGGTCAGCTCATAGCGTATTATGAAGCAATTGCAACTTATATGTTGCCTTATCTAAAAGATAGACCGCTGACGTTGCAGCGATTTCCCGATGGCATCGTAAAAAAAGGATTTTTCCAAAAAAATACGCCTAATTATTTCCCCGACTGGATACACACTGAAAAAGTTAAGAAGCAAGGGGGATGGGTAAACCATGTTATCTGCGATTGCAAAGAGACCTTGATTTACCTTGTGGGTCAAGGTACTATATCGTTTCATATTACGCTTAGCAGAATAGATAAATTGGACTATCCAGATAAATTGATATTCGACCTAGACCCTTCAAACGCTACATTCCGAGATGTGACAGAAAGTGCTCATATTCTTCGAACGTTGTTGGAGAGCGAATTGGGCCTTACTACCTATCCAATGTTGACGGGATCATTAGGAATTCATTTGGTGGTGCCACTTGACCGGTCAGATAATTTTGATAGTGTACGTGCTTTTTCGAAAAATATAGCACAATATATAGCAAAGGTATATCCAGAGGAATTTACCGCTGAAATTCGAAAACAACAACGAAAGGGGAGGTTATTTGTGGATTACCTTCGAAATTCATATGCGCAAACGGCCATCTGCCCCTTTTCGGCTAGGGCCTTTGAGAATGCGCCCGTTGCCGTGCCAATTGGTTGGGACGAGTTGCAGAATGGCATAAAAAGCGCACAAGCTTTTACCATTAACACTATTTTAAATAGACTAAAGTATAAATCAAATCCATGGGAAGACCTTTTCAAAAATCCATATTCCTTAGACAGCGCCATGTCTAAGCTGGAAAATTTGTCGGGGAAAAATTAATACTGATAAAAATTATAAATCTTCTTAAAAAAGCATCTAAATAAAAGGTTATGAATATTGAACAACAGCGAATAAAAAAACTTAGCGAAGTGAGTCAAAAACTTGAGAATGCCTTGGATCTCGATCCCCTAATAGAGGCACTCTCTCATTCGAAACTTGTGCTTTTGGGCGAGGCATCACACGGCACCCATGAATACTATACATGGCGTACCGCTATAAGTAAACGACTAATTCAAGAGCACGGATTCAATTTTATTGCCGTAGAAGGCGATTGGCCCGATTTCTATCGCGTAAACCGCTATGTAAAGAACTATCAAAACAGCCACAATAGCTCGGTCAAGGTGCTTAAGGAATTCAATCGCTGGCCAACTTGGATGTGGGCGAATTGGGAAATTGAAGCCTTGGTAAATTGGCTGTACATGCATAATACCGATTTGTCCGCCCACAAAAGGGTAGGCATATATGGTCTAGATGTTTATAGTCTTTGGGAATCCATTGAGGCTATTGTCGATTATCTACAAATACACGATAGAACGCTCTTGCCTTCAGCCAAAAGGGCTATGGGCTGTTTCGAACCCTTTGGCGATGAAATGGGCATGGCCTACGCACGGTCTTTGCAGCGTTTTTTGCCCAAGACCTGTGAAAATGAAGTTGTTTGGTTATTGAGCGATATAAAGAAACGTGTACCTACTTTTAATACTGATATCGAAGCCGCTCTAAATATGGAACAAAACGCCCATATCGCTAAAAATGCAGAAAAATATTACCGTTCTATGGTTTCGGCAAATCAAAGTTCCTGGAACTTGCGTGACCACCATATGATGGATACTTTAGAGCGATTGTTGCACTTTCACGGGCCCAATACCAAGGCCATTATTTGGGAGCACAATACCCATGTCGGCGATGCCCGTGCTACTGATATGGCACTTGACAATACCATCAATGTTGGTCAATTGGTACGCGAGCAACTTCCAGGCTATAATCCTAAATTAGTTGGATTTGGATCATACCAAGGTACCGTGGTAGCAGGCTCTGAATGGGGTGCACCTATGCGGAATATGCACGTTCCTGAAGCAGTCGAAGGTTCCTGGGAATATTTATTGCATAAAACCGGTAAGGGTAATCAATTGGTTTTCATGGATGAACTAAAAGAGAACGACCTATTTAAAACTTCAATAGGGCACCGTGCCATTGGGGTGGTGTATCACCCAAAATATGAAAGAATAGGGAATTATGTGCCCTCGGTCATGCCTGAGCGATATGATGCCTTTATCCATATTGATTCTTCAGAAGGGGTGCATGCCATGGACGTTTATGTAGATAAATCCCAGCTCCCTGAAACCTACCCATGGGCTTTTTAAGGCGAATATATTGTGTAAGGTTTTCTGTAAAGGAATGCATTTTTTTAACTTCAACCTATGTTCTTATTAAACCCCGCTCACTAGTTTTATTAGACAATTTTTTATGGAAAATTTTAAAGGATTTTTGAGCATATAGAAGTTAAAGTCTTTAATTGTAATAAGCAATGCCACGAACCAAACCTGATTATATGGATGGGTTCAGGGCTGGTATGAGGGCATTGCTGAATGGAAAATGTGTTTATGCGATTTCAATTACTTTGGGCGGTCTTTTCTTGGCCTCTTCTTTTTTGGCCAATTTAAAGCTCAAGATGCCATCATTATATTTTGCTTTGATTTCTTCTTCTTTTACATTTTCAGGCAATTGTAACGAACGCTCGAAAGAGTTGTAGCTAAATTCCCTGCGGGTGTAGTTGTCTTCTTTTTCTTCTTTCTCCATAGACTTTTCGGCCGAAATATTCAAGCAGCCATCATCGATTGTTACATTAAAATCTTTTTTACCAAAACCCGGGGCGGCAAGTTCGATCTCGAAATTATCGTCAGTTTCCTTGATGTTCAAGGCTGGTTCTGCAGATTTGCCATTCCAAAAGGCATCGGGCAACATATTTCGCCCCCATCTACGGTTGTCAAAAAAATTATCAATATCGAAAAAATCTTGGGTAATTAAGTTTCTAAAGGGCCTTCTTCTAAATTTTACTAGTGACATAATATTTTTTTTAGATTAAAAAATTATTCAAATATAATTTGAAGGTATAGCCAGTATTGTACCTATAAAATGATTCGGGTCAGTTTAATTTTTTTTGTAACAATACAGTCAAGTCAAGGATGTACAAATTTGAAAAATCAGTTTTGTGTGTCTTTGCATTAAAGTGCATTGATATATTTAATTTTCTTAATAGGATTTATTGTGACCGAAATTCTGTGTTTTTATAAAGGCTTGGCGGCTTTGTCAAGCATCTATATAAATGAAGTTTATTTTTTGACACATACCATAGGTAGTTTTCTTATTCCTGTAACTATAATGTCTGATTTTAATTATGAATTTAAAAGTAAAACCAGCTTTAAAGGGATGTGTTTCTGGTTTCATTTAAATAAAGAAAATCATTTACACTTGAAGCGCTGGGTAAGATTATTTTAAATTTACTTGCTAATTACGTTTTGCCCAAATCTCGTACATAGGCTCTCCTTTACTATTATTTCCTGTATGGTGCCAATCATCGCCTTGTAGATTGTATTTAAAATCTAGTTGAGCACCTACCCTTGAATTGTCTTTAGAGAAAAATTCTATATGTTCAGTATAAATACCATCCATTGCGCTGTAACTACCTCCACCAGTACCAGAAAAACGAAAAGATTCTGTGTCGTAAGCTATCCATTGAAACGTACCATCTTTTAGAAATTTCAATGTTTTTCTTGAGCTTTCTTCCCCACGTCTTTCCTGATCTTCATCAGGACCTCTTGTTGCAAAGAGCCATTCGCCATCTAAATCTTGAGTTTTAGTTTCAATAGGTTCTAAAGTCAATTCTTCAAACCAACTCAATTGTAGTTTTTCTCCAACCATTTTTAACGATATGCTTAGCTGCCTAATAGAATCTTGTTCGTAATTTGAGTTAAATTCTAGTAAAACTATTAATTGAGTATTAGAATCAGTCTTCTCTATTTTAGCAAAACCACCTAATGTTTTTATGAAATTGGAGGGGTCATTTTCGTAAGCGGTATAGATGAAATAATCACTATGTATTTTAACCTGGTGTATTATTTTTGAGCTGTTATTTTCTAAAGTGTCAACATAAATCCCCTCAGATATCTGACCATTTGCTATAAAATTTGCTGTAAAAAATAACAAAGTTAGCATGGAGTAATTCAATACCGTATTATTTCTCTTTTCTTTCATCGTATTATTTTCTTTTAATGTACTAAAAATAAGATAGTTACATGGTATTTAAAAATTTTGTTTTAAAAATAATACAAGAACAAAGTAGCTCATCGTAAAAAAAATGAAAATGCTTGTTTTTTGATTTTTTTTGATTTCATTTGTTCTATCCTAATACACTATTATCGGTGTTAGGGATTTTAAGCTTTTAGCTGAACATTATGTGTAATTTTTTCATGTTCGGATTTGAGGGAAGTTGGAAACAAATTCAACAGATTGCTTATAACATTAGTTTTCATGTTGTAGAGCTCGCTTCCCATCCTTTTTCAACAATCATGCAAAGTCAGCATGATTATTTTTTCATTCCTACCACACAAAAACAAATTCTAATTTGATTTTCTAGTTGAAGATTACGTTTTCTTAACGTTCAAACCGCAGGCTAGTGGTTATATTTATAAAGAGTCAAAATTCATTATAATTCAATTTCATGAATACCAAATACATTGATCTTATTGATCAAACTTATTATTTTCCTCAAGAAGAGTTTAATTTAGATGGTGAACACTTACAATTTCATGGTATACCATTACATGATTTAGTGGAGCAATATGGAAGCCCATTAAAATTCACCTATTTGCCTAAAATATCTGAGAATATTTTAAGAGCCAAAAACTGGTTTGCAAATGCCATAGAAAAGAATGATTACAAGGGTAAATACCACTATTGTTATTGTACAAAAAGCTCTCATTTTCAGCATGTAATGCACGAGGCTTTAAAAAACGATATTCATATGGAAACTTCATCTGCCTTTGATATCAATATTATTGAAAAACTTAAAGAAGATGGTAAATTAACCGATAAAACGTATGTAATCTGTAACGGATTTAAGCGTGACAAATACATTGAGAACATTGCTAGATTAATAAATAAAGGTCATCAAAATTGCATTCCAATTATTGATAATTACGAAGAAATAGATTTATTGACCGATGTAATTGATGACACCTTTAAAGTGGGTATTCGAATTGCCTCTGAAGAAGAGCCTAAATTTGAATTCTATACTTCTCGATTGGGTATCGGCTATAAAAACATTGTACCATTCTATGAAAACCAAATAAAAGATAATGATAAGGTAGAGCTTAAAATGCTTCACTTTTTTATAAACACGGGTATTCGTGATAATGCTTACTATTGGAACGAATTGGTAAAATGCCTTAAGGTGTATGTTCGGTTAAAGAAGATGTGTCCTTCATTGGATAGTTTGAATATTGGTGGAGGTTTCCCTATAAAGAATTCTTTACAGTTTGATTATGACTATCAATATATGATTGATGAAATATTAAACCAAATTAGTATTGCCTGTTCTGATGCAGATGTACCTGTTCCACATATTTTTACCGAATTCGGTAGTTTTACCGTAGGTGAAAGTGGTGGTGCCATTTATGAGATCTTGTATCAGAAGCAACAGAACGACCGTGAAAAGTGGAACATGATCGATTCTTCTTTTATAACTACATTACCAGACACTTGGGCAATTAATAAAAGATTTATTATGTTGCCAATTAATCGTTGGAATGATGAATATGAACGTGTACTTTTAGGTGGTCTTACTTGCGATAGTGATGATTATTATAATAGTGAACAGAACATGAATGCTATTTATTTGCCAAAATATAGAAAGGATAAACCTCTATACATAGGCTTTTTTAATACTGGTGCTTACCAAGAATCAATAGGAGGTTATGGTGGTTTACAACATTGCCTTATTCCTCAGCCAAAACATATTTTGATAGATAAGGATGAAAATGGTAATTTCACGTATAAGCTCTTTAGAGGGCAGCAAAAAGCAGAAGACCTTTTAGGTATATTGGGTTATGATGTTGAGAGTTCCAATGAATAAAAATAAGTAAATTCAAAAGACCGTTAAATAAAGAATTACGCATATAAAATTGAAAAATTTTCTAAAAAACCACTTAACAATAGCTGAAATATCATGAGTACATCTAAGAATTATGCCGGTATTGCCGATGAATTCGCACAACTAGAAAAATCCAAAATTATCTTGATACCTGTTCCTTATGATGGAACCAGTACTTGGGGTAAAGGAGCGGACAAAGGTCCAGAAGCTTTTTTAGAAGCCTCTGAAAACATGGAATTGTATGATATTGAAACCGATTCTGAAGTTTACAAACAAGGAATTCATTTAACTGACCCTATAACTGAAAATAGTTCGCCAGAAGCCATGGTCAATGAAGTGCATACTATTACGAAAGACTTTATTAAGCGTAATAAGTTCGTGACGTTGTTTGGAGGTGAACATTCTATGTCCATAGGTTCTATTCGTGCCTTTAATGAGTGTTTTGATAATCTTACCGTATTGCAGATTGATGCACATGCAGATTTGAGAGAATCATATGAAGGTACAAAGTATAATCATGCTTGTGCTGTATATGAAGCCAACCAGACCACCAATTTGGTGCAAGTCGGTATTCGCTCTATGGATGCTATCGAGAAAACGTTAATGGATGAAGATAAAACATTCTTCGCTCATGACATGGTTAATGATGAATATTGGATGGATAAGGTGATTGAAACAATGACCGATAATGTTTTTATAACATTAGATCTAGATGCTTTTGACCCTTCTATTATGCCTTCAACCGGTACTCCAGAACCAGGTGGCTTATTTTGGTACGAGACTTTAGAGTTTTTAAAGCAAGTTTTCGAAGATAAGAATGTGGTTGGTTTTGATATCGTTGAACTTTGCCCAAATAAAAATGATAAATCATCAGATTTCTTAGCAGCTAAATTATATTACAAAATGCTTAGTTATAAATTTGCTGGTCAAGATATCGATCAAGAGTATGATAATACATTCGATATAGATTATAAAGCTAATACAAATTCAAGATTTGAAGATGACGAAGACTAAAGGTGCGATTACTAATTTTATAGAAAAATACTATTTACATTTCAATGCCGCTGCCTTGGTAGATGCTGCCAAAGGCTATGAACAGCAACTGAATAACGGAGCTAAAATGCTAGTTTCATTGGCAGGTGCAATGTCAACAGCGGAGTTAGGTAAAATTTTCGCAGAGGTTATTCGTCAAGATAAAGTTCAGATAATATCTTGTACAGGTGCTAATCTTGAAGAAGATATTATGAATTTGGTAGCACATTCTCATTATAAACGCGTGCCAAATTATAGAGATTTAACACCGCAAGATGAATGGGATTTGTTGGAGAAAGGGTTAAATCGAGTTACCGACACCTGTATTCCAGAAGAAGAGGCGTTTAGAAGATTGCAAGAGCATATTTTTAAGATTTGGAAAGATGCAGATGACAAGGGTGAGCGCTTTTTGCCTCATGAATTCATGTACAAAATGTTACTTTCGGGGGTGTTAGAAGAATACTACGAAATTGACCTTAAAGATTCTTGGATGTATGCTGCTGCAGAGAAAAACCTACCTATCATTTGCCCAGGTTGGGAAGATAGTACTATGGGTAACATTTTTGCATCTTATGTGATGAAAGGGGAGTTGAAGGCTAGTACAATGAAATCAGGTATTGAGTACATGACCTTCTTGGCAGATTGGTATACCGATAATTCTAAAAATGGAATTGGATTCTTTCAAATTGGTGGTGGTATTGCAGGCGATTTCCCAATTTGTGTAGTGCCAATGTTATATCAAGATATGGAACGTACCGATACGCCTTTCTGGAGTTATTTCTGTCAAATTAGTGATAGTACAACCAGTTATGGTTCATATTCCGGTGCAGTGCCAAATGAAAAGATTACTTGGGGTAAATTAGATATTAATACTCCAAAATATATAATAGAGAGTGATGCGACGATAGTTGCACCTTTGATTTTTGCTTACCTTTTAGATATGTAATTATGGACAAGAACGCACATTTAAATAGAGTCATTGTTGACTTTAAAAAATTGACCCCAGAAGTTCTTAAACTTTTGGTAGAAAAATATCCTGACGGATACGATGATCGTAATATTATCTCTTTCAGAAATGGACAAGGAGAGCGTATTGAAGCTGTTGAAGTGTTAACTGAAGATACCAAGTATTTAGTGAAAATAAGTGCTAAGCTTGAGTATACTATGGAGAATTATGACGAAGATGATTACGAAGATTTCGATGATGACGATCCTGAAGCAGTAGTAGAGCCAGACCCAGAAGATATGGTCGATGGCCAAGACGAAGACTAGCTTTATTGCTAAGTTAGAGTTACAAAACTATTTAAATAAATTCAAAAAAATTCCTTTTCCGGTTTGCTATTTGTAAATCGGAAAAGGATTATATTCTATATATACATTTTAAACTTAACACGGTTGTATTTACAACGCCAATATGAAGATTGATGAAATTGAGAATATCGAATTAAAATTCTTAGACCTTGATGATTATCAAGAGCTTAAAGCAGCAATGATTTCTGCTTATGCCAATATGCCTGGGTCATACTGGAAAGAGGAACATATTAAATCTTTAATCGATAAATTTCCAGAAGGTCAGGTAGTCATAAAAATAAACGGACAAATTGCTGGTGTAGCCTTGTCTATAATTGTTGACTATGATGCGTACGATGATAGTCATACTTATGAACAAATTACGGGTAAATATACTTTCGATACCCATGATGACAATGGTGATGTACTTTATGGTATAGAAGTTTTTATAAAACCAAGTTTTAGGGGTTTACGTTTAGGTCGACGTTTGTATGATTATAGAAAAGAACTATGTGAGAAGTTGAACCTAAAAAGTATTGTATTTGGTGGCCGTATGCCTAACTACCATTCACATGCTTCAGAACTTTCACCAAAAGAATATATTGATAAGGTTCGACGTAAAGAAATTCATGATCCAGTACTGAATTTTCAAATTAGTAATGACTTTCATCCTGCCAAGGTTATGAAAGGGTATTTAGATGGTGATAAGGCTTCTCAAGACTTTGCAATTCTTATGGAATGGGATAATATCTATTATCAAAAACCGAATAAAAAGGCAGCTACCAAAAAATCAATTGTTCGTTTAGGATTGATTCAATGGCAAATGCGCCCTTACAAAGACTTGGAGGAACTTTTACAGCAAGCGGAATTTTTTATAGATTCTGTTTCTGGTTACAGGTCGGATTTTGCTTTGTTTCCAGAATTTTTTAATGCTCCCTTAATGGCAAAGGACAATGATATGTCTACATCGAATGCTATTCGAGAGCTCGCTAAACACACCAAAGCCATAGTTCAGAAATTTTCTGAATTCTCTATATCCTATAATATCAACATTATTTCAGGTAGTATGCCTGAAATAATAGATGGCCGCCTTTTTAATGTAGGTTATTTATGTAGACGCGATGGTAGTATGGAACGTTATGAAAAGCTGCACGTTACACCAGACGAAGCAAAGGTTTGGGGAATGCAAGGAGGTACGCAGTTCAAGACTTTCGATACTGATTGTGGTAAAATAGGAGTTTTGATTTGTTATGATTCTGAATTTCCGGAACTAAGTAGGTTATTGGCAGATGAAGGAATGGATATTTTATTTATTCCGTTCCTGACCGATACCCAAAACGGATATTCACGTGTGCGCCATTGCGCACAAGCACGCGCGATTGAGAATGAATGCTATGTAGCGATTGCAGGTAGTGTAGGTAACTTGCCAAATGTTCAGAATATGGACATACAGTTCGCTCAATCTATGGTATTTACACCGTGTGATTTCTCTTTTCCAACCAATGGTATTAAAGCGGAAGCTACCCCAAATACAGAAATGATTTTAATAGCAGATGTGGATATTGACCTATTGCGAGAGCTTAATCAATTTGGTGCGGTACGCAACCTTAAGGATAGAAGAACAGATTTATTTGAGTTAAAAAAGAAATAAGAAAACTCCATATTTAAAGGAGTCAAAAAACAACAATTTGGATAATTTACAGATTATAGGTAGTGAAGAGTGGTGTGTGTTTAATGAGCTAGGTATACCAGCCATTAAAGCACGGGTAGATTCTGGTGCAAAAACATCTTCTTTGCAGGCTGCCAATATTAAAATAGTCAATAAAGGGGCTAACGAATGGGTGAAATTTGAAGTTAGTCCGTTGCAGGAAAATCGAAGTATTGCCATAGAATGCCAAGCAAAATTGGTTGATCGTCGTATGGTTAAAAGTTCATCAGGTATATCTGAAGTACGGTTGGTTATAAAAACACCCGTTACGATTGGGAATTCGACTTTTGATATTGAACTTACATTGGCCAATAGGGATACCATGGAGTTTAGAATGTTATTGGGTAGAGAAGCACTTAATGAGCGTTTTATTGTGAATCCTGCGGTTAATTTTCAATTACAGGATTTTGATGATACCGAAGTCAATAAAATGTACGCACCTTACTTTAAAGAAAAATCTGGATTAAAGATTGCGCTTTTGGCGAGTAATCCGTTATTGTACAGCAATAAAAGATTAATAGAAGCTGCCGAGGCAAGGGGCCATGAAATTGTATTTCTAAATGTGGAACAGGCCTATATGAAGCTTGATGCACATTCTCCTGAAATACGATATCGTGGAGGTACTATTCTTAAGGATTTTGATGCTGTTATACCACGTATTAAGCCAGCGGTGACTTTTTATGGGTGTGCATTAATTCGTCAATTTAAAAATTTGGGAGTTTACTGCCAAAATTCGGCTGAAGCTATTTCGCAATCAAGAGATAAACTTTTTGCATCTCAGTTATTCTCCAATAACGATATTCATATTCCTATTACCGGTTTTGCAAAATCACCTATGGATACCAAAGATTTGATAAAAATGGTTAATGGTGCCCCATTGATCATAAAACTTTTAGAGAGTACTCAAGGTAAAGGAGTGGTTCTAGCAGAAACCAATAAGGCGGCCGAGAGTGTAATTAATGCTTTTAAGAGTGTAAATACCAATATTTTGGTGCAAGAGTTCATTAAAGAAGCTAATGGCCAGGATATTCGTTGTTTTGTAGTGAACGGTAAGGTTGTCGCTAGTATGCAACGACAAGCTCAAAAAGGGGAATTTAGAGCCAATATTCATCAAGGAGGTAAAGCCTCTATTATTAAAATAACACCAGAAGAGAAAAAGCTTGCCCTTAAAGCTGCAAAAGTATTGAACTTGGCAGTTGCCGGGGTCGATATTATTCGTTCTAATAAAGGTCCGTTGTTGTTAGAAGTCAATTCCTCACCCGGACTAGAAGGTATTGAAAATGCTACTGGTAAAGATATCGCCAATGCCATGATCATGGCTATTGAAAAACGTTTGAAGTATAGTAACTAAAAAATTTGAAAAACAGGCTAAACCCTGTTTTTCAAATTTTCTAACATTGTTTCTGTAGTTTTTTGAAGGTCGAATTCGGCCTTCCATTTCCAATCTTTTTGTGCATTGGAATCATCTATACTGCTTGGCCATGAATCAGCAATGGCCTGTCTAAAATCAGGTTCATAATCAATTTTAAACTCAGGAATAACTGCTTTGATATTTTCAGCCATTTCTTTAGGGGTAAAACTCATAGCAGCCAAATTATAAGAAGAACGCTCTTTAATTTCATTTTCAGGAGCTTCCATAATCTGTAAGGTGGCACGTATGGCATCGTCCATGAACATCATTGGCAATTTAGTGTCTTCCTTAAGAAAACAAGTGTAAGAGCCTTTAGATAAGGCCTTATGGTATATTTCTACAGCATAATCGGTTGTTCCGCCGCCAGGCATGGTTTTCCAGCTAATAAGTCCAGGGTAGCGAATACTGCGTACATCGACATTGAATTTATTGAAATAATATTCGCACCAACGTTCGCCAGATTGCTTACTGATACCATACACTGTACTCGGTTCCATTATAGTATTTTGAGGGGTGTCTTCTTTAGGGGTATTTGGTCCAAAAACGGCTATACTCGACGGCCAGAAAATCTTGTCTACTTTTTTCTCTTTCGCCAAATTAAGTACGTTAAACAAGGTATTCATGTTAAGGTTCCATGCTCTCATAGGAAATTTTTCTGCAGTTGCACTTAACATGGCAGCCATTAAATAAATTTCACTTATATCATAGTAGGCAATAACTTCTTCTAGATTATCATAGTTAGTGGCATCTAATATTTCAAAGGGCCCAGACTGCATTAATTCGTCGTTACCTTCTCTTATGTCACTTGCGATAACTTGGTCGTTACCGTATTTTTCCCTGAGGGCTAAAGTTAGTTCCGTTCCTATTTGACCACAAGCTCCAATTATCAATATGTATTTTGGCATTTAAAATAGCGTTAAATGAATATCATATAAAGATACCTTTTCTTAAAATTTGTACATTCGCTTATGCCCAAAATTATCTTTTATTTAATTATTATACTTCTAGCTTCTTCATGTAAAGAAGCTGTTTCGGAAACAGAAAATGTTCAGGAATCTCAATGGGAGGTTGTTACTGATGGTCTTCCTAATACAGTACGTGTAGATTCAAAAGCTCAGACCATACTTAATGATTGGAAAGAATTCATGACCTTGGAAGGGAGTTTTGATAAGATTTATTCAACTGAAAATAGAGAAGATTTCGTTTTAATTGTTGATGAGTTAGTCGAGAATCAGAAGAAAATGGAAGTAGGTATTTATCCTACTGCTTTTGATATACCTCAAATTAAAGGGAGACAAAAGGTTTTTAAAACGTATATTTTAAAAGTTAAAGGTGATTTAGAGTATCGTCAAAACCCAAGGGAATCTTTGGTAGAAATGATAACCGCTTTTAATGACCTTAGAAATCAGTTTAATGTAGTGGTAAATAATACGCTGCCAGATGAATTACGTGCGAATGAAGAAAATTAGTCTACTTGTTTTATTAATGAGTACTGTGCTTTTTGGGCAGAGTGATGAAAAAATTCTAATTACTAAAGCTTTAGACGATTGGCATGTTGCTGCTGGATCGGCTGATTTTGATGCTTATTTTGGCTTAATGACCGAAGATGCTGTATTTATAGGAACCGATGCAACTGAAAATTGGCAACGAGATGAATTTATGAATTATGCTAAGCCCCATTTTGATATGGGTAGGGCTTGGAATTTTAAAGCAGTCGAGCGAAATATATATGTAAACAATGAAGCAAATTTTGCTTGGTTCGATGAACTTTTAGATACGCAAATGAAAATTTGTAGAGGTTCTGGTGTTTTGAAAAAAGTAAACGGAAAATGGAAAATAGTTCATTATGTACTTTCTATAGCAGTGCCTAATGAAAATGTAGATGAGTTGGTAAAACTCAAAAGTGAAAAAGATAGTGTTTTACTGAAACGACTAAAAATAAAATAAAAAAAGCGAATCCATTGGATTCGCTTTTTTTATTTCTATAACTTGATATTATTTATTCTCCTCAGGAGTATTTTTTCTAGATGTCAAAGCTTGCTTGCTTAAACTTGCCAAATTAAAATTTGGATCTATTTGTAATGCCTGATCAATCGTAGCAATGGCTTGATCAATATTGGCTTTGTCCATATTGTACTCAATAAGTCCTTTAATATGTATAAATGCTGCTTTTAAAGGAACTTCATAAGGCTGTTGGCGCTCATAAAAGGCATATTTCATTTCATCAGTTGCATTTGCAATACCATATTCGACATTTTTCATGGCACCTGCATTGTCACCTAATTGTACTTTTAAATCTGCTAATTCATAAGCAAGATATGCATTTGGCTCTCTAAGGTTTAAAATTTCAAATTGTTCTAAAGCTCTTTTTGGTTGATTTAAGGCTTTTAAAGAAATCGCCTTAACTTGAACAGCAAGGTCAGAATCGGTATCAATTTTTTCTATACCGATAGTATTTAACGCCTGTAAATGCTGATTGTCATTTGCATAAATATAGGCAAGGGTATCCATTCTTTCTTTAGAAGGAGACAGTACGTTCAAATGGGTAAGTGCATTTATAACTCCATCTACATCGCCTTGTAGACGCATTTGGTCATAAAATGCCTGATAATGTGTTTCTAATTCTGTTTTCGTTTGTGTATATCCAAAACTGCCAGAAAACAATAGGGCAATCATTACTATTAAAACTGTCTTTTTCATCTTTTTAAATCTATTTAAGGTGCGCTAAACTATTAAAATATTCTGTAAGATCTTGTTAAGGAAAGCCTTAAATGTTAAAAAAGGAAAAGGCGCTCATTTGGCGCCTTCTAAAATCAATGTTTTTTAAAAGTTTAAACCAATTCAATGGTATTATTGGTCTCTCTTAAAGAGCTTATTAGTTATGTGTAAAAGCCAATGCTTTTATTGTCTTTTTCAATACAAGAATTTAAAAATTCACATAAATTATTAAAAAGTAAATTGGTGTAAATACTTGTTAAATAAGCAATTATCGTTTTGTGGTCATATAAACTATCATCTTGTATAACTTCCATCTTTATTCTATGGCGGTGATAATCTATGGTTACATGAATAGCATTATAGTATTTTTTTAATAATGCAACATGTAATTGTTCGTACTTTATAGAACCGTTCGGATTCTTACAACTTAGGTAGATCAGCTTCTCTAATTCAACTATAACCCTCTCCCATAATTTTGCTTTCTTCATAACATTTTGGATTTAAATTGTTATATAAAGCCATATCATTTATCGATAAATAATTGAAAAATAATAATATAACTACTAGTTTATACTCAATATGTTGTGAAAATGAATTAAGTAAGGTATAGGGCTAATTTATAGATGTAAGAAAATCATAATTGTTAATAAGAAAAGGACTATGGGTTGAAATTGATTTATATGTTTTGAAGTTTTCAGATTCATAGTGTGGTGGAGCGATCCCTCTTTTTAATGCTTCCTTAGTATAATATTCTTTTTTTGTTGGGTGCTGTGGATATACAGCATTGAGAATCGTATTCCAATGATTATGATGAATAATGGACTTTATTATACCTATACAATCATCTAAATGAATAAGGTTGATGGGTGCATTGCCACCTTTAAGATTTTCCCGGCCGGATAGCATGGTAATAGGATGCCTTTCAGGACCAATTAATCCTCCAAACCGAATAATGGTAGTTTCTAAATGTTCATCATTTAGCAATAGATTTTCACACTCCAATAACTGAACTCCAGACGCTGTGTTTGGTGCAGGCTTAGTTTTTTCTGTAACTGTGCCATCAGCTTCTCCATAAACAGCCGTGCTACTTGCGAAAATTACCTGTTTTATTTCTGTTTTTATAATGGCATCATACAACAACTTTATTTTTTCGATATAACTTTCCTTTGGTCCCTTGCCTCTTAATCCAGGAGGAATATTAATGATAAGTATTGATAACGTACTTAGGAATTCTAAAATTGGGCCATTGATACCATCTTCAGAAATTGAAATTTTAAAAGGCTGAATCCCTTTGGATTTCAATAATGCCATTTTTTCTTCTGAAGTGGTCGTTCCACTAATACTATGTCCTATTTTATGTAACTCTTCCGCTAATGGTAGTCCTAACCAACCACACCCTATAATTCCTATATTTTTATTCAAATTTTACTTTTTGAATGGTTAAAATAGCATCGTTAAGTATAAAAGGCATTGGCATTTCATTGGCTTTCCTCTGAGGTATGGTAAACAAAGTATTACTCAATAAATCATTCGACGCTTCATATACTGTTAATTCTAATTTTGCTTCTGAAGAAATTTCTAGATTTAGTTCTGTATAAACAATATCACTAATGTAATGCGTTATTAGTTTTCCATTTCCTCTATTTTTTAAATAATATTCAGATAGTTCTATACCATTTATATCAGCCTTTAAAATATCAACTTTATTAGTAAATACTTCTAGACGATTAATAGGTCTATTTGGGGTAACACAAACTCTTAGTTGTCTAACCGTACCTATAACCGTATCTAATTGTATATCGATGTTTGGCGTTGGTACTTCCTTTAATGGGGCCTTATTGGTATACGTGAAATTTGAGCCATATTTACTGCTAATCGTATTCTTTGTCAATGTACTATCTACATAATTTTCATCAGTAATATATTGTTTTGTCCAATCAGATAGTACATTTTCATACGTTGCCCACATACCTTTTTTTTCATCAACATTTAAGACATAAAGTAAGCTGGTAGGTTTTGGGCTTTCTTTTGTAAAATTAGATTGCATATGAGCAGATGCCATAAAACCTACAAAGAGTAAAAAACTAAGAAAAGCTAATGCCGCTTTTTGACGATATTTTGTAATAAGTGGTAATAATAAAAAGAAAATTAAAGTAGTAAGTAGGGTTGTGGCAACCATCATTTTTAAACCTAGACCAACAGGGAACATTTTAACGAATGGCGATAGAATAAATAGGGCCGGTATTCCCAAAAACACCAATAAAAATGGATTCGGGTTCTTTTGGTTGATATGCACATAAAGAGCAACTATAAAACTAAATAGCGGCACAACAAAAAATGCCGCACCTTTAAGATATACGGCTAATAGACCACAAATTATAAGCCACAAAAAAAGAGGTGCCACTAATAAATTGGCTGTTTTCACTACTTTAAACCTATGGTATGCGTAGAAGCATGTGGCTATGGAGAAAAGTGTGAATGCAATTATATAGGCATGACCATTATAGGTGAACCCATGCAAAATATCTTTATAGCTCGGATAAAGCCATTTAAGAATCGACCAACTATAAAAACCAACGATACCGTTAATACCCAGAGCGAAAAATACGGGTATAAAGCCCTTTAATACATCCTTACCGTTTAATACCTTCTTTTTAAAACCTACTAGTAAAAGAATAATAAATAATAGAACTGCAAGAATTAGCATGGGTACAATCCATGTAAAAGGGTAGGAGACCATTTTAAAAAACGGTACATTAAAATAGACATTGTCATTCAAGCTTTTCAAATCCCCTAAATCAATACTACTAAAATGATTTAATAAAGGCATAAGATAGCTTCCTTGGTGTGCTAATGTATTTCTATCTAATCGTTCATAATTGTCATTTGCAGTATGATAATCGAAGTGATCATCGATGAAAGCAAAATTAAACCCCTCTATATCGGCATCTTCTCTAAATACGGTTAAATCGGTATCATTGGGCAACATCTTGTAGATGCTATAGGCCAATGAATTTGCTACTGGAAATTCAGGATTCGCGGTAATAAATTCTGAAATTAATCGGCTATTGCCACGGTTAGTTTCCATAAGCATGTAACTTGGGCCACCACTACCGCGTGCTTCAAAGTTTAAGACTAGGCCAACATCTTTTAACCATTCATGTTCGTCGACAAACAGGTCTGCACCATTTAAACCCAATTCTTCTGCATCGGAAATAAGGATGATAATATCGTTTTTAGGATTTGGATTTGTTTTCAGAAAAGCTCTTATGCCTTCTAATATAGTGGCAACTCCGCTGCCTGCATCGCTTGCACCGAGTGATGAATGCGGATTGCTGTCATAATGACTTAATAATAATAAAGTCTTACCAGCTTCTTTTCCTTGAATACGTGCAAGAATATTTACTGCTTTGCTAAGGTTACCCCAATCGCCAGCAGTGTAGCCTTCTTGTATAGATGTTTCGAGGCCTAATTTTTGAAGCTCTGCGACGATATAGGAACGTACTTTAGCGTGTGCAGGAAAACCAACAGCATGTGGTTCTTTTGAAATTTCTTTTATATGTATTAGGGCTCTATCTGTAGAGAATTCAGTTTCTACAACCGCATTATCTGCTTTGTATTGGGGCAAGAGCGCACGAAAGCTCCAATAGACGGCAAGAATAACTACGAGTAAAGTTAGAATGGTTGGTGTTTTTTTCATCATTATGATATTCTTTTATAAAGTCATAAATTATTAAAAAATAAGTTGCATACATCGACTTTTATTAGTAAAAGTGATATTTTTTAGTATCTTTAGTAATCAACCTCTAAATACACTGTTATGGGAATCAAAAGCTTTCAAGGCGTTCGAAAGATATTTAAAAAAGAATTTGAGGCCCCAATTCTGGTAGCCGATTACATGACGACTAAGTTAATCACTTTTTCGCCAGATGAGTCTATTTTGACCGTAATGGAAAAATTTGCCAAACATCATATTTCAGGTGGGCCCGTTTTAGATAATAATGGGTTTTTGGTCGGTATTATTTCGGAAGCAGATTGTATGAAGCAAATTTCTGAAAGCCGCTATTTTAACCAACCAATATTAGATAAAAGTGTTGAAAATTTCATGACTAAATCTGTAGAGACGATACCTCATGATACTTCAATTTTTGATGCTGCGGGTATTTTTGCACAACACAATAGAAGAAGATTACCTGTTATGAAAAGCGGTATACTAGTAGGTCAAATTAGTAGAAAAGATATTGTTATCGCAGCACTTAAGTTAAGTGGTCATAACTGGAAGTAGTTTTATTTTTATATTTTTAATAGCTAATGGCACTCCTATGAGTGCCTTTTTTTTACTAATTACTCTCGTTTTACAATCATAAAAAAATCATTGTCCAATGGAAGGTACCCAAGGTCATATAAAAAGTAATAGGTAGTTCCTTTTTTTGTTGTGTATAGATTAGTGACATAATCAAAATCAAAACCTTTATCCAGCAAACGGGTGCGCGTAGTTTTGGTTTTACCATCGGTGAGTTTGTAACTATCTAAAACCTTGTAATTTTTTCGAAGTCGATTGTTAATATTTCGAATTAGGTTTTTACTATCTGGATTAACTTTGTTGTTGTAGGCATTACGGCAGTAGTCGTTACAGAACTTTTTGTCTACTCGACCCATTACTTCCTTTCCACATTCCAAACATTTTTTCTTTTCCATATTACTGTCTGTGGTAATTAAATTTCACCTCGTTAGAGGTGCCATCTTCTTCTCCTACCTCTACATACATGTTTATTTCCTTATCCGATATTCGTTCTATGGTGAAGTCATCGAAATAAAAGCGGTCTTCTTCTACCTTTAGCAATTTAAAATCAATTGTTTCTTCTTTTTCTTCCCAACCACTTAAATCAGCATTAAAGTGCTTTAGTTGAAGAAGTAATGTGCCGTCTGTTTCAAGTATATGTCCGAATTCATAAAAACTAATGGAACCATTAGCTAACAGACGAAATGAAAACATCATAGCGCCTCCCAATGGCGGACTCCATATTTCTTCAGCAATACCACCAAAGGCTTCTCCTTTCCAGTGACCGGTAAGCCATTCTATATTTTTAAGATTGGATTCTGGACTTGTCATTCCTTCTTCAAAAGACAATGTATTTTGCGCGGATAATAAGCAGGTAGCGCTAATGAATAATAACAGTATCAATTTCATATTCAAGTGTTTGTGCCAATATACAAATTAAACGGTAACAAACGGCTTTGCCTACTTTTCGTAAAACTCAATAGGTAAGTCATCTGGATCGGCAATAAATGTAAATCGCTTTTGAGTGAATTCATCAACTCGTATGGGTTCGGAAATTACATCATAGGATGTACAATGTGCTATGATTCTATCTAAATCATCTACCTCAAATGCCAAATGCCGGAGTCCGCACGATTCTGGTCTCGATGGTCGTTTTGGAGGATTGGGAAAGGAAAACAATTCAATGATATACTCACCATTTAAGGCTAAATCTAGCTTATATGATTTACGTTCTTCCCGGTATACTTCTCTTATTACTTCCAAGCCTAATACATCTGTATAGAATTGCTTGGAAATGGTATAGTTAGAGCAGATTATTGCAGTATGGTGTATCTTATTCATTATTTTTTGAAATTTATAATGGTAATAGAATATTCTAAATAAGGAAATTACTTTATGCTAAGCTTAGCAGTTTTTAATTATTTAAAGAACGTCCAAAGGACTAATATGTAAACCTTCGGTGCCGCTGAATAAAACTATTGAGGTACATACTCAAGTAGTTAATTAATAAGTGATAAACTAATTAACTGAATAATGTCCCGCCCCATTTAAAATAGCTATCTTTCTTATCGGTTCAATTTCACCCAATGCTTCTCTAACTCTACTATTGTTTTTTACATGCTCCATCGGAATTGCATAAAGACTAGAATCAGCGTAAGTTTTTCCATAATCGCCCATTAGACTACGGAAACCAGATGAAAATAAAAATGTAAATGAAAAAATAAATAGGAACACAGGTACAAACCATTTCCATTACCTCTTAAACCAACTTTTCTTATTACATATTCACTCATTTCAAGTTATACTTTTACAGGAACAACAAAATATTTATTTTCCTCTAAATATTTTAAAAACCAAATCTTTGGTTAGTTGTTGTCCTTTTGCTTTTTCTCGAACAGATTCGTAACTAAACCTAAAATCGCAACCCGTTTTATATTGGGTACAACCATAAGCTGTTTTTCCCTTAATAATGGTTCCTTTATTACATTTTGGACAACTATTTTCTTCGTTAGACTTTGCGGAAACTGGAACACTTTTAATGTTTACTTGTTTTTTAGGTTCCAATTTTAGTTTAAAATTTTTATCAAGTCTAATAAGTCCTTCAATAGTGGTATTATCAACTTTAAACCCCTTTAAATTAACGGTCGATCCTTTCTGCAACATTCTTATGTATTGTTTTTCTGAAATGTTTTTACCTTCAAAAATGAATGGAATAATAAAATCGCAGTTCTTTTTAAATTCAGAACAACCAAAAGCATTTTTTCCTATAAGAATTGATCCATTATTACATTTAGGGCATTTTTCTAATCCTATTCCACTTGTTTTTTTTGCTGCTATTTTCTTTGTGCCAGTAGGTTTATTATGTACTGCCGAAATATTAGCTTTTTTAGTTTCGCTTCTAACTTCGTAAACCAAACGATCTACCATTTGTTTCATTTGCTTAATAAAACTTCCAGCACTAAATGTTCCTTTTTCAATGTCTTTTAATTGTTTTTCCCATTTACCAGTTAGCTCGGCAGATTTTAATAATTCATTTTGAATGGTATCGATTAATTGAATGCCAGTATCTGTTGGTATTACTTGCTTTTTATTTCGTTTTATATATTTTCTACGGTATAAAGTTTCAATAATATTAGCACGTGTAGAAGGGCGGCCAATACCATTTTCTTTCATGATTTCACGAAGCTCATCGTCGTCGACCTGTTTCCCTGCAGTTTCCATAGCACGCAGTAGTGAAGCCTCGGTAAATTGCTTTGGAGGTTTGGTTTGCTTCTCTAAAAATAACGGTTCATGTGTCCCTCTTTCACCTTTTTTAAATGCAGGTAATATTCCAGATTCCTTAGTCGAAGAATTTGGAGTTTCAAAAACAACACGCCAACCTTTTTCTAAGATTTCTTTTCCTGTAGTTTTAAACTTTACTTTTTCAGCTTTTCCAATAACCGTCGTATTAGATACTTTACAATCTGGATAAAACACAGCAATAAAACGTCGTACAATAATATCGTAAACCTGTTGCTGATTGTATGGCAAATTCATTTGCTGCCCAGTTGGTATTATTGCGTGGTGATCTGTTACTTTACCATCATCGAAAACCTTTTTAGTTTTCTTTAACTTATTGCCCTGTAAAGGTGCTGTTAAAGCCGCATAATTGGTTATATTCTTTAGGATTCCAGGTGCTTTTGGGTATATATCGTTTGGCAAAAAGGTGGTGTCAACCCTAGGATATGTAACTACTTTTTGTTCGTATAGCTTTTGGACAATCTTTAAGGTTTCATCTGCAGAAAATCCAAATTTCGTATTACAATAGACTTGTAAACCTGTTAAATCAAAAAGCTTTGGTGCATATTCATTACCTGCCTTTTTTGCAATAGAAACTATTTCGAAATCGTGCTCTTTTACAATTTTAGCCAGCTTCTCTCCATCTTCAACTTTAAGAAAACGCCCTTCTTCGTAGCTAAATAAAGTATCGCGATAGAGGGTTTGCAGTTCCCAATAAGGTTGGGGTTTAAAGTTTTCTATCTCCTTAAACCGATTTACCAACATAGCTAATGTTGGTGTTTGCACACGACCAACGGATAATACTTGTTTGTAACCACCATGTTTTAAAGTGTACAAACGTGTTGCATTCATGCCCAATAACCAATCTCCAATAGCACGAGAAAAACCTGCGTAATATAAATTATCGTAATCTGTAGATGGTTTTAGGTTTTTGAAACCTTCTGTTATGGCTTCGGTTGTAAGCGAAGAGATCCAAAGCCTTTCAACCTTACCTTTGTAATTCGCTTGATTTAAAACCCAGCGTTGTATTAATTCCCCTTCTTGCCCAGCATCACCACAATTGATAACAACATCAGCTTTATCGAATAATTGTTTTATAATTTTAAACTGTTTTCGAATACCAGAATCTTTAGATACTTTGGTTTCAAAATGTTCTGGTAGCATTGGTAAATTGTTAAGATCCCAACTTTTCCAATGCGGTTTATAATCGTTTGGCTCCTTTAGCGTACAAAGATGCCCAAAAGTATACGTTACAGCATAACCATTGCCTTCATAATACCCATCACGTTTGGTGGTAGACCCCAGAACGGAAGCAATTTCTCTAGCTACAGATGGTTTTTCGGCAATACAGACTTTCATATTAGATATTGAAAATTTAAAAATTCTAAGTAAGGTTATAGACTTTATTGATGTTTGTTATCTTTTTAACCCCTTATTTCAACTTTGGTTTAATCAATAATTAATTCAACAATCGGGATAATAACAAATATCAACAAAATCATCCCAATGAGTATATTATTAAAACCATGGCCCATATTATCATAGTAATCAGAATTTTCTGGACCATATAAATATTGATTCCAAGTAAATTTCGGTTTTTTAAAAATAGTTCGCCAAATAGAACCTCATAACCATCTGGCTGAAGCTCCAAGAGAATTTAAAATTACTCTGGCAAACCATGATCCCATTTATATATTCACATTTAATCTTGTCTTCAAACCCGGAAATGGGATCCTTTCTTATTATTTTGATAATAGTTCGGCTTATTTATTTTCTAATTAGCTCATTTATCTGATTGTTCATTTGCTCCCATCACATCGGCCTCCTGTTCTACGCCCGCATCATCATTTACATCTATCTTAACTTTGGGCTGCGGTGTGGGTATTACCCGTCCCTGCTTTTGCTGGACAACATGCCAAGCCTCGTTAGGCAAGTGTTTTTCTTGTCCAGTAGCTAAATGAATCTCGGTCCCTTGAGCATACGCATGAGCATTTAATTGGACTGGGTTATTTGAGTTGTAATGTACTTTAACATCATCCATAGAGTAACCTGATAGATTCTCAATTCCTGATTTTAAATTATCAGATAAACCTGTATTGTTTTCTTTTTTCTGTATGTGAGGCTTATTAACATCATCATCTGCAACCGAATTGCTTTTATTATTTTGTTTTTTGTTAGTAGCCATAATTATCTTCTTCGTATATGGTATGTAGGAGTTGGATTATTAACTATAAATCTAAAATAGATTCAATCTTTTTATTCAAACTTTTCAATTACGACATACTGTTTTAACACATCTTTTAATAAAACGCTTATCACTTTACAATCTTAAGCTTATATTTTTGCAACAAACCAACAAGACTGTCGCTTGAGAAAATTGCACCAGTCATTTTATTATTTTCGGGGTCAATGCTAAAATTTGAAGCTGTGCTAAAATCTGTTTTTTCAAGATTCGTTCTCGAAAAAATAGTGCGATTTAAATCACATGAGTCAAAGGTTACTTTACTTAGGTCACAATCTGAAAATTCTGCTTCATTAAGTTTGCATGAAACAAAGAACTGCCCTACAAGTTTCATTTTATTAAAAATTGCATAACTGAGATTACAGTCAAAAAAAGATAGGTCCATTAAAAACGTATTGCACGTATTAAAAGCCACTCCCATAAGTTTGCAATGTGAAAACTTCACCTCTTTAAAGGTTGTATTTACAATGTTTGCATTACTTAAATTACATTCTATAAATTCACATTCCATGAATATCTGGTTATCCATATATCCTTCGGAAAAATTACATCCTTCAAATACGCAATTTTCATATTCTGCTCTAGGCAAACGAGTTCTAGTAAAATCTTCTCCTTTATAAGTTTTGTCAATAATTAGGGTATTCACTATGCCGTTTCTATTTTTTATTGGATAATATTAGTGCCGGAATTTCTAAACTTCTAAACGTCTCATTGTATGCTGCCATTTCTGTATTAATGAGGGTATTATGTTCTGTTTTAAACGTTCTCCATTGCGCTAAAAGGTCTTGTAATCTAATTTTGGCACCTGCTGTAACTTTTGGTTCTACAACATCTATGTATCCTCTTAAATTTAATAGTTGGGCGTTTAACTTATTTTCAAAATTGATTACATCTTGAAAAGTTTTTTGATTGGGTTGAATTAAATTCTCTTCCCAAGTTGTTATTCGTTTCATTAATATATCTCCTTGTTTTAATAGGGATTCAGCTTTTTCATTATCCTTTAAAAGTTTAGTATAATCCTTCAATTGTACTCTTGCCGAACGCATAGAATTTACTGAATTATGTATGTCAACCACAGTAGCTTCTATAGTTTTTAAAAGTTCCTGTTGCTCTGCATAATCGGCTAGGCTACTTTTTACTTTTGGGTTCGGTGAAATTTTCACGGTAGTTTCTGTGGTGTTTGTCCCTAAAGTTAGTTTTAAGGTATAATCTCCTGGACCTACTGTAGAACCATCATGACCACCAAGAACAAACACATTATCAACAGCTGGTAAACTCTCAGTTTTAAAATCCCAAGTAAATCGATTGTATCCTTTTTTAGAGGGTAATATGGCCGGTTTAGAAGGGCCTCCAGGCCATGATTTAAAGCCTTTCGGTTTCTGGTTGGTAATGGTACGGATGACTTCATCATCTTTCAATACTTCTAATTTGAGCTCTGTACTATCTTGTTTTTGGCTTAAGTAATAATCAAAAGTAACTCCACTTTTAGGATTACTTCCAAGTCCAGGAACCGGTTTTTCACTTGACCCACCCATAAACAAATAGGTGTCTTTGGGTTGAAAAATAGTTACTTCTTTTTTGAGTGTTTTTATATTTTGTAACGTAGCCAAATCATCCAAAATCCAAAATGCGCGACCAGCAGTGGCTGCAACTAAATCATTATCTTGAATGGTTAGGTCATTAATTGGAGTGATCGGCAGGTTTAATTGGAATGGCTCCCAATTTAAGCCATCATCCAAAGAGATAAAAAGACCTGTTTCTGTGCCTGCATAAAGTAAACCCTTTACCTTTTTGTCTTCACGAACAACACGGGTAAATGTGTTATCGCCAGTTATTCCATTGGTAATCTTTGTCCAAGTTGTTCCATAATCAGTGGTTTTGAAAATATAGTTGTCCAAATCCATCGACTTATACCGCATAAGTACAATATAGGTGGTTGCAGGGTCATGTGGAGATACTTCAATGCTATTAATAATACCTTCTTTAATGCCTGTTGGTGTAACGTTGGTCCAATTTACACCTCCGTCTTTTGTAATATATACCAAGCCATCATCGCTGCCGGACCAAAGAACACCTTCTTCATGTGGAGATTCGGTTAGGTAGGTAAGGGTGTTGTATATTTCGCCACCTGCAGCTTCGTTCGTAAATGGTCCTCCACCAAGTCCATGTTTGTCTTTTTCGTTTCGTGTTAAATCGGGACTAATAACAGACCAGCTATTTCCTTCGTCTGTAGATTTGAAAACTACATTACCACCATGGTAGATTGTTTTTCTGTTATGTGGTGAGGTAATAATTGGTGCGTTCCAGTTATAACGATATTTTGCATCTTCGGGTGAAATACTTAAACCAAGTTCTGGATATTCTTTGATAGGTTTAGATTCTTTGGTATTTGCATCCCACTTATCAATATTGCCTTGATATGTTCCACCATAAATTAATTGCGGGTTGTCTGGGTCAAAGGCCAAAAATGCACTTTCTCCACCAGCTACTGCATACCAATCTTTCCAATCGATTCCAGAATCATTGGTTCGAGAGGCTATGGCCACTGTAGAATTATCTTGCTGACCTCCATAAATAGTATAAGGAACTAAATTATCTGTAATAACCCTGTAAAATTGTGCTGTGTTTTGATTTTCTTGTGTACTCCAGCTTTTGCCTCCATTGTTAGAAACGTTAGAACCACCATCATTAGAATTAATCATACGCTGGTTGTTCAAAGGATCAATCCATAAATCGTGATTATCACCATGGGGAGTGGATAGTGGAGAAAAAGATTTACCCCCATCTATAGATTTGGTTACTGGAGCATTGAGTACGTAAACTATATTTTCGTTTTGTGTATCCGCAAAAATCTCCATGTAATACCAAGATCGCGTAATATTGATTCTGTCTTTATTAATTAATGTCCACTTCTTACCCGCGTCATCAGATCTATAGACACCTCCTTTTTCACCTTCAGCCTCAATTACAGCAAATACCCGCTCTGGGTTTGCTCTTGATACGGACACTCCAATTTTTCCCATTTCTTTTGGAAGTCCTTCGGTTAATTGATTCCAAGTATCACCACCATCGGTAGATTTATAGATGCCAGAATTTTTACCGCCAGATTCCATCGTCCAAGGAAAACGTCTATGTTGCCACATTGCAGCATATAGTATTGTTGGGTTGGTCATATCCATGGATAGGGCAGAAGCACCTGTGATATTGTCTATAAAAAGAACATTCTTCCAAGTTTCACCACCATCAATAGATTTATAAATACCACGTTGCGATGAAGGGCCATATTGTGCTCCTTGGGCAGAAATAAGAATAATATCGGGGTTAGTTGGGTCTATGATAACATCAGAAATATGTCTGGTTTTTCCCAGTCCCATATGTTTCCATGTTTTTCCTGCATCGGTAGATTTGTAAACACCATCACCCATAGAAGTCATTACCCCTCTAGCGGCATGCTCGCCCATACCGGCAATAACAATATTCGGATTACTTTCGGATACTGAAATGGCACCTACAGTCGCAGTTTTCAAGAATCCGTCAGAAATATTGTTCCATGTAATTCCGTCATCGGTAGTTTTCCAAATTCCACCACCAACAGTTCCCATATAATAGGTCATTGGTTGACCAACTACACCGGTTGATGCAACACTTCTACCGCCTCTAAACGGACCTATATTTCTCCATTTTAATCCTTGAAAAAGTGAATCTTCCAGTTTAATCGTTGGCTCGGTAACCTTATTTTTTCTACGTTGCGATTGTAGTGCTAGAGGATAAATAAGGATCAGTAGTAGTATAAGTTTGATGGTTTTCATATTGTGGTTGGTTTTTGACATTTTTATGTTGAAATCTTATTCTTGACCCCCATTACGCTTCGGGGTTCTTGGTGTTGGCCATTCTTCTTTTTCACCCGATCTAGGATTTATGCCCAAAACGGCTTTTTCGCGTGATGTTTTTTCAGGGTCTTCACACGCCATATAGGTAAGAATAGCCGTTAAAATTGCATTATTGCGAACATCATCGAAAACGATTTTATCATATGTATCCAAGTTAGTATGCCATGTATAGTTCCAATAATCCCAACTTAGGGAGCTTAATGAAAAAGCAGGTGCACCGGCTGCAACAAAGGAAGCGTAATCTGAACCGCCACGACCTGGTGAACCTGGGAAGGTTGTTTTAATTTCATTTTTATACGTTTCAGGAACAGCCTCTAACCAACGCCCTAAGTAATCATAGGCATGAAGAAAACCTTGTCCAGATAAATTCACCACACGCCCCGTACCATTATCTTGATTGAAAACAGCTTGTACTCCTTCAACAATTTCTGGATGATCTTGTACAAACGAACTAGAACCGTTCAATCCTTGTTCTTCACTTCCCCAATGCCCAATTAAGATGGTTCGTTTAGGGTTAGGATATACTTTTTTAAGAATACGGGCCGCTTCTAACATGGTGATAGTTCCCGTACCATTATCGGTTGCACCTGTTGCGCCATCCCAAGAATCGAAATGTGCCGATAGAATTACATACTCATCGGGGAATTCTGTTCCTGGTATGGTAGCGATAGTATTGAACGTGGGTACTATACCTAGGTCTTTTGATTCAGCTACAATTTTTATTTGCGGATTGGCTCCATGTTCAACCATTCTGTATAACATACCATAATCTTCTAACGATATATCCACTACTGGAATCTTTTCTGTTCCTGCACTGAATATTTTATTCGCTCCAAACCCTTCAGACCATCTTGATTGGGCGATACCTACGGCACCTGATTTTTCAAAAGCAGCGTTGATATTTCTACTGGTATACCCCGTATTACTAATATTCTGACGCCAAATTTTCTCTAGTGAATCTCGTTCAGACTTCATTTTTTCAAAAGATTCTTTGGTTGCATACTTTTCCCAGTTCTCATCTGGTCGACCAGTAGGTTGTAACATGCTTACCATAACAATTTTACCCTTTACTGAAGGAAGCCATTTTACAAAGGCTAAAGAATCGGCGAAGTTTGGTAGTGTGATTAGTGGAGCCGTAACTCCTTTTTTACTAGTACTTGGATTCCAAGCTAATTGTGTTGCGTGAAGTGAAGCAATTCTAGGTGATACCATGTCAACATGGGTGATGCCACGTTGCCAACCTTTCCAAGTACCCCATTGTTGGTTTTCGGCAGATATGCCCCATTTTTCATAGGTGTTTACAGCCCAATCATGAGCAGATTTCATTTCTGGGGTTCCTACTAATCTTGGTCCGTTCAAGTCCAATACTTCATAGGCAAGTTGTTCAAGCTGTGAATTTTCATTGCCTTCTTTTTCAATGGCCTCAATAAGGTCTTTTTGGGTTTGAGCAGTAATTATTGAACTGCAAAGTAAAAGTGATACAGCTAAAAGAGATAGTAGTTTTTTCATTAGAATATGTGCTTTGGTTTGACTGTTCTAAAATAGTAATTATAAGAGGAAGAAAGGTGTTTGTAAATCACTAGATTTCTGTAAAAATTCTACCAAATTTTCATTAATCAGATAATCCCATCCGGCTTCGCCACTTTCTCTTTTAAATTCAGGAATATCTTTAGGGTAAGGTTTAAGAACTTGACTTTTGAGTCTTAAACGAGTGGTATTATTTTCTTCTGTCATTTCAAAGATTGATTCGCTTGTACCTGAACATTCTTCAAAGTTCCAAGTATAAGTGATTTTTTTAAATGGAATTACCTCCGTGACTTTCCAAATATGGGTAAAATATCGTTCTGTGCTATGTACTATAAATCGGGTTTCAAAACCTATTTCGGGTTTAAAATCGGGTATATTTTCAAAGTACCATTTACGCATTTGGATAACATTGGTCAATGCTTGCCATACTTCTTTCACTGCTGCATCTAAACTAATTTCAATTCGTATGGGTTTATTATCATCCATTTAGTCAAGCTTCTTGTCCAAAGCCAAAATAGTTTTCAATAATACATTGGCGCCGTTCGCCATATCGGAAGCAGAAGTAAATTCATTTGGAGAATGACTAATGCCACCTTTGCTCGGAACGAATATCATTCCCGTAGGTGCAATTAGTGCCATGTCTTGAGCATCATGACCAGCACCACTGGGCATAGACTTATAGCTTAGTCCAAGCGAATTGATACTTTTTTCTATCTCGTTCTGAATAGAAGCATCCATAATTGCAGGATCGGCTGTTGTATCCAAAGGGAAAAACTTAATTTCTACACTCGATGCTTTATTAATCTCTAAAGCGCGCTTTTCAATTTCTTGATATACTTTTTCAATAACTTCAGAAGAAAGATCACGTATCTCTAAACTTGTCGTAACCTTGCCCGGAATCACATTTGGCGCACCGGGCTCAGCTGAAATTCTACCTACAGTAGCAACTTGTGCACCGTCAAAGCTATTGGCAACTTCGTTTACGGCAATAATAAACTGTGATGCCGCTAAAAGCGCATCTTTTCGTGCATTCATTGGTGTTGTGCCAGCATGGTTGGCAAAACCATTAAATTCAACATCCCACCATTTTAGCCCTACAATACCTTCAACGATGCCAAT
This sequence comes from uncultured Maribacter sp., assembly GCF_963975365.1. GTDB lineage: Bacteria > Bacteroidota > Bacteroidia > Flavobacteriales > Flavobacteriaceae > Maribacter. The sequence continues at coordinate 68,194 of NZ_CAXBGF010000012.1, read as the reverse complement.
TTCCAATTTTTCCTTTTCCAATGTTCCTCCCTGTTCAATATGCAGTTCAAGAAAAGCCGCGATGTCTCCTTTTTTACGGGCTACTTCGGCTATTTTTGTGGTGTCCCCACCTAAACGCATGATTCCTTCCGCTACCGTATATCCGGTAGCATTTTTTATGGGGAAGGCTGTTTTGCTTAAATGACCCGCCATGGCCCTACTACCCATTACTGCCCCTTCTTCATTGGAGAAAATAATGACTTCCAAAGGATGTTTTGTTTTTATTTTCTGCTCAGTTAACACTTTAAGTACTTCCAAAGCCGCCATAGAACCTACGCATCCGTCATAATTACCGCCATTAGGTACGCGGTCTATGTGAGATCCAAACGAAATGTTTTTTTTTGTTTTGCCACTTCCTTTTCTAATTCCAATTACATTACCTGCAACATCTATTTGGGTGTCCAATCCCATTTCATTAAGTTGAGAAATAACCCATTGCCGTGCGGCTATATCAGCATCACTAAAAGCTACGCGTTCTGTTTCACCATTCTCTTGAATTCCGAATTGTGCCAAATCCATGATTCGTTTTTCCAATCGGTCTTTATTAACGGTAAGTTGTGCTTTCAGTACAAATGAAGTTAGTATAAGGCTAAAAGTGAGTATGTGCTTTTTGAAATGATTCATGCTAAAATTAGTTACGTTCCAATTCTTTTTGGTTAAATATGCAATGCTTCATAGGTGCTATGTCTCGTAAAATGGCCAACGTATTTTCTACGGTCATCGTGCACATTTTGGTATAGGTAGTATTTGTTAAACTGCCCAAATGAGCGGTGATTAAAACATTATCTAATTGTAAAAGTGGGTCGTTGATATCGGGCGGTTCTTGAGCTAAAACATCTGCAGCGAAACCTGCTATTTTGTTATTTCGCAAAGCACCGTACAATTCTTTTTGGTCAATAATTCCACCTCTTGCGGTGTTCACTAATAAAGCATTGGATTTCATTTTTGAAAATGCCGAAGAATTTAATAGATTCTCTGTTTTCGGTGTCAAGGGGAGATGTAGACTAATACTATCTGAAGTACTTAAAAGTGTGTCAAAGTCTAAAAAAGGGTAGGGGACGGTTTCCTTATTAGCACTCCAATAGACAACTTTCATCCCCAAAGCTGTTGCAATTTTCGCGACCTTTTTTCCAATATTCCCCATGCCGATAATCCCTAAGGTTTTACCGTGACTTTCATCACCAACATAGGTGCCTCTATCTGTCCAACGGTTTTCTTTTACCATGGTAATGGCAGAATAAAGATTTCGCTGTAACATTAATAAAAGGGCGATGGTATGTTCTGCGATGGTATCGGCGTTCGAATTAGGGGCGTTTACTACTTTGATATTTCTTTTAGAAGCTTCAGATACATCAATATTATCCAATCCTACGCCACATCTAGAAATTACTTGTAAGTGGGTAAGTTTATCCATTAAATCGGCACGAACTTGACCTTTACCCCTTGTGATAATTCCATCGATTCTTTCCTTTGAAATATGATGCTGTTGCATTGTTTCATCAAAACCTTTCAAAATCTGAATATCCTCAGCAGCTTCCAATAGTTGCATTGCTTCATCAGCAACGGTTTCTAATAAAAGTATGTTCTTAGTCATTAGATTTATGATAAAGGGTGGCGTCTTTAGATTTGTAACCACGGAAATCATTTCTTCCGGAGACATAAATTCCATCCTTGAACAATTCATCCTTAAATATTTTTGGGTCAATGTAGGCTCCAGGAACAGAAGATAACTCTACCAAATTTCCTGATGGGTCACGCACGAACATTTGAATGGCACCATCAGGTAGTTGACGAACTTTCCCCCATGGTTTTATATCAATTACACCTAATTCCTTCATCCGAAAGAAAATGGTGTTGATGTCATCTACCTGTACACAGATATGACCTCTAAAAGAATAGGTGTCTTCCCATTCGGTCAAATGCAATTGCTGCTCTTCATTAAATTTAAAGAACGCCGTTGGGTAATCGAATAGAAATGCAGGTATAGCTTCTAAACCCAACTCTTCTTCATAAAATTTACAAGCTTCTTCTAAATTGCTAACTACGAGTGCTACGTGATTTATATGTACTGCTTTTGCCATAATTTATTGTTTAAAGTCTTTTACAAAATCCCAATTAGGAGTAAGTCCCAATCCTGGTTTTTCAGGAGCGGTGAGCATACCTTCCTTGTCCACGGTTATATTTTCTTTCACCAGATCGTACATCATTGGGTTACCGCCTAAAGAAAATTCAATAACGTTTGCAGAAGGTGATGCAAAGGCAACTGAGAGACCCGCCATAAATGAAAATGCAGACCCCCAACAATGCGGAGCCAGTTCTAACTGATAGGTATGTGCCAAATGCGATACACGCATTGCTTCGGTGATACCTCCTATAATTGCGCAATCTGGTTGTAATACATCCAGTGCGCGTTCTGCGATCAAATCGCGTACATCAAAAGCGGTGTATTCACTTTCGCCTGCCGCAATGGGTATAAATGTGTTGGCGCGTATTTCTGCGGTCCCTATTTTGTTATCGGGACTTATAGGTTCTTCGAACCAATACACGTTGCAATCTTCCACACCTTTGGCGAACTGTTTGGCTTCAGGCACACTAAAAGTACCGTGTGCATCGGTCATTAATTTAATATGGTCCGGTAATGCTTCTCGTGCAGCCTTAACACGCTTAATACTTTCGGCAACGGTTTGGTCCATAATGCCAACACGCATTTTTACGCCACTGAATCCTTTTGATGTGTAGCTTACTAATTGTTCGCCAATAGCTTCTGCTTTTGCCCAACCACCACTGGCATAAGCGGGCATTTTATCGCGACAGCTGCCACCTAATAAGTCAACTACCGGTGCGCTTAAGGCTTTTCCTTTAATATCCCATAAAGCGGTATCGATACCACTCATGGCAGAAATCGTTAATCCTCTTCTACCTAAAATCGGAAACTTGCGTCCACGAGACAGCGAGTAATGGTCTCTTGTTCCATTATAGATATGTTCCCAAATACGAGATATGTTTCTGGCATCTTTACCTATTAATTGTGGCTTTAGTTCATTTTCAATGCAGCTTACAATTGAAGTGCACGAACCTGATGAACCAACAGCTGCTTTAGCTTCTCCAAATCCTTGAAGTCCGGTATCTGTGGTAACTACGACCAAAGTCATATCGAAATTCGTCAATAGACCATAATCGGAAAAATGTTGTTTCTCTTTTGGGATAGGACAGCGTAACCAGAACGCTTCTATGTTGGTTATTTTCATTTAATAAGGTCTTTTAAGGTATCGATTGATTTTTTGGTCAGCATGGTATAAAATTCATCGGTAACCGCAGAACTACCATGGTCCTCTAAAAACTTCTTTTGTTCGGCAGTTAGTCCTTCAGGATTGGTTTCAATTGAATTCGGATACGGATTCGCAGGTGTACGGTCTAATGGTGCGCAAAATTCTACTGAGAGGACTTTATCATATTCAATTTCTTTTAACGTACCAATAATTTTGGGCCAGTTGAGGTGCCCCATGCCAGGTGCCATTCGATTATTATCGGCAACGTGGAAATTCACCAAACGTTTGCCGACTTTTTTCATGGTATTGAACATATTTTCCTCTTCCAAGTTCATATGAAAAGTATCTAGACAAACTCCGCAGTTTGGGCCAACTGCTTCTGCCAATGCCAAAGCTTGTTCGCCCCGGTTAATAAAATAGGTTTCAAATCTGTTAATCGGTTCAATGCCTATTTTCAGTCCATGGTCTTCTGTGTATTTGTAAATTTCTTGAATCCCTTCAACCGCCCATTCCCATTCTTCGTCTGGCCTTGCATCGGGCACTATTTTACCTACGGTTGCGGGAACTAATGAAATAACAGAACCGCCTAGTTCATACACCATTTTAGCTACGTCCTTCACATATTGAATGGACATTTTTCGTTGAGCTGGATCTTTGGCCAATAAATTTCGCTGCTCAAGCATAAGGGTAACAGATCCCCAGCACTTAATGCCATAGAGGTCTAAAAGTAATTGTGCCTTTTGAGTGTCATAGCTCTCTGGGGCACCCTGTATTTCTATATGAGTATAATCTAATTTCTTAATTCTATTAAGCGTGTGTTCTAAAGATTCTGCACGCATCCAATTATGTATGGCTAATTCCATTTGTAAGTACTATTGTTCTGTTATCCAATAAATTCTATTTTTCTATGGGAGCCATCGCAAAATGGTTTGTTTTCAGAAACACCACAACGACAAAAACCGGTAGTACCTTCTTTTGTGACAATTTCGCCAGAGGCCAATTGAATTTGTAGGTTACCTTTAATTTTTAACGGACCATTATTTGCAACAATAATATCTGTAGTGCATTGGTCTTTTATTTGATTTTCTTCCATTTTTTCGTTTTTCATGTAATAGGTTAGTGCTCCAGAAGGGCATGCATTTATTTGTGACTTTAAAGCTGATGTATCGGTACTTTCAGGTGTAATCCAAGGTCGCTTGTTTGGGTCATAAACTTTAGGAAGCATATGAACACACACTTTCGAATGGATGCACTTTTTCGGTTTCCAAACCACAACAAGTTCACCGTTGGTATATTCTTTTATAATTTCTTTCTCCATATTTTATGCATCTATGTTTATTCCTTTCAAAACCAGCTTTTTCCATTCTGGATGCCTTTTTAAATAGAGCGCAACAAAAGGGCACAAAGGAATCAATATTAAATTCTGTTTTTCAATTTTCTCCAAAACTTTAAGGATCAAGGCAGAACCAACACCTTTTCCTTCCATGGATTTTGGCACTTCAGTATGGGTTAAATATATTTTATCCTGGGCTTTTATATATTCTATGTAGACAGGGTAAACATCGAAATTGGCTTCATATCTTTTTTTTGACTCATTGTCTACTAAATTGAAATCCATTGCCATTAAAAATTTAGAAGTTTTAAGGTAGGGAAAAAATACTTCTTTTGATAGATAAAGGGATTATGAATTGTTAAAAATTATCAATTGGTTTTTGTGTAGTTGGTATGAAGTTTATTTGAAATATGACACGTAGGCTGTATATTTATTGCCACAAGAGATAACAAGAAATAAAAGGTGTAATAGAAAATTAATGAAGAAGGAATTAAATATAAATGAATGGAAAAGGGCTGGCCACTTCAATTTTTTTTCACAGTTCGATGAGCCATTTCATGGTGTTACGGTAAAAGTTAATTGCTCTAAAGCATATGAGTTTGCTAAAAAAACGGGCAACTCATTTTTCTTGGTTTACCTTCATAGAACATTAAAGGCTGCCAATAAAATTGATCCGTTTAAATATAGAATAGAAGATGGTAAAGTGTTTGAGTATGAATACGTTCACGCTTCACCAACTATTGGTAGAAATGATGGTACGTTCGGTTTTTCTTATATCGAATATAAAGAAGATTTTAAAGAATTTAGGGATGAAGCAAAATCTGTAATTGATGAGGTTAGACAGTCAAATGGGCTAGTGCTACCAACGTGCGGAGATAATGTAATACACTGTTCTAGTATGCCGTGGCTCGATTTCACATCGGTTTCTCATGCACGGCATTTCAAATTTGAAGATAGCTGTCCTAAGATTTCTTTCGGTAAGATGACTGGTGATGGCGAAAATAGAACAATGCCAGTCTCTATACATGTGCATCATGCCTTAATGGATGGGTTTGAAGTAGGGTTATTTGTAGAGGAATTTCAGATATTAATGTCAATGGATAATGAGGTATAGATTGTTGATGAAAGCTTTGATGAATTATTATTTCTCTAGTAATCTTTTTTATATTTATTCTAATGAAAGCATTAGAAGAACAACTTAAAAACCCGGTATGGTATTCCTTAATAGAAACCCATAAAAAATTTATTGAAGAATTTGACGGAGTTCAATTTTACAAAGCAGAGGTGTGCACCTTTGGTGCATTCTTCGATGAAACAAAAACAGCGAAAGCTTCAAATCAATATCTAAAAACTACGGATCATTTCTTTTTAGTTTCAGAGAAGCAAACACCTATTATAGATGATGATAAAGTCTTCTTAGAGAAGAAAGTTAATGGTTGTCAGATGGTTTTAAATGAACTGGCAGACGTTCAAATATCCGAAGACATTGTGCCTTTAGGTCAAGAATTTATCGAAGAAATCTATAATTTAATTTGGTTGGTAATGCCTGGTTATTATAGAAAAAGAACTTATGAAATGGGTAACTATTTTGGGATATTTAAAAATGGTAAATTGGTGTCAATAACTGGTCAACGAATGCAAACCAATCTGTTTATAGAAGTAAGCGCCGTTGTAACGCATCCTGATTATACGAGAAAAGGGTTGGCGAAACAGTTAATTGCGCATACTACAAAAGAAATTTTAAAAGAGAATAAGAAACCTATTTTACATACCAATAAAGGAAATCTTGCAATTCCGCTTTATGAGAAATTGGGTTTTGAAGTAACAAGAGATATGAATTGGTGGTTGTATCGTAAAAAATAGGATGACAAGTTCTATATATTGGCGGTTTTGTTGGTTATCAATGACCTTTAATGTATTGATGATAATTTCAATTATTCCAATGTTTATTTCCAAAGTTGAACGAACAATGGATAATTAGATGTTTTTAAAAACATTATGATTTACTTAGATTTCTTAATAATATTGGCTTCCAGAAATTTGTTGACCTCAAGCCAATGCATAAAGGAATCGAACCAACGGTTGCTTGTTCGATTAGGATTTCCTAGACCAAAACCGTGGCCGCCATTTTGGTAAAGGTGGAACTCAACTGGAATTCCTGCTTTGTACCAAGATTCAATTACCCCAAATTGTCCACGGAAAAGAAAATCATCCGTTGCAATAATGTTAAACATAGGTGGAGCACTATTTGGTACATCTACAGGACCCATACCGCCATAGATAGGACCAATAAAAGCCAACTTCATGGTCTTGGAATTTAGGGTTGAATGCATGGTAAGTCCTGCGCCGGCAGAGAATCCGATCATTCCAATTCTATTTATGTCTACTCCCCACTCATCAGCTCGGTCTATTATCATGGCATAGGCTGCTTCTGCATCCTCCAACTGATCAGATAGGTCACGTTGCTGAGTACTTGGTGGAGGTGTATTCTTTAAAGTATCCGAAGTATCGGAGGGTATTGGTCTTGGTCGATTCATCCAGGCCTTAAAATCTTCAAGGGATTCATCGGTGGGTTTAAGGCGGTATTTTAAAACAAATGCTGCAATACCTTGCTCAGCCAGTGCTTCCGCTACTTCCCAGCCTTCATTGCCCATGGAGAGCCACATAAAACCTCCTCCTGGTGTTACGATTACCGCTGTACCATTGGCCTTTTCAGGATTGGGTAAAAAAGGAGTTAGTGTTGCTTCGGTTATATTTCGAGCCATAGGGTCTCCCCATTGTCGAAACCAAGTCTCGGAAGAAGGCTGGTTTTCAACTCCACCTGTATTGAGTGGAATGGCCGTTGGTTCATCAGGGGCTGCAAGTGGATAGATTGTTCCGTCTTGTGCAATTGTTGCCGAGGTAAAAAAAAGGGCTGTGATAAAAATAAAGCTTTTGGAAAAGTTTAAAAGTGTGGCCGTCATGATAAAGTGTTTATACTACATTTAAATATATGTAATATATACATTACTTTGTTATTTATTTCATTCTATGATAGGTTGAAAATTTATTCTTTCCCATTAATTACCATTTAGAAGGCATAATTTCATTGAATCAGAAATTATTTTATTATCTAATTTGAATAAGTAATTACCTGGTAATAAACATTATATAAGTTTTTAAACGACTGTAAACGATAACAAACGATAGTAAGTGTTTAGAAACCGAATAATAATTGCTGTGTGTTTTAGGTTTGCAGTGTCAAGTCAACGCGGCTTGGTAGTATGAACTGTTTAACGATAAAATTATTTAAGATGAACGCACTAAAAAACAAAGTACAGTTGATTGGAAACTTGGGTCAGGACCCAGAAATTGTAAACTTAGAAGGTGGTACAAAATTGGCTAAATTTTCAATTGCCACAACCGATAGTTTCAAAAATGCAAAGGGTGAAAAAGTTGATGATACACAATGGCATAATATTGTAGCCTGGGGAAAGACTGCAGAGATTGTAGAGAATTATTTAACTAAAGGAAAACAAGTCGCTATCGAAGGTAAACTCACACACCGCTCATACGAAACTAAAGAAGGTGAGAAACGATATATCACTGAGATTAGGTGTAATGAGTTGTTGATGTTGGGTAAATAAAGAATACGTTTTTATCAGGAGGTACAACGAAGTGATCTGTTGGTTCGAAATACGAATACAACAGTTTGCTTCGTATTCTTCTAAAGACGTTTTCAAACACTATTTTTGCACCATATGACTTCAACAGTACAACAATTACTTCCTTTATTAAAAACCCATTTTGGTTATGATTCCTTTAAACCGAATCAATTACCTATTATTGAGGATGCTTTAAACAAAAAAGATGTGTTGGCAATTATGCCGACAGGAGGGGGTAAATCGCTTTGTTATCAGTTGACGGCTTTAGCTTTAGAGGGTACGGCAATTGTAATTTCACCACTAATTGCTTTAATGAAGGATCAGGTTGATGTATTACAGGCCAATGGTATCGCTGCTGCATATTACAATAGTTCTCAATCGGAAGAAACTAGACAGGTAATTTTGCAAAAATTAGAAAAGGACGAATTGAAACTGTTTTATGTTGCTCCTGAAAGCCTAGGTTTCTTTGATTCTATATTAGAAAAATTAAAGATTAGTTTATTTGCGGTAGATGAAGCTCATTGTATTTCGTCTTGGGGTCATGATTTCAGACCTGCCTATACCCAGTTGGGTAGTTTAAAAAAACGTTTTCCGAATATTCCGGTCATGGCACTTACGGCAACGGCTGATAGAACTACACAAGATGATATTGCCGACCAATTAAAAATTCCGAATGCAGAACGACATTTGGCGTCGTTTAATAGGCCTAATTTATATTTAGATGTCAAACCTGCGCAAGACCGAATTAAGCATATACTCGATTTTTTAGATGACCGCCCAAACGAAAGCGGAATCATCTATTGTTTAAGCCGAAAAAGTACTGAAGCTATTGCTCAAAAATTACAAAAGGCCGGATTTAAAGCCAAGGCTTATCATGCTGGTTTGTCATCAGAAGAACGGTCTAAGGTACAAGAAGAATTTATTACAGATAGAGTTCCCATAATTGCTGCAACAATTGCTTTTGGTATGGGAATAGATAAGAGTAATGTACGTTGGGTTATACATTATAACCTTCCGAAAAATATTGAGGGTTATTATCAAGAAATAGGTCGTGGTGGCCGTGACGGACTCCCTGCCCATGCCTTGCTTTTTTACAGTTTTGCAGATGTAGCTCAGCTACGCCGTTTTATCAATCAAAGTGAAAATGCAGATGTAGAATATGCTAAATTAGAACGAATGCAGCAATTTGCGGAGGCACTGAGTTGCCGCCGTATAGCATTGTTAAACTACTTTGGAGAGCAAGGGACCAAAGGATGTGGGAATTGCGATATCTGTTCAAGCCCACCAGCATATTTTGATGCTACGTTATTGGCGCAGAAAGTATGCTCTGGCGTTGCACGATTGCGAGAACGTGAACCTATGGGTATGGTCATAGATGTTTTACGGGGAGCACAGAATGTTCAGGTATTAGAGCGAGGATATCAGAATATTAAAACCTATGGCGCTATTAAAGATGTTTCGTGGTTAGACTTACAACAGTATGTTATTCAGTTATTGAACCAAGGTGTATTGGATATTAATTTTAGGGAAGGCGCTCGATTAGGTTTAACACCATTAGCAAAAGAGGTGCTGTTTTCAAATAAAAAAATTCAGTTGGCAATCTTGCAAACGGAAAAAGAAAAGAAGAAAAGTACAGCTAAGGCGAAGACTTCAAAAACAGGACTGTTCGAAAAACTTCGGCTTTTAAGGCAGCGAATTGCCGAGGATCAAGGTGTGCCCGCTTATGTTGTTTTTGGTGATGCCAGTTTAAAGGATATGGAACTCAAATTGCCGAAAAATCAAAAAGAATTCATGGAGGTTTCTGGTGTAGGGCAAGCTAAATTAGAAAAGTACGCCGAAATATTTATTAAGGAAATTGCCAAACACGCTCCTACTAAAAAATCAAAAAAAGCAACGCACCAGCAAACCTTCGATTTATTCTCTGAAGGGTTAACAGTTTCTGAAATTGCAACAGCAAGAAACCTTTCTGAGAATACAATTTACGGTCACCTCATGAAAAAACATGCCGAAGGTGAGGAGCTAGATTTGAATCAATTTGTTAGTGCTAAAGAAGTCTCACAAATAGAAATTGCTAAATCTGAATTGGTCGAAGCAAACGGACTAAAAGATTATTTTGAATTTTTTGAAGAACAAATGCCTTATTGGAAAATAAAATTAGGATTATATTTGTTGGATGCTTAGATACGTTTTTTAAGCATCCAATATTTATAATTTTCTCTTCAATTGCTAATCACAATCAATCATCAATTGAAGAGAAAAGCATTTGTTTAAACTTCCAGCTAGTATTATCGTCTATAGGACCTTGGGTTTGTTTCATTAATATACCAATTACATCTTCTTTTGGGTCGGCAAAATATTGGGTATTAAAATAACCGCCCCATTCAAAGGTTCCGGTACTTCCTAAACCGCCAGCAATTTCACCTTTTTCATTTACTATTGAGAACGCTAGTCCGTGGTTTTTTGGACCATCCCAAATAGCTCCAATTTGATTGCCCAAAATGCTTCTTACCGTAGTTCTACTCAAAAGTCGTACTCCATTCAATTCACCCTCGTTCAAATACATTTGTAAGAATGTAGCGTAGTCTTTAGCTGTACTCGAAAGGCCGGCACCACCAGAAAAGAAAGTTTTTGCCCCTTTAATTGGATAGTCTGTGTCGTAAAAGGTGACAGGGTATTTTACCCATTTTTCATTTTCTTTTTTTTGCACTGCTACCAATCTATTATAGTTTTCTTTCGGTTGGTAGAACCAAGTATCTTTCATGTTCAATGGTTCGAAGATTCTTGTTTTTAGAAACTCATCGAAGGATACACCAGAAATAACTTCGATAAAATATCCTAAAACATCTAATCCTTCGCTATAGGTAAAAGCTTCACCTGGTTCATGATGTAAGGGTAAGGCAGCCAATTTTTTAACACTTTCTGCAATGGTGATTTTTTCTGTTGTGAATAAATCGGTAATTCCTGCTTTTGCATATATTTTCTTAAATCGTTCATCTCCATCAATCACTCCATAGCCAATACCTGAAGTATGGGTTAACAAATCTCTAATCGTTATTTGATTTTCAGCAGGTTTAGTAGTGTAAGTTCCGTCAGCTTCATTAAAAGTAACTAGTATTTGTGCTTCACCAAATTCAGGAATGTATTTGGAAATATTGTCATCTAACTGAAACTTTCCCTCTTCCCACAGCATCATCACTGCTGTTGATGTTATCGCTTTTGTCTGGGAAGCTATTCTAAAAATGGCATCTTTTTCTAATGGTATTTTCTTTTCTGCATTTGCCAATCCATAGGATTTATGAAATACAATTTTTCCTTTGCGTGCGATTAAGGCAACAGCCCCAGGAATATTGCCATTAGTAACTTCTGCTGAAATCATAGCGTCAATTTTTGAAAGACGTTCTGTTGATATCCCTACTTCTTTTGCACTTGCTTCAACAAGTGTAGGAGATTTAATTTCAGACGGTGTTTGTGATAGGCTAATAATTGTAAAGAGAAGACAGGATAAGCGAATTAACAATTTCATTGGTTTGGATTTTAGGTATTAGACTAAAGTACTGAAAGTTTAACAAAACATCAATGAAAAATTAATCCTTAAAAAATAGGACTTTTTAATTTAGAAATTGATGGTAATACCCATTTGACCCGGACCAAAATTTAAGTTCCAACTTACCAATTTTTGTTGGCTGTTATATTTCTCGTCATGTTTTTTTGTCTAGATATCTATCTATTGATTCGACAGTAGCAATACTTATTGCGAATGCAAAAACCATATTGCTTAACCAATGTTGACCATCCCAAACTCTCGATATACCGGGAATAACACCCACGGTGTAAATACTTGCTTTTACCCATGGATTTTTAAATTGTTTTGCAATAGCATATGCATTGGTGAAAGCCAACAGAGCATGCCCCGATGGAAAAGAATGAAAGTTTCTACTGGAATTAAAAGGGTCAAAGGTTTCCTTGCCTAAGTTAGCTAAAGGTCTTGCCCTACCTAGAACCGATTTTAGCACTTGTTGTAAAAGTCCGGCCGAGGTGGCCTATGAAATCAATAGTACTTCTGTTCTTCTTAGTTTTTCATTTTTAGTGATCAATCCAGCAAAATATACACCAGATGTTGCTATATAATTATTTTCAGGACTTCCATAAATCTCTCCATAATCACGTAAGAATTTTGGAACACCTTCCCTGTTGTTTCGTATAAACCTTGATGTGTCATCATCAGATAGATATACTAAACCAGTCCCACCAATAACAGCGCCAAATTGTGCCCATTGCTGAACTTGCCAATGAAACGGTCTTGCATAAGAATAACCCACACCTTTGAAGATATTGCCAACATCAGAGGTAAACATATTCCATCGTGTTTGTGTTGAATCTGTAGCTACATTTTGGGCACATAATGTTGAGCTATAAATTAGAACAAAGAGTATAACTAATTTTTTTCATACCTTAAATTTAAGCGCCTGGGGAATTTGAAAATAACTTGTATAAAATAATTTTGAGTTGTATACGTGGTAAATCGATCTAAAAATATAGAGATTGCGCCAACCGAAACGTATTTGCATGTGCTTCCACAATAATTTTAATGTCTTTGGAATACCCGCCACCCATACTACATTGAACAGGGATTTTCAATTTTCGACAAGTGTCAAGTACGTATTGATCTCGTTTCTTACATCCATCTAAAGTAAGACTAAGTGTGCCCAATTTATCACTTTCAAGAACATCAACGCCACTGAGGTAAAAGATGAAATCTGGTTTCACTGTATCAATTAATTTGGGTAAGTGATCTTTTAGAATGAAGAGATATGTTCTATCGTCGGTATCTTTTGGTAATGGAATATCTAAATCTGATTGTTCTTTTTTAAACGGATAATTTCCTGCTCCATGCATTGAAAAGGTAAAAACATGTTTGTTGTTTTGAAAGATTTCTGCTGTACCATTACCTTGGTGAACATCTAAATCTACAATAAGAATTTTTTTTACCAGACCTTTATTCAATAGATATTTGGCACCAATAGCTTGATCATTTAACATGCAAAAAGCCTCGCCATGGTCGCTATATGCATGGTGGGTTCCGCCAGCTATGTTCATTGCAATGCCATGTTTTAATGCAAATTCGCAGGCTTTTATAGTGCCATCCGCAATAATGCGTTCTCGTTCTACTAAATCTTCCGATATTGGAAAACCAATTTTACGAGACATTTTTGCTGAAATCATCATATTCAACAAATCGTAAAAATATTCGGGATCGTGAACGGCTACAATATGTTTGTCATTCGGAATTTCAGGTTCGAAAAAATTAGATTCCGTGCAGGTACCTTCATGTATTAATTGCTGTGGTAGAAGCGCATATTTCATCATAGGAAAACGGTGTCCATCTGGCAATGGATGTTTATATATAGGATGGTAGGCTATTTTGAGCATTAGCCGAACTATTTATGCAGCTTTAGTTGAATACGCTTTCTAGGTACATCGACTTCTAAAACCTTCACTATTATTTGTTGATGCAAATGAACATGTTCATTTACATCCTTAACAAATGTATCTGAAAGGTTGGATACATGTATGAGTCCGCTTTCTTTGATGCCAATATCCACAAAGCAGCCAAAATTGGTTATGTTGTTTACGATACCCGGTAACAATTGCCCGCTATGTAGATCGGTAATCGATTTAATGTTTTGGTCGAAGGTGAATACCTTCGCTTTTTCCCGTCTGTCCAGTCCTGGTTTTTCAAGTTCTGAGCGTATATCTTCTAAAGTAGGTAGACCAACATTATCGGTGCAATATTTTTTTAATTCTATTTCTTTAAGTAAAGTCTTATTGCCAATCAACGATAGAATTTCGGTGCCTTTATCTTTAGCCATTTGCTTAACTATAGCATAGCTTTCTGGGTGTACCGCAGAATCATCTAAAGGGTTTTCAGCGTCTTTTATTCGTAAAAATGCCGCTCCTTGTTCAAAGGCTTTACCTCCTAAACGCGGAACATCCAGAATCTCTTTTCTACTTTTGAATGCGCCTTTTTCTTTTCTTTGAATAACAATGTTTTCAGCTAATTTTGGCCCGATACCTGAAACATAACTTAGCAAGGGAATACTGGCTGTATTTATATTTACGCCAATGGAGTTTACACAACTTTCTACTACGACGTCAAGCGAATTTTTTAGTTTAGTCTGGTCTACATCATGCTGATATTGGCCAACACCAATAGATTTCGGGTCTATTTTAACCAATTCTGCAAGTGGGTCGGCCAAGCGTCTCCCTATCGAAACGGCACCACGTACGGTAACGTCATAATTTGGGAATTCATCGCGTGCAATCTTGGATGCCGAATAAATTGATGCGCCAGCTTCGCTGACTACAAATACTTCAACCGGATTATTGAATATCACTTTTTTGACTAGATGTTCGGTTTCTCTAGATGCCGTTCCATTACCTATGGCGATAGCTTCTATTTTATATGCATTTGCCAGGGTGCTAAGTTTTTTAATGGCCCCGCCAACATCATTTTGAGGTGCATGCGGATAGATATTCTCATTATGCACTAAATTACCTTGGGCGTCTAAACATACCACCTTACAGCCCGATTTAAACCCAGGGTCAATAGCAAGTATGCGTTTTTCTCCTAAAGGCGCGCCTAAAAGCAATTGTCTTAGATTATTGGAGAATACGCTAATAGCTTCATCATCTGCCTTTTCCTTTGAAGTTTTTAATAGTTCGTTGGATAAGGATGGAAATAATAATCTTTTGTAGGCATCGGCGATTGCCAATTTAATTTGGGTGGCGCACGCGTTATTTGATTTTATAATTCTATTTTCAATTCGGTCTAATAACCGTTCATCATCCAATTCAATTTTAACCCGTATGAACTTCTCTGACTCGGCTCGTAAAATGGCTAATAATCGATGTGATGGGCATTTATTCAAAGGCTCGCTCCAATCAAAATAATCACGGAATTTTTGTGCTTTTTCATCATCTTTTTTGGTGGAGATTACCTTGGTGGAAATAATTGCGAAACGGGCTAATTGAGACCTTATTTGACTTCTAATGTCCGTTCGTTCGTTGATCCATTCAGATATAATATGTCGAGCACCTTCAAGTGCATCATCTTCGTTTTCTACTTCTTTACTCAAATATTTAGACGCTGTAAATTTAAGATCATCATTACGTTGAGACATGATGATTTTGGCTAGAGACTCTAGCCCTTGTTTACGGGCTACTTCAGCCTTGGTCTTTTTGCTCTTTTTAAAAGGAAGATAGAGGTCTTCTAACTGCGTTATGTCTTCTGCAGTTTCAAATTTTTTAAGAAGTTCAGGAGTTAAAGCATCTTGTTCTTCAACTGCCTTTATGATAGCTTTTTTACGTTTCTCTAGTGCTTCAAACTGTACTTTAAACTGTACAATGGCGCTAACTTGAACTTCGTCTAGATTGCCTGTTTTCTCTTTTCGATACCTAGAAATAAAAGGAGTCGTACAATCTTCGTTTAAAAGTTCAATAGTATTTTGAATTCCCTTTTCTGGAAGTTGGGTGTGTTTAAGGATGTAGGCAGTTATTAGCTCCATATTTTTTATTCAGGGCTTACAAATTTAAGCAAATAAGATACGTTTATAAACTAAGGAAAGCAGCAAGTATTAATTGTTTTCTAGAAAGGTTTTAAAAGTTGTGCCCCAATTAAAGTTATTGGTATTATTAGGTTGTCCTTCATCTGTTAAAAGAGAATTTTGGTCTTCTGTATTTGTGTTCCATAACCAAGCTAATGCACCAATAGACAATTCGTCACAAGCTTCAAGAAAATTAATTGGATTACTTAGGGGTGCACCTTCTGTAACAACGCCAACTTCCCCGAAAAGAAAAGGTAATTTTTTCACCTGTAGCTTAAATAATCGCATTTTTAAACTCTCAAGACTTGCATTGTCATGCCATTTTCCGTAGGCGTGAAGGTCAAATAAAATGTTACTGTAGTCAGTTAAAAGAAGTTCTCCTTTTTCTAATAAGGCAGTTTCTCCTTGTCCTTGTTCATTTCCAGGAACCACAATGATATTTGTAAAACCGTTAATGCTTCTTAGGTTTTCAACCATTTCTCTCGAATCTTTCAGCCAAAGTTCATGAGAATATCCATTTTCATTTTTAAAATGATAAGGTTCGTTCCATGTTTGAATCCATACATCTTCTTGGTCTTTAAAAAAGCTAGCAATGCTCTTTAGTTTTGATTTATACCCGTCGTAAAAAGACATTTCTGAGGGGTTTTTTCCGGTAAATAAGGTTTGATTTCCATTATTATCTACCCATCCAAAAGGGCATATTATGGTAATTCTATTGTTTTTACGATGCTCAATCACTATAGAATCTAGTGAATGTAAAAATTGGCCTTGGGCATCATTTATAGCACCACCGGAAATAGGCTGTTCCCTTAAATTACCAATGAATTCTCGAACAATTTCCACATTCCACTCCTTCATCCTTCCATTTTTGGAAATACCAAAGGAGTTTAATGCATTTACTCCTTTAAGTTGAATAACTTGGTTGTTTTTATAAATGGAGCCATTTATAACTTCAATTTTTTTGGAAATATCAACAGGAAATTTTGGTTCATTTTCAATTGATTTTAATTCATCCCTTGAACAAGCAAAAAATTGAAAGATGAGAAAAGCCAATATAACTGAAAAGTACTTTTTCATGGAAATCTTTTAGAATAACGTAAATTATTAGTTAATCTTGTTCGGTTTTCAAGTTTATGTAATAGGCCATTATCATAGATAACCAACGTATATGTTTTGTTAGAACTAAGGTTTAGCTATTAAGATTAATTTTATGAAAAATATAGTAAATGTTAGCTTATAGTTAGCCCATTCCCAACCCCATCTTCATCAGGATTCACGAAAACTAATTTTCCATCGGCATTTTCTGTCATCAAAATCATACCTTCACTATCTATACCACGAAGTGCACGAGGTGCAAGGTTAATTAAAACAGTAACTTTCTTACCAATAATTTCTTCTGGCGAAAAGCTTTCGGCAATACCAGAAACTATAGTGCGCACATCTAAACCAGTATCTACTTTTAAAACTAAAAGCTTTTTGGCTTTTACCATCTTTTCGGCTTCGATAATCGTACCTACACGCATGTCTAGCTTAGAAAAATCATCAAAGGTAATAGTGTCTTTTTGTGGCATCAGTTTTTTGTTTTCGTTCGCATTCGCTTTTTTGGTGGCTTCTAGTTTATCTAGCTGCGCCTGAATTTCACTATCCTCAATTTTTCTAAAAAGTAACTCTGCTTGGTTTATTTGATGGTCTGCAGTCAGAAGTATTTTGTTTGTTGAAACTGATTCCCAATCTAGACTCAGGCTACGCTCGGTCGCCTTGCTTTGGTTGCTGAGCGGAGCCGAAGCAATATTTAGTATGTTTTTAAGCTTACCTGATGTAAATGGTAAAAATGGTTCGCTTAAAATGGCCAAGCCTGCCGCTATTTGTAAGGCTACATTCATAATGGTTTTTACTCGTTCTTCATCAATTTTAATTACTTTCCAAGGTTCGGCATCGGCTAAATATTTGTTTCCTAAACGGGCTAGGTTCATTAATTCTTGCCCAGCTTCTCTAAAACGATAGCGCTCTATTGAGCTAGATATAGTACCTGGAAACTTGCGAAGTTGCTCTAGTGTTTCTATATCAACATCAGATAAACTTCCAGCAGCTGGCACTTTTCCGGCATAATATTTATTGGTCAATACTACTACTCGGTTTATGAAATTCCCCAAAATAGCAACCAATTCATTGTTGTTTCGGGCTTGAAAATCTTTCCATGTGAAATCGTTATCTTTTGTTTCTGGTGCATTCGCTGTCAACGTATAACGTAACGAATCTTGTAATTCTGGAAAATCAATTAAGTATTCGTGCAACCAAACCGCCCAATTTTTTGAGGTTGATAATTTGTTGCCTTCCAAATTTAAAAATTCGTTGGCAGGTACATTATTCGGTAAAATATAGCTTCCTTCTGCTTTCAACATAGAAGGGAAAATGATACAATGGAATACGATATTGTCCTTCCCTATAAAGTGTACCAATTTGGTATTTTCATCCTTCCAATACGGTTCCCAATCCTTACCTTCATGTGCAGCCCATTCCTTAGTAGATGAAATGTATCCGATAGGTGCATCAAACCAAACATACAATACTTTGCCCTCACCACCCTCTACAGGTACGGGTATGCCCCAATCTAAATCCCTGGTTACTGCCCTTGGTTCCAATCCGCCATCTATCCACGATTTACATTGTCCGTAAACATTAGGTTTCCAATCGTCTTTATGGCCTTTTAAAATCCATTCTGTTAAAAACTCTTCATATTTATCCAATGGTAAAAACCAATGTTTGGTCTCTTTTGTAGTCGGAACTGTTCCTGTTATGGTTGATTTCGGATTAATTAAATCCGTAGCATTTAAGCTAGACCCGCAATTTTCACACTGATCACCATACGCTTCTTCATTACCGCATTTAGGGCACGTGCCGATTACAAAGCGATCTGCCAAAAATTGCTGCGCTTCTTCATCATATAGCTGAGCTGTAGTCTCTTCAATAAAATCGCCTTTTTCATAAAGATTTATAAAGAATTCCGATGCCGTTTCATGATGTATAGGTGCAGATGTTCTAGAATAGTTATCGAATGTAATTCCGAAATCCAAGAAAGACTGCTTAATTATTGTATGGTATTTATCTATAATATCTTTTGGTGTTACACCTTCTTTTTTAGCTTTCATTGAAATAGCAACACCATGTTCATCGCTGCCACAAACGAAGGCTACATCTTTTCCTGTTAAACGAAGATAGCGGGCGTAAATATCTGCCGGCACGTAAACACCTGCTAAATGGCCAATATGAATAGGACCATTGGTATAAGGTAATGCAGCGGTAATCGTATATCGAGAGGGTGATTTAATATCGGACATCAAAATAAATTAAGCTACAAAAATACTGAATTTGATGGGAGAATCACTAAATACTTTCCATTTGTAATTAGCACTTAAATAGATTAATTGGTAAAATTTTAATTAAAACAGATGTTAAACAGTGTGTCTTGTCGATTATTTATACGAAAGATTTATAAAAATTTCTTCATTGTAAGAAAGAACTTTTTTTAACTAAAATTTTGAAGATATGAGTATTGGTAAACCTAAAAAATTAAGATTCGCTGAAGGGTTGCAAAAGATAGAGAAAGCCGTAAGCAATGTAGAAGCCGATTTAAGCGATATCTCTTTGGTGCATAAGGATAAGAACTATAGGGTATAAGGGAATTGTCTTTTAAATCGAAGAATAACCAGTCGAAATTTACATAAATAAAAAGGCCCTTATCAAAGTAATGGAATAGGGCCTTTTTAAAATAGGGGGAAACTGTTTATGAAACCATCACGGATTTACTCATCTTTTGATTCTGTACACTGATACGATAAATGTACTTTCCGGTTGATAGTTGTTCGGGCATGCGCT
This sequence comes from uncultured Maribacter sp., assembly GCF_963975365.1. Classification (GTDB taxonomy): domain Bacteria; phylum Bacteroidota; class Bacteroidia; order Flavobacteriales; family Flavobacteriaceae; genus Maribacter. The sequence goes on along the minus strand of NZ_CAXBGF010000012.1, from coordinate 48,429 downwards.
CTCGTATATTTATTTCGGTTGAACCTTCGAACATCATTTCGTTAAAAACGGTGCCGATTTTCTGCCCGAGAATATTAAAAAGTTGAATATCTACATGTGCCGAAAACGGCATCTCTAGATAAATGTGTGGGGTACTATCGGTAGGATAAAATGGTTTGTGAACAACGGCATTCAACAAATCTGGATTAAAGGGGGTTTCAGCCTCTTCCTCAGGTGGTAGTGGTGGTGTAACCTCACCATCGCTATACGCTATTTCTGGGAATGGTTCACCACTACAGCTAAAGCCTAAATTAACGGGTACATAAGGTTTGTAATTCAATAAATGTGCCTCTACTAAAGGAACATCTACACAAAGCCATTCTGCAAGAACTGTTGCATATAGGTCTCTGAAATCCATCGTATACTCTAAGTTACCTCTTCCATCTGGGTCATCTAATGTTGGGTGGTCACCAACAAAAGCACTACCATTTAAGCCTGAACCAAAAAAAAGTGTTGGTGATGCTTTACCATGATCGGTACCATTAGAGCCATTTTCAAAAATACGTCTACCGAATTCTGAAAAAGTCATACTCAATACCTTATCGTCTTGTTGTGTAAATGCTAAATCTTCATAGAAATTGTTGATTGCAACAGAAAGATTTGTCATTAAACGTGCGTGGGCTTGTGGCTGATTGCCATGGGTATCAAAACCACCCATTGAAATCATAAATACTTTGGTGCCTAAATTTCCTTTTATTAAACGTGCCAAAAGAGCCATTTGACGTGCAAAGCCATTATCTTGATATTCAACTTGATTTTGACCACGCTCATAGGCTTCATGAATGAGTCCTGAGTATTCATAAGTAGTATTTGCTACTCCTCTAAGAAACTTAAGTTGATCGCCATACATACAATTATTAAAAAGAGAATCATCTAAACCATAAACCACCCCTGATTTGGCAATTTCTTCTAGTTGATCTATGTTCGACGTGACAAAAGCATAATTTGTCTCTTCACCTTGAAAGACTAAACTACCGAATTGACCTATTTGAATTGCAGCTGGGGCCGCTGGTGGGTTTATCAAATAATCTGGATAAATATTTTCAAAATGTCTACCCATCCAACCAGTGTTCAGACCACTAAACCCTGTAGTCTCAATATCTGTATTGGCAAAAATATCAGAACCTGTGAAATGCGAAAGACTCTGGCCTTCATAGCCTACACCATGCACCGCTTTAAATTGACCTTCTTGCCACATAGGCGCCAAGGCGTTCATATAAGAAGGCACACCAAATTCATCAGTTAGTTTTAAAATTTTACTTTCAGGAACATAGATATTAGGTCGGGCATTGGCATAACTGTCGAACTGTTCTAATGGTATTACAGTACTTAGGCCATCGTTACCACCTGATAGCCGTATTAATATCAAAATATTGTCTGTCTCAGCTGCCGCAATACCGGCTGATAGGGGTGAAGGGGCAGAAGCTGTTAACATGTTCGAACCGAGCATCATTGAACCAGAACCGGCAATGCCCATTGCTTGTAAAAATGAGCGACGGCTCCATGTTTTATGTTCGTCATCATGACCTTCATGTTGAAGACCTTTGAATGGGGAGTGGTGTGTTTTACACATAGCAGTAGGTATTATTTTAATTGAAACTCAGGTTGTCTAGCTAGATATTGTAATAGAAGGTATACTTGAAATGGGGCTTGTGGCCATGTGCCCAATGTCCAAGATTCTTGGTTGCCACCTTCATAGTATACTTCTTCAATATCACTTCTGAATATTGCGAATGCTTTTATATATTCAGGTTCGTCTAAAAGTCCTTTGGGGAGAATAAAATCAATGATTAATCTAGCGACTGTATCTGGATTTGTACTTGTTAAACCGGCATTACCAGATATATCTAAACCTAATGTTCTAAATTGTTCATTATCGGCCATATAAAAGTTTTCCAATATGCTTTCAATAGTAAGCCAACGCCCAATCATAAAATTGGTATTGATCCAAGATCTGTCGCGTTGCCAACCAGCTACATCAACAGGTTCAAAGATTTCTTGGCTCAGTAAAGCACTATAGTTGACCATTTCGGCAACATTTGTATCCGTATAGCTAAAATCTGTTTCTTTTAGTGTGTTGAAATAAAAATCTATCGGACTTTTAATGATTACACCAATTGCTTCGTCATCAAAGAAATGTTGACTTTTAAATAGCTGTCGTAAGACTGGCGCGATTTCAAAGTCATTTGATACGAAGGTTGCTGCCATACCATCAATTATAGTTTGTGCATTGTTAGCTTCATCTTTAGAATCGGGATGTACAAAAAACTCATATAATTTGCGACAAATAAATTCTGCAATTTCTGGTGCTCTCTGATCAAAAAGAATATTGATAACATCATCGTAACCCCAATTACCGGTCTGCCCAAAAATAGTTTTGGATCCTGCATCGTGTTTAGTGGCATCAAAAGTTACTGGTGAACAGCCTATATCGCTGCGTTCAACATAACCACTTAGAGCTTTGGCCGTTTCTATGATATCCTCTTCTGTGTAGCCATTTCCTTCACCTAGTGTGAAAAGCTCATATAACTCACGACCATAATTTTCGTTAGGATTGTTGCCGTTATTGAAAACTCCATCTAAGTAGTATAACATAGCGTTTGTCAACCCTATTTCACTTACAAAAGTTTTAAAGTTACGTAGTGAATTTCGCTGTAGACAATTGATGTATTCATATAAATATGAATTACAATTATAGACCTCTAGTTCCGTTACAAAATGGTTGCTCCAGAAAAAGCTTAATCGATCTCTTAGATTATTGTTTAATATCCCTTTCGCATAATCTAATTGAAATTCAGATTTCTGCTGATTCTTCAATTGGTTACGGGCATCGTCGTCTACAGGATAATTAGCATTTGTCCAATTTGCCCATGCTGGTGCGAGTATTGGTGCCATGTTTAGAGCTTGGTCCACTAAACTATCTACTAAGGCTGCCGCAGATTGACCCGTGGCTTGATTAATAGTAGCGACCGAGGCACTGAATCCTAATCTTCTGTATAGATGTGATGCTCGTAATTGGTCTAAATTAGCAGTGTACGGAGCAAGAGTAGAAGTATTACAATTAATGAAATATTCCATATCTTAAAATAGGCATTTATATTACGTTCGTAGAGTTGGGGCTTCTATGCTAAACGTTCCGAAATTTGGTATAGTATTTTAAACTATCTATTTTCGATGCTTATCATCTAAATAACGATATTTATTAATAAAAAAGCGCCGAAAGGCCGGTATTTTCGATGAATTGCACAATCTTGAGGGGTTATTATGGGAAAACATAATGAATTTGGTAAAGAAGGGGAACAACTAGCGGTTGACTATCTAATTAAGCAAGGCTACACTATTAATTATAGGAATTACAGATACCTACAAGCAGAAATAGATGTCATTGCACAAAAGAATGATACATTGGCCATTGTTGAAGTAAGGTCAAGAAGATCTGATTATATTGAGAATGTAGCAGAAACGGTAACCCCAAAAAAAATTAAACTATTGGTAATGGCCGCAAATCATTATGTTACCGAAAACGAAATTGATGTTGATGTCCGTTTTGATATTATTACAATTCTGAAAAATACAAATCGATTTGAGCTAGAACATTTGGAATCTGCGTTCTATTATTTTTGAATAATCTACTTGTTGAGTAGATTTTATATAAAAACATTTTGTTTTATTTATAACAAGTTGTTATATTTGCACAACAACCAAACAGTAAAATGAAAACAATCTCATCAGTAGTAGAAGAGTATATTAAGAAAAAACCATTTCTACAAAGTGCTCTAGCACAAGGTATCATCAACCTGACATCATTATCAAGAATAGTAAAACCAGAAATTGAGCACGAATTAGGTAAAGACATTCGTAATGGTGCCATCGTAATGGCATTGAAACGATTATCTGATGATCTTGAATTTAGAGCTACCCATAAAATCTTAAAGGTGCTAAAGAATATAGGAGAGATAACCGTACGTTCTTCACTTTCAGATTATACTTTTTTAGCTTCTGATAAAATATTGGTTCATCAAGCAAAATTATTAGAAGAGATTAATAACAATCAAGATGTGTTTTATACCTCTAGCCGAGGTGTGAATGAAATAAATATTGTTATTAGTAATGTGATGGACAAAACGGTCGAAAGATTGTTCAAAGATGAAAAATGTACTCAGAAGGCAGAGGAGTTGTCTTCTATTACGGTAAAATTACCTGCGGAAAATGTTTCAGTACCCGGTATTTACTACTTTATATTTCAACGTTTAGCCTGGGAAGGCATTGTTCTTTACGAAGTAATTTCTACTACAAATGAATTTACTATTCTGGTGAATGACGAACAGGTAGATATTGCATTTAAAACAATTAAGGATTTAAAGGCTCTTTAATTTTCTAGAAATTCAACCACTTCCTTATCTGATTCAGGTTTTGCTATAAAACGTTTTTCACTATCTAAAATAAAGTAGGTGGGTGTACTTTGAATCTTGAAGGTTTGCGCATAATCACTTTCCCATTTTCCAAGAGCGATGGCATGACTGAAATTGGGTAGAGTAGCTGATACTTTTTTCCAATTTGTTTCATCATCTTCTAATCCTATGGCTAGTACCCTTAAAGAACTAAAACCCTTTAATTTTTTATGTAATATGGGTAATTCTTTAAGGCAATGTGAGCAAGTACTGCTCCAAAATACCAACAAGTAGTTTTCTGCTTTTTCCATAGTAGAAAGAGCATGTTTTTTTCCATTTGTTTGCCAATTAATTTCGGGGGATTTTGCACCTATTCTTAGTCTTGTAGAAGATTCTATATCATCAACCATTTTCTGATTTCCATTAGCTATAGCTAATTTTTTTAAATGATTTGTGAAAATGTAATCTTGTACAGAGCCCATAGTATTTGTTTCGGCGATTTCCCAAATTTGATGTAAGGCTTTTGTTTGAAAGTTTATAGGCGTATTTTTTATGAAGTCGGCAGCAGTATTTACATTTTTAATTATTTCTACAACTAACGCATTGTTGGTTGTAATATCTGATGGTAAGGCAGAGAAAACATAACTGGAAATTTTATCGGTTAGAAAATTTGAACCTTGTAAAATTGGGTCGTTTAAATTTAAATTATCAAAATGATGTTCCTTCTTTTGTTTTAGAAATGTTTCTAAATCCTCATAATCTTCGGGAAGATAAGATCTATTTGCCTTTATGAATTTTTGTGCTATGGTATTAATATGGTTTTCCTCGTAAGACTTTTGAATAGTTTTTAACTCTTTTATAATATCAGTAAACTCATTCTTCGATTCACTTCCTTTTTCATAATACTCCATTAACCTATCTTGGGAGGTATTGATTTTAGAAAAATATTCGTTGAACCACTTATTCTCTATTGAATTAGTAATTGTTAATCCATCTTGAATGTTGAAATTGAATTTTACCTGCTCCTTTTTATCATAGATAACATCGATATAAAATTCATTCTGTGGTACGGCATACACCAATCTATACATGCCGGGTTTTGCATTCATGGGCATTTCTAGGGTAAAAGAACCGTCTTTTACTGCTGTGTCTGCGGTGTATCTTTCACCGCCTGGGGTCAATTCATAGGCTATTAACCATTTAAAATCTTTTGCAGGAGAGAAATTACCAGAGATAGAACCTTGAGCATTTAACCCAATTGAAATAAATAAGATGCAGAATATAAAAAAAACTTTCATAAAAAAGGGAAAAAAATTATAGGACCAGAATTGCTTAAAAACAATGATATTTTAATGTCTTTTGATGTGCTAAAGGTCTTGTTAAATAACTTTTAGTTGTTTATGAGCTGTATTGGTTAATCGGTTAAGTTAATCGAATGGCACTTAAATTCTTTTATGATAACTCTTTGCAAATTTTCATGTGAATAAGAGCTTCTGTTATTTTGATGATTTCTTTTTCATGGATAAAGCCATCAGATATGGCAACTTCATCTAAAAGTTGAGCTAGGGTTTTCTTCTTGCTCAAAGACATTAGACTTAAAGTTTTAAAAGCTTTATTTAAATTTCTCGCTTGCCCAATAAAAAAGCTATCAAAACTAAACCGTTCCATTAATTGAGTAAGTAAATTCATTTCGGCAGGATCTACCTTACTGTCCGCTAGTATTACATAATCTACCATTTTAACGACAGCTAATTTTTCCTCTCTTGTAAATTCCAAACGACTATTCTGTTTCTTCACCTAACCCAATATTAATAAATGTATCTATGATCAAAGCCATTTCTTTTTTGTGAACTGACCCATCAGATATAGCTACCTCGTCTAAAATAGTTGCCAAAGCTTTCTTTTGCTCATGAGGTATATTGTAAAGAGTAACAAGGGCATTATCGTAATCTAGCTTTTTAGTTCGTTCTAAAAATGCGTCATCAAAACCTAGGATTTTTTTAAGATCTTTAAGTATTTTTAATTCTCCGGGGTGAACATAACCGTCTGCATGTATAACCTCGAAAATCATCTTTACAAAGGCTGCTTTTACATACTCTTCAAACTTCATTTGTTTTTTTTAAGAGTAGAAAGATAAGCAAAACCCAATAAATTTTGAATGAACTTTATTAACGAGTTTTTCAAGATTGTTAAAAGTTATATAGGAATAGAACTTTGTGTTATTTTTCAAACGGATATGGGCCGTATACGGCATCTCTAAATTGTTTATGAAGACCTATTTGGTCATAAGGGAATAGTTGTACAAAAAGAACTGCGGTTAATTTGTTTACTGGATCCACCCAAAATAAAGTAGAAGCGGCACCATCCCAGTAAAATTCTCCAACTACACCATTATTTTCTTCAGGAGTTTTAGGTGTTGCTACACGTACGGCAAAGTCGATACCGAAACCAACTTGGCCTTTAGAAGGTAACCAAGAACGTTCAGTAACACTATCTGCCAATTGATTGGTTGCCATAAGTTGAACGGTTTCAGGTTTTAATATTTGTACTGAGTCCAAGCTACCTTCATGAACTAACATTTGGGCGAAACGCATATAGTTGTCTAAAGTTGAGGTTAGACCAGAACCACCTCGGGTAAGGGGCCATTGTTCAGTATAATTACTGTAGGTTATAGAATCTTGAACTAATTCCCCTTCATCTTTTCTTATGTATAGTTTAGCAAAACGTTCTCTATCCATCTCTGGAATAAAATATCTAGTTTCGCTCATTTCAAGTGGGTCCAGAATGTGTTTTCTAACATATTCCCCATAAGGTATACCCGCTATACGTTCTACCAATAGCGCTTGTACATCAACACATGGTCCATATTCCCATTGTGTGCCTGGCTGAAACCATAATGGCACTTCTCCCATTTTTTCACCCATTTGGGTTAGGGTATTTTCGCGATTCATTGCATCGACTTTTATCATAAGTTCACTAAGTCCGGGTATGTCTGCTCTGTTTGGAAAACCTGCGGTATGTCTTGTAATATCTCTAATACTAATTTCTCGTTTAAGTGGTTCGGTTATTACATTTCCTTTTGAATCTACACCTGTGTAAACGGTCATATTTGAAAATTCTGGAAGGTATTTCGAGATTGGATCGTCTAGTTTAAACTTGCCTTGTTCGTAAAGGGTCATTAACGCTGTACCCGTAATAGGTTTGGTCATGGAATAAATTTGGACAATGGTATTGCGGTCCATAGGTCTTTTTGCATTTAGGTCTGCATAGCCAAAAGCATTGTAATATACTTCCTTGCCTTGTTCAAAAATTAGAGCCGAAACACCAGCAATATTTTTGGTATCAACAAAATTTTTGAGAACAGAATCTATTCGAGCTTTGGCTAATGAGTTTATTATCTCGGGCTCAACAATCAATTCTTTTTTTGGTGATTCTTTACAGGATGAAACAAAAAGTAATAATGCAAATAAAAATGACAAATTTTTCATGAAAGGTTGATTGATAGTGTAGTTACTAAAAGTACTAAATATTTATTTTGAAAGTGAGCATATTTGCCGCCAGATTTTTGAGCTTACCGGAATCCCTTCTTTTTGGTTTTTTAATCTTGTAGCCAATGTTCGTTCCCCAGGATAGTAGGTTCGATTTTCTTTACTCATTGGTAAGACGTCATGGTTATATTGAATAATTTCATTCAATAAATTCTCTTGTAATTGGAAATCAAAAAATACATTTGGATCAATACAAAGGAACACTTGTGAAATGGCTGTTTCAGCTCCTTTCTGACCAATTTTATAGGTAGAATTACCAGCAGATAATAAGGTAGCCAACATATCTAAAACCATCGATAGTGCGGAACCTTTCCAATACCCAACCGGTAATGACCGACCGGACGTAATAATGTCTTTAGGGTTTTTGCTTAGCTGATTATTAGTGTCCCAACCACCATGAAATGGTAATTGTTCCCCTTTTAAATGTAGGTTTTCCATCTTGCCAAATGAAAATTGTGAGAGTGCCATATCTAAAACTACATGACCTTCTTTTCTAGGAATCGAAATCACCAAAGGATTATTTCCTATTCTATTCTCTTTACCGCCCCAAGCTGGCATATTGGGTGTGGTATTGGTAAACATTATTGAAATACAGCCTTGTTCGGCTGCTCGCCATCCATAAGTTCCGCCGCGCATCCAATGGTTTGTATTGCGTAGTGCTACCATACCAATGCCATGTTCTTTTGCTAATAAAATTGCTCTGTCAGTACAGGTGATAGCATTTAAAACACCCGAGCCAAGGTTACCTTCCCATCTTTCAATACTTCCCATTGATGCTACTATGGAAGGGGTAGGATTTATTTTTACCAGACCTTTAGTGATGTAATCTAAAAAGATGGGGACTCTATTAATACCATGAGAATTAATGCCGTCTAAGGTACTTTCCGAATGAATTTTCGCCAGTAATTCGGCGTTTTCTTTAGTAAAGGAATATTTGCGGAATGCAGATTCCAAAACCAGTTTCATTTCATTAAATGAGATTTTTACTTCGCTCAACGTAACTACTTTTTAAATTAGTTTCTTTCATTAAGATACAATAGTTAAGAGCCTTTTCGTAATTATGGATTATTATAATCGGAAGGATTCCATTTCTTATGCGAATTTAAAATCAATATTACATTCGAAATAGGACTAGTATAGCTGTTTTAAAGACAATTTTGCTAATTCTTTTGTCTCTTGACAATACCGATAGATGAATAAATATGATTGATAACAGCGTTCTCTTTATCATGAAAGTAGCCATCCGATAGCGCAACATCTTCTAAAATTTTTGCAAGCCTATCTTTCTTTTCTTGTGGCATTCCTTTAAGAATGAAAATACTTTGCTCGGTGTCAATCGTTCGGGCTTGAATTAAAAAATTACTGTCAAAATCTATAATTTCCATCAATTTGCTCAATTCATTGATTTCGCCCTTATGAACTTCGCCATCTGCAACGATTACAGAGTCAATAACATTGACCATTGCTAATTTTTCAGAGATATCAAATATCATTTTAAATAAATTGTTTTTCCTTTATTTCGAATGGCTTCAATGCCAGATATGCCCTATCTACGGATCGTATGTTTTCAAAAACCAATAATAAGCGTAATCCGTTTCTGGTCTGTTTTTCCTTTATTTTACATTGCTGCGCGTGCGATTGAACATATTGTAAAACACGCGTAAATGTAGGGGTCTGATAAAAGGCTGACTGTTGGTCACTAATGAAATAACCAATCATTTTGCCTTGTTTCATAACTATTTTCTCTAAACCAATACTATTTGCTATCCATTTTATACGAACAGAATTTAATAAGTCTGCTGCTTGATCAGGTAATTCGCCAAAACGGTCTACCAATTGTGCTTCAAATTTTTGAAGCGCTTGCTCATCTTTAACCTGATTTAAATCAGTGTATAAGGTAAGCCTTTCAGTTATATTGTTGATATAATCGTCTGGGAAGAGCAATTCAAAATCTGAATCGATTTGTGTTTCCTTGACAAAAATTTTCTCATGTGGGCCTTCAACCTCGTCATATAAGTCCTTAAACTCATTTTCTTTCAGTTCGTCAATAGCTTCTGCTAATATTTTCTGATAGGTTTCAAAACCTATTTCGTTGATGAAACCACTTTGTTCGCCTCCTAATAAATCGCCTGCGCCTCTAATCTCCAAATCTTTCATGGCAATATTAAAACCACTGCCTAATTCGGTAAACTGCTCCAGCGCTTCAATTCGTTTACGGGCATCGTTTGTCATTACTTCATAAGGCGGAGTTATGAAATAACAAAATGCTTTTTTATTGCCACGACCAACTCGACCACGCATTTGGTGAAGATCGCTTAAACCAAAATTATTGGCATTGTTGATAAATATAGTATTGGCATTGGTAACGTCTAACCCACTTTCTACAATGGTCGTAGAAACTAGAACATCGAATTCGCTGTTCATAAAACCGAGCATTAGGGCTTCTAATTTCTTTCCTTCCATTTGGCCATGACCGACCGCCACTTTTGCATCAGGCACCAAACGCTGAATCATACCTGCTACTTCTTTTATATTTTCAATACGATTATGAATAAAGAAAACCTGACCGCCACGTTCAATTTCATAACTAACGGCATCTCTGATTATTTCTTCATTAAATCGTACAACCTGACTTTCAATTGGGTACCTGTTCGGTGGGGCAGTCGTAATGGTAGAAAGGTCACGAGCGGCCATGAGGCTAAATTGTAGTGTACGTGGTATCGGTGTTGCGGTCAACGTTAGTACATCAACATTCTCTTTTATAGATTTTAATTTATCCTTTACGGCAACACCAAACTTTTGTTCTTCATCTACAATTAAAAGGCCAAGGTCTTTAAACTGTACATTCTTGTTCACCAACTGATGTGTGCCTATAATGATATCGACTTTACCTGCAGCCAGTCGTTCTATAGTATCTTTTTTCTCTTTTGCCGTACGAAATCTGTTCAAGTAATCTACCGTTACAGGCATGTCTTTTAGTCGTTCTGAAAAAGTACGATGATGTTGAAATGCCAAAATTGTGGTCGGTACTAAAATGGCTACTTGTTTGCCATTATCTACAGCTTTAAAGGCTGCGCGAATAGCTACTTCGGTTTTTCCAAACCCAACATCTCCACATATTAAGCGATCCATAGGTCGCTCACTTTCCATATCCCTTTTTACATCTTCGGTAGCCGTACTTTGGTCGGGGGTATCTTCATAAATAAAAGATGCCTCCAGTTCGTTCTGTAGGTAACTATCAGGGTTGTATTGAAATCCTTTTTCGAGTCTTCGCTTTGCATAAACCTTAATAAGGTTAAAAGCAATATTCTTGACTCGGCTCTTTGTTTTATCCTTTATTTTTTTCCATGCACCTGAACCTAACTTGTAAATCTTTGGTGGCGCACCGTCCTTACCGTTGAACTTTGAAATTTTATGTAGTGAATGTATGCTTACATATAATATATCACGCTCACCATACATCAGTTTTATGGCTTCTTGTTTTTTGCCTTCGACATCTATTTTTTGGAGTCCGCCGAACTTACCTATACCATGGTCAATGTGGGTAACATAATCACCTATTTCAAGTTTGTTCAGCTCCTTTAATGTAATGGCTTGCTTTTTTGCATAACCGTTTTTTACATGAAACTTATGATAACGTTCAAATATTTGATGGTCCGTATAACATACTAATTTTTGGTCATCATCAACAAAACCTTGAAACATTGGAAAAACAATAACTTGATAATGAACTTGCTGGTTTACCTCTTCAAAAATATCATGAAAACGTTTGGCCTGCTGTTCGCTGGCACAAAAGATATAATTGGTATAGCCTTGCTCGCGATATCTATTAAGGTTCTCGATAAGTAAGTCAAATTTCTTATTGAATGATGGTTGAGGTTTGGTATGAAATTCTACAAGAGACTCATAATTGCGTTTAGAATCTTGGGTTAAAAGGGTAAAATCTAAAAGGTGCTTTTTAAATTCTGCACCACCCATAAACAATTCTTCTGGTTCGGCATGTTTAATGTCTTTAGAAAGTTTGGTGAATGCTTCTTTTGCCTTCTCAAAAAAATCATCTAAACGATCATAAAGTAGGTCAGTATTTTTTGCAAAAACCAATGTTTTTGATGCAACATATGTTAAAAAATTCTGTCTTTTTTCAGTTAAAAACTTGTTGGCCATATTCGGCACAATAGTTATCGACTTTACCTTCTCTTTAGAAAGTTGTGTTTCAACATCGAAGGTTCGAATACTGTCTATTTCATCACCAAAAAACTCAATACGATACGGTTCGTCGTGTGAAAAGGAATACACGTCAACAATACCACCTCGAACAGAAAACTCGCCTGGTTCGGTAACAAAATCTACTCGTTTGAATTTGTATTCAAACAAGATTTCATTTAAAAAATCTAAGGAGAGTGTATCCCCCAATTTCATTTTTAGAGTATTCTTATCTAGCTCTTTTCGCGTAACAACTTTTTCAAAAAGAGCATCGGGGTATGTAACAATAACCGCCGGTTTTTTTCTAGAATTTATTCTATTTAATACCTCGGCGCGCAATAGCACATTAGCATTATCGGTTTCTTCGATTTGATAGGGTCTTCTGTAACTACCTGGGTAAAAGAGAACATCGTCTTCTCCAATAAGTCGTTCCAAATCATTTAAGTAATAAGCAGCTTCTTCCTTGTCATTGAATATTGCTAGAAAAGGACGGTCTACATCTTTAAAAACATTTGCTAAAACAAAGGATAGAGATGAACCTACAAGCCCTTTTAATTGAATATTTTTTGTTCCCGAATTTTCAGAATCGGCAATAGTATTTAGCAGTTTTCCTAGTTGGGAAGACTGACCATACTGTTGTTGGATAGAGGATTGACTCAACAATTTAAAATTTGTGCAAATATAAGAATACCTAAGAAACGATTTCGGGGTAATTTTTAGATTACTTTTTTAAGGTTTATTTGTGAATTTTAAATGATATAAAAACGATAATTATTAGAATAATTGTTTAGAGGTATCCATGAAAATATTCTTGCAATTTTTTAATCGGATTTGTTTTCCTGTTTTTAAATGCATGTGCAGTAATACCTATAAAAAGAAAGATACTTCCAATCAAAGCTGTGTTTGCGATAGAATTATAGGTGCCATCATGTCTAATATATATAGCGAATAAAGCCCATATGCCAACTAAAGCGAATTCGCGCATATTCCTTTTCCAAATCATTAATAAATTGAGAATTATAGCCACCACGATCATACTTATCGTCCAAGTTTGTTCAGAGAGTATACCACCGTTCCAATCAAGTTTACTTAGATAAGCCGAAATATTTGCGATGGTGGCGACAGAAATCCATCCGCTATAGAAACATATCGGCCACCAAACGAATGCTATTGTAGTTATGGGAGCATCCCAACGTTCCATGTTAGTATTAATAATAATCTTAACAAGTGAAATTAGGATACCGAACATGATAAGTACCGAAAGCCCGGTAAAGTCATAAACAAAAGCAAATACCCAACAACAATTTAAAATATTGGCTAAAATGAACCAGTATCCTGTTTGCTCTATGAATATGCTTTCTTTTTTACTGAAAAAGGCTCTTCGAACTTGAAATATACCATATATTAATAATGCTATAAATATGATACCCCAAATGGCAAAGGCATAACTAGCAGGGGTAAACAGGTTTACATACCTTGAGCTAATTTCACCAATAGTGGTGTTGTTAAACTCCATAATCTGAGAAATATAATTTACTACGATTACCAAAACAACAGACATTAGGTTTAGAATGGATAGTTTTTTCTTCATAATATGTAAAATTGTTAAGGTTATTTTATAAAGTAATGTTCTTTAGTTATTTAAATGAACTTTTATTCAATAATAAGGTTTATTTTTTACTTCTTTTATGGGCACGGGCAACACCGAGTCTCCCAATAGAGCGAATACTTCACACCCGTAAGAAGGTTCTAAAGTATAATTACCGGTAAATTTTCCAAAAGCTGGAAGAATCATTTGTGATTCCGTTTTATAAAAGCAAGGCAATCTTACCGATTGTCGCCCCAATCCACTTAATTTTATTGCAGGATGAATATGACCTGAAAAATTAAATAGACTGTCCCGTTCTTCAGGATGATGCGTTAATATAAAAGAATCAAGTATCAGTTCGGGGATAACCTTTATTGCTAAAGCTTCATATTTTAAGGGGGAAATGATATCGTGATTTCCACTTACTAGAATCATTTCTGAAGTTATTGAATGAACCCAATCTTCAAAAAGAGCCCATTCACTATTAAGTGAAGAATGGAATAAATCACCAATAAAAGTGATGACTTTTGGCTTAAAAAACTTAACAGCAGTATTTAAAGTGTCGAAATTTTGTTGAATAGCTTGTTGAGGAACGGCAGCCCCATATTTTCTAAAATGAGATATTTTGCCAAGGTGAACATCACTAATTAACAACATAGATTTCTCTACCCAAAAAAGTGCACCCGAGAAATGCATTTGAAAAGATTGGCCATGAAGCTGAATGGGGTGGGTCATAAAACAAAATTACCTATTTCTTCATCAAAATAGCAGCCATTTTTTTAATACGGTCTGCTAATTTTTCGCTCGATAATTTTTCGCGGCTCATACGATCAGTAATTAATGGAAAAGAAAACGGAGTAGCCTTTTTACATTGCTTCCATACCATGTCTTGGGTTGCAATACGTTCTAATGAAATACGCAAACGGCCTTCTTCTAACTGATGCTCGAAGGTTTCAGTAAATGCTTGTTGAAAAAGTAGATTGTCTGGTTCATAATCTCGAAACACATCGAACAGTAATTGAGAGCTACTTTGCAAATGCTTCATTTTAATACCCTTCTTAGGGTATCCAGTAAAGACCATTCCGCTAATGATGGCGACATCTCTAAATTTACGTCTTGCCATTTCAGTTGAATTGAGACTTTTCTGTAAATCAGCTAACATATAATCTGTAGTAAATAAATCATTATCTAACACTTGCTGTATATCTATGGGTTGGTCAGAAAGTAGTTCAAAGCCATAATCATTGAACGCCAATGAAAATGTAATAGGAGAAAGTAAGCTAATGCGATAGCCTAGCAAACTTCCCATTGCCTCATGAACAAATCGACCTTCAAAGGGATAGAATAGGTGGTGATACCCATCTCGTGTTTTAAATGTTTCTATTAAAAATTCAGAAGGTTTAGGCACAATACTTTCCCTTCGCTGACGAGCAAAAAGAGGCGCTAAGGCGCGTATTTCCGTCGACTGATTTTCTAATGGCTCGCTAGAACTGTACAGCTCGTTTCTTAGTAATTCTGACATTTGAGCTGATAGCGTTAGTCGACTACCCATCCAACTAGATATTTTATTGGTTTTTTTAGTAGAGTTTTTAACCTGCACGGTCATTTCCTTAATCCGTATAAACTCTAGATTTCTACCTGCAAAGGTGAAAACATCGCCTTTGTTTAATTTGGAGATAAAGAACTCTTCAATGGAACCGATATAACCACCTTTTTGGTATTTAACGGCTAAATTTACATCTCCGACAATTGTTCCGATTTGAAATCGATGTCGCATTGCCACACCTCGGTTGGTTACGGTAAACTTACCATCGCTTTCTACTTCTACTTTTTTGTATTCGTCATACGATTGTAAACTCTGGCTACCTAACACTAAAAAGTTCAAAAGCCATTGCCATTGTTGTTCAGACACGGCTTGGTAACAAAAGGTCTGTTTAATTTCTTGATAAATTTCATTAGGATAGAATCCGTTTGAAATTGCCAATGTGGTCAAATACTGTAAAAGCACATCGTAACTGTTGAGGTAGGATAGGCGGTCTTCAACTGTGTTTTGCTTTACCGCCTTTTGTAATGCTGAAGCTTCAATAAGTTCTATGGCGTGTGTGGGAAGAAAATAAATGACACTTTCTTTACCAGGTCTGTGGCCACTTCGTCCAGCGCGTTGTAAAAAACGAGCAACACCCTTTGGCCCTCCAATTTGTATTACTGTTTCTACTGGGGCAAAATCGACACCCAAATCTAAACTTGAAGTGCAAACTACAGCTCTAAGCTCTTCATTTCGAATTGCATTCTCTACCCAAACACGTGTTTCTTTATTAATACTACCATGGTGCATGGCCATTTCTCCGGCGTATTCTGGATGTTTTTCCAAAATTTTCTGAAACCATATTTCGCATTGGCTACGAGTATTGGTGAAGAGCAATGTAGTTTTGCTATTGTTAATTATAGGAATTACTTCTTCCAATAAATGCAAGCCTAAATGACCGCGCCATGGAAAAGTTTCCATTTTTTTTGGGATGATACTTTTTACCGTAATCTTTTTATTGAGATTCGCTTTTATGAGAACGGAGTTGTTTAAAGCATCTGATTCAATTCCTAATAAAACATCTCGAGCCTGTTCTAAATTACCTATGGTTGCAGATATGCCCCATATTTTTAATGTTGATGATACATTTTTTAAACGGGATAGTGCAAGCTCCATTTGTACACCTCGTTTTGTGCCCAGAATTTCATGCCATTCGTCAACGACTATTGCAGAGCACTCTTTAAAAATTTTGTCATAGTCTTTTGTAGCCAATAACAATTGTAGGCTTTCTGGAGTAGTAATTAGAAGGTCGGGCATTTGTTTTTTCTGTTGGGCTCGTTCTTTGGTAGAAGTATCTCCTGAGCGAATACCAACAGTCATTTGTGTGCCTAAGTCTAGTGTAATACGTTCTGCCGATTGCTTTATCTCTTGGGAAAGTGCACGTAACGGAGTAATCCAAATAGCTTTTAAACCTTTCTTATGCTTAGTTTTATAATCTGGATTTTTCTTGATGTAGTTTAATACAATGGGGAACCAAAGCGCGTATGTTTTGCCGCTGCCTGTAGGTGCATTTAGCAGTCCGTTTTTACCCAGTAAAAAGGCCTTCCAAGTATCTTTTTGGAATTTAAACGGTTTCCATTGTTGTTCTTGAAACCAATTTTCTGCGATATTAAAAAGCTCTTCTCTATTCATTATGGAATTAGTGCTTTTAAGTCATCTAGTGAATTCGCTTCATGAATATTCTTGTCTTTTCGCCAGCGTAACATTCTTGGAAACCGAGTAGCAATACCACTTTTATGTCGTTTTGATAACGCAATACCTTCAAAAGCTATTTCAAAAACATGGTGCGGATTAACACTTCGCACGGGTCCGAATCGTTCTAAAGTATTTTTCTTGATCCATGCATCCAATTTTCTAAATTCAGCATCGGTAAGACCGGAGTAGGCTTTTGCAAATGTCACTAATTCATTTTCACCTTCTTCGTTTTTATTCCAAAGTGCGAAAGTGTAATCTGTAAAAAGGTTACTTCGCCTGCCATGACCACGCATGGCATAGGTGAGTACAGCATCAACAGTTAGTGGGCCTACTTTCCATTTCCACCAGCCCCCTTTTTTACGGCCTACTAAATACGGAGAGTCTTTGCGTTTTAGCATTAGACCTTCACTATGTTTTTCTCTTGATTTTTCCCGTTCTTGGGTTGCTTCTTCCCAAGTTGAAAAATGCATGGTTTCTGAAAGATAGAGGGGTGCTGCACTCTGTTTTTGCTCAATGATTATAGAAAAAAGCTGTTTCAATAGCTTTCTACGTTCTAAGAAAGGTAGCTTACGTATATCTTTTCCTTCCCATTCTAAAAGGTCATATGCTTTTAAGATTACAGGAACTTTTTTCAATAATGCTGCTGAAACAGTTTTGCGCCCAATTCTAGTTTGTAAGTCATTAAAGGTTCCAATGCTGCCTTTTTGGAAAGGTAAAATTTCCCCATCTATTACAGTGCCGTTTGGTATGGTGCCAATGATTTTTTTGAATTCTGGGTATTTGTCGGTCACTAATTCTTCACCACGACTCCACACGAACAATTCATCATTCCTTAGAATTACTTGTGAACGTATACCGTCCCATTTATGTTCTGCAGACCAATCTGATACATTTCCTAAATCTTGAGGCTCACCCTCTATGGCGTAGGCTAAATAGAATGGATAGGGCTTTGAGAGATGATCATTTTCATTTTCTTCAAGTACCAATTGTTGAAAAGAGATAGTGTTGGGATTCCAATTGCCCATTAATTTGTAGGCCAAGATATCCTCATCTATTTCAGTGGCTTTCGCTAATGCTCTTGTCATTAGTTTTTGACTGACCCCAATTCTAAAACCACCTGTTATCAATTTGGTAAAAACAAAGCGCTCGTAGTAATTGAGCACTTTCCAGTTCTCATATAAATAAGCTTTTTTGTCCTCGTCTGATTTTTTTTTGAGTGTAATCATTTCTTCAAGAAAACTTGTTAAGCTTTTCTCTGATGTTTGTTGTGCCGTAGGTATTACCAGGGCTATAGTTTCTGCTAGGTCACCAACTATATGATAACTTTCTTCAAAAAGCCAAAGAGGGATATTAGCAAGGTCAGATGCCCATTCTCGCAATAAAGTTGTATTTACCGGTCTTGGTGGTCTACGGTGCGAAAGAATGGCAATTGTCCACACTTTATCGGTGTCACTTGCATTTAGAAAATAATCTGTCAATGCTTGAACCTTTATGGTTGTCTTGTTGGTGCTATCTAGCGCTTTTATGAGAAGGGCGAAATGTTTCATGTTGTTGCGGTAGATTTTGAAGCTAATGCATCTTCTATTTCTTCTTCTCCGTATTGAGTTGCTTCGGTACGTGCATCATAACCTTGCTCACGGAGATATTTTGAAAATATATCTGTATAACCATGGGTGCATATTACTTTTTCCGCCCCAGTTTCTTTAATGCTAGAAAGCAATCCTGTCCAATCACAATGGTCACTGAGAACAAAGCCTTTGTCGATGGCCCTTTTTCGTCTTGCTCCTCTAAAAGTCATCCATCCACTGGCAGATGCCGTAACGTAAGGTACCATTTTACGTATCCAAGTACTACCATGTACGCTTGGTGGTGCTAATACTATATGGCCTAATAGCTGTTCTTTTTTTGTGTCTTTTGTAATGAGCGTTGTTTTAGGAAAATCTACTAATGGCCGTAATACTTCAGTCATATTCTCTATTGCGCCATGGGTGTATATTTGGCCTATATCTGAATTTAAATATTTGAGAAGACGTTGTGCCTTCCCTAAACTATATCCGAATAAAATAGAAGTTTTCCCTTCAGCTCTATTTTCAGCCCACCAATTATTTATATTCTCGAAAACTTCAACCTGTGGCATCCATTTAAAAGCGGGTAACCCGAAGGTGCATTCTGTTATAAACGTATTGCACTTAATGGGTTCATATGGAGTTGAAATTCCGTCGTTTTCTGTTTTGTAATCACCAGTAAATACCCAAACCTCATCTTTATGTTCAACTCTAATCTGTGAAGAGCCAATGATATGCCCAGCAGGGTGTAAACTAAATTTCACATTGTTAATGACAAAAACTTCTCCCCATTCTTTGCCAATAACATTAATATCTCCTAATCGATGTGAAATAATGGAAACATTTCTAATGTGAGTAATGTACTGTTTATGTCCATAACGACTATGGTCGGCATGGCCGTGAGAAATAATGGCTTTGTCCACAGGTTTCCAAGGATCAAGATAAACTTGGGCCTTTTCACAGTAAATACCATTACCAGTAAATTGTAAAAGGGGTGATTTCATAGCCTACGAAAGTTACAATTTTTTGAAAGCAACAAAGTTGTGTTAGATGTAAACTTTGACCTCTAAAAAATTTATATTTGTTCAATAATTAAAAAATAAGATATGTCTTTTGCAGATTTATATACAAGTGGTGAGCATAGAAGAAATTTGGCCCATTTTGCCGCTTTAGCAACTTTGGCTTCTATTGACGGCGAAATTAGTTCAGAAGAAAAAATATTGTTAGATCGTTTCGCGAGTAAATTAGATATCACTAAGGCAGAGTACGAAGAGGTTTTAAGAAAGGAAAATAAATATCCTATTGATTCTACTCCAGATTCTGAGAAAAGATTAGAGCGTTTGTATGATTTATTTAAAATCGTTTATTCGGATCACGAGATAGATGGTGAAGAACGAATTTTGATAAAAAAATATGCTATCGGCTTGGGCTTTACTGATGAAAAGGCCGACAAGGTTATTGAGCGTTCTATTGCTATTTTTGGAGGTAAAATAGATTTTGAAGATTATCTATACCTTGTGAAGCACTAACGTTTAAAAAAGAAAGTAAAAAGGGAGCATTTTGCTCCCTTTTTTTATTGATACTTATTTAAAAATTCTTGAAGTTTTTCAACCATATTACGACTTCCGCAGAAGAACGGTACACGCTGGTGCAATTCAGTGGGTTCAATATCCATAATACGATTTACTCCACCAATTGCAAGGCCATTGGCTTGCATTCATAAAGCAATCTTAGTTTGCCTCTCTGGGTTACACTACTTTTCGGATACATGTAAATACCGCCTTTTATCATGTTTCTATGAAAATCTGAAACCAGCGAACCAATATATCTAGAAGTATAAGGTCTATCACCTTCTTCCATTTGACAGTATTTAATATAGTCTTTTACCCCTTGATGAAAATGAACATAATTACCTTCATTTACAGAATAAATAGTACCATCTTCAGGAAATTTCATGTTCGGGTGCGATAGGTAAAAAGTACCTAAGGCTGGGTTTAAAGTAAAACCATTTACTCCGTCGCCAGTCGTATAAACTAACATTGTTGAAGTGCCATATACCACATAGCCTGCAGCAACTTGTTTATTCCCGGGTTGTAAAAAGTCTTCTATGGTAACAGGCGTGCCAACAGGTGTAACCCTTCTATAAATTGAAAAAATTGTTCCAACAGATACATTTACATCAATATTCGAGGATCCATCTAAAGGGTCGATAAGCACAACATATTTGTTCTGATGATTATCATCATTACTGTTAATGCTTATAAAACTATCTTCTTCCTCTGATGCAATACCACAAATAATTTCTCTATTTTTAAGTGTTTGAATGAATTTGTCGTTGGCGAATAAATCTAATTTTTGCTGGTCTTCGCCTTGTACGTTAGTTTCACCTACACCACCTAAAATATCTATTAAGCCAGCTTTGTTTACTTCGTGATTTACAACTTTTGCCGCTAATCGTATGGCATTGATGAGTTTCGATAATTCTCCTGAGGAATATTTAAAAGAATCTTGATTTTCAATAATAAACTCCCCAAGAGTTTGATTTTTTTTGGGTAACATTATTTAGTTTATGGTAATATACAAATATCCGATATTTTGTTAAACGTTCAGGTTTGGTTTTAATTTCATTTTTTAAATTTATAACTTTGTGTTTTATTTGTAACAATTATGAAATACACAATCAGAACAGCCCAAAAAGGAGATATGAAGCAAGTACTTCAATTGATTCATGAATTAGCCACTTTTGAAAAGGAAGAAAATGCGGTAGAAGTGAATGAGCAAAATCTTGTGGAAGATGGTTTTGGTAAGCATAAGTTGTTTCATTGCTTTGTTGCTGAAAAGGAGGAAAAAGTTGTAGGTATGGCATTGGTCTATCCACGTTATTCTACATGGAAAGGACCTGTAATTCATTTAGAGGACTTAATCGTAACCAAAGAAATGCGTGGTACCGGTTTAGGTACTGCACTTTTAGACGAAGTTGTTAAATATGGAAACGACTTAGGTGTTAAGAGAATTAGTTGGGAGGTAATTGACTGGAACGAACCTGCAATCGGATTTTATGAAAGTAAGGGAGCGAATGTAATGCGAGATTGGGATGTTGTACAGTTAGATGAAGTAGGCATAAAAAATTATTTAAACGCAATAGCGTAAACAAAGACAGATAGAAATAAGATTTAAGATAAAAGAAGACTATGAGGGTTTTTAAATTTGGAGGTGCATCGGTTAAAGATGCAGATGCAGTAAGAAATGTTGTTAAGGTTTTAAAGGAAGTAGGGTATGATAATACTTTGCTAGTTGTTTCTGCCATGGGTAAGACCACAAATGCCATGGAAGATATCATAAACGCATATTTTAATGATAAAAAAGACATACCATCGAAGGTGTCAGAAATGGTAGATTACCACCTTGGTATTGTCTCTGAATTGTTTCCTAATGCTCAACATTCCATCTACAAGGAAATCAAAGTTCTGGTTGATGAAATAAACGGTTTTCTCGTTTGGAACAAATCGCCAAATTACAACTTTGTGTACGATCAAATAGTAGGGTATGGCGAATTGATGTCAACTACAATTATTAGTGCATATTTCAAAGAAATCGGCATTCCAAATAATTGGTTAGATGTGAGAAACTTCATTAAAACAGATAGTAACTATAGGGATACAACTGTTAATTGGGAACGAACTCAAGAGAATGTTGCCAAAATAGACCAAAAACTTTTAAATATTACACAAGGGTTTTTAGGTAGTGATGATAATAATTTCACTACAACTTTGGGCCGTGAAGGATCAGATTATACGGCTGCAATTTTGGCATTTTGTTTAAATGCAGACTCAGTAACTATTTGGAAAGATGTACCGGGCGTTTTAAATGCCGACCCAAGGTATTTTAAGGAAACACAATTATTAAACAACATCTCGTACGGAGAAGCAATAGAATTAGCCTTTTACGGGGCATCGGTAATTCACCCAAAGACATTACAGCCATTACAAAGAAAAGAAATACCGTTGCACGTTAAATCGTTTATAAACCCTACGAATAAAGGAACTACTGTTGGTAAGGGAATTGGTATTGAGCCAAAGGTTCCGTGTTTTATTGTTAAAAAGAATCAAGTTTTAATAAAATTATCTTCGCTCGATTTTTCGTTCATTGTAGAAGATAGTATCAGTGATCTTTTTAAGTTATTTCATCAGCATAAGATTAAAGTAGACCTTATTCAGAACTCTGCTATTAGTTTTTCGGTTTGTATAGATAATAAGTTTGGTGGTTTAGATGCGATGCTTCAGCAATTGAAAAGCAAGTTCAAGGTAGCTTATCATGAAAATGTATCCTTATACACTATTCGTCATTTTGATACGCTTTCCTTAGAATCATTACAGAATGGTAATGAGTTGCTTTTAGAACAGCGAGGAACAGAAACCGTACAGCTAGTTGTAAAGTAACTTCCTTTTAATTTCACTTAGTTTAAAAGCGAAGCTACTATTGCTATTTTCCTATATTTACAGTCTAATTGAGGATTAAATATGGGTTTAGTTACCGCTAAAGAAGTTGCCAAGGCCATTAATCTAACCAAATATGGGGTATTCGGTACTTTTATCGGTTGGGTTTTATTAAAGGTTACCCGATTATCTGGCATAAATAGGTATTATGATTCAATTGCTCATTTAGAAGGCGAAGCCTATGCCGATGCAATTTTAGAATATTTTGAAATTGACTATGAAATACCTGAGGAAGATTATAGAAGGTTGCCTAAAGATGGTCCATATGTTACTATTAGCAATCATCCTCTAGGTGCTATTGATGGTATTTTGCTTTTTAAGTTAATGGTGAAACAACGACCTGACTATAAGATAATGGCTAATTTTCTATTGCAGAGGATGGTGCCATTAGAACCTTTTATTTTACCGGTAAATCCTTTTACCGAACATAAAGATGCAAAAAGCAGTATTGCAGGGTTTAAAAATACACTTCAACATTTAAAAGATGGTCATGTGTTGGGCGTTTTTCCTGCTGGGGAGGTTTCTACGATTAAAGAAGGTAAAATGATGGTGGATAAACCTTGGGAAGAGGCTGCCATTAAATTGATTAGAAAAGCGGATGTACCTGTAGTGCCTATATATTTTCACGCAAAAAATAGTGGACTTTTTTATCGTATCGCTAAAATGGGCGATTCATTACGAACCGCAATGATACCTTCTCAAGTTTTTACTCAAAGAAATAGGCCTATTAAAGTTAGAATAGGTCAGCCAATTTCAGTCGCTACCCAAAAGGAGCAAGAGAGTTTAGAGGAATATACAGATTTGCTACGTCGCAAAACCTACATTTTGTCGAATGCATATGAAAAAGAACGTTTAATAGATCAAATACCAACTTCTCTTAAACTTCCTAAACAACCAAAGAAAATTGCCACAGCTGTGCGAAAAGAGGTGATGGAAGGTGAGATTGAGAAACTTAGGGAAAAGGATTGTCGTTTATTGCAAAGCAAGAACTACGAAGTGTTTTTAGCTAAGGAAAAGGATATGCCTTTTATCTTAAAGGAAATAGGAAGACAGCGAGAAGTTACCTTTAGAGCTATTGGTGAAGGTACCAATAAGGCGATTGATTTAGATAGCTTCGATTCGTATTACCACCACTTATTTCTTTGGGATGATGAGGCCAAATGTATTGTCGGAGCATACAGAATGGGAATGGGTTCTGAAATTTTCCCTCAATATGGTATTGACGGTTTCTATGTTCAAGACTTATTTAGAGTTGAACCAGAATTATATGATATGATGCAGCACTCTATAGAAATGGGTAGAGCTTACATCACAAAAGAATATCAACAAAAACCAATGCCCTTATTTTTACTTTGGAAAGGCATTGTACATACTACCTTAAGATTTCCTGAGCATAAATATCTTATTGGTGGTGTAAGTATAAGTAATCAGTTTTCAAATTTCTCGAAATCATTGATGATCGAGTTTATGAAATCTAATTACTGGGATCCGTATGTTGCACAGTATATAAGACCAAAAAAAGAGTTTAAAGTAAAGCTAAATGATGCCGATAAAGAGTTTGTATTTGATGAAACCCAGGCAGATTTAAATAAGTTCGACCGATTGATTGATGAGGTAGAGCCAGGTAATTTGAGGTTACCTGTATTAATTAAAAAATACATTAAGCAAAACGCAAGGGTAGTTGCTTTTAATGTGGATCCTCTATTCAATAACTCAGTTGATGGTTTAATGTATATAAAGATTGAAGATTTACCTGAAAGCACGGTTAAACCGGTAATGGAAGAATTTCAGGCGGAATTGGAGCGCAGACTTCAGGAAGCCCAAAATTCTGAAAAGGAGTAATTTAGTCTATACCGACTATACGACTTCTACGTTCAAAAAGTACATTATCGATCCATTGTCCATTTAATTTTCCAACACGTTCGCGTTTACCTATTAATCTAAAACCTACCGCTTCATGCGCTTTAATACTGCCATGGTTGGATGGAAATACTCCAGATTGTAATGTCCAAATACCTTCTTGCTCACTGGCGTCTATTAAATATTTCAATAATAATTTGCCAATACCTTTACCTCTACTAGCTTTTGAAATATAGACACTGACCTCTGCAACCCCTCCATATACACATCTACTAGAAACAGGTGAAAGCGCCACCCATCCTAATATAGTATCAGAGAGTTCCGCTACAAACCTGCAAGAGGTCATATGAGCTTTGTCCCAAGATTCAAAAGTGGGTACGGTAGTTTCAAAAGTTGCGATACCGGTTGCGATACCTTCTTTGTAAATGTCTGCTACAGAGTTCCAATCTGTTTCCGACATTTTTCTTATAGTTACCTTCTTCATAGTTTCGTTAATTAACAGCAGCCACTACCTGGAGCGCATGAAGATTCTATAACTTCTGTAGTTTCAGGTATACCACAAATTTCTTTAGCCTTACAATCTGTCTTTTCAACACCTAAATGAAGAAGTAGGCTGTTATCCTTTATTTGATAGGATAAAACAAATAGCTGAGCAGTATGAAAAAGGGCGTTGCTATATTCGAATTTTACTTCAACATCTTTTTCCATCAGTTTTATTTTATCCACCTTATTTAAAATGGCCAATGCTTTAAAGGCAGACATGTAATCTCTTTTTCCAATCTCTTCCGGACTTTCCCATAGCTGAATAATCGTTTCTTTCCAGAAATCGGTACCTGCACCACAATCAACAGAATCAATTGTAATATTTTTTACCTCTGTAATATGATAATTCGCACCTACCAATAAACCAGGTGCATATTCAAATACTAAACTTTTATCTGTGTTTTCCTTTAATAAGGCTAGAAATTCATTCGTTTTCATGTTTTGAAATTTTAATTAACAACAATTGCTTTTTGTGGTGTTGAAGAAGGTATTAAGAAGGGTTTGTACCTCTGTCCATTTTGGTAGGTTAATGCAATAACAAACCTTCTTACCTTCAATTTCACCTTTAATCAAGTCGATAGTTTTAAGTTCTTTTAGATGTTGTGAAATAGTAGGTTGGGCCAGTCCAATTTCATCAACAATATCATTGCAAATACAAGATTCTTGTTGACTTATATATTGTAAAATGGCAATACGAGCAGGATTAGACAACACCTTAAAGATAACTGCCAATTCGTTTTGCTCTATATTGAATATTTGTGTTTTGGTAGCGCCCATAATATATTTATATATTGCAATATTACGATAATAAAAAATATAAAAAAAGTCAGAAGCTAATTTTTTCTGACCTTTAATGTTTTAGAACCAAGGTTTTTTACCCACTTGGTAGGTATTATAAAATTCTTCATCTGATTTTGTTAAATAGATGATTCCTTCTATTAGACCAACTATTCCCATTGCAGAAGCTCCAATACCGCAGGTGAAAAATCCAATTACCAAAGTTATAACCAACATGATTATTCCTTCTTTTTGATATCCTAAAATAAATTTGTGAATTCCTAAACTTCCTAAAATAATTGCTAAAATACCCGCAAGCATTTTTTTATTTTCTCCCCCGTTTCCACTAAACGCTTCTTTGGCACCAGCTGTGAATTCATTTGCCGCCTTTTTAGCACTCTCGCTAAATTCTTTTGCCGATTCTTTTGCGTCTTCTGAGAATTCTTTTGCAGATTCTTTAGCATTTTCAAAAGCATCTTCGGCTTTATCCCCTAAGTCCTTTGCAGTTTCTTTTGCTTTGTCAAAGGCATCTTCTGCCTTGTCTCCTAAATCTTTTTTCTCGTCTGACATTTTTGTTGTTGTTTGGTGGTTATTAGTAATTATAAATGTAGCAAATATTTGAACATCATAAAAATGCTTTATCAATAGGTTCCCAAAGTTCAATTTTATTACCGTCAGGATCTATTATCCAACCAAATTTTCCATACTCAAATTCCTGAATTTCACCGACTATCGTAACACCTTCTTCTTTTAAAATCTGTAGTAATTCCACTAAATTCTCGACCCTAAAATTCATCATAAAACGTGATGTACTAGGCTCAAAATAGGTTGTGTCTTCCTTCATCGGACTCCATTGTGTAGAGCAGTCATTACCCTCTTTGTCTTTCCACCAAAAGGTACTCCCATATTGGTCCGTATTTAGGCCTAAATGCTTATTGTACCAATTCTTTATCTTGTTGGGGTCTTTTGTTTTATAAAAGAAGCCTCCTATTCCTGTAACTCTTTTTTTCATGATTACGCTATTTTATAAGTTTCGAAGTATGTTATTTCTTTATATTTTTCTCATACAATGTAATCCATTCCTTAGTTGTCATCTTAGTACATAACTCTGCAATTAATTTATAAGGTATATCATCAAGATTTTTAAATCGAATACAACTTTTACCCATGTTTAGTTTTAGTTTACAATACTTCGGATATTCTGTAATGAACCAGTCTAATAAATTAGTGTCGGCATAAATGCCAGAATGGTATAAAGCGATAAAATTCTTTTGTGAAGCCAAGTTGATAAATGGTAGGGGTAATTCTGGATTTACATGATACCCTGGCGGATATACTGAATGTGGTACAACATATCCCAGCATACCATGGCTTAGCTGCTCTTCAAACCCCTGTGGTAAATTTCGTAAAATAACGGCGCGTATTTTTTCAATAACTTCTCGACGTTCTTGAGGAAGTTGGTCAATATAGTCGATAAGTGAATTGGCCGCATATTT
Organism: uncultured Maribacter sp.; assembly: GCF_963975365.1. Taxonomy (GTDB): domain Bacteria; phylum Bacteroidota; class Bacteroidia; order Flavobacteriales; family Flavobacteriaceae; genus Maribacter. The sequence continues at coordinate 20,643 of NZ_CAXBGF010000012.1, read as the reverse complement.
CATTTAAGCTATAAATTTTGCTTTAATTTTATCCACTATAGTTTGGGCTAACTTTATTTTACTTTCAACCGTCCAGCCTGCTACGTGTGGAGAAAGTATTACCTGGTCAGACTTTATTAAATATTGAAATGCATCTGGTAAATTATTGTCTGAAAACATATTCTCGAAAGAAGCTTTTTCATATTCTAATACATCTAACCCTGCACCTAAAACTTTCCCAGATTTCAAGGCTTCCACTAAATCTGAGGTTATAATACATTTTCCTCTAGCGGTATTTATAATCCAAATAGATTTTTCAAATTTGTTTAGGAATTCGGAGTGAATCATACCTACCGTCTCTTCACTTTGAGGTACATGTAGACTTACCACATCAACACGGTTTTGAAATTCCATAATACCAACTTGACGCGCATACTCATCTTCTACACCACCTTTTATGTCATAACAAATTACCTCTTCAACATCAAAACCTATTAGTTTTTTCGCAAAGGCTTTGCCCATATTGCCATAGCCAATAATACCAACTACTTTTCCTTCTAATTCTAAACCTCTATTACCTTCGCGGTCCCATTTGCCATTTCTAACTTCACGGTCTGCTGTATTTAACTTATTAAATAGAGATAACAGCATACCCATGGCATGCTCACCTACTGCATTTCGATTACCTTCTGGCGCTGCAGCTAGAAATATATCGAGCGATTTTGCGTATTTTGTGTCAATATTTTCAAGTCCAGCACCTAATCGACCAATAAATTTAAGGTTCTTCGCCTTGTCTAAAAATTGAGAGTCTATAGTAAATCGACTACGAATAATTAAACCATCGTACTGATCAATTTTATTCTCGATTTCTTTTTTAGAGGAGGTGTAATCTTCATCATTCTGAAAACCTAATTCAGAAAATTGTTCAATAATTAATGGGTGGTTAATATCTACATGTAATACTTTCATTTATTAGGGGATTTTATTTTTGAATAAAAGGTTTGCGTTAATTCAGTTTCAACTTTTCCTGTATGGTTTGTAGTTAATTTTTCAAATAATAATACCTGAATGTCTTCATTGTTTTTTGTAATTGGGCAATGCTCAACTCCTATTGGTACTATAATTATTTCATCTTCGTTCATGACTTCGATGCGGTTTCTAAATGGCATATGCAAAGTGCCTTTTATAATATGAAATAGTTCATCTTCATTTTTATGGGCATGCCATACGAATTCACCTTTTAACTTTGCGACCTATGGTAATAATCGCGATATGGATTGTCTCTAGAACTTCTAGATTGTTTAAACCATTCATGTTCATCACTACTATGGTTTACAACAACATCCATTATAAGTTTTAAATCGCGCTCGTGCATTTTTCTTAGCATTTGGTCAAAATCTGCCATGGTGCCGAAATCAGATATGATTCCTCTATAATCACTAACATCGTAACCATTGTCATCATTAGGAGAACTGTAAATTGGATTTAACCATATCGATGTCACCCCCAAGCTTTTTATATAATCTAATTTTTCGATGATGCCTTTTAGATCTCCTACTCCATCTCCATCAATATTCTTAAAACTTCTTGGATATATTTGATACACGATAGCTTCTTTCCACCATACTTTATCCGTTGGTATTTCTGTAGATTTTTCTTTACAACCAAGGACTAAAAGAAGTGTAAGTAGCGTAGCTTCACCAATATTTTTGATGTTTAATCGCATTTCGATTTGCTTTTTTTTGTTTAATTAAGATACACAAAGTAGTACTATTCTAAAACGAGAATGAGCCGTTATTAAATACCCAAAATAAGCTTGGCAATAGAGAAGTAAATTAAAATACCGAAAATATCATTACTCGTGGTAATAAATGGTCCGGTCGCTATTGCTGGGTCAATACCTCGTTTGTCTAAAAACAACGGTACGAAAGTACCTATAAAGCCTGCTACTACTATAACGGCAATAAGAGAAATGGAAATTGCCAAAGATGTTAGGAAGTCACCTTTCCATATCCAAGTAAAAACCAATAACAAACAAGAAAGTATAAATCCGTTCAAAAGAGCTAAGAGCATTTCTTTGATCAAGCGACTGCTTATGCTTCCTTTTATATCGTCATTAGCTAAACCCTGTACAATAATAGCACTTGATTGAACCCCAACGTTCCCCGCCATTGCCGCAATAAGTGGTGTAAATAAAAAAAGCACGGTGTATTCTCTGAACATTTCTTCGAATCCGCCCATGATTACGGCGGCAGCGGCACCACCAAAAAGGCCCAGAATTAACCATGGTAAGCGTGCACGGGTCAATTCCCAAATATTTGCATCTGCTTCGACTCCTTGTGAAATACCTGCCGCCATTTGGTAATCGCGCTCGGCTTCCTCTTTTATAACATCTATAATATCATCAATGGTAATACGACCTACCAACCTACCAATTTCATCTATTACAGGTATAGCTTCCAAATCATATTTACTCATAATTCTTGCAACCTCTTCTGGGTCTTCATTTACATTTACAGAATCAACGTTGGGAATAAAAACATCTTTTATGTGTGTTTTGGTAGAGGTGGTCAATAAATCTTTTAACGATAAACGTCCTTTAAGTTTGTCCTCATCATCTACGACATAAATAGAATGAACCCGAGTTACGTTTTCTGCTTGCGCCCGCATTTCTTTAACACAGGTTAGAACGTTCCAATTTTCGTTAACCTTTACAAGCTCTTTTGCCATAAGACCACCTGCAGAATTTTCTGCATAACGTAAAAGGTCTACAATATCTTTGGCGTGTTCACGATCTTCAATTTTAGAGATAACATCTTGTACTTGCTCTTTGGGGAGTTCGCCAATTATATCAGCAGCATCATCAGTATCAAGCGCTTCTAATTCACTAGCAATTTCTTTTGAAGAAAGGTTGCCTAAAATTGCTTCGCGAATATCTTCATCTAATTCAGTAAGAATATCAGAGGTTTTATCGCTATCTAATAATTTAATTAGGTAGGTAGCCTCATCATCATTAAGTTCATTGATGATCTCTGCAATATCAGCATAATGTATATCTGCAAGCATAGCATTGAGCCCAGCATTATTTTGGTTTTCAATTAGCTGTTCTATTTCAGTAACAAGTTCTTCTGTTAGTTTAAAGGGTATCATCTGCTATTTTCTTCGTCAATGCAATAAAATCTTGAACGGCCAGTTGCTCGGGCCTTAGATCAAATATAGTATCTTCTTTGAGATTATCAGATAGAGTAAATGTTTTTAAACTATTGCGTAAGGTCTTTCTACGCTGATTAAATGCGGTTTTTACTACTCTATAAAATAGTTGTTCGTCGCAAGAAAGTTGAAAATCTTTTTTTCTTGTAAGGCGTAACACACCCGATTGTACTTTTGGTGGTGGGTCGAATACATCTGGTTGTACCGTAAAAAGATATTCGGCATCATAAAATGCTTGAACCAAAACAGATAAAATGCCATATGCCTTATTGCCTTCTTTTGAACAAATTCGCTGTGCAACTTCTTTTTGAAACATGCCAGAGAATTCGGGAATTTGATCTCTTAATTCTAGCATTTTAAAAACAATTTGAGTAGAGATATTATATGGGAAGTTACCTGTTATACCAAATTGCTCTGTGCCAAATAAGGATTGAATATCAAAAGTTAAGAAATCGGCTTCGATAACCTTAAAAGAACCATCACCTTCAAATGCCTTCGGATACTCTAATGGAAAGGTCTCATTTAGATATTCAATAGACTCGGTATCTAAATCCATGGCTATTAAATTGCTGTTTCGTAGAAGTAGGTATTTGGTTAAAACCCCTGTACCAGGACCTATTTCTATAACATTATGATATTCTTTTTGTAAAAGGGTATCGGCAATTTGTTTGGCGATATCTTCATCTTTTAAAAAATGCTGGCCTAAGTATTTCTTGGCTTTTACGGGTCCTTTTTCGTGATGCTTTTTATGAGCATACTTATCGCCTTTATTCTTTTTCCTTTTCGTTCCCATAATTTGTTCTTAAACCAAGCTTATTTCGCAATATACACCCAGGCATTTTTACCAGATGCCAATTGTATTTGAATTCTTTCGTAGGCCTCACCTTCATAAATATCTGCTTTTCGTAATTCTTGATGGGATAGCGTATAGACTTGCCCTTTAATACCATCTTCTTTTTTTCCGGTGTGATGTAAAGTCGGATATAGGTCTGCTATTTTTTTGTCCGAAAGAATGTACTGTGGTAATTCATCTTCAAAACCAGTTAAGGGTCTTGAGAAAACCCCTAATTGTACCTCCCGTTCCTGTAAAGTACCATAAGTAAACAAGTAATGTGTGGCGGTAGCGCGCTGCACGAAATATTCATCTATAACCTCTAATTCAGTTTTAAAGGAGACTAATTTGCCTGCGAAATTACGTTGAATACTTTCTATTAATTTAGGAGCATCTTCCTCATAATATCGTTCTAAAGTAGCTTTATCCTTTACAGAATATTGTACCGAATAGGTAAAACCGCCCATGTCTTCTTCAATCAAGACTTTTGTGAATTTTGCACTTAGAAATTTACCTGTAGATAGTACTTCTGGGATATGAATTTCTTTCATCCAATTTACCCAAGTTTCATGGCTGGTTTCTTCGATATTAGTGGTTACGTTATAGATATACATATGTTAAATTCAGGTTCTTCCTTAAAATCAAATGTCAGATACAAAATTAACTGAACGGTATCTTAAATATAATTGTGAGGATGCTTTTAATTAATTGAGTCGCCTCTTAAAATTCTAAAGTTCTTTCGTGCTTGTGGAAAATAATAACTGTCTTGATAATTATAAATTATTTTCTCATACTGTTCTTTAGCTTTTGTGGTGTCTTTGTAAACTTTTCTGTAAAGCTCGCCCAAAGCATAATATGCATCATCTGCCAATATGCCATTACCATAAAAAGTGATTATTTTTTGATAGTTTAATTGAGCTTCGTCATATTTTTTTTGTGATTCGAACAACTCGGCCTGTTTAAATAAGGCTTCGTCTTCAATTTTTTCACCTTTATGGTTTTCAAGAATATCGTTCAAGGCATTTATAGCATCATCGGTTTTATTTTGATAGGATAGAAAATCTGCTCGGGCATACTTTTTTAAAGCCGTTTGTGTAGAATCTTCTATGGAATTATCTGAAATCAACAAGCTCAATTGCATGGCATCATTGGCAATTAATTGTGAAGTTGAACTTCTTAAAACCTTTAACTGGGTCAAGGCCCAATCAAAATCTCCCTTATAAAAACTTGTTTGGGCAACTTTAAAGCGGGCATCTTGCCCTAGAACATCATTCTTTAATTTTTGTTGTATCTGTGAAAAATAAATAAGTGCTTCGTTGAATTTTTTATCATAGACCAATATATCACCTAAAGCCAATTTTAGATACGCAGTTCCCCGGTCACTTAAAGGAAGTTCAAGACTATTTTTTAAAAGCTTTTCTGCTGGTTGTGGTTCATTTTTTTTAAACGTGAGAAAATTTGCGTAGGCTACTTGAAGTTGTAGTGTTTGTGCCTTATAACCGTAGTTATCTATAAGTTGGTCATATCTCTTTTTAATTGTATCTAATTGACCTTGAGAGGCATTTATTAACTCAATATCGATTAGGTTTAATTCTGCATCTAATTTGGTAATCTCATTGTTGGTATTGTCGATTATATAGCTATAGATATCTTTAGCGACTTCGTAATCTTCAGCTTCTAAAGCATTACTGCCTAAATTTTCTAAACGTACTGTAGAACTACCGTCTATTCGTTTAAATATGGCTCTTTCTTGCCTGAAGGCACTATTATATTGATTTTGTTGAGTAAAAAGCCAGCTAAGTAATTCGTTCCAAATGATATCAGGGTATTTCTGAGCTCGTTCAAGTAGTACCTTCTTTAATAGCATATTATTTGTATCCTCGGGATTTTCTGTAACGAAATCATCGATACTCCTTAAAATATTCGATTTTGAAGTTTTACCATCTATAACCAAATTCAAATACGCATTGTACATGGCTTCAACATTACCTTGCTCCCCATAAATACGTGCTAATTGAAAGTTGAAATCTAATGCTGGGTTAAGCTGCATGGATTTTTCAAAAGCGCTAATCGCCATATCTAATAGACTATACTTTTGAAACTGAAGACCGATGGCATAACCGTAATTCGGATTTTTAGGAATAATTTCTATGGCTTGAGTATAATAGGTTTGTGCCATTTCTGGTTGCTCTTGGAGGGCGTGATTGTATCCTAAATCTACCAATAAAGTAGGGTAGGGGTTTCGTTCTTTTAAACGTTTTTTAAGAAATTCACCTGCGTCTTCGTAACGCGATAATTGTTGGTAGCAGGAGACTAGATCTTGTGCATATTCTGTTCGTCGCGGATTTTTCTCTACTAATTTCTCGTAGAAAACCACCGCCTTTTCAAAATCACCGTCAGCGAAATATTGCTTTGCCAAAAAATCTTCTTGAGCCCAAGCAAAAGTGGTCAGTGACATATACGAAATAAGGAAAATTAAAAAACGCATATTCAAAGATACGTAGAATGCTATAAGATGGTGTAAAGTTGACAGGAACAACACATGTGAAAAAAATAATTATTTCGAAGAGAGTTGATTATGAGAGCCATCACAATTTGGCATTCGTTTGGAAAGTCCGCATATACAATCGTTTAATCCCTTGCCATTAAAAATTCGTTTTGTGTTTTTATCTATTCTTGATAGTCGTGTTGAGGACTGTTTTGCTTGCGAAAAATGTAATAAATATCCTTTTTGTCGACCAGGAGTAAGATTTTTGAAGGCAGTTTCAAGTTCAGGATTTTCTTTGAATTTTTCTCCTAGTTCTATCGGAAAATCAAAATCAGACACCTTTTTTATTGGTATTTTTCGACCAGATTTTTCATGCTCTACGGCTTCTAGCAGGTAACTTTTGATTGAAGCCTCTAATTTATTTATATCTTCTAAATTTGTAAATCGAATTTGTCGACCGGCCTGTACATTTTCTGTTTGTTGAATCAGTATTTTCTTTGGGTCTTTTAAAAGGGCACCTTTGTAAAATAGAAGGGCGCTGTATTCTTTAAAACCATGCAGTAGTACTATGTTTTTACCTTTGTAGGTATAGCATGGATGCTTCCATTTAAAATCTTCTACCAAGTTACAGTCAAGAATTATCTCTCTAAGCTTTGTTAACTCTTCCTTCCATTGGGTAAGTCCATTAAGATAATCTGTAACTTTTATGTTCATGGCAATCACAATTGCTATTTATATTCTTAAAAAGAACAGGCTGCAAATTTACTTTTTAGTTGCTGTATTTCTAATTGGTGTAAATTTAATGAGATACAATTTTTAAACCAATAATAGAGCCAATAAGCGTGGTAATAAATAGTAGTCTAAGAAATGTGGTAGGTTCTTTGAATACCACGACCCCCATTAATACTGTACCAACAGCGCCAATACCTGTCCACACTGCATATGCGGTGCCTATAGGTAAGGTTTGTGTAGCTTTCACTAAAAGGGCCATGCTAATACATAGTGCAAATAAAAGCCTATATGCCATAGGTACATTTCGTTTTCTGTAGTTTCTTTGGCCTTTCCCAAACAGAAAGCAAAGACAACTTCGAACAGCCCTGCAATAATTAAAATAATCCAATTCATATTTTGGTATTTATTTATTGTAAAAGTGGTGTCTCTTTTTGGCTAAATCGTTGTCATATATATTCATTTTAAAATTGTTAGTTCAAAGAAATTATGAGGCTAATTATGTTGTAAAAACAGGCTGTTAAGACCTTCACCTTTTCTGATCTGAAATTTTTTCTATGCTGCCATTTATTGTACAAGATGATTTGATGGTATTATAAATAGTCCCGAACTTTTCTATATTTTTTTTTAGTAAGTCTATATTTAAGTTCTTGTCTTTGCTATATACCTTTAGTACATAGTTGATCTCGTCCATTCTGGAAGGTTTTTCGAAACGTGTTGCCTTTACTGAAATTTCAGCTGTGGTATATTCAAAATGCATAAGAATGGAGAAACGTTCAACATTTTTAAGAACACATGACGAAAATGAACCTAAAAATAATTCTGCAGGATTTGGTAAACTATCGGCTGTTTCTGGGGTGATTCCAAAATCAATTTTTGATTGTTTTATGACTATTGTAGCATTTGTTTTTGCGGCAGAGTATGCTTTTGTATAGTATTCCATAGTTTAGATATCGTTATAATTTATTAATTGGTAAGTCTCTTAATATACATAACTTAAGATAAACCAATAAAGAAAGGGATATAGTCAATTAACTGCCAATTAGATATCTACTATATTTTGGAAAAAATCTTTTTACAATAAAAGTCACAATTAAGGAAAGGAAAAATACGGTTGAGCCAACCACGAAATATATTACAAATGAATTTGGGGTAAATGAAAAATCTAATCTCATTTTAGTAAGTCTAATAATATAAATAACAATCCCATGAATAAAAAATATACCAAAACTATTGGCAGCTATTATATCAAAAAAACGAAGTTTATAATGTTCAAAACGATTTAAAAAGACCATAAAAAAGAGACATAGGAGGATTTTTTGTACAATCATTAAATCCACCCCACCGTAAATAAAAGGCGATTTCTGATAATTCCCCAACTCGCCAATATATGCCTGATATATTGCGAGTGTAAGTGCGATACTTAAGATATAAAATTCTCTTTTTTTTAATTTAACATAAATAACATCTTTCTTTTCCGAGGATATGATGCCAAATAAATATATAGGTGTAAAGAATAAAACATTCTGAAAAACAGAAAATGCATTTGATTCGATGCCCCTATGCATAAAAATGGAACAAATTAGGAGCAAAATGGTAATTAATATCTGGGCTTTAAAATTAAGTTTTATGAATCTGATAAAAAGAGGTGATAGTAGGAAAATGATTAAAATAAAAGGGATATACCAGTAGCCAATAAAATTTTCATCAACTCCGGTGAGGTAATGACCAAATATTGGAAAGGAAAAAAGTTCATTATAACGGTTTGTAATAGAGCTTGAAGATGAAATGCCTGCAATGGAAATTCTAAGAAGTAAATAGGCTATTGGTAGTGTTGATAAAATTAGGTATGGTAATAAAACGTATTTAGTTTTTTTATTAAAAACTGCCTATATTGAAATTTCGCGTAAAAAATATGATGAAATAAAAAACCAGAAATAAATACAAAAAAAGTCGTTCCTCCTAGAGTCAAGTTATAAATAGCATTACCAAAGACAGAATCATAAGAAAAATCAGCTAGACCTAAACAATGTCCAAAAACGATGAAAATTATTGAAATACCTCTAAAAAAGTTTATTGAGTTTAAATACATTTAATCTAACCTTTGTATGAATTTTATATAGCAACGAGAAAATGAGTTCAGGTTTTTTGTTCAGGAAATTTAAAATAAAGTCATGTCTGGACGATTTACCGAACGGGTTGGTTAATGAGTAAATACTACTAGTATATGAATTCATTTTAAAAACAATCAAGATTTGAACAATATAATACGTACCATGGTTAGCGTTCTTAGTCTCTCAAGTAGGTGGCTAAACAATCATATCAAACCCACAATAAGGTACTAATACATCTGGTATTCTAATACCTTCAGGGGTTTGGTAATTTTCTAAAATACCTGCCAAAACACGAGGTAAGGCCAAAGAGCTACCGTTTAAGGTATGTGCTAATTGATTTTTTCCGTTTTCATCCTTATACCTCAATTTTAATCTATTGGCTTGGTATGTTTCAAAATTTGAAACAGAGCTAATTTCTAGCCAACGGTCTTGAGCAGTAGAAAATACTTCAAAATCAAAAGTTAGAGCGGCCGTAAATCCTAAATCACCACCGCAAAGACGAAGAATACGATATGGTAATTTTAATTCCCTTAAAATATTTTTCACATGTTCTACCATGCCATCTAAAGCTTCATAGGATTTTGTTGGATGCTCGACTCGAACAATTTCAACCTTGTCAAACTGATGTAAACGGTTTAGACCACGTACATGTGCCCCATAACTACCTGCTTCTCTTCTAAAACATGGTGTGTAGCCAGTATATGTGATAGGAAAATCACTTTCATTCACAATGACATCCCTAAAAATATTGGTGACAGGAACTTCTGCCGTAGGTATTAAATACAGGTCGTCTGCGGTAACATGGTACATTTGACCTTCTTTATCAGGTAATTGCCCAGTGCCATAACCAGATAGCTCGTTCACTAAATGGGGAACCTGAATTTCGGTATATCCCGCTTCGGTGTTTTTATCTAAAAAATATGCAATTAAGGCGCGTTGTAAACGGGCTCCTTTTCCTTTGTATACAGGAAAACCAGCTCCAGCGATTTTTACTCCTAATTCAAAATCTATGATGTCATATTTTTTTGCAAGTTCCCAATGTGGTTGGGCTCCTGTATTTAAAGTAGGTATATCACCTTCTTTAAAGATTTCTTCATTGTCCTCTTCAGATGAACCTTTCCGAACAGAAGTGTGTGGTGCATTTGGTATCTGATATAGCAATGCTTGGAGCTCTTCTTCGACAATGTTCAAATCTTCACCCAGTTGTTTAGATTCGTCTTTTAAATGGACTGTTTTTTCTTTTAATATATTGGCCTCTTTAGCCTTACCTGTTTTGTACAAAGCACCAATTTCTTTGGAAAGTGAATTGGATTCTGCTAAGACATTATCTAATTGGGTTTGAGTAGTACGTCTTTTTTCATCCAATTGAAGTACATTGTCCAAGAGGGTTTGAGCGTCAATATTTCTTTTTCCAAGGGCAAGGATAATATTATCCTTATTCTCCCGTATGGTCTGTAATTGTAACATTTTAAGTTGTATTTGACTACAAATTTACGTTAATCTTAGTTTTAAATTAGATACTTTTAGGGTCTAATCATCGATTAAAATGACTTTTGAACACTTTGCATTAAATGTAGTTGATATTAACGGGGTAGTTAATTGGTACTGTACCCATTTAGGGCTAACGATAGCGAACCAGCAGAAGGAATCTCCATTTATGACTTTTTTGGCCGATAGTACAGGTCGCGTCGTTATTGAATTCTATAAACGAGAAGACGAATTAGCTGAGGATTATAGGAATAAGCACCCGCTAACGTTTCATGTAGCTTTTGTTTCTGAAAATGCAGACGAGGACAAAAAACGATTACTCAATGCAGGGGCTAGTTATTTTGAAGAAATTTTAAAGGAAGATGGCAGTCATTTGGTAATGTTACGGGATCCTTGGGGCATGCCCCTTCAACTTTGTCAGCGAACTGTTAAGTTCTAAAATGTTACTTGGGTTGCTTTAAGTTCGAAGGCAGTATCCAATTATGGTGTTTTAATGGTTTCCAAGGTTCTGCCGCCAAGTCGGTGGTTGAATCTAAAAATGGCACATAAGGTTTACCGTTGATGCTGATTTGAGAATCTTCTAGATACACGGCAACGTCCATATTCTTATTTTTAAAATCCATTTTTAAATATTGGGCGAATTGCCATGCAAAATCTGGATAGGATAACACTTTTCGTTCTTGGTTTGCCGTAAGGTAATTATTAGGTGTTATCTCAAATATTTGTTTAGTATTTTTATTAACGACCGTAAAGTTACCTTTGCCAACTCTGCTGCGCAACATCATTCGCCAGCTCATTCGATGACCTTCTTCTGTCCATAGCACATCATCTTCAATAATATAATGCCTAATAGGTAATAATAATTGAGCTAAAAAATATATCGACATTAGTAATACCAGACTGTTTTTGTTATTGGTAACCACAAATTCATTAGTGCTGTTATATGGCTCTTTTGATTTAAAAAATATTCTGCGGATGGTTTTCGGTTCAAAAAAGAATACGCTGAAGGCAATTGAAAGGTAAGGAAAAATACCTATTTGAAATATAATGGAATTGAATAAATGAAAGAATATTGAAATGAAAAAGGCTACTTTTCTGGTAGGTTTGAAAAGTAATGTGGGTACAATGAAAAGGTCGAAGAATATGCCAGCCGTACTTATAATACTATGTAGCCAAGATTGTTGCAAAATTTCGCCGATTAACCAGTAATTTTTTCTTGGGCGCATTAATACTTCAATCATACTGAAGTCTAACCAGTCTACGTATATTTTGGCGATAGATGCGTATGCGTAAACAATAAAGAGTTGAAGCACTATAATCCATTTTACATAACTATACATAGAGTTGGTCTCTAGGTTTGTATTTAGTTTTGTATCAATTGATTTTGCTTTTTCCGCTGGAAAAAAGCACATCAAAATGGAAATCAGAATAAGTAGATAGTAGTGATTATTGTAGGCTGTCTTTTGCATCAAATAGGTTGCTGTCCAAAGCAGGGTGAACGTAATCATGCTCATCCTATATTTAAAGCCAAAAGCTATACATAGACCCAAAAGGCCCATAAGGCCAAAATAGAAATACATGCCTGATCCAGGTAATGGGTGTAACCAGTCAAAATCTATAAAAGGAAAATTGTATTTAGGGTCTATAAGATTTCGCTTTACCCATCCTGTAGCGATTGCCCCAAAACACTCAAGAGATATTAAAATGCCGAAGAATATGCGAAAAATGATCAGTGCGCTATTATCTATCTTTTCAAATAATAACTTGTTAAACATTTTATTGCTGAATATATTGGAGCGATTTTTCTTTGTCTTTTGCCAATTGCGCTTTTAAACCATCTATCGATTCAAATTTGTGTTCGTCACGTAATCGGGTTAATATATCTACCTGTATTTTTTTGTCATAAAGGTCGACATCGAAGTCGAAAAAATTAATTTCAATTGATTTTTCGGTGCCATTAACGGTTGGGTTAAATCCAATATTCATCATACCATAAACGATTTTTCCGTCTAAAGCACTTTTAACGATATAGGCTCCATTTTTAGGTATTAGCTTATAACTTTCAGCTATAGATAAGTTTGCTGTTGGGTAACCGAGTTGCTTACCAATTCCTTTTCCTCTTACTATAGTACCGGTAAGCATATATTCATAACCTAAATAACTGTTTGCAGTATCGATATCCCCATTCTCTAAGGCTTTTCTTATTTTTGTTGAACTAACCGATACATCATCAACTTCTTGTGCGAGTATTTCGTCTACGGTAAAATCAAATGCATTGCCGAAAGCAATTAGGTCTGTAATATTGGCATTTCTATTGCGCCCAAATCTATGATCGTAACCGATAATAACTTTTTTGATATTCAAGGTATTCACTAGAATGTCGCGAACGAATTCTGTAGCGGTAAGTCTAGAAAACTCTATTGTAAAAGGATGTACAATTAAAATATCTAATCCAAGTCGTTCTAAAATGCTAATCTTTTCATCTATTGTATTCAATAGTTTAATATCGGTATCTTTCTGTAAAACCATTCTTGGATGAGGGAAAAAGGTAAGTACTGATGATTTCAATTTTGTACTCTTGGCATGGTTTATGACCTTATTCAGTATTTTTAGATGACCTATATGCACCCCATCAAAAGTGCCAATAGTAATGACTGTAGGATATTCTTCTTTGTATTTGGAAATGTTGTGGACTGTAATCACTTATGATGAATAATAAAAAGACTTATATTTGATTTGAGATAAAAGCTCCTTAATGATTGCAAAATTACGTCTAGTTTTTTCAATTACCATAGCATTTCTTCCATTTTACGGGGTGGCTCAAACTACATATTGGAAAAATACGGAATTAAATGCAAGCGCTAAACAATTTACTAAGCAACGTTTACGTGTAGATAAAGGTCGGGCATTTACATTGAATCAAGAACAATTTTTAAATACACTGTCTGCAAAATCAAGTTCTAAGATAATTTACTTTCCAGATGAGCAAGGTAATTTGGTGCCTTTTAAGGTTGAAGAGGCCACTGTTTTTTCAAAAGGCCTTGCAGTGAAGTATCCTACTATAAAGTCATATAAAGGGGTGGCATTGCATAACTTAACCAAACAAGTTCGCTTTAGTGTTTCGGGTAAGGGCATTCAAAGTATGATTAGTACGGCTGGGGAAAATGGAGCGCTATTTATGCAAAAGTCAACTGATGACACCTATGTTCTTTATCGAAGAACCGAACAAGAAAAAAGTGATCTTAACTTTGTCTGTAGTACCATGCCAGACATTATGGAATATTCGCAGAATTTAACTGCAAAATTAGTCGATGATCAAACCCTTAGAAAGTTTAGGGTTGCCATTTCAGCCTCTGGGGAATATACTCAATTTCATGGTGGTACAAAAGTTGATGCTCTCGCGGCAATTAATGCGACCTTGACAAGAATAAATGCGATTTTTGAACGAGATCTAGCTATTACACTTGAATTAATTGATAATACAGATTTGGTGATTTATACTGATCCCGAAACTGATCCATATACAGGAAGTTTAAGTGCTCAAGTTCAAAATACCCTTACTAATATTATAGGTGAAGCTAATTATGACATAGGGCATTTGTTTAACCAACAGGATAATACTTTAGATGGTAATTCTGGCTTTATAGGTGCGGTTTGTACAGATAATAGAAAGGGTAGTGGTTATACTACTTTGTCAACACCCACTGGGGATGCTTTCGATATTGATTTGGTTGCCCATGAAATGGGGCATCAATTTGGTGCAAACCATACTTTTTCACATATTTCAGAAGGTACCACAGTGCAGGTAGAGCCAGCTAGTGGTACTACTATAATGGGCTATGCAGGTATTACGGGTAATAATAACGTTGCAACTAATAGTGATGATTATTTTCATTATGTAAGTATTGTTCAAATAAGGGATTTTCTACAAACTGTTTCTTGTGGTGAAACTGAAGTATTGACAAATACCCCACCAACGTTATTTCCTTTGACTAATTATAGCGTACCTAAAGGAACACCTTTCGTATTAACAGGTGCGGCAAATGATGTGGATGCTTCAAATATACTTAGCTATACTTGGGAACAGATAGATAATGGAGTGGTAACCCAAGCTACTTTTGGGCCTAATAATCCGGTAGGAGCTAATTTTAGGTCCTTGTCTCCGAGCCTTTCACCCCAACGTTATTTTCCAAATTTGACTCGGATTTTGAGCGGCCAATTGACACAAACAGTGCCTACAGTTGGCGATGCATGGGAAACACTCTCTAGTATTGCCCGCGAAATGAATTTTTCGTTAACAGTACGCGACAATGCATTAAATGGTGGTCAATCAATCTCAGATGAACTACAGGTGTCCGTAATAAACGAAGCTGGGCCATTTGTTGTCACTTCACAAATTACAGAACTATCTTTTGAGGCGGGATCGGTACAGACGATTTCTTGGGATGTAGCCAATACTAATATTGTACCGATTAGTGCTGAAACGGTATCGGTATTTTTGTCTATAGATGGCGGTTTTACCTATCCTATAACATTGCTTGAAAACACAATTAACGATGGTAGTCAAAGTGTAATTATTCCAAATATTTCAACCAGTGCTGGTCGTATAATGGTGAAGGCTGATGATAATATTTTCTTTGCGGTAAACGCTGCTGATTTTTCTATAACGCCGTCAGAAATAGTATTGAATTTTGAACAGGTGGTATACAATGTGTGTAAGCCAAACGATATTAGTGTTCCTTTTACCTATGAGATGGACTTAGGCTTTAATGAGCAGAGTACGTTCAGTACTATTGGTACGCCTGCAGGTTTAACGGCGCAGTTTACCCCGGTATCTGCTGATGTTACTGATACACCCGTGACTATTGATTTTCAAGGTATTTCGAATTTAGCTGTTGGTACATATCCTATTCGAGTTTTGGCTACTTCTGCGACAATCACAAAAGAGGTAATTCTTCAGTTAAGGGTATACGATGATAATTTTGAAACGGTGCAGTTGTTGTCTCCCGTAGATGGCATTGTGGATACTTCAAAGGATATTGTTTTACAATGGAATGCGGCAATGGGCAATACACTCTATGATATCGAAATTTCTACCGATGTGGGTTTTTTAAATATTATAGAATCTGCTACGGTAAGTACAGATACATATTCGCCTGTACAAATCGATAATAATAGTCAATACTTTTGGAGAGTAAAACCAAAAAATGATTGCGGCGAGGGGGTTTTCAGTACGGCATTTACCTTTTCTACCATACAGTTTAATTGCACGACAAAAGATGCTACAGCATTACCCATTGCTATTTCAAGTAGTGGTACACCTGTAATTAGTTCTAAAATTGTATTTTATGAAGACCTGCCTGTGGCCGACTTGAATGTTATTATAGACCTTGACCATACTTTTTTAGCAGATTTGGTCATTAACCTAATATCGCCAGCGGGTACTGTTGTTACTTTGGTTTCTAGTTCTTGTGGTGAATCGCGAAATATAAATGCCACTTTTGATGATGATAGTCCGTCGTTCAATTGCTCTATTGAGCCTGGTATAAGTGGAATGGTTAAACCGCTTGGTAGTCTTAGTACTTTTAATGGAGAATCTATATTAGGAGAATGGGTTTTGGAAATTCAAGATAACGCACCTTCTGATGGAGGTAGTTTAAAGGCCTTTGCTCTTGAAGTTTGTGTAGAAGGTGATTTTAGGCCAGATAATGATAACGATGGAGTTTTTGATGATGGCGATGATCTTTGTTTGGGAACACCAGAAGGTCTAGAGGTAGATGCCTCGGGATGTCCAGTTTACCGTTTTCCAGCTGAAAATTTTAGTATAAGCCTAGTTAGTGAAACATGTAGGGAAAATAATGATGGTGCATTAACCGTAATTCCGAAACTTGCCCTTGATTATCAAATAAGTGTATTAGGGAATGGACTTGATATAACTCAGAGTTTTTCAAATTCCTTTAATTTGGCAAATTTAAGTTCTGGAGTTTATTCGCTTTGTATTACAGGAATAGACGGTAGCATTTCATACAATGAATATTGTGTTGAAATTCAAATAACAGAACCTGAGGCGCTAAGCGTTACATCTAAAATTGCATTAGATGGCACGCAGATTACGCTTGAGATGGAAGGATCTTTTTTTTATACCATAGAACTAAACGGAATTTCAATACAAACCGAAGAGTCTAGTGTGGTTTTAGATTTAGGAAAAGGGTTGAATACACTTAAGGTATCTACTGATATGCCATGCCAAGGAATTTATGAAGAACAAATTAGCTTTTTTGAGAAGCCAATTGTTTTTCCAAACCCTGTAGTAGATTTTGTTCAAGTTTATTTGGGTGATAGTGAAGAAAATATAAAAGTGAGTATTTTTAGTGCTGATGGAAGATTGATTTACAGTTCTAGTGAATTTTCTCATCTAGGAATAATAGAGTTAAATTTAAGTTCATTGTCTACCGGTATATATTATCTGAAATATGAAGGGAAGACCATAAAAGGGACCTCTAAAATAATTAAAGAATGACACGCTTTTTGTTTTTAGGTATATGTATGATGATAGCTTGTACGAGCTGTAAAAAGAAGCGTACGCCGTCACTTCCCGAAGCTGTTCAATTAGTATTTCCAGAACAGAATTCTGAATGCACTACTGGTCTAAGCTTAGGGCAAGAAACCAGCCAGGTAGAATTTAGGTGGTCTGCAGCAGATAATACCGAAACATATGAATTAAGAGTGACCAATACTGCTACAGGTACAGTACAAACTATTACTTCTTCTACTACATCTACAAAACTGCCATTGGAAAAAGGGGAACAATTTTCTTGGATAGTACGCTCAAAAAATAGTCAGGTAGATCAAACAGTATCAAGTGAGGTTTGGAATTTTTATAATTCTGGTTCAAGAACAACGTTTGCGCCTTTTCCTGCATCTAATGTGAGTCCGGTATCTTCAGAAAATGTATTTAAAGACATAAATAATGAAGTTACCTTGTCTTGGACAGCATCTGATTTAGATAACGATATTGTTGGTTTCGAAGTTTATTTTTCGGTAGAGGCGATTCCTGTCGATTTAATTCGAGCACTTCAGCCTTCCGTAAATAGTATAAAGGTCTCGGTCACGGCAAATACTGTTTATTATTGGAGTATAGTTGTAATCGATGCTGAAGGCAATAAATCTAATTCAGGAATTTATAATTTTAAAGTACTATAGTTTATGTGTTATTATATTGATTCATAGTGCGAGCAATACCAGCTAGTACAAATGAATTGATTATTTCGGTTGATTTTTTTAATCGTTCAGGTAACAAAGCTTTTTCTTCATCGTCCCATTGCCCTAATACGTATTCTACTTGCCTACCTTTACCAAAATCTGCACCTACACCAAAACGATATCGATTGTAGAGAATAGATTGTAGAAATATCTCTATATCCTTTAATCCGTTATGTCCACCGTTGCTTCCTTTTGTCTTTATGCGAATAGTGCCAAATGGTAGATTGATATCATCGGTAATAACAAGAACATTGCTTAGAGGAATATTTTCTTTATCCATCCAGTACTTAAGTGCCTTGCCGCTTCGGTTCATATATGTTGAAGGTTTAAGGCAAATAACCGTTCGGCCTTTAATCTTAAATGAACCTATATCACCAAGCTTGGCAGTCTCAAAAGTAAAATCGTGTGCTTTGGCTACTTCATCTAACACTTTAAACCCTATATTATGACGGGTTTCTGCATATTCGTCTCCTATATTGCCTAAGCCGACAATTAAATATTTTTTCATAGGGTCTTTCTCTTCAGTAATTATATTCGTTTTCGTAAAAAGGGATTTTAAAAAACGAAACATAGCTTGTTTGAATTAAGATATAAAAATACAAAAGCATCCCGATACACATATCGGGATGCTTGTTAGTAAATCTTAAAATAAGATATTTATTCTTGAGCAGTTTCTTCTGCTGCATCTTCAGCACCTTCTTCTCCTTCTTCATCTTCATCATCAATAGCAACGGCAGTACGAGCAGTTTTAACTTGTACAACAACAGTAGTATCTGGATGTAGAATGCTGAAATCATCACTTAACAATGAACCAACAGATATGTTTTGACCGATTTTCAATTTAGAAATATCGATATCAAAGAAATCTGGTAATTTGGCAGGTAATGCTTTGATCGTAAGTTTACGTTTTCTAAATAATAAACGTCCACCGTTACGAACACCTGGTGAATTACCTTCTAAACGTACAGGAATATCCATAGTAACCATTTTGTCATCGAACAATTGATAAAAATCAATGTGTATGATCTTGTCTGTTACTGGGTGAAACTGAATATCTTGCATAACCGCTTTAAGAGAAGCTCCACCATCCAATTCAATTGCAACTGTGTGTGCATTTGGAGTGTAAACCAAGTCTCTGAACGCTAGTTCATCTGCTGAAAAGTGTAATGGTTTATCCCCTCCGTATACTACGCAAGGTACCTTTCCAGCATTACGTAAGGCCTTCGTTGCCTTTTTGCCTACGCTTTCTCTTTCTGATCCTTTAATTGTAATTGACTTCATTATATGTATTAAAAATTAATATTCTACTTTAAATTTTTCTTCTGAACTACATTAAAAATTTAGAAGAAATAGAGTTGTTGTTGTGAACTTTGTCCATTACATCTGCAAATAAATTCGCACAACTTAATACTCTTACTTTATTACTTTTTATTTCTATAGGAATAGAATCGGTTATAATTAATTCTGTTAGTTTCGATTTTTCGATTTTCTCATATGCGTCACCAGACAGTAAACCATGTGTTGTAATAGCCCTTACACTAATAGCGCCACGCTCCATCATTAAATCCGCTGCTTTTGTCAAAGTGCCAGCGGTATCGACCATATCATCTACGAGAACAACATTTTTTCCCTGTACGTCACCAATCAATTCCATATGGGAAATAACATTTGCCTTTGCCCTTTGTTTGTAACATACAACTACATCACAATCTAAAGCTTTGGAATAAGCATATGCTCTTTTGGAACCTCCCATATCTGGTGAGGCTATGGTAAGGTCATTTAAACCAAGGTTTTTCAAATATGGTAAAAACAGGGTAGATGCAAAAAGATGATCTACAGGCTTCTCGAAAAAGCCTTGTATCTGATCTGCATGAAGATCCATTGTAATAATTCTAGTAGCTCCTGCTGTTTCAAGCATTTTAGCAACAAGTTTTGCTGCAATAGGTACTCTAGGCTTGTCTTTTCTATCTTGTCTGGCCCAACCGAAATAAGGCATTACTGCAGTTATGTGACGTGCCGATGCCCTTTTTGCCGCGTCGATCATCAATAACATTTCCATTAAATTTTCAGGACCTGGGTGGGTTGATCCAATAATGAAGATTCGTGTACCTCGAATAGATTCTTCAAATGAGGGCTGAAATTCCCCATCGCTATAACGTGAAAATAGAACATTGCCCAATTCCATACCATATGCTTTGGCGATTTTTTCGCCTAAGATTTTACTTTGAGTGCAAGCAAATATTTTCGGTTGTGGAACTTGATATGGCATGTCTTTCTTATTGTTTCCAAAACAGTTGCTTCAAATATGTAGAAGTACCTGTATTTTAAAGAGGTGCAAATTTAAAAATTAAATTTGGTTGCTAATGCATAAATCTTGATATTTTTGGTGATAGTAACAAAAATATTATTTAGTTTTGCAGTCCTAATTTTTATAGGATGTCGTTTCAAGTTGACGATTATGCTCGAGTGGCGGAACTGGTAGACGCGCTGGATTCAAAATCCAGATTTGAAATTTAATGCCTCGGTGGCGGAATTGGTAG
>NZ_CAXBGF010000011.1:0-150671 GCF_963975365.1 uncultured Maribacter sp. | reverse complement strand
AGACTTAGGATCTAGTGCCGCAAGGTGTGAGAGTTCGAGTCTCTCCGCCTGTACAGTAAGGGAAAGCCGACTTTAAAAAGTCGGCTTTTTTAGTTCTGGGTAACACATGGGTAACACAATTGGATATTTTTGGGTTGGACATTTTAGATGATACCATTTCCAACCTTTTGATGTCAAATTGAATAATTGTTAGCCTTTTATGGGTGTTTCAGGGACGAGCCCCAAATCTTACCATGACTTAACTGCGCCTGGATCCTGTTTCGATTTTATAGTGTTCCGGCAGATAAGCGTAAGGTAAAATCGAAATAGGGCGCACCCTACTTTTGATTTGGAACACTTTTCTTCAATTTCTATGACTTTGCAACCATCGGGAGTAAAGCGAGTTTGTTTTTGTGGCCACAAAAACACATCTCGCACTTCCTGACCAAATCCATTTTTGGTGCCAGATTGCCACTATTACTTTTAGTCTTCATTGGTGAAATTTTCAAGGTAAACTTTTATGTCTCACTGCTAAATTCCAAAACTTTTATATTTTTAAAGACTGCTGATGAAAGAAAAAAATAGTATCATCTTTATTTCTGATCTAGATAAGTTCCTGGTGCGTTTCTAATACATGCATTTTCAAGTAAGCATTTTGAAAATCTACAATTTTAAATCTTTTTTTCTTCACCAGCTTATTATTTCCAATTTCACCTACCTTCTTACCCAACTTAATAATGAAAGGGCCTAAAGCTTAGGTCAGTACTTAAATACAAGTAACCTATATTACCATTTAGGTAGGATAGGTAACCTTAAGGTAGGATTGGGATTATAGAAGTTACCCAGTTCCATGTCCTAGTACCGCTGGCCTCGTTCATTCTTAGGTAACTAGGTAGGTGCTATTCCATATTTTTTAAAATTTCACAGATAACATTCAAGAGAAAATTGCTTTACAAAACAGGTGCCTAATGTAATCAGTAAACGTTGCTTGAATGAACCAGTGAATACTGTTGGACGGTGTAACCTTCAACCTTCATGACCATGAAGCAATTATTTTTTTCTTTCAGTAGCCGGACAGTTTTACCTAAATTTTTGATGATATGATGATAATGTTCGGAACAGCCCATAATCATTGGGCTTTAAGCGTCACCGATTTGTCATTACGGCATCATTTTTATATAGTTCAAAGGCTGTACCGTCATCATTATTTTTTTGATGACAAAATGATGACGGTTTGATGACAGCTTCAGCTACCATAAATATTGACCTCGGCATATCTTGTCATCGTGTCATCAAACTGTATGGCCTAAATAAAGTAAAACGGTATTAAGATTTTTTTATAATGACTTCTATTATGTTTGGAAAAAGTTGTCCCTGTAATGGTTCAATTCTTAAGACCATTTTTTAAAATATGAATCAGCAAATAAATGAACGCCTGACATTTGATGTTTTTAAAGGATCACCCTCTTATAAGTGTGATATAACCCCATTATCCTAATACTTCCTTTTTCGTTATAAATGGCTGACTATAATGCCGTTGCCCCGTGGCTTTATATAGGGCATTGGCCACCGCCCCGAAAACAGGGGGAAACGGAGGTTCTCCCATACCTGTTGGGTCGATTTCATTCTGCACAAAATGTACGTCGATTTCTTTTGGCGCTTCTTTCATACGGATCATTTGATATTGGTGGAAATTATTTTTCTGAGGCACTCCGTCTTTAAAGGTCAATTCCCCAAAAAAAGCGTTACCGACACCATCGGTTATGGCACCTTCCGCCATATTCGTGGCCGCATCGGGATTTACCACGATTCCACAATCAATGGCACAAACTACTTTTTCCACCACAGGTTTGCCATTCTCCATCTTTAGATCCAGCACATGCGCTGCATAGGAGTTATGACAAAAATAGGCGGCAACCCCACGATGTTTTGTTTCATTATTTTCGTTCCAAGCCGATTTTTCCCGCACCAATTCCAAAACTCCGGCATAGCGTTCAGCGTCGTACTGGTTATCTTCCCCAACCGGGTTTTCCTTGGCTCGTTTTAGCAGATCCAATCGAAATTGAATAGCATCCTTGCCCATGGCTTCCGCCACTTCGTCCAAAAATGCCTGTTCGGCCCCGGCCATAAAATTCGAACGGGGAGCGCGGAAAGCACCAACCGTAATATTAGAATCAATGGACCATTCTTCCGCCAAATAATTATCGATCGCCCCGGCCGGAAAACGATTGGCGAACAAAGGGCTCTCTGGTATACCGCCCGCCTTTATATGTAAGGCAGTTAAATTATTGTTTTCATCAAAAGCCGCGCGATAGGTTGCGTGATAGGTTGGGCGATAAATACCTGTCGTCATGTCATCTTCACGACTATACACTAACTTAATAGGAGCATTTACTTTTTGGGATATTAGGGCGGCTTCCACCACAAAGTGGGCATAGCCCTTTCTTCCAAAACCACCTCCCATTCTTGGTAGTTCCATTTCAATATTTTCCTTCGGTATTCCCAAACTGCTTTCTAGCGTTGGAATTATAAAGGATGGAATCTGAATCGGTGCCGCAATTTTTACTTTATTACCTTCCACATGTACAAAAGCATTTATAGGCTCCATGCTATTGTGGGCAAGAAATGGGGCCGAATAGCTTCTCTCCAAAATCTTTGCAGCATTCTTGAAGGCGGCCTCCGGATTACCATCCTTTCTGACCATATTTCCAGGTATGGATGCAAGGGCTTCCATCTGTGCCTTGTGGCCCTGTGTAGATTCTAATCCTGCAGGGGTATTTCTTGTTTCCTTTCCAAAAAAACCGTTCACAATTTCAGTAGTTGCAAAAATCGGCTTCCATTCTGCATTTAATTTCTTTTTGGCCTGCATGACTTCCCATGTAGTATTGCCGACTATTGCCACCAATTCAGGAAAAGCGTTGGTGTCAAACCCGTGTTTTTGAAATCCCTCCTTAAAACTTTTGATGGTTATCACATCCTTGATGCCTGGCATGGCTTTCACTTCCTCGTCATCAACCGATTTCAAGGTCATTCCAAATGCAGGAGGGTGTACGATCATAGCGATCAGCATGCCGTCCTTTTGATAATCCATACCAAACATGGGTTCACCGGTTATAATCTTTTTCGCATCTACATTTTTATGGGAGCGGCTGATGAGCTTAAAGTCTTTAACTTCTTTCAATTGCACTTCTATAGGTACATCAAGTGTTGCCGCAACCGAAGCCATTTCTCCGTACCCGGCCGATTTTTTTGTTTCTGCGTGTTGCAATATTCCTCCTTGAGTAGTGATTTCTTCTGCGGGAACCTGCCATGTTTTTGCAGCCGCGGCTATCAACATCTGTTTTGCTGTTGCACCTGCCATTCGAAGAGGTATCCATCTTGCTTTTATTCCCGTGCTGCCTCCTGTAAGTTGAAAGCCATATTTTTCTGCATGATAGGGTGCCTGCTCTACCACCACGTTTTTCCAATCCACATCCAACTCTTCTGCCACTAACATGGGCATTGATGTTCTAATATTCTGACCGAATTCGGGATTTGGTGTGTAGACGGTCACCATCCCGTTATCCCCAATTTTCAGATACGAATTCATCTCGAACCATTCGTTGGGCATTTCTGTACCGGCCATCTCTTTTGCCTGTTCCGGCTTACAGGAATTTAAAAAACTGAATCCGAGGACCAATCCCCCACTTGCCAAACTCGTATTCCTAATAAAAGCCCTACGTCCAATATGCGTGTTTATCTTTGTCATCTTCTGATTTTTTCTAATTAAACGTTTTCGGCATTTGCGGCTGTTTTAATGGCCTTTTTTATTCTGGTATACGTTCCGCAGCGACAGATGTTACCGTTCATGCCCGATTCGATTTCTTCATCTGAAGGATTTGGGATTCTTTTTAACAAGGCGGAAGCTGACATTATCTGTCCCGCTTGACAATACCCACATTGAGGCACATCAATTTCCAACCAAGCTTTTTGAACGGGATGGTTACCGTTCTCTGATAAACCTTCAATAGTGGTAATTTCTTGCTCACCAACCGCCGAAACCGGCAGTTGGCATGAACGAACGGCATTATCACCTAAATGAACAGTACATGCCCCACATTGGGCGATTCCGCAACCATATTTAGTCCCTGCCAATTTTAGGTGGTCCCTTAATACCCAAAGCATAGGTGTTGTTGGGTCGACATCAACTTCTTGTGTTAGCCCGTTAATTTTTAGATTGAATTTTGCCATGATATATTCTTTCTTAATTTGAACTCAATTTACTGATTTTTTGTCTTTTACTATTTTAAATTTTCTTAATGATTTTTGCAGGAGTACCGCCAACAAGTACATTATCGGGTACGTCTTTGGAAACGACCAAACCTGCTGCAACCACCGAATTCTCTCCTATAGTTACGCCCTGTAAAATGGTCGCATTGGCACCGATCCATGCATTCTTCTTAATGTGAATGGGTTTTGGAACTAGCGAGTGTCTTTTATCTGGAGAAAGGGGGTGTCCTTCGGACAGCAAGCTGACTTTGGGTGCAATCAGTACGCCATCTTCAATCGTGATTCCCCCTAAATCCAGAAAAGTACAATCGAAGTTAATGAAGACGTTTTTGCCAATTTTTATATTCCTGCCGTAATTGATATACAAAGGGGTGAAAACGGCTACGCTTTCGTCAATTTCTGCACCTGTGATTTGGCTCAATAAATCCCTGATTTCTTTTGGATCTGTAGCGTTGTTCATCTGCACCAGTATTTTTTTTGTGGTGTATGAGGCTTCACGCATCCTAAAGGCTTGAGGGTCGTTGGGCAGAATGGTCTCGCCTTTCCTTAACCGTTCAAAAATGTCACTTCCCGCTGAACTTGAGTGACTTTTATTTTGGTGCTCTATATCCATTTGTACAAATTACATCATTTAGAAGAATCATCATATTTTGCGTTTCGACGTCAGCTTGTTGGTACTGCCAAAAAAGTAGTTTAAAGAAATATTCCAGATGAAATCATCCTCGGGCGCTATTTCGGTATCGATTGCCTTGTTCAGAATACAGGAAATCGATAACGGAAAATCTTTTTTTCCAAAAGAGATAAAACCTGCAGCATAATACCCCTGGTCATCGTCAGTCGTTAAATAATATACCTGTGGTGAAATGTTGAGATGGAATTGTTCGGAAATATAAAGATTGGTAAAGGCGGAATTCAGTACCAAAAAATTGGTTGTTTTCAAACCATCGTCAAAACCTTGTCCGCGCAGATAGTACATACCAATACTTACTTTATTGGAAATTTTATAGTTCGGAACAATTTCGGCGGCAAGATAACGTCGCGATTCTAACAATTCTTCTGCAACCCCATTTCTAATTACATTTACCGTCCTGAAATTCAATGCCGGATGCGCCCCGATACGCAACGAAAATCGTTCTTTCTGAATGGCCTTGTACCGATACCAAAACACGAACGCCCAAGGTTTACCTTCTAGGGCAAAGCGCATATCGGGCTCGAAACTTGATCTTCCCTTGGTCATTTTAATGTCAAAAATTAATGCCGGGTCTCCCAACGAAAATGAGGGTATCAGGGAAATTCCGTTTTGCGTTATACTTGCTGTACCTCTGAAATCATCAAGAAAGGGCTTGATATCTTCTTGCGATTGCACACTACTGGTACTTAGAAAAATTAGTAGTGGCACGATAATATTTTTTAGATTCCAATTTATCATTTTCATCTTTAGTACGATTTAACCGCGTAAAAGTAAAAACTGACATTATACATTTGTTACATGAATCACGGCAATAATGTCAAATATTACTTATTTTAGGAAAAATAACGATTCAATTGAAGGAGCAAGTGAAAAATAGGCCACGTATTGTGCTTTTGGAACTATCACAGGAAACAGGATTCCCGATAGATTTCAGTACCCATTATCACACCCATTTGTTTTGCCATCATGGAAGCATTTCTTTTTTGTTCAAGAACGCGGAGATGCAATGCAAGGGCAATGAATTCCTGTTTTGGTTTGCAGAAAGCCAATTAGAGAGTTTGGTATTTTCCCAAGAATTTAAGGCAACGGCCTTACTAGTAGAAAAACATTTTTTATACGATAATGTCCCCGATCAAAGCTGGAGTATAGATTCCATACTGCATTCTCGCCAATACCCTATTAAAAAGCTTAACGATAAGCAAGACAGGAAAAGGGTTTTATCAAATTTCAAATGGCTGTTTAATAGATTTCAATACAAGGAGCATCGCTTTTATGAGGAAGTATTGAAAATGCAAATGCGGTTGTTTATTCTTGAAATGTGGCACACTTTTGCGAACGAATACGAGCGTAGAAAACGCACCGTACAAAGTGGGTCGTTATACGAACGGTTCGTTCATTTGGTCCAAGAACATTGCATGGCCGAAAGGGAGGTACGGTATTATGCCAATGCACTTAACGTTACCCCTAAGTATTTAAATTTTGTCTGCAAGCAGAATACCGGTGTTACAGCTTCCGAATGGATTCAACGATACACTAAGGAGCGTATCATACTTTTTTTGCAGAACAAAAAGCTGAACATTTCCGAAATTGCCGACAAAATGATGTTTTCAAGTCGGTCTTTTTTCACGCGTTATGTAAAAAAGGTTTTGGGTATTACGCCGACCGAGTACAGAAATCGATTGGAGTAAAATTAAAATGTTTTCCACGTTTTTATTTTACAGTTGGTTATGGTTGGGATAAGTTCACAATGGCTAGGTTAAAGTATATTGACATAGATCAATTCCAATAATTTAATTACCAATTATAGGGCCATTTAAGGAGACCGTTTTTAATTAGGGAAAAAGAAGTCCCGTCCTTGGTCTCTTTTAGTATTCCTGTAAATTAACCTTTTACGGGATATAAAATTAGCTCTTTATAGATATTTACAATTCGCTGATTATTTAGAAAAATTAATAATTGCGTTTAAAGCTTCATCAGCATTCTTATGAATGAAGTTGCCTTGATAACCTATGGTAGTGCTTAGATGAGTATGTCGATATAATTTTTGAAGCATTTGCGGAGAAACTTTATCACCGGCTATATTTCCAAAACTATGACGGGCAATGTGATTGGTGATTTTTTTGTCGATTTCGGCAAGGTCTGCGATTACAGTTAGGTTCGTATTTAGTCTTTTGATTGAAGTTTTAATTCTAGAGTAAATAGCCTTAGAGTCATTGATGGGTATTGTCTTAAGTTCTGGAAAAATATAATCGTACTTGTTTTTTTTATCGACTTGGTAATGGGATAAAATTTTAATTACAGGTTCTGGAAGTTTTAAAGAATCGGCCTTATCGTTCTTACTCATTTTGTAGTATAGCCTTTCAGCCACAATATCACTCCAACGCATTCTTAAGACATCCGAAATCCGTATTCCCGCTAAATAGAATGAAAAAAGAAAAACGTTTCTAGTATGCCAAACTGCTGTTCTTGTGTCCAAGTCAAGTTCTTCGATTTTTCGAATTTCATGTTCATCAAGACCGATTTTAATGGTCTGGGGGTATTTAATCTTTATTTTGTCCTTACCAAAAGGATAGAATTTTCTATCCACAATTTTTCTGCTAATAGCTTTATTGTACAGTAATCGAATCATAACGAATATATTCATTACTGAGCGTTCAGATAGTCCTGATGTAGTTCTGAGATAAATTTTTAATTTTTTTAATAAATTCTCATCAATTTCCTCAAATTCGAAGTTCCGTTTTTTAGCGAACTCTTTTATCCTGTTCAGTTTGCTTCTATCCGAAATTGCTCTATTATGATTGTTGGCATTGATTAGATCTTCAATATGTTCATCGGCAAGTTCGAAAAATGACAACCTTTTTGTGTTTTTCCTAATGGAGTCTATAATCTGTTTTGCTGTATAATTCTGTTTTGAAGTTTCCATTTCAAATATGACATCTTCAATTTCATCATATTTCTTTCTTATCAGGCGATTCAATTGTTTATGCCTTGTATGGGAAGATTTCACTTTTTCACCCTGTACATCCCAAAATTTTGGTTCTACTTTTTGTCCTAAGTAATAATAACTTCGTTTCCGGTTTACAGTGAGTCGTAATGCAAGTCTAAATTCCTTGTTTCCTTTTGTGTTGGTTTTGGTGTGTAAAACTGTTTTTAAGGTTGCCATATCTTACCCATTTTTTATAAAGATAAGCATTCGGGGTAACACATGGGTAACACATTTTATGGTTTCATAAGGATTTATATGAGTATAAATAAAATTATAAATACCTAAAAATCAATATTTTGTATTATTTTGATGCGTTTTGATATGTGTAAATATTGAACTTAGGATCTAGTGCCGCAAGGTGTGAGAGTTCGAGTCTCTCCGCCTGTACAGTAAGGGAAAGCCGACTTTAAAAAGTCGGCTTTTTTAGTTCTGGGTAACACATGGGTAACACAATTGGATATTTTTGGGTTGGACATTTTAGATGATACCATTTCCAACCTTTTGATGTCAAATTGAATAATTGTTAGCCTTTTATGGGTGTTTCAGGGACGAGCCCCAAATCTTACCATGACTTAACTGCGCCTGGATCCTGTTTCGATTTTATAGTGTTCCGGCAGATAAGCGTAAGGTAAAATCGAAATAGGGCGCACCCTACTTTTGATTTGGAACACTTTTCTTCAATTTCTATGACTTTGCAACCATCGGGAGTAAAGCGAGTTTGTTTTTGTGGCCACAAAAACACATCTCGCACTTCCTGACCAAATCCATTTTTGGTGCCAGATTGCCACTATTACTTTTAGTCTTCATTGGTGAAATTTTCAAGGTAAACTTTTATGTCTCACTGCTAAATTCCAAAACTTTTATATTTTTAAAGACTGCTGATGAAAGAAAAAAATAGTATCATCTTTATTTCTGATCTAGATAAGTTCCTGGTGCGTTTCTAATACATGCATTTTCAAGTAAGCATTTTGAAAATCTACAATTTTAAATCTTTTTTTCTTCACCAGCTTATTATTTCCAATTTCACCTACCTTCTTACCCAACTTAATAATGAAAGGGCCTAAAGCTTAGGTCAGTACTTAAATACAAGTAACCTATATTACCATTTAGGTAGGATAGGTAACCTTAAGGTAGGATTGGGATTATAGAAGTTACCCAGTTCCATGTCCTAGTACCGCTGGCCTCGTTCATTCTTAGGTAACTAGGTAGGTGCTATTCCATATTTTTTAAAATTTCACAGATAACATTCAAGAGAAAATTGCTTTACAAAACAGGTGCCTAATGTAATCAGTAAACGTTGCTTGAATGAACCAGTGAATACTGTTGGACGGTGTAACCTTCAACCTTCATGACCATGAAGCAATTATTTTTTTCTTTCAGTAGCCGGACAGTTTTACCTAAATTTTTGATGATATGATGATAATGTTCGGAACAGCCCATAATCATTGGGCTTTAAGCGTCACCGATTTGTCATTACGGCATCATTTTTATATAGTTCAAAGGCTGTACCGTCATCATTATTTTTTTGATGACAAAATGATGACGGTTTGATGACAGCTTCAGCTACCATAAATATTGACCTCGGCATATCTTGTCATCGTGTCATCAAACTGTATGGCCTAAATAAAGTAAAACGGTATTAAGATTTTTTTATAATGACTTCTATTATGTTTGGAAAAAGTTGTCCCTGTAATGGTTCAATTCTTAAGACCATTTTTTAAAATATGAATCAGCAAATAAATGAACGCCTGACATTTGATGTTTTTAAAGGATCACCCTCTTATAAGTGTGATATAACCCCATTATCCTAATACTTCCTTTTTCGTTATAAATGGCTGACTATAATGCCGTTGCCCCGTGGCTTTATATAGGGCATTGGCCACCGCCCCGAAAACAGGGGGAAACGGAGGTTCTCCCATACCTGTTGGGTCGATTTCATTCTGCACAAAATGTACGTCGATTTCTTTTGGCGCTTCTTTCATACGGATCATTTGATATTGGTGGAAATTATTTTTCTGAGGCACTCCGTCTTTAAAGGTCAATTCCCCAAAAAAAGCGTTACCGACACCATCGGTTATGGCACCTTCCGCCATATTCGTGGCCGCATCGGGATTTACCACGATTCCACAATCAATGGCACAAACTACTTTTTCCACCACAGGTTTGCCATTCTCCATCTTTAGATCCAGCACATGCGCTGCATAGGAGTTATGACAAAAATAGGCGGCAACCCCACGATGTTTTGTTTCATTATTTTCGTTCCAAGCCGATTTTTCCCGCACCAATTCCAAAACTCCGGCATAGCGTTCAGCGTCGTACTGGTTATCTTCCCCAACCGGGTTTTCCTTGGCTCGTTTTAGCAGATCCAATCGAAATTGAATAGCATCCTTGCCCATGGCTTCCGCCACTTCGTCCAAAAATGCCTGTTCGGCCCCGGCCATAAAATTCGAACGGGGAGCGCGGAAAGCACCAACCGTAATATTAGAATCAATGGACCATTCTTCCGCCAAATAATTATCGATCGCCCCGGCCGGAAAACGATTGGCGAACAAAGGGCTCTCTGGTATACCGCCCGCCTTTATATGTAAGGCAGTTAAATTATTGTTTTCATCAAAAGCCGCGCGATAGGTTGCGTGATAGGTTGGGCGATAAATACCTGTCGTCATGTCATCTTCACGACTATACACTAACTTAATAGGAGCATTTACTTTTTGGGATATTAGGGCGGCTTCCACCACAAAGTGGGCATAGCCCTTTCTTCCAAAACCACCTCCCATTCTTGGTAGTTCCATTTCAATATTTTCCTTCGGTATTCCCAAACTGCTTTCTAGCGTTGGAATTATAAAGGATGGAATCTGAATCGGTGCCGCAATTTTTACTTTATTACCTTCCACATGTACAAAAGCATTTATAGGCTCCATGCTATTGTGGGCAAGAAATGGGGCCGAATAGCTTCTCTCCAAAATCTTTGCAGCATTCTTGAAGGCGGCCTCCGGATTACCATCCTTTCTGACCATATTTCCAGGTATGGATGCAAGGGCTTCCATCTGTGCCTTGTGGCCCTGTGTAGATTCTAATCCTGCAGGGGTATTTCTTGTTTCCTTTCCAAAAAAACCGTTCACAATTTCAGTAGTTGCAAAAATCGGCTTCCATTCTGCATTTAATTTCTTTTTGGCCTGCATGACTTCCCATGTAGTATTGCCGACTATTGCCACCAATTCAGGAAAAGCGTTGGTGTCAAACCCGTGTTTTTGAAATCCCTCCTTAAAACTTTTGATGGTTATCACATCCTTGATGCCTGGCATGGCTTTCACTTCCTCGTCATCAACCGATTTCAAGGTCATTCCAAATGCAGGAGGGTGTACGATCATAGCGATCAGCATGCCGTCCTTTTGATAATCCATACCAAACATGGGTTCACCGGTTATAATCTTTTTCGCATCTACATTTTTATGGGAGCGGCTGATGAGCTTAAAGTCTTTAACTTCTTTCAATTGCACTTCTATAGGTACATCAAGTGTTGCCGCAACCGAAGCCATTTCTCCGTACCCGGCCGATTTTTTTGTTTCTGCGTGTTGCAATATTCCTCCTTGAGTAGTGATTTCTTCTGCGGGAACCTGCCATGTTTTTGCAGCCGCGGCTATCAACATCTGTTTTGCTGTTGCACCTGCCATTCGAAGAGGTATCCATCTTGCTTTTATTCCCGTGCTGCCTCCTGTAAGTTGAAAGCCATATTTTTCTGCATGATAGGGTGCCTGCTCTACCACCACGTTTTTCCAATCCACATCCAACTCTTCTGCCACTAACATGGGCATTGATGTTCTAATATTCTGACCGAATTCGGGATTTGGTGTGTAGACGGTCACCATCCCGTTATCCCCAATTTTCAGATACGAATTCATCTCGAACCATTCGTTGGGCATTTCTGTACCGGCCATCTCTTTTGCCTGTTCCGGCTTACAGGAATTTAAAAAACTGAATCCGAGGACCAATCCCCCACTTGCCAAACTCGTATTCCTAATAAAAGCCCTACGTCCAATATGCGTGTTTATCTTTGTCATCTTCTGATTTTTTCTAATTAAACGTTTTCGGCATTTGCGGCTGTTTTAATGGCCTTTTTTATTCTGGTATACGTTCCGCAGCGACAGATGTTACCGTTCATGCCCGATTCGATTTCTTCATCTGAAGGATTTGGGATTCTTTTTAACAAGGCGGAAGCTGACATTATCTGTCCCGCTTGACAATACCCACATTGAGGCACATCAATTTCCAACCAAGCTTTTTGAACGGGATGGTTACCGTTCTCTGATAAACCTTCAATAGTGGTAATTTCTTGCTCACCAACCGCCGAAACCGGCAGTTGGCATGAACGAACGGCATTATCACCTAAATGAACAGTACATGCCCCACATTGGGCGATTCCGCAACCATATTTAGTCCCTGCCAATTTTAGGTGGTCCCTTAATACCCAAAGCATAGGTGTTGTTGGGTCGACATCAACTTCTTGTGTTAGCCCGTTAATTTTTAGATTGAATTTTGCCATGATATATTCTTTCTTAATTTGAACTCAATTTACTGATTTTTTGTCTTTTACTATTTTAAATTTTCTTAATGATTTTTGCAGGAGTACCGCCAACAAGTACATTATCGGGTACGTCTTTGGAAACGACCAAACCTGCTGCAACCACCGAATTCTCTCCTATAGTTACGCCCTGTAAAATGGTCGCATTGGCACCGATCCATGCATTCTTCTTAATGTGAATGGGTTTTGGAACTAGCGAGTGTCTTTTATCTGGAGAAAGGGGGTGTCCTTCGGACAGCAAGCTGACTTTGGGTGCAATCAGTACGCCATCTTCAATCGTGATTCCCCCTAAATCCAGAAAAGTACAATCGAAGTTAATGAAGACGTTTTTGCCAATTTTTATATTCCTGCCGTAATTGATATACAAAGGGGTGAAAACGGCTACGCTTTCGTCAATTTCTGCACCTGTGATTTGGCTCAATAAATCCCTGATTTCTTTTGGATCTGTAGCGTTGTTCATCTGCACCAGTATTTTTTTTGTGGTGTATGAGGCTTCACGCATCCTAAAGGCTTGAGGGTCGTTGGGCAGAATGGTCTCGCCTTTCCTTAACCGTTCAAAAATGTCACTTCCCGCTGAACTTGAGTGACTTTTATTTTGGTGCTCTATATCCATTTGTACAAATTACATCATTTAGAAGAATCATCATATTTTGCGTTTCGACGTCAGCTTGTTGGTACTGCCAAAAAAGTAGTTTAAAGAAATATTCCAGATGAAATCATCCTCGGGCGCTATTTCGGTATCGATTGCCTTGTTCAGAATACAGGAAATCGATAACGGAAAATCTTTTTTTCCAAAAGAGATAAAACCTGCAGCATAATACCCCTGGTCATCGTCAGTCGTTAAATAATATACCTGTGGTGAAATGTTGAGATGGAATTGTTCGGAAATATAAAGATTGGTAAAGGCGGAATTCAGTACCAAAAAATTGGTTGTTTTCAAACCATCGTCAAAACCTTGTCCGCGCAGATAGTACATACCAATACTTACTTTATTGGAAATTTTATAGTTCGGAACAATTTCGGCGGCAAGATAACGTCGCGATTCTAACAATTCTTCTGCAACCCCATTTCTAATTACATTTACCGTCCTGAAATTCAATGCCGGATGCGCCCCGATACGCAACGAAAATCGTTCTTTCTGAATGGCCTTGTACCGATACCAAAACACGAACGCCCAAGGTTTACCTTCTAGGGCAAAGCGCATATCGGGCTCGAAACTTGATCTTCCCTTGGTCATTTTAATGTCAAAAATTAATGCCGGGTCTCCCAACGAAAATGAGGGTATCAGGGAAATTCCGTTTTGCGTTATACTTGCTGTACCTCTGAAATCATCAAGAAAGGGCTTGATATCTTCTTGCGATTGCACACTACTGGTACTTAGAAAAATTAGTAGTGGCACGATAATATTTTTTAGATTCCAATTTATCATTTTCATCTTTAGTACGATTTAACCGCGTAAAAGTAAAAACTGACATTATACATTTGTTACATGAATCACGGCAATAATGTCAAATATTACTTATTTTAGGAAAAATAACGATTCAATTGAAGGAGCAAGTGAAAAATAGGCCACGTATTGTGCTTTTGGAACTATCACAGGAAACAGGATTCCCGATAGATTTCAGTACCCATTATCACACCCATTTGTTTTGCCATCATGGAAGCATTTCTTTTTTGTTCAAGAACGCGGAGATGCAATGCAAGGGCAATGAATTCCTGTTTTGGTTTGCAGAAAGCCAATTAGAGAGTTTGGTATTTTCCCAAGAATTTAAGGCAACGGCCTTACTAGTAGAAAAACATTTTTTATACGATAATGTCCCCGATCAAAGCTGGAGTATAGATTCCATACTGCATTCTCGCCAATACCCTATTAAAAAGCTTAACGATAAGCAAGACAGGAAAAGGGTTTTATCAAATTTCAAATGGCTGTTTAATAGATTTCAATACAAGGAGCATCGCTTTTATGAGGAAGTATTGAAAATGCAAATGCGGTTGTTTATTCTTGAAATGTGGCACACTTTTGCGAACGAATACGAGCGTAGAAAACGCACCGTACAAAGTGGGTCGTTATACGAACGGTTCGTTCATTTGGTCCAAGAACATTGCATGGCCGAAAGGGAGGTACGGTATTATGCCAATGCACTTAACGTTACCCCTAAGTATTTAAATTTTGTCTGCAAGCAGAATACCGGTGTTACAGCTTCCGAATGGATTCAACGATACACTAAGGAGCGTATCATACTTTTTTTGCAGAACAAAAAGCTGAACATTTCCGAAATTGCCGACAAAATGATGTTTTCAAGTCGGTCTTTTTTCACGCGTTATGTAAAAAAGGTTTTGGGTATTACGCCGACCGAGTACAGAAATCGATTGGAGTAAAATTAAAATGTTTTCCACGTTTTTATTTTACAGTTGGTTATGGTTGGGATAAGTTCACAATGGCTAGGTTAAAGTATATTGACATAGATCAATTCCAATAATTTAATTACCAATTATAGGGCCATTTAAGGAGACCGTTTTTAATTAGGGAAAAAGAAGTCCCGTCCTTGGTCTCTTTTAGTATTCCTGTAAATTAACCTTTTACGGGATATAAAATTAGCTCTTTATAGATATTTACAATTCGCTGATTATTTAGAAAAATTAATAATTGCGTTTAAAGCTTCATCAGCATTCTTATGAATGAAGTTGCCTTGATAACCTATGGTAGTGCTTAGATGAGTATGTCGATATAATTTTTGAAGCATTTGCGGAGAAACTTTATCACCGGCTATATTTCCAAAACTATGACGGGCAATGTGATTGGTGATTTTTTTGTCGATTTCGGCAAGGTCTGCGATTACAGTTAGGTTCGTATTTAGTCTTTTGATTGAAGTTTTAATTCTAGAGTAAATAGCCTTAGAGTCATTGATGGGTATTGTCTTAAGTTCTGGAAAAATATAATCGTACTTGTTTTTTTTATCGACTTGGTAATGGGATAAAATTTTAATTACAGGTTCTGGAAGTTTTAAAGAATCGGCCTTATCGTTCTTACTCATTTTGTAGTATAGCCTTTCAGCCACAATATCACTCCAACGCATTCTTAAGACATCCGAAATCCGTATTCCCGCTAAATAGAATGAAAAAAGAAAAACGTTTCTAGTATGCCAAACTGCTGTTCTTGTGTCCAAGTCAAGTTCTTCGATTTTTCGAATTTCATGTTCATCAAGACCGATTTTAATGGTCTGGGGGTATTTAATCTTTATTTTGTCCTTACCAAAAGGATAGAATTTTCTATCCACAATTTTTCTGCTAATAGCTTTATTGTACAGTAATCGAATCATAACGAATATATTCATTACTGAGCGTTCAGATAGTCCTGATGTAGTTCTGAGATAAATTTTTAATTTTTTTAATAAATTCTCATCAATTTCCTCAAATTCGAAGTTCCGTTTTTTAGCGAACTCTTTTATCCTGTTCAGTTTGCTTCTATCCGAAATTGCTCTATTATGATTGTTGGCATTGATTAGATCTTCAATATGTTCATCGGCAAGTTCGAAAAATGACAACCTTTTTGTGTTTTTCCTAATGGAGTCTATAATCTGTTTTGCTGTATAATTCTGTTTTGAAGTTTCCATTTCAAATATGACATCTTCAATTTCATCATATTTCTTTCTTATCAGGCGATTCAATTGTTTATGCCTTGTATGGGAAGATTTCACTTTTTCACCCTGTACATCCCAAAATTTTGGTTCTACTTTTTGTCCTAAGTAATAATAACTTCGTTTCCGGTTTACAGTGAGTCGTAATGCAAGTCTAAATTCCTTGTTTCCTTTTGTGTTGGTTTTGGTGTGTAAAACTGTTTTTAAGGTTGCCATATCTTACCCATTTTTTATAAAGATAAGCATTCGGGGTAACACATGGGTAACACATTTTATGGTTTCATAAGGATTTATATGAGTATAAATAAAATTATAAATACCTAAAAATCAATATTTTGTATTATTTTGATGCGTTTTGATATGTGTAAATATTGAACTTAGGATCTAGTGCCGCAAGGTGTGAGAGTTCGAGTCTCTCCGCCTGTACAACAAGAAAGCTCTTCAGAAATGAGGAGCTTTTTTTATGGACTATAAATTGGTCTTTGAGGTCAATGAAGCGATGAGAAGTTTACCCTGAGCGGAATCGAAGGGAGTCTCTCTGCCTGTACAATGTTAAAAGCGGACCTAAAAGGTCGGCTTTTTTAATCTAAGAAAAGATAGGTTGTACCAATGTGGCTTTTTCTCTATATTTTTCTCTAATGAATTTAATTAATTTCGTTTGGTAATATTATACCTAATCACCTTGTTTTTAAGGGTGTAGGAGCTTTTCTAAAAAGTGAAATCTAATTTTTTTTATTAATTCTTTTTTATTCGGTAAGTAATTTTACGATTTGTTATAACAGTAGAATTACTATTGACTGTTGCCAAAACTGCTACTCTTTCAGAAATACAGCCGTTTTCTGATGCTTCCACATAAAAACTAGTGGATGTGGAAATAGTAGGTGTAGTAAAAGATGGTCCGGTTCCTAAAGAAGAACCTCCAGTAGGGTTTAAATACCAATTTAATGTTCCTGAAGATACATATGCCTCTAAAACAACAGTTCCTGGTCCATTTCTGAAACCGGGTGTTGTATTTGTTATTGCAGGTATGGCCAATACTGAAACATTTATAGTTTTAGTATTTGTATTTCCTGCCGAGTCACTTATGGTTACGATATAATCATAATCACCTTGAGTAAGATTTGTAATTACTGGATTTTGGCTAGTTGAGGTATATCCGTTTGGCCCTGTCCATAAATACGATGCGTTTAAAGAACCTGTACCCGATGGATTCGAATATAAATTCAATAAGTCTCCCTCGCATATCGCGCTATTCGAAGTAGGTGTTACCGACAACGTTCCGCCCTCTACGTTTAAATCTGTAAAACTAAATTGCGCTCCAGCAGCACCATTACATGTGGAATAGATAGTGGTGCCTATAATCAATCTTTTTGCAGCATTACAAGGTTTGTCTGTAACTAGTTCACCCCCAGTATCAATCTTGAAATTGGCTCCTGTTGGAAGTGATAAACTTACGTTGGAAATCCATTCTGCTATGCCTCCATTTGCAATTGTGATAACTTGTGTATTCAGGGTTGAAGTTCCGCTTACAAAAAAATTATCCATGGCTCCTGTACCATCCCCTATGGTTACCGTGTTGATGGTATTTGCAATGGTTGATGAAATTAAGACGGAGTTGCCTCCTATGATTAGTACATCATTTGTGCCAGTAATTTGGCCAGGGTAAAATGTTGCTGGAATCCATGCAGTGCCATTATAAGTATTCCAAACACCAATACTTGTTCAATTACCAGAGCCGACAGATTTATAGTTTCCAATTTGTTGAGCATTTAGATTTGCAAAACATATAATGGATGTTATATATGAGAATATAAATAATTGTTTCCCTCTTAACATAATATTTTAGAAATGACAATATATTGCTATTTGAATTCCTATAAAAAATAATTGTTGTGTATGTGGAATATGATGTGGTTATATTTCAATAAATTGAGAAAATCAACAGCAATTAGTTTCAAACATCATTGGTTTTAAAATGTTATATTTAAAACAATAAATTAGTTAAGCATTAGATGGTATTGAAACCGTTTTATCTTGTTTTTATCCTTTTCACACTTGGCATAACTGCCCAAGAACTTCCCCCAATTCAAAATTATACACCTATTGAATATGCTGCTGAAAACCAGAACTGGTCAATTACGCAATCGAAAGAGAAGTATATCTATATAGCGAATAATGGAGGTTTGCTAGAATTTAATGGCGCTGAATGGAAATTATACCAATCTCCTAACGGAACACCATTAAAATCAGTAAAGATTATAAATGATCGGGTGTATACAGGTAGTTATATGGAATTTGGCTATTGGATAAAAGATGAATTTGGTGTTTTAATTTATAATTCGATTTCTTCAAAATTAGAAAAGCCACTTATAGAGGATGAACATTTTTGGAATATATCAGAGTTTAAAGATTGGGTATTGTTCCAATCATTAGATCGCATTTATATCTACAATACTATTAATGCTTCCTTTGATATATTGGATGCTAAAACTACGAGAGCGGCAATTCTTGAGGTTGAAAATAAAATTTACTATCAAAAAATTGGCAAAGGAATTTTCACTATAGAAAATGGAAAATCAATTTTGGTGTCAGATAATGATATCTTTAAAAATAATATTGTTATTGGAGCTTTTTCGATAGATAATAAAATTCTATTTGTTACCGAACAAAGTAAGTTTTATTATCTCGATAAAGCTGTTCTAACTAAATGGAATATTTCTGCAGATGTAGCTTTGTCTAACGTAGAAGCATATAGTACTTTGCGATTAAATGATGGCTCATTTGTTTTAGGTTCTATCTCAAATGGAGTTTATCATTTAGATAATGATGGAAATGTTCTAAGTCATATCAATCAGGAAAAAGGTCTAAACAATAATACCGTTCTTTCTTTATTTCAAGATGTTGACCAAAATTTATGGTTAGGATTGGATAATGGATTAAGTGTTGTAAACTTAGATTCTCCCTTTAATGAATATATAGATCATAACGGGGTATTGGGGGTAGTTTATACTGCAGTATTATTTAATGATATTTTATATTTAGGAACAAACCAAGGTTTATTTTATAAAAGGAAGGATGAGGATGTCGATTTTCAACTTATTGATGGTACGCAAGGGCAGGTTTGGGTATTGAAAATAATAAATGGCTCATTGTTTTGTGGTCATCATAAGGGCACTTATATTATTGACAGCGGGAAGGCTATACAAATATCAGACTTACCTGGTACTTGGGATATACACACAATAGAGTCAAACTCAAATCTTTTATTACAGGGTAATTATAAAGGTTTGGGTATTCTAGAAAAAATAAATAACCAATGGCGCTTTCGAAATAAAATTGAAGGTTTTAATAGCTCAAGTAGATTTTTTGAATTTATTGATGCAGAACATATTCTCGTGAATCATGACTACAAAGGTATTTTCGATTTAAAAATTGATGCCGGGTATAATGAAGTAATAGAGGTAACCCAAAAAGAATCTAAAGGAACAGGGTCAAGTCTGCTTAAGTATGATAATGAAGTAATTTACACTACAATAAATGGAGTGTTTACATTTATAACGGAACAACAAGATTTTAGTAAGGATTCCATTTTAACTAGCAAGTTTTTTGATACAGATGAAAGTATAATTGGTATCCTTAAGCCAACAAATAATTCCGAAAAAATTTGGGGTTTTACCAATGATAATATTATATGTGTTTCACCAGGGGTATTAAGTGATGTTCCACAACGCCTAAAAATTCCAATTCCAAATTTCTTTAGAAGAAGTATGGGTATTTTGGGTTTTGAATCGATAGTACATTTAAAAGATGAGCTGTATTTAATAGGAATAGCTAACGGTTATGTCACTCTTGATTTAAGTAAGGTAAAACAAAAGGAA
Source organism: uncultured Maribacter sp. (assembly GCF_963975365.1). GTDB lineage: Bacteria > Bacteroidota > Bacteroidia > Flavobacteriales > Flavobacteriaceae > Maribacter. The sequence goes on along the minus strand of NZ_CAXBGF010000011.1, from coordinate 130,648 downwards.
TATGAAATCACAATAAATTCAATTTCCAAAGAATTTTATGATGCTCCAGATATTGGAATTAGGCTCGAAAGATTTCAAGAACTTGAGTCATCTGAAAATAATTTGAAATTTCTATTCAATGTACCTGAGTTTGATAAATATACCGAAGTAGAATATCAATATCGATTAAAGGAAGTTTATAACGAATGGAGCACTTGGTCAACAATATCAGAGGTTTCGTTCAAAAACTTACCTTATGGCTCTCATACTTTCGAAGTTAGGGCTAAGGTGGGCAATAATCTTTCAAAGAATACTGCCTCCTATGAATTTATGATTTCCAAACCTTGGTATTTATCTTATGGGGCTATTTTTTGCTACCTAGCATTAAGTACGTTGTTGGTTATTTTTATTCACAGGCTATATAAGGGATATTATGAAAAACAACAAAATCAGCTTTTGAATGACAATAAGAAAAGGTTGAAGCGTAAAAAGTTGAAAAACCAAAAGAGGATTGTTCAAATTAAAAACTCTCAGCTTCAGGAACTTATTGAAAGTAAGAATCGTGAATTGGCAATATCTACTATGAGTATTATAAAAAAGAATGAATTCTTAAATTCTATTAAAGAACAATTGAAGGGAAGTAGTGTGGATTCTCGGATAAAATCAGTTATTCGAACAATTGATAGAAACATTAATAATGTAGATGATTGGAAATTTTTTGAAAATGCATTTAATAATGCAGATAAAGATTTTTTGAAAAAGGTGAAGAATGTACATCCAGAATTATCTGCAAATGATTTACGGTTATGTGCTTACTTGCGATTAAACCTATCATCAAAAGAGATTGCCCCTCTATTGAACATTTCTGTACGAAGTGTAGAAGTTAAGAGGTACCGTTTGCGTAAAAAAATGAGCTTATCGCATGAAGATGGTTTAACCGAGTATATTATGAATTTATAACATCCTGTACACAATTAAATTTAACCACAACATTACCACAACATTACTTGTTTATATAGTTAAAAGAGTTTGTAGTATTGAGAATTTAAAACAGGCTTCATTAGTCCTCTATTATTAAGAATATCGTTTTATTTTGGCTTTTTTAATAAGTTGTATGTTTTTTGTATGGGCTAATTTTTCGGAATTGATAATCAGCTAAATTAAATTGCGTTAATCTTTTACCTATTTATAAAACACAACTAGTAGGGTTTTTTAGGTAAAGGCAAATGATTAACTCAAAAAAATTAATTATGAAAAAATTGAAGTACATTATTATTGCATTTCTAATGGTAGCAGTCGGCTGTGAAGTCGATGACGCATTAGGATCTGTAGCTCTATCAAATCTTTCTGTAAATACAGAGATAAGTAATGACGGGTCAGGCAAGGTAGTCTTTGAGACTTTTGCCTCGGGAGCAAAGTCGTTTACGTATGAATTTGGAGATGGAACTACTGGAGAATCTCTTACCGGTTTTATCTCTAAAATATATACTACAGTAGGGGATAATATTTTTACAGTTACCATAACTGCTAACGGCTTTGATGGTACAACTTTGACGGAAACTGTTGTAGTTTCAGTCAATATTCCTGCAACGAATTCAGACTTGGTAAATTTACTTACCGAAGGTACTTCAAAGACATGGTTCTTGGCGGCAGCACAGCCTGGTCACTTGGGATTAGGGCCAGCTAGAGAAGGTATTGATGGCGACTGGTGGTATCCTAAATGGTATTCTGCTCAGGCTTTCGAAAAATGCGGCAGTGAAACTTCTGATTGCTTTTGTGATGACGAACTAACTTTTTCTGTGGATACAAATGGAGATGTTACTTATGTTCTAGATAATAAGGGTCAAACTTTTTTTAATGTTGGGCATAAAACAGTAGTTGGAGGAACTTCTGACGAAGATTTTTGTTTTGATTATGATACCTCTGGAGAAAAGGCAGTTACTATTTCATCTGTTGATGGTAATGTTCCAGAAGGGGAAACTACAGGAATGCAAATGGAATTTGCTGATGGTGGTTTTATGAGCTATTATGTAGGGTCGTCTACTTATGAAATCTTATCGATAAGCGAAAACTTATTATATGTAAGAACATATGATACAATGAATCCTGATTTGGCTTGGTATATCAGATTTACCTCAGCTCCCTCAACAGGTTCTGGTGATGAGAGTTTACAGACAATTTATACAAATCTTGTTTGGTCTGATGAGTTTGATATAGATGGAGCACCAAATCCTGCTAACTGGACCTACGACCTTGGTGCAGGTGGTTGGGGAAATGGTGAAGCTCAAGAGTATACCGATAGTGCAGATAATGTTATCGTTGAAGATGGTTTGCTTAAAATAACAGCTCGTGGCTCTGGAGTTGCGGGTGGTGCAGTACATTACTATGATGATGTTACTTTAGTAGAAAGTAGTGGTGGTACATCTATAGTCGAGAATTTTGAAGGAACAGCCCCAGTTTTTACTGATTTTGGAGGTGCATCAACAGCTGTAATTGATAACCCTGATTCATCGGGTGAAAATACCTCAACTAATGTGGGAGAATCAATAAAAAATAATGGTTCAGAGGTTTGGGCAGGTTCATTTTTCGATGTTTCCGCTCCATTAGATTTAGCGACCTATTCTGAAATGGAAATTAAAACTTGGTCACCTGCAATAGGAGCGGTTGTACGATTGAAAATTGAAAATCAAGCGAATTCGGATGAATTTTTTGAAGTTGATGCAACTACTTCTGTTGTTGAAGAATGGGAAACCTTAACTTTTGACCTAAGTTCAGCACCTGCATATACTTATGATAGAGTTGTATTATTCTTTGATTTTGGGGTTAGTCCGACAGGAAGTGCTGCATATACTTCTGCAAGAATTAAATCTGAAAATTTATTTGAATTTACATATGGTAGAGTTGAAATTAGAGCCAAGCTACCTTCTGCAGGTGGTACTTGGCCTGCACTTTGGGCTTTAGGAGCTAATTTTGATGAAGTGGGTTGGCCTACATCTGGAGAAATAGATATTATGGAACACGTGGGTAACAACAGTAATACAGTTAGCAGTGCTTTGCACTTTCCTGGTAATTCTGGTGGTTCAGCGGTTGTTGGTGCAACTCCTGTGCCAAGTGCTACTTCAGAATTTCATAATTATACTGTTGAATGGACGCCAGATAGTATCAAGTTTGTAGTAGATGATGAACTTATACATAATAGTTTTGTTAACTCAGCGAGCACGCCGTTTAATAGTGATTTCTTTTTAATAATGAATATTGCTATGGGGGGTACACTTGGTGGCGCTATTGATAGTGAATTTATTCAAGATTCAATGGAAGTTGATTATGTAAGGGTATACCAATAGGACAGTTGTTTTAAACTAGATAAAGGCCATTGTATTTATTTACAATGGCCCTTTTTATACTGATCAGATTAATTGATAGAGGGTTGAAAGGTATATTATTCAAGTAGTACAATTATCATATCAATAATTGTAAAGGTAATCTAGCATAGATAGTAGATAATATGCTTGTTTTATTAATGCTTTAGAAGGTAAATCTTTGCTTAATATAATTGCTAAGAAATACAACGATGAAGAATATAAAAATTTACCCAACAATATGGCAGACTATTCCATTCTCTTTAGATATCGTTGATATTTGGAAAAGAAAGCCAAAGAAGAAATCAAAACAAGTAAAATAAATGATTTGGTCTTTAACGGTAAGGTAAAGCCTATATATTTACTCAAAAAAAAAAGGCCCCTTTTGCAAGGAGCTTTTTTAAAATATTTTTTTAACAATATGGGCATGGTGTTAAAAAGTTAAACAATCCCTATTAGAGCTAAAAGAGTTCCAACTGCAACGACCGCTAAAAAGGCATTCATTGCAATAATTAATACAGATAGATAAGAATCTACCCCCGTTTTAAATGATAAATTATTCATAACATTACCTACTTTAAAGTTATACTACTAAAGTTAGTCGATGTATGCAACACTTTAATAATCAATGTTGTAAAGCCTTGAAAATTTGTTGTGAAGCCCTGTTTTTTTTGATGTTTGATAATTCTTCTAATGTATTTTATCTATTAAAATGGTAATTTATCGATACTTGTGTAAAATGTAATTGAAAAATTATAGCCTTTTAGATTATGTCAATTTATATTACTTAATTAAACCAATCCAATCGGCAATGGCAGCTAGGGGTACTGATATAAGTATCAGTATTAAGCAACCAATCATTAATTTTAAAAAGCCATTGAGCATTTTAACTCCTGAAGAAAGTTGTTGTTCCATAATCATATTTCTATAGTTCTGTATTCAAAATAAGGATATTGGGGTTAAAGTGCTGTAAAATAGAGGTATAAAATCGACAAAAGTAACAAATCACCTTTGTAAAGTAAAATTTGCACTATGTAGAATCTATTTTATTGGTGTTATAGTAAATTGGCCGATTGATTCAATAATTCAATTATAAGATTGAATTATTGAATCAATCACATTCATTATTTTGCTAGTTGCCCCTTTTCTAGAAGTTATATAAGAATGGTTTATTTGACCTGTTTTCTGATTATAGTCTACACTTTCAAAACACAAATTCATTTTCTTTCTAAAGTCAGATGGGTTGTCTATAGAGAAAATACCTTTTAGTTGTACCAATTCTTCAGCTTCTGTAAAGCCATTGTATTTTGGACCTATAATAACAGGTATGCCAAATACAGCAGGTTCTAATGTGTTGTGCAAACCAGTAGCAAAGCCACCACCTACATAGGCAACATGTGCATAGCTATAAATTTTGGTCAATATGCCAATAGTATCTATGATAATGACTTCATAATTTGTAGGGTCGTTCTGGCTAAGTTCCGAATAACAAAGTACTGGTTTGGAAATAGCCTTTTTAATTGTTTTAATGTGTTTTGTTTTTATGGTATGCGGAGCAATAACGAATTGAATTGGATGAGTGTTTTGGTTAATATAATCTATAATTATATTTTCATCTTCTGGCCATGTGCTGCCAGCTACAAAACAAAATTTATCGTGTTTGAAACGATTCATGAAATCTAAAGAATTATCTCGTTCCAGAATTTCGTTTACTCTATCAAAACGAGTATCACCTGTAATGGTAACATTATTAAATCCAATAGAATTCAATAACTCACATGACTTTTCATTTTGAACAAAGAAGTGCGTGAAATTAGTCAACGCTTTTCGCATGAATGCGCCGTACCATTTAAAGTAGATATGATTTTCTTTGAATAACGCAGATATTAAAAAGGTAGGTATGTTCTTTTCTTTTAATGCTGATAGGTAATTGGGCCAAATTTCATATTTAATAAAGATGACCAATTTAGGGTGTGTAGCGGTTAAAAATAATTCAACATTCTTTGTGGTGTCGAGGGGGATATAGCAAATAACATCTGCCACTTTACTATTTTTTTTCACCTCATAACCTGATGGAGAGAAAAAAGTAAGCACTATTTTATAAGCAGGATGTGTTCGTTTGAATTCTTCTATAATTGGGAGACCTTGTTCGTATTCACCTAGTGAGGCAGCGTGAACCCAAATAACTTTATCCTCAGTTGAAATAGATTTTTTTAATATTGAAAATGTCTCTTTTCTGCCTTTTACAAAAAGAGATAGTTTGGTGTTTACCAAGGCTAATGCCCGAAGAATAGCAGAAGCGGTTAAGACAAGAAGATTATAAAGAAAGTACAAACCTATGCTTTTGGGCTAAATTACGTTTCTTTCCATAAAATTAGTGTCGTCTGTTTCGTATTTTTGCATCTCTTCATGTAATTTCAACAGATGAAAAAGATACAAATGGTAGACCTAAGCGGTCAATACCAAGAAATTAAAGATCAAGTCAATTCCGCTATAGCTCAAATATTAGAAACATCGGCCTATATTAATGGTCCAGAAGTTCATGCATTTCAAAAGGAGCTTGAAGCTTATCTTGTTGTAAAACATGTGATTCCATGTGCAAATGGTACCGATGCATTGCAAATTGCAATGATGGGTTTGGGTTTAAAGCCAGGCGATGAGGTTATTACAGCAGACTTTACTTTTGCCGCTACAGTAGAGGTTATTGCGTTATTGCAATTAACACCGGTTTTGGTAGATGTATATCCTGACACCTTTAATATTAATATAGAAGCTCTAGAAAAAGCAATAACCCCTAAGACAAAAGCAATTGTTCCAGTTCATCTTTTTGGACAATGTGCCAATATGGCTGCCATTCTTGCCTTAGCTGAAAAGCATAACTTGTATGTTATAGAGGATAATGCACAAGCTATTGGTGCTAAATATTTATCTGAAAACGGTAAAAAATCTATGGCGGGTAGCATGGGTCATGTGGGTGCGACTTCTTTTTTTCCTTCTAAAAATTTAGGATGTTACGGTGATGGAGGTGCTATTTTCACCAATGATGATGAATTGGCACATACTATACGTGGAATAGTAAACCATGGTATGTATGAACGATACCATCATGATGTAGTTGGTGTTAACTCTAGATTAGATTCTATACAAGCTGCTGTTCTTAGAGCAAAGCTTCCCAAATTGGATGGATATTGTGAAGCAAGAAGAAATGCAGCCCGTGCGTACTCGAAAGCTTTTAAGGGTCAAAAATATATTGTTACGCCGGTTACTATAAATAATTGTGAGGGTATTTGTGATGTATGCGACTGCCATGTTTTTCATCAATATACTTTGAAAATAACAAACGGAAAGAGAGATGCGTTGGTGAAATATTTGAATGAGAACGAGATTCCTTGTGGGGTATATTATCCGATTCCCTTACATAAGCAAAAAGCGTATTTAGATGAAAGATATAAGGAAGAAGACTTTCCAGTTACCAATCAATTAGTGAAAGAAGTAATCTCACTACCAATGCACACTGAGTTAGACCCTGAACAGATTAACTATATAACAAAGATGGTTATCGAGTTTGTGAATAGTTAAATAATTAAGGTTCTATATTTGGTTGAAGTTGAAATATCATATTAGATGAAAGTATTAGTAACAGGCGGATTAGGATTTATTGGTTCACATACAGTGGTCGAACTTCAGAATAAGGGTTTTGAGGTCATCATTATAGATGATTGCTCGAATTCTGATGAAAAAGTCCTTATAGGTATTGAAGCCATAACCGGAAAAAAACCTTTTTTTGAAAAGCTGGATTTAAAGGAAAAGCAAAGCGTAGAAGATTTTTTTCAAAGACATCAAGATGTTACTGGAGTCATTCACTTCGCTGCATCAAAAGCTGTAGGTGAAAGTGTTGAAAAACCTTTGCTTTATTATGAAAACAATATTGGTACTCTGGTTTACATCTTAAAGGAGCTCTGCAAAAAGAACAAAGCAAGTTTTATTTTTAGCTCTTCATGTACGGTTTATGGGCAGGCAGATAAAATGCCTATTACCGAAGATGCTCCGGTTAAGGTAGCCGAATCTCCTTATGGAAATACAAAGCAAATGGGAGAGGAAATTATTGCAGATACCTGTAAAGTAACCCCTGGTTTAAATGCTATTGCATTACGTTATTTTAATCCGATGGGAGCACACCCAAGCGGAAAGATTGGAGAACTACCAAAAGGTGTTCCACAAAACTTAATTCCGTTTATTACACAAACCGGAATCGGCATTAGGAAAGAATTGTCGGTATTTGGTGATGATTATCCAACACCAGATGGCACTTGTATTAGAGATTATATATACGTGGTCGATTTGGCCAAAGCACATGTTATAGCTTTAGAGCGTTTGTTGAAAGGAATAAATGAATCTAATTATGAGGTTTTTAATGTAGGTACCGGTACTGGAAGTTCTGTATTAGAAGCTATTAAGAGTTTTGAAAAGGTTTCTGGAAGAAAACTTAACTATAAGATAGTTGATAGAAGGCCTGGAGATATAACCACTGCCTATGCCGATACCACCAAGGCAAATAAGGTTTTAGGCTGGAAGGCTGAGTATACACTAGAGGAAGCCATGAACTATGCATGGATCTGGGAGCAGAAAATACGAGATTGAAATTCTTCGATTTAACGACTGGAATAAGGGGGAATATGGTTATATTTCCCCTTATTACTTTAAACATTATCTTATGAAAAAATTGAACTTAATAATTTGTTTGTTAGTTACTACAATAATATCTGCTCAAGATATTTATATCCAATGCGGTTCAATTTATGATACAAATTCTGGAAAGCTTATTCAGGATAAAACGATAGTGGTTTTTGAGAACAAAATTAAATCTATTGAGAACGGTTTTGTTTTTGGAACAGATACAGATTGGATAATCAATTTAAAGGATAAAATTGTGTTGCCGGGTCTTATCGATATGCATGTTCATATAGAAGGAGAATATAATGCAGAATCCTATATAAAAGAATTTACGGCAAATGAAGCCGATATAGCTTTAGAATCAACGGTTTATGCTAAGCGTACATTAATGGCAGGCTTTACTACGGTACGTGATTTAGGAGGTACGGGTGTAAATATTGCGCTTAGAAATGCTATTAACGGAGGTCTTGTAGATGGGCCGCGAATTTTTACTGCAGGCAAGGCGCTTGCTACAACAGGCGGACATGCAGATCCTACTAATGGTAGGCGAAATGACCTTATGGGAGACCCGGGCCCAAAAGATGGAGTGGTAAATTCTATACCAGATGGAAAAAAAGCGGTGAGGCAACGCTATAAAAATGGAGCTGACGTCATTAAAATTACTGCAACAGGTGGGGTTTTAAGTGTTGCCAAAAGTGGGCAAAATCCGCAGTTTACACTAGAAGAGATAAAAGCGATTACAGAAACTGCAAAAAATTATGGTTTTACTGTTGCTGCGCATGCCCATGGCGATGAAGGTATGAAAATAGCGGTTATGGGTGGTGTTAATACCATAGAACACGGTACTTTAATGAGTGAGGAAACCATGGATCTAATGATTAAAAGCCAGTGCTATCTAATTCCAACCATAAGCGCAGGAAAGCAAGTTGCCGAAAAAGCGCTGATTCCAGGTTTTTTTCCAGAAATTGTTGCTAAGAAAGCTTTAGAAATAGGGCCTAAACATATTGCTACTATGGCAAAAGCATATAAAAAAGGCGTTCCGATGGGTTTTGGTACTGATGCAGGAGTATTTCCACATGGTAAAAATGCGATTGAATTTGGATATTTGTTGGAAGCAGGTATTCCGGTAAAACAATCATTAAAGCAAGCAACAATTATCAACGCAGGTTTATTGGGTATGCAAGAAAAATTGGGAGAGATTAAACAAGGGTATATAGCAGATATTATTGCGGTTGAAGAAAATCCTGATCAAAATGTGAAAACATTGGAAAATGTGATTTTTGTTATGAAAGATGGTGTTGTTTATAAACAATAAAATCTTCAAACTCATTATTGTTTTTATTTGTAAGTTGAAGTAATGAAATTGAACGCAGCCAATAGTAGTGAAGTGTTGATTTTGGCTAAGGAAACTACGCTTCTTTCGGATTTGAAAAATCAGATAGAGAAAGATTTTGGTCTCGCTAATATTTCATTGAATTTACCGGTGAAGTTTGTTGCGAAAACTTTTGTTTCTGCTATTCGAGAGAAAGTGTATCACTTGATGATGGAACAATTTCATGAATACCTTAATCTTCTTTATATAGTTGATATACCTGAAAGTCAATTTAAGCAAATTGTAGTTACAGATGCTGTTGAGGTTGCAGATCAGATCACTTTTCTCATTTTAAGACGCGAGTATCAAAAAGTGTGGTATAGAAATAAGTATAAATAGGCAGATTTTTATTCGTTGCTCAAATCTGCCTATTAAAACTAAACTTTCACATAAATACCTTTCTTATCCATAAAGTAACCCACGAACCAGCAAGTCAGCATAATCCATAAGGCAAAAAGTAGAGATCCAAAATAGTCGCCTGCCGTCGCAATGAAAATAGTATCGGCAATCCAATTATAGGCATTGGTGGCTTTCACTGATATAACACCTAGAGAAATAATAAACAATTCTGACAATAAGTATATGAATAAGGTGTTTCTTCCAAAAATCTCAAAAAAATAGGTCCACTTACCAGGTTTTCTCATATCCAGCAAATAGATTAAAGTAGCTATGATAGATAAATCGATACCACTAGTCAGTAATACGAACGAACTAGACCAAAGTTTTTTATTGAATGGCATAATTAAATCCCAAGCAAAACCAGCTACGACTAATACGGCCGCGAACATTAGTAATTTTGCGATAGTTTCAAAGTTTTGACCATTCTTCTGAATGAATTTTCCCGTTAGATATCCGGCAATAACATTAACAATAGCTGGGAGTGTACTCAATAATCCTTCAGGGTCAAAAGCGACACCTCCATTACCGTGGTACATATGGTTTTCCCCAATTAAAAATGCATCAAGTTTAATAATGGCATTACCTAATAGTGTTAAGTCGCCAAAGGCAACAAGTAGAATATTGTAACCTATTAATGCTAATATGCTGAAAATAATGACTGTTCTTGTTTTAAAATAATGAAGGAGAAGAGAAGCAAATAAATAGCAAAGTGCAATGCGCTGTAATACACCAAAAATTCGGGTTTCTGCAATAGGTTTTAGGGTTCCGTTCTCGAAAAAAGGAAACCAATACATTAAAAAACCTAAAAGAAAAATAATAGAAAAACGCTTAAAGATTTTTTTAAGGAAAGCACCATCACCAATTGCTTCATATTTTTTCATACTAAAACTCATAGCATTACCAACCACGAATAAAAAGGTAGGAAAAACTAAATCGGTTAATGTAAATCCGTTCCATTCGGCATGTTTTAATATGCCGAAACTTGTATCGCCATTTCCAGGTGAATTGACTATTATCATTAGGGCAACATCCATTCCCCTAAAAACATCTAAGGAAAGATATCTATTTTTTAATGTATTCATTTTGGTTGGTTTGGTCGTTAGTAAAAAGACAGAAAAAATTTAAAAGTAAACACGTACAAATGGCATCAATGAATTACCATAAATGCTTTTACGATCATTATAGAGTAAATCATACCTTAATCCGAATGTTACATTTCGTGTGCTATAGCCAAGGCCAACAAAGAGAGCGGGCAGCCAATAATCATCTTCAATATTGATAGTTTGGGTGTATAATGTTCGGTTGATTCGTAATTGTTCAAATTCTGATGAAAGCTGAAGTTGAGGTATGGGGTTAAAAAGTGATAGGATGCTTCCACCGTAGGCTAAAAATTTATCATCGTTGAACTTGGCGTAATTAAAATTTAAACTTGTACCTACTGCTATTAAGTCATTAAATTGGTATATCGCGCTTGGTGATACCGAGGCGTTAAAGGTACTGTTGCTAAAACCTAGGCCAATGCCACCACCATATCTAACGTTGCTCCAAAAATCTGAATTTTTACTTGAATTTTGAGCAAAAGAAAAGTTGAAATTGAAAGTGACTAGAAGTATAAAAAATAATTTTTTTAAGGCCATTTGTAGATTTTGTTTTAAATTTCATTTTTTTCAATAATACACTACATTCTTCCGTTGGATATTGTAAATGTTGTAAATTTGCACAAATTTATTCTAAAGATACAGAAAGTAATTCATGGATAAATATTCCTTTTTGAATACCGCTCATACCTCTTTTTTTTCAGAGCTATATGATAAGTATTTAGTGAATCCGGACAGTGTAGAGCCTAGTTGGAGAGCCTTTTTTCAAGGTTTTGACTTTGGCTTAGAGAGTTCGTTGGATAATCTAGATATAGATGAAAATCGAACTACAGCTATAGTTAATGGCGATAAAAGTGAAATGCCAGAATCTCTTCAAAAAGAGTTTCAGGTAATTCGTTTAATTGATGGCTATAGGAGTAGAGGTCATTTGTTTACGAAAACAAACCCAGTTAGAGAGCGAAGACATTATGAGCCAAGTTTGGAAATCCAAAACTTTGGATTGGAAGAATCTGATTTATCAACAGTTTTTAATGCGGGTGATATTATCGGTATTGGGCCAAGTTCTTTAAATGAAATAATTAGACACCTACAGAGTATTTATTGTGACGCTATAGGTGTTGAATATATGTTTATTCGTAAACCTGAAAGGGTGAAATGGATACAAGATTGGATTAATGTTAATGACAATCATCCAAATTTTAACTCAGATCGAAAAAAGCATATTCTTAAAAAATTAAATCATGCAATTTCTTTTGAAACTTTTCTTCATACGAAGTACGTAGGACAGAAAAGATTTTCTTTAGAGGGGAACGAATCTTTAATACCTGCTTTAGATGTCATTGTTGAACGCGCGGCAGAAATGGGCGTGAAACAGTTCGTTATGGGTATGGCACACCGTGGCAGATTAAATGTGCTTACCAATATTTTTGGTAAATCGGCGAAAGATATCTTTAGCGAGTTTGATGGTAAAGATTATGAACAAGAGATTTTTGATGGTGATGTAAAGTATCATTTAGGTTGGACATCCGATAGAAAATCTGACAATGGAAATAAAATTAAAATGAATATAGCGCCCAATCCGTCACACTTAGAAACGGTAGGTGCAGTAGTTGAAGGTATAGCAAGAGCAAAACAAGATGCCCATTATCAAGATGATTTTTCTAAAGTATTGCCAATTGTAGTTCATGGCGATGCTGCAATAGCGGGGCAAGGCTTGGTATATGAATTGGTTCAAATGGCCAATCTTGATGGTTATAAAACAGGTGGTACTATACATATTGTAGTAAATAATCAAATAGGTTTTACGACAAACTATTTAGATGCTAGGACATCTACCTATTGTACAGATGTTGCAAAAGTTACTTTGAGTCCGGTACTTCATGTGAATGCCGATGATGCAGAGGCGGTTGTTCATGCCTCCCTTTTTGCATTGGAATATAGAATGCGATTTGCAAGTGATGTATTTATCGATTTGTTAGGATACAGAAAATATGGACATAATGAAGGTGATGAACCTAGATTTACACAGCCAAAATTATATAAAGCGATAGCGAAGCATAAAAATCCAAGAGATATTTATGCAGAAAGATTGATGAAAGAGGGTGTAATTGATGACACCTATGTAGCTGAACTTGAAAAACAATATAAAGATTCTCTAGAAGAAAAATTAGAAGATTCAAGAAAAGAAGATAAAACAGTAATCACGCCGTTTATGGCTGATGAATGGAAGGGCTTTGAAAATGTGCGTGAATGGGAGATGATGGATGCTGTTGACACCACTTTTGAAACGGATAAGTTAACCAAAATCGCTAAAGTTTTAACGGAATTGCCAAAGGGTAAAAAGTTCTTACGAAAGGTTGAAAAATTGGTTAAAGATCGTCATAATATGTATTTCGAATCTGATAATCTTGATTGGGCAATGGGCGAGTTATTAGCTTATGGCTCTCTATTAGAAGAAGGTTTCGCAGTGCGTATGTCTGGTCAAGATGTTGAGCGAGGTACTTTTTCACATCGTCATGCAGTAATGAAGGTTGAGGAAAGCGAAGAGGAGATTATCCTCTTAAACAGGATTTCGGAGCAACAAGCTAAATTTCAAATCTATAATTCACTTTTATCAGAATATGGTGTCGTAGGTTTTGATTATGGGTATGCTATGGCCAGCCCTAATACATTAACTATATGGGAGGCTCAATTTGGTGATTTCAGTAATGGAGCCCAAATTATGATTGACCAATATATTTCTGCTGCAGAAGATAAGTGGAAACTTCAAAACGGATTGGTAATGTTATTGCCTCATGGATATGAAGGACAAGGTGCTGAACATTCTTCAGCTAGAATGGAACGTTATTTACAGTTATGTGCTAAGGATAATATGTATATAGCAGATGTAACTACGCCTGCACAGATGTTTCATATCTTAAGAAGGCAAATGAAGGCGAATTTTAGAAAGCCTTTAATCATATTTACACCTAAAAGTTTATTGAGACACCCAAAAGCAGTTTCAAAAATTTCTGAATTAGCTGAAGGAGGTTTTCATGAAGTTATCGATGATGAAACGGCCGATGCTAAGAAGGTTAAAAGCTTGGTTTTCTGTACGGGTAAGTTTTATTATGACTTATTAGTGGTAAAAGAAGAGTACAACAGAGATGATGTTGCCTTAGTTAGAGTTGAGCAATTATTTCCATTACCTGAAGACAAAATGAAAGAGGTAATGGCTAAGTATAAGAATGCAGATGACTTTGTTTGGGCTCAAGAAGAACCAAGAAATATGGGGGCATGGAGTCATTTGTTAATGCATTTTAGTGAAGTTCAAAAATTTAGAGTTGCTTCTCGACGTTTTTATGCTGCCCCTGCTGCAGGTAGTGCGGTTAGGTCTAAAATGCGTCATCAACAAGTAATAGATTATGTCTTTGATAAGTCAAAGGATAATATGTTCAAACCCAAAGATTTAAAATAACATATCAAATTATAGAAAGAATGATTCTAGAAATGAAGGTCCCTTCACCGGGAGAATCTATCACAGAGGTAGAAATAGCGGAGTGGTTAGTTCAAGATGGGGATTACGTAGAAAAAGATCAGGCAATTGCAGAAGTAGATTCAGATAAGGCTACTTTAGAGTTGCCAGCTGAAGCGAGTGGTATTATCACTTTGAAAGCTGAAGAAGGAGATGCTGTAGCGGTAGGTGCGATTGTATGTTTAATTGATACAAGTGCTGCTAAGCCGGAAGGTGAAGATAAGGGCACTGGGTCTGCATCTAATAATGAGGAAGTAAAAAAAGAAGTTGTAGCAGAAAAAGCGCCACAACCAGCTCAGGCCAAAGAAACATATGCAACAGGAGTTCCGTCGCCTGCTGCAAAGAAAATTTTAGACGAAAAGGGTGTTGATAAAAATACCGTTTCTGGTTCAGGTCGTGATGGTAGAATCACTAAGGAAGATGCTGTGAATGCAGTTCCTTCTATGGGTACTCCTACTGGTGGTAACCGTGGTGAGACAAGATCAAAATTATCTATGCTTCGTAGAAAAGTTGCAGAACGATTGGTTTCTGCTAAGAATGAGACCGCAATGTTGACCACTTTTAACGAAGTGGATATGAGTGCCATTTTTGAACTTAGAGATAAGTACAAGGAAGACTTTAAAAGTAAGCACGGAGTAGGGTTAGGTTTTATGTCTTTTTTTACTAAAGCTGTTGTTAGAGCTTTAGAGATGTACCCAGCTGTTAATTCTATGATTGATGGTAAAGAAATGGTTTCTTTTGATTTCTGTGATATTAGTATTGCGGTATCAGGACCAAAGGGATTAATGGTTCCTGTTATTAGAAATGCAGAGAATTTAACTTTTAGAGGTGTTGAGGCGGAAGTGAAAAGACTTGCGATAAGAGCACGTGAAGGTGAAATAACTGTAGATGAAATGACAGGTGGTACCTTTACAATAACTAATGGTGGTGTTTTTGGTTCAATGTTATCGACACCAATTATTAATCCACCACAGAGCGCAATTTTAGGTATGCATAATATTGTAGAGCGACCTATCGCACGTGATGGTGCTATTGCAATTGCACCAATAATGTACGTGGCAGTTTCTTATGATCACCGTATTATCGATGGTAAGGAATCGGTAGGTTTCTTGGTGGCTATAAAAGAAGCGCTGGAAAGCCCTGAGGCTTTATTGATGGATAATAATGTTAAGAAGGCTTTAGAAATGTAAATTTCTTAAATAATAGATAAAACAAAAAGCGCTGAGATTTCTCAGCGCTTTTTGTTTTTCAAATAGAGACATTTGTTGTCGTAGTCAATTATTGCTTTTGATTTTTTTAGAATATCAGCGCCTATTATTCCGTCTACGGGTTCAGCATTATGAGCAATCAAAGCTTCATTGACATGTTTGAGGTCAAATAAAACAATTTTAAGTTTTTTGAATTGCCATGAACGAAGGGCTATTACGTTTTTTTTTGAGATAAGAGTTTCCATGTTAGTAGCTCCTGCTCCAGCAGCTTTTATTTTAGATTCTTGGGATACAAGACTGAAATGTTCAATTCGATCCATACCAATACATGTGTTCGATGCACCTGTGTCTAAAATAAACCTACCTTTAATAGAGTTTATTTCGGCCTTAATTTCAAAGTGGTCTGTAGCTGTCAAAACCATTGGAATATTGACGTAGTTTTTCTTTTTTAAGAATTTTTTGAGGGAGCTCATTACTCATTTTTTTCAAAGATAAGCCTATTTTTGTGGCATGATGATTACTGATACACATACACATTTGTATAGCGAAGCATTCGATGAGGATAGAAGTATTATTATTCAAAAAGCGATTGATTTAGGGGTTGGGCGTTTTTTTATACCGGCCATTGATTCTACATACACACAACGTATGCTTGATTTAGAAAAAGAATTTCCGAAGTATGTATATTTAATGACTGGTTTGCATCCTACGCATGTGAAAGAGAATTTTAGAGAGGAGCTTTCTCATGTTGAAGAAATGTTGTCTACTCATAAGTTTTATGCAATTGGCGAAATCGGAATAGATTTATATTGGGATAAAAAGTATTTGAAAGAACAACAAATTGCCTTTAAATCTCAGATTCAGCTCGCAAAAAAATATAATCTTCCTATTGTAATTCACTGTAGAGATGCGTTTGATGAGGTTTTTGAAATTTTGGAAGAAGAAAGGGGAGTAGATTTAAAAGGGATTTTTCATTGTTTTACAGGCACATATGATCAGGCACTTAAGGCGATATCTTATAACATGATGTTGGGGATAGGAGGTGTTGTGACTTTTAAGAATGGTAAAATCGATACCTTTTTAAGTGATATCGATTTAAAGCATATTGTATTGGAAACTGATTCACCTTATTTGGCGCCTACTCCTTATAGAGGTAAAAGAAATGAAAGTTCATATATTGTTAATGTTCTCGAGAAATTGGCCGATATACATCAGATTCCTAAAGAACAGGTTGCTTTGGTGACGACCAATAATTCGATAGAGGTGTTCGGGGTTTAGTAATTATATAAAACAGAAATTTTGAGCTTAGCTAAGAGTACTATTTTGTTGATTTACACAGGTGGAACCATCGGAATGATGAAGGATTATAGTTCTGGGGCTTTAAAAGCTTTTGATTTTTCGCAGTTATTGAAGAATATACCCGAACTAAATCAATTAGATTGTACGATATCTAGTTATTCTTTTGAGCATCCTATAGATTCATCTAATATGAATCCTGCCCATTGGGTTGCAATTTCTGATATCATTGCGGAAAAGTATGATGAATATGATGGTTTTGTGGTGTTACATGGGAGCGACACGATGAGTTATACAGCGTCAGCTTTAAGTTTTTTGTTAGAGAATTTAGCAAAACCTGTGATATTAACTGGTTCGCAATTACCGATTGGTGATTTAAGAACCGATGCGAAAGAGAATTTAATTACCGCGATACAAATAGCGGCTTTGAAAAATAAGGGTAAAGCTGTAATTCAAGAAGTAGGGCTTTATTTTGAATATAAATTGTATAGAGGCAATAGAACAACTAAAATAAATGCAGAGCAATTTCAAGCATTTGCCTCCTTGAATTATCCTCATCTTATTGAATCTGGTGTTCATTTGACGGTTTTTAATGAATATTTATTAAGGCAAAAGAGGAAGCTAAACTTAAAATCTCATAGAAATATGGATGATAATGTAGCTATTTTGAAAATTTTTCCAGGAATTAACATAAATATTATCGATGCCATTTTGGGAGCGAAAAATTTAAAAGCACTTGTTTTGGAAACATACGGTTCTGGAAATGCACCAATGGAAGAGTGGTTTTTGGAGCGATTAAATAATGCTATAGAAAATGGCATTCATATTATTAACGTTACCCAATGTTCTGGCGGAGCAGTTATGATGGGTCATTATGAGACTAGTTCAAGACTAAAGAAAATGCAAGTTATTAATGGTAAAGACATTACGACCGAAGCTGCGATAACAAAGGCAATGTATCTATTAGGTAGTGGCGTCTCTAATGACTTATTTAAAACTGTTTTCGAGACTTCTTTACGTGGCGAAATGCTTTAAAATTAACATGAGTTTAATTTCTTAAACTAATTTTTTTTTTGTTATTTGCCCACCCTTAAAAAGGGTAAATTAGAGAGGTGGCCGAGTGGTCGAAGGCGCACGCCTGGAAAGTGTGTATACCTCAAAAGGGTATCGAGGGTTCGAATCCCTTCCTCTCTGCTAATAAGTTTTACTTTTTTTATATTGTTTTTTTTTTATCTTTAACCCTATTAACTAACTAATTTAAGTTTGAAAAAATGAAAAAATTATTCCCAAGCCTAGCAATCGCTGGGGCATTTGTAGCAGGTACAAATATTGTAAGTGCAAAAGCGGCAGCGGTAACGATGCTAGTTCAAGAAGGAGCTCCTGAAGCTGAGAAAGGATTTACCCAAGTTCTAAAAGAAATGTTTATCACTGGTGGTGCCGGTTTTATGGGTATCGTTCTTTTATGTTTGATTCTTGGTTTGGCAGTTGCTATTGAAAGAATTATCTATTTAAACATGGCGAGTACAAATACAGCAAAGTTAAAACAACAAGTTGAAGATGCTTTGGCGTCAGGTGGTGTAGAGGCTGCTAAAGAAGTATGTAGAAATACTAAAGGTCCTGTTGCATCAATATACTATCAAGGTTTAGATAGAGCAGGTGAAAGTGTAGAGTCTGCTGAAAAAGCTGTTGTTGCTTACGGTGGAGTTCAAATGGGACAATTAGAGAAGAATGTATCTTGGTTGTCATTGTTTATTGCCGTTGCACCAATGCTTGGTTTCATGGGTACGGTAATAGGTATGATTCAAGCCTTCCAAAAGATTGCTGCTGTTGGTAACTTAAGTGCATCTCTTATTGCAGGTGATATTCAAGTTGCATTATTAACAACAGTATTTGGTCTTATTACGGCTATTATACTTCAAATATTCTACAATTATATTATTGCAAAAATTGACAGTATCGTTAACGATATGGAAGATTCGTCGATTTCATTAATCGATATGTTGGTAGATCACAAAAAATAAGTAACACTTTTAATACCTAAAAATTATGCAAAAAATTATTAAGATAGCATTAATTGCTATAGGTGTATTAAGTGCTATACTATGGTATTTATTGCCAAGTCCGGATATGCCGGCAGCTGAAGCTGCTCAAAGTGGTGCTTTGAATTCAATGTTTATAATTACCTATATCCTTTTAGGGATAGCCGTAATTGTAAGTTTAGTGTTCACGCTAAAAAACTTATTTGCAAATCCACAAGGTTTAAAGAAGACTTTGTTTGTTGTTGGAGGTTTTTTACTGGTAGTAGGTATTTCTTATGTTATGTCGAGTGGGACGGATGTTGATCCGGATTTCATGGCCATGTCAGATGAGGGTACGGTTAAGAATATTGGTATGGGATTAAATGTTTTCTTTATCCTAACAATAATAGCTGTCGCTTCTTTAATCTTACCAGCAGTTAAAAATATGTTTAGTAAATAAAATAGATAATTATGGCTAGAAGAGCAGGAGCACCAGAGGTAAATGCTGGTTCAATGGCGGACATAGCTTTCCTTTTACTTATTTTTTTCTTGGTAACAACTACCATTGAAACAGATGCAGGATTGGATCGCATGCTTCCACCTATGGAACCACCTACAGAGGAACCACCAATTATTAAACAAAAGAACATATTTACGGTGAATATTAACCGTAACGGTCAATTGTTGGTGGAAGATGAAATTCTTCCAATAAGTAAATTACGCGAAAAAGCGATAGCGTTTTTAGATAATGGTGGAGCACCTCAAGGTAGTCCAGATTATTGTAGCTATTGTAAGGGAAAGCGTATTTCTGAATCTTCAGATAATCCAGCAAAAGCAATTATTTCTTTAAAGAATGATCGCGAAACCAAATATAGCACCTATATTACAGTTCAGAATGAATTGGTAGGTGCTTATAATGATCTTCGTAACAGAGAGTCTAAGAGACTGTTCGGTAAAGATTATGTTGAAATGGAGGCTGAATATCTAAATCCTGAAACTGATGATTCGGTTAAGGATGAATTGAAAGAAAAGGTAACACGTATTCAAAGCTTATACCCTCAGAAATTATCTGAAGCGGAAACCTCAACGGAATAAATAAATTTTAAATAAAAACTATGTCTAAATTTGCAAAGAAAAAAGACGGGGCATTACCACCAGTATCAACCGCATCACTTCCTGACATTGTATTTATGCTTTTGTTTTTCTTTATGACGGTAACCGTTATGAAGGATAGTTCTTTGAAAGTGGAAAACGTGCTTCCAAATGCTAGTGAAGTTAAAAAATTGGAAAAGAAAGATCGTGTAATTTATATTTATGTTGGTAAGCCAACTAAAGAATACGAAAAAACATTTGGTACTGAACCAAAAATTCAATTAAATGATAAATTCGCTAGTCCTTCTGAAGTTGGAGATTATATATTGATGGAAAGGGCCAAAAAGCCTCAAGAACTTCAAAATGTATTGACTACAGCTTTAAAAGTTGATAAGAATGCTAGTATGGGATTAATATCCGATATAAAACAAGAGTTAAGAAAAGTAAATGCTTTAAAGGTAAATTATACTACCTATGAAGGAGATGCTTTTAATAATCTACAATAGTTAGTTGGTAGAATACAAATTTTCAAAACGCTTCAAATTTATTTGAGGCGTTTTTTATTTGATTAAATTTACTAGATGCGATTCGTATTTCTATTTATTCTATTACCTTTTTTTTTCTTTGGCCAGAATGCTAATGATAGTTTAAGCAGTCAGCGTTATTTTGAAGACCAGTTTTATTTAGGTTTATCATATAACTTTCTATTAAACCAACCTGAAGGCTCTAGCCAGAGGAATTTATCTTACGGTCTACAGGCTGGTGTTATTAAAGATATCCCCTTAAATCTATCAGGAACAAAGGCTATTGGTTTTGGTGCTGGTTTGGCTATTAATAGTTATTATTCAAACCTTGTCGCTAACATATCAAATGATGTAATCACATATAGTATTGATGATAAGATTAAAAGAAGTAATTTGGAAAGCCACCTAATAGAATTTCCATTAGAATTTAGGTGGCGTAATTCAACACTGGAGGAATACAAATTTTGGAGAATTTATATGGGTATTAAAGCTGCTTATATTGTAGGAGCTAGGTCTAAATTTGTTTCAGATACAACTAGTGATGGATTTTATAATACAGACATATCAAAATTTCAATATGGTCTTACTTTAAGCTTTGGTTATAATACCTTCAATATACATGCTTATTATGCATTAACAGACCTTTTTAATGGGGATGCAACTGTTAATGGAGAAGTACTACAATACCGACCACTTCGGATTGGACTGATATTTTATATTCTATAACCAGAATCGCACAGTTAAAAGCTGGGATAAAAGACCGATAAAAACACCAAAAATAAGTTCTATTCTAGTATGTGCTTTTAAATAAAGTCTCGAGGTTATAATAGCACCTGTAAATAGTATGAAAATGCTAATTGCAATAATTAGACTAATTTCGAAATGTATACTCAGGTTAATAAGATACATAAGTAGGCTGCTTACACCAACTGCATGTAAACTTGTTTTAAAGTTAAATAGTAACAATAATATACACGCTACTGTAGCTCCTAATAAGCCTGTGAAGTAAAAGTATAGCTCGCTAACATAATTGTTAGGTATCACCTTATATAATATTAAAAGAAGTATGCAAGCTTGAATGTAAAGTGGGTATTTACGTTCTATTGCAGTTTCTAAAAATATGGAATTAACTAAACTTAAATTTTTTAAAATAAAGAATGTTACAATGGGGATTATTACCGTCATTATGAATATAGGTAATATACTGGCACTTTGTATTTCTAAAGGTGTGTATTTGGGGGTAATAAGAAAATAAGCAACTGTACCTCCGATAGGAATAAAAAGAGGATGAAGTAGATAGGATATAAAATTAGAAAAAACCTTCATTAAATTTCCTTTCTCATTCTGGCAACAGGTATATTAAGCTGTTCTCTATATTTAGCAACTGTTCTTCGGGCAATTGGATATCCTTTTTCTTTTAAGATTGCTGCAAGTTTATCATCGGTTAATGGCTTCTTTTTTACTTCGTTTTGTATTACAGTTTCTAGAATTTTCTTTATTTCTTTGGTAGATACGTCTTCGCCTTGTTCGTTTTTCATCGATTCAGAGAAATATTCTTTTATCAATTTTGTGCCGTAAGGAGTGTCTACATATTTACTATTGGCAACTCGTGATACTGTGGAAACATCCATTCCAATCTCGTCAGCAATATCTTTTAAGATCATAGGGCGCAAGTTTCGTTCGTCGCCTGTTAAAAAATATTCACTTTGATAGTGCATAATAGAGTTCATAGTAATGAACAAAGTCTGTTGACGTTGTCGTATTGCATCGATAAACCATTTTGCAGCGTCTAATTTCTGCTTAATGAACATGACTGTGTCTTTTTGAGATTTCGACTTGTCCTTAGCCTCTTTATAGCCTTTAAGCATGTTGCTATATTCTCTTGACACATGCAACTCGGGTGCATTACGGCCATTAAGGGTTAACTCTAACTCACCTTCAACAATGCGAATGGCAAAATCAGGTACAACATGTTCCACAATTCTATTGCTACCAGAATAAGAGCCGCCTGGTTTCGGGTTCAATTTTTCAATTTCACTTATGGCTTGTTTTAATTCTGCCTCTGAAATATTATGCTTTTGAATTAATTTTTGATAGTGCTTTTTGGTAAAGTGCTCAAAAGATTTTTTCAGAATAGCGATTGCCAATTCTACGCTAGGAGTAAGTTCTTTACGTTCCAATTGAATAATTAAACATTCTTCTAAAGAACGGGCACCTACACCTGGTGGGTCTAAGTCTTGAACGATGGCGAGAATTTTTTCTATGGTCTGCACATCAGTGTATACGTTTTGAGTAAATGCCAAATCATCCATGATGTCGACAATTGGTCTTCTGATATACCCACTTTCATCTACACTGCCTACTAAAAATTCAGCAATGGTCCATTCATCATCACTTAAGTAAAAGGTATTTAATTGATTTATTAGATATTGATTGAAGGAAATACCTGCTGCATAGGGCACACTTTTCTCTTCGTCGTCTGAACTATAATTATTTGCTTTCGTTCGATAATCGGGTATTTCATCATCACTTAAATAGTCATCAATATTGATGTCTTCTGTATTGATGGTTTCATTATCAGAATCACCTTCATAAATATCATCGTACTCGTCAGTTGCTGTTTCTACTTCTTCCTTTCCTGTTTCCAGAGCCGGATTTTCCTCTAATTCTTGTTTCAAACGTTGTTCAAAGGCCTGCGTAGGCAGTTGAATCAGCTTCATCAATTGAATTTGCTGAGGAGATAGTTTTTGGGAAAGTTTAAATTGTAAGTGTTGTTTCAGCATTACTTTTTTCTAGTACTTGTAAAAGTAACTAAATCCGCTTAGAATTCTGCATTCTGAGGTGTTCTTGGAAATGGTATAACATCTCTAATGTTTCCCATGCCTGTTGCGAATAGAACCAATCGTTCAAATCCAAGACCGAAACCACTATGCTCAGCAGTGCCAAATTTTCTCAAATCTAAATACCACCAAAGTTCTTTTTCATCAATACCTAGGTCCTTGATTTTCTCTTTAAGAACGTCTAAGCGTTCTTCTCTTTGCGAGCCTCCAACTATTTCGCCAATACCAGGGAATAAAATATCCATAGCTCTAACAGTTTTACCGTCTTCATTTAGACGCATATAGAATGCCTTGATTTTTGCTGGATAATCAAATAAAATCACCGGACAGTTAAAATGTTTCTCAACAAGGTAACGCTCATGCTCACTTTGTAGGTCGGTTCCCCATTCTTCAATTGGGTATTTAAATTGCTTCTTCTTGTTTGGCTTGCAATTTTTAAGAATATCGATTGCTTCGGTGTAGCTAACGCGCTTAAAATTATTGTCGACGACAAATTTTAATTTTTCTATTAAAGGCATGTCACTTCGCTGCGCTTGTGGTTTGCTTTTTTCTTCGTCTAGCAATCTTTTTTCTAAAAACTCTAAATCCTCTTGACAATGTGTCAAAGCATAGGAGATAACATTTTTTATGAAATCTTCAGCTAAATCCATATTCGCATCTAAATCAAAGAAAGCCATTTCTGGTTCTATCATCCAGAATTCTGCCAAATGCCTAGAAGTATTTGAATTTTCAGCTCTAAACGTTGGCCCGAAAGTATATACTTTGCCCAAGGCCATAGCATAAGCTTCAGCTTCCAATTGCCCCGAAACGGTTAGGTTGGTTTCTTTACCGAAAAAGTCTTCTTTATAATCTACAGATCCGTCTTCTGCTAATGGAGGATTTTTTTCGTCTAAGGTAGTTACTCTAAACATTTCACCTGCACCTTCGGCATCTGAACCGGTAATTATTGGCGCGTGAAAATAATTAAATCCGTTTTCTCTAAAATAATTATGAATAGCGAAAGATAAGGTAGACCTAACACGCATTATTGCGGCAAACGTATTCGTTCGTATTCTTAAATGTGCTTTTTCTCTTAAAAATTCTAAAGAGTGTTTTTTAGGCTGAATTGGGTATTCCTCTGGGTCGGCGATACCTAAAACTTCTAAAGCAGAAACTTGAATTTCAACTGATTGTCCTTTACCCTGGCTTTCTACTAGCGTACCGGTAATTTTTAATGCAGCTCCTGTATTTACTTTTTTTAATAGTTCTTCTTCAAAATTTTCGAAATCTACTACACATTGAATAGTATTTAATGTTGAGCCATCATTTAAAGCAATGAACCTATTACTTCTAAAGGTTCTTACCCAACCTTTGATAGTTATTTCCTGAAGTAATTTTTTATTTGATAAAAGTTCTTTTATAGTCGCTGAACGCATTCTTATTGAATTGAAAATTAAAACGCCAAAGATAGGATTTTGTTAAAAAATAATTGGCTTATGTTATGATATAAAACTATGGCTTAAATGAATTTCAATTAATTGTTGCTTTCATCTTGCGGCAGTATGTCTATCTGTGGTTTTTTAAGTGTTTGTTTGTTGGCAATACTTTTTTCTAACGATAATAGTAATGAAGGTAGAAGAATTAGGTTAGCAAGCATTGCAAGAAGCAGTGTTGCAGAAACCAAAGATCCTAGGGCAACCGTACCCCCGAAGTTGGAAATTACAAAGACCGAAAACCCGAAAAACAAAACTATCGATGTATAGAACATACTTACCCCAGTTTCACGTAAGGCATTGTACACCGATTTTTCAATTCGCCAATTGTTGGCTGTTAGTTCTTGCCTGTACTTCGCGAGGAAGTGTATAGTATCATCCACTGAAATTCCGAATGCAATACTGAATACTAAAATTGTAGAAGGTTTTATAGGCACTCCAACAAAGCCCATTATACCTGCCGTAATGACCAATGGTAATAAATTTGGGATTAACGAAATTATTATCATTCTAAAAGACCTAAAAAGATAGGCCATAAATAATGCAATTAAGCCAATAGCCAATGCGAGTGACAATATTAGGTTTTTAACCAAGTACTTTGTTCCCTTTAAGAATAATAGGGCACTGCCTGTCATATAAACGTTGTAGCGTTCGGCGGGGAAAATTTTGTATATATGTTCCATTAGGCGAGCTTCAATCTGTTCCATGCGGGTTGTGTTTACATCTCGCATAAAGGTCGTTATCCTTGCAGTTTGACCGGTACTGTCTACAAATGTTTTTAGTAGGTCACTGTTGTTAGAAGATTTTCTAGCAACGTCCATGATGAAAGTATTCTCTTGACTTGTCGGTAATTGATAATATTTTGGCAGGCCATTATAAAAAGCCTGTTTAGAATACTTCACTAAATTAACCACCGAAACTGGTGAGGAAAGTTCTGGGATATCTTCAATAACTTCTCCTAATTGATTCATTCGCTTAAGAGTGGCTGGTTTTAAAACTCCCTTAGGTGTTTTAGTATCTACCACTATTTCAACGGGCATAATTCCTTTAAACTCTTTTTCAAAAAATCTTATGTCATTAAAAAACTCTGCATTTTTAGGCATATCCTCAATCGGACTTCCTGAGATTTTAATTTGATAAATACCTATAATGCTAATAACCAATAAGGCAATAGAAACAATATAAACGGATATTCTTCTATGCCTAACTATGCGCTCCATCCAACTTACAAAAGCATCGATCCACTTTTTATTTAAGTGTTTTAAATGTTTTGTTTTAGGCAAAGGCATAAAACTATATACAATAGGTATGATAAGTAATGAAAGAATAAATATGCCTATAATATTAATAGAAGCAACAATACCAAATTCTTTTAAAAGCTTACTGTCGGTAATTATAAAAGTGGCAAACCCAGAGGCGGTAGTGATATTTGTCATTAAAGTAGCATTTCCGATTTTAGAAATAACTCGCTGTAATGATAATGCTTGATTACCATGTTTCTTAACCTCTTGTTGGTATTTATTAATTAAGAAAATACAGTTGGGAATACCAATAACTATAATTAATGGCGGGATAAGGGCAGTAAGTACGGTAATTTCATATTGTAGTAAGCCCAGAAGACCAAAGGCCCACATTACACCAATTATAACTACACACATCGATATTACTGTTGCTCTTATGCTTCTAAAGAAAAAGAAAAAGATTAATGAAGTAACACCCAGAGCTGCCAGAATAAATTTACCGATTTCATCAATAATATTCTGGGAATTCATGGTTCTTACATACGGCATGCCAGATATGTGAACATCTAAATTTGTTTCTTTTTCAAAATTCTTAACCAACGTATTCAAATCTTGAAGAATAAAGTCCTTTCTTACTGAAGTGTTAACGATATCCTTATCTAAATTTATAATAGTCCTTATTGTTTTGCTTTCTTTATTGTAAAGGAGATTTTCATAAAATGGCAGGTCATTGAATAAATGATGGGTAATGCTGTCAATTTCATTTTGAGAATTTAGTTCTCTAGTAATTAACGGCTGCATTTTAAATTCTTGCTTCTCATTATCTTTTATGAGCTCTTGTAGATTGTCTGTAGAGAGTACAAAATCTACTTCAGGAAAGGCTGCTAATTGTTTGCTCAGTTTATTCCATCTATTGAAATTGACGGGATTAAAAAGAGCGCTATCGCGTAGAGCAAATACCACGGCATTGCCTTCTTCGCCGAACTTGCTAAGAAAATTTTGATATTCTTGGTTTACTGGATGGTCATCCGGCAGTAAATTGGTTTGCGAACTTGAAAATCGCATATATTGCCACTGCATGGCCATGAAAATTGTAAATCCAATAATGAGAAAAATG
This sequence comes from uncultured Maribacter sp., assembly GCF_963975365.1. Taxonomy (GTDB): domain Bacteria; phylum Bacteroidota; class Bacteroidia; order Flavobacteriales; family Flavobacteriaceae; genus Maribacter. The sequence continues at coordinate 103,446 of NZ_CAXBGF010000011.1, read as the reverse complement.
ATTAGGATTCTGTTTCTCAGAATAATGCTTGCCGTTTTTGGCCAAAATCCCTTAGTTAGTTTAGCTACCATAACTGTTTTTGCAGGTATCAAAGGTAACCATTAGGTGCATTTGTTCCTAAAAGGAAAAGTTTAAAATTAGCTATAAATGAAAAAAGCTACCGAATTGAAGTAGCTTAGCATTTATATAATTAGTATTAAATTATACTTTCATAATTTCAGCTTCTTTCTTAGCAAGAAAATCATCAATCTTTTTTGTATAAGCGTCGGTTATATCTTGAACATCTGCGGTGGCATTCTTCTGAAGGTCTTCTGAGATATCAAGATCTTTGATTTCTTTATTTGCATCTTGTCTAGCGCTACGTACACCTACTTTTGCGTGTTCTGCCTCAGCTTTAGCTTGTTTTGTAAGTTGTATTCTTCTTTCCTCTGTAAGTGGCGGTACATTTATAATAATTAAATCACCATTGTTCATAGGGTTAAAGCCTAGGTTGGCATTCATGATTGCTTTTTCAATCTCTTGAAGCATTCCTTTTTCCCATGGTTGTACAGAAATGGTTCGTCCATCGGGAGTGTTGACATTGGCTACTTGTGATAAAGGAGTTTGCGAGCCATAATAATCAACTAGTATTGATGATAACATGGCAGGGCTAGCTTTACCAGCTCTAATTTTTAAAAATTCACGCTCTAAGTGTGCCATAGCGGCATCCATTCCTTCTTTTGTCGCGTCTAAAACAAATTGTACTTCTTCGTTCATAAAACAATAATATTACTTTCTCTAAACATAAACTGTACCAAAAATTAGATGTTGACTGTCGTGCCAATATTTTGGCCGTCAACAATTTTTAGCAAGTTTCCTTTTTTGTTCATATCAAAAACCACGATTGGTAATTCATTTTCTTGACTTAATGTGAAAGCGGTCGTATCCATAACTTTCAATCCTTTTTTAAGGACATCGTTGAAAGATATCGTGTCAAATTTAGTTGCGTTTTTATCTTTCTCTGGGTCTGATGTGTATATACCGTCCACACGAGTACCTTTAAGTATTACATCAGCCTCTATTTCAATTGCTCTTAATACTGCTGCGGAATCTGTTGTAAAATAAGGGTTGCCGGTTCCGCCACCGAAAATAACTACTCTTCCTTTTTCAAGATGTCTCATTGCTCGCCTTCTAATGAAAGGTTCAGCTACTTCATTAATTTTTATTGCAGACTGTAATCTGGTTTGAACACCACACATTTCTAATGCGCTTTGAAGGGCCAGGCCATTTATAACTGTTGCTAACATACCCATATGATCACCTTGTACACGGTCCATACCAGTCGCAGCTCCTGCTAATCCTCGGAAAATATTACCTCCACCGATAACGATAGCTACTTCTATTCCTTTTTCTACTACTTCTTTAATCTCTTCTGCATATTCGTTAAGCCTGTTGGAGTCAATTCCATATTGCTTTTCACCCATTAGGGCTTCGCCACTTAATTTCAGAAGAATTCTTTTGTAGTGCATCTTAACTTTTTATTTGCCATCAAAAATAATGAAAATATTTGATGGGTGTGATCAATATTTTGTGGAAGCAAAACATAATTCTTTAAGAATGGTATATCATAGATTATATATCTTTATCATCCTTAAATTAACAAGAAAATCAGTTATTGATTATGAGAAAAATAATAATAGCCTTTGCTCTAGTTGTGCTATTTAATGCCTGTGGAACGGGTAAATCATTATTATCGGATAATGTTCGTCCAATTTTAACAACGATAGATTTGGTCAATGTTGTTGATGATCGGGTTCGGGTTGAAATGGACCCTGTGGCTTTTACAACTGAAACAGTACTGTTTAGAATACCTAAAACCGTACCAGGTACGTATAGTTCTGATAATTACGGGAAGTATATTCAAGATTTTAAGGCACTGGATTATAAAGGCAATCAGCTTGATGTGGTTAAGCTTGATGAGAATTCGTGGCGTATTTTGAATGGGGTTCAACTTGATAAGGTTGAGTATTTGGTAAATGATACATACGATACTGAAAATGAAGTAGCTGACGCCGTATTTTCCCCTGCAGGTACTAACATTTCTGCTGGAAGTAATTTTATGCTTAATCTACACGGATTTGTTGGTTATTTTGATGGATTTAAAGAAGTGCCTTATTCCATTTTAGTAAATAAGCCAGGAGATTTAATAGCAACAACTACACTTTCTGAGGAGTCGAATAGAAAGCCTGATCCACTTTGGGATCGTTTTATAGCCAAACGATATTTTGAGGTGATAGATAATCCTATAATGTATGCCAAACCTAATACCGAAATTTTTGAGATAAATGGAATAACAGTTACGTTAAGTCTGTACTCTCCAAATAATGTGTACAAGGCAAGCGATTTAAAAGATAGAATGGTTTCTATGATGGGCGCTCAGAAAATTTTTTTAGGTGATGTTGATAGTACAAAGGAATATAACATTTTATTATATCTTTCTGATGTTAACGTGCCAGATGCTCAAGGTTTTGGAGCTTTAGAGCATCATACATCCACTGTTGTTATTTTGCCAGAGGCTATGCCAATGGAAAGATTGGAGCAGGCAATGGTCGATGTAGTTTCACACGAATTTTTTCACATTGTAACACCTTTATCCGTTCATTCTAAAGAGATACAATATTTTGATTTTAATAATCCAAAAATGTCCAAGCATTTGTGGATGTATGAGGGTACCACCGAGTACTTTGCTAATTTGTTTCAAGTTCAACAGGGTTTAATTTCAGAAGACGAGTTTTATGATAGAATGCTAATGAAGATTGATAACTCTAAATTCTATGATGATAATATGTCTTTTACTATTATGAGCGAGAATATTTTAGAGGAGCCTTATGAAGTGAATTATGCTAACGTATATGAGAAGGGAGCTTTAATAAATATGTCATTAGATTTATTGTTGCGTGAGAAAAGTAATGGAGAAAAAGGTGTGCTTTGGTTGTTAAAGGAGTTGTCTAAGAAATACGGAGTTAATGTGCCTTTCGATGATGACGCTTTGTTTAAGGAGATCTTAGAAATGACATATCCTGAGGTGGATACATTTTTTAAAAATCATGTAATCGGTGATATTCCAATAGATTATGATTTTTACTTGAATATGGTTGGTTTAAGTATTTTGGATGTGGAACAGCAAACAGGATATTTTTTTGATGGTCAAGTACCGTATATTGATGTCGATATAGAGAGTGATAGCGTAATATTTATAAGAGAAGGAATAAAATTAAACTCTTTTTTCAAAGATTTAGAATTAAAAGGTGGTGATGTTTTACAAGTAATTAATGGTGAGGAAATTACTATTGAGTCGTTTAGGTCTATTATAGAGGAAAGTTTTAGCTGGACTCCTGAAAAGGTTATTAAAATTACTGCAGAAAGAAATGGTGAGATTATTTCTATGGAAGGTCCTGTTGGTTCGCCAATGAAGGTTGTCAATAAAATAACCTCTAAAAAAGATGCGACTGAGAATGAAATATCTTTGCGCAGTGCATGGCTAAAAAATTAAATCATGTTTGCTCAGGTCAATTGTTATTGCTTGTAGATTTAATAAACAGAGGATGAAGTTAGGGTGAATAAAAAAACCGTCTACCTTTAATAGTAAGACGGTTTTTTATTGAGTTAGTTGTATTGTAATTAACCTAATGCAACTCTTTTAAATCCTGTTACTTCTAATTTAGAATCAACTGATTTTACGTATTGAGAAACACTTTGTTTGCTGTCTTTGATGAAATCTTGATTAACCAAGGTGTTGTCTTTAAAGAAACGCTTTAATTTACCTTTTGCGATATTGTCAAGCATTTCTTCTGGCTTACCTTCTTGGCGTAATTGATCTTTTGCAATTTCGATTTCTTTATCGATTACAGATTGATCAACACCTTCTTCATTTAATGCAACAGGGTTCATTGCTGCAGCCTGCATAGAAACATCTTTTGCAACTTCTTCTGCACCATCAACCGCAGCCGAAAGACCTGTAAGAACAGCAATTTTATTTCCTGCATGAATGTATGAACCAACGAAAGGAGCATTTAAAGTTTCAAAACCTCCGATTTCAATTTTCTCACCTATAACGCCTGTTTGTTCAATAAGTTTTTCTTGAACAGTCATGCCTTTATAATCAGCAGCTAAGAATGCATCTTTCGAATCAAAATTGATTGCTAAATCTGCTAATTCTGTTGCTAACGTTACAAATGTTTCGTTTTTAGCTACAAAATCTGTTTCGCAGTTAAGTGAAATGATAACGCCACTAGTGTGATCATCATTTACTTTAGCGATAGCAGCACCTTCAGAAGAATCTCTATCGGCTCTCTTAGCTGCTACTTTTTGACCTTTTTTACGAAGAATTTCAATTGCGGTTTCAAAATCACCTTCAGCTTCTACTAAAGCTGTTTTGCAATCCATCATTCCTGCACCAGTCGTTTTTCTTAATCTATTAACTTCTGCGGCTGTAATCTTTGCCATTTCTTTTACTTTTAGTGTGCCCTTTTTAGGGGGTTATTCTTAATTTATTTATATAAAAAAATGTAGATACTTATTCTACACCACCTTTAGTGTTGTCTTGCCATTCTTTAAGCTCGTCCCATTTGCCATCAGCGGCCATTTTAGCCTGCTTTGGCCAAGAAGTAGGGTCTAAATGAGCCATTCTTGAACTTGCTTCGGTTAAGATTTCTTTTATTTTTTCAGCATCACCTTTAGAAAGATCGGCATAAGTAACAATACCTGCAGCAACTAAAGCTTCAGCAGCTTTTGGTCCGATACCTTCAACTTTAGTTAAGTCGTCTGCCTCAACTTTTGCTTTTTTAGTGGCAACTGGTTCTGGCTTAGCTTCTGTTTTTGGGGCAGCTGGTTTCTCAGTTGCTTCTTTTTTCTTTGTGGCTTTTTCTTTTTTCTCAGATTTACCTTCAGCATCTCCTTTTTCGTTCTTACGTTCAGCAAGACCTTCGGCAATTGCATTGGTAACTTCTGTCATAATGATGTCGATAGATTTAGAGGCATCATCATTAGAAGGTATTAAATAATCTACATCTCTTGGGTCGCAGTTGGTGTCAACCATAGCGAAAATAGGAATGTTCAATTTTTGAGCTTCTTTAACAGCAATGTGCTCTCTCATTGTATCAACGATGAACAATGCACCTGGTAAACGTGTCATTTCAGAAATTGAACCTAAGTTCTTTTCTAATTTTGCACGTAAACGATCTACTTGAAGTCTTTCTTTTTTAGATAGAGTCAAGAATGTACCATCCTTTTTCATACGATCGATAGAAGCCATTTTCTTTACAGCTTTACGAATAGTAACGAAATTAGTCAACATACCACCTGGCCATCTTTCAGTGATGTAAGGCATGTTTACTTTTGCTGCTTTTTCAGCAACGATGTCTTTTGCCTGTTTTTTGGTAGCTACGAAAAGTATTTTTCTACCTGATGCTGCAATTTTACTAAGAGCCTCATTGGTCTCGTCTAATTTTGCAACTGTTTTGTAAAGATTAATAACGTGAATACCGTTACGCTCCATGTAGATGTAAGGAGCCATGTTTGGATTCCACTTTCTTGTTAGGTGGCCAAAATGCACACCTGCTTCTAATAATTGTTTTACGTCGACTCTCGCCATTTTAAATTTAGTTTACGTTCTTATGAATTAGCAATGGTAAAGTGGTATTTGCAACTGTGCAAAAGCCTTCACCATTTAGATGCTAAACTAATTTACCTTTAATTATAAATGATTAAAGGATTTTTAATTGTCCATAAAGGACTTTCAATGAACTTGTTAATAATCTGGATTTACCAGTGTGATAAAATATATAAAATAGGCACCCAAAAAGGGTGCCTGGTATTTTTGTGATTCGAATTAACGTTTCGAGAATTGGAATTTCTTACGCGCTTTCTTTTGACCGAATTTCTTACGTTCAACCATTCTTGGGTCTCTTGTCAATAAACCTTCTGGCTTCAAGATTGTTCTGTTTTCAGCATCAATCTCACACATTGCTCTTGAAAGAGCAAGGCGAATGGCTTCTGCTTGACCCGTAATACCACCACCGTAAACATTTACTTTTACGTTATAGGTATCTAAACTCTCAGTTAATGTAAAAGGTTGCTTTACTTTATATTGAAGTGTTGCAGTTGGAAAGTATACACTTAAATCTTTGTTGTTGATAGTGATGTCTCCATTTCCATCAGAAAGATATACTCTAGCTACAGCGGTCTTTCTACGACCAATTTTATGAATTACTTCCATCTTATTTAATGTCTTTTAAATTAACAACAGTTGGTTTCTGTGCTTCTTGGCCATGCTCAGTACCTGCGTATACTTTAAGGTTTCTGAAAAGTTCTGCACCTAATCTATTTTTAGGCAACATCCCTTTTATTGCTTTTTCAAGAATACCTTCTGGATTTTTATCCAATAATTGTTTTACGCTAGTAGAACGTTGACCACCTGGGTAGCCTGTGTATCTTAAATACGTTTTATCAGACCATTTATTTCCTGAAAGAACAATTTTCTCTGCATTGATAATAACAACATTATCACCACAATCAACATGAGGGGTGAAACTTGGCTTATGCTTTCCTCTTAACAAATAGGCGACTTTTGAAGCCATGCGTCCTAATGTCTCTCCTTCGGCATCTACCAACAACCACTCTTTGTTTACAGTTGTTCTGTTGGCCGAAACGGTCTTATAACTTAATGTATCCACTACTGCTATTTTTAACTATTATTTTAATCAATCCCGTCAAAGGGGCTGCAAATCTACGATTATTAACTTGAATTGCAAATACTTGTTTCTTTATTTTTCACATTTTTATTATAAATGTAATTTCAGAAGTCTTTAAAGCACTTATAATACTGTTAAACTTATTTGATTTAATGCCAAATTTGTAACAAGTAGCTATTTTTTTTAGGTCATTTACTATCATCATCAATCAACAAAGGAACGTATTATCATGATTAAAAATCTTTACCTGAGCCTATTATTTATTTTGTCTATAACGACAACTAATTCTCAAAAAGATACTTTAAAGATTTTTTCGGAAATTTCTTTTTTGGTTCTGAAAATAGAAAAAAGGTAAGTTTTACATTAGGCTACGTTAATAGTCGGGCGGCTGAAAATAACTTCTCTTTAGAGCGTTATGGTTTACGGTTATACTACCAACCTTTTGATGCTTTTAATCTTTCCGTCTCATCAGAATATGAAGAGAATCCCAATAAAACGCAATATGTAGCTTTGAAAAATTTTAAAGGATCCCCAAGATATATTACGGGTAATATTGATCAACACACGTTGAGCACTTCCATTCGATTCAACTACAGTTTAAATCCGAATCTGTCAATTCAATATTATGGACCGTCTTTTATTTCTAGGGGCACATATACCGACTTTAATTATGTAAATAAACCGATAGCAGAGAACCTTAATGAACGAGTAACAATGTTCTCTAATGAACATATTAGCAGTACAGATATTGGGGCTATTTATTTGATAGATGAAGATATAGATAGTGTAGTTGATTATGAAATAGAAAATCCAGATTTTTCGTTTGGTCAGTTTAGGTCAATTCTTGTTTTAAGATGGGAGTATATTCCAGGTTCAGAAGTATTTTGGTTTGGTCGCAAGGTGTTGTAGGGTCCGCAAATCTTTGTGAAATTTTAGGTAATAATTTGGATGCCCAAATTCTTGGGCAAAAGAAGGATAATACATTTCTAATAAAGGCTACCTATCGTTTTGTTTTATAAGAGATTTTTGGTTTTAAAATAATATGTGAATAATTTCGTTTTAAAAATGTTGATAAACAAATTAAACGATGATGTATAAACATATTTTATTCTTTTTAGGGATTGCTCTAGTGCTTATTTCTTGTAGTTCGGACAAAAATAATAGCGAAGTAGAAACGAAAGTTGCTAGCACTGCTATTTTAGGATCTTGGGACGCCACTGAGCTTGTAATTGATGATGCTACAGCATCGGATAATACAAAATTCGCAAAAGGAATTCTTGATCTTTTAACGGATAAAGATTGTTATGTTGTTACCTTGACATTTAACGAAGATTTAACGGCTAGTGCTTCTAATTCAGCAAACTACGTAGAAGTAAATGCGACTGGTTCGGGTTTGGATATTCCATGTCCAACTGATTCTGACATCGAATCAAGTACGTATACTTTTGATGGTACTATTGTGACGACTACTAAAAGTGACGGCGAAGTTTTAATCATTAATGTTTCTATTGATGGAGATATTATGACTGTTGATGCTGCTGATTTGGAAATTCCGAACTTTTCAGATGACGGACAAATGATTTTTGTAAAAAGATAATTTTTTTATTCTAGATTTAAGCCCTCGCAATTATTTGTGAGGTTTTTTTTATAAAAGAACTGTATTTGATAATTAATACTATCTTTAAAAACCATATAGTACATTATTGAATATTTCAATGAATAAAATAATTGTCAAATTCCTTTTATTAGTATCCCCGTTTTTATTTACGAATTGTATTGATCCGGTTGAACCTGAGTTTGAGTTTAAAGAAGGGTTGGTTTTCATAGAAGGTATAGCTACTACTGTAAAAGGAGGCTCATATGTGATAATCAATAAATCGGTAAATGAATTTGGAATAAATAAGACAAAATTCGAAAATGGTGCATATGTCTCATTTGTAAATTCATTGACTGGACAAGTCGTAGAATTAGTAGAATTGGAAGGAGCTTATGTACCTTCAATTGAATTTATGGCTAATGTGGGTGAGCAATGGGAAATTGACGTTGTCTTAGAAGACGGCAGACAATACCGTTCCCAACCTGAAACCGTATTGGAGTCCGTTCCTATTTCAAATATTAAGGCTACCTATAACCCTGAATTGCAATATAATGATGGAACAGGCTCTTTTGAACCTGGCCATGCCATTTCAATTTCTTTTAATGATCCGGTTAATGAAGAAAATTATTATTACTGGACATTCAAATCTTATGAAAATTTACTTGTTTGCCAGGTTTGTTTTGATGGTATTTTCCGTGATGGATTATGCGGCCCTACCAGTATATCTACACCAGATTATTTCAATTACACCTGTGATACAGATTGCTGGAAAGTAAGATATCCTGAAAGTATATCTTTATTTGATGATAAATTTTCAAATGGAAAAACTACAACGGATTTAATTGTTGCCAATGTACCACTGTATACAAAAGAAAATATTGTAGTTGAAATTCAACAGTTATCGTTGACTCCAGATGCATTTGATTATTATAAAGTCTTAAAGGATTTGGTCGATAATAATAGTGGGTTCAATGCACCACCACCAGCAGCTTTAATAGGTAATATTTACAACCCAAACGATCCAGATGATTTTGTATTTGGCAGATTCACAGCTGCCGCAACTTCAAGTACTGATATTTTTATTGAAAGAGGTAATATTCCGGAGAATTCATTGGAAACTCAAATGCCATTGAGCATTGAACCAACATTTATGTCTCCTTACCCACCCCCTGCAACCATTGAAGCTCCTTGTAATGAAGGAAGATTTAGAACAGCGATACAGCCTGAAGCATGGATAAATTAAATCAAGATAAATATTCTTTTTCAAGGAAAGCCATAAATCTTATTTTGGGTTTAGTGTTTGCGGTTTTATGCTCATATACAATGGAAGCTCAAGAATATCTTTTGGTTCTAGAGGTTAAGGATGAGTTAACACAGCAGCCATTGGAGAGTGCGGAAATTATAATTGATCAATGTTCATGTGGGGGTATCACAAATAATAATGGAATTTTCTCTATTAATCTTCCTCAAAATTCCTATTCGGTTCATATTAATTATATCGGTTTTAAAACTGAGACGGTCAGTGTTAATTTAAATTCGAGGAAGAATATTAAAATTGAATTGATCGAAGAGCAAGAACAACTTTCTGAAGTTGTTGTGCGAGCCAAGCGTATTAATGATAATTTGGAATTACCCCAAATGGGAGCGTTGCAATTACAAACGCAAGAATTGAAAAAAATACCATCGGGTCTTGGCGAGGCAGATGTTCTGAGAAGTATGACCCTTTTGGCAGGGGTTAATAACGCAGGTGAAGTAAGTAATGGTTTATCTGTTAGGGGTGGTGCTTTGGATCAAAATTTATTATTATTAGATAATGCACCTGTCTTTAATCCAACCCATCTTTTTGGTCTTTTTTCAGTATTTACTCCAGATGTTATTTCAAGTGTTGACTTGTATAGAGCTAATATCCCTGCACGTTTCGGTGGTAGAATAACCTCGGTATTAGACATAAAGGTGAAAAATCCATATGTAGACAAATTTAAATTGAGTGGAGGATTAGGTATTGTTTCAAGTCGATTGAATATTGAAACACCTATTATTAAAGATAAGCTAATGATGACCTTTGGAGGACGGGCCGGCCTTACAGATTTTTTATTGCCTTTGGTTTCAGAACGGTTAAAGGATACCAAGGCTAAATTTTATGACAGTACTTTAAAATTATTATATCTCCCAACAGAAGATGATCAAATAACCTTTACTGGATTTTATAGTAAAGATTTTTATCAATTGGATTTGATTACCCAAATACAGAATATCAATGCGAAAAATAATCAGTATGATTTTAAAACTCTAAATGGTACGCTGAATTGGAGGCATTCTTTTAACGATCAAAGTAATCTAAGAACATTCTTAGTAATGAGTGATTATTCGCCCAAAACTATATTTCCTGAAGTTGACAATCCAAATGAAATTGTATTTGAATCGAAAATTAACTATCTGAGTTTTGCTTCCGAGTTTTCTAAGGAAATTAAGACTAATTTAGATTACTATGTAGGGGTTCAGGCAAATAAGTATCAGATTAAGCCAGGTGAATTACGCCCAGGTAATGGTAATAGTGTGGTAGCTGTATCTTTGGATGAAGAAAATAGCTATGAATTTGCTGGCTATGGTAATGTTAATTTTAAGCCAGTAACCAATGTGGCTATTTCAGCAGGTTTAAGATTTAGTCATTATGTACTTGTAGGTCCTTATAAACAAGCGCAATTAGACCAAACAACAGGTTTGTTATTAGGTGTTACTGATTTTGAAAAGGGTGCAGGAGTGAAGACTTATAATGGATTGGAACCAAGATTAGGAGCAAATATAAAATTTAACGAAACTACCTCGATTAAGGCAAGTTATGCCAGACTAAATCAATATCTTCAAAATGTCTATAACTCAACAACGCCTTTACCTACTTCTAGGTGGAAGACTTCTGATTCTAATATAAAACCCCAAATAAGTGACACTTATGGATTAGGAATTTATAAAAATTTTGCGGATAATACTGTTGAATTAGGTTTAGAAGGGTATTATCGTGATTCTAAAAATAACTTGACCTTTAAGCCCGGGGCAGATTTTTTTCTTGAAGAGTTTTTAGAACGAGATGTCATTCAGGGTCAGGGTAAGGCTTATGGTGTTGAATTTAGTATAAAAAAATCTAGCGGAAAAGTAAATGGCTGGTTAAACTATACATGGTCTAGAAGCTTGTTAAGATCCGATAATGAAAATCTTGGAGATCGAATAAATAATAATAATTGGTATGCCTCAGATTTTGATAGACCACACGTGGTAAATTCCACTATAAATTTTGAAGGGGATAAGTATAATACATGGAGTTTTAATTTCACAGGCCAAACAGGAAGACCTTACACCGTTGCAAATAGTGTTTTTAAATTGGAAAATATCGATGTTCCAATTTTTATTGAACGTAACAATGCAAGACTTCGACCTTACCATAGATTAGATTTCTCTTGGAATATCAAGTATGGTGAAAAAGTAAATAAGAGATGGGTTGGAGATTGGACCTTTACTGTTTATAATGTTTATAGTAGAAGAAATCCGTTTAATATTTACTATTCTCAAAGGCAGCAAGGAGTAGATGCCGATGTTTTTTTAGGCAGTCCTTTAGGGTCTTATGAACTTTCTATTTTAAATAGTCCACTATTTGCATTGACCTATAATTTTGTTTTTCAATAGTAGATATTTTATTCCTTAAAAAACTTACGCTGTATATTTTGGTGTTCCGTTTGAATGGTTATTAAATAAACATCTTTCTCTAATTTAAATACAGGAATATTTAGTGCATTATTTTTGATTTCCCAATTATGCAAAATAACCTGGGTACCGTAAATGTCTGTTATGATTATGGATGCATTAGGTGAGTTATTTAGACCTAAAACATTTATAACATTGGTTACTGGATTAGGAAAGACTTTTATTTCATTTTCACCTGATTGTGCATGTATTTGCGCACTGCAAAGTACCACCAGGGTTAAAAAGGATATAAAAACGTTTCATAAAAAATAGCATACATCATTATTGAAGTACACTATAGTTTAACGCCGACGAAATACTTTTCATCTAGTATTATATAATATTTAACACAACTATCACTTATATGCGTTAAAAGCCGAAAGTTAATTCACTGGTAGATGAATGGCTTTTACTGTCTTTTGAAACCATCATTTATATATATATTATACATAATATGAAATAGAATCAGCAACACTCCAATTCTCAAAATAACTATTGGCAACCAATTTAATGCGCTACCAACCAATTTTCTCCAACACCCACTTCAACATCTAAAGGAACATCTAATTTGTAGGCATTTTCCATTTCAGACTTAATCAAAGTTTTTAATTCTTCTAACTCAGGGTTGTAAACATCGAATACCAATTCATCATGTACCTGTAAAAGCATTTTAGATTTGTAATTACCTTCCTCAAGCTTTCTATGAATGTTGATCATGGCTATTTTTATAATGTCTGCAGCACTACCTTGAATTGGAGCGTTTACTGCGTTTCGTTCAGCTGCACCTCTAACAATGGCATTGCTGCCATTTATATCTTTAAGGTATCTTCTTCGGCCTAAAACAGTTTGTACATAACCATTTTCACGAGCAAAATCTACTTGTTCACTCATGTAGTTACGTAGTTTTGGGTAGGTCTTGTAATACGTGTCGATAAGCTCTTTTGCTTCTGATCTGGATAAATCTGTTTGATTGCTAAGACCAAATGCAGATACTCCGTAAATGATTCCAAAATTGACTGTTTTAGCATTGCTTCGTTGTTCACGGGTCACTTCTTCTAAAGGAACATTAAATACTTTTGATGCGGTTGATGCATGAATATCTTCTCCATTTTTAAAAGCCTCTATCATGGTGGTTTCTTCGCTTAAAGCAGCAATGATTCTAAGTTCTATTTGGGAATAATCTGCAGCTAATAAAGTGTAATTCTCATCTCTTGGTATAAATGCCTTGCGAACTTGACGACCACGCTCTGTACGAATTGGAATGTTCTGTAAATTAGGATTATTGCTGCTTAAACGACCTGTAGCGGCAACTGTTTGCATATAATCTGTATGTACACGTCCCGTTAATGGTTCAACTTGTTCAGGTAATGCATCTACATAGGTGCTTTTTAATTTAGCTAAGCCTCTATAATCTAAAACATTTTGAATAATTTCATGGTCTTTTGCTAAATAGGATAATACATCTTCTGCTGTTGAATATTGACCTGTTTTTGTCTTTTTAGGCTTGTCTACCAATTTTAGCTTGTCGAATAAGATTTCTCCCAGCTGCTTAGGGGAGCCTATATTGAATTCGGATCCAGCTTCCTCATAAATATTCTTTTCAAGGGCAGCGATATCATTATTTAAATCTGAAGAAAGTGAATTTAGAAATTCTTCATCTAGATTGATGCCTTCCAATTCCATGTCGGCCAATACACGCAATAAAGGTATTTCAATTTCTAGGAATAATTTTTCTGTATTGGCTTCTTTTAGTTCTGGCCTAAAATGTTGTGCCAATTGAAAAGTAATATCGGCATCTTCTACTGCATATTCCGTTTGTTTGTCTACTGGAACTTCTCGCATATTCAACTGGTTCTTACCTTTTTTTCCGATAAGTTCAGTAATGGAAATAGGAGTGTAGTTAAGGTAGGTTTCTGCCAAAACATCCATGTTATGACGCATATCAGGATTGATCAGGTAATGTGCCAACATAGTATCGAATAAAGGACCTTTAACATCAACATTATATTTATCTAAAACCTTGATATCATATTTAAGGTTCTGACCTATTTTTTCAATTTCTTCAGATTCAAAGAAGGGTCGCAATTCTTCTATTAGTGATTGTGCTTCTTCTTTATCTTCTGGGAAAGGGATATAAAATCCTTTAGTGGCCTCCCAAGAAAAAGCAATTCCTACTAATTCTGCAGTTAAAGGATCCAATCCTGTAGTTTCTGTATCAAAACAAACAGATGTTTGTTTCATCAAATTTTGAATGAACAGCTTCATAGCCATACCAGAGGCAACGCTTTGGTAAACATGAGGAACATCTGCAATTGATCGTCTGCTTGAGTAGTCTTTAATAGTTGCGGGGGAATCATCAGTACTTCCAAAAAGCGAAAATTGGCCTGATCCTGCATTTTGTTCTTGATGGTAACCTGTGGTTGTATCTGCCTCTTGTGTAACAGTTTCTTCGGTTTCATTAGAAAATAGTTTTAGAAACTGGTCTTTTAATCTTCTAAACTCTAGTTCTTCAAAAATTTCTTGAACCTTTTCAAAGTTAGGGGTGGAGAGTTCGTAATCTGATGCATTAAAGGTTACGTCACAATCAATACAGATAGTCGCCAATTTTTTCGAAAGGATGCCCAATTCTTTGTTTTCTTCAATCTTTTCCTTCATTTTTCCTTTCAGCTTGTCTGTATTCGCTAAAAGATTTTCCATACTACCGAACTCGGCAATAAATTTTTTGGCAGTTTTATCACCTACACCTGGTAGACCTGGAATATTATCACTGGCATCACCCATCATACCTAGGTAATCTATAACCTGTTCTGGGCGCTCTACACCAAAACGTTTTTGAATTTCTGGAATTCCCCATATCTCGATACCATTACCCATTCGAGCAGGACGGTACATGAATATATTTTCAGAAACCAATTGTCCGAAATCCTTATCAGGCGTAACCATAAATACTTTATAATCTTCTTTTTCCGCTTGTTTAGATAAGGTTCCTATAATATCATCTGCCTCCCAACCTTCTAATACAACACTTGGTATATGCATCGCTTCTAGAATATTCTGAATATAAGGTACCGCTATACGAATGGCATCGGGCGTTGCATCACGATTCGCTTTATAGTCTTCATACATTTCTGTACGCTCTACACTTCCACCTTTATCAAAACAAACAGCCAAATGGTCTGGCTTCTCTCTTCTAATTACATCGAGCAAAGAATTCATGAATCCCATTATGGCAGACGTATCCATGCCTTTAGAGTTGATTCTAGGATTTTTTATCAAGGCATAATAGCCACGAAATATCAATGCATATGCGTCTAGCAAGAAGAGTCTTTTTTGATCTGCCATTTTTGAATATTAAAAGTGAGGGTTTAAAAGTACAAATTGAAAGGGAAACTTACCTAAATATTACTTTTTCGGTTGGATATTAAAATATTTCTAAGCCAAACTATTTTAACTTTTAAAATAACTATCTGATAGATTATTAATATGACCATCTTTGGTATATGTCCTATAGGAGAACCCTGGGTGAATACAATAGCCACCTATTTCACCTTTTTTATTGATGGCAATAAAGCCGATTTGAAAATCTTGCTTGTCCTTGTTTTTTGCAATAATTCGTTTAACTCCTTCTTCGCAAGCTTCTTGAGGTGATTTACCTTGTCGCATTAATTCTACAATTAGAAAACTACCAACAGTTCTAACAACTTCTTCACCAACACCTGTAGCGGTTGCCCCGCCAACTTCATTATCAACAAATAATCCTGCACCTATGATTGGAGAATCTCCAACTCTTCCGGCCATTTTGTAGGCCATACCACTAGTAGTGCAGGCTCCAGAGATATCTCCTTGATCATCAATTGCCAACATGCCTATAGTGTCATGATTTTCTATATTTATTATAGGTTGGTATTGTGAGGTTTCTTTCCATTTTAACCAAGCTTCTTTTGATTCTGCGGTCAATAAGTCTGTTTTCTTAAAACCTTGCTCGTACGCGAATTGTTCTGCTCCCTTTCCGGCAAGCATAACATGGGGTGTTTCTTCCATAACTTTTCTAGCCACGGATATTGGATTTGCAATATTTTGCATGGCTAAAACAGCACCACAATTTCCATCTTTATCCATAATGCAAGCATCTAAAGTGACATTGCCATCACGGTCAGGTCTACCGCCATTACCAACGGTACTATTCTTTAAATCATTTTCTTCGATCATAACGCCTTGGTGAACGGCGTCTAATGAACTGCCGCCATTTTTTAGAACTTCCCATGCTTTGGCGGTCGCGTTCCCGAAATCCCATGTGCAAATAGCGATAGGTATAATACCGGTAGAAGTTGTTTTTTTCGAAGTTGTTTTTTCAGTATAGGATGCTAATAAAGGAGCTGATATTATTCCTGCAGCCGCCGTGCTTGAATTTCTAAGGAACTTTCTTCTTTTCATGCGTTGGGTTCTTTACTTTTAACAAGCCTAAATATAAGAATATGCTAGTAGAAGTATGTGCTAATTCGTTAGAATCTGCCTTGGTCGCTGAACGTGCTGGAGCAGACCGCATTGAGTTGTGTTCTGAGTTGGCGGTAGGGGGCTTAACCCCATCTTACGGCTTGTTGAAAGCGGTAAGAAAGCAGGTGAGTATTCCTGTACATGTATTGATTCGCCCAAGAAGTGGTGATTTTACGTATTCGGATACGGAGTTTGAGATTATGTTGACCGATATAGCGCTATGCAAGGAGCTAGGATTTGAAGGAATCGTTTCTGGAGTGCTTTTAAAAGATTTTTCTTTGGATGTCGAACGAACCATTAAGTTGAAGACTGCATCAGGTGATTTAAAGTTTACATTTCATAGGGCATTTGATTGGGTCAAAGATCCATTTAAAACGCTTAAGCAATTAAATGATTTACAGATAGATTATATTTTGTCTTCTGGTCAGCAAAGGTCTGCGCCCTTAGGAATTGATTTATTATCTGATTTAAATCAGTATAATTCTGATATTCAAATAATGCCCGGTTCAGGAATAAATGCAGGTAATGTTGAACTTTTTAGGAATGTGGGTTTTAATGCAGTTCATTTATCTGGTACGACAATGACTCAAACTTTGTCAAAAGCCCCACTGATTTCAATGAACACAAGTGATTTTCTAAGTGATGACCATGTTGCGGTTACTCAGTTAGAGAAGATAAAGGCAGTGATGATTAAGGTTAAATAAAATGCAAATGAGCGCTTATAAAGTCGTTATACCGATATCTTTGTAAAAAAGAATCTATGACACGTTGGATTATTTTCATCTTGGTTTATATAGCACTGGGCTTTTACGTAATACAGGCCTTAAAAACAATTGCTAAGCAGTCATGGTGGTCTTATTTATACATTATTGTTTCGTTGGCGGTAATGGTCAATTTTATATATCAGTTTACGGTAGGTGATGACACCAGTAGAGTTTTAAATGTGCCTAAAAGTTATGCGTTTGGGTTTTTATTGACAATACTTACGTTCAATATCATTACCATTATCTTTTTATTTTCTGAAGATTTGTATAGAATCACTTCCGGAATTTATCATAAAATTTATGGGGTGAAAAAAGAATTTGGATTGCCGGCTCGTAGGCGATTTTTGAGTTTAATAGCACTTGGTTTGGCATCAGTTCCTTTTGGTGCGTTGCTTTACGGAATGTATAAAGGTAAATACAACTTCAAGGTTTTAAAATATACTTTAGAATTTGATGATCTTCCCGATGGTTTTGATGGTTATCAAATTACTCAAATTTCTGATATTCATAGCGGTAGTTTTGATGATAGAAAAATGATTGAGTACGGTGTAAATCTAATAAATAGGCAAAAGAGCGATGTGCTTTTGTTTACAGGTGATATGGTGAATAATATGACTTCAGAAATGCTTCCATGGGCAGATTTATTCTCAACTTTAGAGGCTAAAGATGGTAAGTTTTCTGTTCTAGGTAACCATGATTACGGGGATTATATACCATGGGAAACGGAGGAACTTAAAAGTCAGAATTTAGAAGACCTTAAAGTGTTGCAAAAAGAAATGGGTTTTGATTTGTTGCTTAATGAACATCGATATTTAAAGAAAGGGATTGATAAAATTGCATTGGTAGGGGTTGAGAATTGGGGCAAGGGAGGATTTAAAAAGGCCGGAGATTTAAAAAAAGCAGCTTCTCAAATAAATGAGAATGATTTTAAGATACTAATGAGTCATGATCCATCTCACTGGGAGATGGAAGTGATTAAAGATTCATATCATTACCATTTAACTTTAAGTGGACATACCCATGGAATGCAGTTTGGTATTGAAATACCAGGATGGATCAAATGGAGTCCTGTAAAATGGCGATATCCTTATTGGGCGGGTATTTATAAAGAAATGGGGCAATTTATTAATGTAAATAGAGGTTTTGGTTTTTTGGGATATCCAGGAAGAGTGGGAATATGGCCAGAAATTACCGTCATTACATTGCGAAAAAAGGCATTAACATGATTTTAACCCTTTTAGAGGTCTACAAATGTGTTAGCTAGGGTAGTATTTTAACAATTTTTATTACATTTGGTTAACATAGTAAAGCATTTTATATGTCCAAATTTGGTGAGCTTATAGATTTACAAGTACCGGTTCTTCTCGATTTTTATGCAGAGTGGAATGAGCAGTCTACCGCAATGCATCCTGTATTGAGAGATGTTGCCGCAGCTTTAGGTGATAGAGGTAAGGTTATTAAAATTGATGTGGATAAAAATAAAGAGCTTTCTCAAGCTTTGCGTGTTAAAGGTTTGCCAACCTTAATGATCTACAAAAAAGGAGAAATGGTATGGCGCCAAAGTGGCGAGCAAGATGCCAATACCCTTATCGGTATTCTTAAAGAGTACGTTTAAATTTCTTAAATAATTTCGATTAGCTATATAGCCTTGGGCTTTCGCCCAAAGCGTATTTTTGTACCGTAATACCGACTTTGTCTTGTGTTTCGTTGGTATTTACATTGTCAGGTTGTATCGTATCTGAAACCGGTAGTGTATCTATCATATCTGGGTCAGATTCTAATTGACCCTCTGGTAACACCATATCATCCTCGTCTTTATAGAAATGTTGGAATTTATCGATGTACTCGTTAAATATTAACGTCTCTTTCTCGGCTATGTCTTCAGAATCATTGGCGATGATTGTATCTATATTGCGTCTATAAGCTTCCATATCGGCAATAATGTCATCGATACTACTATATTGTTCATCTAAACTTACTGAGGCATAATAATCTAATCGTTCTTGATACTTCTTCTTCAATGTTTCGAAAAGCTCACGCGCTTTTTGACTTTCACCAACTTTATAGTATCCATCGATAAATGGTTCTATAAGCGTATAATATCCGAATTTTTCAACAGGCATGTTTGTTAATGATATTTCGATGATATCTTTTGCCTTGTCCATTTTATTTTCTTTGATCAATGCTTCCATCAATCGAGCTAAATTTCCTCTAAAAGACACACTTTGTATACGTGTTTGAGTGTCATGGTAAATATCGCCACCTGCATTGCCCCAATCCCATTTCTTAACAATATCATACATTAAATCGGTATCGATGCGACCTAATTCAAACGCATTCGGGCGTTCGGTACGAATAGGAACTAATTTGTACGCCAAACCATCTAATTGCAGGTAATCTTTCATCCATAGATATTCTGCATCATCAAAACTTCCACCTGAAAAATACAATGGTCTTTTCCAATCATTGTTGGCTAAAATATCCAACATCATCATACTTTTTTTGGTAATAGCGCCAGGTAGATCAATATCTATAAAATCAACGATTAAATCTGCATCCTTTTCTTTAACAAGACCACTACTTAATACATTTTGTTTGTTAACAGGAACTCTTATTTTATTGGTTGGGTAGTATACCATATTTTGAGTATCCTCTGGGTATTGACTTAAATCAGCACCGTTTTGCTCAAAAAGATATTTCAATTTTGTTCTAGGCTTGTCACTGTCGATCCAATTTATGAAATCTTTAATTGGCCATCTATTTTCAGTAATACCTTGGTGATAAAGCACATCTCGTGAACCCCATCTATATTTTTCATGTGAAATTTGAGAAGGGATTGGAGCACTTTCGTAGGCAGCAACCTTCATTTGGTCAACGTACCAGTCAGTTTCAAAAAGGCTTGTACATACAACACGTACATCGGTCCTATAATGTTCTATTTCTTGAGCATACCAAATGGGGAAGGTATCGTTATCACCAATGGTGAAAAGTATAGCTCCAGCATCTTCTTGACAAGAATCCAGATATGCTTTTGCAGAGGAGTTCGCAGTAAAACGATTAGATCTATCATGGTCATCCCAGTTTTGTAGAGCCATTACAGTTGGTACTGCTAGCAGGGAAACAACAACTACAATAGGAGCTAATATTTTCGGTGTTACCCAATCTTTAAAACTGTCGTATAGCCCGTATACTCCCAAACCTATCCATAGTGCAAAAACATAGAAAGAACCAACTAAAGAATAATCACGTTCACGAGGTTGAAAAATACCTGGATTAGTATAAAATTGAATGGCTAAACCTGTAAACAGGAAGAAAATCAATAATACCCAAAATTGCTTTTTATCTTTTGAGACTTGAAAAACAATACCGATTATACCTAATAAAAGCGGCAAAAAGAAGTACGTATTTCGACCAGGGTTATTCTTAATATCGCTCGGTAAATTATCTTGACTGCCTAAGCGCCAGCTATCTAAAAAATTTATGCCGCTTAACCAATTTCCATTATCGTTGTAACGACCTTGAACATCATTCTGCTTTCCTACAAAGTTCCACATAAAATAACGTAGATACATGTAATTGAATTGAAATTCAACCATGTATTTAATGTTGTCCCAAACTGTCGGTGGTTGTACTTCAATGTATTCGTCAAAACGTTTTAAGAAACTAATGTATTGATCTGCACCTATTTCACCATTTGCAAAACCTATTTTAATCTGTTCGGCAGCTTGTCCTAATTCTTGATTTGGTTGTGTGATTCTAAAATCTAAAGCCCCAAAATAACGCATATAATTTTCTGCATTCTGTGAGCTCCACATTCTTGGTAATAGGCCTTGATGTTTTGGATTAGGGCCTTGAACCGCATCTTTAAATTTGTTTACAACAATATATTTACCTAGCGTATAATCTTTTTCATATTTAGGTTTGCCATCTTGGTTTTCGCCAGCCGGTGCAAACATATCTGAGTAATATGTGCCATAAACCGGACTGTCAACACCCGGGTATTGCTCTCTATTGTAATACGCTAAAAGTGCTCGCGCATCTTCTGGATTATTCTCATTGATAACTACCTTGGCATTCGCTCTAATTGGGAGCATTAACCATGAAGAAAACCCTAAGAATAAAAACATCATACATAAAACGATGGTGTTTCCGGTTCTAAAATTATTCTTACGAGTATAATTCAAGCCAAAATAGAAAGTAGCAATGAATAATAAACCAATAATAATTGACCCCGAATTGAAGGGTAGTCCAATGCTATTGATAAAAAATACTTCTCCCCACCCAAAAAACTGAAGTATATAGGTTAGGGAAAATTTATAAACCAACATTAAAATTGCTATTACAATGATATTGGCTAATAAGAAATTTTTAACTGTTGTGTTTTTATAGGTTTTAAAATAATACAATAGACCTATTGAGGGTATGGCCAAGAAGCCCATGAACTGAATACCGAAAGTAAGACCTACAACAAATGAGATTAAAATAATCCATCGGTTACCACGTGGGTCATCTAAATTATCAGTCCATTTAAGGCCTAACCATAATAATAAGGCCATAATGAAACTTGCCGTTGCATAAACCTCTGTTTCCACCGCGTTGAACCAAAAGCTGTCTGAATAGGTAAAGGCTAGAGAGCCTACTAATGCACTGCCGAAAACAGCTATTGCTTTACTATTTGTAAACGGACCATCTTTATCGATGAGTTTTCTGGTAAGGTTGGTGATTGTCCAGAACATAAATAAAATGGTAAATGCACTGGAGACACCTGAAACTAAATTAACCATCATGGCAATTTTACTTGGTTCGAAGGCGAACATAGCGAAAAATGCACCTATCATTTGTAGCAAAGGAGCCCCTGGTGGGTGTCCTACCTGAAGCTTTGCAGCTGTAGCTATATACTCGCCAGCATCCCAAAAACTATTGGTGGGTTCTACGGTGATATAGTATGTTATAAGGGCTATAAAAAATACGGACCAACCTAATATGGTGTCCCACTTGTGGTAGTTCTTTGAAAACATGAAGCTTGGGTTAAACCTAAGTGGCGAATTTACTAATTTATATAGATAAGTTTGCACTATTTTCATAAACCTTTAACAGGGTGAAAGCATTATTTTTTAATTTTTACATTAAAAAATGTTTGGTGAAACCAAACTTTGTTTTAAATTTGCACCCTCTTAGAAGGTATTGGCCCATGGTGTAATGGTAACACTTCGGTTTTTGGTACCGTCATTCAAGGTTCGAGTCCTTGTGGGCCAACTAATGAGAACAAAGAAAATCCTGATATCATTTGATGTCGGGATTTTTGTTTTTACTAGCCTAAGTATGCATTAAGATTGAATTGCGCTATCGTTGCTTATGTGAAGAAATGACTTTTTATATGTCCGTATTTTTGTACATTTAAACTAATAACGTTAGTAATTCATCGGAAAAGAATCCATTTCGATGTTGTTTTGTCATAATTTAGTGTCCTAAATAATCTTGGCCTATGAATCTTTCTCCAAAAGTTTTAAAAATTTTACTGATTATTGTGTTGCTTGGATTTGGTATTGGATTTTACTTGCAGGATTTGAAGCATGAAGAAAGTACTGCACATGCATGGAAAGCGAACCGTTATAATTTAGATAGGTTCAATAAAATCATGGAATACAATAAAAAAATGAATTCCACTAACTGGAGGGTTTTGCGAGACAGTATCGATCAGCAATTAGATACGCTTATGATTCTTCGTTTTAGAAAAGAAGTAGATAGTCTAAGCAATAACCAGCTGGAAGCTCAAAGCGATCAGGTAGAGGTTCATGCGTCGTTTGGTCCTCAATAAGATTTTAAAATTAAAATCAAACACCCCTATTTTAGGTTGATTTTATGTTAAATAGGGTCTTCTTTTGAAGCTTGCTGTGTTTTTTCAATACTATGATTGTTAGACAAATCCATTTCAGAATCACGTAATACATCTTCCGCTAAATTACGTCCCAATATTTCTTTGTCTATTTCGTCTAGTATGGTTCCCATTTTACGTTTGTCACGAATCATAGCCCAGGTCATGACTAAGCTGGTTGCGATAATCACAAATAACAATATTCCCGATTCAAATCCTTCTATTTGAGCTTCCAGTGGTATAGCATAAAAAAGTAATACAGTTATTAATCCTCTAGGGGCAATAAATAGTTGGGGCAGTATGTCTTTTCCAATAAAGATTATTAGAACAATAAAGCGTATGGCGTATATGGAGGCAATAATGAGTAAACTGACTATTGCTACATTAACGCTTAATAGGGTTGCAAGTACAATTGTGATTCCGAATATGACAAAAAAGAAGGTGCGAACAACAAATGCGGTTTCTAATGTTATTATATGCAATTCATGATATATTTGTTGCATTCGTTCAGATTCCAAGAAAATTTTTGTCTTCCCAGGGAAAAATAGGTTTACATTCTTTACAATTAAACCGAATACGAGAATTATAATCAAAGAGGATAAGTGCATTTTTTTTCCAATTGCGTAAAGCAACAGTAATATCGATATGAGTAAAAATTGTTTTGCTTGACTTTTAATACGTTGAAATATTAATATGATGGCATAGCTCGCGACAATTGCAATTACGATGGTTAAGATTAAATTTCCTGCAAAACCGGCAACACCTGCATCTTCTGCAGGATTTAGTTTACCTGCTAAGAAATAGAACATCATAATACCCATGATGTCAGAAAATGTACTTTCATAAATATGAAATTCTTTTTTAGCTTCTGTAAGTCCGCCAACACTAGGTATAATTATAGCGCTTGAAAGAATGGAAAGTGGTGTAGCATAAAGCAAAGCGGATTGCATGGTCATGTTAGGGATGAGCTGATATAGAATTAGTGCTGCAATGTAGGCCGAAGCAATCAAGCCAATTAAAGCGATTGCCATGGATCTAAGAATAGGCCATAATTTTTCTTTCTTCAATTCTAGCTCTAAGGCAGCTTCAAGTACAATCATAATTAAGCCTACTGTTCCTAATATTTCCAAGGAACCTTTAAAATGTGGTATTTCAGGAATGAAAAATCCTAGACCTATTTTTATAAGAATACCTAAAACAATTAGCATTAAAACGGCAGGTATATTGGTTTTTTTTGAAATACCATTAAATAAGAATGACAATACAACAATAAGAGATGCGCCAATGATTAGATTATATGAGGATAGAATTTCCACTTGGTTATGTTTTGGTTGACATTCAGCTAAAAATAATATAAAATCTAACCTTGCTTCCTTTTTAATTGGTTGTTTTTTATTTGATTGTTTTAGTTCTGAACGAATTAGCAAGTGAAACGGTATTGTAGGAAATTAAATTTATTGTATATTTGCAATCTGAAAGGATATAAAAGTATTCATGAGGGGACATTAGTCCCCTCTTTTATTACTTATTATTTATGCTAAAGGAAAAAGTAAAAGAATTATTGGAGCAAGGTCTTGAAGAAGACACATCCCTGTTTTTGATTGATTTTACAATGGGTGCTGAAAATAGTATTCACGTTGTAATAGACGGAGATTATGGTGTTACGGTAAGTGACTGTGTGAAAATTAGCAGGGCTATCGAGCATAATTTAGATCGAGACGAGTATGATTTTTCACTTGAAGTTGCTTCTGCAGGTGCTTCCGCCCCATTGGTAATTCCCCGTCAATATTTAAAGAATGTTGGAAGGAAGCTTGATGTTCAAACGAAGGATCAAAAATTTGAAGGTATTTTAACCTCCGTGAATGATGACTCTATAGTTTTGGAGTGGAAGGTAAGAGAACCTAAGCCTATTGGTAAAGGAAAGGTGACTGTTCAGAAAAAAGAAGAAGTAAATTTTTCAGATATTATTAAAGCAAAAGTTGTATTAAAATTTTAATTGTAATTACCAATGGAAAATATTGCGTTAATTGAATCTTTCTCGGAGTTTAAGGACGATAAGTTCATAGACAGGGTAACGTTGATGGCCATTTTGGAAGATGTTTTCAGAAATGCACTAAAGAAGAAGTTTGGTTCAGATGATAACTTTGATATCATTATTAATCCAGATAAAGGGGATTTGGAAATTTGGCGTAACCGTATAGTGGTTAACGATGGTGAGGTTGAAGAGCCAAATGAGGAAATTTCATTATCTGCAGCTCGTAAAATAGAGCCAGATTTTGAAGTTGGTGAAGATGTATCGGAAGAGGTGAAATTAATTGACTTGGGAAGAAGAGCCATATTGGCATTACGTCAAAATCTTATTTCAAAAATCCATGAGCATGACAATACAACTATTTATAAACACTTTAAGGATTTAGAGGGTGAGATCTATACTGCAGAAGTTCATCATATTCGTCATAAGGCAATAATTTTATTAGATGATGAAGGAAATGAAATTATTCTTCCTAAAGATAGACAGATACCATCTGACTTTTTCCGTAAAGGAGATAACGTTAGAGGAGTAATCGAAAGCGTTGAATTGAAAGGGGCAAAACCTACAATTATAATGTCGAGAAGTTCACCTAAATTTTTGGAGCAATTATTCTTCCAAGAAATACCAGAGGTTTTTGATGGTTTAATTACAGTAAAGAAAGTTGTTCGTATTCCTGGTGAAAAGGCAAAAGTTGCTGTGGACTCTTATGATGATCGTATCGATCCAGTAGGTGCTTGTGTAGGTATGAAAGGTTCTAGAATTCACGGTATTGTTCGTGAATTGGGTAATGAGAATATAGATGTTATTAATTGGACGGCTAACCCTCAATTATTGGTTACTAGAGCTTTGAGTCCTGCGAGAGTTTCATCTGTTAAATTAAACGAAGAGAAAAAGACTGCTCAAGTTTACTTGAAGCCAGAGGAGGTTTCGAAGGCTATAGGTAGAGGAGGTCATAATATTAGATTAGCAGGTCAGTTGACCGGTTATGAGATTGATGTGTTCCGTGAAGGGGTAGAGGAAGATGTTGAATTGACAGAGTTCTCTGATGAAATCGATGCTTGGATTATTGAAGAATTCAAGAAGATAGGAATGGATACGGCTCGCAGTGTCTTGGAGCAAGATGTTGCAGATTTAGTGAAACGTACTGATTTAGAAGAGGAAACTATTTTAGAAGTTGTGCGAATCCTAAAAGAAGAATTAGAAGATTAGCTATATATTAGCACTTAAATAAAAGAACGGGAATCAGTATTTATGGCAGACAATGCAAAAATAAGGCTTAATAAAGTTCTTCGTGAACTTAATATTTCCTTGGACAGGGCAGTGGACTTTCTTAATGGGAAAGGACATGATGTGGAAGCGAGGCCTACCACAAAAATTTCCGACGATGTTTATCAAGTATTGCTTGACGAGTTCCAAACGGATAAGAGCAAAAAGGTTGCATCTAAGGAAGTCGGAGAGGAAAAGCGTAAGGAGAAAGAGGCAATTCGTGTTCAATTGGAAAAAGAGCAAGAGGATCGTCGTTTGGCACGTGAGCGTAGAAATATCGAGACTGAACAGAGTACTTTAGTTGGTAAGGTTGAACTTGCTGGCCCTAAAATGGTAGGTAAAATTGACCTTAATCCAAAGAAGAAAAAGGAAGAGCCTGCTAAAGAAGAGCCTGCTAAAGAAGAGCCAAAAGTAGAGGAAAAGATTGAAGCAAAGGTAGAGGTCAAAGAAAGCCCTAAGGTTGTAGAAGAAAAGCCTAAAGAAGTTCCAGTTGTTCCAAAAGTTGAAGTTAAGAAGGAAGAGCTTAAAGTTGAAGAGCCTAAAGTTGAGATTGCTAAAAAGGTAGAGGTTAAAAAAGAGGCTCCAAAAGAACCTAAGGTAGAGGTTGTGGCAGAATCTGATGAACCAAAAACAATAGAGACTCAATATCAAAAGCTTACCGGACCGAAAATTGCAGGTGAGAAAATTGATCTTAGCAAATTCGAAAAGCCAAAGAAAAAGAAAGAGGAAAGAAAGCCTGCTGATAAAGCAAGTGTTGATCGTAAAAAGAGAAGAAGAAGAATTGTAACAAAGAATCCTTCTGGACCAGGTCAAACAAGAACAGCTCCAAATACAGCAGACCGTAATAAAGGGAGAGGTCGATTTACACCTGTAGTAAAAGTAGAGCCTACGGAAGAAGATGTACAAAAACAGGTACGGGAAACCTTAGAAAAACTTCAAGGTAAGTCTAAAAAGGGTAAAGGTGCTAAATATAGAAGAAGTAAAAGAGATCTGCACCGTGAGCAAACGGAGAAGGATCTTGAACAACAAGAATTAGAGAACAAAGTACTGAAGGTTACCGAGTTCGTTACTGCAACTGAGGTTGCTACTATGATGGGTGTTTCTACCACCGAAATTATTTCGGCTTGTATGTCCTTGGGTATAATGGTGACAATGAATCAACGTTTAGATGCTGAAACCTTGTCTATTGTAGCTGAAGAGTTCGGTTATGAAGTTGATTTTGTAACAGCTGATATTGAGGAAAGTATAGTTGAAGTTGCTGATGCTCCTGAAGATTTAAAACCAAGGGCTCCAATCGTAACTGTAATGGGTCATGTTGATCACGGTAAAACTTCTTTATTGGATTATATTCGTAAAGAGAATGTTATTGCAGGTGAAAGTGGAGGTATTACTCAGCATATTGGTGCTTATGGGGTTACTTTGGAAAATGGGGAGCGAATAGCTTTCTTAGACACACCAGGCCACGAAGCATTTACAGCTATGCGTGCTAGAGGTGCTCAAGTTACTGATATTGCTATTATTGTAGTTGCTGCCGATGATGACATTATGCCACAAACGAAAGAAGCTATTAGTCATGCGCAAGCGGCTGGTGTTCCCATCGTTTTTGCAATAAATAAAATTGATAAATCAACTTCTAACCCTGATAAGATTAAGGAGGGTTTAGCGCAAATGAATTTGTTGGTAGAGGATTGGGGTGGTAAAATTCAATCTCATGATATCTCTGCAAAAACAGGTTTAGGTGTTAAAGAATTATTAGAAAAAGTATTACTTGAAGCTGAAATCTTAGAGTTAAAGGCAAATCCTGATAAACGTGCATCTGGTACGGTTGTAGAGGCTTTTTTAGATAAAGGTAAGGGTTATGTGTCTACGGTTTTGGTTCAGTCGGGTACTCTTAAAATAGGTGATTATGTTTTAGCTGGTACCACAAGTGGCAAGATTAAGGCGATGCAGGATGAAAGAGGTAAATCTGTTACAGAAGTAGGTCCTTCTCGACCAATATCTATATTAGGTCTTGATGGTGCTTCACAAGCTGGAGATAAGTTTTATGTTTTAGAAGATGAACGTGAGGCTAAGCAAATTGCTTCTCGAAGATCGCAATTACAGCGAGAGCAATCGGTAAGAACACAACGTCATATAACACTTGATGAAATTGGAAGAAGAATCGCCTTAGGTGAGTTTAAAGAACTTAACATTATTCTTAAAGGTGATGTTGATGGTTCTGTTGAAGCATTGACTGATTCATTCCAAAAATTGTCTACAGATGAAATCCAAGTAAATATTATACATAAGGCGGTTGGACCTATTACGGAGTCAGACGTATTATTGGCTTCTGCTTCAGATGCGGTAATTATTGGCTTTAATGTTAGGCCAATGGGTAATGCTAAGGCAATTGCTGAGAAAGAGGAAATAGACATCCGTATGTATTCTATAATATATGCAGCTATTAACGATCTTAAAGACGCCATGGAAGGTATGTTATCTCCGGTGATGAAAGAAGAGATTTCTGGTACTGCTGAAATTAGAGAGACATTCAAGATTTCTAAGATTGGTACTATTGCTGGTTGTATGGTTACTAGTGGAAAAATCTTTAGAAATTCTAATATCCGATTAATACGTGATGGTGTGGTTATATACACTGGTACACTATCTTCTTTAAAACGATTTAAGGACGATGTTAGAGAGGTAGCTAAAGGATACGATTGTGGACTTCAGGTTAAAAACTATAATGACATTGTAGAAGGTGATATTGTAGAGGCATTCCAAGAAGTTGCTGTTAAGAAGAAGTTGAAGTCTAAATAAGAATTTATTAAAAATCAGTTAAGCTGGTTTAAATAAGATTCAAAAAAAATCGACCTAATTGGTCGATTTTTTTGGTTTTAATAACATCGCATCGGGATATTTAATACGTACCTCATTGAACTTTCTTTCGGCATCTAGTTTTGATGTGAATCGACCAACACGTACTCTATAAGTAGGTGAGTCAAAATCTATTTTTGAAGGTAGATCAGGAAAATCTTCCTCAATATTTGCTTTTATGCGCTGTGCTTTCTCGTAGTCTCCAAAGCCAACTTGTATTCTGTAGTATTCATTATTGCTTAATGAAGATTTATATATCTCAAGCAATTGGTCGATTTTTTCATCTTGTTGAATGTTTACTTTGGCGCTTTGTGAAAAGCTAAAATGAGTAAAACATGTAAAAAACACTACTGTACTTAGTATTTTCATAGCCTATTTGTAGTTTTATTTTGAATCATTACAAAAGTAATTTATTAAGGATCAAACAAATAAATCAGAGTTTATTTAGAATATTTCTAAATTATAAATTATAAATACATTAACATTTTCCAAATAAAGTCTATGTCGTATTTTTGTCTCCGATTTAGGCATTTGATGGATATTAATAGGTTTCATCTATGACCAAAATCATGCCAAGATTCCGATAGAAATATTCGATATATGAAAAAGGTTCCATACCGAAATCAGTTTTCTAAAATTTTAGGATTATCCCTAATTGTATTTTTACTTTTTGCAAGTTCATTAACTGCACAGGAGGTTGCTGTCGATGCGACAGCGACAGAAGCTGTGGCTGTTGGTGGTGACGCTGTTAAGGGTAAGTCTTTGTTTAATCAGAACTGTGCTGCCTGTCATGCGTTGAATCGTAAAATGACTGGACCTGCATTAGCAAATGTAGAAAGTAGGTTGAATGAAGATGAGGGATTAGAAAAAGATTGGTTATATAGTTGGATAAAAAATAGTCCAGGTGTAATTAAGTCTGGTGATGCTTATGCCAATAAGTTGTATGCTGAATATAATCAGGCTGCAATGACTGCTTTTCCAACTTTGTCCAATAGTGATATTGATGATATTTTAGCGTATACTGCGGCTCCGGCGCCTGCACCCGCTACTGTTGCTGGTGGTGATGTTCAGTCTAGCTCTTCAGGGTCTGCGAATTCATCAGGTGTGTCTAGTGAAATTATCTTAGGTGCTTTAGTGTTGGTTTTTGGACTTCTTGTAATTATGTTGTTGCTGGTAAATAAAACATTGCAACGTATAGCTCAAGCTAATGGTATTGTCATCGAAAAGGAGAATGCTGAAAAAAGGACTCCGATTTGGAAAGCCTTCGCTAAAAATCAATTTTTAGTATTGGTAACCGCAATATTCCTTTTGTTGGGTAGTGCTTATTTTGCTTACGGATGGATGATGCAGGTGGGTGTTGATCAAGGTTATGCTCCAATTCAACCTATACATTATTCTCATAAGATTCATGCTGGGGATAATAAGATTGAATGTAAGTATTGTCACTCTTCTGCGAGAGTTTCTAAACATTCAGGAATTCCTTCTTTGAATGTTTGTATGAATTGTCATAAGTCTATTTATGAATATGCAGGTAATCCAGAAGGTCCTTCTAAGGAGGATATTGCAAATGGTTATACGAATGAGTTTTATACAGGGGAAATTAAGAAATTATATAAAGCTGTCGGTTGGGATGAAGAGAGTCAAAAATACACTGGCGTAAGTCAGCCTGTAGAGTGGGTTCGTATTCACAACCTTCCAGATTTTGCATATTTTAATCACTCACAGCATGTTTCTGTTGCTGGTGTTGAATGTCAAACATGTCACGGTCCTGTTGAAGAAATGGAAATAATGTATCAATATTCTCCATTAACAATGGGTTGGTGTGTAGATTGTCACCGAGAAACTAATGTTAAGGTCGAGGGTAATGGGTATTACGAAAAAATTCATGCTGAACTTTCTAAGAAGTATGGTGTAGATAATTTGACAGCTGCTCAATTGGGTGGTCTAGAATGTGGAAAGTGTCATTATTAATAATAAATTAAAGAAGCTAATTACAGATAATACGTATGGCATCAAACAAAAAATATTGGAAAAACGAAGCGGAGTTAAATCCTAACGATTCCATTGTTGAGGCGCTAAAGCAGAACGAATTTGTAGAGCAGATTCCTGTTGATGATTTCTTGGGTGACAAGGAAACTTTGTCTTCCACAAATACAAATCGTAGGGATTTCTTGAAGTATGTTGGTTTTAGTACAGCTGCGGCTTCTTTGGCTGCCTGTGAAGGTCCGGTTATTAAATCGATACCTTATGTTGTGCTTCCAGAAAATATAGTTCCAGGTGTTGCTAATTATTATGCAACTACAATTGCCAATGGTTTTGACTTTGCGAGTATTTTAATAAAAACAAGGGAAGGTCGACCAATCAAAGTTGAGAATAATACTTTGGCTAAAGTTGGTGGTTCTGCTAATGCAAGAGTTCAAGGTTCTGTACTTTCTTTGTATGATAGTACTAGATTGCAAGGTCCAGTTGCAAATGGTGAGCCAGTTGAATGGGATGTGCTAAATGCTACGATTAAATCTAAAATGGGCGGACTTAAGGGTTCTTCAAAGAAGATTGCTCTGTTGACTCAAACCTATGCAAGTCCATCTACGGATCGTTTGTTGGCTGACTTGATGTTGACGAATGAAAATGTAGTTCATGTTACTTATGATCCTATTTCTGAGGATGCTGCTTTAACTGCATTTGAACATAAATATAGTGAGCGTGCCTTGGCGGATTATGATTTCGAGAAAGCAGGTTTAATTGTTTCTTTCGGTGCTGATTTTCTTTCAGATTGGCAAGGTGGAGGTTACGATTCGGGTTATTCTAGAGGTCGTGTTCCTAAGAAAGGGAAAATGTCTAGGCATGTGCAGTTAGAAGCTAATATGTCTTTAACCGGTGCTAATGCCGACAAGCGTATAGCTATGAAGCCAAGTGCTCAAAAAGTGGTATTGGCTAAGTTGTACGGAAAATTAAACGGTACTGCTGTAGGTGGTAATACTTCAGAATATGATGCCGCGGTTGATATGTTGGCTGCTGAAATTAAAAATGCTGGATCAGATGCTGTTGTAGTAACTGGTTTAGATGATGTTAATGCACAGGCTGTTGTTTTGGCAATTAATGAAATGTTGTCAAGTAAAGCTTTTGATGTAACTGCACCTAAATATATTAGAAAAGGTAATGTTAAGGCTGTGAATTCTTTAATTGCTGATATGAAAGCAGGAAGAATTGGAGCGTTAATGATTGATGGTGTAAACCCAGTATATTCTTTACCGAATTCAGCAGATTTTAAAGAAGGACTTTCTAAGGTTGATCTTACTGTTGCTTTTTCGACAAATTGGAATGAAACTACTGAGGCTGTGCAATATGTTGCGGCAACAAATCACTATTTAGAGTCTTGGGGTGATATTCAGATTAAAAAGGGGCATTATAGTTTAATGCAGCCTACTATAAAAGAATTATTTGATACGAAGCAGTTTCAAACAGTAATATTAGAATTGTTAGGAAGTGATCAATCGTATTATGATTATATAAAACAAACATGGACTGATAATGTATTGAACGGTGAAAACTGGAATCAAGCATTGCAAGATGGTGTTTTTATCGCTGAAACCATGATGGTTGATGCCGTTGGTTCTACTTTAAATTCTATTTCGTCAGAAGAAGTGTCTGAAGTGGTAGGTTTAGCGCCAATTGCTTCTGCAATTCATAGTCTGGTCAATACAACTAGTGATGGAATGGAACTTACTTTGTATTCAAAAGTAGGTATGGGTGATGGTCAGCAAGCTAGTAATCCATGGCTTCAGGAATTCCCTGATCCAATAACAAGAGTTTCTTGGGATAATTATGTGACTATTTCAAAAGCTGATGCTCTTGAGTTGGGTGTTGAGAACGTGAATGTCGCTAATGGCGGTATGGATGGTAATTATGTTAAGCTTACTGTTAATGGTGTAAGTTTAGACCAAGTGCCTGTAGTTGTTCAACCTGGTCAAGCGAAAGGTTCTGTGGGTCTTTCTTTTGGTTATGGTAAAAAAATAGGATTGAAGAAGGATATGCAAACGGGTGTAAATGCCTTTATGTTGTATGAAGGCTTTAGTGCCAATCAATCTGTAAGTGTAGAAAAAGTTTCAGGTAATCATGAGTTTGCTTGTATTCAATTACACAAAACTCTTATGGGTAGAGGGGATATTATAAAGGAAACAACTTTAGAAATATTCAATACAAAGGATCATTCAGAATGGAACGAAGTTCCTATGGTTTCTTTGGATCATCAAGAAGTTCCTGCAACATCGGTTGATTTATGGGATAGTTTTGATCGTAAAATCGGTCATCATTTCAATATGTCTATCGATTTAAATGCATGTACGGGTTGTGGTTCATGTGTTATTGCATGTCATGCTGAAAATAACGTACCGGTTGTTGGTAAGGCAGAGGTGAGAAAGTCAAGAGATATGCATTGGTTGCGTATTGATAGATATTATTCTTCTGAAGAGACTTTTGAACAAGATGATACGAAGAAAGATGAATTTGATGGCTTAACTGGCGATAAAGGATCATTAAGTGGTTTTGGTGAATTAGAGGATCCATCTGAAAATCCACAAGTTGCCTTTCAACCTGTAATGTGTCAGCATTGTAATCATGCGCCTTGTGAAACTGTTTGTCCTGTGGCGGCAACTTCTCATGGTAGACAAGGTCAGAATCAAATGGCTTATAACCGATGTGTGGGTACAAGATATTGTGCAAACAACTGTCCTTATAAAGTACGTAGATTTAACTGGTTCTTGTATAATAACAATGATGAGTTTGATTTTCATATGAATAATGATTTGGGTAAAATGGTATTAAACCCAGATGTTAATGTTCGTTCTAGAGGGGTGATTGAAAAATGTTCAATGTGTATTCAAAAAACACAAAAGACTATTTTAGATGCCAAACGAGATGGACGAGTAATCGAAGATGGAGAGTTTCAAACTGCGTGTTCTTCAGCTTGTAGTAATGGAGCCATTGTATTTGGTGATGTTAATGATGAGAAGAGTAAAGTGGCAGAATTAAAGGAGAGTGACCGCATGTATCATTTATTGGAGCATGTAGGTACTCAACCAAATGTTTTCTACCATGTTAAGGTTAGAAACACCAACGAAGCATAATCAATAGTAGAAAGTAATTATAACAAAAGTCTATGGCGTCGCATTACGAAGCACCTATACGTAAACCTCTTGTAATTGGAGATAAAGGCTACCACGATGTAACAGTTGATATTGCTGCTCCTGTAGAGGGAAGAGCAAATAAGCATTGGTGGATAGTTTTTTCCATTGCCTTAGTGGCATTTCTTTGGGGGGTAGGTTGTATAATTTATACGGTCTCAACCGGTATCGGTACATGGGGTCTTAACAAAACCGTTAACTGGGCTTGGGACATTACCAACTTTGTTTGGTGGGTAGGTATTGGTCATGCTGGTACGTTAATTTCAGCGGTTCTTTTATTATTCCGTCAAAAATGGAGAATGGCCATTAACCGTTCTGCTGAGGCAATGACAATTTTCTCTGTTATTCAAGCAGGCCTTTTTCCTATTATACACATGGGTCGTCCTTGGTTAGCATATTGGGTATTGCCGATACCAAATCAATTTGGTTCATTATGGGTAAACTTTAATTCGCCATTACTTTGGGATGTATTTGCTATTTCAACATATCTATCCGTTTCTTTGGTGTTCTGGTGGACAGGATTGCTTCCGGATTTTGCAATGATTAGAGATAGAGCTGTTCTGCCTTTTCAGAAAAAAATATATAGCTTATTAAGTTTTGGATGGACAGGGCGTGCTAAAGATTGGCAACGATTTGAGGAGGTGTCTTTGGTGCTTGCTGGTTTAGCGACTCCATTAGTATTATCTGTTCATACTATTGTATCTTTTGACTTTGCTACCTCGGTTATACCTGGATGGCATACAACCATCTTTCCACCTTATTTCGTTGCTGGGGCTATTTTCTCAGGTTTCGCAATGGTGAACACATTATTGATTATAATGAGAAAGGTGTGTCATTTAGAAAATTATATAACTATTCAGCATATCGAATTAATGAACATCGTAATCATGCTTACCGGTTCTATTGTAGGTTGTGCCTACATTACCGAGTTGTTCATGGCATGGTATTCTGGTGTTGAATACGAACAATATGCATTCTTAAATAGAGCTACTGGTCCTTACTGGTGGGCATACTGGTCAATGATGACCTGTAATGTATTCTCTCCACAGTTTATGTGGTTTAAGAAACTTAGAACTAGTATCATGTTCTCTTTCTTTATTTCTATTGTTGTAAACATTGGAATGTGGTTCGAAAGATTTGTGATTATCGTAACGTCTTTGCATAGAGATTACTTGCCATCGTCTTGGACAATGTTCTCTCCAACATTTGTAGATATTGGTATTTTTATTGGGACAATTGGGTTCTTCTTTGTTTTATTTCTTTTATATGCAAGAACATTCCCTGTTATTGCTCAGGCAGAAGTAAAATCTATATTGAAGTCTTCTGGTGAAAAGTATAAAAAACTAAGGGATGCTGGTAAACCTTTATATCAAATATCAACTGCAAATACAATAGTAAAAGAAACGATTACTGATGATGTTATAATAGGTGAGGTTAATCCACCTGTAGACAACAAAGTTGGAATATCAGAATTATTAAGTGCTGTTGGTACTTTCGATGCTGCAATAGAGCAAGCTGATGATTTAAAGAAAGTAAAAGGTATTGGTCCTCAAATGGAAGCTACGTTAAACGATATTGGAATTTACACATTTGCACAAGTAGCTAGAATGACGGAAAGTGAATACAATTTGTTAGATTCAATTACAGGGTCTTTTCCAGGTAGAGCGCAACGTGACGACTGGGCAGGACAGGCAGCAATTTTATTAAATAACAAAAGATAATTATGGCATCTAAAGTTATACATGCTTTTTACGATGATGACGATGTGCTAATGCTTGCCGTTAAAAAGGTAAAGGCAGCTAAGCATCATATTGAAGAGGTATATTGTCCTTTTCCAGTACATGGATTGGATAAAGCTATGGGATTAGCACCAACAAGATTGGCAATAACTGCTTTTATATATGGTTGTGTTGGTCTTACAGTGGCAGTGTTAATGATGAATTACATCATGATAGAAGATTGGCCCCAAGATATTGGTGGCAAACCTAGCTTTAGTTATATCGAGAACATGCCGGCATTTGTGCCAATTATGTTTGAATTAACGGTATTTTTTGCAGCTCATTTAATGGTTATTACCTTCTATTTGAGAAGTAGATTATGGCCTTTTAAAGAAGCGGAAAATCCTGATGTAAGAACAACAGATGACCATTTTTTAATGGAGATTGAGATCCATGATAATGAACAGGAATTAAAAGATCTATTAATGGATACAGGAGCTGTTGAAATTAATGTGTCAGAAAAAAGCAGTCATTAAATATGAACAGTTTTAAGAAAATAGCAATACTATTTGCTTTAGCCGTATTGGTTACATCTTGTCAAAACGATAAGTCACGTAATTATCAATATATGCCTAATATGTACGAATCCGTTGGTTATGAGACTTATGGTGAGGCAGGTTTCTTGCCGAATCAATCAGAGGCCTTGTTACCTCCTGCCAATACAATCAATAGAGGTTGGTTGCCTTACGAAATTGAAAACTCTCCTGAGGGTAAGGAATTAGCTAGATTGCAAAGTAGTCCATTAGATTCTATTAATGTTAATGAGAATTTAGCTAAAGGAGGTCAGTTGTATACAATTTATTGTGCAATTTGTCACGGTGATAAAGGTGATGGTAAAGGAACCTTGGTAAAGCGTGAAAAGATATTGGGTGTTCCAAGTTATGCTGATCCAGTTAGGAATCTAACAGTAGGTTCTACATATTACACAATCCATTATGGATTAAATTCAATGGGTTCTTATGCGTCTCAAATGAATACAGAAGAGATGTGGCAAGTATCGGAGTATGTAATGCAATTGAAACAAGATTTAACCAAATAATAGGTAAACAATACTATGTATACGTTTTCAAATAGACTTAAAATAGCTTCCATTGTTCTAATGATTGTAGGTGCATTAGGAATCATAGGTGGATTTGTTATGGCTCCTGGAACTATAGCAGAGGCAAAGGACATGGTGGCAAGTCATGACAGTGGTCATGGTGATGCTCACGAAATTGAAGCTGAACATGTATCAAAAGAAAATGATCATGTTGCTGCTGATACCCATGGTGAAGAACATGATTCTTCTCATGATCAACATTTATTAGATCAATTAAAAAATAGGCCTTGGGCTGCATTATACGTAGCTGCTTTCTTTTTTATGATGATATCGTTAGGTGTTTTAGCGTTTTATGCTATTCAACGTGCTGCACAAGCAGGTTGGTCACCATTACTCTTTAGAGTTATGGAAGGGATAACATCTTATTTGGTTCCTGGGGGTATTATTGTTTTTGTTATTCTTTTGCTTTCAGTATTACATATGAATCACTTATTCATCTGGATGGATGCTGATGTAGTAGCGCATGATGCTTTATTGCAAGGTAAATCAGGATATTTGAACCCTACTTTTTTCTTAATTAGAGCGGCAATATTTTTAGCAGGTTGGATAGGATATAGAGAGTATTCTAGAAAATTGTCACTACGTCAAGATGAGTCCGACGATAACTCTAATTTTAAATTGAACTTTAGAATTTCTGCCGGTTTCTTGGTATTTTATTTAATATCAGAATCGATTATGTCTTGGGATTGGATTATGAGTGTTGAACCACATTGGTTTAGTACACTCTTTGGTTGGTACATTTTTGCTAGTATGTTCGTATCTGGTATTACGGTTATTGCAATGGTTACTATTTACTTAAAATCAAAAGGTCATTTACCAGACGTTAATAATAGTCATATTCATGATTTAGCAAAATTTATGTTCGGTATCAGTATTTTCTGGACATATCTATGGTTTTCACAATTTATGTTGATCTGGTACTCTAATATTCCAGAAGAGGTAACATATTATATCACAAGAATTGCCGACTATAAATTGCCTTTCTTTGGTATGGTAGCTATGAACTTTTTGTTTCCTGTACTTTTATTGATGAATAGTGATTTTAAAAGAATTAATTGGTTTGTTTTATTGACAGGTATAGTGATTCTTGCAGGACATTATATGGATATATTCAATGCTATTATGCCATCTACCGTTGGTAAGAACTGGTATATTGGGATTCCTGAAATTGGTTCCGTATTATTTTTTGCAGGGTTATTTATATTTTGGATTTTTAGAGCGCTTTCAACTGCTCCATTGCAACCTAAGAGAAACCCGTTTATTGAGGAAAGCAGACACTTTCATTATTAATAAATAAGTAAAGTATAACATTTATATATACGATGACGACATTTTTAACTTTAGCTGTTCTTGTTCTTGTAGCGATTGCCATTTGGCAGTTGACTAAAATATTTGAATTATCACAGCTTAAAACTACTCAGGATCAAATAGCTACAGATAGCGACAATAAGAATAACGGTTACATGTTATTCGCATTCTTAGTCTTTATATATGGAATAACCATTTTCAGTTTTTGGAAATATGGAAAATTCTTATTACCTGAAGCTGGATCGGCCCACGGTGAGGAATATGATTATTTAATGTTGGTATCGATGGTAATCATTTTTATTGTTCAAACCATCACACAAGCGCTATTACACTATTTTGGATATAAGTATAGTGGAAAAAAGGGGCAAAAGGCATTGTTTTATGCAGATAACGACCGTTTAGAATTTATCTGGACCATTATACCCGTTATAGTTTTGGCAGGTCTTATTTTATGGGGTCTGTATACTTGGACAGCTATAATGGATGTCAATGATGAAGATGATCCATTAATTGTGGAACTTTATGCCCAACAATTTAACTGGACAGCTAGATATGGTGGCAATGATAATGTTTTAGGTGGTGCTAATGTAAGAATGATAGATATTGATAAAGCTAATGTTCTGGGTTTAGATGAAGCAGATTCATATGCTCACGATGATGTTATTGTAAAGGAACTTCACTTACCAGTAGGGAGAAAGGTGAACTTTAAAATGCGTTCACAAGACGTTTTACATTCTGCTTATATGCCTCACTTTAGAGCGCAAATGAACTGTGTTCCTGGTATGATAACAGAATTTTCTTTTACTCCGATTTTCACAACTGAAGAGATGAGATTAAATCCAGATGTTGTTGATAAAGTAATAAGAACAAACAAAATACGCGCAGAAAAATCTGCCAATGGAGAAGAAGTTCTTGACCCATGGGAGTTTGATTATATTTTGCTTTGTAATAAAATTTGCGGAAAGTCTCATTACAACATGCAAATGAAGATTATAGTAGAATCAGAGGAAGATTATAATGAGTGGATGAAAGGTCAATCAACCTTTGCGGAAACAGTTATGAAAGATGATTCTCAACCCACATTTAGTACGGTAGATTCAGCACCAGTAGGCGAGTAATTCAATAGTACTCGTATAGAAAAAGGCTATAATAAGAAATTAATAAAATAAAGATTACGATTATGTCAGCAACAGCACATGCACATGTAGATGATCACGCACATGACGATCATGGACATCATCATCATAAAGAAACTTTTGTAACAAAGTATATCTTTAGTCAAGACCATAAAATGATTGCTAAACAATACCTAATTGTTGGTGTTTTGGTTATGGGTTTTATTGGTATTGCAATGTCAATATTGTTTAGAATGCAATTAGCTTGGCCAGGAGAGTCTTTCGCTATTTTCGAAACTCTTCTTGGTAAATGGGCCCCAGGTGGTGTTATGGATGCTGATGTATATTTGGCCTTGGTTACAATGCATGGTACTATAATGGTGTTTTTTGTACTTACTGCTGGTTTAAGTGGTACATTTAGTAATCTACTTATTCCTCTTCAAATTGGTGCTCGAGATATGGCATCTGGTTTCCTTAATATGGTTTCATTCTGGTTATTCTTTGTAGCCAGTGTTATAATGGTAATTTCATTATTTGTTGAGGCTGGTCCTGCAGCTGCAGGATGGACAATTTATCCTCCTCTAAGTGCATTGCCAATGGCTCAACCTGGTTCAGGTATGGGTATGACGCTTTGGCTAGTTTCAATGGCGATTTTCATTGCTTCCTCTTTATTGGGTTCTTTGAACTACATAGTTACTGTAATTAACCTTAGAACTAAAGGAATGTCTATGACTAGATTACCTTTGACAATTTGGGCTTTCTTTGTAACAGCTATTATTGGTGTGGTTTCTTTCCCTGTTTTATTATCTGCCGCTTTGTTGTTGATAATGGATAGAAGTTTTGGAACTTCATTTTTCCTTTCAGATATATTTATACAAGGAGAGGTTCTTCATTATCAAGGAGGTTCTCCGGTATTATACGAGCATTTATTTTGGTTCTTAGGTCACCCAGAGGTATACATTGTATTATTACCTGCTTTAGGTATTACCTCAGAGGTTATGTCAACAAATGCACGTAAACCTATTTTTGGTTACCGTGCAATGGTAGCTTCAATATTAGCTATCGCATTTCTTTCAACAATAGTTTGGGGACACCATATGTTTATCTCGGGTATGAATCCATTCTTGGGATCTGTATTTACTTTTACAACATTACTGATTGCAATACCATCTGCGGTAAAGGCATTTAACTATATAACAACTTTATGGAAGGGTAATTTGCAACTTAACCCTGCTATGTTATTCTCAATCGGTTTGGTATCTACTTTTATTAGTGGAGGTTTAACCGGTATTATATTAGGAGATAGTACTTTAGATATAAATGTTCATGACACCTATTTTGTAATTGCTCACTTTCACTTGGTAATGGGTATTTCAGCGTTATATGGTTTATTTGCAGGTGTATATCATTGGTTCCCTAAAATGTTTGAAGGGAAAATGATGAATAAGAACTTAGGTTATGTTCACTTTTGGGTAACAGCAATCTGTGCTTACGGCGTATTTTTCCCAATGCATTTTGTTGGTATGGCAGGGGTGCCAAGAAGATATTATGAGAATACAGCATTTCCAATGTTCGATGAGTTAACAGATATACAAGTATTAATGACAGTATTTGCAATCATAGCAGCTGTAGCACAATTGGTTTTCGTGGCAAACTTTATCTATAGTATATTCTACGGTAAGGTTGGGCCAAAAAATCCTTGGAAATCTAATACATTGGAATGGACTGCAGAACAGAAACATATTCATGGTAACTGGGATGGTGCAATTCCTGAAGTTCATAGATGGGCGTACGATTATAGTAAAGTTGATGAAAATGGAGAGTATATAATTCCAGGTCAGGATTTCGTTCCTCAAAATATTCCTTTACAGGAAGATGAAGAGGAAATGAATCATTAAAATATTCATTATTAAAAAGCCCAACTAGAATTAGTTGGGTTTTTTTTTTGGCTAACTTATTAAGATAATGCTAAGTTGTTTTTTTTATATAAAAAGCAATATCTTCATTTTTTAAATTAAAATAATGATTATGAAAAACTTTGCCCTTCTGTTGATTATTTCGGTTATTTCCTTTCAAATGTATTCACAACGTAAGCCAAAAATTAAGGGTAATAAAAATGTAATAGAAGTTAGAGAGGATTTAGAACCTTATACAGCTATAGAACTTTTAGATGATTTAGATATCGTACTTCAGAAATCTTCTCAAGAGGGTTACGCACTAGAATTAGATGATAATTTAGTAGATGTTCTCAAGTTTAAAGTAGAAAATGGTATTTTAAAAATATCATCCTTCTATAACATCACTTCTAAAAAAAAGCTTAATATCACTATTTTCTTTCAAGAATTAACCGCTGTAACGATGTTAAATGGAAAGATTAGTATGAAAGATGTCATTTCAACTGACCGTTTAAAGGTTCATACTTCTGGTACTTCTAGATTAGAATTAAATGCTACCGCTGACATTATTGATATCACTATGGAGGAAATTAGTTCTGGCGATTTTAATTTGGCTAGCGATTCTCTAAACGTTATTTTAAAGGATAGGATTGATGTAAAACTATATACTACAGGTGCCAACAACAGTATATATATGTATGAAAATGCTTCAGCTAAGGTTGAAGGCACTGCTGACTTCTTAATGGCTAAATTATATGGAAACAGTTCATTGAAAGCATCTGAGTTACAGACAAGCGATGTTCTTTTGGTTACAGAAGACTCACCTAATGCTGAAATTAGAGCTTTAGGTAATTTTCAATTAAGCTCAAGAGGAAATACTAAAACTAAGCTTTATGGCGATCCGAAGATTACAATTTCTGACTTTTTAGATACCTCTAGATTAGAAAAGGGAAATAACTAATTCGCAATCGGAGCGGTTAAATAAAGTATGTGTAAAACGGTTTCAATATTTAAAATTAACCGCAAATAAAATAAGTCTATCGAACAATGATTCAGATGTAATCGTTGTAGAAAAGTCAGTATTTTTAATGTTACCAATCTGACTTTGATTCAATAAATTTCTACCCTCCAAAATATATGAAATTGTCTTTTTGTTATTTTGATAGGTAATTGAACTGTTAAATGTCAAAGTATTGTTTTGGCTATTATTAAGGTTTGGAATTATATAATTTATATAGGTGTCTATCCTTAAATTATCGTTTGGTACATAAGTGATATCAAATTTATTCATTATTCCTTGGTTTATAAATCCTTGAAAGTTGGGTCTTGAAAATTTTGTTTGAGTATAAGTTAAATTATTTCCAAATAAGAATTTGCCTATAAAAGATGTCCCAATGGCTAAGTTGGTATTTAATAACTCCATTTTGTTATAACGCATCTCAGAACTATTAAGAAAATTTATATAATTAGAATTATTGTAAGAAGAGTTAAAACGAATTGTTGAACGTAATACACTTATATATTTGAGAAAGCTAAGATTCCATATCCGATTTTCTGATACGTTACCTTGTCCAATGTTGGTCACTATATTTATATAATTATTAATGTTATTTGATGAAAGATAGGTGTTGTGGTCTTTTTTATAGATAAAACTTAAACTAAGATTTGTATCCTTGATTAAATTATTATAGTTGTAAAAAAGACCTAAGGCATCCGAAGTTAGATTTTGAAAGTTCAATTCACTTTTTTCAATAATGCGATTAGAACGTAAAATAAAATTGGTGTAAAGAATTTCTTCATTAGGAATTTCGTTTAAATGTTCAAAGCTTGTTGTAAGGCTATTTCTTTTATTTAGTTCATATTTACTTCGTATTGAAGCATCTAAAAGTAATTTTGAATTATTTCGATTACTTGAAATCATTTCATCAAAGTAGTTGTAGGAATATAATTTTGCCGTTAGAATTGGTCTTAAACTGATGTTTGCTTGTTTAAAAATATAGTCAGCTGTAATTTCAGGTACAAAAACCTCATAGTCTATAATATTTTCAAAGGCTACGCTTTCATCAGTACTGGTTAACGTACTTATTAAACTATTTTTAAAATTTATTATCTTCATTTTTAAATTCAACTTATCATTTTCTCTAATTTTTTGATAGTAATTTGTTAAAAATTGTACCTGCTTCTTTTTGGAATGCACATTCTGTTCGTTATTCGTATCTGCAATAGGGGTATAAGAATTAAAATCAATTCCTGAGAAAAGGGTCAAGTATTCTGATTTTTCACTTAAAATCGCTAAACCCTCTATTTTGATTGCACGTTTTTCATCGATACGATGTGTATAAATTGTATTGTTTGACAGAAACAGTTCTTTGAAAATCGAATTTTCTTCTTGCTCTTGTTCGTTGCGAATACCCAATAATTGTTTTTCATTCTTTAGTTTGGATATTTTTATATTAGTGGACCAGGAATTTGAAGGGGAACTAAATTTTTGAAAATAAGCACTTGAATTAAAATATAGTGGTTTGATTAAATTTTTATTTTTTTCTTCGATTCGGAGGGGATTATTAGTATCATTTCCAATTAGAGTTAGTGAAGTTCTTTGTTCAAGAGATTGGTCAGAAAGTGCATCTAAATTCAAGCGTAAAGTTTCAGTGTCTGATAGTTTAGGAAGGAGGTTCAAACTGCCGAAGTACTCATTA
Source organism: uncultured Maribacter sp. (assembly GCF_963975365.1). Taxonomy (GTDB): domain Bacteria; phylum Bacteroidota; class Bacteroidia; order Flavobacteriales; family Flavobacteriaceae; genus Maribacter. Next base: position 59,019 of record NZ_CAXBGF010000011.1, on the reverse strand, counting down.
TTGGAAATACTATTATTGTCAGGAAATAAACCATTGTTGTGACCAATAAAGCTTGGTGCGTCTAGCCCATTAGAATGTTGCTCTCTCAACCTATCAATAAATTCCGTAGCATCAAAATTCGTATTTTCTAGGTCATTACCTATTGAGTTAAAAGATGCAATTCCAAATCCTTTAAGTGGTTTGGAGACCATAATAGCAGTTGTATTTGAGGAAAGTCGATTACCGTTGGCATAAGACAATTCGGCATCTCCCGAAAGTGATACCCCTTCACCAAATTTAAGGTTTAATGCAACTTGGTCATTTTCACTTAGCCCTTGCAATAAAGAATTCTCTTCAAAATTTTCGATGGCCTCAATACCTTTTATAAAGCTGGCATTTATCCTTTTTGTACCTATTGTGTAGTTTCCATCAAATAGGTTGTCACCGTCTATAAGAACCCTTTCCACATCTTTTCCTTTAAACTTCAATCTTCCGCTTTCATCTATTACAACTCCTGGTAGTTTTTTTAGAATTTCTTCTACAACTCGCTCTGTTCCATTCGTTAATTTTTCAAGATTGAATATTGTGGTATCGTTTCTTATTATTACTCTAGGGGTCGCTGTAATCTCATACTCCTGAAGTTCCTCAACCCGATTTTTTAGTTGAAAGTTTTCATTTAAAAACAGGTTGTTTTTATTTATAATAATAGGTTTAATAGCAGTTTCATGAACTAAAGATGAAGTTTCTAATAGAAGCCTGTCACTTTTGGTTTGAACTATTATTTTAAATCTTCCAAAATTATCGGTAACAGAGAAACCTATCACTAAATTTAAACTGTCAATAGATTTTAGAACTACATCAATATAAGGCACCGGGTGATTCTGTTCATTTGTAATCGTACCAGTAACCATAATTTCCTTCTGGGCTATGGCAATGGTACTGAATAGGAAAAAGAATACTAAAAAATAGAGATTACGTGATTTATGCATACTTTTTGTAAGTATGGTTTAAAATGATTCAATTATTGCCATTTTGTTCAATAATTATTTCCATTCTTAGACTTGGGCTAATCTTTGGCATACCCATAGACAATCTTTGACTGTTACTCAAAGATTGTGCTTGGCTAGTTACTCGGTTTTTAAAATCTTGCCAATTCTTAATAGCCAAATCTACAAAAATTTGCCAAGTGATGGTGTTTTCAACTTTGAAATAAGGATTCCCGATTGTACCACTAAAGCGTTCAAATTTAATGCTTTGCGCTTCTATTTTTATATTTTCATCATCCGTTGCTATGGCTAACATCGCGCCCGGAAGCCCATGAAATTTCCAAGGAGCAACTCTAAAGGGGATTTTAGAAGTGAAGTAGGCAAAATAGTTACGCCCCCTAAAAGAAACAGTTGCTTCTTGACATACGTAATTCAATATAGTCTTAGTATTACCTGTCAACTTCCATTTAAATTGATCTAAAGGTTCTTTGATAAAATATTTTTTATCGTCCAATTCTTCCTCAGATAATATTGAATCCTGGGTTTTATAATAATGTTTATAAAATGATGTAAGTTCTGCCTCAAAAGAATCCAGTTTTTTATTATATATGGTGCGGGTAAGAGTTGAAAGTGATTGATTACCATTACTTATGAGGCTTATTTTCATAGACTCTGGAAAGTAATCTTTAAAATAAAAGTCATATTCAATATTCAATATTCTTTCTTGTGAAAAAATATTAGTTATAACAATAAGAAATAGTAAAATAAAAAATTTATAATTCATTCGTACAATTAGGAAAAGAAGGCGTTAAAACGACCGTTTTAACGCCCAATTAAATAACTTTAAGAACTATGGCTTTGGTACATCTTCACAAACACCGCTATTATAAGTGCTATACGAACTATATCCAAAAGTTTTAGCATATTTTTTAGAAACACCACAAACTTGATTTCCCGTACAACCTGTACCACTGTATGCGCATCCATATTCAGTTAAAAGTACAAGATTCTCAATCATTTCCTTTTCATTGATATTACCATCCTTGCTTTCGGCAAATCGTTTATCAATTTCATTTTTAATAAGGTTTGAATAAAATTCTGTCAAAATAGCCTTTTTTTCTTCAAGGGTAGAACTATTTTTCTCGGTCTTGGTTAAATCAATAGGTGTGCTGTTTTTTACAGAAGTAAAGGAAACCAATGAAATAAATAAAAATACAATAATAAAATAATAAGGTTGTTTCATAATAGTGCAATTTAAATTAACAATATAATTCTTATAATTAGTGTAAGATATATATATTAATAATCATGTTAATAAATTGTTAATTATTCGATTTTTTGCTTGACAATCAATTAGCTATCGGAGCCTTCAAGCAATGGTCTGGTATACCAAAGCCATCTACCAGGCTATCTAAATGTGGTCTCATTTCTGTACAAAGTCTTTCAACGCGTTGTCGTATCGCTTTTGATTTAGAGCTTCCAATATAGCCTTGTTCTAAATACCAAGAAGCATCTTTTCTTATTTCAGAAAGAGCATAGAGTGTTCCTAATTTTTCAAAAAGAGCTTTATGATGTGGGTCTAAAATAGTGCTGTTGTGCTCTTTAAATGATTTATATGCAAGTTCGACGCTATATGCTTTGCCAAGTGTCATTAAGTGAGTTTGTACTTTAAGAAAGGCTTGGTAAGACGGTATTCCTTTTTTAATATAACCCCTAATTCTCATGGCTATAGTATAGGTTAATCTTCGTGTTCTATGTTCAAAAGCATGTACATGAAATTTCGGATTGTACAAATGGTCTTTGTCTGTTTTATTGGCGTATAGTGGGTTTATGTTTGATAGCTTATCGCTTATTTGTGAGCTCAATAATTTCAATACGGTGGAAAACCCAGCACTATTAAATTCTGCTTTAAAGTCAGAAAGAACTCCCTTTGCGGCTAGTTGAAGCAGAACATTATTGTCTCCTTCAAATGTGGTAAAAATATCAACATCGCCTTTTAAATCAGCAATACGGTTCTCTAAAAGATAACCTTTCCCTCCACATGCCTCTCTACATTCTTGTATAGTGTCGTTTGCATACCATGTAATAATCGATTTTAGTCCGGCAACTTGGGTTTCCACTTGCCTTTTGTCGGGTTGAGATTCATCGCAATAAACCTTCATCATTTTGTCTAAGGTAATATGGTAGACATAAGCACTTGCGACTAAAGGTGTTAAACGCAATTGATGCGATGGGTAATCCATTAGTAAATCTTCTTGAATTTTTACGCTATCATTAAACTGTCTTCTTTTTAATGCGTGTTTTATAGCTACAGTAAGTGCGAATTTCGCACCTCCTAATCCAGCTCTGGCCACGCAAATTCTTCCACCTACTAAGGTGCCTAACATGGTAAAAAATCTTTTATTCGGATTTTTTATTTCTGAATAATAATCTCCATTCGCAAGAATTGTTCCATATTTATTAAGCAAATTATCTTTAGGCACTGTAACCTGATTAAACCAAATTTTTCCATTGTCAACACCATTTAAACCAAGTTTGTAACCATTGTCCTCCACTTCAATTCCTGGTAGTAATTCATGGTTTTCATTTCTTAGTGGAACTAAAATTGCATGTACTCCTTGGTTTTTCCCATTGACTATTAGTTGAGCGAAAACCGATGCTATCTTAGAATGTATCGCATTACCTATATATTCTTTATTATCATTTTTTCCGGGAGTATGAATAACCAGAGTTTCTGTAGCATGGTTGTAAGTTGCTGTAGTTTTTATTCCCCGTACGTTAGAACCATGTCCTGTTTCTGTCATTGCAAAACACCCTAAAAGTTTGGCAGATCCAGTATCCGCAAGGTACTTGTCGTGGTGTTCTTTAGTTCCTAATTTCTGAATACTACCTCCAAAAAGACCAAATTGAACACCAAATTTTATGGCCAAGCTCCCATCAACGAACATCATGTTTTCGAAAATAGAGGCGTAACCTTCCATGTCGTTTGTGCCCCCATAGGTTTCTGGGTAAGCCATAGTGCCATAACCTTTATCTGCTAGAAATTCTACTTGCTTTAAAACATGATTTCTAAACTCTTCTTTATTTCTGCGTATCTCCCAAGAGAATATAGGGTCTTTTAACACTTGTCTAAAATTATCGACCACCTCCGCGTAATTACCCTTTAAAATGCTGTCAATTTCAATAGCAGAATATTGAGTCGAGTTTTTATCTACATCGATTTGAACATCAAATAAATGGTTGTAATGATTAGGTTGAATACCAAGATTGACTTCTATTTTTTGAATATGGTCATTCAATGCAATACCCTTGTGATAATGCGAAGCTACTTTCTGGCTAAATGCTGTTAAAGGGTAGGTCTCATGCTCTACCAGTTTAACACCACTGTTGGTAATGAGTTGTTTCCAAGATTTGAATACTTGATTTTTTGGCGGATTATTTACAGCTAACCATTTACGAAGTTGTTTTTTATCACTTTGGGTTAAAGTGCTGTCCTCAGCTATAGCATTTTCAACGACATTAATTTCAGATGCCGATAACAGGTCATCGGACCAAATAATATAAAATATGGCGATATATTGAAGAACTTCTGCAGTGTAATTTTCTTTTGTCATACTATGAAATTACAATATTTATGCCTAATTGTAGTGAGTAAATAATGCGCTGATTGTCTATTTGTTAAATTGAATTTAGAAAACCACTTACTAAAGAAGTTATCTAGTGTTTGTATATCTTTGTGAGTATATGAATGAGCATTTAGACCCATCTTCAGAAGGTTTCTCAAGTGAGGAATTGGATATTGAAAGAGCATTGCGCCCAGTTAATTTTGACGATTTTACAGGTCAAGAACAGGTGCTAGAGAATCTTAAGGTGTTTGTTGAAGCAGCCAATAGAAGGGGTGAGGCTCTTGACCATACTTTATTTCATGGTCCTCCAGGATTAGGAAAAACAACTTTAGCCAATATTTTAGCTAATGAGTTGGGGGTAGGTATAAAAATTACTTCAGGCCCAGTTTTAGATAAACCCGGTGATTTAGCAGGATTACTGACTAATTTAGATGAACGTGATGTATTGTTCATTGACGAAATACATAGATTAAGCCCTATAGTTGAAGAATATTTGTACTCGGCTATGGAGGATTTCAGAATTGATATAATGATAGAAACCGGGCCAAATGCCCGCTCTGTTCAAATTAATTTAAACCCTTTTACATTGATAGGGGCAACTACACGCTCGGGGTTATTAACTGCGCCAATGCGCGCTAGGTTTGGTATTCAAAGTAGACTACAATATTATTCTACCGAATTACTTTCTACCATTGTTGAGCGAAGTGCCGAAATATTACGTGTTCCTATTACCCAAGAAGCCGCGATTGAAATTGCGGGTAGAAGTAGAGGAACACCTCGAATTTGTAACGCGTTATTAAGAAGGGTGCGAGATTTTGCTCAAATTAAAGGTAATGGCTCTATCGATATGGAAATATCAAAGTTTAGTCTTAAAGCTTTAAATGTTGATGCTCACGGTTTAGATGAGATGGATAATAAAATTTTGACTACAATTATCGATAAATTTAAAGGCGGTCCAGTGGGTATAACAACATTGGCAACTGCCGTATCTGAAAGTTCAGAAACTATAGAGGAAGTGTATGAGCCTTTTCTAATTCAACAAGGTTTTATCATGAGAACCCCACGGGGTCGAGAAGTAACTGAGCTTGCCTATAAACATCTAGGTCGTATAAAGGGCGGCATTCAACCAGGGTTATTTTGAGTATTGACATAAAATCTAAATGGACCAATAGTATTAAAACCGAAGCCAAACGCCTCGGTTTTTTATCATGTGGTGTATCTAAATCAGATTTTTTGGAAGAAGAGGCGCCAAGATTGGAAAAATGGCTCAGCAATAATATGCATGGCGAAATGAAGTATATGGAGAATCATTTCGATAAGCGCTTAGATCCCCGCTTGTTGGTGGAAGGGTCTAAATCTGTGATATCATTGCTTCTAAATTATTTTCCAGAAGAAACACAAGTAGCAGATTCCTATAAAATATCTAAATATGCTTATGGCCAAGACTATCATCATATTATTAAATCAAAACTAAAACAGCTTCAAGAATTTATTACTGAAGAGATTGGCGAAATCAATGGGCGTGCCTTTGTAGATTCTGCCCCGGTCTTAGATAAGGCATGGGCTGCAAAAAGTGGTTTAGGATGGATTGGTAAGAACAGTAACTTATTAACAAAGCAATTAGGGTCTTTTTATTTTATAGCGGAGCTAATAGTTGATATAGAATTGGAGTATGACCATAAGGTAACTGACCATTGTGGCACATGTACTGCTTGCATAGATGCTTGCCCTACGCAAGCAATTGTTGAGCCTTATGCAGTGGATGGCAGTAAATGTATTTCCTATTTTACTATAGAATTAAAAAATGAGTTGCCCATTGATGTTAAAGGAAGTTTTGATGATTGGATGTTTGGTTGCGATGTTTGTCAAGATGTTTGTCCTTGGAATCGATTTTCAAAACCACATAAAGAACCATTATTCAACCCAAATCCTGAAATGCTCTCCATGACAAAAAAAGACTGGGATGAAATTACTGAAGATGTTTTTCAAAAGGTTTTTAAAAAGTCAGCTGTAAAGCGAACCAAGTTTACAGGATTGACAAGAAATATTGATTTTTTAAAATAAATAAATTTTTTCAAACGTTTTCGAAGACTTTTGTTTCTTAGAAAAATTGTACGAAGACTTAATTATATTATATTGCTAGCAGGTTAATATTAGGTAATTATAAAAATTTATTACATTCTAATAAGAATACTGTAATTGTCTCTTCTGTATAAAAAAATTAATAAACGTAAATGAAAATAAATAAACCGAGTCTTAGTTTTTGGCAGATATTTAATATGAATGTTGGATTCTTAGGGATTCAATATAGTTTCGGACTACAGCAAACAGCAATTAATCCAATTTTCTTATACTTAGGGGCACCCGAAGATATGCTTCCAATTCTAAATATTGCAGGCCCGGTAACTGGATTGGTTATTCAGCCGATAATTGGAGCAATGTCAGATAAAACATGGTCAGAACGATGGGGTCGACGTAAGCCCTATTTTTTAATTGGTGCGATTTTAGGGAGTTTGTGTCTGTTCGCATTTCCTACGAGTCCGGTGTTATGGTTTGCAGTAGGCCTATTATGGATTTTAGATGTGGGTAACAACATGGCCATGGAGCCATATCGCGCATTTGTAGGTGATAAATTGCCAGAAAAACAATTAAGCTTAGGATACCAAATGCAAAGTTTATTTGTCGGTGCTGGTATACTTTTGGCAAATGGTTCCATTGTATTATTTCAGTATTTATTTGGTGGTGAATCTGTAGAAGTGGCAGGCACAATTCCAACTTGGTTGTATTACTCATTTTATATCGGCGCAATTCTTTCGATTACCACGATTTTATGGTCTGTTTTAAAAACGCCTGAAATCCCACCTACTTCCGATGAATTAGTAGATATTAATCGAGCAAAAGCAAAACCTTTGGCCGATCGTATTGCATTACCTTTTCTTGAAATTTCGGAGTCTATTAAGAAAATGCCGAAATTCATGTGGAAGCTTGGTGCAGTTTATCTTTTTCAATGGTATGCTTTGTTTATTTATTGGCAGTATACAACGCCATTATTTAAACTAACAATGGGGTATTCAACCGGTGAGGCGGCATCTCAATCAGCACAAATGAGCCTAACGTACAACATCGTTACTATGGTTGTCGCACTTGCTTTAGTGCCCTTGACACTAAAATACGGAGGAAAAAAGGTATATGCGTTAAGTTTAGTAGGTACCGCGATTGCATTATTTGCAATTCCATTCATTCAAGACCCCATGATGGTATTAGTGCCTATGGTTCTTTTCGGTGTTGGTTGGGCAGCAATGATGGGAATACCTTACACCATGGTGTCTAAAGTAGTACCGCAAGAAAGACGTGGTGTTTATATGGGAATATTAAATATGATGATTGTAATTCCTATGGGAATTGAAACACTCACATTCGGACCAATTTATAAGTATTTATTAGGTGGTAATGCGGTTAATGCTATGTTATTTGCAGGTGCATTTTTCGTTATTGCAGCATTTTTTGCCATTCGTTTGAATATAGATAAAAAGGAAGAAGCCTTGTAATTATAATAAATTTGATGTTTTTATATCAACCTTAGGGTTATATTTTTATTAATATAAAACTTGTTTCTTTTCAGGCTTCTATAAAGATTACCTTTAAATTTGTTTTTTTAAATAGTAGAGCATGAGCAACGAAAAGCTAAGAAGGGAAGCACTTATTTATCACGCAAAACCACAGCCTGGTAAAATTAAAATTGTTCCAACAAAACCATATAGTACTCAAAGAGATCTTGCTTTGGCGTATTCCCCAGGTGTTGCAGAACCGTGCTTGGAAATAGCGAAGGATAAAGAAAACGTTTATAAATATACTTCTAAAGGAAATTTAGTGGCCATTATCTCAAACGGTACCGCTGTTTTAGGTTTAGGGAATATAGGTCCTGAGGCTTCTAAACCTGTAATGGAAGGTAAAAGTCTTTTATTTAAGATTTTTGCTGATATCGATGGTATCGATATTGAAGTGGATACGGAAGATGTAGATAAGTTTATAGAAACCGTTAAGATGATAGCTCCAACTTTTGGAGGAATCAATCTTGAGGATATAAAAGCTCCTGAGGCATTTGAAATAGAGCGTCGATTAAAAGAGGAGCTTGACATTCCTGTGATGCATGATGACCAACATGGTACTGCAATCATTTCTGCAGCGGCTTTGCTAAACGCATTAGAGCTCTCCAATAAGAAAATGGATGAAGTTCGTATTGTAATCAGTGGTGCTGGTGCAGCTGCTGTTTCATGCACTAAATTGTATAAAGCTTTTGGGGCACAGGCAGAGAATATTGTAATGCTTGATAGTAAGGGTGTAATTCGGAAGGATGCTGATAATTTATCAGAATCAAAGAAGGAGTTTGCTACGGATAGAAAAATTGATACGCTTGAAGAGGCAATGGTAAATGCAGATGTTTTTGTTGGGCTATCCATTGCTAATGTAGTATCACCAGCGATGTTAGCTTCTATGGCGGAGAACCCGATTGTTTTTGCAATGGCAAATCCGGATCCTGAAATCGCCTACGATTTGGCCATTGCTACCCGTAAGGATATCATTATGGCAACTGGAAGATCTGATCATCCAAACCAAGTAAATAACGTGCTAGGTTTTCCATTTATTTTTAGGGGAGCTTTAGATGTTAGGGCTACCGCAATTAACGAGGCTATGAAAATGGCTGCTGTGAAAGCATTAGCCAATCTAACAAAACAACCTGTGCCGGAACAAGTAAATATTGCATATGGTGAAACTAGGTTGACTTTTGGAAAAGAATATATTATTCCGAAACCTTTTGATCAACGTCTAATTTATGAGATTCCCCCGGCTGTTGCCAAAGCGGCTATGGAAAGTGGTGTAGCAAAGGCACCAATTCAAGATTGGGACAAGTATCGAGAAGAATTAATGATGCGTTCTGGGAATGATAATAAAGTTGTTCGCCTATTGCACGGTAGAGCTCGTTCTAATGCTAAGAAAATTGTATTTGCAGAGGCAGACCATTTAGATGTATTAAAAGCAGCTCAGATCGTACATGAAGAAGGTATTGCTATTCCTGTACTTTTAGGTAGAAAAGATGTTATTTTAGAATTAAAGAAGGAATTGGAGTTTGATGCCGATTTGGTAATCATTGATCCAATGTCAGAAGAATTTGATGAGCGTCATATACGTTACGCTACTAAATATTGGGAAAGTCGTAAACGAAGTGGAGTTACTTTTTACAGTTCAAAAATAAAAATGCGCGAGCGTAACTATTTTGGCGCCATGATGGTTTTAGAAGGTGATGCCGATGGTATGATATCGGGTTATTCGAGAGCTTATCCAACAGTAGTGAAACCAATTTTAGAGGTAATAGGTAGGGCAACAGGAGTGAAAAAAGTGGCTACTGTAAATATTATGATTACTGAAAGAGGTCCTATGTTTTTGGCTGATACTTCAATAAATATTGAGCCAAATGCTGAGGAGCTGGCAGATATTGCACAAATGACTGCGAATGTAGCTTCAAACTTTGGGTTTGATCCCGTTCTTGCGATGTTAAGCTATGCAAACTTTGGATCTTCTTCACATCCGAATTCAAGAAAAGTTAGGGAAGCAGTTCGAATTTTGCATGAAAATAAGCCTAACTTATTGGTAGACGGTGAAATACAGATAGATTTTGCGCTCAACAAGGAGTTGCATCAAAGTAAATTTCCATTTTCAAAACTTGCAGGAAAAACCGTGAACACATTGATTTTTCCGAATTTAGAATCGGCTAACATTACGTATAAATTGCTAAAAGAATTAAATAAAGCAGATTCTATTGGTCCGATTATGGTAGGTTTGAGAAAATCTGTACATATCATGCAATTAGGGGCAAGTGTTGATGAAATAGTCAATATGGCTGCAGTTGCTGTTATTGATGTGCAAGAGCGTGAAAAACGTAAGAAGGCAAAGGAAACGAAGTAAATAAGTTAAGATTTTAAGTAAAATAGGAATAGGGAGATAAGTGTTTAACTTTATTTCCTTATTTAATTTAAGGATATATGATACATCACTTAAGAGGTAAACTGGTAGAGAAGAATCCAACACATATTATTATTGAATGTGGTGGCGTTGGCTATTTTGTGAATATATCGTTAAATACTTTTTCTAAATTACCGGCACAGGAAAACATTTCCATATTTACACATCTTCAAGTAAAGGAAGATTCGCATACTTTATACGGTTTCATGGAGAAATCTGAACGTGAAATATTTAGGTTATTACTGTCCGTTTCTGGTATTGGTTCAAGTATTGCCAGAACCATGCTTTCTTCGATGTCACCATCTCAAATTAGAGATGCAATTGCTAATGGTGATGTCCCCACTATTCAAGCAATTAAAGGAATTGGAACAAAAACTGCGCAACGTGTAATTTTAGATCTTCGAGATAAGGTATTAAAAGTCTATGATATAGACGAACTTTCGCTAAGTGCAAACAATACAAATAAAGATGAAGCGTTATCTGCTTTAGAAGTTCTAGGCTTCGCACGTAAACAGGCAGAACGGGTTGTCGATAAAGTGCTTAGTCAAGATTCTTCATTAAGCGTGGAGAATATTATTAAACTCGCGCTCAAAAATTTGTAATAAGTTTAAAAAATCGGGGCAATTAAAAATCTTAAAACTTCTTTTAAGTCTATCTTTTTATTCTTCATGTTTTTTGGTTCCATAACAGTAGTTATGGCTCAAGAAACAGAGGGTCAGGAGATTGATTCTGTAAAGACAGGGTATGATCTTGGTCATATACTTCTTGAGAATCCAGATAGTATCGTTTCTAAATATATTTACGACCCAAAGCTTGATCGTTATATCTACAATGAAAGCGTTGGAGATTTTAATATAGGATATCCTATAATTCTGACTCCTGATCAATATTTTGATCTTATAGAGAAAGAAGGTATTAAGTCTTATTTTAAAGAAAAGTCCGATGCTTTTTCTGGTAGAAAAGCCGGTAGTGAAGAAGCACGTAAAAACTTACTTCCCAATTTTTATGTGAACAATAATTTTTTTACTTCCATTTTTGGCGGTAATACAATAGAAATTATTCCACAGGGCTCTGTAGCTATGGATTTGGGTGTTATTTGGCAGAAAAACGATAATCCATCACTTTCACCTCGTAATAGAACCAATCTTTCATTTGACTTTGATCAACGTATTAGTCTTAGTATGTTGGGTAAAATTGGAGAACGTTTACAAGTAACCGCAAATTATGATACCGAAGCTACTTTCGATTTTCAGAATATTGTAAAGCTCGATTATACGCCAACTGAAGATGATATTATTCAATCTATAGAAGTTGGTAACGTGAACATGCCTTTAAATAGTTCCTTAATTCAAGGTGCTCAAAGTTTATTCGGTGTAAAAACAAAACTTCAATTTGGTAAGACATCGGTTACTGCAGTTTTTTCTGAACAACGTTCTCAAAATAATACTGTTGTAGCTCAAGGTGGTGGTACATTAAATGAGTTCTCATTGACTGCATTAGATTATGATGAGAATAGGCACTTTTTCTTATCACAATATTTTAGGGATAATTATGACCGTGCGCTTTCAACCTATCCATATATACAAAGTCAGGTTCAAATTACACGTATAGAGGTTTGGGTAACTAATAGAAGTCAACTGACCATGAACGTTCGTAATGTAGTTGCGATTCAAGATTTAGGTGAGGCTGATAGCGGGAAAACCAGAGTGGGTCAGAATAATGGTAATGGAGCAGGATTTTTTAATGGTCCTACAGATTTAAGACCTAGAAACAATGCAAATGATTATGATCCGGCTTTAATTGGAAATGGAGGTGCGTTAAATGATAATATTAGAGAAATCGCTACTGTTGAAAGCGGTTTTAATGCAGGCAGTTTTTCTGGCGGGTATAATCCTAATCAAGGTTTTGACTATGCGTTATTGGAAAATGCAAGGAAATTGGAGCAGGGTAGAGATTTTGAGTATAATACTCAATTAGGCTATATTTCATTAAACCAAAGATTAAGTAATGATGAAGTACTGGGTGTTGCCTTTCAATATACCTTTCAAGGTGAAGTTTTTCAGGTTGGTGAATTTGCGAATGGCGGTTTAGAAGCTACTACGGTTTCACAAGGTGCAAATCCTATTATTGAAAACAATACATTAATACTTAAGTTATTAAAAAGTAATATTACAAACATCAAAGATCCTATTTGGGATTTAATGATGAAAAATATCTACGCTACCGGCGCATTTCGTTTAAGTCAAGACGATTTTAAGATGAATATTTTGTATTCTGATCCTACACCTAGAAACTATATTACACCTGTTGAAGAAGGCCCTGGTTCAGGTTGGCCCGAAGGTCTAGAAGAAAGAATACTGTTGAACGTTTTTAATCTAGATAGATTAAACGTTTATAATGATATTCAACCAGGTGGTGATGGCTTTTTTGATTTCGTAGCCGGTCAGACCATAGATGTACAAGGTGGTCGTATTATTTTCACGAAAGTAGAACCGTTTGGTCAATTTTTATATGAACAATTAGAGAACGGTAATAGTGGTCAGTATGATAATGTTTCTGGGTATAATGCAAACCAAGAGCAATATGTGTTTAGAGACATGTATGAATTGACGAAAGCTGCTGCATTACAGGATCCAGAAAAAAATAAGTTCTTATTAAAAGGTAAATACAAATCAGAAGGTAGTAATGGTATTCCTATTGGTGCATTCAATGTCCCCAGAGGTTCTGTACGGGTTACTGCTGGAGGTAGACAACTGCAAGAAGGCATTGATTATACCGTAAATTACCAAGCAGGTACGGTTCAAATTTTAGATCCTAGTTTAGAGGCTTCTAATGTTCCTATCAATATTTCTGTTGAGAACAACGCAGTGTTTGGTCAACAAACACGTCGATTTACTGGTGTAAATGTAGAGCATCAAATCAATGAAAAATTTGTATTGGGCGGTACTTTATTAAACTTGAATGAGCGCCCGTTAACACAGAAATCAAATTACGGGGTTGAACCGGTTAACAATACGATTTTTGGACTAAACGGTAATTTTTCTACCGAAGTTCCTTGGTTGACACGTATGGTTAACAGGCTTCCAAATATTGATACCGATGTTCCATCGAATGTATCCATAAGAGCTGAGATGGCTATGTTGAAACCTAGTTCTCCGAAAAATGCAGATTTCAATGGGGAAACAACTACCTATTTAGATGATTTTGAAGGTGCACAAGCATTAATAGATATTAGGGCTTCCCTAGGTTGGTCGATATCAAGTATGCCTTTAGAATTTGGTAACGGAGGTCAGCTTTTCGGCAGTTCTCCTGACGATGCAGATAACTTATTGAATGGTTATGGTAGGGCTAAATTATCATGGTATACCATAGATCCTATCTTCTATACCAATCAAAGACCTGCAGAAATAAGTGATGATGATGTTTCTACAAATCCTACCCGTAGAATATATATCGATGAGGTTTTTCCGCAGACTGATGTTGCACAAGGTCAAACTCAGGTACAAACAACCTTAGATATGGTGTATTATCCATCAGTAAAAGGACCTTATAATAATAACCCAAACTTTGAAGTTGATTCACCTAGCGAAAAATGGGGTGGTATGATGCGCTCGTTGAGTAGTACTGATTTTGAGCAGAGTAATGTGGAGTTCGTTCAGTTTTGGGTAATGGATCCATATGTAGATGGTATAGCATCAGGTGCAGGTGAATTGGTACTGAACTTAGGTAATATCTCAGAGGATATTTTGCGTGATGGTAAAAAGCAATATGAAAATGGATTGCCGGGTGTTGATAGTAACGATTTTATAGCGTCTACTGCATGGGGTGAAGTACCCGCAACACAATCTTTAGTATATGCATTTGATGCTAGTGAACCTAACAGGAGTTTGCAGGATATTGGTTTTGACGGATTGAATGATGTTAACGAAAGTTCAATTTTCACGAATAATGAAGGTAGTGATCCAGCCTTGGATAATTACGCTTATTATCTGAATAGAGAAGGTAGTATTTTAGAAAGATATATTGATTTTAATAGTCCGGAAGGTAACTCGCCAGTTTCTGTAACCAATACCGATAGGGGGTCTACAACGTTACCAGATGTTGAAGATATCGATCGTGATTTAACTATGAATACGGTGAATAGTTATTACGAATATCGAATAGCGATTAAACCGAATACCTCTATTAATGATAAGTATGTGACCGATATAAGAGAGGGTGTAGCTAGCGGTACTAGAATTCCTAATGGAGATGATGTCAATTATCGTTGGATTCAGTATAAAATTCCTTTAAGTGATTTTACAGATGCAGTGGGCGGTATCACCGATTTTAGGTCAATTAGTTTTATGAGAATGTATATGACGGGTTTTAATAGTCCTACTGTACTTCGTTTTGCAACCTTAGATTTGGTTCGAGGAGATTGGCGTACCTATACGAAAACATTACAAGATAAAGATATTGATAATGATCCTTCTGATGATGGTACTACCTTAGATGTAAATACGGTAAATATTGAGGAAAATAGTAATAGGACGCCTATTCCATATATATTACCTCCAGGTGTTATTAGAGAGCAATTAAATAATAACAATACAATTATCCGTCAAAATGAACAATCTCTTTCTTTATTGGTAGAGAATTTAGAGCCTCGTGATTCTCGTGGAGTCTTCAAGAATTTAAATATTGATATACGTCAGTATAAGAATTTGAAAATGTTCATGCATGCTGAGAAAATTGTAGATAGTGATTATGCAGATACATCTACTCCTTTAGTAGGTTTCTTGAGAATGGGAACAGATTTCTCGCAAAACTTTTATCAAATAGAGCTTCCGTTAGAATTTACTCCTTTTACAGCGGTTTCGGATAGTGAGGTATGGCCAGAGGCGAATGAAATGAATATTGCCCTAAGCGATTTAAATAAAGTGAAATCTCTGTGGATATCTGATGGTGATCTAAGTGATATTCGATTTTTTGAAGTAGAGAACGGGGAAGTTATTCCAGTAAATGAATTTGATGTTCGAACCCCTGGAAGAATTAGAATTGGAATAAAAGGTAACCCTTCGTTGGGTAGTATTCGTACTATAATGGTGGGTATTAAGAACCAAGACATTTTACCTGCAAGGGGAGAGGTATGGTTCAATGAACTTCGTCTTGCCGGATTAGATAATAACGGAGGTTGGGCTGCCATTGCGGCTATTGATGCCAATATTGCCGATTTTGCCAATATAAGCGCTACCGGTAGTAAGAGTACTTCTGGATTTGGTTCTATTGACCAAATGCCAAATGAACGTGCTCGTGAAGATGCCATTTCTTATGATGTTGTTACGAATGTTAATGTGGGTCAGTTACTACCAAAGAAATGGGGGATTCAATTACCATTTAATTATGGTATTTCTGAACAAGTAATTACTCCTGAGTTTGACCCTGTATATGATGATTTAAAACTTGATGATAGAATAGCCGCTGAAGATACTCAAGAAGGTAAAGATGATGTTTTAGAGCAGGCGGAAGATTATACAAAAAGAACAAGTATAAATTTAATAGGGGTTCGTAAGGATCGTGGAGAAGAAGCTGACGCCAACTTTTACGATATAGAGAACTTTACATTTAACTATAGTTATAACGAAACCGATCATCGCGATTTTGAGATTTCTCAATTAAGGGACCAAACAGTGAATACCGGTTTTGTGTATAACCACAGTTTTGAACCATTAGAGGTTGCTCCATTTGCAAAAAAGGATTCACTTTTTACAGGTAAGTACTGGCAATGGTTAAAAGATTTAAACTTAAACCTATTACCATCGACCATAGGTATAAACTCTAATATAAATCGACAATTTAATGCACAACGATTTAGAGATGTTTATCAGGAGAATGAGGACAGAATTCAATTACCAGAATTGCAACAACGTAATTATCTATTTAATTGGCAGTACGCTGTTAATTATAATCTTACAAAATCGTTGCGATTAAACCTTACGGCATCGAATAATAATATTGTTCGTAATTACCTTAATGAAGATGAGCCCTTGGAATCAGTAGATAGAATTAACACTGCATTAGGGCTATGGGATGGTTTCTTTGATATTGGTGAGCCTAACAGACATTCGCAACAGATGCAATTAAATTATGAAGTTCCCTTCGCAAAAATACCTGCTTTAGATTTTATTAGTACGCAATATACCTATACCAGTAACTTTGATTGGCAAAGAGGTGGTGATGCTATTTTAGCAGTGGTCGGTAGTGATGTCAATACCGTGCAGAATGCAAATACGCATACGATAACATCTTCATTAACCTTGCAAAAATTTTATGATATGATAGGGCTTAAAAAGCGCGAAGCTCCAAAGGCATCTACTGCTGGACCTATTAGACGTGATAAAGCCGGAGTGCCAGCGAATCAAGAAAAAATTAAGGGTAAGACAAGTGATATGTTCAATACTGTAGTTGATATTGTTACTATGGTAAAAAGATTGAACTTTAACTACAGTGAGAATAATGGTACAGTGCTTCCAGGCTATACCCAGTCTGTGGGTTTTATTGGTACGGCTAGGCCAACAATAGGTTTTGTTTTTGGTAGTCAAGCCGATGTTCGTTTCGAAGCGGCTAAAAATGGTTGGTTGACAAATTTTTCAGAATTCAACGAGCAATTCATACAAAGAACAAATAAGCAATTAAATATTACGGCTACGGCACAACCAACTAAAGATATTACTATTGATTTGGTGGCTGATAGACAATATTCAGACAGTTATCAAGAAAATTTTAATGTTACCGATCAAGAATATAATGTCCAATTAGGTAATAACTATGGTAGTTTTAGTATTTCTACCATGATGATTGGTACCGCATTTGGAAAAAGCGATGAGTTCGATTCAGATAATTTTACTCAGTTTAAGGAGAATAGGATTACCATAGCCAATAGATTAATTGCTGATAGGGGTCAAGCTGCTGGTACATTAGATGATGATGGTTTTCCTCAATTATATGGCAAAACTCAGCAAGAGGTTTTACTACCTGCATTCTTTGCAGCGTATACAGGGCAAGATGCAAGTCGCGTTAACTTAGATACTTTTAGAGATATACCAATACCTAACTGGAGTATAAAGTATACAGGGTTGATGAAGAGTAAATGGTTTCAAAAGAAATTCAAGCGTTTTTCTTTAAGTCATGGGTATCGTTCTTCTTACAGTATTAACTCATACCAGACGAATCTTGAAAAAGTTCAATTACGTAAGGATGGTTTGCCTCAAGTAGATACTGAAACCGGTGATTTATTGTCAGATTTAATTTTGAATAACGTAGTACTAACGGATCAATTTAATCCACTGGTTAGGGTAGATTTTGAGATGAAAAATTCAATCAGTATTTTGGCCGAGGTCAGAACAGATAGGGCTTTATCATTAAGTTTTGACAACAATCTTATGACTGAAATTAACGGTAAAGAATATACGGTAGGGCTGGGGTATCGTTTCAAAGACGTCAAATTTGTGACAAATATTGGTGGAAATAAAACAAGGTTAAAAGGAGACTTAAATTTGAAGGCCGACGTGACATTGCGTGATAATATTACGATTATTAGAAATCTAGATATCAATAACAATCAAATAACCTCGGGGCAAAATTTAATGTCTTTAAAGTTTACCGCTGATTACGCTCTTAGTAAGAACCTGAATGCGTTGTTCTTTTATGATCATTCTTTTTCCAAATTTGCGGTTTCTACCGCCTTTCCACAAACTACGATCAATACAGGATTTACCATACGCTATAATTTCGGAAATTAAAAAGGTGTCTGTAACTTAAAAAATTATGCATTTGCTCATAATTTTATGGGTATTATAACATCGGTTAATTTTTTGATAAGCTAAATGGAATACTATACATTTGCCGAAGTAAAAAAATAATAAACATTTATAATGAATATACCAGCTGAATTAAAGTATACAAAAGACCACGAATGGGTAAAGATTGACGGTGATATTGCAATCGTTGGAATCACAGATTTCGCCCAAGGTGAACTAGGTGATATTGTTTATGTAGAAGTAGATACCTTAGATGAAACTTTAGACCGTGAAGCAATTTTTGGAACTGTTGAGGCTGTAAAAACAGTTTCAGATCTATTTTCTCCTTTATCTGGTGAGATAGTTGAATTCAATGAGGCGCTTGAAGATGAGCCAGAAAAAGTTAATTCTGATCCTTATGGTGATGGATGGATGGTAAAAATAAAATATAGTGATGCCAGTGAATTGGAAGATTTGTTGAGTGATGTGGCATATAAAGAAATTATAGGTGGTTAAAAACCTTGTTTTTAAAGTGCTATTCATAAGCTGGGTGATGTTTGTAACATTTTTCAGCTTATTTTCTTTTTCAGATGTAGATACCTCTAGGTTTGATATCCCTCATATGGACAAAGTGGTTCATTTCACCTTTTATTTTGTAATGGTATTGTTGGCTTTTTCGGCAAGTATCAAGGAAGATTTACAAGAAAAAGACATGCTTAAGTTGCTGTGGTACATAGTTTTATTTGCAGTAGTTTACGGCATAATTATTGAAGTTATACAAAATATAGCTACCTATGATAGACATGGTGATCCGCTTGACGCATTGGCCAATTCTACCGGAGCTATATCGGGAATGTTGGTCTTTCGATTTTGGTTTTTTCGAAAGCGGTCGTTAAAATGAAAATATTAATTGCATTTTTATGGATTATTTAGTTAAATTAGCAATCACAAAATTGAATATATATGGAACCTAAAAAGAATCCTAAGGCGGATTTAACAAAGAACAGTAGTCTTTATTTTGTTATCGGATTGTTCGCGGTAATGCTATTTACTTATGTGGCATTTGAGTGGAAGACTTATGATGAAGTCAATGATTATGATATTTCTATGAATGTGGATGACCTTTTAGATGAAGAGGTTCCGATGACGGAGCAGATTAAAACTCCACCACCGCCACCGCCACCGGCTGCACCTGAAATTATTGAGGTGGTAGAAGATGAAGAAGAGGTTGAAGAAACAGTAATTGAGTCTACTGAAACTAGTCAAGATGAAGAAATCGTAGAAGTTGACGATGTAGTCGTTGATGAAATTGAAGAAGATGTGGATGTACCTTTCGCTGTAATTGAAGATGTACCGGTTTTTCCAGGTTGTGAAAATGAGAGCGATAAGAGAGCTTGTTTCAATACAATGATTCAGAAGCATATTGGTAAAAATTTCCGTTACCCAGAAATTGCTCAAGAAATGGGTGTTCAAGGTAGGGTTAGTGTTATGTTCGTTATCCAAAAAGATGGTAGCATCGGTAACATTAGAATGCGTGGTCCGGATAAAAACTTAGAGGCTGAAGCAGCTAGAATTATTGGAAAACTACCTAAGATGACACCAGGTAAACAAAGAGGTAGAGCGGTACGTGTGCCTTTTAGTATTCCAATTAACTTTAAATTGCAATAGTTTATAATACTATTTTATACTTTAAAAAAAAATCCCGAGCTACTAGCTCGGGATTTTTTTTGATTTTAAGTGCATCTACTAATTTTTTAAACTGATATAGAATGTACTTCTCAATTTTTCAGGATTGATAAAGCCAGTTCCGTAGTCATTGTCATATATGTCGGAAATAGTAGTGTCTGTTGTAACTTGTTCTAATGTTTTTCCTGATTCTATTGCTTTTAAAGTATTATTCTTAATATCTTCTAACATAGCAATGTAAGTGCTTAGTTCTTTTTTATTCGATGGTCGCCCATGACCAGGGATGATAACTGTAAGCTCATCAATTAATATCAAAGCCTTCTTTTGTGCAGAAATATAACCATCAACGCTTCCGCCGTTATCTAAATCAATATAAGGATAGCGTCCTGAAAAGTAGGTGTCACCCATATGTAAGACATTATTTTTAATGAAATATATCATAGCATCACCATTAGTGTGGGCGTTATGTACATGAAATGCCATTATAGTTTCCCCATCTTGATATATTTTCAGCTCTTCAGAAAAACTTATTTCTGGTAGAATTTCTTTGCTAAGTTCAGGTTTTTCAATAAGCCTCTCTTCTAAACTTTTTCGAACATTATCTTGGGTGATTAAAGTTGTCTTATTCGTATTGAATTCTGCATTGCCGCCAGTATGATCCCCATGCATGTGCGTGTTAAATAAATAGCTAATGGGCTGGTTGGTTATAGTTGCTATCGCTTGTTTTATTTTTGGGCTAAGTCTTGCAAACTGATCATCGATCATAAATGAATTGGTTGCATTTACATAGAGTCCTATATTTCCACCTTGGCCTGTAAGCATATATACTTCATTAGTAAGAGTATCTATGGTGATTATGACGTTCTTTTCTTGGCTCCAAGAAATTGTAGAGAGGAACATAAATATCGCTAGAGTGAAAATAGATTTTAAGTGATTCATTTTTAAGGGATAAGAAGTAAATTTAGTTACTCTCAAATATACTAGAAATAAATGTTTAAGGTTGCAGAAATATGACTAGGGGGTTATCTTTGCAGATCTATTTAAATTAAACATGAAAACGGCCGTTAGTTCGACAAAAAGTAGTGCACTAGCATTGATTTTTACCGATTTTAAGGAGATTACCAAAGCTAGATTGGCAATAAGTGTCGTTTTTTCTTCTATTGCGGGGTATTTTTTGGGTGCTTATGAAATTCAATGGGTACAGGTATTACTATTGGCATTTGGGGGTTATTGTATGGTTGGTGCAAGTAACGCTTACAATCAAGTAATTGAAAGAGATTTAGACGCATTAATGAAGCGTACTAAAAATAGACCAATTCCTACGGGTAGAATTTCGGTTAAGTCGGCTATGACTATGGCAATTGTTTTAACGTTGCTCGGTGTATTGGCATTATACCTTTTGAATCCTAAAACGGCAATGTTTGGGGCTATTTCTATATTTCTTTACACCAGTGTATATACTCCGTTGAAAACAATAACCCCATTAGCGGTATTTGTCGGTGCTATTCCTGGGGCGATTCCATTTATGCTAGGTTGGGTTGCTGCTACCGATGATTTTGGTATTGAACCTGGAACATTATTCATGATTCAATTTTTTTGGCAATTTCCTCATTTTTGGGCTTTAGGTTGGATGTTGGATGATGATTATCGAAGTGGTGGATTTAAAATGTTGCCGACCGGTAAAAAAGATACCGCTACTGTATTGCAAATAATAATGTATACGATTTGGATGATGGTGGTATCGGTAATACCTGTTTTTGGTATAACTGGGAGATTACAATTATCGGTTATAGCTGCTGTAATTGTCTTTTTGATGGGAGCTGTGATGTTAGGTTTTGCCTTTAAGTTATATTCTAAAAGGGATAATACCTCAGCGAAAAAATTAATGCTAGCAAGCGTCAGTTATATAACTCTGATGCAAATAGTGTATGTAATAGATAAATTTTTAGGTTAATATGGATTTGACACAAGGAACAGAGCAAGAGAAAAATGCCAGGGCAAAAAAAATGATGCTTTGGTTTGGTATAGTGAGTTTGTTAATGGGGTTTGCTGGTTGGACAAGTGCATACATTGTAAGTAGCTCAAGAGAAGATTGGTCTAGTGATGTAGCTTTGCCACAGTTTTTTGTATATAGTACTATTGTCATTATTATTAGTAGCTTTTGTTATATGTTGGCAAAAAACGCTATTAAAGAAGGGCAGTCTAAGAAGGGTACTCTTTGGATGTGGATAACCCTTGCACTTGGTGTTGCTTTTATAATACTGCAATTCTCTGGTTTTTCAGAAATGGTCGCTCAAGGATATTATTTTACAGGCCCAACAAGTAGTATAAAAATGTCTTATGTTTTTCTGATAGCAATGGTTCATATTGTGCATGTGGTAGCGGGTATAATTTCACTTTTGATAGTGATGTATAACCAAAGCAAAGGAAAATATAATAAAGAGAATTATTTGGGAGTAACCTTAGGGGCTACTTTTTGGCATTTTTTAGATTTGTTATGGGTCTATTTGGTGATATTTATGACCTTTGTTAAATAAAAAGTGTCTGAAAATAAGTTTTGACTCAAATTGCGCTTTTATATAGTTCAAAAAAATGTAAATTTGCTAAAGTTTTATTAAAACGATAATCAGTATATGGATTCTACGGTGACAACGGGAACGGAAACAAGCGTATGGGGTGGAGGCAATCAACCCTTAGGAGCAAGCTACGGTAAATTAATGATGTGGTTTTTCCTTGTGTCGGATGCGTTAACTTTCTCAGGATTTTTAGCAGCTTACGGCTTTTCAAGATTTAAATTTATAGAAACATGGCCAATTGCCGATGAGGTGTTTACTCACGTTCCATTTTTTCATGGTAATTATCCCATGATTTATGTGGCTTTTATGACTTTTATTTTGATTATGTCATCTGTAACGATGGTATTGGCGGTTGATGCAGGTCATAAGATGAAGCAGAATGCTGTAATTTGGTATATGTTTGCTACCATAATTGGTGGTGCAATATTCGTAGGTTCTCAAGCATGGGAATGGGGAACTTTTATTAAAGGTGATCACGGCGCTTTAGAAACTAAAGGTGGTAGAATTTTGCAATTCGTAAAAGCAGATAGTGGAGAAAGAGCTTCATTGTCAGATTTTGCTGTCTCATTGCCAGGTGAAAGAGTTGTTCACGAAAGAAAGAATGGTCTGTGGTTCTTTGATGAACCAACATTAACTAGTTTTTCTTTAGAAGAGGTTGTTGAAGGCTTTAAGGCAAACCCTAATATTTTAATTAGAACGGAATTAATTAATGAAGAAGGTGAGAAAACACTTTTAGACAGACAAACTTCATTAAAAAAGTTAGCTGACGCAACGCAAGTTGTTGAAGGTGCCAACTTAATTCATAATGAATATGGTAGTAGGTTGTTTGCAGATTTCTTTTTCTTTATAACAGGTTTTCACGGTTTCCATGTTTTTTCTGGTGTAATCATTAATATTATTATTTTCTTTAATGTTATTCTTGGTACATATGAACGAAGAGGACATTATGAAATGGTTGAGAAAATTGGGTTGTACTGGCACTTTGTAGATTTAGTTTGGGTATTCGTATTTACCTTTTTCTACTTGGTTTAATTTCACTAAAAGATTATAGAATTACGATAGATTTATATAATAGATTATAGTAAAATGGCACACGAACATAAATTGGAGATTTTTAGAGGACTTGTAAAGTTCAAATCTAACACACAGAAAATCTGGGGAGTATTAGCTTTTTTGACCTTAATAACAGCAGTAGAAGTTGTTTTAGGTATTATTAAGCCAGAAGTTTTAACAGGTACTTACGTTTTAGGAATGAAGTTGTTAAACTGGATATTCATTATACTTACTTTAGTAAAAGCATATTATATTGCTTGGGACTTTATGCACTTACGAGACGAAAAGTCTGCCTTAAGAAGAGCTATTGTTTGGACACCAATATTCTTGGTGTTGTATTTAGTATTTATTCTACTGGTTGAAGCAGATTATATTTACAACGTATATAAAGATGGCTTTGTTGCTTGGAATTTCTAAGTGATAATTAACAGAATTAAAAGACGGTTTTATAATCGTCTTTTTTATTTTTGTTTAGTTTCTATTTTAATAGTTATTCAATCGGGGTTAATTAGTTTGACCGATAATTTTTCTTCTTGATTTATGAAAAAGGCCTTTGTTCTTATTGTCTTGTTTGTGCTTCCGATTGTTGCTTATTTATTCTTTGCTTCTGGGGTTAATAACTTTGGAAAATTGCCAGTGCTTACCGAAAATGTGAACGAAATAGATTTTTCGAAAGAAATAAGATTTAAGGATAAAATTACTGTTTTAGGCTTTTTGGGAACAAATGTAGATTCAAGAAAAGGAAATGCATTTAATTTAAACCAAAAGATATATAAACGATTTCATGAATTTAATGATTTTCAGTTTGTTATGATTGTTCCTATTGGTACTGAGAATAAAGTAGATAAGATTAAAAAGGAGCTTGCAACCTTGTCTGAAACTGATAAATGGAATTTCGTATTTGCAACTCAAGAAGAAATAAAGACATTATATTCTAGCCTTAAAACAGATATTCAATTAGATGATAAATTAGGAACTCCATTTGTTTTTATAATTGATAAAGAGTTTAAGCTTAGAGGCAGAGCTAAAGATGAGGATGAGGGTACTAAATATGGTTTCAATTCAAATTCTGTTGCGGATTTAAATAATAAAATGGTAGATGATATAAAAATAGTTTTGGCAGAATATCGTCTGGCATTAAAAAAGAATAATACCGAAAGAATTAAGTAATGAATAAGAAGTATACGTATGTCTGGGTTTCATTAATAGTTCTAATTTTTGGTATAATTGTTATTCCACGAATAGTAAAAAGATTATCATCAAATACAGTGGTGGAAAACGATCGGCTTAATGTATCTGTTCATAATGAGAGATTGGGGTATATTTTGGTAGATGGTAAAAAGCGCAAGGTGCCTTCTTTTGAGTTCCTCAATCAAGATAGTATTGTAGTTAGTAATAAGGATTATTTAGGTAAAGTTTATGTAGTGGATTTCTTTTTCACAAGATGCCCTAGTATATGTCCTGTAATGACCACTAACCTTGTTGATGTTCAAAGATATTTTAAAGGGAATGAACATTTTGGTATTGCCTCATTTAGTATTACTCCAGAGTTTGATACCCCACAGGTTTTAAGAACTTATGCTGATAAATATAAAATTCAAAAACCAGGGTGGAATTTATTGACAGGTGATAAAGATGTGGTGTATCGATTGGCAAATGCTGGCTTCAATATATTCGCTGCTGAAATGCCAGATGTTCCTGGCGGTTTTGAACATTCTGGATTGTTTGCATTAGTGGATAAGGAAGGCTATTTAAGGTCTAGAATAGATCAATTTGGAAATCCTATAGTGTACTATAGGGGAGCAATTTTAGAGGAAAAAGGGGTTAATGACCATGGCGAGACGGAAGAAATAGGTATTTTAAAAAGTGATATTCAAAAGTTGTTAAATGAGTAAAGATTTAAATACGCAAGTAAAGATGTCAGACGAACGAAAATTTAATAGATTGATAGCAGTGGTTTCAATTGTAATCCCTGTGGTAGTTACCATACTTTTTATGGTTAAAATACCTAATGTAGAACCATTGTCGTTCTTGCCTCCAATATATGCTACTATTAATGGAATTACTGCTGTGCTATTATTGGTGGCAGTATGGGCAATTAAAAATGGTAATGAGAAACTTCATCAGCAATTAATGACAACGAACATTTTTTTGTCTTTGTTGTTTCTTGTAATGTATATTGCATATCATATGACTTCGGATTCCACTTCTTATGGTGGTGAAGGTGTTATTCGTTATGTATATTATTTCATATTAATAACACATATTATTTTATCGATTGCATTAATTCCTCTGGTATTGCGTACGTATGCTAAGGCATATCTAAAGAAATTCGAAGACCATAGAGCATTGGCGAAATACACTTTTCCTGTTTGGTTGTACGTTGCCGTTACTGGTGTTGTGGTCTATTTAATGATATCTCCTTACTATGTATACTAAACAAGCCATATTTACACTTATAGTGGTATTCATAGTAGTTCCATTTGATGCTGATGCACAATGTGCCATGTGTAGAGCGGTATTGGAAAGTGAATCGTCGGGTAAAGCTGCCGAAGGTATAAATAACGGTATTGTATATTTGATGGCCATACCCTATGTTTTGGTCGCAGGATTATTCTATTTTATCTATAGAAAAATACGGTCTTAAATCTATTTTTAATTTTTTTCATCAAAATAGTGTAACATTCTTCAATTTGGTTAGTCTTATGATTGTGTGATTCTTGTATTGCATTCATCAATCAATCTAATCAATCAATCTCATGTTCGATCTAGAACGTTGGCAGGAAATCTTCGATACTATTCGCAAAAATAAATTGCGAACCTTTCTCACGGGACTTTCCGTAGCTTCAGGAATTTTTATTTTGGTAATATTATTGGGTTTCGGGCAAGGCATGCAAAATGGTATTGCCAAAGAATTTGAGCAAGATGCTACTACTAGCGTTTGGGTTTGGCCCGGTGTCACTACAATTGATTATAAAGGAATGAACCCTGGAAGGCCTATTCAATTACGAAATGAGAATTATGAATTTGCAGGAGTATTATTAGAAGACCAAATTGAGCATAAGTCTCCCAGATTATTTGTTCGAAATGTATTTGTAAATTACGGAAACGAGTCATTGGCATATAACGTACAAGGTGTATCTAGTCAGTTTCAGTTTATAGAGAATGAATTTATTTCACAAGGAAGATTCTTAAACCATCAAGATGAAGTTGTAAAGGCGAAGGTGGCCATTATCAGCAATAAAATAAATCGCGAAGTATTTAAAGAATTGGAAAGCCCTGTTGGAGAGTTTATAGAAATATCTGGTATATCTTTTAAAATTGTTGGGGTCTATGGTGATATTGGCGGTGAACGGGAAGAGGACCGCATCTACATTCCTGTTAGTACTGCACAGCAAGTTTTTAACGGCGCGGATCATCTTAATAATTTATCCTATACATTGCCTCCTGTAGACGATTTTGAGACGGCAGTTGCCCAATCTATCAAATTCAAAAACGACATTAAATCATATCTTCAAAAAGCACATACAATTTCTCCAGACGATACTAGTGCTATTCAGGTATATAATCCAATGGAAGAAGCTAAGCGGTTTTATTCCCTTATGGGTGGAATAAAATTTTTCTTTTGGTTTGTAGGTGTATGTACAATCATCGCTGGTATTGTAGGTGTAAGTAATATTATGCTGATAGTGGTGAAAGAACGAACTAGAGAAATTGGTATACGAAAGGCATTAGGAGCTAAGCCATGGTCGATAGTAGCTATGATTTTACATGAGGCCATTTTTATTACCGCAATAGCGGGCTTCAGCGGACTCATATTAAGTATGGGTTTATTAGAGATAGTAGGTCCTCATGTTGAGGTAGATTATATTTTGAATCCATCAGTGAACTTTAATGTGGCACTAACTACTGTTTTTGTTTTGATTTTTGCAGGTGCCGTAGCGGGATTTTTTCCAGCTTGGAGAGCTGCAAAAATTTATGTTATTGAGGCCTTAAGGGACGAGTAATTCCTATTTGAAATTATGTTAGGATTAATGGATGATTAGTTTATTCCTTAAACTAATAATTAATAATGTGAAACCATGTTCAACAAAGACCGTTGGAAAGAAATTTTAGAAGTATTATCTGGTAATGTTTTTAGAACACTAGCTACTTCTTTTGGCGTAGGGTGGGGCATTTTCATTCTTATCATTCTACTTGCTGCAGGTAAAGGTTTGGAAAATGGAATTCGGGCAGATTTTGGTGATATAGCAACCAATACTATGTTTATGTGGTCAAGAAATACCACAATACCATATAAAGGCTTACCGAAAGGAAGACGTTTTAGTTTCAAATTAGAAGATGTGCAGGCAATTAATGATAATGTGCCAAACCTCAGATTTATTTCTCCTCGTAATCAACTAGGTGGTTTTGGAGAAGGTAATAATGTTGTTCGAGGATTAAAAACAGGAGCTTTTAATGTGTATGGAGATTATCCTCAGATTATTAGACAAGAACCAATGACCATTACATCGGGTAGATTTCTAAATCAAAATGATATTGAGGACAAGCGTAAAATAGCTGTTATCGGTGATGGTGTAAAGAATGAATTATATGAACTTGGTGAGGAAGTACTTGGTACATATCTGAAAATTCAAGGCGTAAATTTCATGGTAGTTGGTACTTATCAAAAGAAGAGTGATGGTGGTGGTGAGGAAGGGCAAAAGGAAATATTCGTGCCATTTACTGCTTTTTCACTAGCTTTTAATATGGGTAATGATGTTGGTTGGATGGCAATTACGGCCGAAGACGGTAATTCAATTTCAGACATGAAAGAAAAGATTGTAAGTGTGGTAAAAGAGAAAAGAAAAATACATCCAGATGATAAGCGCGCTGTAGGTTATTTTGATTTATATGAGCAATTTAATAGGGTAGAAAGCTTGTTCGGGGCATTGCGATGGGTCGCTTATTTTGTTGGTGTTCTTGTATTGTTGTCAGGTATAATAGGTGTAAGCAATATAATGTTGATAGTTATTAAAGAGAGGACTAAAGAAATTGGAATTAGAAGGGCATTGGGGGAAGCACCTTGGTCTATCAAAAAGCAAATTTTAATGGAATCTATTTTCTTGACCATAATCTCAGGTATGGTCGGTATTATTTTCGGTGCAGTTTTTATTTACGGGGTAAATGCAGTACTAGATTCTGTGGGTCCAGTAGATATGTTTGTTAACCCCAGTGTAAGTTTAGGTGTAGTGGTGAGTGCATTAGTAATTTTAATATTTTCAGGATTGTTAGCAGGCTTTATACCCGCCCAAAGTGCAATTAAAATTAGGCCTATTGAAGCGTTAAGAACTGAATAAATTTATCGATTAGAAAAATAGTTAACCAATCAAAAAATGAAAAAATCAACAACAATTATCATCCTACTAATCATAGTACTGGCCTTTGGTGGGTCTATGTATTATTTATATCAAAAAAATTCAGAAGACCCAGTGGTTTATTTAACGGAAGAACCTTCGAAACAAACAATTATTAAGAAA
The DNA here is from genome assembly GCF_963975365.1 of uncultured Maribacter sp. Lineage (GTDB taxonomy): Bacteria > Bacteroidota > Bacteroidia > Flavobacteriales > Flavobacteriaceae > Maribacter. Next base: position 29,792 of record NZ_CAXBGF010000011.1, on the reverse strand, counting down.
ACGATGGCTACAGGAAGCATACTCCCGTTAGAGGAAGTTTTAATTAAGCCGAATATATCTGGTGTAATTGAGGAGATTTTTATTGAAGGGGGCGATTTTGTAAAATCAGGCGATTTGTTATGTACTATAAAGGTTGTTCCCAATCTTAATTCTTTAAATGATGCAAGAAATACTATTGACGAAACCAAAATTAATTTAGATGATCAATTGCGTAATTTAGGGCGTCAAAAAGGGTTGTTCGATAAAGGGGTTATTTCAAAAGTAGATTTGGAAAGGGCAGAGGTAACGTATAATCAAGCTAAGCAATCCTATGCGGCGGCCAATAAACGATATGATATTGTAAAAACAGGTACAACTGCAGGTTATGGCAATGCTGCCAACACTCAAATTAGGGCAACGGTTAGTGGTATGGTACTAGAGGTTCCGGTAGAAGTAGGAAATCAAGTTATAGAAAGTAATAATTTTAATGAAGGCACTACCATTGCGGCAATTGCAGATGTTGATAAAATGATATTTGAAGGTAAGGTTGATGAGTCTGAAGTTGGTAAAATTAAAGAAGACCTTCCATTAGAAATAACTGTAGGAGCAATCGAAAATAAAGTTTTTGATGCCGTATTAGATTATATAGCTCCAAAAGGAAATGAGGAAAATGGTGCGATACAATTTGAAATTAAAGGAACCCTAAAAAAGCAAGATTCTATATTTATTAGAGCAGGATTAAGTGCCAATGCATCTATAATATTGGCTCGAGCAGATAATGTTTTATCGATTAAGGAAGCATTGGTTCAGTTTGATGATAAAACTAAAAAACCGTTTGTAGAAATTGAAAATGGAGAACAGCAATTTGAAAGAAGAGATGTAGAACTGGGTATTAGCGATGGTATTTATGTTCAAATAAATTCTGGAATTAAAGAAGGTGAAAAAATAAAAGTTTGGAACGAAGTAAAGCCTGATGAGTTGGCTGAAAACTAATAAAGTAAAAAAATAAATAAATTGATGTAACAATTTAAACACAGATTAGTCTAATCGATAGACAGTGTAAAAGATTGTTCAAAACTACAACCAACATGATTCAAATTAAAGATCTTCATAAGTCCTATAAAATGGGCAAGAATTCACTTCACGTACTTAAAGGAATAAATTTTAATGTCGAAGAAGGTGAATTGGTAGCTATAATGGGTTCTTCCGGTTCTGGAAAATCTACGTTATTGAATATTCTAGGTATGTTAGATGAATTAGATGAAGGGTCTTACACGTTGGATGGTGTCCCTATCAAAAATTTAAATGAAACCAAGGCTGCTCAGTATCGTAACAAATTCTTAGGGTTTATTTTTCAATCGTTTAACTTAATAAATTATAAAAGTGCAGCAGAGAATGTAGCACTACCATTATACTATCAAAAAGTACCTAGAAAAGAACGCCAAGAAAAGGCCTTAAAATACTTAACGCAAGTTGGACTGAAGGAGTGGGCTAATCATTTGCCTAGTGAACTTTCTGGAGGTCAAAAACAGCGTGTTGCAATTGCAAGAGCTATGGCTGCCGAACCTAAAGTATTATTGGCAGATGAGCCAACAGGTGCTTTAGATAGCACAACTTCTTATGAAGTTATGGATCTAATTCAAAAGATAAATGACCAAGGGAACACAATATTGATTGTTACCCACGAACCTGATATTGCAGACATGTGTAAGCGAATTGTTCATTTAAAGGATGGAATAATTATAGAGGATAAGAAAATAGAACAAGTTAGAGCTGCAAAGTATGTTTAGTAGAGATAATTGGAGAGAAATATTTCAAACCATCCAGAAAAATAAGTTAAGGACTTTTTTATCCGGTTTTACGGTGGCATTGGGAATTTTAATTTTTGTAGTTTTATTTGGTTTTGGTAATGGCCTTATAAATACCTTTCAGTTGTTTTTTGAGGATGATGCTCAAAATATAATCACATTCTTTCCTGGGCAAACTACAATGCCTTATAAAGGCTACAAATCTGGCCGCCAAATAGAGTTCGATAGGTCTGATATACATGATATTGAAAAGGACTTTCCATTATTTTTAGAATATGTGACTCCAAGAATTAGTAGGTCTTATTTAACTAAACATAAAAACGAATCTAACAACTACTCCACAAGGGGTGTTGCTCCTTCACATCAATTTGCAGAGAAAACCATTATCATGAAAGGTAGGTATCTTGATAAATTGGATATCCAGAAAAAAACTAAGAATGCGGTTATCGGTAGGCTGGTTGAGAAAGATTTATTCGGTCAAGAAGATGCGATAGGTAAGTATATAGATGTTGGTGGAAGTGTTTTTAAAGTAGTAGGGGTGTATCAAGACGATGGTGGCGATGATGAGGAACGTAGAATATATGTGCCCTATACCACATTACAGCTGATAGAGAAAAATACAGATAAAGTCGATCAAATTATTGTTGCTTTTAGACCAGAGTTAGGGTATTCAGGCGCTATAGCTTTAGAGAAAAGTCTTTCTACATTTTTCAAAGAAAAGAAATTTATTAATCCCGATGATCAAAACGGTATATACATCAGAAATGTGGCAGAAGGGTTGAAACAAACACAACAGTTAGCAAGTGTTTTACAGATAATTGTGTCGTTTGTAGCCTTTGGAACAATAATAGCCGGCATTATCGGGATAAGCAATATTATGGTTTTTGTGGTCAAAGAAAGGACTAAGGAATTAGGTATAAGAAAAGCATTGGGTGCTACACCTAAATCGGTTATTGGTACCATTCTACTAGAATCTATTTTTATAACGACGATATCGGGTATTTTAGGAATGTTAATAGGTGTAGCAATCTTAAGTTCTTTAGATAAAACTTTGGAGGACTTTTTTATAACGAATCCATATATAGATATGCCGGTTGCCATATTTGCGACTTTTGTTCTTATAATTTTTGGTGGTATAGCAGGGTATATTCCAGCAAAAAGAGCGGCGCGTATTAAACCAATTGTAGCACTAAGAGACGAATAATATGGGGTTTTTATTTGATAGAAATACATGGCAAGAGATTTTTGGTTCTATTAGTAAGAATAGAACTAGAACTATAATAACCATTATTGGGGTACTCTGGGGTATATTCATTTATATAGCATTATCCGGTGCAGCAAAAGGCTTGGATAATGGTTTTGATAAGGTTTTTAAAACAGTGGCTATTAATAGTATGTTCGTTTGGGCACAAAGCACAAGCATGCCATTTGATGGTTTTAAAACAGGAAGACCACTACAGTTAAAATTAGATGATGTTAAAACAATTCAGAATAGAATTCCTGAAGTTCAATATATAGCTCCAAGAATTACTCAAGGGGATTTTGGGTCAGAACCCGTATATACAGTTCGTGGTCAAAAATATGGTAATTATGTTTTAAATGGAGATTATCCTATTTACACCAAAATATCTACCAAGAAAATATATGACGGTGGTAGATTTATCAATCAAGAAGATATAGATCAAGCTAGAAAAGTAATTGTAATTGGTGAACGGGTTGAACAAGAACTGTATAAGAAAGATGAAAATCCTGTAGGTACCTGGATTAGGGTTGGTAGCGTTTATTTTCAAGTAATAGGTGTTCATAAACTTGCACAAGGTGTAAGCTTTGATTCTGATAGCGCTATGTTTATACCATTTACAACATATCAAAAATTATATAATTCTGGTGATAATATTGGTTATATGTGTATTGCTGCCTATGATAATGTTGATGTGGTACAGGTAGAAAAAGATATTAAAACCTTGCTTAGGAATATTCATAGGGTTGATCCTAAAGATGAACGTGCGTTTGGTTCGTTTAATCTAGGAGAGGCATTTTCTAAAACAATGGGTTTTGCCGACGGATTAACTTTTATGTCTCTTGTTGTAGGTATTGCTACAATTTTAGCAGGGGTAATTGGTATTGGTAACATATTGCTTATTTCTGTAAAAGAGCGAACTAAGGAACTAGGAGTTAGAAGGGCTTTGGGAGCAACACCAGCGGAAGTTAGAAATCAAATTGTTATGGAATCTGTGTTTTTAACACTCATCGCGGGTATTCTAGGAATCATATTAGGGGCAGGTGTATTAGCTCTCATTAATTCACTCACTAAGGATATAGATTTTCCATATACAAACCCAACGGTTCCAATACCTTATGTTATAGGAGCCCTGGTCATTATGGTCGTTTTAGGCACTTTAATAGGATTGATTCCTGCTCAAAGAGCTGTTAGTATAAGACCTATTGAAGCATTAAGAGAAGAATAAATTAGAACAATAACAATAACCAAATATTAAACGATAAACAACTATTAAAATGAACAAATTTGTAAAATATACATTAATTGGCCTAGTAGTTCTTGGGGCTTTATGGGCAGCAGTATTTTTTATCAAAAGCAACAGTAAATCATCTATTACCTATGAAACTTCTAGTCCCTTTATTTCAAATATTGAGAAGAAAACCGTAGCAACAGGTAAATTGATTCCTGAAGACGAAATAGAGATAAAACCTCAAATTTCCGGAATTATTGAAAAAATATACCTTGTAGAAGGTGTTGAAGTTAAAGCAGGAGATTTAATAGCTGTTATTAAAGTTGTTCCGAATGAACAATCATTAAATCAGGCAAAAGGTAGAGTAAATAGTGCCAATATATCTCTTAGTAATGTTAAAATTGAATACGATAGAAATAAAACTCTTTTTGATAAAGGGGTTATTTCTAGTCAAAATTTTAACGACTTACAATTGCGTTATGATCAAGCAAAGCAAGAACTACAAAATGCTCAAGCGGATTATCAGATTATTCGAGTAGGTTCTACAGGCGGTTCGTCAAGCGCAAACACCAATATACGGGCTACTGTAAACGGTACTATATTAGAAATACCTGTAGAAGAAGGTGACCAAGTTATTCAAAGTAACAATTTTAATGATGGTACTACAATTGCTACTATTGCAGATTTGAGTAAAATGATATTTGAAGGTAAAGTCGATGAGGGTGAAGTTGGAAAATTAAAAGTGGGCGCACCTTTAAAAATAAACTTAGGTGCTGTAGAAGGAAAAGAATTAAATGCAAAATTACGATTTATAGCACCAAAAGGTATTGAAGAGACCGGAGCTGTTCAATTTAAGATTGAAGGAGATGTAGAAAATTCAGAAGATATTTTTATCCGTGCGGGGTATAGTGCAAATGCATCTTTGGTATTAGAAAGAAAAGATAGTGTTTTGGTTATTTCAGAAGCGTTGCTGCAGTTCGATAGACAAACAGATAAACCTTATGTTGAGGTGTTGGTTGGTTCTGCCGAAGAACAAAAATTTGAACGTAAGGATATTGAAATAGGTATTTCTGATGGAATCAATGTTGAAATTATTTCTGGGTTAACAAAAGATGATAAGGTTAAACAATGGAACAAAACCGAACCTGTTAAGAAGGGTGAAGAGGAAGACGCAGAAAAAGAATCGGTAGAATAAGGAATCAATCAAAATACAAATCAAAACAATCAAAAAATGAAATTTAAAATAACCGTCTTTACGTTTTTGTTTGCCATGATGACAACAATGGCACAGCAAAAAAAGTGGACATTAGAAGAGTGCGTATTCTATGCGGTCGAGAACAACCTTACGGTTGAACAATTCGAATTGGATTTAGAAAATGCAAAAATCGATGAATCTGATGCTATCGGAAATATGTTGCCTACATTAAATGCTTCTTCAAGTGCATCAAAAAACGTAGGGTTTACAATTGTAAGTACCTCTAACCAGCCTGTTGCAGGTAATCAATCTACCGTTAGCGTTAGTGGTAATATTAGTTCTAATATTACGCTATACAACGGATTAAGGAATTTTAAACAATTACAACGCGCAAAATTAAATGCAATTGGTAATCAGTATAGATTAGATAATCTGAAAGATGATATAAAGTTGAGTGTTGCTAATGCTTATCTTCAAATCTTATCAAATAAAGAGGCTTTGGCAGTTTCAAAGGCGCAGTACGCTATTACAGAACAAGATTTAAAACGAACAAAAGAATTGGTTGAATCTGGGGTTGTTCCTAAGGGGGATTTACTTGATTTAGAGGCGACTGCTGCTGGGCAAGAACAACAAATGGTCAATAATGAAAGCTTAGTATTGATTTCAAGAATAAACCTTGCACAACTTTTACAAATAACGGATTACGAAAATTTTAATATCGCGGATGAATCTTTCGAAGTTCCACCATCGGATATATTGAATAACTCTGCTAAAACAATTTTTGCCAAAGCATTAGAATTTAGAAATGATATTAAATTTTCTAAATCTACTGTAGACTTAGCTGAGAAAGATTTAGAGATTGCAAAAGGTGCATATGCTCCAACCTTAAGTGGGTTTTTTCAATATGGAGCAAGATATTCTGATGCCACCCAACCTTTGCCAGATGGAAATGGAGGAGTTTTTACGCCTGGGTTCATAGACCAACTTTGGATTTTTGATGGTATCTCTTATGGTGCTCAATTAAATGTGCCGATTTTTAATGGTTGGAGTACCCGTAATAGTGTTCAACGTTCACGTATAAATTTAGAAAAGTCTAAACTTCAGTTTGAACAAGATAAGTTAGATTTGGAAACAACTGTTAATCAAAGGTATGTTGATGTTACAACATTTGCAAAAGCATACTATGCCGCTGAAAAAACTTTAGAGGCTAGAACTTTGGCATACAACTATTCCAAAGAACGTTTCGATGTAGGTTTAATGAATTCTTTCGAATTTAGTCAGGCACAATCCAGAGTGGATAATGCTGCAGCAGATGTTATACGTACTAAATACGATTATATCTTTAGGTTAAAAATATTAGAATTCTATTTTGGCATTCCTATTTCTTTAGACTAGTCGAATTAATTATAATTTAAAAGCCTGTAACATTTACCTGTTACAGGCTTTTTCATTTTATAGGATGTAATACCTTTGCATCATGGGCATAATATTAAATCTTGAAACATCTTCTACAAATTGTTCGGTATGCTTGGCGAAAGACGGAGTTATATTGGCGACGAAAGAATTAAATTCTGAAAACTATTCTCATGCCGAAAAATTACACGTATTTATTGAAGAGGTAATGCATGAAGCTAATTTGAAAATGCAGCATTTAGAGGCGATAGCAGTAAGTAAAGGACCAGGTTCTTATACTGGGTTAAGAATTGGAGTTTCAGCCGCAAAAGGCCTTTGTTATGCCTTGGACGTACCGCTTATTTCTGTTTCTACATTAAAAAGCATGGCCTCTCAATTAAAGGGTGTTAATGATAATGCTGCAATAATTCCGGTTTTAGACGCTAGACGTATGGAGGTATATTCTGCCGTTTTTGATTACCATCTTAATCAAGTAAGGGAAACAAAGGCAGAAATTATAGATGAACAATCATTTCAAGCGTATATTAGCTCGACTTCTGTTCATTTTCTGGGAAGTGGCGCCGAGAAGATTAAAGGATTTTTCAATTCTAACAATCTTATCTTTCACCTAGATATTGTGCCATCGGCAAAAGAAATGGCAACGATATCTTTCGATAAATTTAAAAAGAAAGACTTTGAGGATGTTGCGTATTTTGAGCCTTATTATTTAAAGGACTTTGTTCTTCAAACAAAGAGGGATAAGTAATAAATAACTTATAGCGTTTTCTTATTCATTTCCTGAGTATTGTAATAGTTTAGCAATTCAATAATATCACTTTCTAAACGCATATTCAATTCATTTTTTTTAATATATTGTTTTAAGATTTCAGAACTATCATCTAAAAAACTTAGAATCTTTCTTTTTGATAAATTAGTTTCAATAGCAGGCGAATCACCTTTTTGCATATAATACATTGATATGTCCTGATATTTTGCAGGTTTAAATGTATCGTACCCGTTTTCTGGATTTTCGGCTTGTATAAATATTTTCTTTGGTTTTTTTAGAAGTCTGGCATATCCTTCATTTAGTGGGTTGAAATACCCCAATTTAATATCACTTGATTCGCGATACTCCCTAACCATATAGATTGTACCATCTATATCGGCTACTATGTTGTTTCTTCTCAACAAAGTTCTTGCTATATCATTTTCATTTTTTATTTCAATTGCATCACGGTATGCATCATATCTCATTAAAGCATTACTCGTATGTTTGCCATTAATTATAGTTTTTCCTTTTTTAAAAATTTCATTCATATATGGCGAACCTTCAATAGGCACTTCAAAAAAAGACATCCCCATTTGTGCTGGAGTCATTAAACCACTTGAATTCCCAATGGTCTGTACCCCCTGGGAAAAACAGATATTGGAAACAAAAAACATCATAATTAAAAGCTTTTTCATAACCATTGATTTTACTTAAATATAGTAAATAATAAACTGTAAATTAACTAATTACAAAAAAAAATCCTCTAGTCATTAGAGGATTTTGGTTTACAATTATAGGTGATTTTAATTTTTCAATTGCGTAACCACACGTTGTGGGAATGGTATTTCAATACCGGCAGCATCGAATCGATATTTTGTTTCTTCTAAAACATAAAAATGGGCTGCCCAAAAATCTGGGTTATTTGCCCAAAAACGAAGTGTTAAATTTATCGAGCTATCTCCTAATTCGCCTACATACACTTCTGGAGTAGGAGTTTTAAGGATAGTTTCATTTTCTGCACATATTGCCAAAAGAATTTCTTTTGCTTGTTTTATGTTTGAACCATACCCAATACCAACATCAATTTTATCCCTTCTGGTATCTTGCGCATTATAGTTGACAATAGTATTATTAGAAAGTTGTCCATTTGGTATTATCGCCAATTGGTTTCCGAAGGTGCTTACTTTTGTAGTGAAAATCGATATTTCCTTTACGGTTCCATCAACGCCTTGAGCAGAAATAAAATCTCCAATTTTAAAGGGTTTAAATATTAATATTAGTACTCCGCCTGCAAAATTAGCCAATGATCCTTGTAATGCTAAACCAATTGCTAAACCAGCAGAGGCAAGTACCGCAACTAAAGAGGTTGTTTGAACGCCAAGTTGAGTAATAACTAAAACAAATAGTATTATTTTTAAGGCTATGTTGATAAAGCTTTGCAGAAAGGTTTCCAAAGCCAAATCATAGTCTTTCCTTAAAAAGAATTTACGTACCATTCTATTAATGAAACGAATAACATATGTTCCCGCAAATAATAGAAAGATAGCCCAAAGCAAGTTAGGCATCGCAGCCCATAACCAGGAAATTATATTATCTGCATGTTCTTGAAGATTCATTATTTTATCCATAGTCTTTATCTGATTTTTGCTATTTAATACCTAAAATTTATAAAATCAAATTTAAATGTTAGGCATTAAAAAATTATTAAAATTGTGTCTTTACTAATTTTAAGGCTTCCTCGGTTTCTTCAATGGGTAATTGACATGTGCCATGTTTGCAAACATATATCAGCGTTTTGTTCTCGATATACCTATTCATTAGCAGGGGTAAATTACTTGTCTTAGAATTTGAAGCGGCAAATATAGTATTTGGCAAGTAGCTATTCATTATGCTTTTGCATAAGGGTTTAAAATTTTTGCCGATAACGACAATTTCATAGTAATCTTGACCCATTAATAGTGATAAGTGAAGCCAATTCGCGTGATTTTGTGGATTATCTGTAATTGATTTTCGCATTGTATTCATGATTTGATTCAATCTGATTTCAAAACTTTCTTCCGGAAAATATTTAGAAAGTTTTAATAGGTTATGGGCCATAATTGAATTTGATGAGGGTATTACATTATCAGCTACTTCTAAGGTTTTTCTAATTAATGTTTCTCCTTTATTCGAGGTGAAGAAAAACAAACCTGTGGAGGTATCTGAAAAATTATCGAGTACGTAGTGAGTTAGTTTTAAACTGTGGTGAAGCCATTTTTCATTATAGCTTACTTGAAATAAACCTATAAAGCCTTCAATTACCGTAGCATAATCTTCAAGAAAACCTACAATGGTACTTTTTCCATTTTTATGGTTGTGGTAAAGTCCATTTTCTTTATCAACTAAATTGTTTAGAATAAAATCTGCATTCTGTTGTGCTAGTTCTAAATACGCGCTGTTTTCCAAATACCTATAAGCATCTGTAAGTCCTTTTAAGGCTAGTCCATTCCACGAGGTTAGAATTTTATCATCAAGTCTTGGTTTGTCTCTTTTCTCGCGTTCTTGTTTTAATGATTTTAAACATTTTGTTAGTATTGTGAGTACTTTTTTTTCTGATAAATTATGCCTATTTGCAATTTCGGTTGTTTCCGCATCCCTAATTAACACGTAGTTATCTTCTTCCCAATAACCATAAGAATTGATATTATAATAATCAGCAAAAAGAGCATAATTATCAGTGAGAATCTCTCGAAGTTCTTTTTCTTGCCAAACATAAAATGCTCCTTCTACCAATTTTCCTGTATCTGATAAACTATCGGCATCAAGTGAAGAGTAAAAACCATTACTTATATCTAAAAGTTCTTCTTTAATAAAAGAAATAGATTTTTCCACTACATTTTTAAAAAGGATATTCTTTGTAACCGCATATGCTTTGGCGTATAGACTGATTAATAACCCATTATCATAAAGCATTTTTTCAAAATGAGGGACATGCCATTTCGTGTCTACCGAGTATCTAGAGAAACCACCACCTACATGGTCGAATATACCGCCCCAAGCCATTCTGGTCAATGTGGTATGTACATATTCATTGATTTCTTCATCTTTTTGCGAGTGCCCGTAATGTAAAAGAAAATTTAAATTAACGGGCATCATAAACTTAGGCGCTCTTTTATAACCACCTAAGAACGTGTCAAAATAGGTAGACCAATCTTTTACTATTTTTTTTATGTCAGATACTGTTATGGGGTCATTATTATTCTCAATAGTTACGGCATTTATTTCTTTTAATCCATGAGCCATGTTTTCGGCATACCCTATGATTTTTTGAGGATTATTTTCATATAACTCTTGCAATTGGTTTAGTACTTGAATCCATTCTTGTTTTTTTACAAAAGTTGCACCCCAGAAGGGTCTGCCATCTGGTAATGCTAAAATATTTAGCGGCCAACCACCACTGCCGGTCATCATTTGTAAAGCATCCATGTATATGTGGTCAATATCTGGTCGTTCTTCACGATCAATCTTAATATTGATAAAATGAGAATTCATGGCCCTAGCAACATCCTCATCTTCAAAACATTCATGTTCCATGACATGGCACCAATGGCAAGCAGCATAGCCAATACTTATTAAAATAAGTTTGTTTTCCTCATTTGCTCGCTGTAAAACATCAGCGTTCCATGCTTCCCAATTTACGGGGTTATGGGCGTGTTGAAGTAAGTACGGACTACTTTCTTTGATTAGATTATTAGTAAATTTTGGATGCTTAGCCATTAGGATACGTATTAATTTTAGGACAAAAAAAAGCGCCTTTTGGCGCTTTTAAAAGTGTTTGATTTTAGTTATTTCACTTCGAAAGTGATTTTAACATTGACTCTGTAATTTTTGATTTTGCCATCTTCAACAGTTGCACTTTGCTCATTGATATAAACCGATTTTATATTCTTTACCGATTTAGAGGCTTCAGAAACTGCTTGTTTTGCTGCATCTTCCCATCCACTATCAGAATTTGCTAATATTTCGATCACTTTTAAAACTGCCATAATTAATGATTTATAGATTTACCCTAAGTTATTAAATTTGAAGGCAAAATTTGATGATATTCAAGGGTTTTTTAACCGTTTAGGGCTACCACCTCATTTACTTTATCACCCATCATATTTTTAAGCATAGTTTCTATACCGTTTTTTAAGGTATACGTTGAAGAAGGACAACCACTGCACGCTCCTTGTAATATTACGTTTACAGTTTTACTGTCCTTATCATAAGATTTGAACATAATATTGCCTCCATCACTTGCAACTGCTGGTTTAACATATTCTTCCAAAATATCCACAATTTCTTGAGATGTTTCATCTAGCGTCATTTTACTTTCTGCGGATACCGTTTCAGAAACTTGTGCTTCGGCACCAATTGATTTTGCGTTATCTGCAACAATCTCTTTTCCGTCAGCGATAAAGTTTCTAATCACTTCTCTTAATTCTATATTAATGTCTTCCCACTCGGCAACCTCGTATTTTGAAACCGAAACATAATTCTCATCAATAAACACTTGTTTCACGAATGGAAATTGAAATAATGCTGTTGCTAATTTTGAATCTCGGGCTTCGTCAATGTTTTTGAATTCAAACGCGGAACCAACTATTTTTTTACTGGCTACGAACTTCATCGTAGATGGGTTTGGAGTAACCTCTGCATAAACGGTTACAGGTATTGGTTTATCCAAATCTTCTTCCATAACAATAGGTTCTCCTGCGTTCAAGTATTCGACCAATTGTTGCGCAACCTCATCTTTTACATCTTCCCACTTAACGATATCGTATCGTTCTAGGCCAATGAAATCGCCAGAAATATAAACAGTCTTTATAAATGGAAGATAGAATAATTGTTGTGCCAACGGGGAATTTTTGGCTTCATCAATATTTTTATACTCGTAATTTTTGCGTTGAACTAATAGATGATTAGTTTCAAACTTTAGTATATTGGGGTTATTTGTCTTAACAACTGTAATAGAATACTCTTTCATTTTTCAATTAATTTATGCAAAAATACGAAGGAAATCTAAGTTTAGTCTTATATAATAATGTTGTGGTTAACCCGTTATACACTTTATATTATTAAAACTAAGGTCTAGTTTATAATCCCAAAGATGAGATACCAAATTTTACTATTGTTTACCGTGTTAATGATAGGTGCTAAATCTAGAGCACAGGAGGGCATACCTGTATATTTTGATTATTTATCTGATAATTATTATTTGGTATTTCCTTCTATGGCAGGTATAGGTGAAGGAGGAAAAATTAGGGCAACCGCCAGAAAGCAATGGTTCGATGTAGATGATGCCCCAAGTTTACAAACAATAAATGCACATTTTAGAATAGGAGACACACCAAGTGGAATAGGCGCCATTCTTTTTAATGATGCAAATGGCTATCATTCACAAACAGGATTGAAATTAACATATGCGCACCATTTAAGAATGGGTAGCAGTGATATGAGAGTTTTGAATCAATTATCTTTCGGATTAAGTGGTACAATTTTGCAGAGTAGTTTAGATGAAACCGAATTTAGGTCTGTTATCCCAGATCCTGCTGTATCTGGAATAAAATTGAGCGCATCATATACTAACGTTGATATTGGTATTTCATATAATTTTCAAGAATTCTACACTCATTTTGCAGTTACCAACGCATTAACAGGTAGTAAAAGAAATGTGTATTACAGAGATAGACAAGATAACCCAGACCAATTAGTTATTGATAATATTAGAAGATACTTGGTTTCTGCTGGTTATGTGTTTGGAAAAAGTGAGTGGCAAGTAGAACCATCTATATTGTTCCAAATGACCGAGTTTACTAAAGAGAAAACCATGGATATCAATGCAAAGGTGTATAAGGATGTTGATTTTGGTCGTATTTGGGGCGGACTCTCTTATAGAAGAAGTTTTGATGGTGCTCAATTTCAAACTGTAAATGGTTTTGGAGAACAACGTTTACAACTTGTAACACCTATAGTTGGGGCTAATATTAATAATTTCATGGTGTCTTATAACTATTCTTATCAAATGGGTGATATTCGTTTCGATAATGGTGGGTTTCATCAGATTACCATTGGTTACGATTTCGGACAGACCGAACGTAAGTACGATTGCTATTGTCCGGCAGCTAATTAAAAAAGGCCCGTTTAAGTTAAAACAGGCCAATGAGATTTTTTAAGATTAATCCCAATTGTAGTTTTTTGATGCAGCTTGTTTTTTAATGGCTTGAATCATTGCGTTTTCTAGCTCACCTGAACTATTGCTTTTTTGATTTTCGGCGATATAGGCTAAGCGTTTAGAATTGTACTCTTTTATTTCTTTTTGAATTTCTTCTCGCTCATTTTTCTTCAATTCAACGTACTCCTTGATTTCGTTTTCACTCTTGCTTTGTAGTTCTTCAGGTAACTCGTCTTTCGCTACTGAGCTGATTTCAAATTCGGCATCATCATAAGCATCAACCAAATCCCATTTTTTATTATTGTAAAGCCTTGAGCTTTTGCTTACAGCCCTCTTAATAGCAACAGCTTCTTGCATTGCTAGTGCATTGTTATCCTGAACTTCTTGAGCTATAATTTTTGTTTTGCCCAAAGAACCATAAGAAATGTAGGTCTTGTTAAGTTTCGAATTTAGTTTTATAATGATTTCATCGTATGGCGTATTTATATGAACAACTTCTTTATTGTGGTCAATGGCCATATATTCGCCACCGGTTAGTGTAGCTCCATTTTTCCAATTGGTATTAATGCCCAGTTCGTAGCTTCCACAGAAAATGGTATTGATAACAACATCTTTCTCGTTTGCATTGGTCAATGCAGTTTTGTAATTGAATCGCCCCTGATCAAATGGTTCATTGCCAGCAATAAAAATCATGCGTAATAAATCTGGGTTTTTGTTCCAAGGTAACTGAGCCAACGATGTTTGCAAAACTTTACCGCAATATTCTTCCCCACCATTGGTCGTCAATGAGAATAGTTTTTCAGATATTTCATCAAGGTCGCTACTAAAACCCAATACTTGTTGAATATAACCTTCATCTGCCGATAAATTGTCGTTGCCATATTGATACAGTGCAATTTGTAAATTCGGTCTTGCATCATTGCCATATTTTGCAAGGCTAAATTCATTTACAATATCCCAAAGCTGAGATTTTGCTTGGTTAATTAAACCGTCCATACTATTACTTGTGTCAAGTAATAATGCAATTTGTACAGTATTATCTTTTTTTAATTCAAAAGTGGAATGAGCATGTGCAATTAGTTCAATTTGTTTTTGTTTAGGTTCGTCTACACAACTAAATACAGTTGTTATGGCAAACAAAAGTAATCCCGAAGTTGTTATTTTTTTTAATGTTTTCATGATTGTAGTTTTAAATTCAAGGCTAAAACTAATGGCAATGTTTCTTTAAAAATAATGGTATTGAGTAAACGTACCATCTCACTTAGTTAAATGCTCCGATGAGTTTGTAAACTAATTAAATTGAGCGTTAAATGGCTGTTTTTGGCGTTTAACCTATTTTTTTGTAACACATAAATCAGCTAAGTTTACAGTAATCATAGCGAATGAAAAAATTAATATTCTATATATCTCTCTTCTTTGTTTTGGGAACTTTTTCAAGTCGTTCTCAAATACAAAATGTTTCCCTAAATTTCATTTTAAAGGGTAAGGTCGAAGCTAAGAATACCGGTAGACCTATTTCTGGTGTGTCAATTTCAAATAATTTAGGAAACTTTGTGGTAACTAATGGGCTTGGAGAATTTGAAATTAAAACAAGAATTGGCGATGTACTTATAATTGAGCACGAAGACATACAAACTTTACAATATAACGTTAAGCAAAAAGATGATGTTCTCATATTAGTAGAAGATTTTGAAACTTCATCAATCAGTACTAAATCAAAATCATCACCTAATATTTCTTTAGAACATCAAGCTTTACTAGATTCTGCCGAGAAATATAAAGCGCAGAATATTGAAAAGAGTATTGATTATGTAGCACAATCAATATCCTTACTAGGTAAAAGGGGTAGAAAAAAGGAATTGGCAAGATCATTGTCCAAGCTTGGTGAAATTTATCAATACCATAGGCAATTAGATTTAGCGATCGATAATTATGAAGATGCTTTAGATGCAAATAGGACGATTGCAACTTCATTATTATTGGCTAAGGCTTATAATCTAACCTCCAGATTTAAAGAAACTTTTAATTTATTACATCCTTTGTTGGAAATTAAATCAATGCCCTCGTACCAAGGAGTACAATGTTATGAGTTATTAGGTGATGCGAAAAAGGGTGACGGAAAGATTTCTGAAGCAATTCAATTATATAATAAAGGACTCATAATTGCCAATAAGAGTCAGATTACGTCGAAAATGACAGATCTTAATTCTAAAATTGCTGACACATACTCTTTAAGTAATCAAACAATAGAAGCTGAAGCATACTACGGAAATTCACTTGAGTTGGCGACCCAGCAGGCACCTAAAAGAGCCTTGCAGGAAAAAGAAAAAGTAGCTGATTTTTACAATGCAAAAAGCAGGTATAGTGAAGAGATTACTATGCGAAAAAATAGTTTGCAAGATTTAAAGAGGCTTAGCACACCTAATGCAGGGGTAACTAAGTTAGAACTTGGTGATACAATAACATCGCAACGAATTAATTATAAAATAGCAAATGCGTATATCTCTCAAGATAAGTATAACGAGGCAATACCTTTTTTAGAAAGAAGTATTGTTGAGGCTAATTATGAAGATGATCTTGTTGTACAAAAAGATGCCACTAGAAAACTTTCTGAAGTGTATAAAGAGAAAGGTGATTTTACTAAAGCCTTAGACACCTATCAATCGTATGTCGCTTTGGTCGATTCATTATATGTGCGTAAGGAGCAGGAAATTTTTAGAGCAACTAGATTTAATAGGGAAATCGCCAGCGCCCAAAATAGATTAACAGGACTAGAGCAAGAGCGAGAATTATCGCAAAGTAAATATGATTTAGCATTAACAGAGCAAGAGCTGGCACAAGAGAGTAATGCACGGCAACAATTGATTATTTATTCATTGATTTTCGGACTGCTATTAACCCTTTTAGCTGCATTCTTCTTTTATCGAAGCAATCAGCAGCAAAAATTGGCCAATAATTTATTAGCATTAAAATCGCTGAGGTCACAAATGAATCCGCATTTTATATTCAACGCTTTAAATTCGGTTAATAATTTTATTTCTAAAAGCGATGAAAGAAGCGCCAATAGGTACTTAAGTAATTTCTCTACTTTAATGCGCTCGGTACTCGAAAATTCTGAAGAAGATTTTATCCCATTAGAAAAAGAATTGCAGCAGTTAGAACTTTATATGAAATTAGAACATTCGAGGTTTGAGGATAAGTTCGAATATGAAATTATCATAAATGAGGATGTTCAAATTTCTAAGTATCAAATACCCCCTATGCTTTTGCAGCCTTACATTGAAAATGCTATTTGGCATGGTTTAAGGTATAGGGAAACTAAAGGTTTATTGTTGGTTTCTATAAAGGAAAACACTAGTAATTCAATTGCGATATGTATTACTGACAATGGTATAGGGCGAAAGAAATCGGCTTCCATTAAAACTCAGAACCAAAAGAAACAAAAATCTAAAGGCATGGGTATCATCAAAAAAAGAGTTGCGATTTTAAATGATATGTATTCTGATAAGGTGGGTATTCAGATATCAGATTTAGAAATAGATGGTTCAGGAACAAAGGTGCTTTTCATATTAAAAAAAGAAAAATGAGTTTAAAAGCAATTTTGGTCGAAGATGAGGCCAATAGTAGAGAAATTCTAAGAAATTACATTGGTAAATATTGTCAGAGTTTAGATTTGGTCGGTGAGGCGTCGTCAATTAAAGAAGCTTTAATGTTGATAGAAAATAATACTCTGGATCTTGTATTTTTAGATGTTGAGATGCCTTTTGGTAATGCTTTCGATTTATTAGATCAGCTACCCGATAGAACTTTTGAAACTATTTTTGTTACCGCATACGACCATTATGCAAAAGATGCATTGAATAATCATGCAGCATATTATTTAACGAAGCCAATTAATATTGATGAATTAATTAATGCTGTTAATTATGTTGAAGGTATACGGGAAAAAGAAGCAAGTTTAGAAGGTGAGGTTCTAACGACCAAGTCAAAAGGGGTTGAAGGTAAATTGACCTTGCCTCAACAAGACGGATTCCAAATATTGAATGTTTCTGAAATTCTTTATTGTAAGGCTGATGATAATTACACTGAGATTTATCTACTGAATAAGAAAATATTGGTGAGTAAGACATTGAAATATTTTGAAGATGCTTTGGCGGACTTTCCTTTTGCACGTGTGCATAAATCCTTTTTGGTAAACGTGAATGAGGTGGTAAAATATAGAAAGGGAAAAGGTGGTAGTGTAGTAATGTCCAACGGAAAAGAAGTGATGGTTTCAGCATCTAAAAAGAAGGATTTTCTGTCGTATTTTAATTAAATAAATAAAAATAGGGATGATAAAAGGTGTTAGAGGTAAAGAACCTGTAATTGGTGATGATTGCTTTATTGCTGAAAATGCAACTATTGTAGGTGAGGTAATAATGGGTAAGCAATGCAGTGTTTGGTTCAATGCTGTGCTTAGGGGCGATGTGCATTTTATTAAAATGGGCAATAAGGTAAATGTTCAAGATGGGGCTGTTATTCATTGTACATATAAAAAATCGCCAACAACAATAGGTAACAATGTATCTATTGGTCATAATGCTATTGTGCATGGGTGTACTGTTCAGGATAATGTGTTGATAGGTATGGGTAGTATTATTATGGATGATTGTATTGTAGAAAGTAACAGCATAATCGCAGCCGGAGCTGTCCTTACTAAAGGTACCCATGTACCATCGGGAAGTATATTTGCGGGTATGCCAGCGAAGAAAATAAAAGATATCAGTCCCGAATTAAGTTCAGGTGAAATAAATAGAATAGCAGAAGCTTATATAATGTACTCAGGTTGGTTCAAAGAGTCAGAATAGAGGCTGTACATAATTTCAATATGGCAATCTATCTAAAATACGTACTTTTGCCGCACCAAAATTAAAAGTTATGAACGCATATGTTTTTCCTGGGCAAGGTGCTCAATTTGTTGGAATGGGTCTTGATTTATATGAGAAATATCCTATTGCAAAAGAGTTGTTCTTAAAGGCAAATGATATTTTAGGTTTCGATATTACAGAAGTAATGTTTAATGGTACTGCCGAAGGATTAAAAGAGACCAAAGTTACACAGCCAGCTATATTTCTGCACTCTGTTATTTTGAGTAAGGTGATGGGTGATTCGTTTAAACCAGACATGGTTGCCGGCCATTCTTTAGGTGAATTTTCTGCGCTTGTAGCGAATAATACGCTAAGTTTTGAAGATGGATTAAAATTGGTGTCGCAACGGGCTTTGGCCATGCAAAAGGCATGTGAGTTAAAACCTTCGACAATGGCCGCTGTTTTAGGGCTAGAAGATAGTCTTGTAGAGAAAATATGTTCAGAAACTTCAGGTATTGTGGTAGCTGCTAATTATAACTGTCCAGGTCAGTTAGTGATATCTGGTGAAGTGGCGGCGGTAGAGTTTGCATGTGAGAAATTAAAAGAAGCTGGTGCGAGAAGAGCATTGATGTTACCTGTTGGAGGGGCATTCCATTCTCCGTTAATGGAGCCGGCTAGAGAAGAATTGGCAGCTGCAATAGATAATACGAATTTCGCAACTCCAAGTTGTCCTATCTATCAAAATGTAACGACTACTGCAGTAAATAGTCCGGCAGAGATTAAGAAGAACCTAATGTTGCAATTAACGGCGCCAGTTAAATGGACGCAGAGCGTTCAACAAATGGTGAAAGATGGTGCTACGATTTTTACTGAAATAGGACCGGGCAAAGTATTACAAGGGTTAGTGAAAAAAATAGAGTCGACCGTTACAACGCAATCCCCTGAGCTTTTGAACTAAGCATTGCTTTCTTAATATTACCATTCAACCCATAAATCCTTTTTTCAGCTGTTTATGAGAAGTTTACCTTGATTTTTTTGTAATATTGAGGCCCTTATTTTTGGTTGTGGAATAGGAACTATTCTTCAATAGAATTGATGGAAATGTAAAGAACGCTATGAAAATGAAATTATATTCTGGTTTACTAAACCCTATAATTAGAAGTGAATTTAAGAAGTCTTTATTGGTTTTTGGATTCGTTTTTCTTGCAGTTTCATTTCAAAATGTCTTTGGGCAAACTGTTTCCATTGTAAAGAATGCCGATGCTATAGAAGGTAGTCCGACTCCTGGTAGTTTTGAGGTTTCTGTCGCTCCATTATTTGGCACAGGCACAGTGACAGTATTATATACCGTTTTGGTAAGTAGTACTGCTACCTCTGGTGTAGATTTTGTAGCTTTAAGTGGAGAGGTAGATGTAACATACGACTTCACTTTAGGAGGTAGTTCATTGATCAATGTAAGTACTTCTCTTCAAGATGTTTTATTAGAAGGGACAGAAACGGTAGTTGTTGAAATATTGTCAGATGCAGCTTATGAATTAGGCGCAAATCAAACTGCAATAGTCAATATACTAGATGACGATACCGCAACGTTGAGTATTTCAGATATATCGGCTGTTGAAGGCACTAATCTGGTATTTAATATAGTAGCAGATAAAGCTGCATTATTTGATTATACGGTCACTATTAATTTTGGTGGGGGAACTGCAACCTTAGGAACGACGCCGATAGTTGACCCGGAAGATTATAATGGTGCACAAAGAACTGTTGCTTTTTTATCAGGGGATGTTTCAAAACAATTAGCCGTAACTACAGGGAACGATACCGTAATCGAGGATGACGAAACTTTTGTAGTTACCCTTACTAGTGCCAGTAATGCCAATATAATTTCAGGAGATACAGCTATTGGAACTATAACGAATGATGATTTGGGCCAGGTAACCGTTCTTGCGAATAGTCCGAGTACAAATGAAGATGGATCCGGTAACGATGGTCGTTTTAGAATAGAATTGAGTGAACAAAATAATACAGGAAGTGCGTTAGTTGTTGATTACACCTTGACAGGGAGTGCAGCACAAGGCGTTGGACAAGATTATACTATTTCTGGTATTGCATCTATTGCCGATGGAGCGATTTCTACGAATATTAATATTCTTCCTATAGATGATGTACTAGTAGAAGGAGACGAAACGGTTGTTATAACCTTAAATAACGTAAATAGCGCATTGTATGAAATTGGAACTCCCAATACAGATACGGTAACCATTGTAGATGATGACGTATTTACGGCGACTATTACCGCAACTGATGGTACCGCTACTGAAGCTACTCCTGTTACCAACACAGGGACATTTACTGTAAGTTTAGATGAAGTCAATAACACCGGAGGTCCGGTAGTTGTAAATTATACTGTAGGCGGAACTGCTATCTCAGGAACGGACTATACCGCACTTACAGGCTCCGTTAGTTTTGCAAATGGTCAACAAAATAAAATAATAACGGTTACACCAATTAATGATAATACTGTTGAGATTTCGGAAACGGTCATTGTTACTTTGGGTATAGGTACTGGTTACGATTTAGGAGCCACTGCAACAACAACAGCAACGGTAACTATAGATGATACCGATACGTATGTTGTATCAATTGCTTCTACAGATGCAACTGCAAATGAGAGTCCTCTTGGTAATGGAGTTTTTACTGTAAGTTTGCGTTCTTCTAGCGATCCTTCAGGTCCACTAATACTTAACAATACGGGTGCTCCTATAGTTGTCAATTATACAATAACGGGTACAGCAACTTCTGGAGTTGATTTTAATGCATTAAGTGGTTCGGTTTCTATTGCAAATGGTCAAAGTACCGGTATTGTAACGGTGACACCAATTAATGATCCTGATATAGAAAGTAATGAAACGGTTGTTTTAACCCTAGCTACAGGTATAGGCTACACGATTAGTACTCCAAATAATGCAACGGTTATTATTGTTAGTGATGATGCAAACGTAGCTCGAATTACTACATCTGATGCTACAGCTGCAGAAAGTAATGGTGCCTTAGCTACAGGTGAATTTACCATTAGCCTTAGTGCTCCAAACAATACAGGCAGTACCATGACCATTAATTATATAATAAGTGGTTCAGCGGTTAACGGTACCGATTATACAGTTATTAGTGCTAACGCAATAAATATTCCTCAAGGAGATCAGTCAGGGCAAATTTTAATCAGTCCTGCTAACGACCAAATACAAGAAGGTACCGAAACTGTAATTATTACACTTGGCACCGGAACTGGTTACATTTTAGGGGCTGTAGCTACGCAAACGGCAACTGTTGAAATAAATGATAATGACCAAGCTACTTTAACTATTTCTGATGTTACGGAAAATGAAGATTTAGCCTCTGGGCAATTTATCTTTAATGTTGTTTTAGATATTGCAGTAGTCGGCGGTACACAAGTATCTTATTCTTTTTTTGAGGATACTGCAATAGGTGGGGGAACAGATTATACTGGTACTCCCGGCACATTAATTTTTACGGGTACAGCAAATGAAACTAAGACGATTACGGTGCCTATAAATAATGATGCAGTTTTAGAAAATACAGAAACTTTTGAGGTTCAATTAGGAATGCCGACCAATAATGTGCAGCTAGTAAATGGAGGTACAGCAATAGGTGCAATAAATGATGATGATAATTGTGTTGCTGCACCGGTTTTAGATGCATCGGTTTCTCCAATTTATTGTGTGGTTGATACAGGTAGTGCTTTTTCAGCCAATCTATTTGATTTCACTGATACCCCAGCACCTAGCGGTACTGTTTTAACTTGGAGTAGGGTTTCTAACCCGTTAATAACAAACTCACATTTGACGGTTGCAGAAGCTCAAGATGTTAGCACACCGGCCTCCTATTATGGCTTTTTCTATGATGCCGTAAATAATTGTGCGAGTGGTAATATTGAAGTTCAAATTGTTCGGAATATCATTCCTCAGTTGGTTACTATTAACGGTAATGAACGTTGTGGGCCAGGAACATTGTTGTTTAGTGTTGTGCCAAGTGATGGAGCTTCTGTTAATTGGTATGATTCATTAGTCTCAGATACGCCTATAGCTTTTGGAGAAACATACACAACACCACTTTTAACTGCTACAACTACCTATTATGTTGAGGCTTCCGAAAATGAATGTGCGACCGAAAGGCAACCAGTAATTGCTAGAATAGGATTTCAGGCAAATACGGGTACTGCTCAGAATGCCTCTATATGTAATATAACAGCCAATGGTCTTACCAGTTTAGATTTAGATACCAGACTTACTGGGGCTGACCCTGGTGTATGGATTTTTGTGTCTGGTCCTGAAGATGTGAATATAAACTCTACCAATGTTGTTGACTTTGAAGCATTAGCTTCAGGAGCCTATGTTTTCAGATTTACGACTACGAATTCAACGGCGCCATGTGTCAATTCTACAATAGATATTACTGTTACTGTTAGTGATTGTGAATCGGATGATGATAATGACGGACTTTTAGGTGGTCAAGAAGTAGCATTAGGTTTAGATCCTAACAACCCAGATACTGACGGTGATGGTATTGAAGATGGTGAAGAAGTTGGTGCTGATATAGCCAACCCATTAGATGAGGATAGTGATGGAATTATTGATGCTTTAGATTCAAATACCGAGGATACGGATAATGATGGTGTAAATAACCAGCAAGATCCTGCTAATGACAACCCATGTATTCCCAACCGATTTAATGGTAGCTGCGATACTGATGGCGATGGTTTGTCAGATTTAGACGAACAAACCAATGGTTCTGATCCAGATGATCCTTGTGATCCTGTAGCATCACCAAGTTGCGATGATCCGATAGATTTAGAAATTTTGAAATCTGTTGATAATGTAGATGCACAAATCGGTGATACTATTGTTTTTGAAATAATGGTCACAAATTTATCTGATAGAACTGCTAGGGCAATTGTTATAGGAGACTTATTAGAATTAGGTTTTGATTTTGTGTCTAAATCCTCAGTCGATTACGATGAAATTTCAGGTATTTGGAACATAGCAGAACTTGAAGCTGGTTTGTCTGCAGAACTTACCATAACGGTTACTGTTTCTGAAGTAGGTCCTTATGAAAATACGGCAACCTTATTAGAGTCGATACCATCAGATAACAATCCGGCAAACGATGAGTCTACCGTAATTCTAAATACTGAAGTACCAGAAGGTATTGATCTTGAAGTTATCAAGACAGTTGATAACAAAACTCCGTTATTAGGTGAACAGATAACATTTACAATTCGTGTAGAAAATAAATCTGTAAATGGGGACACAATTAATAATATCGAGATTGAAGATATTCTTGCTGTTGGGCCAGATGCTGGTTTTATTTACATAAGCGATGTTTCAACTACCGGTGATTATAATGAGACAACAGGTGGGTGGACTATTGAATCGTTAGAAGTAGGAGAACAAAATGCAGTAACATTAGAAATTACAGTATTAGTGCCACTAGAGGGGACTTTTAGTAATACGGCCACATTGATTAGGTCATCGCCAACAGATGGTGTTGTGGCAAATAATAATAGTACTGTAGATGTTAAGGTTAGCATACCAACTTCTGCAGACCCGGGGTTCCTTTTTAATCAATTTTCACCGAATGGCGATAATACTAATGATGTACTAAGAATTAATCTTAGGGACTCAGATACTCAATCTAGAGCGGGGATAAAATATAAAATTGTTATATATGATCGTTATGGAAATCTGGTTTTTGAAGGTGCCAATTTAGTTACTCCTGAAACTCAGACTACCGTTGATGTTTGGGACGGAACCTATAAAGGGAAAGAAGTGCCTAAAGGAACTTATTTTTATATTATGGATTATAATATTAATGAACTACCGGCTATAATCGATAAGGGCTGGATACAGCTTATTAGATAAAATAAATTATGGATTATAACTTTAATAAATCGAGTTATACTGTAGCGTTTTTGCTATTTTCTCTGTTAGGCTTCAATGCATTTGGGCAGAAAGAACCACAGTACACTCAATACATGTATAATATTGGTAGTTTTAACCCAGCGTATGTCGGTACTGTTGAGACTCCTGAATTATCTGGACTTTACAGAGCTCAGTGGATAGATGTACCTGGTGCACCACGCACATTTCGATTCGGAGCTAATCTGCCTTTTAAAAATGAGAAAGTAGGCCTAGGTCTCAATGTTATAAGTGATCAATTAGGGCCAGTTTCTCAAACCTATGCTGATATTTCTTATTCATATCAGTTAATGGTAACCGATGAAACAAAATTATCTTTTGGTATTGATGCAGGTGGGTCATTTTTAAATGTTGACTTTACAAAAGGGACTTTTGAAAATCCTGGTGAAAATCTTAATGGTGAAATGCTAAGCAAGTTTTACCCAACAGTTGGTGCGGGTGCTTTCCTATATTCAGATATTTGGTATCTAGGAGCCTCCGTACCGAATTTTTTAACTGAAGGGGTATACAATGAAGAAGTGGCTTCAATAGTAGAGGACAAGCTACAATTCAATTTTATTGGAGGTTACATTTTCGACCTTTCGGATAATCTAAAATTTAAACCAGCTTTCTTAATTAATACACTTAAAGGCTCACCAGTTAACGTGAACTTATCTAGTAATTTTTTAATTTCAGACGTATTTACCGCTGGAGTGTCTTATCGTATAGAGAATGCATTTAGTGGTTTGGCAGGTCTTCAAGTTTCAAACTCATTATTCGTAGGATATTCATACGATTATAATACCAATTTACTTGGCGAGTTTAATAATGGGTCACATGAGATTATACTTAAATTCTATTTAGGTAGAGAAGGAGCTGATTCTACAAAAGATGGAACTGATAAAAATGCAAAAAGTAAACCTAAACAAATTGATTCACCTCGATTCTTTTAAAGTGCACTAACATGAGATTTAAGTTAATCATAGTATTGCTAGTTTTCGTTCCATTGATGGTTTCAGCACAGGAGAAAAAATCTAAAGCTGATAATCTTTATTATAGCTATCAATACCAACAAGCAATAATGGAATATAGAAGTGAAATGGAAAAGAATCCATTAACGAACCATCAGTTATTAAACCTTGCAGATTCTTATTTTAATACAGGTAGCTTTGATAATGCCTCGGAACTTTATTTAGAAGTGAACAAGATTGACACCATTATGTCGGTTAACCGATTTAATAAAATGCTTCAAAGTCTATCAAAAAACTCGGAAAGAGATAGGATAAAGAACTTTTTAAGGTCGAAAGCTGATATGTTATCACCAGAGCTTTTAGAGAATGCAGAGTTTAATTATAGTCTTTTAGAAATTCCTAAAGAAAGTGATAATAGTGTTATTGCAGATGTAGTTGTGAATAGTCCGCAAGCAGATTTCTCACCTGCTTTTTATAAAAATGGTTTGTTGTTTAGTAGTAGTAGACTTCAAAATGCTAAAAAAGTTTATGAGCCTTCGGGAGAATCATATTTAGATATCTATTTTGGTAAACTGAATGCTAATAATCAATTAATGGATGTTGAGGTTTTTGATAAAATACCAGCAACAAAGTTTCATAAGTCTACTCCTTTCTATTCTAATAAATTATCAACATTCTTCTATATTCTCTCAAACACGGAAGATGATGAGCTTAGGTATGATGAAAATGGTAAAAACACATTGGCTATCGGTATGTTAAGCGATACTGGACGATTTCGATTTATATTAAAAGATCTAAGTACATCGTTTTATTATCCATATTTCGATGACAAGTCTGAGCGATTATATTTTGCTGCTAATTTCGATGACAGTTATGGTGGTACAGATTTGTATTATGTATATACAAACAACGGGCAAATAATGTCTGCGCCTATAAATTTAGGCCCGAGAATTAATTCACCAGGAAATGAAATTGCTCCTTTTGTCTTTGAAGGAAGCTTGTATTTTTCTTCTGATGTTTTTTACGGATTAGGTGGAATGGATGTTTATAAATCAAATATAATAGGAAATGATTCGTATACCATACCAGTAAATCTTGGGGAGGGTATAAATTCAATATCCGATGATTTTGGTTTTATAATTAAGCAGAACGAGAATAAAAGTTTCTCAGGGTATTTTTCATCTAATCGTAAAGGAGGTAAAGGTGGAGATGATCTTTATCGGTTTACATTAAAGAACTTACCAGGTTTAAAAACATTTTCTTTAGGTGGAAAAGTTGTAGACTTAAAGAAAAAAAATGGGGTAAGTGGCGGGCAAGTGAGGTTGTTAAACCATAAGGGTGAAATATTAGCGGAGGTAAGCTCTGCTGAGACAGGAGATTTTAGAATTGAAATTCCTTGGCAAAAACAAGTAACAATACAGGTTTTAAAGGATGGATATTCTATTTTTTCAACTTCCTATTCAGAAGAGGGAATGGAAGAAATTCAAACCACTTCTTATATGTTAGGGCTTGCTAGGTTTGAGGATTTGGTTTTGGAAAGCGAAGGCAAAACAATTTTAAAACTTGATAAATTTTATTTCGATAAAGGAAAAGCTGCTTTGAATGCACAAGTAGAAGCTGAATTGAATAAGGTTGTAGATGCTGTATCGCGTTTTCCTCAATTAAGGTTAAAAATTGAAACCTACACTGATAGTAGAG
This sequence comes from uncultured Maribacter sp., assembly GCF_963975365.1. Lineage (GTDB taxonomy): Bacteria > Bacteroidota > Bacteroidia > Flavobacteriales > Flavobacteriaceae > Maribacter. The sequence goes on along the minus strand of NZ_CAXBGF010000011.1, from coordinate 2,491 downwards.
GTAGTGATACTTTTAATAAGAAACTATCACAAGATAGATCTAATGTTATAAAAAATTATTTGTTTAAGAATGGTTTAGCCTCTAATAATATTGTTGAGGCAATCGGGTATGGTGAGGAAATGATTAAAAACAACTGTATTAATGGAGCATATTGCTTAGATTTTCTTCATAAACAAAATGAACGTACTTTGTTTGTGGTTGTAGATTAGTGTTACTACTACTTATTTAGAATATTACGATATAAAAATAATACAGTGAAAAACACGACAAGAATACAATTCCAAAATAAGTTAGTAATTTGAGATATTTTCCAGGCCAATTTTCCTGAGCCAAGTCATTGCTAGTTACATTCTTAAGATTCATGTAGCCGATAATGGGAGCTACTATGAATGAAACAAAAGTAGCTAAAGCCACTAGCTTACCCATATTTGCACTAAATGCTGCAATGACTATAAAGTTGACAATCATTAAAATTAGTACTCCTATGCCAAATGCTAATTTGGTACTGAATATTTTAGTTTTCGGATTCAATAGAGATACAATATCTAGACTTACCCTGGTTAATGCATCATGGGCAGTCAGACATGTACTGAACATAGTTGCGAAAGCAGAAATTGCTATGAAAATATATGCCCAAGAACCAATATGCTCAGTAAATAATAAAACTACTTGGTCGGCAAAACTTACCGCATTAGTACTAAGTTGAATGTTGGTTCCGTATAAAGTAAACCAACCTATAATCATAAAAAAAACTGCTAGAATCGCAGTGATGCTATATCCTATATTAAACTCCTGAAGCGATTCTTTTAAACTTGGCTTATCTTGCGTTTTCCATTTTTCAATGCTCCATAAACTAATCCAGCTAGATGCTTCAACGGTGGTTGGCATCCAGCCCATTAAACCAATTAAGAAAAGTACGCCAACTTCATTAAAAATAGGTGTTGGTTTAAAATCTTGAATATGGGAGACAGGGCCTTGAATTAGAACTAAGACAGTTGTAGTGAGTAATGCGATAAAGAGAATGCTTACCACAAACTTTAGGCTAATCTCTAAAAATTTGTATTTTCCAAAAATTAGAATCGTACTTATAGTCAAAAATAAACCTAGTGCTACAATAGAAATAGAAGTGTTGGTAATGCTAAACAAATTAATGAACAAGCCTGCAGTTACGGTGTACAGTGCTGCTAAAATTGTAAATGTGGTTAGTAATGTGATTCCTGCGTAGAACCATAAATATTCCTTGCCGCGATGCAGGTACCCTTCAATTAGGGTTTTATTGGTAACACTGGTATAGCGTACTCCAAATTCAAAAAATGGATATTTGAGAATGTTAGCTAGAATTATGGGTATTACCATAATCCATCCATATTGTGCACCTGCTTTTGTAGATAATACTAAGTGGGAGGTGCCGATTGCCATACTTGCAAATAAAAGTCCTGGTCCTAAATTTCTTAATATGATTTTAAGTTTTGACACGTTTTATGGTTTGGTTTTACCAATAAATGTAAACTATTTAAGGTAAATGATGCTGTTTATTTTATTTCAATGGTGGCTCCATAGAATTTTGGCTGGGTGTTTAATATCATATCAATAAAAACTTTTACTCGTGCCAAATACTCTCTAAAATGAACTTTAAACCCTTGTGTAGTAGATAAGTCTTGGGCATTGAATCCTATAGCTTTTAGTCCTTTTTGTTCCGCAATAAATATTGCTCTCTCATTATGAAACTTCTGTGAGATTACAGTAACGTTGTCGAGTCCAAAAATAAATTTTGCCCGCACCATAGAATCTAAAGTTCTAAAACCAGCATAGTCTAAAAAAATCACCTCTTCTGGTATTCCTTTCTTAATTAAATCTTTCTTGATTGTATTGGGTTCGTTGTAATAAATGCTACCATTATCACCACTCACTAAAATAAATTTGATTTTGCCAGCTTTATATAACGATACTGTTGCATTTATGCGATAGGTATAGTATGGATTTGAAGAACCGTTAGCTATTCTATTAGAAGTCCCTAGTACAAGTCCTACCTTATTTGGTGGTACAATATTAACGTCAGAAAACGTTTTGTCTTCGGTGGTACTTGAAATAACAAAATTAGAGGCAAAAATAACTAGTACTAGGACTAGACTTAATGTACCTAAAATTTTAATAATTTTTCTTAGCATATATTAAAGTCAAGATTAAAGGTAGTAAATACCCAATGACTTTAAGTTCTATTGAATAAAATAATCTCAGGTCTAATCTTAAGAAAGAAGTTAAAATAAAAAACCCTTGAAAATCATATGATTAACAAGGGTTTTGGTACTCGAGGCGGGACTTGAACCCGCACGCCCCAAAGAGCACAGGATTTTAAGTCCGGCGTGTCTACCAATTCCACCACTCGAGCATATTTGGCATGTAAATAAAAAATGTTGGCCAGCAACATTTTCTGAGCGAAAAACGGGATTCGAACCCGCGACCTCCACCTTGGCAAGGTGGCGCTCTACCA